>NZ_JBITIO010000021.1:0-144162 GCF_044459065.1 Nonomuraea sp. NPDC050394 | reverse complement strand
GGCTGTCCCACCGATTGTGGGATAGCCCCTTTTTGCGTTGCGGGCCTACCCGGGCCTGCCCCCTCTCACGCGTGCGCCTCCCATCCATGCCGCTCTCCCCACGCTTGTCGAGCGCCGGGACGGCGGGAGACCGAACGGGAGGCTCCACCACACAGACCTCGGCGGCCGGGGCTCACCACCCTGCCCCGGCGAGGGCTCACCCCACGCCACCCAACCACTCACCCACCTCGCGTCCCATCCACCCACCTCGCGTCCCACCCAACGCCGCCCACCCCCGCATGTCGCCCCTCCCCACGCTTATCCAGCGCCGCGACGGCGAGCACCCCCGCGGACGGGTCCGGCGCAACGCGCACGGCGCCCGGATCTGTCTCGCCGCTTGTCTAGCGCCGGTATGGGGAGAACGCGTGCGGGCGTGTTGGGCCGTGGGTGGCCTGCTGCGGTGCCCGCGCATCCCCGCCACCAACCACTGCGGGACCCCCGCACCTTCGCCGCCTCGGTGGGTGGCCCCTTCTTGGGTCATGGGGTTGCTGCTGTGTGGAGGAGGGGCTCTATGCGGAACGGGATCTGGGTGGAGAGGGCGATCGTGGAGTCGGTGCGTTGGACGGCGGGGGAGGCCAGGACTGTGGCGATGACCTCCTGGAGGTGTTCGGTGCTTTTCGCCACCACTCGGCACAGCAGGTCGTGCTGGCCGCTGGTGCCGTGGACCTCCAGGATCTCCGGAATCGCGTGTAGAGCCTCTACGGACTCGGTCAGCCGGCCCTGGGCTATCTGGAGCCACACGAACGCCAGGATCGGGTAGCCGACCCTGGCGGGTTCGACCGTGGGGCCGAAGTCGGTGATCACGCCGCGGGTCGTCAGCTTTTCCACGCGGGCCTGGACGGTTCCTCTGGCCACCCCCAGGAGGCGGGCCAGTTCGGTCAGGCCGATGCGGGGGTGTGCCCGCATGGTCGTCAGCAGGCGGGCGTCCAGTTCATCCATGCGTCTACCTCTGTGCGATTCGACCAGCGAACGAGGCTGTCCCTGTATGACAGGGGAGCCTATCTCGCGTTGGGCTGTACGTTTCGGCTAAGGGTGGCTCCTCTCTCCCTCTGTGCGGAATGACTAGTATTCACCGATAACGGCGGGCGGTGTGAGGCGGATCGTGCAGTCCAGCTGCTCGCTCTTGCCAGCGAATCAGGAAATTGCTGTCATGTGCACATGTTCGAGGAAGCACAGTACTTCGCCCCGGTCGAGACGCAAGGGGATGGCTCGGTCGTGGTCGAGCTATCGCGGTCGCATCCGGGGTTCGCCGATCCGGTCTACCGGGCGCGGCGTAACGCGATCGCGGGACTGGCCGTGAACCATCGGCGGGGGATGCCGATTCCGGCCGCCGAGTACACCGAGGAAGAGCACGGCATCTGGGCGCTCGTCGCGGGGGAACTGGCCGTCAAGCACAAGCGCTACGCCACCGAGGAGTACCTGGAGGGAGCTGCTCGGCTCGGCCTGCCGTACGAGCGGATTCCGCAGTTGGAGGAAGTGAGTGAGCTGCTGGAGCCGCTCACCGGGTTCCGGTATCTGCCGGCGGCGGGGCTGGTGCCGCTGCGGGAGTTCTATGGGGTGCTGGCTGATGGGCTGTTCCACTCCACTCAGTACATTCGGCATCATTCTGTGCCGTTCTATACGCCTGAGCCTGATGTCATCCATGAGGTGATCGGGCATGCCAACGCGCTCGCGCACGATCGGTTCGCGGCGCTCTACCGGCTGGCCGGGGATGCCGCGCGGCGGGTCGAGGGGGACGAGGCGCTGGAGTTCGTGTCCAAGGTCTTCTGGTTCACGATGGAGTTCGGCGTGATGGCGGAGCGGGACGAACTGCGCGCCTACGGGGCGGGGATTCTGTCGTCCTATGGGGAGATCGAGGAGTTCCGCGGGATGCAGATCCGGCCGCTCGATCTGCGTGACATGGGGCAGACGGAGTACGACATCACGAAGTACCAGGATGTCCTGTTCCGGGCGGAGTCCATGCGGCATCTGGAGGACGTGGTCGGGGAGTTCTGGGCCACCTGCGACGACGACTCGATCGCGAAACTTACCCACGTCTAGCAGTCCCCGTGATTTATCACGATAATGCGTGACAAATCACGGGGGAGGGCGGGATACGTGTGGTGGCGGGTGTTCGCGGCCTCCGCACTCGTCCTGCCCACCAGTCTGTACGGCCTGCCGCCCGTCAACCAAAGACCACCCACCCGACAATCACACGCGGCCAGAGCAGCCCCGTTGATCGGCCCCACCCGGCCAACCACCCAAGGGGATCGCGGCACACCACCGGACGGAACCCAAGCACCCCAGGCCACACAGCCGGGCGGGTCCCGGGAACCGCAGGCCACCCCGCCCCCGGATGGAACCTGGACAATACAGGCCACGCCGCCGCCGGGCGGGTCCCAGGAACCGCAAGCCACCCCGCCCCCGGATAGATCCCGGGCGATACAGGCCACGCCGCCGCCCAAGGAAGGTACGGACGCGCAGGAGCCCAAGCCGCCCCCGCTCAACCCCAAGGCGATCACCAAGCGGCTGAACCGCTACCTGGCAGGCCGTCCAGGTCCGGTCACCGCCACCGTCAAGGACTTGGCCACCGGCCGCCTCTACCGCTACCACAAGGGCGAGCGCCTCATCACCGCCAGCACCGCCAAGGCGCTCATCCTGATGGCCCTGCTCCGCAAGACCCCGTGGCGCAAGCTGGACAAAGCCACCCGCCACGACGCCGACATCATGATCCGCCACAGCGACAACCACGCGGCCGACCGGCTCTGGACACGCATCGGCGGCGCCGCCGGCTTCACGAAGGCGGCCAGGAAGTTCGGGTTGCGGCACACGAGCGGCGTGGCCGGCGACTGCCTCGACCTGTACTGCTGGGGCATCACCAGGACCTCGGCCGATGACCAGGTCAGGCTCATGAACGCGCTGGTGTCGAAGAAGAGCCCACTCCCGGAGAAGGAGCGCGAGCGAGTGCTCAAGCTGATGGGCTCGGTGATCGACGGCCAGAACTGGGGCGTGAGCGCGGGCGCGTGCGAGGGTCAGCGCACGGCGCTGAAGAACGGCTGGCTCAAGCGGGTCTCCACCAAGCGCTGGGCCGTGGTCAGCGTCGGCCTGATCGGCAGAAGGTACGCGGTGGCGGTCCTGACCGAGGGCAGCCCGCAGGTGGACGACGGCATCGCCATGGTCGAAGGCGTGGTCACCCGGATCCTGCGCTCATTCGGGAAGTGCTAGGGAATCAAGGCGTCACCAGGCGATAGCCCACACCCCTGACCGTCTGGATGAGCTGGTCGTCCTCGTCGCCGAGCCGCGCGCGCAGCCGTTTGACGTGGACGGCGATGGTGTTGGTGGACGTGGCGTCGGTGGCGTTCCACACGTGCCGCATGATCTGTTCGCGCGTCACCGTGCGGTCGGCGTTGCGCATCAGGTAGTGCAGCAGCTCGAACTCACGCAGCGGCAGGTGTACGGCTCGCCCGCTCACCCGCACCTGGTAGGCGCGTACGTCGAGCTCCACCTCACCCACCCGCAGCAGCGTGCGCGACTCCGGCGAGGCGGCCTGCACGAACGGGAGCAACTCCAGCACCCGGTACGGCCGGGCCACACAGGCCGCCGCTCCGGCCGCCAGGGCCTGCACCGCCTGTTCGGCATGCCCTTCGCCGACGCCGAGCAGTACGGGGACGGCTCGCGTCAGCCGTACTGCTCGCACGAACTCCACGGCGCTGATGACCGGCAGGGTCGCCGAGACCAGCACCACATCGGGCCTGAGAGCTCCGGCTTGGAGCAACGCCTGCGCGCCGTCGCCGACTCCGGCGACGGTCACGCCCTCGCGTTCGAGCGCGGTGGCCAGCTCCTGGACGATGCTCTCGTCGGGATCGGCCACCAGCAGCACGGGCGCCGTACGAGTGTCCCCGTGCACCTCGGATGCCGTCTGCTGGTGGGCCATCAGCCGAATCGTCCGGTGATGTAGTCCTCGGTGCGCTTGTCGGAGGGATTGGTGAAGATTCGGCTGGTCTCGTCGAACTCCACCAGGCGGCCGTGCCGTACGCTCTGCTCGTCCACTTCGGCGGTGAAGAACGCCGTGCGGTCGGACACGCGCGCGGCCTGCTGCATGTTGTGCGTCACGATCACGATCGTGTAGTCGCGCGACAGCTCCTGCATCAGATCCTCGATCTTGGTGGTGGCGATCGGGTCGAGGGCGGAGCAGGGCTCGTCCATGAGGATGACCTCGGGCCTGACGGCGATCGCGCGGGCGATGCACAGTCGCTGCTGCTGGCCACCGGACAGGGACAGGGCGTTCTGCTTGAGCTTGTCCTTGACCTCGTCCCAGAGGGCCGCCTGGGTGAGCGCCTGCTCGACCAGGTCGTCCATCTTGCCCTTCATGCCGTTGACGCGGGGGCCGTAGGCGATGTTGTCGTAGATCGACTTGGGGAAGGGGTTCGGCTTCTGGAAGACCATGCCGATCCGGCGGCGTACCTCGATGGGGTCGACGTGGTCGCCGTAGAGGTCCTCGCCGTGGTACATGATCGAACCGGCGGCACGGGCGCCGGGGATGAGGTCGTTCATCCGGTTGAAGCAGCGCAGCACCGTGGACTTGCCGCAGCCGGACGGACCGATCATGGCGGTGATCTCGCGGTTGCCGATGGTCAGGTCGACTCCGCGGACGGCCTCGTAGTCGCCGTAGAAGACGCTGAGATTCGAGACGGTGAACACCGGGTCCAGGGCCTCGATGTTCCGGGGGGCCTCCGGCCCGCGAACGGTGATGTTCGGCATGATCTCGGTCATTTCTTCCTTACCACCGCTTCTGGTAGCGGTTACGGAGCCAGATGGCCGCTGAGTTCATCAGCAGCAGGATCGCGAGCAGGACCACGATGGCCGCCGCGCCCACGACCTGGACCTCGGGACGAGAGTTGGTGATCAGGTTGTAGATCTGGACCGGCAGAACGGAGAAGCTGCTGCTCAGCCCGTCAGGGTTGAAGCGGACCAGCGTGGCCGCGCCGAGCAGCAGGAACGGCGCCGCCTCGCCGATCGCGCGAGACAGCGCCAGGATGGAACCGGTCGCGATGCCGGGCACCGAAGCCGGCAGGACCTGCCGCCAGATCGTCTGCCACTGCGTGGCGCCGAGGGCCAGCGAACCCTCGCGGATGGACGGCGGTACCGCCTTGATCGCTTCGCGGGCGGCGATGATCACGATGGGCAGCACCAGGAGCGACAGCGTGATCGCACCGGTGATCACGCTCGGGCCGAGACCGAAGCCGCGGGAGATGACGCCGAGACCGAGGATGCCGTAGACGATCGAGGGGACCGCCGCCAGGTTGGCGATGTTCAGCTCGATCAGCCGGTTGTACCACTTGGTCTTGTCGGCGTACTCCTCCAGGTAGACCGCGGCGAGCACACCGGTGGGCAGTGCCATGATCGCGGTCAGCGCGACCACCCACAGCGTGCCCATGATGCCCGACAGCACGCCGGCCGTCGCGGCGTTGACCGACCGCAGCGACGGGAAGTTCTGGATGAGGTTCAGGTCGAGGCGCTGCCAGCCCTGCGTCACCACGTAGATGAGCAGGACCACCAGGAAGATCATGGCGATGGCCAGGCTGGCGAGCAGAGCGATCCGGAACAGGTGTTCCTTGAGCGGTCTGCCCTGGCTGGCCAGCCGTACGGTCGAGGCAGGTGTGGACAGGATTGCCATCAGTCGTACACCTCGCGGTACTTCTGCACCATCCGGGCGCTGAACCAGTTCATCGCGAAGGTGATGATGAACAGCAGCGAACCCACGGCGAAGATCGTCTTGTAGGGGATCGAGCCGGTCGAGAGGTCACCGGCGCCGGCCTGGGCGATGAAGGCCGCCATGGTGGCCATCTCGTTCGTCGGGTCGAAGGTGAAGATCGACTTGAAGCCGCCCGCGACCGCCACGATCATCGTCTCGCCCGCGGCGCGGGAGATCGCCAGGATGATCGCGGCCACGATGCCGGAGAACGCCGCGGGCACCACGACGCGGACCGAGGTCAGCATCTTCGAGGCGCCCAGCGCGAAGGAACCCTCGCGCAGGCCGTTCGGCACCGCCGCCATCGAGTCCTCGGCGAGGGAGGCGACGATCGGGATGATCATGATGCCGACGAGCAGGCCGGCAGAGAGCGCGTTCTTCGCCTCAAGGTTCAGGAAGGGAAAGACGTCCTTCAGCAGCGGAGTGAGGAAGGACAGCGCGAAGTAGCCGAAGACGACGGTCGGCACACCGGCCAGGATCTCCAGGACCGGCTTGAAGAACTTGCGGACGCCCGGCTTGGCGTACTCCGAGAGGTAGATCGCCGCGGCCAGGCCCAGCGGCACCGCCACGATGACGGCGATCAGCGTGATCTCCAGCGTGGCCACGACGATCGGCCAGACGCCGAACGTGGCCGGCTTGATCAGCGGGCCCCAGTTGGTCGAGCCGAAGAACTGGGCGAGGCTGACCTCTCCGAAGAACTCGATCGTCGGCTCGACGAGCGAGTAGATGATGCCGATCGTGGTCGCGATGGAGACCAGCGCCGCCGCCAGAAGCAGCGCCTTGACGATCGCCTCTCCGTAACGCGGGCGCGACCGCGCCAGGGACCTTCCGGTCCCCGGTGCGGTCGCCCGGTGCTGTGCAGCCATCAGCCCGCCTTCAGCGCCGTGATGTCACTCTTGAGCTTGGCCTCCTGCTCGGCGTTGAGCGGGATGAACTTCGCCTCCTTGGCCAGCGAGCCGATGTTGGCGCTCAGGTAGTCGAGGAAGGCGGCGACCTCAGGCCGCTTCACGGCCGCGGTCGACGGGTAGACGAACAGCGAGCGAGCCAGCGGGGTGTACTTGCCACCCTGGGCGGCCTCCACGCTGGGGGCGACGCAGCCGCTGCCGGAGTCGATCTCCACGGCGGTCAGCTTGTCCATGTTCTCTTCGTAGTAGGTGAACCCGAAGTAGCCCAGGCCACCCTTGGCGCCGGCGACGCCGTTGACGATGTCGTTGTCGTTCTCGGAGGGGCTGTAGTCCTTGCGGCTCGCGCCCTCCTCACCGTTGATCTCGTCGGTGAAGTAGTCGAACGTGCCGGAGTCGGCGCCCGGGCCGTAGAGCTTCAGGGCCTCCGCGGGGAACTTGGCGTCGACGTCCTTCCAGGTCTTGACCTTGCCCTCGGCGGCGGGCTCCCACATCTTCTTGAGCTGCGCCGTGGTCAGGCACTTGGCCCAGGTGTTCTCCTTGGGCACCACGACGGTCAGGGCGTCGGTGGCCACCGTCAGTTCGGTGAACTTGATGCCCTTGCCGTCGCAGAGGGTCTTCTCCTCGTCCTTGATCGGGCGGGAGGCGTTGGAGATGTCGGTCTCGCCGGCGCAGAACTTCTCGAAGCCGCCACCGGTGCCCGAGGTGCCGACCGGAACCTTGACCTGCGGCTGCTCCTCGCCGAAGGCCTCGCTCGCAACCGAGATGAGCGGGGCGACGGTGCTGGAACCGTCGATCTTGATCTCGCCGCTCAGGCCCGCGGGGGGCTCGGAGGCGCCTGCCGAAGAGGGGGCGGAGGCCTCGGGGCTGGTGGCCGCACTGTTACCGCCGCCGCCACAGGCCGCCGCGAGGGAAACGACGAAGGCGGCCGTCGCCACCGCGCTGAGGCGGCGCTGTCCACTGGTCACGGTTTGTGTCCTTCTCGTATGGAGATCCTTGCTTGCTACGTGACCGATAAAACTTGGGGAAAGTGAACGGAAATGAAACGAGTCGTGACCGGCGACGGAAGTCGTGCCTCGCCTCGTGTGAATAGCTCCTCAAGCGGCATGCTTGACCCCATGACCTACCGCGTATGCCTGGTGTGCATGGGAAACATCTGTCGCTCGCCCATGGCCGAGGTGGTCCTGCGGGCCACGCTGGCCGAGCACGGGCTGGCCGAGGTGGTGGTGGACAGCGCGGGAACCGGTGACTGGCACGTCGGCGGGCCCATGGACCAGCGGGCCGCGCAGACGCTGGCCGAGCGCGGTTACGACGGCTCCGCCCATCGGGCCAGGCAGTTCACCGGGGATTGGTTCAGCCGTTACGACCTGGTGCTGGCCATGGACACGGCCAACCTGCGGGCGCTCAGGCGGCTCGCGCCCGCAGGGCAGGAGGTCAGGTTGTTCCGTTCGTTCGATCCGTCCGCGCCGGCGGAGGCGGAGGTGCCCGACCCCTATTACGGCGGTCAGGATGGCTTCGACGAGGTGTTGCGGCAGGTCAAGGCGGCTTCGGAGGGTCTTGCCAAGCACTTGGCCGACGAGCTCCGGTGAGAGTGGTCGAGCGGCTCGGCTCCTCGCACGGATGGCGGCTGGAGCGGGGTTTCCTGGCTGACGGGCGCGAGGTCTTCGCCAAGTCCGGAGTTGTTTCCCCTTTGTTCACTTCCGAGGCGGCCGGACTGCGGTGGCTGGGCGAGGTGATGAACGTGCCCGAGGTGATCGAGGCGGGCGCGGACCGGCTCGTGCTGTCCTGGGTGCCGACCGAGCCGCCCACTCCGGCCGCGGCCGAGCGTTTCGGGCGGGGGCTCGCGCGGATGCACCGCGCCGGGGCCGACGCCTTCGGCGCGCCGTGGCCGGGGTTCATCGCCGAGCTCCCGATGGACAACTCGCCCGCGCCCGACTGGCCCGCCTTCTATGCCGCGCGCCGCGTTCTTCCCTTTGTACGGCAGGCCGCGGCGTTGACCGCCGGGGACAGAGACCGGCTTGAGCGGGCTGTGGCGATCTTCCCGGAAATTTCAGGGCCGGTGGAGCCGCCGGCGCGGATCCACGGCGACCTGTGGAGCGGGAACCTGCTGTGGTCCGGCGGGACCGGGGTGCTCATCGACCCGGCGGCGCATGGCGGGCATCGGGAGAGCGATCTGGCCATGCTGGCTTTGTTCGGCGTGCCGTACCTGGACCGGATTCTTGGGGCTTATCAGGAGGAGCACCCGCTCGCGGACGGATGGCGGGAACGGGTGCCCCTGCACCAGTTGCATCCGCTGCTGGTGCATGTCGTGCTTTTTGGCGAGAGCTACCGGGGACAGCTGATGCGCGCTGTGGGGCGGCTTCTGGGCTGATCAGGCGTTGAGGTGGTTCAGGACCGCGTCGTGGAGCGCGCCATTCGTACACACGAGGCTGCCGCCTTCGAGGCTGGGCGCGCCGGCGACGTCGCTCCACCGCCCGCCGGCCTCCTCGACGATCACCGTGAGCGCCGCCATGTCCCACGGCGACAGCTCCGGCTCGGCCGACAGGTCGACGGCGCCCTCGGCGACCATCATGTGTGACCAGAAGTCGCCATACGCCCTGGTACGCCAGCAGGCGCGGTTCAGATCCAGGAAGTTGTTGAGCTTGCCCTGCTTCTCCCAGCCGCCGAAGCTGGAGTAGGAGAACGAGGCGTCGCCCAGATCGGTCACCGCCGAGACCCGCATGCGGCTGGCCTTGGTGAGGCTCTTGCCGGTCCACGCGCCGCCGTCCTTGGCCGCCCACCAGCGCCGGCCAAGCGCGGGCGCCGAGACGAGCCCGACGACGACCTCGCCGTGGTCCATGAGCGCGATGAGCGTGGCCCAGACGGGCACGCCGCGCACGTAGTTCTTGGTCCCGTCGATCGGATCGATGATCCACGACCGGGCGCCCCAGCCGGTCCGCCCGAACTCCTCGCCCACCACGGCGTCGCGCGGACGGGCCCGCCGCAACGTGCCGCGGATCGCCTCCTCCACCGCCCGGTCGGCGTCGCTGACCGGCGTGAGGTCCGGCTTGGTGTCGACCTTGAGATCGACCGCCTTGAACCGCCGCAGGGTCATGTCATCGGCGGCGTCCGCCATGACGTGCGCGAGGCGTAGATCGTCGTTGTAACCCGTCACGATGAGCCACGCTACCGTGCCGGGCACACGCCGCATCAGAGGCCGATTCCCCCTTTCTTACTGACATTCCCCACCATTTGCCGCAACTCTGGACGTGGCTTCATGTGTTACTGGTGAGTAGCATTGCGGCATGGCTTTTGATGTGGGCGCTTTCATGCTCCAGACCGTCCCGTTCGCGAACACCCTCGGGGTCGTCTTCGACAAGGTGAGCGACGGGTACGCCCTGTGCCGCCTGCCGGACCGTGCCGACCTCCACAACCATGTGGCGGGACCGCATGCCGGAGCCCTGTTCACGCTGGCGGAGTCGGCGTCCGGGGCGGCCATGCTGTCGGCGCTGGGCGACCAGTTGTCGCGCGCGGTGCCGCTGGCGACCGGGGCGACCATTCGCTACCGGAAGCTGGCCATGGGCGAGGTGACCGCCGAGGCGCGGCTTCAGGTCGAGCGGGACGAGGTGGTGGGGCGGCTGGACGTGGGGGAGCGGCCGGAGTTCGAGGTGGCGGTGGAGCTCAAGAACACCGAGGGCGTCCTGGTCAGCGAGATGACCGTCTCCTGGACCCTCCGCCCCAACCGCTGACCCACCTTCCGGCAACCCCTGAGTCCCGCCGGCTCCAACCTCCGCCATGCGCTGCTCCGCCAGTTCCAACCGTCACCCCTTGCGCTGCCCGCTGGCTCCGTCCTTCGCCGTTCCGCTGCCCCCACGGCCGCCATCCCTTCCACCTGGCTCAGCCGCTGGGCTCTTGTCACGCCAGGTCGCTGGGCGCCGGGGTCCGAGGCATCAGCCGGGCTCTTGTCGCAGCCAGGACGCCGGGGTCCGGGGCACCAGCCGGACGAGCCGTCCCGGGAGCGCCACCTATGCGATGGGCTCTTCGTGCGGCCGCAGTGCTCGTCGCGGGGCTGGGTGATCGCGTGGCTCGTTCGATGGGTGCCGCGGGCCGAACGGTGGTTTGCGGTGATCACGGGAGGGTGAGGACGGCCTTTCCCCTGACTTCGCGGGACAGCAGGGCGTTGGCCGCGACGGTGGCCTGGCCCCACGGGCCGCGCCAGCCGATCTCGACCTCCAGCTCGCCCTGATCCAGGAGCGCGAGGAGGTGGGCGAGGTCCGGGCCGAAGGGCGCGCTCACGTTGAAGTTCTCGATCCGGCCGCGTGCCGAGGCGGAGCCCGCCCGTTCGAAGTCGATCAGCGTCGGTTGCTTCGCGGCCCGGCCGATGGCCTGGACGACGCCGTCGTCCTCCAGCCGGTAGAACGCCTCGGCCAGCTGCCGGCCGCCCACGGTGTCCAGCACGCCGTACACGCGCTCGGTCAGGTCTGTGGGGTCGCTGACGATCTCGGCGGCGCCCAGCGCGCGCAGGCCCTCCGCACGGGCCGGGCTGCTCGCCGACGCGATCACCCGCGCACCCTCACGAGCGGCAAGTTGTACGGCGAAGCGCCCCACCCCGCCCGACGCCCCGGTAACCAGCACCCGCCGACCGGCGATCGGGCCAAGCCGCCGCACGGCCTGCACGGCTGTCACCCCCGCCACCGGCAACGCCGCAGCCACCCCCAGATCCACAGAGTCGGGAACCACCGCGAGCTCAGCGGTGTCCACGGCCCGCAGCTCCGCCCAGGCCCCCGACCACCCAAAGCTCACCACCCGAGTGCCGACGGACGGCCCCGACCCGTCAGCGGCCGCCCGCACAACCACACCCGAGGCATCCCACCCGGGCACCCGCCGCGACCGAGGATCGTGATAGGCCACCTCACCGAAGTTGAGCGACACCGCCGACACCCGGATGAGCACCTGAGACGCGGTGGGCACAGGCTCGGGCACGGTGGCGATGGACAGTTCCGGATTGAAAATCAGTGCTCTCATGCCGAGAACCCTTCCACCCACCCCTCACGACCCACGCACATCCCACGCACGACCCGCCAACCCCCACGATCCCTGACCCCTGACCGCCCGAGCCCCCGGTCTACACCGCACGCCGCCCGTATCGCCCTCGCCGGCCGACCGACACCCCACCCACGACCCGCCAACACCCACGATCCCTGACCCCTGACCGCTTGAGCCCCCGGTCTACACCGCACGCCGCCCGTATCGCCCTCGCCGCCCGACCGACACCCCACCCACGCCCTTGAACAGCTCGGCTGCCACGGCATCACGTCCTTGCCCGCTCCGGGCCCGCTGGGTGTCCCGGCCCTTGCCCGCTCCACCCGGCTGTCACGGCCCCACGCCCTGGGCAGTGCTGGTTCGCGTCCTTGGTCGTCTTTGCGCGAGGGGGAGTTACTCGGTGGAGGGTTCGGGGTCGCGGGTGGCGAGGAGGCGGCGGAGGCTGTCGAGGCGGGCCGGGTCGGCGTGACCGTCGGCGACCCAGGCGTCGAGTGCGCAGTCGGGGCCGCGGTGGGTGCAGCCCTTGGGGCAGTTGACGGTGACCTCGATGAGGTCGGGGAAGGCGGCCAGCACGGTTTCCACCGAGATGTGGGCCAGGCCGAAGCTGCGTACGCCGGGCGTGTCGATGATCCAGCCGCCCTCGGGCAGTTCCAGTGCCACGGCGGAGGTGGAGGTGTGGCGGCCGCGGCCGGTCACCGCGTTCACGTGGGAGACTGCCCGGTTCGCGTCCGGTACCAGGACGTTGACCAGGGTGGACTTGCCCACGCCCGAATGGCCCACCAGCACGCTGACCCGACCGGTCAGGTGGTCGCGCAGTTCCTCCAGTGAGCCGCCCTTGTGGACGACGACGTGGGGAACGCCGAGCGGTTCGTACAGGGAGAGCAGTTCGTCCGGCGGCGCCAGATCCGACTTGGTCAGGCACAGCAGGGGCTCGATGTCGGCGTCGAAGGCCGCCACCAGGATGCGGTCGATCATGCGCGGCCGGGGCGGCGGCTCGGCCAGGGCGGTCACGATGACCAGCTGGTCGGCGTTGGCCACGACCGGGCGCTCGATGCCGTCGGTGTCATCGGTGTCGTCGGCGGAACGGCGCAGCATCGAGGTGCGGGGTTCGACGCGGACGATGCGGGCAAGGGTGTCGGGTTCGCCGGAGACGTCACCTACGATCGCCACCCGGTCACCCACGACGATGCCCTTACGCCCGAGCTCGCGCGCCTTCATCGCGACCACCAGACGGCGAACGGGCTTGGCCTTCTTACGGCCCCGCCCCCCGGACGCGGCGGGCGCCGCCTCCACCAGCGTCGTGTAGCGGCCCCGGTCGACGGCGACCACGAAGCCCTCGACGGCGTCCTCGTGGGCAGGACGAATCCGGGTCCTCGGCCGTGAACCCTTACCCGGCCTGACCCTGACGTCGTCCTCGTCGTATTCCCGCCGCTTCAGCGGTCTACTCCCCCCAGCATCTCCCCCCACATGCGGGTGAACTCCGGCAGGGTCTTACCCGTTGTCGCGATGTTCTCCACTTCGATCCCGGGCACCGCCAGCCCGATGACCGCTCCGGCGGTGGCCATGCGGTGGTCGGCGTAGCTGTGGAAGACGCCGCCGTGGAGCGCGCGCGGCCGTACGATCAGGCCGTCGTCGGTCTCCTCCGCGTCGCCGCCCAGGCGGTTGATCTCGGTGACGAGTGCCTCGATGCGATCGGTCTCGTGGCCGCGGATGTGGGCGATGCCGCGCAGCCTGCTCGGCGTGGTGGCCAGGGCGGCCAGCGCGGCGATCGTGGGCGTCAGCTCGGACACGTCGCGCAGGTCGGCGTCAATACCGATGATCTGCCCGCCGCCAGTCCCGCCCGTCCCGGCCCCTTCGCCACCAGCCCCTCTGGCGGCAGCGTCTCCTCCGCCGACCCCTCTGATGCCGGTCCCTTCGCCGACGGCCCCTCTGATGCCGGTCTGTTCGCCGCCGGTCCCGCCTGCGCCGGTCCCGCCTGCGCCGGTCCCGCCTGCGCCGGTCCCGCCAACACGGGTCTCGCCAGAACGGGTCTCGCCAATCCCAACTCCGACTCCGGTGCCGAGGGCGGTGCCCGTGCTGGTGAGGGTGAGGCTGGCCACGCCTTCGCCGGTTGGCGTCAGTTCGATGGTGGCGCCCATCCGGGTGAGCAGGTCGCGCAGGACGTCGCCCGGCTGGGTGGTGTTCAGCGGCCAGTCGGGGATGGTGACCGAGCCGCCCGCGACCATGGCGGCGGCCAGGAACGGCGCCGCGTTGGACAGGTCGGGCTCGACCGTCGTCTCCCGTGCCGCGATCGGGCCCGGGGCGACTCGCCAGACGTCGGGTTCTGTGTCGTCGACGTTCACCCCCGCCGCCCTGAGCATCTGGACCGTCATGAGGATGTGGGGCTGTGAGGGAACCGGCGGACCGGCGTGCCTGATAGTTACGCCCTTTTCGAAGCGGGCCGCCGCCAGCAGCAGCCCTGAGACGAACTGGGATGAACCCGACGCGTCTATCGTCACCTCGCCGCCGCTCAGCGGGCCCCGGATGGTGAACGGCAGCGCGTCGTTGTCGATCGTCGCACCCAGGGCGCGCAGTGCGTCGAGGATCGGGCCCATCGGGCGCTTACGGGCGTGTGCGTCACCGTCGAAGCGCACCTCGCCGTCGGCCAGCGCCGCCATCGGGGGTACGAACCGCATCACCGTGCCCGCCAGGCCGACGTCGATGCTCGAGCCGCCGGTGATGGGGCCGGGGGTCACGCGCCAGTCGATGCCCGCCGGGGTTTCTGACACCGCCTCGAAGCCCGCTCCGAGCGCGCGCAGGGCCGCGACCATGAGGTCGGCGTCGCGGCTGCGCAGTGCCTGGCGGACCAGGCCTGGACCGTCGGCGAGCGCGGCCAGCAGGAGCGCGCGGTTGGTCACCGACTTGGAGCCGGGCAGGGCGACGGTGGCCGCGACGGGAGCGGTCGCGACCGGGGCTGGCCAGTGCTGAGCGGGCATGGTCAAAGACTACTGGCAGCCGGTACGGCAGGCCGCAGCCTGTGGATGGAGGCGCGAACACCGAGAGAGCCTGTGGACAACCACCTACAGCCAGAGCCCCAGGAACCCAAGGACCCAACGACCCAGGACACGCGGAGCACGGGCCACGGGGCGCGGACACGCGGGGCCGCGGACATGTGGGGCCGCGGACATGTGGGGCGCGGACACGCGGGGCACAGGCACGGAACAGGGAGACGCAGAGCGCGGGAGCCCTGGGGCACAAGGCGACCGGAGAACGGACACGCGGGGCACGAGGCACGGGGCACGAAACAGGGAGACATAGAGCACCGGAGCCCTGGGGCACAGGCGACCGGGCATGGGGAACACGCGGGAGGTGGGGCCAAGGGACGCTCCGAGGGCGAAGGCGGGGGCGAGGGCGAGGGCGAAGGCGGGGAGGTGGGAGTGGGGCGTTATGAGGTGAGGTGTCAACGTGGCAGGGTGGTGCCATGTGCGGTAGATACGCCTCGGCGCGGAAGAAGCACGAGCTGCTGGAGGAGTTCCAGGTCGAGCTCGACGCCGAGCCCGACAAGGAGCTGAGCCCCGACTACAACGTGGCCCCCACCAAGCAGGTCTACGCGGTCCTGAGCCGCGTGCCCGAGGAGGCCGAGCGCGCGGTCAGGCAGTTGCGGGTGGTCAAGTGGGGGCTGGTGCCCGTATGGGCGAAGGATCCCTCGGTGGGTTCCCGGATGATCAACGCGCGGGCCGAGACGCTGGCCGAGAAGCCGGCCTACAAGCAGGCGTTCGCCAAGCGCCGCTGCCTGATCCCGGCCGACGGGTACTTCGAGTGGATGCCGGTAGAGGGCGACAAAAAGAAGAAGCAGCCCTACTTCATCCATCCCGAGGACGGCGGGGTGCTGGCGATGGCCGGGCTGTACGAGTTCTGGAAGGACAAGACCCGCGCGGACGACGATCCGCTGAAGTGGCTCGTCACCTGCACGGTCATCACGACGGACGCCGAGGACGACCTCGGCCACATCCACGACCGGATGCCGATGATGATCGAGCGGGAGCGGTGGGCGGAGTGGCTCGACCCGAAGCTCACCGACACCTCGGCGGCCCAGGGGCTGTTGATTCCGGCGCAGTCGGGCCGGCTGGTTGCGCACCCCGTGTCCACAGATGTGAACAATGTCCGGAACAACGGGCCCGACCTCATCAAACCCCTGCCTGACCCAGGAGAAAGCGGACTTTTCTAGAAGGTGTAAGAACCTCGCCAAATGGGCATCCGGTGGAAAAGCGATGCGACCGTTCACTCGGTGTCACCGCCACATTCACCCCCTATTTGCGCAGGGCGGGACCACCGGGGAGTCTCGCCAGGCTCCCCTCACCGGCCCGGAGGTGCGGATTCGTGGACCACACGACCGCTCGTGAACGCCTGGACAGCATGCTCGCCGAGCTCGACCGCTCCATAAGGGTCCTGACGGGCGAGCCCGTCGCCGTGCGTGAGCGTTCGGCGGCCGACGCCGGGTCCGATCTCACCGAGGCCGACCGCGCCCAGGCCATGCTCGACGTGGCCGTCGCGCAGCGCCGCGCCGTCGTGAACGCGCTCAGGCGCATCGACGACGGCGTCTACGGCGCATGCGTCGACTGCGGCAAACCGGTCCCCGAAGGACGCCTGGAGGCCCGCCCAGAGGCCGCCCGCTGCGTGCAGTGCCAGTCGAAGCAGGAGCGGCGCCGCTAGGACTTGCGGGCGCTGGCCACGAGGTGGATGCCGACGGTGTCGTCGTCGTCGGGGTGCGCCTCCAGTTCGGTACGCACCAGCCAGGCCAGTGACCGGGAGTCGGAGCCGAGCACGTGGTCGACGGTCGAGGGGGACAGGACGGTGCGCGGCCGTACCCACTCGACCTCCAGGCCCGCGCCCATCAGCAGCTCGCGCAGCTGACCGCTGCTGAAGCAGCGGGTGATGCCGCCGTCGGGCCAGGGTACGAGCATGACCTCGCCCGTCTGGCGCAGGTGCTGCCACTGGCCCTGCTCGGCCAGGATCGCCATGCCCAGCACCAGCGAGTCGACGCACAGCAGCGCGCGCCCGCCGGGGCGCAGCACGCGGGCCACGTCGGACATCGCCGACTCGGCCATGAGCTCCACCGACATGGCCCGCTCCTCGGCGAGCACCGCGTCCACGCTCTCGTCGGGCAGGAAGGACAGGTCGTCCGAGCGCACCTGGCGGACTCTGACGTCGCGCAACCTGGCCTGGTCGGCGGTTCTGCGGAAGTCGACGACCTCGATCACCTTGTGGCCGGCGCGCGCGGCCTGGCCGGACCAGCGTCCGCGCCCGCCGGACAGGTCGAGGATCACCGAGGGCTGGCCGGGAAGCCACCTGCTCAGCTGTTCGGCGACGACCGCGCGATAGAACGTCCAGTACGGCCCGAGGGTCCCCGAGCCGTTCAGTTCCTCGGCCGGAATGGGCAGCACACGCGACTCCTGGGTTCCGGGACAATGGCTACCAACCGGTACGTATTCATTTTCCCCGCACCGGGTTGTTCGTCACCTTCTATCTTGCGGGAACAGACGCGGGCGCGGGTGGGTTGAGTCGAGCATGCTCGCAGTTGCAGGTCGTCCACAGATACCGTCACCCGGCCCCAGTGACCGGCGACTTGGTGCCAAGCAGGTATTCTCCCCTGAGTACGGTGTACCGCCACAGCCGGCCACCGGTGATCTTAGGGGGGTGGGTCCGGTGCCCGCGACAGGCGCGGAGACTCTGGAGCAGCGCAGTGAACGGTTCGAGCGCGACGTCATGCCGTACCTCGAGCAGCTCTACTCCGCCGCGCTCCGGATGACCCGGAACCCGGCGGATGCGGAGGACCTGCTTCAGGAGACCTTCGCCAAGGCGTTCGCCTCGTTCCATCAGTTCCAGGAGGGCACGAACCTCAAGGCGTGGCTCTACCGGATCCTGACCAACACCTTCATCAACAGCTACCGCAAGAAGCAGCGGGAGCCGAAGCAGTCGGGCACCGAGGAGATCGAGGACTGGCAGCTCGCGCGCGCCGAGTCCCACACCTCGTCCGGCCTGAAGTCCGCCGAGGTGGAGGCGCTTGAGCACCTGCCCGACGGCGACATCAAGCAGGCGCTCGCGGCGCTGCCCGAGGAGTTCAGGATCGCGGTCTACCTCGCCGACGTCGAGGGGTTCCCCTACAAGGAGATCGCCGACATCATGGGCACCCCGATCGGCACCGTGATGTCCCGGCTGCACCGCGGCCGCAGGCAGTTGCGGAGCCTGCTCGAGGACTATGCTCGCGACCGTGGCCTTGTCCCTGCGGAGGGGTCGAAATGAGCTGTGGCAACCCGCATGACACCGACTGTCGTGAAGTGCTGGACAAGGTCTACGCCTACATCGACGGAGAGCTCGGAGAGGGTGACTGCGTCGACATCCGGGTGCATCTCGACGAGTGCGACCCGTGCCTCAAGGAGTACGACCTCGACAAGGTCGTGAAGCAGCTCGTGGCCAAGCACTGCGGTTGTGATCCGGTGCCGGCCGATCTCAGGTCCAAGGTGCTCGGCCGTATCGAGCAGGTCCGGGCGGAGCTGTCCGACTAAGATCTTCCCCATGCGCGTGGTGGTCACCGGAGGAGCCGGTTTCATCGGGTCGAATCTCGTCGACCGCCTGCTGGGCGACGGCCACGACGTGGTCGCCGTGGACGACTTCTCCTCCGGCGCTCGCGCCAACCTGGCCGGCGCCCTGACGCATGAGCGCTTCCGGCTGTGCGAGCTGGACATCCGCGACCCCGCGATGATCGCGCTGGGCGCCGAGTGGAAGCCCGAGGTGATCTGTCACCTGGCCGCGCAGATCAGCGTCCGCAGGAGCGTGGCCGACCCGGTGCACGACGCGCGGGTCAACGTCGAGGGCACCGCGTCGGTGCTGGCCGCCGCGCGCGAGGGTGGCAGCCGCAAGGTGGTGTTCGCCTCCTCTGTCGCGGTGTACGGCCGGCCGCCCGCGATCCCGGTTCCCGCCGACGCCCCGGCCGACCCCCGCTCGCCGTACGCGGCATCGAAGCTCAGCGCCGAGACGTATCTGTCGACCTTCCACGCCCTGTACGGCCTGGAGTACACCACGCTCGTCCTCTCCAACGTCTACGGCCCGCGCCAGTCCCCCGACGGCGAGGCCGGCGTCGTCGCCATCTTCACCGACGCCCTGCTCAACGGCGTGCCCACGGTCCTCTACGGCGACGGCACGCAGACCCGCGACTACGTCTTCGTGGACGACGTGGTCGACGGCTTCGTACGCGCGTGCGGCGCCGAGGGCAACGCGTGCCGCTTCAATCTGGGCACCGGCATCCAGACCACGGACCGCCGCCTGCACTCGCTCATCGCCGACGCGGTGGGCGCCCAGGACAAGCCGGGCTTCGCGCAACCCAGGCCGGGCGACCTGCCGGCCATGGCCGTCGACCCGGTGCCCGCCTACGACGGGCTCTCCTGGCAGCCCGCGAGTGACCTGGCCAGTGGCCTGCGTGCCACGGTCGAGTGGAGGCGGAGTTGCCGCAGGTAGTGGCTTGATTACGCTTTGCTTGCGATTCTCGACTCCACCCGTTTCAGCACGTCAACTTCTGTAGCGTGAATCACAGAATTCGACGTGGAGGAAGTGGATGTTGAAGGTTTCGACCGCCCGGCTGATCACGGCGCTCGTGCTGATCACACCGGTGGTTCTCCTCTTGGCGACCGGCGGGGGCGGTGGCGCCCTCCCGCCCGGAGTCTCCTGGACCTGAGCTCCAAAGGGGAGCCGCAATGCG
The DNA here is from genome assembly GCF_044459065.1 of Nonomuraea sp. NPDC050394. Taxonomy (NCBI): domain Bacteria; kingdom Bacillati; phylum Actinomycetota; class Actinomycetes; order Streptosporangiales; family Streptosporangiaceae; genus Nonomuraea; species Nonomuraea sp. NPDC050394. The sequence continues at coordinate 124,733 of NZ_JBITIO010000021.1, read as the reverse complement.
TGATCTCTCGTGGCCTGCGAAGGTCTATCTGTTCGCCGTGATCGGCGCGGCGACCGCGCTGTTCGCCCACAGCCTGATCACCAAGGGGCAGCTGGTCCCCTCGGAGAGCCTCGGCATCCTGCTCGTGCTCGCGCTGCTGTTCCTGGTGTGCGAGTCGATGCCGACGCTGCTCAACGTGGAGCAGTTCGCCGTGTCGGTGAGCTTCTCGGCCGCGCTGGCCGCGGTGGTGCTCATCGGAATGGAGGGCGCCGCGCTGGTCGGCCTCACGGCGGTCCTGAGCGTACGGCCCGGCCTGCCGCTGATCAAGCGGCTGTTCAACGGCGCCCAGTTCGCCCTGTGCGGATACGCGGCCGGCTGGGTCTACCAGCAGTTAGGCGGAGTCTCCGGGGTCCCGCAGGTCAACGCGTTCGACGACCTGATCGGCCCCTACGCGGCGGCCACGGCCGTCTTCGTGCCGCTCAACATCGTGCTGACGCTCACGATGATCTCGCTGGCCACGCAGGTGAGCGCGGGCGAGGTGCCGATGCGGGGCATGGTGCAGTTCCTGCTGACCTATCTCGGCTACGGCACGTTCGGCCTGCTGGTGGCGGGGCTGTGGGCGACGATCCAGTCGATCTCCGCGGTGCTGGTGCTGCTGCCGCTGTTCGTGGCCAGGTGGGCCTTCGGCCAGTACCACGCGCAGCAGCGCTCCTACGACGCCACGATGGCCGCGCTGTGCCAGGCGGTCGAGACGAAGGACTACTACACCCGCGGCCACTGCACGCGCGTCTCGCTCGCCTCCACCATGATCGCGCAGGAGATCGGCATGGGCATGGACCGGCTGCGGGCCATCCGCTACGCCGGCATGCTCCACGACGTCGGCAAGCTGGGCGTGCCCACGAAGGTGCTGCAGAAGGAGGGCCCGCTGACCGAGGAGGAGTTCGCCGCGATCCAGCTGCACCCGATGCGGGGCCTGGAGATCGTGCGCGGCATCGACTTCCTCGACGAGGCCTTCGCCGGGATCATGCACCACCACGAGCGCCATGACGGCAAGGGCTACCCGATGGGGCTGGCCGGGCCGGAGATCCCGGAGTTCGCCCGGGTCATCGCGGTGGCCGACGCGTTCGACTCGATGACCTCCGACCGCTCCTACCGGGGCGCGCGCCCGGTCGAGGTGGCGGTGGACGAGCTGGAGCGGGGCGCGGGCACCCAGTTCGATCCGGTCATGGTGGCGGCGTTCATCAAGGCGCTGGAACGCAACCCGTGGCAGCCGCAGCGCCGGGTGGAGCCGCCGCCCGAGGACGCCGCCACGATCAAGGACCACGACGATCCGACCATGCCGATCCAAGTAGTGACGGGCCAATGAAACGCGCTTTTCAGGGCCTGGACTCCGGGCAGCTGCTGCTGATCTGCGCCGCCGGGCTGGTGGCCGTGGCGGGGGTGGCCCACACCGCGGCGGTCGGGCTCGACCGTCCGGAGGTGGCCATCGGCTTCGGCGCGCTGATCGCGGTCGGCGAGCTGGCCCGGCTGACCATGCCGGGCAACAGGGAGGTGGCCCCGATCGGCGCCGCCGCCGCGCTCGGCTACACACTCCTGCTCGACCTGGCCACCAACCCGCTGCGCCACTCGGCGCTGCAGGTGGTGGCGGTGATCGCGGTCGGCATGATGGCCGGCGCGCTGCCGCATCTGGCGGTGGGCCGCCCGCCGCGCCTGGACGCGATGGCCAGGCGGCTGCTGACCGGCGCGCTGCTGGCCTTCGCCTTCCGCCCGCTGGCCGGCACCCTGCACGAGCTGACGCTGGGCGATCGCGGCACCTGGTGGCCCGCGCTGACGGTGATGGTCACGCTGATCGCGCTCACGCTCGGCATCGACGTGCTGATCGCCGCGATGCTCCGCGCCGAGCAGGTGCGCACCGCGTTCAAGGTGGCGGTCAGCGACGAGGTCCGCACCGCCTTCCCGCTGGGCGCGGCGGTCGCGGCCTCCGGCGTGCTGCTCGCGCTGGCCTCCCACAGCATGGACCTGGTGGCGCTGGTGGTCTTCGCCGCGCCCCTGCTGGTCACGCAGGTCGCCTTCCGCAAGTACGCCGGCATCCGCGCCACGTACCTGCAGACGGTACGCGCGCTGTCGCGGGTGACCGAGGTGGGCGGCTACGTCGAGCCCGGCCACTCCCGCAGGGTGAGCCGCCTGTCGGTGGCGATCGGCCGCGAACTGGGCATGTCCGAGCCGGAACTCCTGGAGCTGGAGTACGCGGCGCTGATGCACGACATCGGCCAGCTGTCCCTGCGCGACCCGATCCCGGGCGGCGCGACCGTGCTGACCGATCCCGAGCAGGCCAGGCGGATCGCCGAGCTGGGCGCGGAGGTCATCAGGCAGACCGGCGTGCTGGACCGCGTGGCCGACGTGGTGCGCCGCCAGTGCGACCCGATCGACGAGGACCCGCCGCTGTCGAGCCGCATCATCAAGGTGGCCAACGCCTATGACGACCTCGTCGGCGGCTCCACCGACCGCGACCGCGCCGGTGCCGCACTCGAAAGGCTGCGCCTGGCGGGCGGCTCCGAGTACGACGCCGCCTGCATCGGCGGGCTGGCCCGCGTGGTCGACAGGGCGCCTGCCCACCGGATTTAGGGGTGTCGGGACGGAGATCAGGAGGGTTTCCGGCCTCGTACAAAGTGGCGGGCCGTTCGAGGGGGTTTGACGGCACTCTTGCCCTTCGCCTTTGTGTGGTTCCTACAGAGAACCCGCCCGGGATCGGCGGTTTCGCCGGGCAGGGGTGGCCGAGGGCGCGGTCGTAGGGTGAGCGCGTGCTTACAGCGACCCTGGGGACTCTGGGTCCCGTTCTGATCGCCAACAGAGGCGAGATCGCGCGGCGGATCATCCGCACGGTCCAGCGGCTGGGCCTGCGCGCCGTCGCGGTCTACTCCGAGGCCGACGCCGATCTGCCGTTCGTCACCGAGGCCGACGAAGCGGTGCCGCTCGGCCCTGCCAATCCCGCGCAGTCCTATCTCGACGTGGAAAAGGTGCTCGCGGCGGCCCGGCTGGCGGGGGCGCGTGCCGTACATCCGGGATATGGCTTTCTCGCGGAGAACGCGGCGTTCGCCCGTGCGGTGACCGAGGCCGGGCTGGTGTGGATCGGACCCGCGCCCGAGGCGATCGAGCAGATGGGCGACAAGATCAACGCGCGCAATCTGATGGAGGCCGCCGGTGTGCCGGTGGCGGCGGGCACCCGAGAGCCGGCCACCGACCTGGAGCGGGCCGTGGCCGCGGCCGCCGAGATCGGTTATCCGGTCATGGTGAAGACGGCCGGCGGCGGTGGCGGTATCGGGATGAGCGTCGCGCACGACGAGAAAGGGCTGGCCAAGGCGTTCGAGCAGGCGTCCAGGGCGGCGGCGCGCTTCGCCGGAGCGGCCACGGCCGGTGGCGAGGGCGACGTGCCGGCCGGTCCGGCGATCCTGCTGGAGCGCTACATCGAGCGGGCCCGCCACGTCGAGGTGCAGATCCTCGGACTGCCTGACGGCCGCGTCGTGGCGCTGGGCGAGCGCGACTGCTCGGTGCAGCGCCGCCACCAGAAGGTCGTGGAGGAGTCCCCGTCGCCCGGTGTCACGCCCGAGTTGCGCGAGCGCATGCTGGCCGCCGCGGTGCGGGCCGGCGAGGCGGTGGGATATCTGGGCGCGGGCACCGTGGAGTGCCTGGTCGACGCCGACAAGCAGGACTTCGTCTTCCTGGAGATGAACACCAGGCTCCAGGTGGAGCACCCGGTCACCGAGCTCGTCACCGGCCTCGACCTGGTGGAGCTCCAGCTGCGGGTGGCCGCCGGCGAGAACCCCGAGGTGCGCCCCGAGCCGCGCGGCCACGCGATCGAGTTCCGCGTCTATGCCGAGGATCCCAAGCGCTTTTTCCCCGGACCTGGAAAGATCACGGTCTGGCGGGAGCCGGCCGACGCCCGGGTCGACTCCGGCTACGTGGAAGGCAACACGGTCACTCCGTTCTACGATCCCCTCATGGCCAAGCTGTGCGTGTACGGCGACAGCCGCGCGCAGGCCATCGACCGGGCCAAGGACGCGGTCGCCGGGTTCGCCGTCGAAGGCCCCAAGAACAACCTGCCGTTCTGCGCGGAACTGCTGGACAACGCGGAGTTCGTCAGCGGGGACTACGACACGGGTCTGGTCGGGCGTATGCGCGCATAGCGCACGTGACATGGTTGGATCGTCAGGAAGAGGGGAGCACCCGTGGCCGAGGTACGCGCGGAGATGGTGGCGAACGTCTGGAAGGTCGTCGTCCAGGAGGGCGACGCCGTCGAGGACGGCGACACGCTGGTCATTCTCGAGTCGATGAAGATGGAGATCCCCGTCCTCGCCGAGGACCCCGGCGTGGTGGCGCAGCTCAAGGTCGCCGAGGGTGACGTGATCCAGGAAGGCGACCTGATCGCCGTCATCGAGTAGCGCGCTCCATAAACCGTTCGCGGTCGACGACGACCCGCTCGATCGTGCCCTGTCCGACCAGCGTGGTGCGGTCACGGGCGACGAAGCTGAAGACCAGTCGCCGGCCGTCGACCTCGGTGAGCTCGGTGCTGATCTCGACGTGGGTGCCGACCGGGCTGGCCGCCAGGTGTTCGAGCTGGACGCGGGTCCCGACTGACGTCTCGCCCGCGCCCAGATGCGGGCGTACGGCCTGCATCGTGGCCATCTCGGCCAGCGCGAGCAGTCGCGGCGTGGCCAGCACCGGCACGTCACCGCTGCCGATCTTGGTGGCGGTGTCCTCACGCTCGACCATGATGAGCAACTGGGCACGGAGACCGGGAACGAGCGTCATGGCCCTCAGCCTACTGGTGGTGCGGATGGCACCGGTGGGGCCCGGATCTCCGGGAAACGCGGACAAGGTCCAGCAGAAGGCCGCAGGATAGGGTTTGTACGGCTTGTGGCATATGAGTGGCGTGTGGGACGCCAGGGTCATACACTCTCGAAGTTCCGTGACCTCTGTGTTACCCCGCTGCGACACAAGTTCGCTTTGTTGGTGTCTGGGGTTGGAGAGGCAGGGGGTACCGGGGGAGACATGGTCGCGCAAGGGACGACGCTGGCGGGGAGGTATCGCCTCGACACCCGCATCGGCGCCGGTGGCATGGGCGAGGTCTGGCGTGGGGAGGACATCGTCCTCGCGCGGACCGTCGCTGTCAAAGTGCTGCTCCCAGGTCGGATGGACGACCCCGGCTTCGTGGCCCGCTTCCAGGGCGAGGCACGGGCCATGGCCACGATCAACCACCCGGGCGTCGTGGACGTCTACGACTACGGAGTCAGCGGCGACACCGTCTACCTGGTGATGAAGTTCGTCGACGGCGAACCGCTCGACCGCCTGCTGATCCGCCTCGGCCGCATCGCGCCGGAACCCGCGATGGAGCTCATCGCGCAGGCGGCCTCCGCGCTGCAGGCCGTACACGACCAGGGCATCGTGCACCGGGACGTGAAGCCGGGCAACCTGATGGTCCAGCGCGACGGCACGCTCGTGCTCACCGACTTCGGCATCGCCCGCTCCGACCTGGCCAACCGGCTCACCGACGCCGGCATGGTGCTCGGCACCGCCGCCTACTGCGCGCCCGAACAGGCCGAAGGCGCCCCCGTCACCCCAGCGGTCGACATCTACGCGCTCGGCGTGGTCGCCTACGAATGCCTCGTCGGCCAGCGCCCCTTCGACGGCGACAGCGCGGTCACGATCGCGCTCAAGCACATCAGGGAAGCTCCGCCACCACTGCCCGCCGAGATCCCGCCGGCCGTGCGCGCGCTGGTGGAGAAGGCGCTGTCCAAGGACCCGGCCAGGCGTTTCGCCAGCGCCGCCGAGATGAGCCGCGCCTCCCGCCAGGTCGCCGCCGGCGAGGTGCCCGACGTGGTCACCGGTGCCACGATGGCGCCGCCGGTCGAGGCGTACCAGACGGGAGCGGTCCAGGGGCCGCCCGCCGCGCCGTCCGACGACAACACCACCGTCGCCCAGCCGCGCCGCGGCAACCGGCGCGCGTCCAAGGCCCGCCGCAGGGGTGGGCTGGTCGCCGCGATCGCCGTCGCCCTGGTGCTCGGCGTGGGCGCGGGCGCGATCGCGATCACCGGGATGACCACGGACGGCGACCCGGAGACGCCCGCCACGCGGGTCGGCTCCGAGGAGACCACCACCAAGCCCCCGCCGCCCAAGAACACCAGGACCAGGCACCGGCCGACGCCCACCGCCGACGAGCCCACGCGCGAGCCGACCAGGCAACAGCCCACCGAGGAGCCGGAGCCGACCAAGACGTCCGAGCCGACCAAGACGCCCACGACCACGCCGTCGGCCACGAAGGGCACCAAGACGCCGTCGCCCACTCCGGCGATCAAGAGGCCGGTGCCGGGGGTGGTCAACATGAAGTACCCGGACGCCCGCAGGATCATCACCTCCGCCGGGTTCACCGTCCGCGTGGACGACCAGGAACGCGGCCAGTTCCCCGAGCGCTGCCTGACCGTGGTCGAGCAGAGTCCGGGCGCCGGCACCAAGCTGGAGCTGAAGAAGGTCGTCCAGCTGACGCTGGTCAACACCGAGCTCTGCTCCCCGACGCCGACGCCCTCTCCGACGCCGACGCCGAGCCTCAAGCAGTAGCCGCCTCAGACCCCCGTGGTGTTGCGGGGGTAGGCGATCTGCGGGTCCGTCGCGATGTTCACCATGTACGGCACGCCGGAGTCGAAGGCCCGCCGCAGCGCGGGACCGATCTCCGACGGCCTGGTCACCAGCTCACCGCCACCGCCCAGCGCCGTCACCACCTGGTCGTAGCGGGTCTGCGGCCGCAGTTCGGCGGCCACGTCGTAGCCGTAGAGCATCTGCATCGGGTGCTTCTCCAGGCCCCAGATGCCGTTGTTGCCGCAGATCATGACGACGGGCAGGCCGTGCCGTACCAGGGAGTCGACGTCCATGAGGGAGAAGCCGGCGGCGCCGTCGCCGAGCAGCAGCACGACCTGCGAGGACGGGCGGGCCAGGCGGGCGGCGATCGAGTAGCCGAGGCCGGTGCCCAGGCAGCCGTACGGGCCGGGGTCGAGCCAGTTGCCCGGCTGCTTCGGCTCCACGTACTTGCCCGCGTAGGAGACGAAGTCGCCGCCGTCGCCGATCACCACGGCGTCGTCGGCCAGGATCTTGGCCAGTTCGCCGTAGATGCGCATGGGGTGGATCGGGTCGGAGCCGGCGGCCAGGAGGTCGGCGTCGGCGGCGACGGCCGCGGCCGCGGTCTCGGCCAGCCTGGCCGTCCACGAGGCGTAGCGGGCGGGCTTGATGTCGGCTTCGCCGCATGCCGTACCCAGGCTCCAGAAGACCACCGACAGGTCGCCCGCGGCCGACGCGGCCGGTTGCATGTGTGTGGCGAGCTGTGACGGCGCGTCCACGATGTGCACCACGCGCGCCAGCGAAGTGCCGTTCTTGCCGCCGAACCAGCCGTAGCCCAGGCGGAAGTCCAGCGGGGTGCCGACCACGATGACCAGGTCCGCCTCGCCGAACGCCTGGCCTCGGGCGCGCGTGACCAGCAGTTCGTGCCCGGCGGGCAGGATGCCGCGGCCCTGGCCGTTGAGGATCACCGGCAGCTTCCACGATTCGGCGAAGTCGCGGGCCGCCTCCTCGGCGCGGTCCATCCACACGTCGGAGCCGAGCACCAGCACCGGCCGCTCCGCCTCGCCGATCAGCCGGGCGATCGCCGCGATGCCATCCGGATCCGGCTCCAGCGGCGACGGGGTCTGGGTGTCCGCGGCGTGCGCCGGGGAGGGGGAGAACAGGTGATCCATGGCGAAGTCGATGAACACCGGCCCGCGGTGCGGCGCGATCGCCGTGCGGAAGGCCATCTCGACGTCCTGGCCGATCGAGTCGGGGCCGGTGGCGGTGAAGGCCAGCTTGGTGATCGGTTCGAGCAGGGGAGGATGGTTCAGCTCCTGGAGCGCGCCGCTGCCCCAGCGCGACTGCGGGGCCCGGCCGCCCATCACGACCAGGGGCGAGCCGTTGAAATGCGCGGTGGCGACGCCGCTGACACCGTTGGTGATGCCGGGGCCGGCGGTCAGCACCGCCAGGCCGGGCTTGCGGGTGAGCCTCGCCGTGGCCTCGGCGGCGAAGACGGCGCTCTGCTCGTGGCGTACGTCGAGGATCCGCATGTCCTCGTGCACCGCGCCGTCGTACAACGGGAAGACGTGGCCTCCGGAGAGGGTGAACATGGTCTCGATGCCATAGGCCTTGGACACGGCGACGGCTGCGTCACCGGCATGCTTCGCGGACTCCATGCCGGGAACCTACCAACCAGTCACCCCCTCAAACAGAGGGTCGTTCGCCTCGCCATGATCATCCGCAGCAGATGTCGACCCGTCCGTACTGGGCACGGGCGTCTATCTTGCGGACCGAGGAAGGGTCGTGGACCACGTCGACGTCGGGGGTCTCCGCCTGGACGGTGACGTCGTAGGCGCCGTCCTCCACGGTGATCCTGATGTCGCCCTGCGTGCGGACCAGCGCCTTCACGTTCATGGGCCGCTCACGGAAGTTGAGCTCGACCTGCCCCTCGCCGGTCTCGGTGTCGGCCTCCTCGCCGCGCAGGTCGTAGGCGCGGATGCTGCCGGAACCGCTGCGCGCCCACAACTTGCCCACGGTCTGGGTGATGCCGATGTCCCCGGAGACCGTGGTCATGCGGACGTCGCCGTACAGGCTGTCGACCCGGAGGGTGCCGGCCTCCACCGTCGCGTCCAGGTCGGTCTCCGAGGGCACGAAGACCGTGTAGTCGGTGTCGCACGTGAAGCCGCGGTCGTCGTTGACGTTGGGGCAGTCCGCGGCCAGGCGCAGGGTGGTGCCGTTCCAGTCCTCGGAGACGTTCGGCCGCGTCTCCGACCAGCGCAGCCGCTGGTCGAGCTGGATCTCGCCGGCGGCGCCCGGCACGATCGACACGCTCACCTCGCCGCGCGCCTCGATCTGGAGCTTCTTGCCGACGAAGGGGATGGTGCGCGTGCTCTGGTGCGTCGGCGGGCGGGCGCGGGCGAAGCCCGCCCACATCCCGCCGCCGGCCAAGAACAGCGCGAGCACCGTCAGCACGGCGCCGAACGTCAGCCAGGCCACCCTCACGGCACGCTCCTGATCTTGAGGAAGTGCAGGACCGCCAGCACCCGGCGGTGGTCGCCTTCGGCGGGCGAGAGGTCGAGCTTGGTGAAGATGTTGCCGATGTGCTTGCCGACCGCCCCTTCGCTGAGCACGAGCTCCTGCCCGATGCCGGCGTTCGAGCGGCCCTCGGCCATCAGCTTCAGCACCTCCTGCTCGCGCGGGGTGAGCCGGTCGAGCGGGTCGCTGTGCCCGCGCAGCAGGAGCTGGGAGACCACCTCGGGGTCCAGGACCGTGCCGCCCGCCGCCACCCGGCGCAGCGCGTCGATGAACTCGGTCACGTCGGCCACCCGGTCCTTCAACAGGTAACCGACGCTGCCGGTCGCCGAGGAGAGCAACTGGGCGGCGTAGCGTTCCTCGACGTACTGCGAGAGCACCAGCACGGCCAGCTCCGGCTGCTGGCGGCGCAGTACGAGCGCGGCGCGCAGCCCCTCGTCGGTGTGCGTGGGCGGCATCCGGACGTCGGTCAGCACGAGGTCGGGCCGGTGCTCGTCGGCGGCCCGCAGCAGCCCCTCCGCGTCGCCCGAGGTCGCCACCACCTGCATGCCGGAGGCTTCGAGCAGCCGGATGAGCCCCTCCCTGAGCAGGACGGAGTCCTCGGCCAGCACTACTCGCACGGTAGCTCCACTTCGATCATCGTCGGCCCGCCGAGCGGGCTTTCCAGGTGCAGCGATCCATCCACCGAGCGGACCCGTTGCGCCAGCCCGCGCAGTCCGGTCCCGCCCTCCATGCTGGCCCCGCCCCGCCCGTCGTCCACGATCGTCAGCGTCAGCCACTGGTCGCGCCGGCGCACCGAGATCTCGGCGGAGCGCGCCTGGGCGTGCTTGGCGATGTTGGTGAGCGCCTCGGAGACCACGAAGAACGCGACCGCCTCGATGGTGGGCGAGACCCGCTGGGCGATGTCGACGCGCAGCCGTACCGGGACCAGGGAGCGGGCGGCGACGCCGGACAGGGCCGCGTCCAGGCCCTGGTCGTTGAGAACCGCGGGGTGCAGGCCGCGCACGAAGTCGCGTAGCTCGCGCAGGGCCTGCTTGGCCTCCTCGTGCGCCTGCTCGATGGCTTCCTTGGCGGGCGCCGGCAGGTCGGTGAGGGTGGCGCGGGCCAGGCCCAGGTTCATGGCCAGCGACACCAGCCGCTGCTGGGCGCCGTCGTGCAGGTCCCGCTCGATACGGCGGCGCTCGGCGTCGGCGGCGTCGATCACGCCCGCCCGGCTCTCCTGGAGGTTCTCGATGCGCTCGCCGAGCTCAGCGTGGCTGGGGCCCAGCAGCGCCCGCGCGATCGAGATCTCCAGTACGGCCATCGCCCGCGCCGCGATCGGAGCCAGCATCAGCATGGCCAGCCCCACGGCCGTGAACAACGACGCCACGACCGGGTTGCGCAGATCGAACTTGAACACCCCCGGCGGCGGTTGCAGCACCGGCTGCAGGAACGCGGTCAGCCCCACCACCCCGCCTCCCCACAACCCGCAGACCAGCACCACGGCGAACGCGCTCAGCACCGGCGCCAGCAGGTGGAAGCCGATCTGCCGCCACAACCGCCGGTCGCGCCAGGCCGTGCTGCGCGGCACCGGAGGCAGCACGAACCCCAGGAAGGCGGCCAGGCGCGACCGCTGCACCGCGGTCAGGCCGCGCACGCTACGCCGCAGCACCGGCGGCAGAACGGCCAGCACCACCGTCAGCACGGCGAGCACCACGGCGATCGGCACACCGGTTACGACATGCGCCGTGTCCAGCCAGGTACGCGCCGACCAGGGGCGGGGGACTTTCATGCTCTCCAACCTATGGACTGGCCGCCGATCCTCGACAGGGGCCTGCTGGGCGAAGTGGGGGTGGTGCTAGCCCCACCCCACGAGCATGCCTTACGCCCGAACCACCGGGCCACGATCCGCATCTCACGAAGGGGGACCGGAACAGGGGAGGAACGATGATGAAGACAGGGATCGCGCTCGCGGCGGCGACCGTGACGCTGGCCTGGGGCGTGCCCGCGCAGGCCGCCTCTTCGGCACTGCCGAAGGGCTTCCTGCTGACGGAGGCCGCGGCGCGCGGGCCGCACAAGGACGTCGAGCAATGGAAGATCAGCGATGCGCGTACGGCGGGCCTGCTGCTCGACCCGTGCGAGCACCGCTACTGGTCCGGCAAGAAGGCGACCGACCGGGGCCGGATCGCCTCCAGGACGATCGTCAAGACGGTCGAGGTCGAGTCCTGGGGTGAGCAGGTGGCCCTCTACCGCGACGTGAAGGCGGCCAAGACGGTCATGAAGGGCCTGCGCGCCGACCTGAAGCGTTGCGCCGTCAGCGGCGAGGACTTCCTGAAGTCCACCTACACCAGCCGTCCGCTCAAGGTCGGCGACGAGGGCATCAGGGCGGTCCAGAGGGACTACGAGGGGTCCATGCGCTTCGCCGCGGTCAGGAAGGGCGCGGCGGTGCTCATCTACATCGAGGTCGGCGACTCCGGGCGCGGGCTGCCGGTCAAGGACTTCAAGGCGCTGGTGAAGCAGGCCAGGACGATGGCGGCACGGGTGTGCGGACTGCCGGAGGCCCGCTGCCGGAACGCCTGACGGTCACTTCGCGGGTTGGACGTTGGGCGGTCACCGCGCGGGCTTGAACGTCTGGCGGAACCTCGTTGGGTCGAAGCCGCCTCCCAGCGTGGGGCCGAGGGCGGCGTGGGCCAGTGCGGCGAAGTCGGGGTGACCGGCGGCGTTCGCGGGAAGCGCGCCGGCCAGCGGACGGGCGGCCAGCATCTCCAGGTCGGCCACGTTCAGGCGCTCGGCCAGGTCCGGCTCGTCCGGCCACGACCCGATCACCAGCCCGGCCAGGTCGAGGCCCCGGTGCGCGAGCGCCTCCAGCGTCAGCGCGGTGTGGTTGAGCGTGCCGAGCCCGGGGCCGGCCACGACCAGCACCTGCGCGGTCAGCAGCCGGGCCAGGTCGGCGAGCGTGGTGCCGTCCTCGTCGAAGCGCACCAGCAGGCCGCCCACGCCTTCGACCAGGACAAGCTGGTTCGACTCCGCCAGCTCCCGCACCCGCACCGCCACCTCGGGCAGCGACACCGGCGGCATACCGCTCGCGCGGGCCGCGGCCGCGGGCGAGAGCGGGTCTGGGTAGCGGGCGAACTCGAAGGTGGTGGTGACCCCGGAGAGCCTGATCACCTCGTCCAGATCAGCGGGTTCGCCGGGCTTCACGCCGGTCTGGGCGGGCTTGACCACGGCCACGTTCGCACCCCGCCGCCTCGCCAGGGCGGCGACCGCGGCGGTGACGACCGTCATGCCCACTCCGGTGTCGGTCCCCGTGACTACCACGACACTCATGTGGCCCACGATAGCGACCACCTGGGTGGCCCAGGGCGGGGTGGCGTGGGCGGTCTGGTTGGCCCACGGTGGCGGCCACTTGGGTGGCCCAGGGGGCGGCCGTCACGGTGAGGTGGCGGCGCGCCCGGTGGGCGTGGAGGCGACTGGGGTGCGCGGGTGTCGGCGGGGAGTGGGTGGTGCGGCTTGCCGTAATGGGGAATGGGGGTTGTCGGTTAGGGGCGGCGCAGGCGGGTGACGAACTTGTAGCGGTCGCCGCGGTAGAGGGATTGTGCCCACTCGACCGGATTGCCGTCGGCGTCGAAGGCGTGGCGGGTCAGCAGGAGCATCGGGAGGCCGACGTCCACGCCGAGGGCCTTCGCGTCGTACGGCGTGGCGAGGACCGTCTCGATGATCTCCTCGGCGTCCGTGAGGCGCACGTTGTAGGCGTTGTGCAGCGTCTCGTAGAGCGAGGAGTGCACTTCCAGCTCGCGGCGCAGCCTGGGGAAGCGGCGGGCCGAGAGGTGGGTGGTGTCGATGGAGACGGGTTCGCCGTTGGCCAGGCGCAGGCGGTGGATGCGCAGCACGCGCCCGCCCGGGTTGATGGCCAGGCGGCGGGCGAGCGGCTCGTCGGCGGTGATGTAGCCGATCTCCAGGATCTTGGTGTCCGGTTCGAGGCCGGCGGTGCGCAGGTCGCCGATGTAGGAGGTCAGCTGCAGTACCTGCGCCACCTTGGGCTGGGCGACGAACGTGCCCTTGCCCTGGATGCGCAGCAGCCTGCCCTCCACCACGAGCTCGGTGAGCGCCTGGCGCACCGTCGTGCGCGACGTCTCGAAGCGTACGGCCAGCGTCCGCTCGGGCGGCAGTGCGGTACCCGGCGGCAGGCTCTTGGTCAGTTCGAGCAGGCTGCGTTTGACGTCGTAGTACTTAGGTACGCGAGGGGGGTCCTCAGTCACGCTCTCACCTTCACTTCTGCCACGGCGGTGAGGGCGTGTCTGATCACCGCGAGATCATCGGAACTCAGATTGGCCCGAGCGGTCAACCACAGGCAAGAGTGTCGTGTGGGCACTGGCGGCGGACGGAGGCATCCGACGCGTACGCCGTGCTCCGCACAGGTGGCGGCGGCCCCCGGTGCGGCCTCCGGCGCCCCTCGGACGACCGGCACGACAGCTCCTGCCGGGACGCGGGTTTCCAGGCCGGACTCGCGGGCCATGGCGGCCGGCTCGCCCGCCTGGACACGCGCGCGTACTGGCAGCTCAGGCTGACTGAGAAGGATATCCACCACGGGGCGTGCGGCGCTCACGCGGGCCTGGGCTGCGGCCGTGTCCGAGGTGAACGACCTCGCTGAGTCGATCAACGTGCTGGTCACCTCCGGGTCGCCTGCACAGTTCCGGCCGGGGAACTGAGTGATTGGGACAGTGTGACGGTTCTCACAATGTGAGATTCCCGAAAAAACCCATTTGAGTGCACAATCCCCCCACTCTTCCCGTCCTAGCCGCCTCACCCAGCCCCCGCCCCGCACCCCCGACCTCTCCGCGGGCCCACAGCTCCACCCGCCCACCACAGCTCCGGCCACCCGCCCACCGCACCTCGGGTCCACCACGCCTTACGCCTCCGGCCGCCCGCCCGTGTCCCCGCCCGCCCGCCGCAATCTCCACCTGCCCACCGCGCTTGCGCCCTCCGGCGCTGGCGTCACGGGTGGCTGTGCCCCACGTGCCCGTGTCCGTGCGCCCTCCTCCGGTCTACCGGCGTTTCGCATCCCCGCCCCGGCAGCCCCATGGGCAATCGGGTAGTTGTGCCCGGGATTGGTCCGGTAGGGCGTGAACCGGCCCGTGTCGCGGGTGGTCGGTTTGGTTGTTGCGGTGTTAAGCACGCATGATGCACTCGTGCCGACTCTCAGCGACCTCGTCGTCCGCCACACCGCCCTTGACGAGGCTGATCTCGACTGGCTGCACTCGCTGGTCTCCGACTGGCAGCTGCTGGCCGACCTCTCGTTCGCCGATCTCATCCTGTGGACGCCCCTGCTCGAGGAGCGTGGCTGGATCGCGATCGCGCAGATGCGCCCCACCACCGGCCCCACCGTCTACCACGACGACATCGTCGGCAGCGTCGTCGGCCGGGGCGAGCGCCACCTGATCGACACCGCCTGGAACGAGCGCCGCATCTGCCGCGAGGGCGACCCCGACTGGTCGACGGGCGTTCCGGTCCGCGAGGAGACGATTCCGGTACGCCGCACGCTGCCCGACGGCTCCGGCCGCTTCATCGGCGTCATCCAGCGCTCCACGAACCTGTCGTCGGCCCGCACCCCCTCCCGCCTCGAACTCACCTACCTCCAGAGCGCCTCCGACCTGGCCCAGATGGTGGCGGAGGGCCGGTTCCCGTTCTCGGGCGAGGAGCCGATCCTGGTGCGTTCGCCACGGGTGGGCGACGGCCTGCTCAGGCTGGACCGTGCCGGACGCGTCACCTACGCCTCCCCGAACGCCCTGTCCGCCTACCGCCGCCTGGGCCTGCACGCCGACCTGGTGGGCGCCGAGCTGGGCCGCGTCACCGCGCAGCTCTGCTACTCCGACGAGCCCATCAACGAGGACCTCATGATCGTGGCCAGCGGGCGCGCGGCCAAGGAGACCGAGGTGGAGTCGGGCGGCACGATCGTTCAGCTCCGGGCGATCCCGTTGATCGTGGGCGGCGGCCGTATCGGAGCGCTGGTCCTCATCCGTGACGTCACCGAGCTGCGCCGCCGCGAACGCGAGCTGATGACCAAGGACGCCACCATCCGGGAGATCCACCACCGCGTCAAGAACAACCTCCAGACCGTGGCCGCCCTCCTCCGCCTCCAGGCCAGGCGCCTGCGCGTCCCCGAAGGCAGGGAGGCACTGGAAGAGGCGGTGCGCCGCGTGGGTTCGATCGCGATCGTGCACGAGACGCTCTCGCACGCCCCCGAGGAGTTCGTGGACTTCGACGACATCGCCGACCGCGTGATCGCCATGGCGGGAGAGGTGTCGGCCCCCGAGGCCGCCGTCACCCCGCGCCGGGTGGGCGCGTTCGGCATCCTCCCGTCGCTGATCGCCACCCCGCTGGCCATGGCCCTGACCGAACTCCTCCAGAACGCCCTCCAGCACGGCCGCCCCAAGCGCCTCCAGGTGGTGGTGAAGGCCGAGCCCGAGCGCCTGAACATCCTCGTCTGGGACGACGGCCTGGGCCTGCCCGAGGACTTCGACCTGGAGAACTCCACCAGCCTCGGCCTCCAGATCGTCCGCACGCTGGTGGTCGGGGAACTGTCCGGCAAACTCGCCCTCGCCCCCCGCGACGGCGGCGGCACAGAGGCCTCCCTCTCGATCCCCCTCCCCACCGCCCCTCCCGACGCGTCCCGCCCCTGAGACGCGCAAAAGGGCGTTTCGAGGGTACGGCCGGCGCCATCTTCCGGGGTACGGCGGGCGAGTTCCTCGGCCGGAGGCGGAGCTGACGACACGGCTTCCGGCGCGAGCTTGGGCGGCCACGTGAGGATGGCACGGCGTTAGCCCGCGCTTCCAGAGCCGGGATGCGTGGTGCCGACGGGTGCTTCCAGAGCCGGGATGCGTGGTGCGGGCGGGTGCTTCCAGAGCCGGGATGCGTCGTGCCGGCCGTGCTTCCAGAGCCGGGACAGGCGGCGTCGGCCTGCGGTTCTGGAGTTCAGGCGAGTGGTGTGGGCCCGTGTTCGCGGTGTCGTGACGGGCGGAACCTGGGGCCGAGCGCTTGGGCCGGTCTGGTCAGGTGTTGTGGGGGTGGCATGCGGATGCCGCCACGGCGCGCTCTTGGTCGTCCAAGGGGTCGGACCACTTGGACGGCCAAGGATGCGCCGTGACGGCGGGTACCACGTCCGACGTGAGTAGCGATCCCCACGATCGGCGCCCGCCAAAGGCGGCGGGTGGTGTCAGGTCGGCTGTGCCGTACCTTATGATGATCTTCAAAGACCGTGTTCTCAGAGGGCGGCGGCGCGAGTGCGGGCGCGGCGGCGCTTGAGTGCGCGGCGCTCGTCTTCGCTCAGGCCACCCCACACGCCGGCGTCCTGACCGGACTCCAGCGCCCACTTCAGGCACTTCTCGACGGCCGAGCAGGAACGACAGACCTGCTTGGCCTCCTCGATCTGCATGAGCGCGGGGCCGGTGTTGCCGATCGGGAAGAACAGCTCGGGGTCCACGTCACGGCAGGCAGCTCGGTGGCGCCAGTCCATGCGTCACTCCTTAGTGGATGGAGCCGGTGGTTGACTCCGTGCGGCTAGTACTTTGTGAAGAGATTCACTAACTCGCGCGAACCATTCCCGAATCCTGTGGACCCGGGGATGCCCGCTGAACATCGGCAGACCTCTAAGGGGCTGATTAAAGGTCCTACGTTCCGATGTCATTCACGAGCTTTTCAGCCACGCAGAGTGCACGCAAGAGGGTTGGTGGGAAGTTTTGGCGGAGATGGATGTCGGATGCGTCACACAATGACCGAATGTAACCATCTAGACCAGAACTTGTAACGCGTTCGGTGTAGCCCGGAATGTGATGGATTCTCGCTCGCCGAGGTAGTCACCGTCGAGCTGGAAGGCGACGGGGCGTTCGGCGGTCAGCGTGAACGCGGCCTCGTCGTGCAGCTGAACCAGGTGGCGTCCGGACGGAAGCCGATCACTCTCCGTGAGTATCTTGCGGATCAGCGGCACCATGGTCGGGAGCCCCAGGCGCTGGAGCCCCAGCAGGTCCAGCCCGGTCTCGAAACTCGCCCACGGAGTCGGGGTGACCGGCTGCGTGCCCACGTAGGTCCAGGGCGAGGTGTTCGAGATGATCGCCATGAAGATCCCGTGCGCGCTCGGGATGCCCGGACCGGTGAGCGTCATCGCCGGGGTGCGCTTGTCGGTGGCGACATAGTGGCGTAGCGCGGTGTTCACATAACGCGCCGGCGTGGCCTTTCTGCCGCTCCCACGCAGCCCCTCGACGGCCCTGATCACCTCCGCGTCGTAGCCCATGCCTGAGCAGAAGGTGAAGTACCTGCCCTCATCCTCCCATTGGGCATGTCCCAAACTCACGATCCGCCGCCGGTCCTCCCGCAGCGCCTCCAGCACCGCCCCCGTGGCCTCGACGGGGTCGTTGGGCAGGCCGAGCGCACGGGCGAAGACGTTCGCGCTGCCGCCGGGGATGACGATGAGCGCGGGCCGCTCGGTCGCGCTCGTGGCGGGCGTGTTGAGCAGGCCGTTCACGGTTTCGTTGACGGTCCCATCCCCACCGAGTACGGCTACCGCGTCGAACCCCCTCGCCGTGGCCTTCCCGGCCAGCGCCGCCGCGTGCCCGCGGTAGCCGGTCTCCTCGACGGTCAGATCAACGGCGGCGCCCAGGGCGCGGATGAGGACGTCGCGGGTCCGCGAGTTCGTGGTGGTCGCCTTGGGGTTGACCAGCAACATCGCACGCATGCCTCCACCGTAACCGCTACTCGATCGCCCCACTCCTCCCACACCCACCCAAAACCCCACCCCAAACCAGAACAACCCACCCACACCGCGAACCAGCACAACCCAGCCACACCGGGTACCACGACACGATCCGGCCACACCGGATACCGCGACATGATCCGGGAGACGGCTGGGAGACGGCCTCGGGGTGGCGGCGGGAGCTCGGGTTGGCGCGGCGTTAGCCCGCGCTCTTCCGTGCGCCGAGACGGCGGGACGTTGGGCGGCGGGGCTCGGCGCTCTCGGCAGGTGGCCGGCCTGGGGCATGGTGGCTGGTCAACGTGGGCCGTTGCGGCGGGTACCACGTCCGACGTGAGAAGCGATCCCCACGATCGGCGCCCGCCCACGACGGCGGGTGGGGGTGGGTGGGCTTGCCGTAACAGAGCGTGGGCTTGTGAGAGAGGCTGTAACAGAGCGTGGGCTTGTGAGAGAGGCTGTAACAGCGCGTGGGAGGAGAGGCCCGGTCGGGGGAGGGGAATGCCCGTTAGGGTGAGGGGGTGACGCGTCCTGGGACTTTGTTGGTGGCGGCGGTGTTGGTGGCACTGGAGGGGCTTGTGGCCCTGGGCCTGGGGGTTTACGTCGCCGTCGAGGCCATCGTGGGCAGGCCGGAGAGCATGACGAGCGCCGTCGCGGAGGCCGGGTTCGGGCTGCTGGTCGGGGCCGGGCTGCTGTGGGTCGCGTGGGGTGGGTTGTTCAAGGTGGAGCGGTGGGGGAGGGCGCCGAGCGTGCTCACCCAGATCTTCATGATCCCGGTGGCTGTCACGCTGATCCAGGCGGACCGGCCGGCCCTGGGGTTCCCGCTGATGGCGGTCGCCCTGGTCGGCCTCGGCGTGCTGCTGGCGCCCCCCACCACGAAGGCGCTCTACGGGGAGGACGGCTAGTCCTCGGCGGTCAGTCCCTCGCGTAGCTGGGCGAGCGTGCGGGCCAGCAGGCGCGATACGTGCATCTGCGAGATCCCGAGCTCGGTGGCGATCTGCGACTGCGTCATGTTCCCGAAGAACCGCAGCAGCAGGATGCGCTTCTCGCGCGGCGGCAGCCGTTCGAGCAGTGGTTTGAGCGATTCGCGGTACTCGACGCCTTCGAGCGACTCGTCCACGATGCCGAGCGAGTCGGACACGGCGGGCGCGTCGTCGTCGCCGGAGTCGGGCGCGTCGAGCGAGACGGTCGAGTAGGCGTTGGCCGACTCCAGGCCTTCCAGGACCTCTTCCTCGGTCATCTTGAGGAAGGCGGCCAGTTCGGCCACGGTCGGCGCGCGGCCTTCGCGCTGCGACAGTTCGCTTATCGCCTTCGTCAGCGAGAGCTTCAGCTCCTGCAGGCGGCGTGGTACGCGGACCGCCCAGCCCTTGTCGCGGAAGTGACGCTTGATCTCGCCGACGATCGTCGGCGTGGCGTAGGTGGAGAACTCCACGCCGCGGGCGAGGTCGAAGCGGTCGATGGACTTGATCAGGCCGATGGTGGCGACCTGGGTGAGGTCGTCCAGCCATTCGCCGCGGTTGCGGAAGCGGCGGGCCAGGTACTCGACAAGGGGAAGGTGAAGCTCGACCAGCTCGTCCCGGATGCGCTGACGGCGCGGCTCGTCGGGACCCAGCTCGGCCAGCTCGGCGAAGAGCATGCGGGCACGCACCCTGTCGGGGACGGCGTGTTCGCTGGTGGCCATGGCTCCAGTCCTTTCCGTCACGCCGGCCTCGCCGCGCCTCGGCGCTTACGCAGGACGATCGCCATGCGGTCGGGGGAGTCGGTCACGGCGTCCACGTCGTCCGCCAGGGCGGTCAGCACCATCCACGCGAAGTCATCGCGTTTGGGCGCGGAGTTTCCGACGGTCGCGACCTCCACACTGACCTGCATCTCCTGCCCGGTCAGCTCGAACTCGGCCGTCAGGTCGGTGCCTGGCACCGCCTCGGTCAGCAGCATGGCGCACGCCTCGTCGACGGCGATCCGCAGATCCTCGATCTCGTCGAGCGTGAAGTCCAGCCGCGCGGCCAGCCCGGCGGTTGCCGTACGCAGCACGGACAGGTAGGCGCTCGCTGCGGGGAGCCTGATGCTCACCACGTCGCGGATGCCCGCCACGCCCTCGGCGCGCGTCTCGGTTTCCTCGGTCACGTTCCTCCCTCGGGTCAGCGACCCCGTACGGTTTCGACGCTGACTGCAACTTACCGCCCCGGAGAGGTGCTTGGCGGATTCAGACTCGCCAACGAACGAAAAGGCTCTGCGTGGCTGGTACCACACAGAGCCTTATCTCCCGATTTAAGCGGCCTTAGTCGCCCAGAAGATCTTGGAGATTTCGTCGATCTTGCCGAGAAGGTCGTCGGCCTTGGCCACGTCTACCGTGCCCTTGCCGCCCGCCGCGCCGGCCAGCTTCGTGGCCTCCCAGAACAGCTGGTGCAGTTGCGGGTACTGCTCCAGGTGCGGGGGCTTGAAGTAGTCGGTCCAGAGCACCCACAGGTGGTGCTTGACGAGCTCGCTCCGCTCCTCCTTGATCGTGAGTGCGCGCGAGCGGAAGACCGGGTCCTCGTTGCCGGCGTACTTCTCCATGATCGCCTTGACCGACTCCGCCTCGATCCGGGCCTGAGCGGGGTCGTAGACGCCGCAGGGCAGGTCGCAGTGAGCGGAAGCGACATGCTTGGGTCGTAGCAGTCGTGCGAGCATCAGAAAGTCCTTCCTTGATGCTGAGTCAGCTTGGTCCGGTTACCGACCTTACTCGGCTGCAAACGCCCATGGATGAGGGGGTCACAGCACATGAGGGTGCGTGTCGAAGGGGACTCCATGCGGCCCGCGCTCCGTCCGGGCGACTGGCTGCTGGTACGGCGGGGCGCCACGGTCCACCCGGGAGACCTGGTCGTCGCCCGCCTGCCCGGCGATCCCGCGCGCCTCATCGTCAAGCGGGCCCAGTGGCACGGCGAGGAGGGATGGTGGCTGGAGAGCGACAACCAGCGCGCCTCAGGCAGGCGCGACAGCTGGGACTTCGGCCCGGTCGACGACATCGTGGGCCGTGTCGTGCTGCGCTACTGGCCGTTGCTCAGGTTGCCCAGCCATTTGTCACGCAACCGCGCGTAGGTTCCGTCTTTTCTGGCACGTTCCAGGACGGTGTCGACCGTGCGGAGCAGCTCGGTGTTCCCCTTGCGTACGGCGATGCCGTACTCCTCACCGGTCTCCAGGCTCTCCAGCAGCTTCAGCTCCTTGCCGAGCTTGAGCTTGGTCAGCCAGAGCGCGATCACCGGCCGGTCCTGGATCAGCGCGTCCACGTGCCCGGCCTGCAGCCCGATCAGCTGCTGCAGCGAGTCGTCGTACTCGACGACGGTCAGGCCCTTGTCCCGCGCGTAGTCGGCGCCGGTGGTGCCGGTCTGGACGCCGACCTTGATCTTGGCGCCGGTCAGCTTCTTCAGCTTGCTGTCCCTGCGCACCAGGACGGCCTGGGAGGCCTCGAAGTAGGGCGTGGAGAAGTCGAGGTTCTTCTTGCGCTCCGCGGTGATCGTGATTCCGGCGGCGGCCAGGTCGCAGGTGCCGTCGCCGAGGGCGCTGCCGTTCTGGATGGCGTCGAAGTCGACGCTGACGACCTTGAGCGGGCGGCGCAGTTCCCGGGCCACGAGGGAGACCAGGTCCACGTCGAAGCCGACGATGACGCCCTCCTGCTCGAACTCGAACGGCTCGTAGGGCGTGTTGGTGCACATGGTGAGGGCGCCGGAGGGGTCGCCGTGCCGTACGCGCTCGGTTCCGCAGGCGGCGAGCGCGAGCAGCGCGAGCCCGGCCGAGATCACCGCGCGACGCCTCACGCGGGCGGGGGAGCCCGCGTGAGGCGCTGTGCCGCGTGCGGTGTTCATCAGCCCTCGGGGTGCAGGACGCGCCGCAGGAACGCCCTGGTCCGCTCGTGCTGCGGGTCGCCGATGAGCTGGGCGGGGGTGCCCTCCTCGACGATCACGCCGCCGTCCATGAACACGACCCGGTCGGCCACCTCGCGGGCGAAGCCCATCTCGTGGGTGACCACCATCATCGTCATGCCCTCCTCGGCCAGCTTGCGCATGACCGTGAGCACGTCGCCGACGAGTTCGGGGTCGAGGGCGCTGGTGGGCTCGTCGAACAGCATCAGGTCGGGGTTCATCGCCAGCGCCCTGGCGATGGCCACGCGCTGCTGCTGGCCGCCGGAGAGCTCTGCGGGGCGGGCGGAGCACTTGGCGCCCACGCCGACCTTGTCCAGGTTCTCCCTGGCGATGATCTCCGCTTCTTTCTTGCTGCGCTTGAGCACCCGCTGCTGGGAGATCATGACGTTCTGCAGAGCCGTCATGTGCGGGAACAGGTTGAACTGCTGGAAGACCATGCCGATGCGGCGGCGTACGGCGTCGATGTCCACGTCGGGGTCGGTCAGCTCGACGCCCTCGACGAACACCTTGCCCTCCGTCGGCTGCTCCAGCATGTTCACACACCGGAGCAGCGTGGACTTGCCCGAGCCCGACGGCCCGATGACGCAGACGACCTGCCCGGGATCGATGGTGAAGTCGATGCCCTTGAGCACGTGGTTGTCGCCGAAGCTCTTGTGCAGGTTCCTGACGTCGATGGCGTGTGGCGTCATCGTTTCTCCAGCCTGCGTGCGAGGTAGCCGAGCGGGATCGTGACCAGGAGGTAGGTGATGCCCGCCACCATGATCGGAGTGGCGTTGGAGTGCTCGGAGGCCAGGTCGTTGCCGAACTTGGCCAGCTCCACGTACTGGCTCGACACCCCGAGGAACAACACCAGTGAGGAGTCCTTGAGCAGCATCACGAACTGGTTGGTCGTCGGCGGGATGACGATCCTGACGGCCTGCGGGACGACCACGGTGAACAGCGCCCTGGACGCCGACATGCCGAGGGACCTGGCCGCCTCGGTCTGGCCCTTCGGCACGGCCTGGAGCCCGGCGCGGAAGACCTCGGCCTGGTAGGCCGCGCCGATCACGCCGAGGCCCAGGAAGACCGAGCCGTAGATGCCGAACGGCAGCACGAAGCCGGGCAGTGCCACCGGAAGGAAGGTGATCATGATGAAGATCAGGACCGCGGGCAGGCCGCGGAAGATCTCGATGTAGATCGTCGCGATCCACCGGTAGACGGCAACCTGGGACATGCGCATGAGCGCGAAGAGCAGCCCGAAGACGAAGGCGAGCAGGAACCCGCCCAACGTGTAGACGACCGTGTTCTTCAACGCGATCGTAAACAGTTCGGGCAGAGTCTCCTTGGCGACCTCGGGCTTGGCGAAGTTCTGGGCCAGGTTCGGCCAGTCCACGTAGAGGACCAGCGCGATGGCTGCGAGGCCCAGGACGACGTACTGGACGATCCGCGTGACCCGCTGCTTCTGGCGAGGGCTGAACCGGGCCCGGCCCGGTTCAGCCGCCGTGGACGGCTTCATCAGCCCAGCTCACCAGGCTTCTTGTCGAACCACTTCACGAAGATCTGCTCGTAGGTGCCGTCCTTCTTGGCGGTCTCGATCGACTCGTTGATGGTCTTGAGCAGGACCGGGTCGGCGTTCTTCTTGAGGCCGATGCCGTACTGCTCGCCGGTGTCGAGGCTGGCGATCACCTCGAACTTGGCGGCCACGTCCGGCTTCTTCAGCCAGGTGAGGACGACGGGCAGGTCCTGGACGATGACGTCGGCCTGGCCGGCCTGCAGGGCGAGCAGTTCCTTGGCCGAGTCGGCGTACTCGACCGGGTCGAAGCCCTTGTCCTTCACGAACTCCAGGCCGGTGGTGCTGGCCTGGGCGCCGAGCTTGAGGCCCTTGGCCTTGACGTCCTCCAGAGACGTGGCGCCGGTGCCCTTCTTGGCCAGCAGGGCCTGGGTGGCGTCGAAGTACGGCACGGAGAAGTCGATGTTCTTCTGACGCTCGGGAGTGATCGTCATGCCCGCGGCGGCGACGTCGCACTTGCCGGAGGCCATGGCCGCGCCGCTCTTGATCTGGGCGAAGTCGATGTCGACGATCTCCTGGGTCACGCCGAGCTTCTTGGCGGCCAGGTCGACGATGTCAACGTCGAACCCCACCACCTTGTCGCCTTCCTTGAACTGGAAAGGTTCATAAGGAATGTTCGTGCATGTCGTGAGCTTGCCGGGGCTCACCAGCTTGGCGCCGCCCGCGGCGGTGCCGCCCGTCGGCTGCGCGGTGTCGGTGCCCGCCTGCTGGCCGCCGCAGGCGGACAGCGTCAGGGCGGCGGTGATAGCGAGCGTGCCTACGGCGTAGCCACGGCGTCGCGAGGACCAGAGGGCCATGTTCGGCCTCCTCATGAGGTATGCCACGAAAGTAAGGTTTTGTGAAGTTTAGATGGCGGTTAGTAGCAGTCCGTGCGTTCTGATTTAACGATGCGTCAACAGAACGGCGTCAGCTCCGACACCTGATCTATCTCACCATGTGGCACAATCATGAAACGGGTGACCCCCGTACCCCTCACGAGACGACCCATCGACGAGGGGAACCTGGCAGCTACCGAAGCCAGGCCTCCTTGTGGCGTCTGTCCTTCCGTCCGATGAACCTACAGGGGTCTCTGTGGCTGTCACGCCCGCTTCTACCTCGCTCGATTCCTTCGACCTGGATCCCGCTTTCGCGCTGCACCGCGGCGGCAAGCTGGAGGTCCGCTCGACCATCCCCGTCCGTAACAAGGACGACCTCTCCCTCGCCTACACCCCCGGAGTGGCCCGCGTCTGCTCGGCCATCGCCGACTCCCCGGAGCTGGTCAACGATTACACCTGGGTCTCGAATGTGGTCGCCGTCGTCTCCGATGGCACCGCTGTGCTAGGGCTCGGCGACATCGGCCCGGCCGCCGCGATGCCCGTCATGGAGGGCAAGGCCCTCCTGTTCAAGGAGTTCGGGGGCGTCGACGCGGTCCCCATCTGCCTCGCCTGCACCGACGTCGACGCGCTCGTCGAGACGGTGGTACGGCTCGCGCCCTCCTTCGGCGGCATCAACCTGGAGGACATCAGCGCCCCCCGGTGCTTCGAGGTCGAGGACCGGCTGCGCGACCTGCTCGACATCCCGGTCTTCCACGACGACCAGCACGGCACCGCCATCGTGGCCCTGGCCGCGCTCAAGAACGCCGCGCGGATCACCGGACGCTCCCTGTCCGACCTGCGCGCCGTGGTGGCCGGAGCGGGCGCCTCCGGCGTCGCGGTGAGCCGCATCCTGCTGGAGGCGGGCATCGGCGACATCGCCGTGGCCGACTCCAAGGGCCTGCTCCACCTGGGCCGCACCGACCTCAACCCGGTCAAGGCCGCGCTGGCCCGCGACACCAACAAGGGCGGCCACACCGGCTCGACCGAGTCGGCGCTGGCCGGCGCCGACGTCTTCATCGGACTGTCGGGCTCGACCGTCGCCGAGGAGGCCATCGCCTCCATGGCACCCGACTCGATCGTGTTCGCCCTGTCGAACCCGACCCCCGAGATCGACCCGGCCGTCGCCCGCCGCCACGCGAGCGTCGTGGCCACGGGCCGCTCCGACTACCCCAACCAGATCAACAACGTGCTGGCCTTCCCCGGCGTCTTCCGCGGCGCCCTCGACGTGCGCGCCCGCACGATCACCGAGAACATGAAGGTGGCCGCCGCCGACGCCCTGGCCGACGTGGTGGCCGACGACCTGACCCCCGACTACATCATCCCGAGCCCGTTCGACGCCCGGGTGGCGCCCGCGGTGACGGCCGCCGTCGCCGCCCAGGCCCAGATCGACGGGGTCAGCCGCATCTAGAACCGCACGATCGCAGCGCCCGGCCGGAGCGATCCGGCCGGGCGCTTTCTGCAAGCCGTTCTTAAGCGGCGTTTGAGAAGCTCGCGGAAACGTCGATCTTGGAGGACAGATGAAAGCGGTTCTGGTCAGCGCGGCGGCCGCCGCGATGCTTCTCGTCGCGACCACCCCGGCCTCGGCGGAAACCGCCACAGGCCTCAAGACCGTGTACGGCTGGGCGAAGATCTCCGGCGACTCCCACCTGATCCTGACCCCGCACAAGGCGTCGCTGGGCGAGATCGGGGAGAGCGGCCTGCTCGGCTGGTCATTGGACAAGAAGACCGGAAAGCCGATCCGGATCGCGTACACGGAAGGGCTGGACTACCGCCAGGTCAACAAGAAGTGCGGCAACAGGGCCGCCGGATACCCGCACGACAGCGCCACCAAGAAGGCCTACGGCAAGACCAAGTGCGACCCGATCCACCTCTGGCAGCGGCTCAAGAAGGGCCGGATGGCGGTGCGCGTGGTGTTCGACAACACCAAGCGCCCGATGGCCGTACGCGTCTGGGAGCTGAACCTGCCGTAGCCCGCCTCGTCTTTTGGAACTGCAGAAAACCTCTTTACTCTTCGTGCTATAAAGAGAGCGCTCTGTAAGGATGGCGGGCGCCGGCTCCCGGGCGAGGAGAGCTATGGAACGCGAGCCCAACCGACTGCTCCAGCGAGTCATCGTGGAGGCGGGCTTCTCACACAAAGGCCTTGCCCGGCGGCTGAACGATCTGGGAGCGGCGCGCGGCACCCCCGGCCTCAAGTACGACCACAGCTCCGTTCTGCGCTGGATCGGTGGTCAGCGGCCGAGGGAACCCGTTCCGTGCCTTCTCGCGGAGATCTTCGCGCTCCGGCTCGGCAGGCCGGTGACCGCGGAAGAACTCGGCATGCCGGCCATGACCACACCCCTCGATCTCGGGCAGGAGTTCACGCACACCTGGCAGGAGGGGGTCGCTACCGTGACAGCACTGTGGCGCGCGGACGTGGAGAGGCGGAGGTTCCTGCTCGACTCGACGTTCGCGATCGGGGCGGGCTCGGTGGGGGCCCTGCGCTGGTTGGCGGCGCCGGCGGAGGGGCGGCCGACCGGCGGGGGAGGGCGCAGGGTCGGCAACGCGGACATCGCCGCGATTCACGAGGTGACCCGTTCGTTCGGGGAACTGGACAACCGTTTCGGCAGCGGCCGCGTGCGCTCCTCGGTCGTGAAATATCTGGACACCGCCGTCTCGCCGCTCCTCAAGGACGGCTCCTACGGCGAAGCCACCGGCCGCCAGCTGGCCTCGGCCGCCGCCGAACTGACCCGGCTGGCCGGCTGGATGGCCTACGACCTCGAACAGCACGGCCTCGCCCAGCGCTACCTGATCCAGGCGCTGCGCCTGGCCCGCGGCGCCGCCGACCACGCCCTGGGCGGCGAGATCCTCGCCGGGATGGCCCACCAGGCCATCTACATGGGCCAGCACAGCCACGCGCTCGACCTGGCCCGCGCCGCGCAGTTGTCGGCCGGGCGGGCGGGCGTACGGACGCTCCTGGCCTCCGCCCACGTCCTGGAGGCCCACGCCCACGCCGGACTGGGCGACGCCCGTTCCTGCGGCGTCTCGCTCAACGAATCCGAGCAGGCCTTCGCCGCCCGCCGTACCGAGGAGGAGCCTGCGTGGCTCGGGTACTTCGACGAGGCGTACCTGGCGGCCAAGTTCGCCCACTGCTTCCGCGACCTCGGCGACGGCGAGCGCGCCGTACGCCACGCGCGCCGCTCGCTGCAGATGGACGGCCGCTTCGTGCGCGGCCGCATGTTCAACCTGTCCCTGCTGTCGGCCGGGCTCCTGCAGGACGGCGAACTGGAGGAAGCCTGCGCCGCCGCGACCGACGCGCTGGTCCTGGGCGCCGAACTCCAGTCGGCCCGCTCCCGCTCCTACGCCGCCGACCTACGCCGCCGCCTCGAACCGCACAAGCAGGAGCGGGCCGTGCAGGAACTCGCGGAACGCACCCGCGATCTGGCTTCCGTCTGACGTCACATCCGGCGCCCGCCAACCGTCACTGCGGTATGAACGGCAGTGATGACGAGGACACGCCGCTGGCCGACGCCGTGCGGCTGGCCCTGCTGGACGTGCTGAAGACCCTGTCACCGGCCGAACGGCTCGCCTTCGTGCTGCATGGTCTGTTCGGCCTGCCGTACCAGGAGATCGCGGCCCTCCTGAACCTCTCACCGGCGGCGACGCGGCGGCTCGTCGCCGACGCCCGCCGCCGCGTGGACGGTCACCCCTGAACGCGCGAAAGCCCGCGGCGGGGCCGCGGGCCTTCGTCGTGCCGCTTTCTAGTGCAGGATCTCGCCGTTCGGGCCCACGACGGACTTGGTCTGCGCGTAGGTCGCCTTGTTGTAGACGTCGGCGGTCTCGCTGTCGAAGTAGGCGGAGCTGATGAAGTCGATCCGCTGGTTGCCGTCCTGGTCGTGGAAGATGCTGGTCACGCCGTTCAGGTAGCCGGTGCGCTTGGCGTTGTTGTACCTGAGCAGCCAGGGCCCGCCGTCGGCGCCGCCGGTCAGCGAGCACTTGAGCACCTGGTGCTCCTCCACCCTGAAGCTGTTGACCTGGTAGGTCTTGGTGCCCGTCTTGCCGTAGCAGAACTTGGGGGTGACGCCGGAGTACGGCTTGTCGCCGTCGGGGTGCGGGTCACCGGGGTAGCCGAAGGCGTAGACCGGCTGGCCCTTGGGCTGGTTCCACGCGAACCCCTGCCCGCCCACGACATCCCCGAGCTTCCCGGTGTCCTTGGCGAGACCGATGACGTACTCGGCCACGAAGTACTTGCGGCTGGTACCGGGCTTCACCCACTTCTGCGTGTAGAAGTGGGTGATGGTGTGGTTGCCGAACTTGTCGGTGCCGGGCTTGCCCGGACCCTTGTAGGCGTCGTGAGCCACCTTGGTGACCTGTTCCACCACGGGCTCGCCGAACTTGAAGCCCTGACCCTTGCCGATCTTGGCGTCGGTGTAGGTCTTCTCGTTGACTTCGACCTTCTCCAGCACCGCGCCGGGGTAGTCGGGACCGACCAGGTCGGCGGGCTTGTCCTCGCCCTCGGACCAGCAGTCGCCGAGGTTCAGCTTGCACTTGGCGAACTCTTCGGCGGTGATCTCGCGGGGCTTGATCCACTTGTCGCCGGCCCAGGCCTTGTACTCCTGGGCGGTGACCTTCTTCTCCTCGGTCAGCGTGAAGCCGTTGTGCACGGCCACGAAGGCGTAGTCGCCGTCGTAGTCGTCGTACACGTCGAGGTCATACGTGGTGAAGGCGTACGCGCCGGCGTAGACGCCCCAGGGGGCCTTGCCCTGGTAGTAGCCGGGTACGAAGACCCACTTGCGGTAGACGTCCTTGCCGTCCTCGTACACGCAGTGGCCGGCGGTCGCGACCAGGTTGCGGTGGCGCGACTGGATCGAGGTGGCCGAGCACCAGCGGTAGTTGCCCTTGCGGTCGAGGAAGAACACCTTGCCGATGCTGCGGGGCAGGTTGACGTTCTTCACCTTGGCGCCGGGCTTGGACGAGGTGATGGGGGCGGTCATGCCGGGTTTGCCGTCGAACTTCTTGGCCTGGGTGGTCACCAGCTTCGGGACATCCTTGGCGTCCCAGTGGTACTGGGTGGCCTTCTTCAGTGCGGCGGCGTTGCCGTCCAGCCAGAAGAAGGCGTTGCTGTAGGCGTCGGCCGGCTTCGGAGCGAGCGGGTCCTGGACCCAGCTGGGCTCGGCGGTGGCGGGGAAGGCGACGGCGGCAGCACTCAAACCGGCGACGGCGAGGGGGACGAGCAGGCGCTTCACAGGGGGGCTCCACAGGAGTAACAAAGGGGATGTCAGGACCCTATCGACCCTTGCGCCCCTCTGATAAGGGATCTTCGCGGAAAATTCCTGAAGAAAGACCAAAGGGCCCGGCAGAAGCCGAGCCCTTCGGGTGATGCTGGGGCGAGTCAGAGTTTGGACCTCCGACTCAGGTGATCACGAGGTTACTTGGCAACCGCGGTGATCGCGCCAGACCACACGTTCGCAGCGGCCGAGTACACCGCGTGCGTCTCCTCGTCGAAGTACGGCGAGGACATGTAGTCCCAACGGTCGTTGCCGTCCGTGTCGTACAGAACGCTGGTCACGCCGTTGACGTAGCCCATGCGCTTGGCGTTGCTGTACTTGAGCAGCCACGGGGCGCCGTTGTAGCCGCCGGTGACGGCGCACTTCAGCGACACGTGCTCCTCGATCTTCAGGCTCGCGACCTTGGTGGCCTTGGGGCCGGTCTTGCCGTAGCACCACTTCGGCGTGACGCCGGAGTAGGGCTTCGAGCCGTCGGGGTGCTTCGAGTAGGGGTAACCGAAGGTACGAACGACCTTGCCGGTGCCCTGGTTCCACGAGAAGCCCTGGCCGCCGACGTTGTCACCCAGACGACCGACGTCCTTCAGCGCGGAGCTGAAGATGAAGTAGTCCGTGCGGGTGTACTTGGTGGCCTTGCCCGCCTTGTACCACTGCTGCACGAAGTAGTGCGTGATGGTGGCGTTGGTGTTGCCGTCGACCGCGACAACGCCCGGGTAGTCCTTGGTGGGCGCGGGCAGCGGGTCGCCCGGCTTCCAGCTCGGCTTCTGCTTCTTGATGTAAGCAACAGCCTCGTCGTAGGTCACGTGCTCGACCACGGGCTCGCCGTACTTGAAGCCGTTACCCTTGCCGACCTTGGCAGCGTCGTAGATGAACTTGCGAACCTCGACCTTGCCGACGACGGCGCCGGGGTAGTCGGGGCCGGAGGCCTCGTCCGAGCTGCCCTCTTCGACGTTGTAGTCGTCGGTCGTGGCGGGGTCGAGCTTGCCCTTCTTGTACTCCTCGGCGGTCACTTCGACGACCTTGGTGTCCTTGGACCCCGTGAAGGCGTCGTACTCCTTCTTCGTGACCTTCTTCGCGTCCGCCTGCACGCCGCCGATACCGTTGTAAACGGTGACGAAGGCGTAGTCGCGGTCGAAGTCCTCGTAGTTCGAGAAGTCGTAGTGGGTGAAGGCCTGCTTACCCACGTAGATGCCCCACGGAGTCTTGCCCTGGTAGTAACCGGGAACGAAGACCCACTTGGAGACAACTTCGCCGTTGTTCTTGTAGTCGTACGCGCAGTGGCCAGCGGTCGAGACCAGGTTGCGGTACTTGGCCTGGATCGAGGTACCGGAGCACCAGTAGAGGTTGCCGTCGCGACCCTCGAAGAAGACCTTACCGATGGACTTCGGCAGGTTCACGTTGTGGGACTTGACGGTGACCTTCTTCTCGGCACCGATGGGGGGGAGCTCGCCCGGCTTGGTGTTGCCGACGTAGCCGCCCTTCTCGACGATCTTCTTGACGTCCTTGTTGTCCCAGTAGTAGGCCGTGGCCTGCTTCAGGGCAGCGTTGTTGGACTTGGTCCAGAAGTTGAGAACCTCGGCCGCCTTGGCGTTCGACGCAGCGAGGGCGTCGGCGTCAATGTTCGGCTCGGCCTGGGCGGCACCGGCGAGGCCGGCGGCCAGCAGACCAGTGGCCAGGATGGCGCCACCGGCCGGGAGGAGGATGCGCTTCAAGGTAACTCCTTGCGCTGTCGTGGAACGCCTCTTGCGTCCCATGCGTCAGTAAAGGGATAGCCAGGAACATACAGCGCCGATCTTGAAAACAGGAACCCGCTTCGGGCGGAAAAGATGGGACAAGTCGGCCGTGATCGCTTCGTGATGTTTATGCAGCCGATGGGGCTGACCGGGCGAGAGGCCAGACCTGTGATGTTTTCGCAGATCAACAGATGCTTGTTGCTGGTGTGACGTGTGGGGTTGGGGTGCTGCCCTGATGGGTGGTTCCCCGCCAATGTGACGCAGATCACATCAAGTTGATGGCACCGTCTGCGGGCCCCATGCGTCAAAACGGCTTCAACTTTCGGCGGGACAGCCGTAGGGCCCGGCGGTTGCCGGGCCCTACGGGTTATTCACGATCTACGAACAGCTAGTGCCGCTCGCGTTGCGTTACTTAGAACGCCTTGCCGGACCACACCTTGGCGGCGGCCTGGTAGACCGACGCGGTCTCACCGTCGAAGTACGGCGAGGTGATGGTGTCGACGCGGTCGTTGCCGTTCTGGTCGGCGAACGTGCTCGTGACACCGTTCACGTAACCGATGCGCTTGGCGTTGCTGTACTTGAGGAGCCAGGGGCCACCGTCGGCGCCCTCGGTCATCGCGCACTTGAGCGCCACGTGCTCCTCGATCTTCTTGGCGGCCGAGGCGGCCAGCTTCGAAGAGGTCTTGCCGTAGCACCACTTCGGCGTGATGCCGGTGTAGTTCTTGTTGCCGTCGGGGTGCGGGGCCGCCGGGTAACCGAACACGCGGACGTACTTGCCCGTGGGCTGGTTCCAGGCGAAGCCCTGGCCGCCGACGTTGTCACCGAGGCGACCGGCGTCCTTGACGTAGCCCTCGATGATGTAGAACTCGGTCTTGTAGAACTTGGTCGCCTGGCCCGGCTTGTACCACTGCTGCACGTAGTAGTGCGTGATGGTCCAGTTGCCGCGCGCGTCCTGCTTGACCGTGGCCGGGTACTTGACCGGGTCCTTCTTCTGGTTCTCGAGGTAGGCCTTGGCAGCCGGGTCGGTCACGATCTCGGTGACCGGCTCGCCGAACTTGAAGCCGTTGCCCTTGCCCACCTTCGCGGCCTTGTACTTGTCCGCGTTGACCTCGACCTTGGCGACTTCGGCGCCGGGGTAGTCGGG
Organism: Nonomuraea sp. NPDC050394; assembly: GCF_044459065.1. Classification (NCBI taxonomy): domain Bacteria; kingdom Bacillati; phylum Actinomycetota; class Actinomycetes; order Streptosporangiales; family Streptosporangiaceae; genus Nonomuraea; species Nonomuraea sp. NPDC050394. The sequence goes on along the minus strand of NZ_JBITIO010000021.1, from coordinate 92,475 downwards.
ACCGGTCGGCTCAGCGTCCGAGCCCTTCTTGACCCAGCAGGCCTCGATCGAGGTGGGGTCGAGCTTGCACTTGCGGAACTCCGCGCGAGTGATCTCGATGTCCTTGGCGTCCTTGACGCCCTGGTACTTGTCGAACTCGGCCTTGGAGACCTTCTTGGCGGTGCCGTTGCCGAGCTGGACGCCGTTGTAGACCGTGACGAACGCGTAGTCGCGGTCGTAGTCCTCGTAGGTGGAGAAGTCGTAGTGGGTGAAGGCCTGCTTACCCACGTAGATGCCCCACGGAGTCTTGCCCTGGTAGTAACCGGGGACGAAGACCCACTTGGACATGACGTCCTGGTTGTCCTTGACGTCGTACACACAGTGGCCGGCCGTGGCGACCAGGTTGCGGTACTGCGACTGGATCGAGGTGGCCGAGCACCACTTCTTCTCGCCCTTGCCGTTCACGAAGAACACCTTGCCGATGGTCTTCGGCAGGTTCACGTTCTGAACCTTGGCGGTGGTCTTCTTCTCGGCGCCGATCGGGGGCGTGGTGCCGGGCCGGCTGTCCGCGGAGTAGCCGCCCTTCTGCTTCAGCTTCTCGACGTCTTTGCCGTCCCAGACGTTGGACTCCTTGGCGCCCTTGAGGGCGGCGCCGTTGTTGTCCGCCCAGAAAGCGGCGATGGCCTTAGCGGTGGCCGCGCTCTTCGCCATCGGGTCGGTGTCGACGTCGTTGGCGGCCGAGGCGGTGCCGGCCAGGCCGGCAGCCAGCAGGCCGGTTGCCAGAACGGCTCCACCGGCGGGGATGAGGATGCGCTTCAAGGGAACTGCTCCTTGGTCTGTCGTGGGTCGCAACATGCGTCCCATGCGTCAGTAAAGGGATAGCAAGGAACATACCCGTGTGATCTTTGCAGGTGGAAGCCGTTTCGCCCGGTCTGGTAGTCACCCTTACCGCCGTGACCGTGCTGTTATCTGTCAGATACAATTACCCGCGGTGATCGTTTCGGCATGTTTCCACTGGCCAGTCGGGGGCATGTGGCGAATGGTGCAAATGAGCGGTAAGTGCCTCGGCACTCCCCGTGATCCGGTGAATGTGACGCAGATCACAGGAACCAGATGGGGCTCTCACCCCGTCTAAGTCGCTCCGATCATGAGCGGGCACGGGTGCGCGGCGGTCCGATTCGGGCAGCAGACGACCGCCAGGGACGTGAACCGGCCTCCCGTGAGCCAGAAACCCCACTGGACGTCGACGCCGCCCGCGAGGGATTCGGTCGCGTTGGCCAGCCGTACGGCGCGCCCGATGTGCTCTTCGTCGGCGGGCAGGAGCAGCGTGCGGCACGCCGGCGTGTACTCCCGGCCCAGCCAGTCCACCGCGTCGGCTGCGGACTCGAAGGTGGCGGCCACCTGGCGGCGTGGGCGCGCGAGCCAGTCGGCGGTGCGTACCGGAGGCAGCGGCGAGCCCGGGAACTCGGGTGTGCCGGCCCGGCGCTCCTCCTCCAGGCGCAGCTCCTCGCCGATCCCGGTCCACCGGTAGGCGTGAAAGTGGCCGGTCATGCCGGGAGATATGCCCAGAAACGCGGAAGGGGGCCCGGCATCGAGCCGGGCCCCCTCACACGGTGGTCTTACTTGTAGAGCTCGCCGTTCGGGCCGACGACCTTGCCGGACCACACGTTCTTCGCGGCGTTGTAGACGTCAGCCGTCTCGCCGTCGAAGTACGGGGAGGTGATCCAGTCGATGCGGTCGTTGCCGTCCTGGTCGGCGAAGGTGCTGGTGACACCGTTCACGTAACCGAGGCGCTTGGCGTTGCTGTAGTTCTTCAGCCAGGGGCCGCCGTCGTAACCGGGGGTCACGGCGCACTTGAGGCCCACGTGCTCCTCGATCTTCAGCCAGGAGGCGCCGACCTTCTTGCCGGTGGTCGGGCCGTAGCAGGTCTTCGGGGTCACGCCCGAGTAGACCTTGTTGCCGTCCGGGTGCGGCGCGTACGGGTAGCCGAAGGCGCGCACCGGCTTGCCGCTCGGCTGGTTCCAGGAGATGCCCTGGCCGCCGACGTTGTCACCGAGGCGACCGGCGTCCACGAACTTCTTGCCGTTGTGGCCGATGCCGTTGTAGACGGTGACGAACGCGTAGTCGCGGTCGTAGTCCTCGTACGTCGTGAAGTCGTAGTGGGTGAAGGCCTGCTTGCCCACGTAGATGCCGAACGGCGCCTTGCCCTGGTAGTAGCCGGGGACGAAGACCCAGCGGTCCATGACGTCGCGGTTGCCGTCGGTGTCGTAGACGCAGTGCGCGGCGGTGGAGACCACGTTGCGGTAGTTCGACTGGATCGAGGTGGCCGAGCACCAGCGGTACTTGCCGGACGCGTCCACGAAGAAGACCTTGCCGATGGTCTTCGGCAGGTTCACGTTCTGGGACTTGCCGGAGCCGGCGGACTGCGGCGCGGTCTGGCCGGGACGGCCGTCGGGGCTGTAGCCGCCCTTCTGGACGACCTTCTTCACGTCGGCGGCGTCCCAGGTGTAGGCCGTCGCGTTGCGCAGGGCTGCGTAGTTGGACCGCATCCAGAACGCGGCGACGGAGTAGGCCGCCTTGGTGTTGGTGGCCATCGGGTCCTTGGCGATGTCGTCGGCGGCCTGGGCGGTGCCAGACAGGCCGGCTGCCACGAGACCGGTCGCCAGCAGAGCGCCACCGGCCGGGAGAAGGATTCGCTTCAAGGTAACTCCAGGTTGCGCTGGTATGGGCGCTCCATGCGCGCCGAACTCAGCAAAAACGGACAGCCCGGAACCTACAGCGCTGACTCATGTCATGTGAATTTTCGGTAGATCATGTCAACCGCTCCAACACGCGGTGTGATCGTTCCGAGACAGAAGGAGTGCCTGATCACAGAGTCGGCCTATGGGGCCGATGTGACTTGCCTCACTTTTCGCTGCTGCCCTGCGCGTCGGCCTGCCGGTAGACGTCGGCGGTGGTGGCGATGAAGGGCGGCGCGGACACCGCGTCGTACGCCCCGCGGGCGTCGCGGTTCCAGGTCAGGCTGTTGACCCCGTTGAGGTAGCCGAGCTTGGTCGAGCTCTGGAACTTCCACAGCCAGGGACCGCCGCTCGCGCCCGCGGTGAGGTTGCAGGGCTGGAGCAGGACGCCGTACTGCAGCTCCCGGCTCGGCGCGGTGGTCTTGCTGGTGCCGCCGGCGCAGGTCTCGAGCGTCTTGCCGTTGAAGGGGCGGGTGCCGTCGGGCTGGGCGCCCGCCGGGTATCCGAAGGCGTTGACGCGGTTGCCGTACCCCTTGGAGATCGCCAGGCCCTGGCCGCCGACGTTGTCCTGCAGCTTGCCGACGTCCTTCATGGAGTAGGTGCCGTCCTTCTGCTTCTCCCAGACGAAGCCGCGGTGGACGGTGACGAAGGCGTAGTCGAAGTCGTAGTCGCCCTTGACCCAGTCCTCGTGCAGGCTGAGCGAGGCGCCGACGTAGATGCCGTCAGGAGTGGTGCCGTCGGCCTGCGGGTTGGGGACGAAGATCCAGTTGTGCGCCTCGCCGGGCTGGCGCGGGTCGTAGGCGCAGTGTCCGGCCGTGGCGACGACGCTCTTGCTCTTGGACGCCACCGCGCTGGCGGAGCACCAGAACTCCTTGCTGCCGAACCGGAAGAAGACCTTGCCCATGGTCTTGGCGGCCGAGCCGCTCTTGGGCAGCGCGGGCGCGACGTCGCGGGGGCCCGTCTTCGCCTGCTTCGCGGTGGCGGAAGCGGCCTTTACGGCGGCGCCGGCCGATGCCCCGGCGGCGGTCGAGGAGGCGGCGGGGGCGTTGCCCGCCGGCGTGGCCGGCGAGTAGCTGTCGGCCTTCTTGAGCCGGTCGGGCTGCCAGTACTCCGCGACCTTCTTCATGTCCGCGTCGGTCTTGGCCAGCGGGACCGTCATCACCTTGCTCGGCGCGGCGTTCGCGATCCCTGTCAGGGCAGGCACCATCAGCAGCGCGCCGAGGGCGGCGGCCGCGAGGGACCTGACCGGGGGGATCATGAAATGCCTTTCTTGGGGTCGTAAGGGAGGATTTTTCCAGATCGACTCACTCTATGGCAGCTCGGATGGAGATTCGTTATCTGATCAAGGTTGACGTGTGTCCTATAAAGCCCATGTGAGGCATGCGTCCCGCGCGTCGGTCGTTGGTCACCGCTGATCTGCGAGCAAGGCTGCGGGTATGCGACTCATGTGTCTCGCCGTCCTTTCATGTACGGCTATCGCCGCTGGTCCAGCCGCAAATCCCGCGGAACCACCGAAGAACGGATACGTACTCACCCACGGCGCCCGCCACGTCCTTCTCGTGTGTGACGGCAATCCCAGTGTGCACCCGCGCGCCACCGAGGCCTGCGCCGCGCTGACGGCGGCCGCGGGCAACCCGGCGCGCATGCCGGTGGCGCAGGTGCTGTGCACGGAGGAGTACAGCCCGGTGAAGGTCACGGCCACCGGCGTCTGGGGGGAGCGGCTGATCAACTACACGGCCGTGTACGGCAACCGCTGCAGGATGTCCGCCGCCACGGGCCCGCTGTTCGCGTTCTGAAGGACCTCGGACAAGGGGAAAGTCCCCGGGGAGGGCCCGGGGACTTTCAGCTCGCGTCAGACCGCTACAGGGGGAAGTTGCCGGTCCACCGGTTGGCGGCGGCCTTGTAGACCTTGTAGGTGTCGGCGTTGAAGTACGGCGACGAGATGTGGTCGTACCTGTCGTTGCCGTCGGTGTCCCACGCCACGCTGTTGACGCCGACCAGGTAGCCGGTGCGCGAGGCGCTCTTGTAGTTGTAGATGAACGGCCCGCCGCTGGCGCCGGCGGTGAAGGAGCACTTGAAGCCGATGTGCTCCTGCAGGTTGTACTTCGGCGCTGACGGCATCGGCTTGGTCTTGCCGTAGCACCACTTCATGGTGCGGCCGGTGAACGGCTTGTCGCCGTCGGGGTGCTCGCCGGCCGGGTAGCCGAAGGAGAAGACGTTCACCTTCGTGCTGCGGTTCCAGGCGAAGCCCTGGCCACCGACGTTGTCACCGAGGCGGCCGACGTTCTTGACCGTCCACTGCCACTTGCCGTTGACCTTCTCCCACTTGACCTTGATGCCGTTGTAGACGTTGACGAACGCGTAGTCGAAGTCGTAGTCCTCCTTCACCACGAAGTCGTCGTGCGCGTTGAAGGTCCTGGCGGCGTAGATCCCGTAGGGAGCCTTGCCCTCCCACGCGTTGTTGCCGTCCCAGTACGACGGGATGAAGATCCAGTTGTCGTAGAAGACGTCCTTCTTGGTGTCGTAGACGCAGTGCGCCGATGTCGCCACCAGGTTGCGGAACTTGCCCTGGACAGAGCTGGCCGAGCAGAAACGCCAGCTCTTCGGGTCGTTCGGGTTGGCGCCGGGCAGCGTGAAGAAGACGCGGCCGACCGTGTTGGGCAGATTGACGTGCTTGCTCTTGGCGGTCTTCGTCTTCTCCTCGCCGATCGGCGGGACCGATCCGGGCGGACCGTCAGGGCTTTGGGTGCCGCCCTTGACGCCTCTGGACGAGATGTCCAGGGAGTCCTTCATGTCCGTGGCCAACCGGATGCGGTCGGGCGTCCAGAACTGGACTGCCTGAGTCGCGGGCGTCGTCGCGTTCTTGGAGACGACGTCCTTGGGTGCCTGAGTCGCCGAAGCGGTGCCGCTCATCATGCCGGCGGCCAGTCCGATGGCCACGAGGCCGGCGAGCGGAATCGCCATGCGCCTTGCTCGGGAAATCATGGAGCTCCTTCCAGTTCTCGGCGGCCCAGAGCGGGGTACGGCGCCCCGGTGGGCCAGGAAAACGCTGGGAACGCTAATGAATGGCGCGGGGCGAGTTCCAGGAAACGACGTGAAAAAGTCTGGGCCGGTTCCGTTCCGTTATAGAAATAGCAATTGGGCATGTATTCTCAATCGGTATTCGCGCAGGTCTCCGCGACGTCCTGAATTCATTTTTCCCACCGATAACAGTGGCCACTTATATCCGTGCGCCGCCTGTGCTCACTCCGGTCAGAAACGTCACAGGCGAGCCAAACCGAATCTTGTTCTGGTTAGATGGGCGACATGGATCCGCGCACCCCCTGCCTCGTCGGCGCCGCCCAGCTGACCGTCCGGACGCAGCCCGGACCGGAACCCCTCGACCTCTGGGAGCACGTGGCCAGGCAGGCCGCGCGCGACGCCGGTCTCTCGCCGTCGCGGCTCGACTCGATCGGGCTGGTCTACACCGATTCCTGGCAGTACGACGCGCCGCCGTACCGGCTGGCGGAACGGCTCGGCGCGGCGCCGCGTCACAGCGTCTACTCCAATGTCAGCGGTACGGCCCCGCAGATGCTCATCGGCGCCGCGGCGGGACGGATCGCGGCGGGGGAGCTGGACAGCGCTCTGGTGGCGGGGGCGGAGGCGCTGGCCACGCGCAGGCACGTGCGCAAGCTGGGCGAGCATGTGGCGTGGAGCCATCCGGCCGATCCGAAGCCGCCGTACGGGTGGGACCGGCCGCCGCATCCGGCGGAATTGGCGCACGAGTTGTTCCTTCCTGTCCACACGTATCCGATCCTGGAGACGGCGCACCGCTTTTCCCGAAATATGGCGATAAGTCGGGAAATGTCGGAGCGGGCGCGGTTTATGTCGCTTATGTCGGAAGTGGCGGCGGCCAATCCTCATGCCTGGCGGCGCACGGCGTTTTCTCCGGATGAGCTGGAGACCGGGCGGTTCGTCGGCTGGCCGTACACCAGCAACACGGTCGCGACGCTGGAGGTCGACCAGGCCGCCGCCGTCATCCTGGTCAGCTCGGAGCTGGCCGACCGGCTGGCGATCCCGCCGGAGCGGCGCGTGTACCTGCGGGGCTGGGCCTACGCCGAGGACACCTGGGAGGTCGCCGCCCGCCCCTCGCTGGCCTCCTCGCCGGCGCTCGGGAAAGCGGCCGGGTCCGCGTTCGCCCGCGCCGGGCTGGGCCTGGACGACATGGACGCGCTCGACCTCTACAGCTGCTTCGCCATCGCCCTGCGGCAGGCCTGCGACGCGCTCAAGCTCGACCTCCTGGACCCGCGCGGCCTCACGGTCACCGGCGGCCTGCCGTACGCCGGCGGCCCCGCCAGCAACTACGTCCTGCACTCCACGGCCACCATGGCCGGGCTCCTGCGCTCCCAGCGCGGCCACGGCCTGGTCACCGGTGTGGGCATGCACCTGACCAAACACACCTGCGCCGTCTGGTCCACCGACCCCGGCGGCACGCTCGGCGACGCCGCCCCCGTGCACGCCGCCACCCCCGTCCCCATCCAGGACCTGTACGAGGGCCCCGCGACGGTGGCCGGCTACACGGTCGCCCATGGCCGCGACGGGGCCCCCGAGCGCGCCATCCTGGTCGTCGACGTCCCGGGCGGAACCTCCAGGGCCCACGCCGTCGTACGGCATGCCGACCTGCTGGCGGATGCCGAGTCCCGCGAACTGGTGGGCCGCCAGGTGCGCCTGCGCCCCGAGGGGCAGGTGAACGTAGCCCATTGGTGACAGGCCAACTCGATGCGCGACCGTAGCCGAGCGGCTACCCTTCGTGTGTTGACATTTTTATGTCACCGGCGAACGCTGGAGTCATGCGGAGGACCACGGTGCGCATCGACGAGACGCTCCTCAACGAGGCGAAGGCGTACGCAGCACGCAACGGACGCAGTCTCACCTCGGTCATGGAGGACGCCTTGCGGCAACTACTCAACCGCTCCACAGAAGCGGCCCAACGGCCACGGGTAGAGCTTCCGGTCTCCGAGCAGGAACCGGGCTACCAAGCGCACGTGCGGGTCCGGCTCGATCGGGGCGAGAGCCTGGTCGGCATAGCGTGGGAGCTCGACGACAACGAGCGGCTGGGAGTGGACCTGTCCGATGCTGCTCCTTGACACCAACATCCTCGTGCACGCCTTCCGTCGCGAAGCGCACGAACACGCGCAGTTCCACCGTCTCGTCGCCGAGATGGTGGCGGGGGAGTCCGCCTATGCCGTGAGCGACTTCGTCGTCAACGGCTTCCTCCGTATCGTCACCAACGGAAGGATCTTCAAGAATCCCGACCCTCTGGACAGCGCCATGAGCTTCGCCGAGGACGTCCGCAACCGGCCGCATGCGGTGGTGGTCGTGCCTGGGCAGCGGCACTGGGAGATCTTCAGCCGTCTGTGCCACCAGATCGAGGCCAAAGGCAAGCTCGTGCCCGACGCCTACCTGGCTGCGCTGGCGATTGAGCACGGTTGTGAATTTGTGACCTGTGACAAGGACTTTGCCCGGTTCGAGGGGTTGCGCTGGAGGTCGCCGCTCAACTGAACTGGGGCCGAGGGCGTAAGCCGCACTTCTGCGCGAGGATCGCTGGTGGCGGATCAGTTCGACGTCATCGAGGCCGGCGAGAAGGGGCGCCGGCGGTGGATCGGCATCGTGGTGCTGGTCGCGGTACTCGCGGTGCCCGTCGTCGGTCTGCTGGCCAGCCGGGCGCCGGAGGCGGAGCCGCCCGCGCGGCCGACGGCCGATCCGGTCCCGACGTTGACGACGCTCACCTCGGCGCCCAACGTGCTGCATGCCAAGGCGCGCGCCAAGGGGGCCGACGAGGTCATTCAGGTGGTCTTTCCGCATGGGCTGCGGGCCGATGTGCGGTATCCGGCTGAGCTGGGGCTCGACGAGCTTGGGTCGCGGCCGTTCGTGGGGGTGTGGATCGCGGGCGGGGAGTTCTCGCAGTACCGGCAGCTGACGGCGCCCTACGGGGGTGACATCGAGGTGACGCGGGGAGAGAAGCCGCTGCGGTCGTTCACCGGCAACGTGACGCTCTGGCCGCGGCCGCCGGGGGCGGGGCTGGTGGGGCAGGTGATGTTGTTCGCGTTCGGGCCGTGGCGGATGGCGATGTACGACCGGCCTGCCGGGATGCGCTTCGAGCAGCGGATGGAGCTGGCCACGAGCCTCAAGGGCACGGTGACCAAGGACGGCTACCTGGTGCTGAAGTCGTCGGGGCGGATCCGGCTGGCCGCGCCGGGTGACGGGCGGCGTAGCGATCCGGTGGGGCCGCAGTTGCTGTTCGGCGGCGGGTCAAGCGACATGCTGGCCCTCGTGCCCACGCCGGACTGCGCGCTGCCGGAGGTGCCCAATGCCATCGGCGCGCGCGGGCGCCACACCGAGTCCGTCTGCATGGGCGACTTCATGGTGGCCGCCTCGGGCTCCCGTGAGTTCGTGCGGAAGGCGGTCAGCGACATCCGGATCACCGTGAAGTGACCGGCCGCGGGTCTCGGGGCGCGCGGTGAACTGACGGCGGACACGGCGTGCGGTGAAACGACGGCGGACACGGCGCGCGGTGAAACGACGGCAGGCACAGCGTGCGGTGAAGCGACGGCGGACACAGCGTGCCGTGAACCGACCGTAGACACAGCGTGGGGCGGCGTGGCGGGGATCGTGGTGAAACGGCCGAAAGGTCAGTGGGTGGCGCCGGCCAGGTGGCGTTCTGGGTGGGTGCGGGCGGCGCGGCGGGCGTGGTAGGCGAGGGGCATGTAGCGCAACCGCTCAGGCAGCCGCGGCGTCACCATCGCCACCAGCCGCCCGATCCGAAGCAGCCGCCGCTCGTCGCGGGCCGTCCACCTCAGGCCGAGCGTCGCGCGTACGGCGGGCGGCAACGTCCCCACGGTCACGAACGCGTTGAATCCCCCGGAGGCCACCCCCACCGGCATCCACAGCCGCCGCACCGCCGCGGGCAGCCGAGGCGGGGCTGGCGTGCCGCGCATGACCGCGAGCACGTCCAGCGCCGTGGCGTGTGCCTCCAGCCGGTTGGCGACCATGTCGTCGAAGTAGGCCCAGAAGGCCGGCATGTCCGGTGGCATCTTCCGCTCGGGCACCCGCAGGATCCGGGCGAGCTGCCGTGACTCGGCGAGCATCCGTTCCTCGTCCGCCGCCGAGTAGGGGGTGCCGAACACCCGGTTCAACGTCAGGAACCGCTCGAACAACGACCAGTGCACCCACGCCCACGCCTCGCCGTTGAGCGCGTGGTAGGCCCGGCCTTGCTCGTCCACGCCGCTGATCGGCTCGTGGAGCTCGCGTAGGCGCCGGCCCTCCGCCAGGCCGTCCGGCCCGCCGTACACCCAGGTCTGGACGGAGGTGAGCGTGCGGTCCAGGCGTCCCCACGGGTCTTGTTTGAAGGTGGAGTGCTCGGCGACGGCGGCGCCCACGGCGGGGTGCATGGTCTGCAGGATCAGCGCGCTGCCGGCGACCAGCAGGTTGCGGTACTCGCCCGCGGTGTCCCAGTGCATCGATCCCGGGCCGAAGGGCTCAACGTCCATGACGGCGCCTCCTGGGTGATACATCTTCTCTTTCTTTGTATCACCCGGAAGTCACCCCAGTAACCCATCACTTATCTACAGGGTGAAGACGATCTTCCCGAAGATCTCGCCCTCGTGCATCGCGGCGAACCCGGCCGCCGCCTCGGCCAGCGGAAGCGTCCTGTCGATGACCGGGCGTACCCCGGTTTGCTCCAGGAAGACGGCCAGGCGCTGGAGCTGGTCCCTGGTGCCCATCGTGGAGCCGACCACGGACAACTGCAGGAAGAAGACCCGGTTCAGGTCGGTGGGCGGGACCGCGCCGCTGGTCGCGCCGGAGACCACGATCCGGCCGCCCGGCCGCAACGACTTCAGCGAGTGGTCCCAGGTGGCCTGGCCGACGGTCTCCATGACCGCGTCCACGCGCTCGGGCAGCCGCGCGCCGGGCTCGAAGACCCGGTCGGCGCCCAGTTCGAGGGCCCGCTCCCGCTTGCCGGCCGACCGGCTGGTGGCCCAGACCCGGTAGCCGCCGGCCCGGCCGAGCGCGATCAGCGCCGTGGCCACGCCGCCGCCGGCGCCCTGCACCAGCACGGTCGCGCCCGGCTGCAGCCCGGCCTTGTCGAACAACATCCGGTAGGCGGTCAGCCACGCGGTGGGCAGGCAGGCCGCCTGCTCGAAGCTGAGCGCCGCCGGCTTGGGCACCAGGTTCCGCCTCGGGACGGCCACGCGTTCCGCGAAGGTGCCGTCGTGGGTCTCCGACAGCAGCGAGCGCTTGGGGTCGAGCGTCTCGTCGGCGCCCGAGCCGATCACCGAGTGGACGATGACCTCGTTGCCGTCCTCGTCCAGGCCGGCGGCGTCGCAGCCGAGCACGATCGGCAGCCGGTCCTGGCGGATGCCGACGCCCTTCAGCGTCCACAGGTCGTGGTGGTTGAGCGCGGTGGCCTTGACCGTGACGGTCGTCCACCCGTCGGGCGTCCTGGGTTCGGCGTGCTCGCCGAGCCTCAGGCCGGCGAGCGGGTTGTCGGGATCGGTCTGTGCGGCGGTTGCGGCGAACATGGCCGCACCCTACTTCAGCCCGTCAGCACATCAGCCGTCAGCCGAGCGAGTCGCGGATCCGCCGTGCGGCCGTGTCGAGGGCCTCGCGGACCTCCTCCAGCCGCTCGCGGGTGAGCTGGCTCTCCGACGCCTCCTCGCGCACCTGCCCCACGAAGTCGGCCAGCATGCCGCCGAGCTCGTTGTCCAGCTCGACCCGGTTGGGGGAGACGCCGCCGATCGTGGTCCAGATGTCGCCCCAGATGCGCCGCCACTCGTGCTTGAGCCGCTCACTCTCGCCCTGCCACGAGCTCACGTTCTGGGTCCACTGGCGCTTCTGCTCCTCCTTGAGGCGCCGCATGTCGGCTTTCTGCCCGGTACGCACGTCCTTGGCCATCTTCGTCAGCTCCTCGCGGAGCGACTTGACGGTGTCGCGGACGTCCTCCTTGACCTCGCGGGCGATGTCGCGGACCGAGGCGGAGATCTCCTGTTCCAGATCGGCCAGCTCGTCGAGGCGCTCGTCGAGCTCTTCGCGGCCCTTGTCGGTGATGGAGAAGACCTTCTTGCCGTCGACCACCTCGTGGGTGACCAGGCCCTCCTCCTCCAGACGGGCCAGCCGCGGGTAGATGGTGCCGGGGGAGGGCGAGTAGACGCCGAGGAAGCGGTCCTGCAGGAGGCGGATCACCTCGTAGCCGTGACGGGGGCTCTCCTCCAGCAGCTTGAGCAGGTACAGCCGCAGGCGGCCGTGACCGAAGACGGGGCTCATTCCTTCTCTCCCTTGAGCAGCGCGACCTCGCCGGAGACCGTGGTCACCGTGAGCGAGGCCATGCCGCCGCCGAGCCGTCCCGACATCGACTGCGAGCCGGGCTTGCTTTGGTTGACGAGCCGGTCGAACGTGCTGACGACCCGGCCGGAGGTCGAGCGGACGGCGACGTCGGCCTCGACGTTCTCCGGCAGCCTGACCAGGATGCCGCCCGAGACGCTGTTGAGCGTCACGTGACCGGTGGGCCGCAGCGCCAGGTCGGCGGTGATGCGGCCGGACACGGTGTTGGCTTTCAGCCGCCGTGGTATCCCGTCGGCGACGGTGAGGTCGCCGGAGATGCTCTTGAAGGCCAGGTCGCCGGCCATCGCGCGGCTCTCGACGTCGCCGGAGACGGTGGTGGCGCTCACGTCGCCGCTCACGCCGTCGAGCACGATCTCCCCGGAGACGCTCCTGACCTGCGTCTGGCGCTCGAACCCGGCGACCACGGCCGGCGCGGAGACGACTCCCGCGTTGACCCTGCAAGTCTTCGGCACGGTGAGCGTCAGCACCGAGCGCCGCTTGTCGCGCCGCAGCCAGCCGAGCAGGCCGTCCCAGGTGAGGTCCTTGTAGGTGACGCTGAGCTCCCCGGCCTCCTCGTCATAGGTGACGATCAGCGGCGAGGCCGACTCGACCTCGGACACCTCAAGTCCCGGCGGTCCGTCGCTGGCCAGCACGTTGAGCTTGCCCGCGACGATGCGTACGTCCAGCGCCGTCACCGGGCCGAACGTGAGTTGCTCGGGCCCGTCGATAGTCCACTGAGCCATGACCCCTCCGCGTTAGGTTTACTCCATACACGATATGTCGCGTCAAGCCAAAACTCAAGATGTATCGCGTTTGCCCGGGAGGTCGCGCCTACTCGTCGTCGTCGTCCAGCCGGGCCAGCCACGTGGCCAGACGCTCCACGGGCGTCTCGAACTCCGGGTTGAGATCGACGAACTCCTTCAGCCGCTCCCCGAGCCAGAGGATGCTGACCTCCTCCTCGCCGCGGCGCTCGACGAGCTCCTCGATCCCCCGATCGGTGAAGTACATGGTGCTCCGTTCTAACAGAAAGCCCCCGCCGGAGCGGGGGCTTCCAGGTGGAAACGACTAGCCGAAGAGCTCGTGCACGATCTCCTCAAGCTCCTTGTCGTGAGCGGCGTGGGAGCCGGTCGCGGGGGAGCTGTTGGGGGTGCGCGAGACCCGGCGGAGGGCACGGCCGCCGAGCAGCTGCGGGTCCTCCGCCAGCTTCAGCGTGAGGTACGGCCACGGCCCCATGTTGACCGGCTCGTCCTGGGCCCAGAACAGCTCGGCCTGCGCGCCGTACCGGGAGAGCTCGGCGGTGAGCTCCTCGGCCGGGAACGGGTAGAGGCGCTCCAGGCGGACGATCGCGACATCCTCGCGGCCTGCCGCCTCACGACCCGCGGCCAGGTCGTAGTAGAGCTTGCCGGAGGTCAGCACGACCTTGGTGACCTTCGACGGGTCGGCGGTGGTGTCGCCGATGACCGGCTGGAAGGTGCCCGAGGTGAAGTCGGCCGCCTTCGAGGTCGCCTTCTTGTGCCGCAGCAGCGACTTGGGCGTGAAGACCACCATCGGCTTGTGCCGCCCGGACTCCACCTGCCACCTGAGGAGGTGGAAGTAGTTGGCCGGGGTGGTGGGCTGCACGACCGTCATGTTGTCCAGGGCACAGACCTGGAGGAAGCGCTCGATCCGGGCGCTGGAGTGGTCGGGACCCTGACCCTCGTAGCCGTGCGGCAGCAGCAGGACGACGCCCGACTTCTGGCCCCACTTCTGCTCACCGGACGAGATGAACTCGTCGATGATCGTCTGGGCGCCGTTGACGAAGTCGCCGAACTGGGCCTCCCACGCCACGAGGGCGTCGGGGCGGACCACGCTGTAGCCGTACTCGAAGCCCAGCGCCGCGAACTCGCTGAGCAGCGAGTCGTAGACGTAGAACTTCGTGGTGCCGTGGTTGAAGGTCTTCAGCGGCGTGTGGTCCTCGCCGGTCATCCTGTCGACCAGCACCGCGTGGCGCTGGGTGAAGGTGCCGCGGCGGGTGTCCTGGCCGACGAAGCGGACCGGGTGCCCGTCGATGAGCAGGGAGCCGATCGCCAGCGCCTCACCCATCGACCAGTCGATCGCGTCCTGCTCGACCATCTGGCCACGCCGCTGCAGCACCGGCGACAGGCGCGGGTGCACGGTGAAGCCCTCGGGCAGGTTGAGCTGGGTGTCGACGATGCGCTTGAGCGTCTCGTCGGTGATCGCCGTGGGCGTGTCCGTGTGCGACCACTTGATCACCTCGGTGGGCGGCACGCGCAGCTCGCCGGAGTCCTGACGCGGCTGCTTGGCCGCCTCGCGGACCTCGGTGAACGCCTGCTCCAGCTTGGCCTGGTAGTCGCGCAGCGCCGACTCGGCCTCTTCGACCGTGATGTCGCCGCGGCCGATCAGGGCCTCGGTGTAGAGCTTGCGCGTGGAGCGCTTGGCGTCGATGAGGTCGTACATCAGCGGCTGGGTGAAGGCGGGGTTGTCGCCCTCGTTGTGGCCGCGGCGGCGGTAGCAGATCAGGTCGATGACCACGTCCTTGCGGAACGCCTGACGGTACTCGTAGGCCAGCTGGCCCACGCGGACCACGGCCTCCGGGTCGTCTCCGTTGACGTGGAAGATCGGGGCCTGGATCATCCTGGCCACGTCGGTGGCGTACACGCTGCTTCGGGAGGAAGCGGGCGAGGTCGTGAAGCCGACCTGGTTGTTGACCACGATGTGGATCGAGCCGCCGGTGCGGTAGCCGCGCAGCTGCGACAGGTTGAGCGTCTCGGCCACGACGCCCTGGCCGGCGAAGGCCGCGTCGCCGTGGATGAGGACGGGCAGGACCGTGAAGCCCTCCTCGCCACGCTCCAGGAGGTCCTGCTTGGCGCGGACGACGCCTTCGAGCACCGGGTCGACCGCCTCCAGGTGGGAGGGGTTGGCCACGACCGAGGCGGTGATGGTCTTGCCGCCGGGTGCGGTGAAGGTGCCGGAGGCGCCCAGGTGGTACTTCACGTCGCCGGAGCCGTGGGCGGTCCGCGGGTCGATGTTCCCCTCGAACTCGGTGAAGATCTGCCCGTAGGACTTGCCGACGATGTTGGCGAGCACGTTGAGCCGGCCGCGGTGGGCCATGCCGATGACGACCTCGTCGAGGTCCTGGTCGGCGGCGTCGCTGATCACCGAGTCGAGCAGCGGGATCAGGGACTCGCCGCCCTCCAGCGAGAAGCGCTTCTGGCCGACGAACTTCGTCTGCAGGAACGTCTCGAACGCCTCGGCGGTGTTGAGCCGGCCGAGGATGTTGAGCTGCTCCTCGCGGTCGGGCGAGGCGTGTGCCATCTCCACCCGCGCCTGGATCCAGGACCGTTCCTCCGGGCTCTGGATGTGCATGTACTCGATGCCGACCGTGCGGCAGTACGAGTCGCGCAGCACGCCCAGGATCTCGCGCAGCTTCATCAGCGGGCGGCCGCCGAAACCGCCGGTCGCGAACTCGCGCTCCAGGTCCCACAGCGTCAGGCCGTGCGACTGGATGTCGAGGTCGGGGTGCTTGCGCTGCTTGTACTCCAGCGGGTCGGTCTCGGCCATGAGGTGGCCGCGTACCCGGTAGGCGTGGATCAGCTCGATCACCCGCGCCGACTTGGAGACGTCGTCGTCGTGGGAGGCGGAGATGTCCTGGACCCAGCGGACCGGCTCGTAAGGGATCCGCAGCGCCTCGAAGATCTCGTCGTAGAAGCCGTTCTCGCCCAGCAGCAACCGGTGGATCTGCCGCAGGAAGTCGCCCGACTGGGCGCCCTGGATGATCCGGTGGTCGTAGGTGCTGGTCAGCGTCATGACCTTGGAGACCGCCAGCCTCGACAGGGTGTCGGGGGCGGCGCCTTGGTACTCGGCCGGGTACTCCATCGCGCCCACGCCGATGATCGTGCCCTGGCCGGGCATCAGGCGGGGCACGGAGTGGACGGTGCCGATCGTGCCGGGGTTGGTCAGCGAGATCGAGGTGCCGGCGAAGTCGTCGACGCCCAGCTTGTTGCCGCGCGCCTTGCGGACGATGTCCTCGTAGGCCATCCAGAACTGGCGGAAGTCCATGTCGTCGGCCGCCTTGATGGACGGCACGAGGAGCTGGCGCTCACCGTTGCTCTTCTGGACGTCGATGGCCAGGCCGAAGTTCACGTGCTCCGGCTTGACCAGCGTCGGCTTGCCTTCAACCTCGGTGTAGGAGAAGTTCATCTCCGGCATGGCCTTCAGCGCCTTGACGATCGCGAATCCGATCAGGTGCGTGAAGGAGACCTTGCCGCCGCGTCCCCGCTTGAGGTGATTGTTGATCACGATGCGGTTGTCGATGAGCAACTTGGCCGGGATGGCCCGGACGCTCGTCGCCGTCGGTACCGACAGCGACAGGTCCATGTTGGCCGCCGTACGGGCCGCGGCACCGCGCAACTTGACCTCTTCGGCGCCCTTGGGCACCGCGGCGGCAGGCTGCTTCGGCTTCTCGGCCGCGGGCGCCGGGGTGGCCGGCGCCTTGGCGGGTGCTGGTGCGGGGGCGGGCGCGGTTGTAGTGCCGTTCGCCGCCTCCCTGGCCGGGGTTCGGCCCGGTCCGTAGTCAGGGTTGTAGTCAGCGAAGAAGTTCCACCAGGCCTTGTCCACAGACTCGGGATCCTGGAGGTACTTCTGGTACAGCTCGTCGACAAGCCACTCGTTTTGCCCAAAGCTTGCCAGCGGGTTTGACCGCGACGACTCAGACGACACGGCGGAAATCGCCCTCTTCCGCAGATCGGCGTTGATGTTAGAGAACCGGTCCAAGGCTACTCGCACAGACCGGCAGAGCGCGCCGGAGAGACCACCGCGCCCCGCCTGATCCTCTCAGGAGAGTCCAAAGAGGTCACGCCCCCCTAGTCAATCCAGGTGGTGCAGCCAATATTACTGTTTGGTATCAACAGACTGGCAGGAGGTTTAGTTCCCGGCGGAGATGACTCTGCTGGTGATCCGCACGCCGGGGGAGAGTTCGGTCAGGAGTTCCGCCAGTTCCTCGCCGGCGACCTTGAGCTCCTCCAGCGTCATCGGCTCCAGGCGCTCCAGCAGGAACAGGCCGTTGACCGTCTCCTCGGTCAGCCGGGTGCGCGCGACCTGGCGCCAGTTCCATCGCCGGCAGGTGACGCCGAGGTCGTCACGCCAGATCACCTCGCCGGGCTCGGGTGTGCCCAGCGCCTCCTCCGACGCCTCGTCGCCGCCCGCCCTGATCAGCCGGGCGGGTCCCGCGTACCGGTCGAGGTCCTCGCCGCCGACCGGCAGCGCGTGGGTGACGCTCACGGAGTTGTAGGCGTCGACGATCCGGTTGATCTCCGGCAGCGGCAGCCTGCGGGTCAGCGCGTCGACACTCGGGCGCGTGCGCTGGGGCTTGGCGCCGAAGGCGCGGTAGGCGTCCTTCCAGGCGTCGATCTTCTCGGTCTGAACGGCCCGCGCCGAAGCCTCGGCCAGCCAGCCGCGCGCCCGCTCGTCCGTGGGCCCGTTCTTCATGCCGTGGGCCGTCATGACCAGGACCGCGAAGTCGGGACGGAGCTCGAAGATCGCCTCGTCCACCCGGATGTGCTCAATCATGCCTGGCAGCTTAGGCGGCCAATTCGCAAAAATCACTTTGCAAAATTGTCTTTGCGGCTTATCGTCAAAGCATGGAAGAGCAGTACCGGATCACCGATCCCGAAGTGCTCAAGGTGGTCGCGCACCCACTGCGCGTGCGGATGCTCGGCATGCTGCGCGCCGACGGCCCCGCGACCGCCAGCCAGCTGGCCAGGCGGGTCGGCGAGAGCTCGGGCTCCACCAGCTACCACCTGCGCGAGCTGGCCAAGTACGGCTTCATCGAGGAGGACCCGTCGGCGGACGGCAGAGAACGCCGCTGGCGCGCCCGCCACCACTACACGAGCTGGGACAACGTCCAGATGGGCGCCACCCCCCAGGGCCGCGAGGCCCTGAAGATCATGAAGATGCGCCAGGTGGAGGCGCTGGTCCACGCCATCGAGCGCTTCGACGAGAGCGACTGGTCCACCGCGTGGGTCGAGGCGGGCGGCATGACCGACATCCTGGTCAAGCTGCCGCCCGCCGGGCTGCGCGAGTTCTTCGATCGCGCCGATGCCCTGATCACCGAGCTGGAAGAGCGCTACGCCGACGACCCCGAGACCGTGAAGGCACAGGTGTTCCTCGCCGGATACCCCAGAAGGGAACTGGACGCGTGACTCCCTTAAGCGCGCGCCGCCGCTACGCCCTCGTCAGCTTCCTCACCTGGCTGCCACCCGGACTGATGATGGCCCCGATGGTGCTGCTGATGACCGAGCGCGGGCTCAGCCTGCCGCAGATCGGCCTGACCGTGACCGTCTTCTCGGTCGTGACGATCGCGCTGGAGTTGCCGACCGGCGGCCTGTCGGACGTGATCGGCCGGCGCACGGTCCTGGCCGCCTCGGCCGCCGTCAGCGTGCTCGCGATGGCGACGCTGGCCTTCGCCACCACCCTGGGGGTGTTCCTGGCCGCCGCCGTGCTCAAGGGCGTGGCCAGAGCCCTCTCCAGCGGGCCCGCGGAGGCCTGGTACGTCGACACCCTCCACGCCGCCCAGGGCCCCGGCGCCGATCTGCGCCCGGGACTGGCCAGGGGCAGCGCGATGGGCTCCGTGGCCCTGTGCGCGGGCATGCTGACCGGCGGCGTCCTGCCACTGGCCGTGCCGCCCGGCGCCCCCATCCTGCCGCTCGCCGCGCCGGCGCTGGCCAGCGCGCTGGCCGCCGCCGTCCTCCTCGTCGTGGTCCTGCTCGCCCTGCCGGAACCGCCGCACGCGCGCCGCTCCATCGGCGGCGTGCTGCGCGAGGTGCCGCTCACCGTGGCCGCCGGGCTGCGGCTGGCCACCGGCGGGCCGCGGCTGCGCCGCCTCATGCTCTACGCGGTCGCCAACGGCATCGCCCTCACCGCCGTCGAGCTGCTGACCCCGGGACGCCTGGCCGACCTCGCCGGTACGGCGGAGCGCGGCACCACCGCCTATGCCCTCGTGGCCGCCGTCGGCTTCGCGGGCAGCGCGGCGGGCTCGTCGCTCGGGCCGGCGCTGGCCAGGGTCGCCGGCGGCAACGCCAGGGGCGCGAGCGCCGGCGTCGTGCTGGCGGCGCTGTCACTCGGCGCACTGGCCGCCACCGCCGGGCTGGACGGGCCACCGGGGCTGGTGAGCGCCGGGATCGCCTACGTGCTGATGTTCACCGGGATCAGCGCCACCGGCCTGCTGGCCCAGACCATGACGCACAACGCGGTCACCACCGCCGAACGCACCACCGTCACCTCGATCGGCTCCCTGTCGCTGCAGGCCGGCGGCGCGCTGTCCAACATGGCGCTCGGCCTGCTCGCCGCCGGCTCGGGAGTGGCCGCGGCATGGGGCCTGGTGGCCTTCGTGCTGCTGCTGTCGAGCCTGCTGTTCGTCCGGCTGCCGGAGCGCGTGAGGGAGGCCGTGTGAACGCGACTTCGGCCGCCCGCCGGTACGCGCTGGTCAGCTTCCTGACCTGGCTGCCGGCCGGGTTGATGATCGCCCCGCTGGTCCTGCTCATGCTCGGCCGGGGGCTGACGATCGTGCAGGTGGGCGTGGTCATGACCGTGTACTCGCTGGTCATCGCCGTGCTTGAGCTGCCGACCGGCGGGCTCGCGGACGTGGTGGGACGGCGGGCGGTGCTCGCGGTCGCCGCGGCCTGCACCGCCCTGTCGCTGGGGCTGCTGGTGCTGGCCACGTCGTTCTGGGCGTTCGTGCTGGCCTGCGGGGTCCTCGGGGTGTCCAGGGCGCTGTCCAGCGGGCCCGCGGAGGCCTGGTACGTCGACACCCTGCACGCGGCCGAGGGACCCGAGGCGGATCTGCGTCCGGGGCTGGCGCGCGGGCACGTGATGGAGGACGTCGCGCTGGGCGCCGGCGTGCTGGCCGGTGGCTTCGTGCCGCTCCTGGACCTGCCGCTGGGCCTGCCCGCGCTGGCCGTGCCGCCGCTGGCCGGGGCCGTGGCGGCGCTGGTGTGGCTGGGTGTCGTGCTGGTCGCGCTGCCGGAGCCGCCGCATCCCCGGGTGCCGCTGGGCGAGGTGCTGCGCGGCGTGCCGCTCACCGTGGCCTCGGGGGTGCGCGTGTCCGTGCGCGACGGGGTTCTGCGGCGGCTCGTCCTGCTGTCGGCGGTGGTGGGGATGGCGCTGACCTGCGTCGAACTGCTGGTGCCCGGCCATCTGGCCGCGCTCACCGGCTCGGCCGAGCTCGGGGCTACCGCCTACGCGGTCGTGGCGGCGGTGGGGTTCGCGGGCGGCGCGCTCGGCAGCGGCCTGGCTCCCGCGCTCGCGCGAAGACTGGCCGGGAGACAAGCCGTCGTGGGCGGCGCCAAGGGTTCCGTGCGTGGGGCGGTCGCCGGGCTGGTGCTCTCGGGGCTCTCGCTGGCGGGCCTGGCCCTGTCGGCTCTGCTCGGCGGCGCGTCCGGAGTGGGCTCCGTGGTGCTGGCGGGGCTGCCGTACGCGGTGCTCTTCGTCGGGCTGGGCGCGTACGGCGTGCTGCGGGCGGAACTCAGCCATCACCGGGTCACCGCCGCTGAGCGGGCCACGATGGCCTCGGCCGCGTCGCTGGCAGGTTCCGGCGGGGCCGCGCTGGCCAACCTGACGCTGGCGCCCCTGGCCATGGGCCTGGGGACGTCGGCCGCCTGGTGGCTGGTGGCGGCGGTGGTGCTGCTGTCGAGCCTGCTGTTCTTCCGTCTGCCGGTCAAGGAGCAGATGGCCGCGTGAGCCGGTTACAGCCACCCGTGGCGCTTGGCCAGCTGGTAGGCCTCGGCGCGGGTGGCGGTGCCGAGCTTGGCGACGGCGGCGGCCAGGTAGTTGCGGACGGTGCCGTTGGACAGATGTGTCCGGCGGGCGATCACCGCGACCGGCGTGTCCAGCTCGGCCAGGCGCAGCACGTCCAGTTCGCGCGGGGTGAGCGGGCACTCCGGCGCGGTCAGGGCGTCTGCCGCCAGTTCGGGGTCCACGTAGCGGGCGCCGCCGTGGACGCGCCTGATGACGTCGGCCAGCGCGCCGCCGGGTGCGCCCTTGGGCAGGAAGCCGCTGGCTCCGGCGTCCAGGGCGCGCTTGAGGAGGGGCGGCCTGCCGTACCCGGTGAGGATGATCACCCGGCAGGACGGCAGCACGGCGGCCAGCTCGGCACTGACCTCAAGCCCGCCGAGGGCGGGCATCTCCAGGTCGACCACGGCCACGTCGGGGCGGTGGGACAGCGCGGCCTGGACCGCAGCGCGGCCGTCGGCGGCCTGCACGACCACCTCCAGGTCGGGCTCCAGCCCCAGCAGCGCGGCCAGCGCCGTGCGGATGAGCTCCTCGTCGTCGGCGAGCAGGACCTTGATCACCTGAGGGTCGCCTCCAGGGTGAACACGCCGCCGTCGAGACGGGTGTGGAGTGTGCCGCCGGACTCGGCCAGCCGGTCGGCCAAGCCCCGCAGACCAGACGAATGGGGGTCGGCCGGGCGCTCGGTGGCGCCGTCGTTGGCCACGGTGACGCCGTCGGGGCCGACCTCGATCGTGCACCAGGTGGCCTTGCTGTGGCGCAGGACGTTCGTGCCGGCCTCGCGCACGACGGGCGCGAGGCGGGCCGCGACGTCCTGCGGGAGGTCCTGCGCGGGCAGGGTGGCGGTGCAGCGCACGCCCGACGAGCGCAGCACCTGCTCGATCGCGGTGATCTGCGCGCGCAGGTCGACCTCCCGATACCCGTGTACGGCCCGCCGCAGGTCACTGAGCGCCGCGGCGGCCAGCCTGCGCAGGTCCGCGGCCTCCTCGGCGGCGCGGCCGGGATCGCGCTCGGCCAGCTCCGCCTTGAGCGCGATGACCGACAGGTCGTGCCCCAGCAGGTCGTGCACGTCGCGGGCGAAGCGCAGGCGTTCCTCGGCGGCGGCCAGCTTGACCTGGGCCTTCCTGCCCTCGTCGGCCTCGACGAGCAGCGTCCACAGCCACAGGTGCAGGCCACTGGCGGCCACGAGGCAGAGCCCGACCGCGACGGTGATCGTGAAGTAGCCGATGTCGCCGTGCCACCAGGCCAGCAGCGCGGCGGCGGCGAGCGTCGCCGCGACGGTGGCGACCACGACCGACCGGCGGCCGAGCACCGGCGCGGTCGCCAGGATCGAGGCGCCGATCCAGGCCCACGACTCCCACCGGCCCGCTTCCGCCGTGGCGGCGAGGGGTCCGACCAGCGGGACGGAGGCGAGCGCGGTCACGCCGAAGGCCTGGGCGAGCCGGTGCTGGATGTTCCTGGAGATGTCGGGCGTGACGGTCGCGTACAGCAGAGCGGTCTGCGCGGCGGCGAAGAGCAGCGTGCCCGTGGCGCCGAGCACCGCGCGGACCGGATCGGGCTCTCTGAACACCCCGATGCCCGGCAGTACCAGGCTGGACAGCACCGCCATGCTGAGCGTCGCCAGGGTGGCGAGCCGCGCGCGGCGCAGGCGTACGTGCACGGGCGTGATTCTAGGCGCGGTTGGCATGCTTCAACGGTCGGGCCGGGCGCGCACAAAGGGCAGATGCGGAGCGCATGATGCCGCCATTAGAATATAATTCTGTAACAATGGGTGAATGGCTAAGTTTGTGGTGACACCCGGCAACGAGGCACAGCGTGCCGCCTGGCAGAGCAGAGTGGCGATGCCGGAGGTCGAGCGGGTCCGGCCCGGGTTGTGGTCGATCCCGGTGCCGATTCCGATTAATCCGTTGCGGTACGTGCTGGTCTACGCGTTGGAGCTGCCCGGCGGGGTGGTGATCGTCGACGCGGGCTGGAACACCGACGAGGCCTATCAGGCGCTCTGCGACGGGCTGTCGGTGGCGGGCTACTCGATCACCGATGTCAAGGGCGTGCTGGTCACCCACATCCACCCCGACCATTACGGCCTGGCCGGCCGCGTGCGCGAGAGCAGCGGCGCCTGGATCGCCCTGCACCCGGCCGACGCCGGCCTCCTGCACGACCGCTACGACGACGGTGCCATCGACGCGCTGGTGGAGAAGGAACGCCGCATCCTCGTACGCTCCGGCGTGCCCCGGCCGACGCTCGACGAGCTGGCCGGAGCCTCGATGATGATCAGGCACATGGTCTCCATGGCCAAGCCCGACCGCCTGGTGGAGGACGGCGAAGCGCTCGGCCTGCCCGGCTGGGACCTGCGGGCGATCTGGACGCCCGGACATTCGCCCGGCCACCTGTGCTTCGTCTCGCCCGAGCGCCGGATCCTGTTCTCCGGCGACCATGTGCTCGCCAAGATCACTCCGATCGTCGCCGTGCACCCGCAGTCGGGGCCGAACCCGCTGGCCGACTACCTCGACTCGCTGGCCGCCGTGCGCAAGTGGGACGTGGACGAGGTGCTGCCCGCCCACGAGTACCGCTTCCTCGAACTGGCCGAGCGCGTGGACCACGTCATGCTCCACCACGAGGAGCGGCTGGCCGAGATCGAGGCCGTGGCGGCCGGCGTGGCCTCGGGGATCTCCTGCTGGGACATCGCCACGCGGCTCACGTGGTCGCGCCCGTGGGAGACGATCCCGCCGTTCATGCGGCGCTCGGCCAACAACGAGACGCTGGCGCACCTGGTGTGGCTGGAGTCGCGCGGACGGCTGCGCCGCGTCGCGGGTGACGTGGATCTCTGGGTGCCCGCCTGATATTTCATGTATAGCAAGTAGGGAATGTTGACTATGCGGAATCTCCCGCGTAGCGTCGTGGACATGAGCCCGGATTTGACCCGGCGCGCGCATGTCGACTTCTGCCGCGTCGTCAGCGCCCAGTGTCAGTGATCACGATCTTTCGCTCCCTGACCCTCGATCGCCTCGGGAGGGCGCTCGATGAAGATCCAGATCAACCATGTGACCAAGCACTTCGGCTCTCTCACCGTCCTGTCGGACATCACCTTTGACGTACGGCAGGGCGAGTTCCTGACCATCGCCGGCCCCGGCGGATGCGGCAAGTCAACCCTCCTCGACCTGATCGGCGGCCTGCTCGGGCCGAGCGCCGGCGAGATCCTCCTCGACGGCGCGCCGGTGACCGGAACCGGGTTCGCCAACGGCGTCGTGCTCCTGCGGCCCGCGCTGTTCCCCTGGCGCACCGCGCTGGGCAACGTGGAGTTCGGGCTGGAGGCCACGGCCGTGCCGCGCGGCGAGCGGGCCGGTCTGGCACGTCACTACCTCGGCCTGGCCGGGCTCGGCGCCCTCGGCGACCGCTACCCGCACGAACTCACCGCCGGCACGCGCCGGCGCGTGGCCATTGCCAGAAGCCTCGCCTACGACCCCGACGTGCTGCTCATGGACGAGCCGTTCGCGGCGCTCGACACCCGGACCCGTTCCTCACTGCGCGAGGACCTGCTGTCGGTCTGGGAGAAGACCGGAACAACCATTGTTTTCGCCACCCGGTCCCTGGACGAGGCCGCCTACCTGGGCCGGCGGGTCGCCATCCTGACCTCCTCGCCGGGTCGCGTCCTGTCCCTTCACGACACGGAGCCCCTCCGCGAGAGGGCGGGCTCCCTTGCCTAGGCCGTCGCCGGTCGCCCCCGGCCTCGCCACCTCATCTCTCGACGACGACGGCTCCATCGCGCCAGGCGTCCCCGATTCCGCCGCGCTCGGGGCGGCGGAAGCGGCGAACGCCGGCGCGAGCACCACGTGGAGGACCCCTTGAGCATGCATCTGAACGCCTTTCTCATGGGCGTCGGCCATCACGAGGCCGCCTGGCGGCACCCGCTGACCGACCCCGGCCGCATCACCGACATCCGCCACTACGAGGAACTGGCCAGGATCGCCGAACGCGGCAAGCTCGACTCGCTGTTCCTGGCCGACGGGCTGGCGCTGGGGGGCGACGTGCGGCACAACGCGCTCGGCGGGCTGGAGCCGCTGACCCTGCTGTCGGCGCTGGCCACGGTGACCGAGCACATCGGGTTGATCGCGACCGTGTCGACGACGTACAACGAGCCGTTCCACGTGGCGCGCAAGTTCGCCTCGCTGGACCACATCAGCGGCGGCCGGGCCGGGTGGAACGTCGTGACCTCCGCGGGGGAGGCCGAGGCCAGGAACTTCGGCATCGAGCGGCCCTCGCACAGCGTGCGGTACCACCGGGCCGAGGAGTTCCTGGAGGTGGCCGACGCACTGTGGAGCAGTTGGGCCGAGGGCGCCGTGATCAATGACCGGGCAAACGGGATTTACGCCGATAAATCAAGCATTGGGCCGATTAATCATTCCGGAACGCACTTCACTGTCGAAGGGCCGCTGAACGTCCAGCGCTCGCCCCAGGGGCGGCCGCTGCTGGTGCAGGCGGGCTCGTCGGAGGACGGCAAGGAGTTCGCCGCCAGGTTCGCGGAAGCCGTCTTCACCGCCCAGCAGACCTTGGAAGACGCCCAGGAGTTCTACGCGGACCTGAAGGGACGGCTGCCCGGCTATGGGCGCACGCCGTACCAGCTGAAGATTCTTCCCGGCATCTCGCCCATCATCGGCTCGACCGAGCGCGAGGCGCTGCGGCGGGAGAAGGAGCTCGAAGAGCTCATCACTCCCGCGTACGGCCTGCGCCAGCTCTCCAACATCTTCGGCGCCGACCTGACCGGCCACCCCCTCGACGGGCCGCTGCCGGACCTGCCGCCCAACCCCGACGGCCAGCAGAGCCGCATCAAGCTCGTGCGCGACCTGGCCCACCGGGAGGGGCTCACCCTGCGCGGCATCATCAGCCGCCTGGCCGGAGGACGCGGTCACCGGGTGGTCGCCGGCACTCCCGAGCAGATCGCCGACCAGCTCCAGGAGTGGTACCAGAACGGCGCCGCCGACGGCTTCAACGTCATGCCCCCTTACCTGCCCGCCGGGCTGGCCGACTTCGTCGACCTGGTCGTGCCCGAGTTGCAGGTGCGCGGGTTGTTCCGTACCGAATACGACGGGCGCACGCTGCGCGAGCGCTACGGCCTGTCCCTGGCGGAGGTCTCATGAGCATCGTGACGGTCGTCGGCAACCCAAGGGCCGGTTCCAGGACGTACGGCGCGGCGGTGGCGGCCACCGCCGCGATCGCGGACCGGCTGGGCGGACCCGCCGGGTTCGGCGACGGGGCTTCGGGATTTGGCGGGGTGGGCGGGCACCGGGCCGAGGTGGTGGACCTGTCGGCGCTGGCGCCCGTGATCCTGGACCCGGGCCCGCACGCGGCGCTGGAGGTCGCACTCGAACTCGTGGTCTCCGCCTCCGTCGTCGTCTTCGCCAGCCCGACCTACAAGGCCACCTACACCGGCCTGCTCAAGGCGTTCGTCGACCGGTTCCCGCCGGACGCGCTGGCCGGCAAGACCGCGCTGCCCGTCCTCGTCATGGGCGACCCGCGGCACGCGCTGGCGGTCGAGACCCACTTCCGTCCGCTGCTGGTCGAGCTGGGCGCGCACGTGCCCACCCCCGGGCTGGCCCTCCTGAAGTCCGAACTGCCCGGCGAGGACGTCATCGCGCGCTGGGCCGGCCGGGTGGGCCCGCAGATCGTGACGAGAGAGGAGGCGCTCCGATGACGGCCCACGCGTACGAGTCCGGCTATGGCGTGGACGCCGACGGGTTCCGCACCGCGCTGGCCCAGCACGCGGCGGGCGTCGTGATCGTCACCGCCCGCCCGGAGGGCGTACCGGTCGGCCTGACCGCGACGTCGTTCTCCTCCGTCAGCCTCGAACCGCCGCTGGTCTCCTTCTACGTTGACCGTTCCTCCACCACCTGGCCGTGGCTACGGCTGGCCGACCACTTCGCCGTCAACGTCCTGGCCGGCAACCAGCACGACCTGGCCACCCGCTTCGCCCGCCGCGGCATCGACCGCTTCGCCGGGCCGACCCGCTGGCATCCGGGGCCCTTCGAGACGCCGCTGCTGGACGACGTGGCCGCCCACCTGATCTGCGTGCCGCACACGACCGTGGACATAGGTGACCACACGCTGGTGGTGGGGCTGGTGGTGGAGTGCGCGGCCGGGGTCCACCGGCCCCTCCTCTACCACCGCGGCCGCTACGGCCGTTTCCTCCCGCACTGAGGGACTCCGCCCGAGGGCCGGGCGGGCTGAGGGGGCCGGACGATGGCTGGCGGCCCGGCCTCCTCAGCACTTCACCACCTCAGCTCACGCCCGGAGCCTGGGGGGTGGGGCATGAGCAGGGCCGGCGCGGACCTGGGTTTGAGAGGCACTCAGGTCTGGGCCGCCCGGGGGAGGGCATCCGGCAAGGCCAGAGCCTCGGACGGGCCGAAGCCTCGGACGGGCCAGAGCCTCGGACGGGCCAGGGCGTCGGAGGTCAGTGGCGCGGGTGGGTCAGGGGCCGGGTGAGGTTGAGGGCCGGGTGGGTCAGGGTTCGGGTTCGGGTGGGGCAGGGGACCCGGGGCGGGTGAGGTGGGGGAGCTGGGGTCAGGCGAGGCGGGCGAGGCCGCGGGCGGTGGGGAGGGGGAGGTCGAGGAGGGTGCGGATGCCGGGCTTGGCGGACACCACGGCCGGGATGGAGTTGACGGCGTGGGAGGCGGCCGCGGCCAGGCCGTGGGAGACCTCCTCCACCGACACCGTCATCTGCGGAACCCCCTCGATGTGGATCGAGAACCCGGGATCGGGCCAGCGGCGCACCTTGGCGGCGTCGGCCTTGTAGACCACTTCGATGGTCATGAAGGGCCGCCCGCGTACCAGACCGCTGAAGACCCAGCGCGAGGCGCAGACGGTGCCCTCGCTCACCAGCCCGGCGGCGATCTCGAACTCCTCCGTCGCCAGCTCGAACTCGTCGCTCTCCTCCACCTCGTCGAGCTCGACGCCGAGCGCGTCGGCCACGAGCTGGGCGCTCTCGGCGAACAGCGAGCGCTGGAAGGCCCGGTACGGCCGGACCGCCGCGATGTAGTCCTTTGCCGATCGTGTGAACCCGACCAGGTCGACGACGATCTGCCGGGACGGGTGACCGCGGAAGTCGGACGACTCGCGCACGTAGATGTGGTCGACCCTGGACGAAAGGCCGCTCAGCGCCAGAGGAAGGAAGTCGCTCATGAAGCCGGGGTTCACGCCGGTGCCGTGGAGAGAGGTGCCGCCTTCCGCACAGGCGGTCTCGATGCGCTGGACGACGCCGGGGCCGTAGGACTTGGGGTAGACGAAGCCGGTCGTGGTGATGACGTTCTTGCCGGAGGCCAGCAGGGCGCAGATCGTCTCCAGGTCGGCGGCCTGGTCGGCGCCGAAGTACGAGGCGGGCAGCGGCATGTGCAGCACGCAGTCGGCGTCGGTGGCCAGGATGCGTTCGACGTCGTCGGTGCATGTGACGCCGGTACGGGGGAGCGCGACCAGGTCTCCGGCATCCTTGCCGGTTTTGTCGGGGTCGTAGACGAGCACACCCGCGAGCTCTAACTCTGGTCTGCTGAGCACGCTTCGCAGCGCGTAGCGACCGACAGCGCCGGTGGCCCATTGGACCACGCGGATTGCGGGCATGGAGAGCCTCCAAGCCGGATTGGAGGGCGGGCGCAGAGCCCAGAACTCTAGCAGAAAAAGACCTGTCTGATCACTATCCGCGACGATCAACCCCTCATGCTCGCCAAACACCCGCGTGACGCCTTCTCTCCGGGGAGGGGACGGGTACTAGAATGTTGTTCTCTTTAACCGAGGTCGACGAGGTGGAGGTTCGATGCTTCGGTTCGATGACAGGGTCGCGATCGTCACGGGGGCCGGACACGGTCTGGGCAGGTCACACGCGCTGCTGCTGGCGGAGCGGGGCGCGAAGGTGGTGGTCAACGACCTCGGCGGAGCACTGGACGGCACCGGGGCCTCGACCGGGCCCGCCGCGGACGTGGTCGAGCTCATCCGGAAGAACGGCGGGCAGGCCGTCGCCAGCACCGACAACGTGGCCACGCCGGAGGGCGCCCAGGCGATCGTGCGCACGGCCGTCGAGGCGTTCGGCGGCGTGGACGTCGTCATCAACAACGCGGGCATCCTGCGCGACAAGTCGTTCGGGAAGATGACGGTGGAGGAGTTCGACGGCGTGCTGGCCGTGCACGTACGCGGCTCCTACCTGGTCAGCCAGGCGGCGTACCCCTATATGAAGGAGGCCGGATACGGCCGCGTCGTCAACACCTCCTCGCCCGCCGGGCTGTTCGGCAACTTCGGGCAGGCCAACTACTCCACCGCGAAGATGGGCCTGGTCGGCCTGACCAAGACGCTCGGGATCGAGGGCGCGCGCAACGGCATCAAGGCCAACGCCATCGCCCCGATCGCCTGGACCCGCATGACCGAGGCGCTGCTGCCGGCCGAGTTCGAGGCGAAGTTCACGCCGGAGCGGGTGAGCGCGCTGGTCGCCTACCTGGCGCACGACTCGTGTGAGGCGTCGGGCGAGGTGTTCAGCGTGGGCGGTGGCCGGGTGGCGCGCGTGTTCGTGGCCGAGGGGCCCGGCTGGAAGTCCGACGACCTCTCGCCCGAGGCGATCGCCGACAACTGGGCGGCGGTGATGACGGAGCAGCCGTACGTGCTGACGGCGGGCGACTCCATGAAGGCCATGCTCTGAGGAGCGAAGATCCTCCAGCGGGCCTCCCAAGCGGGGGCCCGCTTTCCATGTCCCGGGGCGGAAGGATGTTCCGTTAGAAGCCGGTGATTCGAGGAAGAAATAATCGCGGCAGTTACGGTCACGACTCGCCTGCTCGCGAAGGGTACCCATGGAGCCTCCCTCCCGGCTGCGCTCGTTAGGGATCGCCGCCTTGTCGCCGCTTGTGCTGTGCGGCTTCGCGCTGGCACCGGGGATCGTGGGGATGGTCGTCGTCGGCGTGCTCAGGGTGCTGCCGTCGGGCTCCGACGTGCTGGCGGTGTGGCTGGGCTGCCTGGTCGCCGTGATCGGGCTGCACGCCTGGGCGGTGCTGGCGACGTTGCGCCGGCGCAGGACGCCCTGGCTGCCGCTGGCCGGGCAGGTGGCGCTGACGGTGGTTCCGCTTCTCTCCTGGACGGGATGGGCGCCGGTCACCGTGCTGCTGACCGGGACGCTGCTGGTGGTGGCCGAGAGGAAGCGGTCCTGGACGCTGGTGGTCGTGGCCCTGGGGTGCGGGCCGGCGTTGCTGAGCGTGGTCGACCAGCCGTGGCTGCTCGCGGCGCCGGTGGTGGGGTTCGCCGAGTACGCGGTGGTCAGCCTGACCGTGCGGGCGCACTCGCTGCGGGCCGTCCTGACCGACCAGGTCTGCCGGGCGGTCGAGGACGAGCGGCACCGGCTCACCCGTGACCTGCACGACCTCGTGGGCCACCGGCTGACGTTGCTGATCCTGCGGATCGAGCTGGCGCAGCGGCAGCTGGAGAAGAGCAGCGAGCGGGGGCGCGAGGAGCTCGACGAGGCGCTGGAGCTCGTGCGCGGGGTGACCGAGGACGTGCGCTCTGTGGCGCACCTGGGCCGCAGCTACTCCCTGGAGACCGAGCTGAGCTCGGCCCGCTCGGTGCTGGAGTCGGCCGGGCTGAGCTGCCATGTCCACGTCGCCTGCGGCGGGCTCCCGCAGTCGGCCATCCAGGTGCTGACCTACGTCCTGCGCGAGGGCGTGACCAACATCCTGCGGCACACGACCGCCCGTGAATGCTCGATCCAAGTTCTGGAGGAGGGCGGCATGGTGTTGCTGTCGATACTCAACGACGGCGCCAAGAAGCCGCGTCACCAGCCGGGGCAGGGGCTGCGGAACCTGAGGGAGCGGGTCGTCGAGTACGGCGGCTGGTTCGAGGCCAGGGCCATGCACCACGGCCGATTCAGAATGTCAGTATATATTCCCGGAAATTCCAACTAATCGCCCGGGGAGTCCTAACTAATCGTCTGTGAAATCATCACAAATGGCTGTGTGGTATTCCTACCTGCTGATGATTCGTGTAACTAGACGAATAGCCCCGCCAGCTCGCATTCTCTAGAGGTGTTCCCACCAGGGAGGCGGGCTTGATGGAGCAGTACGAGATGTATTGTCTGGCGGATCCAGTCTTTTATGACGTGCTGGACGAGCGGAAGTCGCCGGACGCTCTTTTCCCCGTCGCCCGCCGCCCGGTGCCCGAGGGCTGGACCCATCACCCCACCGACACCTGGATGTACTACGCGCCGGTCAACGAGGAGCCGTTGCCGGCCCAGGGATGGAAGATCCACGTCTCCGCCCGGGTGGACGACGCCGAGAAGGCGCTCTCCGCCATCTGGGACTACTGCGTGCCCCGCGGCGTGGCCTTCAAGTTTCTGCGCGGCCTGCCGGTGCTGGTGATGCTCGGCTCCAAGGCCGCCTCCCGCGCCTCCAGCGGCAAGCTCGTCACCATCTACCCGCGTGACGAGGCGCAGCTCGAACTCGTGCTCAAGGAGCTCAACGAGTTGCTGCGCGGGGTGAAGGGCCCCTACATCCTGAGCGACCTGCGCTACGGCGACGGCCCCCTGTTCGTCCGGTACGGCGGCTTCGCCGAGCGCCACTGCCTGTCCGAGAGCGGCGAGCGTGTGCTGGCCGTCGAGGACGGCGAGGGGAACCTGGTGCCGGACGTGCGGAACGCGGTGTTCTCCGTGCCGCCCTGGACGAGCCTGCCCGACTTCCTTCAGCCGCACCTGGACGTCAGGAACGCGGTCAAGCTGGACGGCTTGCCGTACAAGGTGGAGAGTGTCCTGCACTTCTCCAACGGCGGCGGCGTCTACCTCGCCGAGGACCTGCGGACCGGCGCGCGCGTCGTGCTCAAGGAGGCCAGGCCGCACGCCGGGCTCGACGCGGCCGGCCGGGACGCGGTGGCGCGGCTCGGGCACGAGCGCGACATGCTGGCGCGGCTGGCCGGCCTGGACGCTTCCCCCGCGCTCATCGACCACTTCGAGCTGGGCGAGCACCACTTCCTCGTGCAGGAGTTCGTGGAGGCCACGACGCTGCAGCGCAGGCTGGTCCACCGCTATCCACTGACCAGGGCGACCTGTACGGCCGCCGACCTGGAGGAGTACACCGCCTGGGCGCTGGACACGCTCGCCCAGGTGGACGCGGCGGTGCGCTCGCTGCACGGGCGCGGGGTCGTCTTCGGCGACCTGCACCCGGACAACATCCTGCTCACCGACGACGGCCGGATCGTGCTGATCGACTACGAGGTCGCCACGCTCGCCGAGGACGGCGCCCGCGCCGCCCTGGCCCACCCCGCCTTCGTCGCCCCGCAGGAGCGGCAGGGAGTCGAGGTCGACGAGTACGCGCTGGCGTGCCTGCGGATGGCGTTGTTCGCGCCCCAGTGCACGATCATGCAGCCGCTCCACCACGGCAAGGTCCGCCACCTGGGCGCGATCGTGGGAGAGACGTTCGGCGCCGACCTCGGCGAAGCGGTCGAGACGATCGCCGGCGACGCGACCTGGACGCCGCCGCCGCTCCCCGGCGAGGACCCCTGGCCGCGGGTACGCGACGCGCTGGCCAAGGCCATCACCGCCAGCGCGACACCCGAGCGCGACGACCGGCTCTTCCCCGGCGATCCGGCGCAGTTCAAGCCGGGCGGCGGCCTCGGGCTGGCCCACGGCGCGGCCGGTGTGCTCTACGCGCTGGTCAGCGCGGGCTGCGAGCCGGTGCACGAGGACTGGCTGCGCGAGCGGGCGACCAAGCCGGCGCCCGGTTCCGGCCTCGGTCTGTACGACGGGCTGCACGGCATCGCGCACGTCCTCGACCTGCTGGGCCACCGCCAGGACGCGCTCGACGTGGCCGACATCGTGCTGCGCGAGAAGTGGGAAGGCCTGGAGGCGTCCCTCTTCTCCGGCCTGTCGGGCATCGGGCTGAACCTCTACCACCTCGGCCTGGACGAACCGGCCAGCCGCGCCGTGGAGCTGTGCGCCGGCCGCCTCGACGTCGAGGTGCCCGAGATCAGCGGCGGCACGAACCCGCACGCCGGGCTCATGAACGGCTTCACCGGCCCCGCGCTGCTCTTCGTCCACGCCTACGAACGCACCGGCGACTCCGGCCTGCTCGACCTGGCCGAGACCGCGCTCCGCCTGGACCTGCGGCGCTGCCGTACCGCGGAGGACGGCTCGCTCCAGGTCAACCAGGGCTGGCGGCTGCTGCCCTACCTCGACGAGGGGTCGGCCGGCATCGCGATGGTCCTCGAACGTTACCTGCGCCACCGGCCGTCCTCCGAGCTCGCTCCCGAGCTGGAGAAGCTGCGGCTGGTCGCGCGATCAGGCTTCTTCGTGCAGTCGGGCCTGTTCACCGGCCGCGCCGGCATCCTCGCCGCCTTCGGGAAGGGCACGCGCGATCTGCGCTGGCACGCCCTGCCGTACGGCGGGGGCCTGGCCTTCCCCGGTGATCAGCTGCTGCGGCTGTCCATGGATCTGGCTACAGGAAGTGCGGGTGTGTTACTCGCTCTGGCAACGGCGGTGCCGGAGCCGCGAGCTCACCTCCCCTTCCTGGAGTCACCTGCCCGAGACGAGCACAGGAAGGAGGTGTAGACAACATGACTCTCCTCGACCTTCAGGGCCTGGAGGCACCGGCAAGCAGCGACGTCGCCAGCGGCGGCAGCACGCTTACCATCCTTTCGTGCCACTCCGGCAAGCCGAGCAACCTCAGCGTCGCTCTGTGCCACTAAGAAAGTAAATGGGGTCCCGGGGCGTCTGCGAAGGACGTCCCGGGATTCCGAGTTTCGAGCGATAAGGATTTAGACCGAAAGGAACACCGTGCGGTCTGGTGATCGGCTCGTCTTGGATGCTGTACGGCGCAGCGGCCCCTGGCCCCTCGTGCTGGCGTTCACGGCGACCGCCGGGGCCGCGGCCGAGCTGGCCCTGCCGTACCTGATCGGACGGACCATCGACGGCCAGGACCGCACCACCTGGCTCACCGCCGCCGTCGGCGCGGTAGCCGTGATCATGGTCTGCGAAAGCCTGTCCGTCTGGTCCCGCGGCGTGAGCGGAGCCGCCGCGGCGGCCCGGATGCGCGGGGCGCTCATGCGGCGCGTGCTGGGCGTGGGCCCGGGAATGACCCGCCGCTTCGGCCAGGGCGACCTGGTCACCAGAGCGGGACTGAACGCCGAGGAGCTCGGCGGCGCGCCGGACGCGGCCGTCAGCGTG
Organism: Nonomuraea sp. NPDC050394; assembly: GCF_044459065.1. Lineage (NCBI taxonomy): Bacteria > Bacillati > Actinomycetota > Actinomycetes > Streptosporangiales > Streptosporangiaceae > Nonomuraea > Nonomuraea sp. NPDC050394. The sequence continues at coordinate 58,446 of NZ_JBITIO010000021.1, read as the reverse complement.
ATCACGCTGCTGGTGCCGACCATCGGCGGCCTCGTGGCCCTCACCCTCATCGACCCCCGGCTCACGCTCACCCTGGCCGCCGGTCTCGTCGCCATCATGTTCGTGCTGCGCGCCTTCATGCGCGCCAGCGGCGAGATCGCCGCCGCCTACCAGGAGACGCAGGGCGAGATCGCCACCCGCCTGGTCGACGCGCTCGCCGGAGCCAGGACGATCGCCGCCGCCGGGACCGAGGAGCGCGAGGTACGCCGGGTCCTGACGCCGCTGCCCACGCTGCGCGCGCACGGTCTGGCCCTCTGGCGGGCCACGGCGGGCGCCGGGGTCAGGGCCGGGATCATGGTGCCGGTGCTGGAGGTGGCGGTGCTCGCCATGGGCGGGTTCCTGCTGGCCTCCCGGCAGATCACCGTCGGCGACCTCTACGCCGCCGCCCGGTACGCCGTACTCGGCGCCGCGCTGAGCGGCGCGCTCGGCTTCGTGGCCAGGCTGGCCAGGGCGCGCGCGGCGGCCGACCGCGTGGCCGAGGTCCTGGACGAGCGGGAGACGGAGACGGGCGCGGCCACACTGCCTCCCGGCGACGGGACCGTGGAGTTCCGCGCCGTGGCCGCGGGCGGCCTGGAGGTCGGCGACCTGGTGCTGCCCGGCGGGTCGGTGACGGCCGTGGTCGGGCGTTCCGGAGCGGGCAAGTCCGCGCTGGCCGCGCTGGCCGGGCGGCTCACCGATCCGGAACGGGGCACGGTGTCGCTGGACGGGGTGAACCTGCGCGAGCTGTCGCCCTCCGCCCTTCGCCAGGCGGTCGCGTACGCCTTCGAACGCCCGGTGCTGCTGGGGGAGACCGTGGAAGAGGCCATCGAGTTCGGCCGGGCCCCGGCCGGCGCCGCGGAAGGGGCGGCACGGGCCGCACGGGCCGACGGATTCCTGTCCCGGCTTCCCCAGGGCTTCCTGACACCGCTGGAGCGCGCGCCCATGTCCGGCGGCGAACGCCAGCGGGTGGGCCTTGCCCGCGCCTTCGCCCAGGGCGGCCGCTTCCTCGTGCTGGACGACGCCACCTCCGGCCTCGACACGTTGACGGAACAGCAGGTGGGCGAGGCGCTGACCGGTGAGCTCGGCGGGCGTACGCGGCTGGTCGTCACCCACCGCGCCGCCACCGCGGCCCGCGCCGACCGGGTGATCTGGCTGGACGGCGGCCGGGTACGCGGCCACGCCCCCCACGCCAGCCTGTGGAAGGACCCCGGATACCGGGCCGTCTTCGAGCACGCCGGAGTCGCGTCATGAAGCCCGGCCGGGTGGTGTGGACGGCGTTGCGTGCCCGGCCCAGGGCGCTGGCCAGGATCGCGGGCTGGTCGGTGGTCGAGGTGGCGCCCGCCTTCCTCATCGGGCTGGCGATCGCCCGCGCCATCGACGACGGCTTCGCCGCCGGACGTGTGGACGTCGGTCTGGCCTGGCTGGCGGCGCTCGGGGCGGCGTGGCTGCTGGCGGCGTTCGCGGCGCGGCAGGTGATCCTGGCTGTGGCCGCCGTGGCCGAGCCGTTCCGTGACGACCTGCTGACGCTGGCCGTGCGCGGGGCGCTGTGCGAGGGGCCGCAGGACGCGCCGGCGAGCGCGGTCGCCCGGATCAACCTGCAGGTCGAGCTGGCCAGGGACGCCTTCGCGGCGGTGGTCACCGTCGTGCGCGGGTTCGCGTTCACGGCGGCGGGCGCGGTGCTCGGGCTGGTCGCGCTGCATCCGGCGCTGGCCGTGCTGGTGGTGCCGCCGTTCGTGCTGGGGGCGGTGCTGTTCACCCTCTCCCTGCCCGCCCTGTACCGCCGCCAGCGCGCCTATCTCGAAGCCGACGAGCGCACCGCCCAGACCCTCGTCTCGGTGACCGGCGGCCTGCGCGACGTCACCGCCTGCGGCGCGGAGGCACGCGTCGAGGCTCTCGTCGGCCGCCGCATAGCAGCCCAGGCCCGCTCGGCCGGGCGCCTGGCCGGGATGACCGCGCTGCGCACCGCCGCCCTGGGCGTCGGCGCGTGGGCTCCGGTCGTCCTGATCCTGGTCGGCGGGCCGTGGGTGGCGGGCGGCACGCTCGGCGCCGGCGTGATCGTGGGCGCGCTCGCCTACGTCACCCAGTCGCTCGCCCCGGCCCTCGGCGGCCTCGTGGAAGGCGTCGGCGTCAGCGGCGTACGCCTGTTCGCCTCCCTCGGCCGCATCCTCCACACGACTTCCCCAGAACGCACCACCTCCCCCGAAATCGCCCCGCCCGCCGCGGACGACCCGCCCGCGCTCGCGTTCAAGGGCGTGGTCTTCTCGTACGGCGAGCACGCCGACCCCGTCGTCCAGGACCTCGACCTGGAGGTCCGGGACGGCGAGCACCTGGCGATCGTCGGCCCGAGCGGCGCGGGCAAGTCCACGCTGGCCGCCCTGGCCGCGGGATTGCTGCACCCCGGCGCCGGAACGGTCACCGTGGCCGGAGTCCCCGCCCACCTGGCCGACCCGGGCACCAGGGTTCTCATCCCCCAGGAGGCCTACGCCTTCCGGGGCTCGCTGCGCGAGAACCTGGCCTACCTGTCCGACGCCCCGCCGGAGCGCATCCTGGCCGCCGCCTGCGAGGTGGGCGCCGACGAGCTGATCGAGCGCCTGGGCGGCCTGGAAGCCGACCTGGACCCGGGCGGCCTGTCCGCGGGGGAGCGGCAGCTCATCGCCCTGGTCAGAGCCCATCTGGCCGAGGCCCGCCTGGTGATGCTCGACGAGGCCACCTGCCATCTCGACCCGGCCGCGGAGGAGCGGGCCGAGCAGGCGTTCGTACGGCGGGGCGGCACGCTGATCGTCGTGGCCCACCGGCTCACCTCGGCCCGCAGGGCGGGACGGGTTCTCCTGCTCGACGGCTCCCGGGCGAGCATGGGCACCCACGAGGAGCTCGTCGCGGCGGCACCGCTCTACGCCGACCTGGTCGGTCACTGGGAGACCACCCGCGAGGAGGCCCAGCTTTCATGAAATATCCGGACGCATCCCGGCTGCCGCTGGTCGACGAGCTCCACGGCCACCGGATCCCCGACCCCTACCGGTGGCTCGAAGACCCGGCCGACCCCGCCACCGTCACCTGGCTCGACGCCCAGGAGGCTCTCTGGCGCGAGCACGCCGCCGCCCTCCCCTGGCGCGAGCGCATGCTGACCCGGCTGGGCGAGCTGAGCCGTACCGGCATCGCGACCCCGCCCGTCTGGCGCGGCGAGCACCGCTTCGTGGAGCGCCGCGCGGCCGACCAGGAACACCCCGTCCTCTACCGCGACGACGAGGTCCTGCTCGACCCGATGCGCCTGGACCCCACCGGCCTGACCACTCTCGACGAATGGCAGCCAGGACCGGACGGCACCCTGCTGGCCTACCAGTTGTCGCGGCGCGGCGAGGAACGGGCCGAGCTGCGCGTCATGGACGTCAGGACCGGCGCGGACGTGGACGGACCGATCGGCGACTGCCGGTACTCGCCGGTCGCCTGGCTGCCCGACGGCGCGGCCTTCTACTACGTCCGCGCCCGCACCGGCGTCTTCCTGCACCGGATCGGTTCACGGGAGCCCGACGAAGAGGTCTTCACCGCCGACGGCGCCGGCTCCTACGGGCTGACGCTCAGCGCGGACGGCCGCTGGCTCACGCTGTCGGCCGCTCCCGGCCCGAGCACCCCGAACGAGCTGTGGCTGACCGATCTGGCCAGTGGTGAGCGGCGGCGGGTGCAGCCCGCCGGATCGGCCAGGAGCGTGGCGGCGGTCGGCGCGGACGGGCGGCTCTACATCCTGACCGACCGCGACGCGCCGCGCCGGCGGTTGTGCGTGGCCGACCCGGAGCGTCCCGACGCGTGGAAGGACCTGGTGGCAGAGGACCCGGAGTCGGTGCTGGCCGCGTTCACGATCCTGGAGGGCAACCGGCTGCTGGTCTCCCGCGTACGGCACGCGGTCGCCGAGGTCGTCGTGCACGAACTGGACACGGGGCGGCCGGCCGTACCGGTGAAGCTGCCGGGCGCGGGGACGGTCGGCCCGCTCACCGCGCGGCCCGAGGGCGGGCACGAGGCGTGGTTCCTCTACACCGACGCCGTCACGCCCGCGGGTGTGTGGCGCTATGACGCGAAGGACGGCTCGCTCACCGCGTGGGAGGCGAGCCTGCCGGTGCCGGGCGTGGTGAGCAGGCAGGTGACGTTCACTTCGCGTGACGGCACCGAGGTGCGCATGACCGTGGTCGCCATGCCGGGCGACGGCCGGCCGCGCCCGGCGATCCTGACCGGTTACGGCGGTTTCGGGATGTCGCTGACGCCCGGCTACGCCGCCGACTCGGTGGCCTGGATCGAGGCGGGTGGCGTGCTGGCGGTCGCCGGCATCAGGGGCGGCGGTGAGGAGGGCGAGGCCTGGCACCGCGCGGGCATGCGCGAGCACAAGCAGAACGTCTTCGACGACTTCGCCGCCGCGGCCGAGAAGCTGGTCGCCGACGGCTGGACCACCCCCGCCCAGCTGGGCATCTGGGGCGAGTCGAACGGCGGGCTGCTCATCGGCGGCATGCTGACGCAATACCCCGGGCTGTTCACCGCCGCGGTCTGCTCGGCGCCGATCCTCGACATGACGCGCTACGAGCGCTCGGGCCTCGGCGCGTCCTGGAAGCAGGAGTACGGCACCGCCGAGCGCCCGGAGGAGCTGGCCTGGCTGCTGGCCTACTCCCCGTACCACCGGGTGGCCGAGGGCACGGCCTACCCGGCGACGCTGTTCACGGTCTTCGGCGAGGACACTCGCGTCGATCCCGCGCACGCGCGCAAGATGTGCGCGGCGATGCAGCGGGCGGACGCGGGGGGCCGGCCGCTGCTGCTGCGCCACGAGGGCGACGTCGGCCACGGCGCGAGGGCCGTCAGCCGTTCGGTGGCGCTGGCGGCGGACGCGCTGGCCTTCCTCGCCGAGCACACCGGTCTTCCGCTGCCGTCAGATCCAGCCTGATTCGCGGGCGATGCGGATGGCGTCGATGCTGCTGCGCGCGCTCAGCTTGGAGCGCGTGCGGCTGAGGTAGTTGCGCACGGTGCCCTCCGCGAGGAAGAGCGAACCGGCGATCTCCGAGACGGACGAGCCGTCGGCCGCGGCGGTCAGCACGTCGAGTTCGCGGGAGGTCAGCGGCGTGTCCGGGGTGGTCATGGCGGCGATGGCCAGTGAGGAGTCCACCACGCTCCCGCCGGCCGCCACCTTTCTGATGGCGTCGGCCAGCTGCGCGGGTGGCGCGTCCTTGGCCAGGAACCCGCGCACCCGCGCGTCTAAAGCCCGTTTCAGCATGGCGGGCGTGCCGACCGCGGTGAGGATCAGCACCCCGCAGCCGGGCAGGGCCTCGCGCAGCTCGCGTGCCGCCTCCAACCCGTCCGCTCCTGGCATCACCAGGTCGATCACGGCCACATCGGGGTTGGTGGCCCGCGCGGCTTCGAGGATGTGGTCACCTCGGTCCACTTCGGCGACGACCTCGATGTCCTCCTCGTAGGCGAGGAGGGCCACGATCGCCCCGCGGACGAGCTCCATGTCCTCAGCGAGCAAAGTACGGATCACCGGCATCCTTTCGGAACACAGCGTGATGTACGACTACATCCTGACTAATGGCTTAGGGGTCGAAAAGCCAGGACGTTGCAGAGGTATAGCTTAACTATTAGGTGTTTGTTTGTTTTTTCGGCTTACTGACGCTTTTAAGTGTGCATTTCGGTGAGGTCAGAACCCGCCTGGTGAACCGACGCTCCTTACGGGTGCATCGCCATTTACTATGCGTGCTCTCCGCATCTGTGAAACCAGATTCTCATTCTCTTTTGCGCCTTTGGGTCCTGGCCGGGACTTTGTTCGATCATCGGCGTAAGTCCGCCAGGTTTGTTGGATCAGGGTCTTGCTTCTGACCGACGAGTGCTCCTATGGTCGGCGCATGAGCTCACCTCCCGGCTCTCCGGGCGACGTGCTGACCCTGATCAGCGCCGGGTCGGCCACGACCCGCTCCGACCTCGCGCGGGTCACCGGCCTGGCCAGATCCACCATCTCCCAGCGGGTCGACGCGCTCATCGAGCGCGGCCTGGTGGAGGAGAGCGACAGCGGCGAATCCACCGGCGGACGCCCGCCGCGCCAGCTGCGCCTGCACACCGACGAACACAGCGTCGCCGGCGTCGACCTCGGCGCCACCCACTGCCGCGTCGCGCTCATGGACCTCACCGGCGCCGTCCTGGGCGAGTCCGAGGAGCCGCTGCACATCGCCGAAGGCCCGGAAGCCGTGCTGCCGCAGGTCGACCGGCTGGTCGACCAACTGCTCGCCGAGGTGGGCCGGCCGCGCGCCGGGCTCAGGTCGCTGGGCATCGGGGTGCCGGGACCGGTCGAGTTCGCCACCGGCCGGCCGAACAACCCGCCGATCATGCCCGGCTGGAACGACTACCCCATCCCCGACTACTTCCACGGCCCCACGGTCCTGGTCGACAACGACGTCAACGTGATGGCGCTGGGCGAGCACCGCAACGCCTTCGCCGCCACCGGCCACCTGCTGTTCGTGAAGGTCGGCACCGGCATCGGCTGCGGCATCGTGACCGAGGGCGCCCTGCACCGCGGGGCCAGCGGCTCGGCCGGCGACATCGGCCACATCAGGGTCAGCGGGCACGAGGAGGCGGGCTGCCGCTGCGGCAACAGCGCCTGCCTGGAGGCGGTCGCCGGCGGCGCCGCGCTGGCCCGCAGGCTCACCGAACTCGGCTTCCCCGCCGAGTCCGGCGCCGACGTGGTGCGGCTCGTGCAGAGCGGCAACACCCAGGCGCTGCGGCTGGTCAGGGAGGCCGGGCGGCTCATCGGCGAGGTCCTGGCCGGCCTGGTCAACTTCTTCAACCCCGAGGTCATCGTCATCGGCGGCGCCCTGTCACGCGTGCACGAGCACCTGCTGGCCGGGATCCGCGAGACCGTCTACCGCCGGTCGCTGCCGCTGGCCACCCACCATCTGACGATCGTGCCGAGCCGTACGGGGGTGAACGCGGCCGCTCTGGGCGCGGGCATCCTCGCGATCGAGCACTACCTCTCACCCGAGAACATCAACCGGATCATCAACGCCTGAGAGGGCCCATGCTGGTCATCAGGGGAGTCGTCAAGCAGTTCCCCGGCGTGCGCGCGCTCGACGGGGTCGATCTCGACGTGCGGGCGGGCGAGGTGCACTGCCTGCTCGGCCAGAACGGCGCGGGCAAGTCCACGCTGATCAAAGTGCTGGCCGGCGTGCACCAGCCCGACCAGGGCACGATCGAGTTCGGCGGCAGCCAGGTACGCCCGAGCAGCCCCATCGACGCCATCAGGCTCGGCATCGCCACCATCTACCAGGAGCTCGACCTCGTCGACGGGCTCAGCGTGGCGGAGAACATCCTGCTCGGCCACGAGAAGTCGTCCCTGGGTTTCGTCCACCGCTCCGCCACCAACCGGGCCGCCTCCGCGGTGCTCGCCCGGCTCGGCCATCCGGAGATCCGCCCGTCCACCGAGGTCGGGCGCCTGTCCCCGGCCGCCAAGCAGGTCGTGTCCATGGCCAGGGCGCTCTCCCACGACGCCCGCCTGATCATCATGGACGAGCCCTCCGCCGCCCTCGCCCACGACGAGGTCGGCAACCTCTTCCGCATCATCCGCGAGCTGACCGCCCAGGGCGTCGCCGTCGTCTACATCTCCCACCGCCTGGAGGAGATCCGCGAGATCGGCGACCGCGTCACCGTCCTGAAGGACGGCCGCACGGTCGCCGTCGGCCTGCCCGCCCACGAGACCCCCACCTCGCAGATCGTCTCCCTGATGACCGGCCGCAACGTCGAGTACGTCTTCCCGCCGCGCGGCTCCGGCCGCGGCCGCGAGGTGCTGCGCGTGGAGGGCCTCAGCTCGCCGGGCGCCTTCGCCGGCGTCTCCTTCTCCGTGCACGCGGGCGAGATCGTCGGCCTGGCCGGCCTCGTCGGCTCCGGCCGCTCAGAGATCCTGGAGGCGGTGTACGGCTCCCGCCCCAGCTCAGGCCGGGTCCTGCTGGAGGGCAAGCAGATCAGGAGCGCGGTCGCCGCGGTCAGGCAGGGCATGGGCCTGGCCCCCGAAGAGCGCAAGGCCCAGGCGCTCCTGCTCGACCAGAGCGTCACCGCCAACATCACCCTCGGCACGCTGCCCGGCTTCTCCAGGTTCGGCTGGCTCGACCGCGCCCGCGAAAGAGCCGAGGCCAGACGCCTGGTGGACACCCTCGACATCCGCCCCCACGACCCGGAACGCCCGATCAAGACGCTGTCCGGCGGCAACCAGCAGAAGGCCGTGCTGGCCCGCTGGCTGCTCGACGAGCGCAAGCTGCTCCTGCTCGACGAGCCCACCCGCGGCGTGGACGTCGGCGCCCGCGCCGAGCTGTACGCGGTCATCCGCAAGCTGGCCGAGCAGGGGATCGGCGTGCTGCTGGTCTCCAGCGAGGTGCCCGAGGTGCTCGGCCTGGCCGACCGGGTGCTGGTGCTGCGCGAGGGCCGGGTCATCCACGAGAGCGCGGCCGAAGGTCTCGACGAGCACCGGGTACTCGACATGATCATGGAAGGGAGTGCGGCGTGAAGGTGGACACCCGCGGCGTCGCCGTACGCGAGGCCTGGTGGGGGAGGGTCGGCGAGGCCCGCCACCTCGGGCTGGTGGCGGCGCTGGCGCTGCTCGCGATCGTCGGCCTGATCACCAAGCCCGACAACTTCGCCACCGCGTCGAACCTGGTCAGCATCCTGTCACTGGCCGCCACCATCGGCGTCATCACGGTCGGCATGACGTTCGTCATCATCGGCGGCGGCATCGACCTGTCCGTGGGCGCGATCATGGCGCTCGCCTCGGTGTGGGCGACCACGCTTGCCACGCAGTCGTACGGGCCGTTCGTCATGGCGGTCTGCGCGATCCTGGTCGGCACCGGGGCCGGGCTGGTCAACGGGTTACTGATCTCCTACGGGCGGCTGGTGCCGTTCATCGCCACGCTGGCCATGCTGGTGGCCGCGCGCGGCCTGGCCCAGCGCATGTCCGACCGCAAGACCCAGCTCATCCAGAGCGGCAACACCGCCATCGTGGAGCTGTCGACCACGCGGGTGCTCGGCATCCCGCTGCTGGTCTACATCTTCGCGCTGGTCGTGGTGCTCGGATGGGTCCTGCTCAACCGCACCACGTTCGGCCGCCGCACGTACGCGGTCGGCGGCAACCCCGAGGCGGCCAGGCTCGCCGGGATCAACGTACGCAGGCACACGATGCTGCTGTACGCGCTGTCCGGCCTGTGCTGCGGCATCGCCGCGATCCTGATCATGGCCCGCACCACCACCGGGTCGTCCACCCACGGCGACCTGTACGAGCTCGACGCCATCGCCGCCGTGATCATCGGCGGCACCCTGCTGACCGGCGGCCGGGGCACCATCGTCGGTTCGATCCTCGGCCTGCTCATCTTCACGGTCATCACGAACCTGTTCATCCTCAACGGCCTCAACACCAGCGACCAGCTGATCGCCAAGGGCCTGATCATCGTCGTCGCCGTCCTTCTCCAGCGGCGCAACCTCAAGGAGAGAGCACCATGACCGAAAACGTCGCGCGCCGGGGATTCCTCATCGGCGGCCTGGGCGGTGCCGCATTACTGGCCACGGGCTGCACCTCCAACCAGCCGGCGGCGGCGCCCACCAGCGCGGCCCCGGCACCCGCCCCCGCCGCCAGCGGCAACGACCAGCCGGGGGAGAAGGTCGTCATCGGCTTCTCCGCGCCGGCCGCCGACCACGGCTGGATCGCGGCCATCGCCAAGAACGCCGAGGCGACCGCGAAGCAGTACACCGACATCGAGTTCAAGCCGGTCGAGCCGACCAACGACATCAACGCCCAGATCTCCGCGGTCGAGTCGCTGATCGCGGCCAAGGTCGCCGCGCTGGTGATCCTGCCCAACGACGGCCAGCAGCTCAACCAGGTCGCCCTGCAGGCCACCGCGGCGGGCATCCCCGTCGTCAACCTCGACCGCGTCTTCCCCGACAAGCTCGCCTACCGCACCTGGGTCGGCGGCGACAACTACGGCATGGGCGTGGCGGCCGGCCACCACGTCGGCAAGAAGCTCAAGGACAAGGGCGTCGCCAACCCGGTGATCGTGGAGATCCAGGGCATCGCGACGCTCCCGCTCACACAGGACCGCAGCAAGGGCTTCGCCGACGCGCTCAAGACGTACGGCTTCAGCGTCACCGCCAAGCAGGACGCCAAGTTCACCGTGGAGACCGGCAACCAGGTCGCCGCCAGCCTCCTGCAGGCGCACAAGAAGATCGACGCGCTGTGGAACCACGACGACGACCAGGGCGTCGGCGTGCTCGCCGCGATCAAGGAGGCGGGCCGCAGCGAGTTCTTCATGGTCGGCGGCGCCGGTTCGCTCAACGCCATGAAGGAGATCCAGTCGGGCACCTCGGTCCTTGAGGCCACGGTCACCTACAGCCCCACGATGGCCTCCTCGGCCATCAAGCTCGCTCGACTGATCGCCCAGGGTAAGGGCATGAGCGATCTCGTGGAGAACCAAGTGCCCCAGTCGATCACCCTCGCGTCGGAGACCATCACCAAGGAGAACGTCGAGAAGTACCTGCCATTGGGGTTTGAATCTTGATTAACGGCGTAGGCATGATCGGTTATGCCTTCATGGGACGCGTCCACTCCCAGGCGTGGCGGAACGTCTCCGCCTTCTTCGAGCTGCCCGCGAAACCCGAGATGCGGGTGATCTGCGGGCGCTCGAAGGAGGCGACCGAGGCGGCGGCCGCCCAGATGGGCTGGGCGGAGGCGGTGACCGACTGGCGCGAGGTGGTCGCCCGCGACGACATCGACATCATCGACATCTGCACGCCCGGCGACTCGCACGCCGAGATCGCCATCGCCGCGCTGGCCGCGGGCAAGCACGTCATCTGTGAGAAGCCGCTGGCCAACACGGTGGAGGAGGCCACGCGGATGGCCGAGGCCGCCGCGCGCGGGCCGGGCAGGAGTATGGTCGCCTTCAACTACCGGCGGGTGCCCGCCGTCGCCCTGGCCAGGCAGCTGGTCGCCGAGGGCAGGCTGGGCGAGATCAGGCACGTACGGGCGCAGTACCTGCAGGACTGGATCGTGGATCCGGACTTCCCGCTGGTGTGGCGGCTGCGGAAGGACAAGGCGGGCTCGGGTGCGCTCGGCGACATCGGGGCGCACATCATCGACACCGCCGAGTTCGTCACCGGCCAGCGCGTCGTGGGCGTCACCGGGCTGACCGAGACCTTCGTCAAGGAACGGCCGCTCGAGGGCGGCAGCCGTACGGACAAGGGCATGGTCACCGTGGACGACGCGGCGCTGTTCGTCGGCCGGATGTCGGGCGGCGCGCTGGCCTCGTTCGAGGCCACGCGCTTCGCCACCGGGCGCAAGAACGCGCTGCGCATCGAGCTGAACGGCGCGCTGGGCAGCCTGTTCTTCGACTTCGAGGCGATGAACGAGCTGTGGGTCAGCGACGGCGGCGCGGGCTTCACCCGGATCCTCGTCACCGAGCCCGGCCACCCCTACGCCGGGGCGTGGTGGCCGCCGGGGCACGGGCTCGGCTACGAGCACACGTTCACCCACGAGATCAAGGACTTCCTGGAGGCGATCGCCGCCGGCGCCGACCCCTCGCCGTCGTTCGCCGACGGGCTGCGGGTGCAGCGGGTGCTGGAGGCGGTCGAGCAGAGCAACGGCGCGTACAAGGAGATCCCATGACCAGACCGGTCACGCTCTTCACCGGACAGTGGGCCGACCTGCCCTTCGAGGAGGTGTGCGGGCTGGCGGCGGAGTGGGGCTACGACGGGCTGGAGATCGCCTGCTCCGGCGACCACTTCGACGTGGCCGCGGCCCTGGAGGACTCCGGGTACGTCACCCGCAAGCTCGAACAGCTCGACAAGCACGGCCTCAAGGTCTGGACGATCTCCAACCACCTCGTCGGCCAGGCCATCTGCGACCACCCCATCGACGAGCGGCACCAGGCCATCCTGCCCGCGCGGATCTGGGGCGACGGTGACCCGGAGTCGGTGCGCCAGGCCGCGGCCGAGGACATGAAGAACACCGCCAGGGCCGCCGCCGCGCTCGGCGTGGACACCGTGGTGGGGTTCACCGGCTCGTCGATCTGGCACACCGTGGCGATGTTCCCGCCGGTGCCGGCCTCGATGGTGGAGGCCGGCTACCGGGACTTCGCCGACCGCTGGAACCCGATCCTGGACGTCTTCGACGAGGTGGGCGTCCGCTTCGCGCACGAGGTGCACCCGTCGGAGATCGCCTACGACTACGTGACGACCCAGAAGACACTGGAGGCGATCGGCCACCGCCCCGCCTTCGGCCTGAACTGGGACCCCTCGCACATGGTGTGGCAGGACATCGACCCGGTGAACTTCATCCTCGACTTCGCCGACCGCATCTACCACGTGGACTGCAAGGACACCCGGATGCGCGTGGGCGACGGCCGCCGGGGCCGCCTGTCCTCACACCTGCCGTGGGCGGATCTGCGGCGCGGCTGGGACTTCGTCTCGACCGGGCGTGGGGACGTGCCGTGGGAGGACTGCTTCAGGGCGCTGAACTCCATCGGCTACACGGGCCCGATCTCGATCGAGTGGGAGGACGCGGGCATGGACCGCCTCGACGGCGCCCGCGAGGCCCTGGGCTTCATTCGCACCCTGAACTCCATCACCCCGCCCGCAACGGCCTTCGACGCCGCCTTCTCCACCACGTGAGACCCGGCCGGCCTTCTCGCGAGGCCGGCCAGCCTCACTCACCTTCTCGCAGGGCCTCTCACTCGCTTCGCGCAGCGCCTCTCACTCGCCTTCTCACAGGGCCTCTCACCCGCCCGAAGGGCCCAGGACGCGCTCCGCGGTCTCCCGGATCGAGGCGCGTACCACGGCCGGGTCGTCGAGGTCGAAGCCCACGGCCACGCCGTCGCGCACGATCATGAGGATGTCGGCGGTGGTGTCCGGCGTGGGGTGTCGCGCCTCCTTGAGCAGGCCGAGCATCAGGTCGCGGAACCACTCCCGGTAGGCGGCGACGGCCCTGCGCACCGGGTGCGCGCGATCGGGGTACTCCGCCGCGGCGTTGATGAACGGGCACCCCCGGTAGCCGGGCAGGCTCCCGAGCTCGCCCATCCGCTCGAACATGGCCAGCAGCCGCTCCCGCCCGGACCCGTCCGGCAGCTCGTCGGCCATCGCCCGCTGCCGCTGACCCTGGTCCTCCACGTAGGCGGTGACCAGCTCGTCCTTGGCCGGGAAGTGGTGGTAGAAGGTCGCCTTGGCCACTCCCGCCTCGGCGATGATCCGGTCGATGCCCACCGCGCGTACGCCTTCGGCATAGAACAACCGCGTCGCGGTATCCAGGATGCGCTGGCGGGCAGGACTCGTCATGCCTTGACATTACCAGACAGGTCTGTCTAGTGTCAGCTGTATCTAGACAGACCTGTCTGTCTCCAACTGCTGCGAGGAGCATTCTGATGAGCAAGGCCCTGTACACCGCGGTCGGCACCGCCTCCGGCCGCGACGGCCGCGGCGTCACCACGGACGGCAAGCTCGACGTCAAGCTGTCCCCACCCGCCGAGCTCGGTGGCGCCGGCGCGGGCACCAACCCCGAGCAGCTGTTCGCGGTCGGATACGCCGCGTGCTTCGCCAGCGCCATGCAGCTCGTCGGCAAGAAGCAGAACCTCGACGTCACCGATGTGGCCGTGACCGCCGAGGTGGGCCTGGTGCCCAACGGCGCCGGCGGCTTCGGCCTCGAAGTCACGCTGCGCGTGGAGCTGCCCGACGAGATCTCCGCCGAGGCCGGCCACGCCCTGCTGGAGGCCACCCACCAGGTCTGCCCCTACTCCAACGCCACCCGCGGCAACATCCCCGTCAACCTGGTGGTCGAGTAGCCCTCACTTCGGGCCGCAGACGCCCAGCGCCTTCCCGATCAGCTCCGCGTCCTCGGCCGTGTCGAGCAGCGCCATCGCGTAGTCGGCGCGCGACAGTTGCATCGCGCCGCCCGTCGCGTTGGCCGCGAAGTCGACGTGCACCCGCCCGGCCGCCGGCTTGTCGTTGAGCATGGTCCCGCGCACCACGCTCCAGTCGAGGTCGCTGGCCTGCAGCATGCCCTCCGCGCGGGCCAGGTCGACGTAGGCGGCGCGGAGGAACAGCCAGGCCAGGGCGACCGGCAGCCGCGGCCTGGTCGCCGGGACCGACCGGCTGCTGGTCATGACCAGCCGGCGCGGGCCGCTCTCGCGCATCGCGGTGATCAGGGTGATCGCGATTGCGCTCCCGCCGACCGCGGCGATCACCGCGTCCTGCCCCTGAACCGCCGTGCGGACCGCGTCCAGGTCGCGGGCATCGCCCTGGTGCACGGCGGTGAGTCCTTCGTGCCCTTTCAGCGTCTCGGGGGTCCGGGCGAAGGCGGTGACCTCGTGGCCCCGCCGTACACCTTGGGTGAGCACATGCTTTCCGGTACGGCCGGCCGCGCCGACAACCAAGATCCTCATTATATGGCTACCTCCTATATGGCAATTTGCACTATAGGAGGGCGCGCGTCAACTGACATGCGAAAGGGCCGGGGTATCGGCCCCGGCCCTTCCTGCCGTCGTTAGTCCATCACCACGATCTGGCGCAGTACCTCGCCGCCCTTCAGCGCGGCCACGGCGTCGTTGAGGTCGGCCAGCTTGATCCTGGCGCTGATCATCGACTCCAGGTCGAGCTGGCCGGCCTTGTACAGGGCGGCGAAGTAGGGGAAATCGTGCCGCACGTCGGCCTCGCCGTACATGCTGGACAGCAGGTTCTTGCCCTCGAACAGCAGGCTGAACGCGGAGATCTGCACCATGTCGTCCATGGCGCCGGCGCCCACGACGATCACGTCGCCGCCCGCGCGGGTCGTCTGCCACGCGCTGGTGATGGTCGCGGACTTGCCGACGACCTCGAAGCCGTAGTCGAAGCCGTTGCCGCCGGTCAGCTCGGCCAGGGCGCCGGGCAGGTCGTCGGGGGTGACCGCGTGCGTGGCGCCGACCTTCCTGGCCAGTTCGTGCTTCGACGTCAGCGGGTCGACGGCCAGGATCACGCGGGCGCCGGAGACCCGAGCGCCCTGGATCACCGACAGTCCCACGCCGCCGCAGCCGATCACCGCGACCGTGGAGCCCGGACGCACCTTGGCGGTGTTGAGCGCCGCGCCGACGCCCGTGGTGATGCCGCACCCGATCAGCGCGGCCGCCTCCCACGGCACCTCCGGGTCGATCTTGATCGCGCCCTGCCACGGCACCACGCACTCCTCGGCCCAGGTGCCGCAGCCCGCCATGCCGAAGACGGTGGAGTCGCCGCCGATGCGGAAGTTGCCCTTGGAGAACGACTCGATCACATACTTCATGCACAGGTACGGCTGGCCGCCCAGGCACAGGGCGCATTCCTGGCACGACGGGCGCCAGTTGATGATCACGTGGTCGCCCGGCTGGAGCGAGGTGACGTGCTCACCCACCTCGACCACCTCGCCCGCGCCCTCGTGGCCCGGGATGAGCGGCACCGGCTGGGGCAGCACGCCGGACATGGCCGACAGGTCGGAATGGCAGACACCGGTCGCCCGGATCCGGACGCGTACGTCCGCCGGCCCGACCGGGGCCAGTGTGACGTCATCGCGGAGGTCGAGCTTGTCGTCGCCTACAGCGTGCAGAATGGCGGCGCGCATGGGGGGTTCCTCCTGTTACTCCTCTAGGGAGAGGGCGGCTTTCGGGCAGGAACGTACGGCGTGCCGTACCCGGTCCTGCATGTCGGCTGGCGGCTCGGGGAGAAGGACGTGCAGGTTGTCCTCCTCGTCCACGTCGAACACTTCAGGGGCGAGCCCCATGCATACGGCGTTCGCCTCGCATACCAGGTAGTCGACCTTGATCTTCATGTGAGCCTCCTGTGATCCCATGAGACCACCCTGGTGCGCTCGACCACATATGCGATGCGTTTTCTTCCGGTCAGTTCCACGTACGGGCGCAGGTCCGCGTCGGGCACTCCGGGCGTCATCCGGCGGGCGATCTCCATGCCGATCTCCAGCACGCGCTCGCGCTCGCCGACCTGCTTGGCCACGCCGTACAGGAGGACCCCGCGCAGTTCCGCGTAGTCGTCACCGGTCTCGATCAGGCAGCTGACCCTGGGGTCGCGGGCGAGGTTGACGGCCTTCTGGGCTTTGCCGTAGGTCCAGAAGGCGATCCGGCCCTCGTCGAGGCCGTAGAACATGGTCACCAGGTGCGGGGTGCCATCGGGATTGATGGTCGCCAGCTGGAGCTTGCGCGAGCCCTCGATGAGGGCTGTGACGTCCGCTTCCGGCATCGCGATGCGCGCGCGCTGATTCACGTTGCCCAGTAGAACAGGTTCCAGAATCGCCGACAAGAGGGCAATGGAATGTTGTTCGGTTCCACTAGGGTGCTTCTCCATGACGATGCCGCCTGACTTGCGTTACGCAGCCGAGCATGCCAAAGGATTCATGCCGGCCGGTGAAGGGCTCGCCCTCTTCGACACCGCCCTGAAGTACGGAGGGCGGGGCCCCATCTGCGAGATCGGCACCTACTGCGGCAAGTCCGCGATCTACCTCGGCGCGGCGGCCCGCCAGGTCGGCAGCGTCGTGATCACCGTCGACCACCACCGGGGGTCGGAGGAGATCCAGCCCGGCTGGGCCCACCACGACCCGACGCTGGTCGACCCGCGCTTCGGCAAGATGGACTCGCTGCCCGCCTTCCGCACCGCCATCGCCGCGGCCGGGCTGGAGGACGAGGTGATCGCCGTGGTGGGGCAGTCGGGGAAGGTGGCCGGGTTGTGGAACACGCCGCTGGCCCTGCTGTTCATCGACGGAGGGCACTCCGAGGAGCCGGTGACCGCGGACTATGAGGGGTGGGCGCCGCATGTGATGGAGGGTGGGGCGCTGGTGTTCCACGACATCTACCCCGACCCTGCCGAGGGCGGGCAGGCGCCGTACCGGGTGTATCGGCGCGCGCTGTCGTCCGGGGCGTTCAAGGAAGTGGGGAGTGAGGGGTCGCTACGGGTACTGGAGCGCGTCGGCCCCGGCATCTAGGCCATGCTCTTACCCGGACGGGTCGCCCACGTGGCCGGCCCAGCGGCTTTCATACTGCGGGGCAGGCTCTGTTGGGCGGCCCTGTTGGGCGGGCTTCACGCGGCCGTAGGAGCCTTTTGGGCGACCATGTATGGGCTTCCAGACGGGCATAGGGCTTCGGGTGGGCACAGGGCTTTAGGCGGACACGGGGGACTCAGGGCTTAGGCGGGCACGGGGACTCGGGGCTTAGGCGGGCACGGGGCTTTAGGCGGACACCGGGACGCCTTGGTCGGCGGCGTGGGCGAACGCGTCGTCGATGACCACGACCTCGCGTCCCGCCCTCGCCAGGAGGGACGCGGCGGCGGTGGCACGGTAGCCACTGCCGCAGTGCACCCAGATCTCACCCGGCGGGATCTCGGCCAGCCTTGCGGTGAGCTGGGGGAGCGGGATGTTGAGCGAACCGGTCACATGCCCATCCCGCCATTCCCCCGCCAACCGCACATCCACCACAACCAGCCTTCCACCCCCTCCACCCACGCCATCCCCACCACCGGCCACTCCGCTCACGTCGCCCGCTCCGTGGTGACCGCCTGTGCCGCCCGCATAGCTCACGCCATCCGCCGCCGCGTCTGCGCCGCTCACCCCGGTTGCGGTGCCCGCCGCCGCGCCCGCACTGCTCGCCTCGTCCACCGCGCTGCTTGTGCTGCCCGCTTGGTCGGGGCCGCCTGTGCTGCCCGCATAGCTCACGCCATCCGCCGCCGCGTCTGCGCCGCTCGCTCCGGCCACGTTGTCGCTTGAGGTTCGGTGGTTGGTCGTCAGGGCGTCGGCCAGGTCGGTGAAGGTGGCTCGGCGTAGGGAGCCCAGGCGGGTGGTCGATGTGGTCAAGGCTTCTGGGGTGCCTATGGCCACGGCGGCCGGGTGGTCGATGCCGATGCGGACCAGTTCGCGCCGGGCCTCGGCGACCGAGTCGCGGGTGGCGCCGATCAGGGTGATGGGGGCGCCGCGGGTGGTCAGCCAGCCGAGCCAGGTGGCCATGCTGCCGTCCAGGCCCAGGCTCACGGTGCCGATCAGGTGCGAGGCCGTGTAGGCGGTGCGGGAGCGCAGGTCCACGACCCACTCGCCGGCGTCGATGCGCCGGGCCAGGTCCTTGGGGGTGGCGGGTTCGGGCAGGCGCAGGTCCACGGGGGCGGGGCCGGCGGCGTTGATCGCGCCCATGTGGGCGTAGTAGGCGGGGTAGGCGTCCAGGCCGGACAGGACTTCGGTGACGAAGGTGTCCTCGGCGAGCCGTAGGGCGGGGTTTGCCAGTTTCTCCTGGCCGAGGGTTGAGGCGTCGCCGCCGGCCGTACCGACCGCGCAGAAGCTGCCGAACCCGTGTGTCGGCCAGATGCGCGCGCCGTCGGGCAGGGCGTCGGCGAGTCTGCGCGCGGAGGCGTGCTGGTGGCGCGCGAGGGTCTCGGTGTGCTCGTGGCCGAGCAGGTCCGGGCGGCCGGTGGTGCCGAACAGCAGCGAACCGCCGGTGAAGACGCCCTCGGGGGTGCCGTGGTGGTCGAGGATGTACGACAGGTGGTGGAAGGTGTGGCCGGGGGTGTGCAACGCCCTGAGGCGCAGCGTGGGAGAGATGTCCAGGATGTCGCCGTCGCGCAGTGCCCGGTGCGGGAAGTCCGCCGTGTCGGCCAGCGCGTAGACCGCGCCGGTCAGCCGGGACAGTTCCAGGCCGCCGGAGACGTAGTCGTTGTGGAGGTGGGTCTCGGCGACGGTGGTGATCCGGACGCCCAATCTGCCCGCCAGGGCCAGGATCCGGTCCACGTCCCGCTGGGGGTCCACCACCGCGGCCGTTTTCCCGTCGGTGACCAGGTAACTGCGGTCGCCGAGGGTGGACGTCTCGATCACGTGCACGTCGAACATCTGCTCAACCTCCTCACCCATCGCAACGACTACCCTCGGGGGGTATATTCCGCGAGGGTCAGTCGGTGCGGTGGCGGCGGGCCCACGCGCGGCGGGTCTGGGCGCGCCAGGTCAGGAAGTCGTCGTGCGTGTGCGGGTCGTGGCCGAGGGAGGCGAGCGCGGCGTCGGTCCAGGCGGCAGCCTCCTCGGCCGGGGCGCCGGTGAGGACCGGGGCGGCCTCGGCGGCGTGGCCGGGCAGGCTGCCGGCGGTGAGCCAGGCGGCGCAGGCGAAGGCGGCGCCTTGCGCCACGTGCTGGCGGAAGCCGTCGGCGCCGGCGTAGACGGCGAGCTGCTCGAGTTCGTCGAGGTCGGCGCCGCCGGTGTACACGGCCGCGAAGGCCACGCCGCTCCACAGATCCGCCCGGCGGGATGCCGGGTACGCGTGGATGTGCGCGGCGAGGTCGTGGGGCTCGGCGCAGTCGTGGTACCAGAGGAGCCGCCCGAGGCCCTGGTCGAAGATGGCACAGTGCGCGCGTACGGCCAGCTCCGGCATGGCCCGCTCGCCCACCATGAGGTCGGCCTTGGACATGCTGCGCTGGAAACCGTAGCCGTCGATGGCCAGCCAGCGCAGCAGCGGGTGGGCCCGCCGCATGCCCCACGTGGGCGGCAGGCGCAGCAACGCGTGTGCGCGGCCCGCGCCCAGGTGGGCGGCATGCGGGTGAAGCTGGGCGGGGCCGGCAAGTAGCTCGTTCAGGCGCCGGCCCCGAGTCATGGTGATCAGGTCGAGCATGGTCGCGGCCGCCGCCGCGCCCTCCCAGGCGAACGGCTGCCGCTCCCGCGCTACCCGCCCGACCTTGTGGATCTCCCGGGCGATGACCGCGTTGTAGCCGTACACATAGGTTTCCTCGGCCGCCGTGAGCACTCCCGGAGCCGCTCCCGCCCTGAGCCGGAACCGTCGCCGCCCCAAGTCAGACTCGACCGGATCTTTCTCCAGGAACCTCCACAGGCCACGCGCTGGGGCCAGTGTCTGTTCAATCGTGACCTGATCCAAGAACGATGTTGTGCCCGTGTCGCCCACGCTTCCCCCGAAGACGCCTCGTACGGCCACTCACGAAGCTAGTGAGCCCATTGCGGCATTCCCCGCCGCCGCTCCGCCTCGCGGGGCAAAGAACCGGCAAAACCGATTGCGCTCGTGGCGGCTTCGCCGTACTGGAGAAAAGTGTCCTAACCCGAGGAAAGCGTGCAGTCGCAGGTGTGTGAGGCGGGGGCGTGGATGTCGCGGAAGATGCCGGAACCGCCGCTGAGACCGGACAGGGCGTCGGCGGCGAGGATGGTGGCGGCGGCCGTGTAGCCGCTGCGCTCGTGGGGGAAGTGCTTGCGGTTGACGAACTGCCAGCCGGTCCAGTAGGAGCCGTCGTCGTGGCGCAGGTGCTGCATGTCGGTGAAGAGGCGGACGGCGCGCTCGCGCCGGCCCAGGGCGTCGAGGGCGAGCACGAGTTCGCAGGTCTCCGCACCGGTCACCCACGGCTGGTCGGAGACGCAGCGGATGCCGAGGCCCGGCACCACGAACGTGGACCATTCGCGGTCGATCAGCTCGGCGGCCGGGCGGCCGCGGACGGCGCCGCCGAGGACCGGGTAGTACCAGTCCATGGAGAAGCGGCTTTTGTCGGTGAACGCCTCAGGGTGGAAGGCGAGCACGTGGGCGAGGCGGTCGGCGGCCAGCTCCCAGTGGGGCTGCGGGTCGCCGAGGTGGTCGGCGAGCAGGACGCCGCAGCGCAGCCCCTGGTGGATGGAGGAGCAGCCGGTCAGCAGCGCGTAGGTGGAGGCCCGGCCCCGGGCGTCACGTTCCCAGACGATCTCGCCGCGCGCGGTCTGCAGGCCCACCACGTAGTCGAGTGCGCGCTTGACCATCGGCCAGAGAGGGCTGGGGTCCTTGCCGGTGACCAGGTAGTTGTGCCAGGCGCCGACGGCCACGTACGCCGCGTGGTTGGACTCGCCGCCGCGCTCGACCGCCATGCCGTCCTGGATCTTCATCGCCCAGGAGCCGTCGGGGCGCTGGTGGCGCATCAGCCAGTCGTAGCCGCGGTCGACGGGCTCCGACAGGCCCGCGACGGCCATCGCCATCAGGCATTCGACGTGGTTCCACGCGTCGACGTGCCCTTCCGGCCAGGGCACGCCGCCGTCGTCCTGCTGGATGGCGGCGATGCTCTGGGCGGTCTGGACGGTCTGCTCCCAGCTGATCACGCTCAGGGCTTCCGCACGTAGAGGACGACGCTCTTGCCGATCAGCGGGTTGAGCAGGGCCTCGGCGACGCGGGTGGCGGCGGGGCGCTTCATGATGTCCCATACGAGCAGCTCGTGGTAGGCCTTCGCGAGAGGGTGCTCGTCGTTGTTGACGCCGACGGCGCACTTGATCCACCAGTACGGCGCGTGCAGCCCGTGGGCATGGTGATGGGGTCCGATCTCGAACCCGGTGGACTTCAGCTTGGCGCTCAGCTCGGCCAGGGTGTAGATCCGGACATGTCCGCCGGGCGCCGTGTGGTAGTCCTCGTCCAGCGCCCAGCAGATCCGCTCGGGCAGGAAGCTCGGCACCGTGATGGCCGCCGTGCCGCCGGGCTTGAGCACCCGGAAGATCTCCGCCATCGCGCTCATGTCGTCCGGGATGTGCTCCAGCACCTCGGCCGCGATCACCCGGTCGAAGCTGGCCTCCTCGAACGGCATGTCCAGCGCGGTGCCCCGCACGGTCTCGCCGCCGGCACCGACCGGCACCTCGCCGGCCTTGTCCATCGCCACGAACATGGCGGCCACGTTGTCGAGCTCGGCCTGGTCCATGTCGAAGGCGACCACGTCGGCGCCCCTGCGCAGCACCTCGAAGGCGTGCCGGCCGCCGCCGCAGCCGAGATCGAGAACCCGTACTCCGGGGCCGACGGGCAGCTTGGCGAAGTCGACGGTCAGCAAGTCAGCGTGCTCCTCTGTTCTGGATGGCCTCTCGGTAGGCCTCGACGGTCCGCTTGGCGACGACGTGCCACGTGTAGCGCTCCATGACGCGGTCGTAACCGCGCCTGCCCACCGCCTCGCGCTCCTCGGGGGAGTCGTGCAGGCGGCGCAGCACCGAGGCCAGCTCCTCCGGGTCACCGGGCGCCACCTGGATGGCCGCGTCGCCCACGACCTCTGGCAATGCTCCGGTACGGCTGGCCACCAGCGGCGTCGCGCAGGCCATGTGCTCCACGGCCGGCAGCGAGAAGCCCTCGTACAGCGAGGGGACGACCGAGATCTCCGAGGTGGCGATCAGCTCGCCCAGCTCGTCGTCGGAGATGCCGTGCACGAACGTGACGCGGTCCTGGAGGCTGAGCTCCTGCACGAGCTGCTCGGTGGGGCCGCCGGGCGTGGGCTTGCTGACGACGGTCAGGGTGACGTCGCGTTCGGTCGCCAGCTTGGCCACGGCTCGGAGCAGGGTGGACACGCCCTTCATGGGCGAGTCGGCGCTGGCTACGGCGACGATCGAACCCTTTTTCCGGGGTTTTTCGGGCCTCGGGTGGAAATATCGGGTGTCGACGCCGAGGGGGATCAGGCGCATGTTGGCCTGCGGGACGTTGAAGTCGCGGTGGATGTCGGCCAGGCTCGACTCGCTCACCGTCAGGATCGGGCTCAGTCGCGGTGCGACCTTGGCCTGCATCTTCACGAACCCGTACCAGCGGCGCATGCTCAGCTTCTTGCCGCC
This sequence comes from Nonomuraea sp. NPDC050394, assembly GCF_044459065.1. Taxonomy (NCBI): domain Bacteria; kingdom Bacillati; phylum Actinomycetota; class Actinomycetes; order Streptosporangiales; family Streptosporangiaceae; genus Nonomuraea; species Nonomuraea sp. NPDC050394. The sequence goes on along the minus strand of NZ_JBITIO010000021.1, from coordinate 35,861 downwards.
CTTGGCCGCCTCCAGTTCGATGCGGCGATCCACGCTGATCGGGTGGTGGATGGTGCCGACGACCGGGAAGAGCTTCTGGATGCCGAGCAGGCCGTACCCGAGCGTCTGGTTGTCCTGGACGACGTCGAAGTCGCCTACGCGCTTCTTCAGCTCGCGGTAGGCGCGCAACGTGAAGGTCAGCGGTTCGGGGAAGCCCGCGGTCCACATGGTCCCGACTTCGAGCCAGTCGATCCAGTCGCGGTATTCGTGCAGTTTGGGGGTCCGGAACGGGTCTTCGTCGCGGTAGAGGTCGAGGCTCGGGACCTTGTTGAGGATCACACCCTCATCGAGCTCGGGGTACGGCTGGCCGGAGAAGACCTCGACATGGTGTCCGAGGGCGACGAGTTCGCGGCTCAGGTGCCGAAGGTAGACACCTTGACCGCCACAGGTCGGCTTGCTGCGGTAGGACAACAGCGCGATCCGCAGCGTGTCATTCACGGACACCCCTTTCTCCGCCGGTAGACACCTGAGACGGGCGTGTACCGTGAAAGATGACCTTAGTTGGAAAAGGCTACCATTCGGTAGGTCAGCTGGAATTGTTCCTACCCCGGCTCGCAGCCCTCGCGAACTGCGACGTTGGCGTGACCGAACGTAGTTCGGTGGAACCTGTTCTAGCTGGCTTGGTGCCGTTCGAGACGCGTAGCTGTACATTCCCGTCCCAACGGACGTGGTTGCGATAGTTGGAGGACCCGTTGGCCAGGCGCGCTCTGATCACCGGCATCACCGGCCAAGACGGTTCCTATCTGGCGGAGCACCTGCTCGCCCAGGGGTACGAGGTCTGGGGTCTGGCCCGAGGTCAGGCCAACCCGCGGGTGTCGCGCATGCGTAAGCTCCTCGCGGACGTCCAGGTGGTGCGGGGCGATCTGCTCGACCAGGGATCGCTGATCTCGGCGGTGGAACGCGTTCAGCCCGACGAGGTCTACAATCTGGGCGCCATCTCCTTCGTGCCCATGTCCTGGGAGCAGGCCGAGCTGACCGCCGAGGTCACCGGCATGGGCGTGCTGCGCATGCTGGAGGCCATCCGCGTGTGTTCAGGTATTTCCCGAGGTTCAAGCACCCGCTCCGGGCAGATGCGCTTTTATCAGGCTTCGTCCTCCGAAATGTTCGGCCAGGTCACCGAGACGCCCCAGACCGAGCGCACCGGCTTCCACCCCCGCTCGCCGTACGGCGTGGCCAAGGCCTACGGGCACTTCCTCACCCAGAACTACCGCGAGTCCTACGGCATGTACGCCGTCTCCGGCATCCTGTTCAACCACGAGTCCCCGCGCCGGGGCGCCGAGTTCGTCACCAGAAAGGTCACCCTGGGGGTGGCCCGCATCAAACTGGGCCTGGCCTCCGAGCTGCGGCTGGGCAACCTGGAGGCCCGCCGCGACTGGGGCTTCGCCGGCGACTACGTCCGCGCCATGCACCTCATGCTCCAGGCCGCCGCCCCAGAGGACTACGTGATCGGCACAGGCCGGATGAAGTCGGTACGCGAACTGGTCGAGGCCGCCTTCACCGCCGCCGGCCTGGACTGGGAGCAGTACGTCATCCGCGACCAGACCCTCCACCGCCCCGCCGAGGTGGACCTGCTGTGCGCCGACCCGAAAAAGGCCCGGGTACAGCTCGGCTGGGAACCCACCGTCTCCTTCGACGACCTGGTCGCCATGATGGTCGAATCCGACATCCGCCTCCTGTCCAACGGCGGCGACCCCGACCAGGACTCCTCCTGGCCGTAACCAACGGGCATCCCTTCGGCCGGGCTGTCTTCTGGGGCCGCCCGTTGCCCGGTTGGGTGGTCGGGCAGTTGGATCCCGCCCTGGCCAGTGGTGCTCCGCTTCGCGTGTGCTTCCAGTCGGGCTGGCGCCCGACCCCGTGTCGGTCCTCGCTGCGCTCGGCTCATTGATCGTGCGCCTTCGGCGCGGTGGCTGGCGCGCTTGTAGGGGTGTTTGCGCAGATGGGGACGCGGGGTGGCGGGCGACATCACATGATCAAAACTTCGGGACCGCCTTCCAGCATCTGTCATCATCCGGACTCAGGCCCGCGGCGGACGGCTCCAACGCAGGCGATCAGGAATGGCACGAAGAAGTGACAGAGCTGGAAGCGCCACTGATTGACCCGACAGCCGGCCTGCTCTCCCCGGTTGACGCGTATGCGCTCACAGGTCCCGGTTGAGAGGAGATCATCCGTGTGCGGCGCATGTTCACCGAAGAGATCGCCGAGCACGGAGGGCTACCCACGGTAAGGCCAACCAACAAGTGGCCCCGCAAGGGGTGACTGAGATCCAGTCAGCTGGCCTGGAGTCCGAGCGGCAGAATCGCCCCGCGTATCGGCTTGTCAGGGGAGACGGTGAACACCGTGTTGCCGTGCTTGTCGATCGCCTCACCGATGGCAGGCAGGTTAGGGATGACTATCTCGCCACCTGCTTGCTGGTGAGGGTGCGGAAATCCCGCAGGACAATCACAGAAGGGCAGGTGGCTCGCGACACCGCCAAGTACTTGGTCAACCGCTTGTCCGACGTCACCAGCACCCGGCCTTCCGCGCAGCACCACGCGAAGATCTCTTCATCGCCCCATCTGGCCATGCCAAGCGCGTCGGTGTGCATCGCGTCGATCCCTGCGCCCTTCAACAAACCCAGCAGCATCTGCTGGACGTTCTGGTCGAGGAGCCGCCTCACGCGGACTCCGCCATCGGCAGGTAGAACTCGCGCTGCATGAGAGACAGGGCGAACCGTAGTGCCTGCTGAATGTCCTCCGGCTCGATGAACGGGTACTCTGCGATGATCTGCTCATCGGTCCAGCCGTTGACGTGCAGCTCAACCAGGTGCTCGGCGGTAAAGCGGTAGCCGCGAATGCAGGGCTGGCCACCCATCTTGCCTGGCTCGACGGTCAGCCGGTCGAACCCCGGTACCGCCTGAATCGTCCCCATGTTCGCCTCCCGTATGGTTCCCCTTCGATTATCTCTTGGCCATCCTCATGACACGCCCGACTCCGGCAGGTACTTGTGCAGCACGTGCCGGCTCACCTTGAGCGTCCGTGCGAAGCCCGGCCTGGCGAGCGGTACCGGTTTGGCTTTCCGTCTTTTCGATCAACGTCTGTCACGGGTCGAACGACCCCTGATCTGGTCGGCTGGGCGGCCGCGGGCTCGCTGTCGAGCCGGTGACGGTGTTGCCCTCGCTTGATGGCGGGCCACAGGTAGGCCGGGTCCTCCAGGTCACTCAAGCGCGCGAGCTACGCGCCGCAGGCGCACTGTTAAGCGCCCGAGCGAAGCGAGGACCCTTGACCAGGGCGGGCTTCAACGGCCCAACCACCCAGCCGGGCAACGAGTGGGGCCCCAGAAGAACGCCCGACCGGAGGGCGGACTTTCAGCTCGACTGGAGAAACGCCTGACATCCCGAACGCGCGAAGCGCGCCCATGTGAAAGACCCTGCCTGTGGAGGTCCGGAGCGTCGGGGGTTTGCGGTGGTGGTGGAGGCGCGTGGTCACGGTCTGAGGCGGAAACGGGGGGCTGGGGCATCACGGTTTCCGGCGGAGGCGGGGGCGGGGGCCGTTGGGGTGGCGGCGGGCGGTGCGGATGTGGGACAGGATGCGGGTGGTCTCGTCGGGGTGGGGACGCCAGCCGCGTTCGATGAGGGAGTTGGCCACCTGCTCCAGGAGGTCGCCCATGCGGACGGGGACCACGTCGCGGCGGACGGGGATGATGCGCCAGCCCAGGGATTCCAAGCTTGCTCGGCGGGTGGCGTCTCTGGTGCGGTCTTCGGGGGACGAATGGTGGTCGCGGCCGTCGTATTCGACTGCCAGGTGGTAGTCGGGCCAGCCGAGGTCCAGGTAGGCGTGGCGGGAGCCGGGGAGGATCACGGGTATCTGGGTGGTGGGGCGGGGGAGGCCGGCCTCGACGAAGGCCACTCTCAGGCGGCTTTCTCTGGGGGACGCGGCTCCGCTGTCGGCCATGCTCAGGGTTTCCAGCAGGTGGATGAAGGCGGTCGCCTGGGTGCGGAGGTCGGCGATGTTCACGCCTCGCCTCAGAAACTGGTCGACGATGGTGATGCCGTCGATTCTGGGGAGGGTTCGGGCGCAGTCCAGGGCGGTGCGTTCCGGGGTGGTCAGGCGGATGCCCTTGATGGTGGTGGTGTCGGCCGGCGGGAGCGACAGCTCGTACGACTGACAGCCGGGGATGTCCACGTGGATCGGGATGGCCAGTTCTACCGGCCAGTCCTGCTCGCGTGTGCCGTCGGGCATGGCTTGCAGGCCCCAGACGTGCGCGGCAGTGCGGCGGCAGGCCACTGCGCTTGGGACCAGCTGGGTGAGCAGGCGGGTGCGGTTGAGGAGGGAACCCGTGGTGAGGGTGTCGGTCACGGGTTCAGGGTGGCTTGTGGGGGCCGGGTGTGGTGGGGGCGAACGGGGTTCTGTGGAGGGCGAGCGGGTTTCCACAGCCCCACGGTCGGATCCGGCACGGTTTCGCCTAAGGCAGTGAGACTCGGCCACCATGCCGGACGATCCCCGACGCTGAGGAACCCGCTGTCGCGACCCGGAGGGCGGCACGGCACCCCCGAGGTGGTTTCGCCGCTCGGGCGCCGCGTGCGGTGGATGGGCGCGTTGAGGTCGGCCAAGTGGCGGTGTGGGGCGTGTCTCTGTGAGGTGGGATGGGCGCGCCTCTGCGAGGCGGGTCCGGGGCTCGCTGCAGGGGCGTGGGCGGGGTAGGGGCGCCTTTGCGAAAGCGGGATGGGGGCGCGGGGAGGGCCCTTCGGGGCGAGGTGAAGGAGCGCTAGTTGAGTCGTACGGGGAGTTCCTTGATGCCGTTGATGAAGTTCGAGCGCAAGCGCCGCACCTCCCCCGTCCGCCGCAGCCGCGGAAACCGCACCGCCAGTTGCTCGAACAGCACCCGCAGCTCCAGCTTCGCCAGATGGTTCCCCAGGCAGAAGTGCGCCCCGCCGCCCCCGAATCCGATGTGCGGATTGGGGTCGCGCCCGATGTCGAAGGTGTGGGGCTGCGCGAACGCCGAAGAGTCCCGGTTGGCCGACGAATAGAACACGACGACCTTGTCGTCCTCGCGGATCTGCTGCCCGGACAGCAGCACATCCGCGGTGGCCGTGCGGCGGAAGAGGTTCACGGGCGAGACCCAGCGCACGATCTCGTCGGCGGCGGTGCGGGACAGCGCGGGGTCGGCCACCAGGCGGGACCACTGTTCCGGGTGGTCGAAGAGGGCGAGCATGCCGCCGGACGCCGCGTTGCGTGTGGTCTCGTTCCCGGCCACCACCAGCAACAACACGAACAGGTCGAACTCGTTCTCGTCGAGCGTCTCGCCGTTCTCGTCGGGCTGGATGAGCTTGGTGACGATGTCGTTGCGCGGCGCGCCGCGGCGCTGGGCGGCGAGCTGGTTGGCGTAGGCGTAGACCTCCATGGCCGCCGCGCCGCCCTCCTCGGGGGAGGCGGCGTAGTCGGGGTCCTGGGCGCCGATCATCTTGTTGGACCAGGTGAACACCTTGTCCCGGTCGGCCACCGGCGCGCCGAGCAGCTCGCAGATCACGTACAGGGGCAGGGGCGCGGCGAGCTCGGTGACGAAGTCGACCTCGCCGGAGCACTTGTCGAGGAGGTCGTCGCAGATGTCGCGGATGTGGGGTTCGAGGGCGTTCATGGTACGCGGCGTGAATCCCCGGTTGACCAGCGAACGGCGCCGCGTGTGCTCGGGCGGGTCCTGGTTGAGCATCATCAGGCGCTGCATGGCCCGCTGCTCTTCCGGCATCTCGTTGAACAGCGCCAGCCGCCGCGAGGAGGAGAACAACTCGGAGTGCCGCGAGACGTGCACGACGTCGTCGTACCGGGTGACCGCCCAGAAGCCGGGTTCGCCGGGATGCCAGTGAACGGGATCATGTTCACGCAGCCACCGGAGCTGCTCGTGTGGCGGTCCAGAATCGGCGTACCGGTCCTGGTCAACGAGGTCAATGAGCACCCGCTCCACCCCTTTGATCTAGCGCTTGGTCAGTCACCGCACTGAAACGTGTTCTATTACGCGACGCCCGCCACGTCAACCCACCCTCATCGGGTACGGCCCGCCGAAACGCCCGGCAAGGTAGGAGGTCTGCCTCAAGCCCAAGAACGGGCCACCTCCGATGTTTCCGGGTGCATCAGGGGCGGCTGCGGCACGAGTGACGCACCGTGCACGACAGTGCAACCGGTTGCACACGAACGCGAGAAATCCCGAGGTCACGGATCGGATGTATACGCAGCCGCCGACTTGACAGGTCCTCACCCTGGTACGAGCATCAGAGGTCGAGACATCCGATGTATAGCTAAGGGATGCGGTGTGAAGCTGCTGCGAGTTGGACCTGTCGGCCAGGAGCGCCCGGTGGTGATGGACGCCGCCGGTGACCTGCGCGACATAGGAGAGCCCGAGATCGACGGGGCTTTCTTCGCTTCCGGGGGAGTGGCGCGCGTCCGCGACGCGCTGGACGGCGGCCGGCTGCCGCTGTTCGAGGGGAAGGGCCTGCGGATCGGGGCGCCCGTCGCCCGGCCCGGGAAGATCGTCTGCATCGGGCTGAACTACCGCGACCACGCCGCCGAGTCCGGCGCCCAGGAGCCGGAGGAGCCGGTCGTCTTCATGAAGGCGCCCAACACCGTGGTCGGCCCCGACGACGAGGTGCTGGTGCCGCGCGGGTCCGTCAAGACCGACTGGGAGGTCGAGCTCGCCGTGGTCATCGGCAAGACGGCGCGCTACCTGGACGGCCGCGAGGCCGCGCTCGACGTGATCGCCGGCTACGCGATCTCCAATGACGTGTCCGAGCGGGAGTTCCAGCTGGAGCGCGGCGGCCAGTGGGACAAGGGCAAGTCGTGTGAGACGTTCAACCCGCTCGGCCCCTGGCTGGTCACCGCGGACGAGGTGGGCGACCCGCAGAACCTGGCCATGCGCCTGTGGATCAACGGCGAGCGGCGCCAGGACGGCAACACCAAGAACATGATCTTCGACGTGGCGGAGGTCGTGCGGTACCTGAGCCAGTTCATGGTGCTGGAGGCGGGTGACGTGGTCAACACGGGCACTCCGGCCGGGGTGGCGCTGGGGCTGCCCGGCCAGCCGTACCTGCGGGCCGGTGACGTCATGGAGCTGGAGATCGCCGGTCTCGGCCGCCAGCGCCAGAGGGTGGGCCAGGCATGACGGCGGCGCCGTACCGGATCGTGGAGATGGAGACCCACGACATCCGCTTCCCGACCTCGCGGGAGCTGGATGGGTCTGACGCGATGAATCCGGACCCGGACTACTCCGCCGCCTATGTGGTGCTCAAGACCGATGACGGGTTCGAGGGGCACGGGTTCGCGTTCACGATCGGGCGGGGCAACGACGTCCAGACGGCGGCCATCGGCGCGCTGAAGCCGTACGTGATCGGCAGGGACGCCGAGGACCTCGGGACGTTGTACAAGGAGCTGGTCAACGACTCGCAGCTGCGGTGGCTGGGGCCCGAGAAGGGCGTCATGCACATGGCGATCTCCGCCGTCGTCAACGCGCTGTGGGACCTCAAGGCCAAGAGGTACGGCAAGCCGCTCTGGCGACTGTTGTCCGAGATGTCCCCCGAGGAGATCGTGGACCTGGTCGACTTCCGCTACCTGAGCGACGCCCTCACCCCGGACGAAGCCCTCCAGATCCTGAAGAAGGCGGAGCCGGCCCGTTCTGCCCACGCCGCCAAGCTGCAGGCCGACGGCTACCCCGCCTACACCACCTCGCCCGGCTGGCTCGGCTACGACGACGACAAGCTCCGCCGCCTCTGCAAGGAGGCGCTCGACCAGGGCTTCAAGCAGATCAAGCTCAAGGTCGGCGCCGACCTCGAAGACGACATCCGCCGTTTCCGCACCGCCCGCGAGGTCTGCGGCCCCGACTTCCCCATCGCCATCGACGCCAACCAGCGCTGGGACGTCGCCTCGGCCATCGCGTGGGTGAACGAGCTGCGCGAGTTCACGCCCCACTGGGTCGAGGAGCCCACCAGCCCCGACGACGTGCTCGGCCACGCGGCGATCGCCCAGGGCATCCGCCCGATCCCGGTCGCCACCGGCGAGCACGTGCAGAACCGCATCGTCTTCAAGCAACTCCTTCAGGCCGGCGCCATCTCCTACCTGCAGCTCGACTCGGCCAGGGTGGGCGGGGTGAACGAGAACATCGCGATCCTGCTGCTCGCGGCCAAGTTCGGGGTGCCGGTCTGCCCGCACGCGGGCGGGGTGGGGCTGTGCGAGCTGGTGCAGCACCTGGCGATGTTCGACTACGTCGCGGTGAGCGGCTCGCTGGACGGCCGGGTCATCGAGTACGTGGACCACCTTCACGAGCACTTCGCCGACCCCGTCGTGATCGAGAACGGCAACTACGTGGCGCCGTCCATGCCGGGATTCAGCGCGGAGATGCACCCCGAGTCGATCGCCGCCCACGTCTATCCGGGCGGCGAAGTATGGAGGGACCAGTGAGCCTCAAGGCCATCGTCACCGGCGGCGGCTCCGGCATCGGCCTGGCCGCGGCGACCGCGCTGGCCGCGAAGGGGATGACCGTCGCCTGCCTGGACATCAATCCGCCCGGCGAGCCCTTTATCGGGATAAAGGCGGATGTGACGGATGATGCCCAGGTACGCGCGGCCATCGCCGAAGCGGCCGACTGGCTCGGCGGCATCGACGTCCTGATCAACAACGCCGGAATCGGGGCCCAGGGCACCATCGAGGACAACCCTGACGAGGAGTGGCGGAAGGTCTTCGACGTCAACGTCCTCGGCATGGTCAGGGTGGCCAGGGCGGCGCTGCCGTACCTCAGGAGGAGCGAGAACGCCGCGATCGTCAACACGTGCTCGATCGCGGCCACCGCTGGCCTGCCCAACCGCGCGCTCTACAGCGCCACCAAGGGCGCGGTCATGTCGCTGACGCTGGCGATGGCCGCCGACCACGTCCGCGAGGGCATCCGCGTCAACTGCGTCAACCCGGGCACCGCGGACACCCCCTGGGTGGCCAGGCTGCTCGACGCCGCCGACGACCCCGAGGCCGAGCGCCGCGCGCTCAACGCCAGGCAGCCGATGGGCCGCCTGGTCAGCGCCGAGGAGGTCGCCGCGGCCATCGCCTACCTGGCCGGTCCCGAGGCCGCCGCGACTACGGGCACGGTGCTCGCGGTCGACGGCGGCATGCACGGATTGAGGTTGCGCCCGGCCACCTAGCCAAGGAACACCCCCCAACGAACAGGATCTCTGGCACATGAAGATCGGATCCGTGGTCGCCTCGGCGGCTCTTCTCACGATCGTTACGGCCTGCGGCTCGACCGGCGCCCCGGCCGCGGGCGGAGCCGGCGGCAAGGTCGGCATCGACCACCCGCGGGCCGACTCCGACTTCTGGAACTCCTACATGAAGTACGTCGACCAGATGGCCACCGAGCTCAAGGTCGACAAGCTGAACCCGACCAACTCCCAGAACGACGTCTCCAAGCTGGTAAGCAACGTCCAGGCGCTGACCGGCCAGGGCGCCAAGGCGATCGTGATGGCCCCCCAGGACACCGGCGCCATCGCCACCACGCTCCAGCAACTGGAGAACAAGAAGATCCCGGTCGTCTCCGTGGACACCCGCCCCGACAAGGGCAAGGTCTTCATGGTGGTACGCGCAGACAACCGCGCGTACGGCACCAAGGCCTGCGAGTTCCTGGGCGGGAAGCTGGGCGGCAAGGGCAAGGTCGTCCAGCTCCAGGGCGCCCTCGGCTCGATCAACGGCCGCGACCGCTCCGAGGCGTTCGCGGAGTGCATGAAGAGCAAGTTCCCCGGCATCACGGTATTCAGCGAGCCGACGGAGTGGGAGGGCAGCAAGGCCGCGTCCATGCTGCAGACCCGCCTGGAGCAGAATCCGGATGTCAAGGGCATCTACATGCACGCGGGCGGCGTCCACCTGGCCCCGACGCTGCAGGTGCTGAAGACCAAGGGCCTGCTCGTCCCGCCGGACGACCCCAAGCACGTCTTCGTCGTCTCCAACGACGGCATCCCGCAGGAGTTCGAGGCGATCCGCAAGGGCGACATCGACGCGACGGTCTCACAGCCGGCCGACCTCTACGCCAAGTACGCGCTGTTCTACGCCAAGGCGGCGACCGAGGGCAAGACGTTCAAGCCTGGACCGACCGACCACGACAGCACGATCATCGAGCTGCCGAACGGCCTGGAGGACCAGCTTCCCGCCCCGCTTGTCACCAAGGAGAACGTGGATGATCAGAAGCTTTGGGGTAACCAGGTCAAGTAATGAAATTTCACGCTGAAGCCCGAAATATCACGAAGCGTTTCGGACCCACGACCGCGCTGAACAACGCGGGCATCGAGATCGCCCCGGGCCAGACCCACGCGCTCGTCGGCAGGAACGGCGCGGGCAAGTCCACGCTCGTGTCGATCCTGACCGGGCTCCAGCGCCCCGACCAGGGCGAGGTGCTGTTCGCCGGCGAGGCCGCCCCCGCGCTCGCCGACCGGGACGCCTGGCGGCGGCGGGTGGCCTGCGTCTACCAGAAGTCCACGATCATCCCTGCCTTGACCGTCGCGGAGAACCTCTTCCTCAACCGCCAGGGCCGCTACGTCAAGTGGCGCGAACTGCGCTCCAAGGCCCGCGACCTGCTGGCCACCTACGAGGTGGACGTCGACGCCGAGGCGCTGGCCGGCGACCTCGGCGTCGAGCAGCGCCAGCTCGTGGAGATCGCCCGCGCGCTGTCGTTCGGGGCCACGTTCATCATCCTCGACGAACCCACCGCCCGCCTGGACGGCCCGGCCATCGAGCGGCTGTTCACCCGCATGCGGACGCTGCGCGAGCAGGGCGTGACGATGATGTACATCTCCCACCACCTCGACGAGGTCTACGAGATCTGCCAGAGCGTCACCGTCTTCCGCGACGCCCGGCACGTCATGACCAGGCCGGTCGCCGACCTGCCGCACGACGAACTGGTCTCGGCGATGACCGGCGATGCCGCGGCCGTCGCCCACCGGACCGGGCGGCGTGCGCCCGGCGACCTGGTGGTCCTGGAGGCGACGGGCCTGTCCCTGCGCGGACGCTACGAAGGCGTCGGCCTGAGCGTGCGCGCGGGAGAGGTGGTCGGCCTGGCCGGCTCGGCGAGCAGCGGCAAGATCGGCCTGGCCGAGACGCTGGCCGGGCTGCGCAGGCCCGACACCGGCCGGATCACGGTCAACGGCAGGCGGCCCAAGCCCGGCGACGTCCCCGCGTTCCTGGCCGCCGGGCTCGGATGCGTGCCGGAGGACCGGCACCACGAAGGGTTCGTCCCCCAGCTGTCGGTGGGCGAGAACAGCACGATGCCGGTCATGCGCAGGCTGGGCAGGTTCGGCATGGTCTCGCCAGGGCGGCGCCGTACCCGGGCGAAGCAGATGATCAGGGATCTCGACATCAAGACCGGCGGGCCCGAGCAACCCGTCGCCGAGCTGTCGGGCGGGAACGCGCAGAAGGTCGTCTTCGCCCGCGCACTCGTGGACGACCCCACCGCGCTGGTCGTCATGAACCCCACCGCGGGGGTCGACGTGAAGTCCAGGCAGGCACTGCTGGGCGCGGTCGAGGACGCGGTCGAGCGGGGCGCGGGGGCGGTGCTGGTCTCCGACGAGCTCGACGACCTGCGGATCTGCGACCGGGTGCTGGTGATGTTCCACGGCAGGATCGTCAAGGACGTGGCGCGCGGCTGGACCGACCACGAGCTCGTGGCCGTCATGGAAGGCATCGAAGAGTGACCGTTGTGACCGCTCGGGCGCCGAAGCCGCGGCTGGCCCGCTTCCGCGACCTGACCCTCGTGCCGGTGATCGTGCTCCTGCTCGTCGTGGGCGCGTTCACCGACCCGGTCTTCCTGACCGGCGGCAACATCAGCAACATCCTGCAGCAGCAGGCCTCGATCTCGCTGCTGGTGCTGGCCGAGGCGATGATCCTGATCGCCGGGAAGTTCGACCTGTCGCTGGAGTCGACGGTCGGCACCGCGCCGGCGATCGCGGTGATGCTGGTCATCCCCGCGGCGGCGGGCGGATTCGGGCTCGGGGTGCCGGGCGCGCTGGTGATCCCGCTGGCGTTGCTCGTGGGCGCGGCCATCGGGGCCTTCAACGGATTCCTGATCATCAGGTTCCAGTTGTCGGCGTTCATCGTCACGCTGGCCATGCTGATCATCGTGCACGGCCTGCTGCTCGGCCCGACCGAGGGCAAGACGCTCTTCCAGCTGCCCGACTCCATCCTCTACCTGGGCAGCGTCACGTGGCTGGGGTTCCCGGCGGCGATCTGGATCGCCGGGGTGCTGTTCGCCGCGGGCATCTTCGTCCTGGGCTACACCCGCGTCGGCCGTTCGCTGTACGCGATCGGCGGCAACGCCGACGCCGCCCGCGCCGCGGGCATCCGGGTGCACAGGGTCCTGTTCGGCGTCTTCGTCGCCGGCGGCATGCTGGCGGCGCTGGCGGGCATCCTGGAGACGGGCCGGCTGGGCGCCATCGGCAGCAACATGGGCGTCGGCTGGATCTTCATGGTCTTCGCCGCCGCCGTCATCGGCGGCGTCAGCATGGACGGCGGCAAGGGCACGATCCTCGGCGCGCTCACCGGCGTGCTGGTGATCGGCCTGGTGCAGAACATCCTCACGCTCAAGGGCGTCTCCGGCTTCTGGCAGCCGGTCGTCTACGGCGCGATCATCCTCATCGCACTCATGATCAGCCGCATCGCCGGCGGAAAGGCTCAGGACTGATGGAACGGCTCGCGCTGCGCTCCCGGCTCAAACCCGGCGCCGAGGAGCTTTACGACCGCGAGCACGCGGCCATCCCGGCCGAGCTGGAGGCGGCGATGCGCGAGCACGGCGTGCGGTCCTGGCGCATCTGGCGCGAGGGACTTGACCTGTTCCACCTGGTCGAGGTCGAGGACTACGCCGCGTTCCAGGCGGCGATGAAGGACCATCCCGCCGACCGGGCCTGGCAGGCGAAGATGAACAGGCTGCTCGACGGCGACTTCGACAAGGACTCCGGCGGCCTGCGCCTGGTCTGGGAGATGACATGAAACTTCCTGACTTCGGGCTTGGCGGCGCGCCGCTCGGCAACCTGTTCACCGCCGTCACGGACGAGCAGGCCCGCGCCACGGTCGACGCCGCGTGGGAGGCGGGCGTGCGGCTGTTCGACACCGCGCCCCACTACGGCCTGGGCCTGTCCGAGCGCCGCCTGGGCGCCGCCCTGGCCGGACGCGACGGGTACGTGCTGTCCACCAAGGTCGGCCGCCGCCTGGTGCCCGCCGACCCGGCCAGGGACGACGAGGGCTTCGACGTCGTCGCCGCCGAGCGCCGCGTGTGGGACTTCTCGCGCGACGGCGTGCGCCGTTCCCTCGACGAGTCCTTGGTACGGCTCGGCCTCGACCACGTGGACGTGGCCCTGATCCACGACCCCGACGCCCACACCGGCCAGGCGCTGGCCGAGGCGTACCCGGCGCTGGAGGAACTGCGCGCCCAGGGCGTGGTCAAGGCCATCGGCCTCGGCATGAACCAGTGGCAGGTGCCCGCCAGGTTCGTCCGCGACACCGACATCGACGTGGTCATGCTGGCCGGCCGCTACACCCTGCTCGACCGCTCCGGCCTGCCGCTGCTGGAGGCCTGCGCGGCCAAGGGCGTCAAGGTGCTGGCCGCGGGCGTCTTCAACAGCGGCATGCTGGCCACCGACGAGCCCGGCGGCACCTTCGACTACCGGCCGGCCGCCGCGCCGCTCCTGGAGCGGGCCCGACGGCTGGCCGCTGTCTGCGCGCGGCACGGCGTCACGCTGCCCCAGGCCGCGATGGCCTTCCCGGCGCGGCACCCGGCCGTCGCGACCGTCGTGCTCGGCGCCCGCTCGGCCGATGAGGTACGCCGCAACGCCGCTCTGTGGGCCGAGCCGGTGCCGGAGGAACTGTGGGCGGAGCTAGAGCTCGTATGAGGTGATCCACAGGCCCGGGATCACCTCGGCGTCACCGGTGTTCGTGAACCCGAGGCGCTCGTACAGGGTGCGCGCGGGCGTGTTGTCCCGGCCGGTGGAGACGATCACCTTGCGGCCGCCGGCTCGGGCCAGCACCTCCTTGACCAGCGTGCGGCCGATGCCCTGCCGCAGCGCGCCGGGGTCCACGACCAGCCGGTTGATGTCGACCAGGCCGGCGCTCTCCTCCCAGGCGACCGCTCCGGTCAGCGTTCCCTCGTCGTCGAAGGCGCCCAGCCAGCTGAGCGGCTCGCCCTGGAGGCCCGCGAGGTCCTCGTGGAGCGGCGGGATGCGGTCGTCGCCGATGATCTCGGCCTCGATGGCGTAGGCGGCGTGCTGGAGGTCGAGGAGCCGCTGGTCGGGCGTGATGCTGGTGAGGTGCACGTGCCGATTATGTCTGTCATGTGGGGATGAACGCCCACCATTTTGAGGGACCCGGCTCGTAGGGGGAGTCCAGGCGCTTGCCGACGACTCCGGGCAGGCTCTGTTCGCGGGCGGCCTGCCGTATCGGCTGGGCCGGGGCGGGCCAGGATGGGGCGGTCTGCCAGCGCGCGCCCGAGATGTCCAGAGCGTCCAGGGCCGCGCGGCGCTCGGTGAACGGCCCGGCCACCAGGGAGTGGCCGTCGTCGTAGAGCAGATCGGTGCAGACCAGGATCTCCGTGCCGCCCAGCCGGACGATCTCGCCGTCGAGGACCGCGCTCCTGCTGCCGAACGCCTCGGCCATCGGGCGCAGCCAGGGGAACTCGCGGGCCAGGTCGGTGCGCCCGCCGTCCACGTGGACCAGCACGCGGCGGCCGCCCCAGGCGAACTCGAAGGCGTAGGCGTCCTGGTCGCGGGGGAGTTTGGCGCGTCTGACCGGCAGCATAGGCTCCAGCGGCGGCAGCGGGTCCACGGCCGGCGGGTCCATGCGGTGGATCATCCAGTTCTTGCCGCCGGTCCTGAACAGCACGTACCGGCCCTGGGCGCGCTCGCCGTGCAGCACCACCTTGACCTCGCGCTCCGACCATTTCTCCGTGTCGTAGGTGCCGGTGTCCCAGATCGTCATGCTGCCCGCGCCGTACTCGCCGGTGGGGATCTCGCCGTGGAAGCCGAGGTACTCCATCGGGTGGTCCTCGGTGTGCACGGCCAGGTGGTTGACCCGCGGGTCGGCGGGCAGCCCCTTCGGGACCGCCCAGGAGACGAGCACGCCGTCGCGCTCCAGGCGCAGGTCCCAGTGCAGTGACCGCGCGTGGTGCTCCTGGATCACGAACGCGCGGTCGTCTCCCGGCTCGGGTTGTCGCCGGGGGACGGGCTCGGGGGTACGGCTGGCGTCCCGCTTACTCCGATATTTCGCGAGTTTGTCGGCCACGCACCGTACCTACCCGGCGCTCGTCCCCCGATTCTTCAGTCGAGTGCCTTGCGCAGCCACGCCTCGACGCCGGCCACGTGGACCGTGGCCCAGGAACGTGCCACATCCGGCTGGCGGGCGGCGATGGCGTCGTAGATGGCGGTGTGCTGCTCCATCGTCTTCTCCAGCGCCCCCTCCTGGGTGAGGCCGCGCCAGATGCGCGCGCGGTGGGTCGGGCCGGCCAGGCTCTCGATGAACGAGCACAGCACGTTGTTGCCGGAACCCCGGGCGATGCGCTGGTGGAAGGTCAGGTCGTTGTCGACCAGTTCCTCGATCGTGGGGTCCTTGGGCAGCGAGCGGAGTACCTCGCCCAGTTCCTCGACGTCGGCGTCGCTCATCTGGACCGCGGCCATGGCTGTGGCGGCGGGTTCCAGGATGCGGCGTACCTCGAAGAACTGGATGACGGTGTCGTCGCGGTGCAGGTCGAGCACGAACGACATGGTGTCCAGCAGGAGCCGGGGCTCCAGGCTGGTGACGTAGGTGCCGTCGCCCTGCCGTACGTCCAGGACGTTGATGAGCGCCAGCGCGCGTACGGCCTCGCGCAGCGAGTTGCGGGACAGGCCCAGCCGTTCGGCGAGATCGGCCTCTTTGGGGAGCCGGTCGCCGGGGGCGAGCTCGCCCGAGAGGATCATCTGCTTGATCTTGTCGATCGCAGCGTCGGTGACCGCCACGCTTCTCTCCCTAGACATCGGATGTCTACGAGTCTAGGGCCTGGAAGCGTACGGGATCGACCCCGGACACGCGGCGGATCTCGCCGCGTGCCTCCAGGGTGCGAAGGTGGGCGGCGGCTTCTCCGGCCGCCAGTCCTCGGAGCATAGGGGACAGGTCATCCCATGCTCGGTTCCACGTCATCATCGCGGCGATCTCCCAGATGGTCAGCGGCTCGCCCATGCTGGTCAGCAGTGTGGCGAGCGTGTGGAGTCTCTCCTCGTGATGGTGGCGGATCTGGGCGGCGCGTGCCGCCACATCCGGAAATATCCACTCATGGGCGGGTAGGGCGGTGAGGGGGCCCTGCTCGGCCACCTTCTCCAGAGACTTCAGGAAATCGCCGAGCGGGTCCACGTCGACGCGGTCGTAGGGATAGATGCCGACGTGCGGGGTGATGTCCGGCAGCACGTGGTCGCCCGTGAACAGCCGGTCCTCCAGCCGCAGGCACAGATGTCCAGGTGTGTGACCCGGGGTGTGAATCGCCCGCAGCTCACGGCCCGGCACGTCCACGATGTCCCCGTCACGAAGCGTCCGGTCCGGCTGCGCGGGCGGCACCGGCCGCTCGGCCACCGGCACGCTCACATCCAGTCCCTCGGCGCCGGCCCGCCGGAGCATCTCGGTCTGGAAGTCCCGGTGCTCGTCGTCGGCCAGGCCCCGCATGAGCGTGACGATGGCCGCGTCCGCCTCGTGCATCGCGATCCACGCCCCGGACACCTCCCGCACCTGCCCCGCCAGCCCCGCGTGATCGGGATGGAAGTGCGTGACCACGACCCCGTACACGTCGGCCACGTCGATCCCCAGCGCCGCGAACCCGCCGCTCAGCGCCTCCCAGGCGTCCGGATGATTCCACCCCGCGTCTATGAGCACCGGCCCACGCGGCGACTCGATCGCGTAGACCAGCGTGTAGCCGAGCGGATTGCCGGGAATCGGCACCGGCACACTCCACACCCCGCCACCCAGATCCTGCGGCTTCTGACTGCTGTACGGCTGCCGCCGCGTCCTCCCCCGCGCCCGCTCTGCCTTCGGCGCCTGCGGTGTCTGCGGTGCCCGCGGTGTCCGCCCGCTCGGCCGGCCATCGCGTCGCGTCATGACACGAGGCGGCTCATCGCGCCGCGCCGCCACCGAGGGCTGTTCCGCACGTCGCGTGTTCCCGCCCGGCAAGTCGTCGCGGCGTGTCGTGTTTCCGCCCGGTGGGTCGTCGCCGCGTGTCGTGTTTCCGCTCGGCAGGTCGTCGGGCCGCATGGCTGCCGGAAGCTGCTTCTCGCGTTGCGAGCTCTCGCTCGGCTCGTCGTCGGGTGGTGCGGTTACCGGAGGCCGGCCGTCGGGTCGGGTTGTCACGTGAGGCGCTCGAGAACGGTGGCCGTGGCCAGGGCGCCGCCGGCGCACATACTGACCAGGGCGGTGGCCGAGTCGGAGCGTTCGAGCTCGTGCAGGGCCGTGGTGATCAGCCGGGCGCCGGTCGCGCCCACCGGATGGCCCAGCGCGATGGCGCCGCCGTTGACGTTGACCCGGTCGAAGTCGGGCTCGTGCACGCTCGCCCAGGACAGGACGACCGCGGCGAACGCCTCGTTCACCTCGAACCTCTCGATGTCGCTCATCGCCATCCCCGTCCTGGCCAGCACCCTCGCCGTGGCGTCCACCGGCCCATCCAGGTGATAGTACGGCTCCGCCCCGACCAGCGTCTGGGCCAGGATTCTGGCGCGGGGACGCATGCCGTACCTCTGAGCTGCCTTCTCGCTCATCAGCAGGACGGCGGCGGCGCCGTCGGAGATCTGCGACGACGTGCCCGCGGTGTGTAGCGCTCCGGGCACGACCGGCTTCAGCTTGGCCAGGCCGTCTGCGGTGGTCTCGCGTAAGCCCTGGTCCTTGGTGACGCCGTGGACGGGCACGATCTCCCTGTCGAACCGGCCGTCTGCCCACGCCTTGGCCGCGAGCTGCTGAGACCGGGCGCCGAACCAGTCGAGCCGTTCCCGGGTCAGGCTCCGCCGGGTGGCGATCCGCTCGGCCGCGGTGAACTGATCGGGCAGATCGATCAACCAGTCGTCGGGACGCGGGCGCGCGGGCTGGACGTTGCTGCCCAGCGGCGCCCTGCTCATCACCTCGACCCCGCACGCCACGCCCACCTCGATGACGCCCGCCTGGATCAACGCCGCCACCAGGTGAACCGCCTGCTGCGAAGACCCGCACTGCGCGTCGATCGTGGTCACGCCGGTCTGGTGCGGCAGCCCCGCGTAGAGCCAGGAGTAGCGGCCCACGTGCCCGCCCTGCTCGCCCGCCTGGGTGACGCACCCGGCGAAGACCTGCTCGACGGTGGCCGGGTCGATGCCCGACCGTTCGACGAGGCCGGTCAGCGCTGCGGCTAGAACTTGTTGCGGCTTGAGCTCGGCCAGCCAGCCGTTGCGCTTGCCGATGGGAGTCCTTACGGCTTCTACGATCACAGGTGTGCCCACAGCGCCTCCAGAACGATGCTCTGGAGGCGAATGTAACGCGTTCTAGTTTCGACCCGCAATGCACCCGGCCCTGCGATCACCCAGTCGCCGGCGCGTGTCCACCACCCTTTGACCGGCGGGGCACCACCTACCTGCCCTTCGGTCGCGGACGGTCGGTCCGGCCGACGCCCCCGACAGGTCGTGTCGCAGCGCGCACCCGGCTGCCCCGTGCCCTGGGGGCCTCGGGGCTGCTGACGTGGGGTCAGGCGGGCAGGGTGGTGGGAAGGCCGAAGATGCCGAAGAGCTTGAGGTCGAAGAACTGGCACACGTGGGTGACCCCGGCCGTCGACAGAGTGAGCACCGGGAGGCCGAAGGCGTGGTAGAGGCCGTCCTCGCCCAGCAGGTACATGCCGAACGCCGGCTGCCCGTTGGCCTGGCAGGGCACCAGCTTGAGGTCGCCGGGCCGCTTGGCCGGGCAGTGGGTGGCGATGAGCCGCCCGATGTTCTCCGCGCCCTGGTACCACCCGGGGAACGGCGGCATCTCGAAGACCGCGTCCTCGGTGAACAGCTTGACGATCGCGTCCACGTCGTAGCTCTCGAAGGCCTGCATGTAGCGGTCGAGCAGCTCGCGTTGCTCCCGCTCGTCAGGCTCGCCCATCTGGTCCTCGGCCGGTGAGACCTCGGCCAACTGTGCCCGCGCGCGCTGCAGGCTGCTGTTGACCGCGGCGGTGGACGTGTCGAGCAGGTCGGCCACCTCGGCCGCCCGCCACTGAAGCACGTCACGCAGGATGAGCACCGCCCGCTGCCGAGCCGGCAAGTACTGCAGAGCCGCCACGAGGGCCAGCCGTATGCTCTCCCGCGAGGTGACCACGGTCGCCGGATCCCGCCCGTCCGCCCCGACGGCCTCGTCGGGAACGGGCTCCAGCCACTCCAGCTCCATCGTCTCGCCCAGCGGCCCCTCACCCCGGGCACTCGGCGCCCCGAGCCCGGTGGGCATCGGCCGCCTGCCCTGCTTGTCGAGCGCGGTCAGGCAGCGCGTGGTGGCGATCTTGTAGAGCCAGGTGCGTACGGAGGAGCGGCCCTCGAACTTGTCGTAGGCCCGCCAGGCCCGAACGTAGGTCTCCTGGACGGTGTCCTCGGCATCGTGAACCGAGCCGAGCATGCGATAGCAGTGTGCGAGCAGCTCCCGCCGCAATGGGTCGGCCAGCTGAGCGAAGTCATCGCTGACTGTCATGTTCCCTGTTTAGCGGATGCGTGTGACAAAAAGCTGTCGGCATGGCGATGAGCTGTGAACCTGCCCGAGGTCTACACCTGTGGCCGCACCGGATGGTGAGCCTTTCAAGGCTTTCGATCGGCGGCCGCAGGACGGGCGGGTCCGGGCTCGGGCTCGTCCTTCTGGCGCGTGCAGCGGCAGGAACGAGGGGCCCTGCCCTGCACGCGCCCTAACCCGCCCCACGCGCACGCGCTCGACAGCCGCCGTGGGGCCCTTCCTGCGCGGGCCAGAGCCCCAGGTGGTGGGGCTAGGGGGTGAGGATGATTTTGCCGGTGGTGTGGCCGGTTTCACCGAGTTCGTGGGCCTTGGCGGCCTCTTCCAGTGGGAGGACCGCGGCGATCTCGGCGCGCAGGCGGCCCGCCGTCGCCAGGGCGGCGATGGCCTTCATGGCGGCGAGGTCCGGTTCCACCAGCATCGCGGCCGTTCGGATGCCGCGTGCCGACGCCTCCTCGGCGAGGGCGGGGTCGAGCTTGGACAGGACCAAGGAGACGATCGTGCCGCCCTCGCGCAGGGTGCGCAGGGAGCGGGAGCCGTAGTCGCCGCCCATGGTGTCGAGGACCATGTCCACGTCCCGGACCACGTTGGCGAAGTCGGTGTTCCGGTAGTCGACGAGTTCGTCGGCACCCAGGCGGCGGAGGAAGTCGTGCTTGGCGGCGCTGGCCGTACCGATGACGAAGGCGCCGCGCGCCTTGGCGATCTGCACGGCGAGGTGACCCACCCCGCCCGCCGCGGCGTGCACGAGCACCCGCTGGCCGCCCCGGACGCCCGCGGTGTCCACCAGCGCCTGCCACGCCGTGAGCGCCGCGAGGGGCAGCGCGCCTGCCTGAATGTGGTCGATCTCTGAGGGTTTGCGGGCAAAGGTACGGGCTGGCGCGGTCACATACTCGGCATAGGCGCCGTGTGCCTGCGGGTACCGGAGCATGCCGAACACTTCGTCGCCCGGCTGGTACAGCGTGGTCCCCGGCCCCACCGCCTCGACCACGCCGGAGACGTCCCAGCCCAGGGTGAAGGGCGGGGCGCCGATCAGCCCGCCGTTGGCGCGGTGCTTCCAGTCGGTGGGGTTCACACCTGCCGCCCGCACCCGCACCAGCACCTCGGTCGGCCCCGGCTCCGGCCTGGCGACCTCGGTCACCCTGAGGACGTCCGGACCACCGAGTACATCCTGCGTGACCGCCCGCATCATCATTCCGCCAGTCTCGCAGGTACGAATCACCCGTCGTCGGCCGGTCGTGCGTCGGCGGCCTCGCGGGGACCGGCGGCCTTACGGTGGCCGGTGGCCTTGCGGGGACAGATGGCCTTGCGGGGACAGATGGCCTTGCGGGGCCGGTGGCCCGCCATGTGTGGTCAGTCGCTGTCGGCCAGGAGGAGCTGGGCGCCGCGGAGGAGTTCGGAGCGGAGTTCGGCGTCGGGGATCGGCATGGACAGGACCATCGGGTCGGCCACGGCGGCGAGGGCCTGGGCGGCGCGGATGCTGCGGCGGCGGGTCGGCGCGGGGCCCGCCAGGAGGCCGTTGGCCCGGTCCATCCAGGTGACGACGCGGGTCGCCAGGTGTTCTTCCTCGGAGTAGACGGTGGTGTCGCGCAGGAGCAGCGTGAGCACGCGCCGATGGCCGACCATCGTGTCGACGCATCGTTCCAGGAAGGTCTCCGGGTGTTCGAGGGCGGCGTCGAGGTTGTCGAGGAAGGGATCCAGGAGCTGCTGGATGATCTCCGACTTGGAGCGGAAATAGTGGTAGAGGGTGGGTTTGGTCAGCCCAACCTGTTCGGCGATCTCGCGCATGGAGGTGGTCCGGTAGCCGCGTGCGGTGAACAGCTCCAGGGCTGCCGCCAGGATCCGTCCCTTGGTGTCACTCTGGATCACCAACCCACCCTACCGCCCGGTCGGTAGCCTCCTGTCCGCGAGGACATCCCGCCGGGCTTCCGGGGCCCCTCCTGGCAACTGCTGTGTCGCATGCCCGGCGGAGGGGTTCTGCGCGCTGTGGCTGGTCAAGGGGGGCCGTTGCGGTGGGGACCACGTGCGACGTGAGAAGCGATCCCCACGATCGGCGCGCGCCCACGACGGCGGGTGGTGGTGGGGCGGCTTGCCGTAACGGAAAAGCGGCCCGCAACGACCGAGCGGCGAGGACGTCAGGGGGCCTGTAGCGACCGAGCGGCGAGGACGTCAGGGGGGTGGCCTGTAGCGACCGGGCGGCGAGGACGTCAGGGGCGGCCCGCAGCGACCGGGCGGCGAGGGCGTCAGAGGTCGGACACCAGGCGGGCGGCGGCTATTTCGATGCGGCGTTGGATCTGGTCGTAGGTGCGGCGGCCGCGCAGCATTTCGAGGAGTTCGTGGACCCACACGCTCGACAGCGACCCCGCCAGCGCCAGTTGCTCCTCGCTCGCCTCGTCGCGCGTCAGCCCGCCCGCCGACACCCTCAGGATCAGGCCGGTCATGCGGTCGCCGAACGGCGTCTCCACCTCGGCCATGATCAGCGATCGGATCAGCGCGTCGGCCAGTTCGGGCTCGCGCATGAGGCCGCGGGTGGCGCGCATCAGGACGTCGACCGCGCGGCCGGCGGGGGTGCCGGCGCTGGGCGGGCGGCGTTCGATGCTGTTTTCCAGCAGGTCGATCTCTTCGCCCACGACCGCCACGACGAGGTCCATCTTCGAGGGGAAGTATCGGTACAGCGTCCCCAGGGCCACACCGGCGCGTTCCGCGACGGTGCGCATCTGCATGGCCTCGACGCCGCCTCGGGAGGCGAGGGCGGCGGCGGCCTGGACGATGCGCTTGCGGCGCTGGTGCTGGCTGCGGGTGCGCACGCCGGACCCACCGGCGCTCGGAAGGGGGGCCTCGGGGTCGGGAGGTGGCGCTGCGACTGTCGCAGGCGGGGTGCGCATAAGAACACGTTATCTGATTTCTCCGTAACTCGGCTTGTTACTCGCGAGTCACAAAGAAGGGGCATAGCCGCATGTCCATCCGGTTATGAGGAAAAGTCGTGTTTCGTGGACGGAGGCGGTTGCTGGACAGATATTAGAATCTGTTCTAGTTTTGCGGACAGTTGGTGACCGAGCGCTTGGTGGAGGCCGGATGACCGCGGACACGTTCGCCGCCCTGCTCGCGGCCCGCGCCGACGACGACCGGCCGTCGCTCCACTATGCCGACCGGGTCTGGTCGTGGCGGGAGCAGGTCGCGCTCTGCCGTACCTATGCGGGGTGGTTGCGCGGGGCCGGTCATGTGGGCGTGTTGCTGGACAACGTGCCGGAAATGGTCTTTCTGGTCGGCGCGGCGGCGCTGGGCGGGCCGGTGGTGGTCGCGCTCAACCCCACGCGGTCGCCGGTCGAGCTGGTTCGCGACGCGCGGGCCGCCGACGTCGAGCTCATCGTGTACGACGGCGTCCACGCCGAGGCGGCGCGAGCGATCTCCGGGGACCTGGGCATCCGGCGGATCTCCCTGGACGAACTCCAGGCGACCCACGACCGTGAGCCCGCGCCCCCCGGCGACCTGGTCATGCTCGTCTTCACCTCCGGCACCTCGTCGGGCCGCCCAAGAGCGGTGCGGATCACCCAGCGCAAACTCGCCGTCCCCGGCCTGTCACTGGCCCGCATGCTCACCCGCGACGACGTCGTCTACTGCTCGATGCCCCTCTTCCACTCCGGCGCGATCATGGCTGCGTATGCTCCGGCCGTCGCCTCGGGGGCCGCGCTGGTGCTCAGGAAGCGCTTCTCGGCCTCCGGCGTCCTTCCCGATGTCCGGAAATATGGCTGCACGTATCTGCACTACGTCGGCAAGGCCCTCTCCTATGTCCTGGCCACCCCGGAGCGCTCCGACGACGCCGACAACCCGCTCAAGCTCGCCTTCGGGAACGAGGGCAGCGCCACCGCGACCCGCCGCTTCGGGGAGCGGTTCGGGTGCTTCGTCATCGACGCGTTCGGGTCCACCGAGACCGCGGTCTCTATCACGCCGGATCCGTCGGGGCCGCCCGGATGCCTGGGCCGCCTGCCCGACGGCGTCGAGATCCGCGACCCGGCGACCGGCGAGCGCTGTCCGCCCGCAGTCGTCGAGGGCGGCCGTCTGCTGAACGCCGAGGAAGCCGTCGGGGAACTGGTCAACGTCCGGGGGCTCGGGCTGTTCGACGGCTACTACAACGACCCGGAGGCCGACGCCGAGCGGATCAGGGAAGGCGCCTTCTGGTCGGGTGACCTGGCCTATGCCGACAAGGAGGGGTACGTCTTCTTCGCCGGCCGGGGCACGGAACGCCTGCGCGTGGACGGGGAGAACCTCGCCGTCGCCCCCATCGAGGCGGTGGTCCGCGAGGCGCCGGGGATCGTGGAGGCGGCCGTCTACCCGGTTCCCGACGCGGCCGCCGGTGACCAGGTGATGCTGGCCCTGGTGCCGGACGGGCGGTTCGAGGTGGCGGCCTTCGCGGAGTTTCTGGGCGCGCGTGCCGACCTCGGGGCGAAGGCCGTACCGCGATATATCCGGATCTGTCGGGAACTGCCGCAGACCCCCTCCCACAAGGTACTCAAGCGCGTCCTCGCCCGGCAGGCCTGGCACGGCGCCACCGACCCCGTGTACCTCCGGACGGCGACCGGCTACCGGCCGCTGACCGGCGACGACGTCGTGGAGATCGAGACCGAGTTCGCCCGCTTCGGGCGGCAGCACTTATTGGAGAGCTAGTGGACTTCGCATTGGACGAAACGCAGCGGGAGCTGCGCGAACTTGCCGCGGACCTGCTCGCCAAGCAGGCCGGCGAGGACCAGCTCAGGGAGGCCGGCCTGCTCGGCGTCTGCCTGCCGGAGGACGTGGGCGGCGCGGGCCTCGGCGGCGTCGAGATGGCCGTCGTGCTGCGCGAGGTGGGCGCGCGCGAGCTGCCGGCCCTGCCCGTCCTGGTCAGCTCACTGGCGATCAGCCGGTACGGCTCGCGCGAGCAGCAGGCCCGCCTCGGCCAGGCCAGGGTGAGCACGGTCGCGCTGAAGGAGGCGGGCAGGGCGCTGGCCGACCCGCCGCAGACGCGGGCCCACTACTCCGGCGGCTGGACGCTGACCGGCCGCAAGTGCGCGGTGCCGTACGGGGCGGTGGCGGACGTGGCGCTGGTCTCGGCGGCGGAGGGGCTGTTCCTGGCCCGTCCCGGCCAGGTGGTGCCGGAGTTCGCCTCGACCGGTGAGCCGCTGGCCACGCTGGTCTTCGACCGGACCCCGGCGGAGAAGGTCGCCGACGACGCCGACGGCGTCCGCCTGATCTACACGGCCGCGGTCGCCGCGCAGGCGAGCGGCGTCCTGGCGGGCGCGCTTGAGCTGACCACCGAGTACATCAAGACCAGGAAGCAGTTCGGCCGCGCGCTGGCGGAGTTCCAGGCGGTGACGATGCAGATCGCCGACGTCTACGTGGCCTCGCGGGCGCTGGACGTGGCGATGTGGTCGGCCGTCTGGGGGTTGGAGGCCAGGGACGTCGCGGTGGCCGCGTACCACGTGAGCGAGGCCTTCCGCGCGCTGTTCACCTGCCAGCACCTGCACGGCGGCCTCGGCCTGGACGTGACCTACCCCCTGCACAAGAGCTTCGCGCACGCCAAGCACCTGTCCCACCTGCTCGGTGGCGCCGACGCCCAGCTCGACCTGATCGGAGCGCTCGCCTGATGCTGATCGACCTCACCACCGAGCAGAAGCGGCTGCGGGAGGAGCTGCGCGAGTACTTCCGCGCCTGCCTCACCGGCGACGACCGCAAGAAGATCGCCGAGGACCCGTTCGGCGAGGCGTACATGGAGCATTGCCGCCGCCTCGGGCGCGACGGCAAGCTGGGGCTCGGCTGGCCCAAGGAGTACGGCGGCGCCGGCTTCGGGCCACTCGAACAGCAGATCTTCGCCAACGAGATCGCGCGGGCCGCGGTGCCGTACCCGATCATCACGGTGCAGACGGTCGGGCCGACGCTGATGCAGTACGGCACGCCCGAGCAGAAGGAGTTCTTCCTGCCGCGCATCCTGGCGGGGGAGTGTCACTTCGCGATCGGCTACAGCGAGCCGGAGGCGGGCACGGACCTCGCTTCGCTGCGGACGACCGCGGTGCTCGACGGCGACCACTATGTCGTG
This sequence comes from Nonomuraea sp. NPDC050394, assembly GCF_044459065.1. Taxonomy (NCBI): domain Bacteria; kingdom Bacillati; phylum Actinomycetota; class Actinomycetes; order Streptosporangiales; family Streptosporangiaceae; genus Nonomuraea; species Nonomuraea sp. NPDC050394. The sequence continues at coordinate 10,052 of NZ_JBITIO010000021.1, read as the reverse complement.
AACGGGCAGAAGGTGTTCACCTCCGGCGCCCACTACGCGCAGTACATCTGGCTGGCGGCGCGGACGAACCCCGGGGCCAAGAAGCACAAGGGCATCACCATGATGATCGCCGGGACGGACGACCCCGGCTTCTCCTGGACACCGATCGTCACCATGGACGGCCGCCACCACACGAACGCCACCTACTACCAGGACGTCCGCGTACCGGTGGACATGGTCGTGGGCGAAGTGGACAAAGGCTGGGACCTCATCGTCAACCAGCTCAACCATGAGCGGGTCACGCTCGGCCCGGCGGGCAACCTCGGCCAGACCTACGACAGGTTCCTGGCCTGGGCCCGCAGGACGGGCAACGACGGGCATCCCGACGTACGCCGCGCGCTGGGTCGCGTCTACGCCTACTTCCGCACCAACGAGCTGCTGAACTGGCAGGTCGCGGCCAACATGGACCTCGGCTGGCTGGGCGCGCCCGACGCGTCGGCCACCAAGATCTACGGTTCTGAGCGCATGCAGGAGATCGGCCGGATCGTGGGCGACATCCTGGCGCGGTTCGGCGACCCGGCCGACCCGGAGACGGCCGAACTGCTCGACCGGCTGGACCACGGCGTGAAGGGTGCCGTGGTGCTGACGTTCGGCGGCGGGGTGAACGAGGTGCAGCGGGAGCTGATCGCCATGCTCGGCCTGAGCCTGCCGAGGCCGCCGCGATGACCGATCTGCACGAGATGGCGCGCAGGCAGGTGGCCATGGGCGAGCTGCGCGGCCTGCCCGCGGCCGATCCGGTCAACGAACCGATGATCCGGCACTGGCTCGACGCCATGGGCGACCAGAACCCGCTTTATCTCGACAAAGGGGTGGCGCCTCCTGCCATGGCGCAGGTGTGGACCATGGGCGGGGTGCGGCGCGACGTACGGGACCGCTCGCCGGTGGACGACATGCTGGCCGAGCTGAACGCCCAGGGGTACACGGGGGTGGTGGCGACCAACTGCGAGCAGACCTACCACCGGTACGCCCGGCTGGGCGACGTGCTGACTCCGGCCACCCGCTTTTCCGGACTTACCGGGCCTAAGACGACCGCCCTCGGAGAAGGATATTTCGCCACCTGGAATGTCACCTGGTACGACCAGTTCGACGAGCCGGTGGCGGAGATGCTCTTCCGGGTCCTGAAATTTCGCCCGCGGGTTAAGGAAAGGCGTCAGCCGTACCCGCTGAAACCTGCCGTCAACCGGGACACCCAGTTCTTCTGGGACGGCGTGAAACTCGGCGAACTGCGCGTCCAAAGCTGCGCCGACTGCGGCGAACTACGCCATCCACCAGGCCCGATCTGCCCCGCCTGCCGCTCGGCGAACCGCGGCCACGTCGTCGCGCGCGGCGAGGGAACCGTCTACAGCTACGTCGTCCACCACAACCCGCCCGTGCCCGGACGCGAAACCCCGTTTGTGGTGGCGGTGGTGGAACTTCCGGAAGGCGTAAGGATTGTGGGGAACATAGTGGACTGTCCCGTGGACGCGGTGGGTATCGGTATGACGGTGCGGGCAACGTTTCGCGCAATGGATGACGAACTGATCCTTCCGATGTGGACGCCACAGGAGTCATGATGCGGACGTTGACCGGAGAGCAGATCGAAATCGGCATGGTTCTGCCAGAACTGTCCATCAGCATCACGCCCACCCTCGTGGTCTCGACCGCGATCGCCACCATGGACTTCACCCCGGTCCACCACGACGTCGAGATCGCCCGCGCGCAGGGCTCGCAGGACATCTTCCTCAACATCCTGACCACGATGGGGCTGGTCGAACGGTATGTCACCGACTGGGCGGGCCCCGAGGCGGTGATCCGCCGGATCAACGTGAAGCTCGGAGTGCCTGCCTACGCGGGGGACCTGCTGGCGTTCACGGGGGCGGTGATCGCGCGTAAGGGCGAGGAGTTCACCGTCGAGGTCCGCGGCAAGGTCTCCCTCGGCAGCCACGCGACCGGTTCGGTGGTCCTCTCGCTCCCGTCGTGACCCTCTTGTCCCCACGTTCCGCCCTTCAAGGTCACGGGCTTTTGGAGTTACGGCACAGCCACCCCCACGCCACCCGCCGACGTGGGCGGGCCCAGGTCGGGGGGATCGCTTCTCACGTCGGACGTGGTCCCCACCGCAACGGCCCCCTTTACCCACAACCGCGGCCCATCGACGACCGGCCACACCCCCGACGACCGGCCGCACCCCTGACCAACGGCCACACTCCTGACCCACGACCGCACTTCTGACCCACGACCGCACCCCTGACCCACGGCCACATCCCTAGCTGACGACCGCCCCCCTATCCAACGGCCACAGCCACAGCCACAGCCGGCCGCCTGCTTGTCAGGCTCCCTCCGCAAGGTCCTCTGGCCACCTTCCACTCGGCCGTTTCCCCGCTGGCCGCTCCGTGGTTTCTGGCCAGATCTGTCCGTCCGCTGTCGACCCGCTGGCCGGGATGTTGTGAATACCTGAAGGGTTTCCGTATGAAAGCCGCCATCGCCGGGATCGGTGCCACCGAGTTCAGCAAGGATTCCGGGCGTTCGGAGCTGCAACTGGCCGCCGAGGCCGTTTTCGCCGCGCTCGACGACGCCGGGCTCTTGCCCGGGGACGTCGACGGCCTGGTGACCTACACCCAGGACACCAACCAGGAGATCGCCGTCGCACGCGAGGTCGGGATCGGTGACCTGACCTTCTTCTCGCGTGTTCACTACGGCGGTGGCGCCGCTTGTGGCACGGTGATGCACGCCGCGATGGCCGTGCGGACCGGCATGGCCCGTACCGTCGTCTGCTACCGGGCCTTCAACGAACGATCCGGCCGCCGCTTCGGCCAGCCCGATGCCCGGCTCGGCGGGGAGCCTTCGTCGCAGGGGCTGGAGATGAGCTGGCACGTGCCGTACGGGCTGATGACGCCCGCGGCCTGGGTGGCCATGTTCGCGCGGCGGTACATGCACGTCTACGGCGTGACGTCGGAGGACTTCGGCCGCGTCGCCGTCGCGATGCGGCGGCACGCGGCCACCAACCCGGCGGCGTGGTTCCACGGGCGGCCGATCACGCTGGCCGACCATCAGGCGTCGAAGTGGATCGTGGAGCCGTTGCACCTGCTCGACTGCTGCCAGGAGAGCGACGGCGCGGTGGCGCTGGTCGTCACCTCGGAGGACCGGGCCAGGGACCTGCGCCGTTCCCCCGCGGTGATCACGGCCGCCGCTCAGGGGGCGGGCGCCGGGCAGATGATGATGACCAGCTACTACCGCGACGACATGACCGGCCTTCCCGAGATGTCCGTCGTCGGCCGCAAACTCTGGGAAATTTCCGGCATGGGGCCCGCTGACATGCAGACCGCGATCCTCTACGACCACTTCACGCCGTTCGTGCTGACACAGCTTGAGGAGCTGGGCTTCTGCGGTCGTGGCGAGGCGGCCGGGTACGTCGCGGACGGCGGCATCGAACTGGACGGCCGCCTGCCGGTCAACCCGCACGGAGGGCAGTTGGGTGAGGCGTACATTCATGGCATGAACGGCATCGCCGAAGCCGTCCGCCAGGTAAGGGGCACCTCGGTCAACCAGGTCAGGGACGTGTCGAACGTCCTGGTCACAGCCGGCACCGGCGTCCCGACCAGCGGCCTCATCCTCTCCTCCCCCTGACCCCCACCCCCGCCGACGCGCGGCCGGCCCAGCTCCCGCCGGGCCCGGTCGACCGGACGGGGGAGGGGCCGGCTCGGCGATGCCATGGGAGTCCCGGGGCCGGATCCGGACAGGCCGATCGAGGTGCCGCCGTCCGGTCGGGCCCCGTCGAAAGCCGAGCATCAGTGCGCGGGCGGAGCGAGCCGGACACCGAGCATCGGAGCCCGGCCGCGTCCGGGAGCCACGCACCGGTGCGGCCAGGGAGAGGCGGGCCGGAGGTCCGACCAGAGAGGCTGACACGGGTACTTGGCCAGGCAGAGGCGGGCACAGGGTGCTCGGTCAGGTGGAGGCGGGCACAGGGTGCTCGGTCAGGTGGGGGCGGGGCGTGGTTATGGGGAGCCGATTACCGGGACTGCGAAGAACACCAGCATGGCGATCAGCACGCAGATCAGGAAGCCCGCCACCTCCCACGCCCAGTCGCGGTGCTTACGCTGCTTGCGCTTCCTCGCCTGCTTCTTGGCCGCCGGGCCGGTGCGCGACGGCTTTCGCTGGCCGGTGGGCTGCTTGGCGCCCATGTTCTGCCGGGAGGCCGCGAGCCGGGGCCTGCCCTGTACGCGGCCGTCGCCTCCTGGCGCCTTCCGGCCGTCCAGCGGGTCGCGGCCGTCCAGCGGGTCGCGGTCGGCCCGTGTCGGGCGGTCGGTCCGTGTCGGGCGGTCGCCCGGTGCCCAGGAGAACTCGGGCGTCGGCTCAGGAGAGGTGGCCGGGTCGGAGACCCAAGGGGCACTCGGGACGCCGGAGCCTTCGTCGGGCTGGTCCAGCCGGGCGGGGTCGCTGGCGGCCAGGATGTCTGAGGGCATGGGGAGCCGGTAGACGGGCTCGTTGGCCGGGCGGCGGGCCCGGGTGAATGGCTGGAATGCGGAGAACGCCTCTCCCGCGCCCCTGCCCTTGTCCGGCCCCTGGGGGTCGTCCGTGGTCCCGGCGTCCGGCCTTCGAGTCCCGGCATCCGGCTTTCGGATCCCGGCGTCCGGCCTTCGGCTGGTCTCCGGGACGTCGGGAGCTGGTGGCCGGCCGGGAGGCGGGGTGTCTGTTCGGGAGCTGTGGACCAGTACGTCTCCGGGGGAGGGCAGGTCCAGCGGCGGCATGATGTCGGTGGGCGGGTCGTCCAGTATGTCCGCGGGTACCGGAGCCGACAGCAGGAACCCGGTCCTCGGCGGCAGCCCGTCCCGGACCCTGGGCCTGGGCGGCAGACCCGCACGCCAGCCCGGCTCCTCCCCATCGGCGCCGGACGGCTCCTCTTGGGCGGAGGCGCCGGTGAAGGGGGCGAAGGGGTCCCGCTCGGAGGTGAACGCGTCGGACGGAGGCGCCCCGGCCGAGGGGTCGCGGGTGGGCGCCGCGGTGAACGGGCCGCGCACGGGGGTTTCGCCCCGCGGGTCCTGCCTGGGGCTCCTGGCCAGCGGCGTCCCCGCCGGCGGGTCGCTGACCGGATACGCGGTGAAGGGCCGGGCGGGCGATCCGGCCTGCGGGTTTGGAGCGGGCGAGCCGCCCGGCAGATCACGAGCGGGGGACACGCCCGGCAGGTCACGGGCGAAGGACGCGCCAGGCAGGTCGCGGGCAGCGGACGCGCCCGGCAGGTCACGGGCAGGGAACACGCCCGGCAGGTCACGGGCGAAGGACGCGCCCGGTAGGTCGCGGGCCGAGGACACGCCCGGCTGATCGCGGGGGGAAGGTCCGTCCAGCACATCGCCGGTGGGAGAAGGGCCCCACCTGTCGCCGGCGGGAGAGGAGTCCCACCTGCCGAGGGTGGGGGAGCCGGTCGGCCGGTCGCGGGGGGAAGTGGTGCCCAGCAACGGCGGGGGGCCGGTCAGGGGGTCGCGGAGGCGGGGCATGGGAGCCGTGGTGGCCTCGTGGTCGGCGCGGCCCGCCGGGGGAGTGAGGAGTTCCGTGGGGAAGATGCCCGTCGCCGTCCTGGGGTCTGTTTCGGCGAGCGGCTGCGGCCAGCGGGGCGGCGCGGGCCACAGGGGCTTGACGAAGAGGGGGGCGGCGCCGGCCGTACGGGATCCTGCGACGTGCACGCGCAGGACGGCGGCCGGGGCGGGCCACGGCAGGCGGCAGAGGATGTCGCGCAGCGGCGCGACCGACAGGGCGCCGTAGACGTCGGCGACGGAGGCGGGGACGCGCGCGCCCGTGGAGGCCAGTGCGGTGGAGAGCGTCTGGCGGAAGCGGTGCGCGGCGCTGATGGCCAGCTCTTCCGCCGTGTCGGGGGCGACGTCGAGTACCCAGGCGAGTTCGGTCGTGGTCAGGCCGCAGACCTCGCACAGGAGGAGGACCTCGCGCTGGTGGGGGCGGAGCTCGCGCAGGGTCCGTTCGACCAGGGCGGAGGCGGGGTCGACCAGCGGGTCGACGACGGGGGGCGCGTAGACGATGTCACGCCGGTGGATCTCGCGGCGGGCGAGGGCGTAGAGGGCGGCGCGCGGCGGCGCTTGGGCGGGCACGCTGGAGAGCACGGCGACCAGCGCGTACCCGGCGGAGGCTGGGTCGCCGAGCTGGTCCGCGCAGTACGCGAACAGCCCGGTGGCGTGACGGTCGTAGAGCTCGGCGATCAGGTCGTTGCGGGAGCGCTGATCGGTGAGCGGTTGAGTCACTGGGCCGGATCCTCTGATGGAAAACGGACGCTGGGGGTGAGGGGTGCGGCGTCGGAGTTTGTGCTGGCAATCATGCCAACTCCTACAGGTGTTGCGCACTATGAGAACGTCATTTGATATGAATCCTCCCAGGTCGGTGAAGCGTTTAAGCACAGGCCGATGGGACAGAAGCACCTTCATCGCCGTAGTCTGAGGGGCGCAAGAGATCATGCGGCGGACGTGGCAGGGGGGCTACGGTCTCGCCACGAACGGAAGGTCACGCGTGATCACGTTCGACTCTGTCACCAAACGCTATCCAGACGGAACGGTCGCCGTGGACAACCTCAGCCTTGAGGCTCCCACGGGCCAGATCACCGTGTTCGTCGGGCCGTCGGGGTGCGGCAAGACCACCTCACTGCGGATGATCAACCGCATGATCGACGCGTCGGACGGGCAGATCCTGCTGGACGGCACCGCCGTACAGACGATCGACCCGCCGACACTGCGCCGGGGGATCGGCTACGTCATCCAGCAGGCCGGGCTCTTCCCGCACCGGAAGATCGTCGACAACGTCGCCACGGTGCCGTTCCTGCTCGGCTGGGACAAGAAGAAGGCCCGCGACCGGGCCATGGAGCTGCTGGAGGTCGTCGGGCTCGACCCGGCGATGGCCCAGCGCTACCCGTTCCAGCTGTCCGGAGGCCAGCAACAGCGCGTCGGGGTGGCCAGGGCGCTGGCCGCCGACCCGCCGGTGCTGCTCATGGACGAGCCGTTCAGCGCGGTCGACCCGATCGTGCGTACGAGCCTGCAGGACGAGCTGCTCAAGCTGCAGTCCGAGCTGAACAAGACCATCGTCTTCGTCACCCACGACATCGACGAGGCCATCAAGCTCGGCGACCGCGTGGCCGTGCTGCGCGTGGGCGGGCGGCTGGCGCAACTGGCCGATCCCAAGACGCTGCTGTCGGAGCCCGCCGACGAGTTCGTGCGCGAGTTCCTGGGGCACGACCGGGGGATCCGGCGCCTGCAGTTCATCTCGGCGGCGGGGCTACGGCTGCGCACCGACCTGACCGTCCCCGAGGACGAGTTCCCCGCGGACTCCGAGGAGCCCTGGCTGCTCATCGTCACCCCGGACGGCCGGCCCGTGGCCTGGGTCACGCCCCGGCGGCCGGAGGAGCGGGAGCCGTACGGGACGTTCCTGCACGGCAAGGACAACATGCGGTCGGCTCTCGACGCGGCGCTGCTGTCGCCTTCGGGCTGCGCGGTGGCTGTGGACGAGGACGGGAAGGTGGTCGGCGTGGCCACCCGCGAGGCCCTCGACGAGGCGCTCGCGGAGGCGGCCGATGTCTGACGGTCCGCCAACACTCTGGGAGTGGTTCGCCCGCAACTGGGACACCGGGCGGGTCGGCAGCATCAGCAACCTGCTCAGCGACCACCTGGTGATGTCGCTGGTGCCGATCGTGGCGGCGCTCGTGCTGTCGCTGCCGCTCGGGCTGGCGTGCGTGCGCTTCCGCTGGCTGTACCAGCCCACGTCCGGGCTGATGAACATCCTCTACGCGCTGCCGTCGCTGCCGATCTTCATGCTGCTGATCTCGGTGACCGGGCTGTCGCAGACCACGGTGATCATCCCGCTGACGTTCTACGCCATGGCCGTGCTGATCCCGTCGGTGGTCGACGGGCTGGGCGCGGTGCCCGACCACGTCCGTCAGTCGGCCGTGGCCATGGGCTTCACGCCGGTACGCCGGCTGGTCCAGGTCGAGCTGCCGATCGCCACCCCGGTCGTGCTGGCGGGCCTGCGGGTCGTCGCGGTCTCCAGCATCTCGCTGGTCAGTGTCGGCGCGCTGATCGGCCAGGGCGGGCTCGGGATGCTGTTCACCCGGGCCTACCAGAACCCGTTCCTGCCGCCGGTCATCGTCGGCATCGTGGGCATCGTGCTGCTGGCGCTGGTCGCCGACGGGCTGCTGGTGCTGGCGCAGCGGCTGCTGACGCCGTGGGTGCGGGCGAGGAGGGCGTCGTGAACTGGCTGACGGACTTCTTCGGCAACCCCGAGAACTGGACGGGGCCCGGCGGCATCCCCATGCGGCTGCTGGAGCACCTGGAGTACTCGGTGCTGGCCCTCGTGCTCGCGGTGCTGATCGCGATCCCGCTCGGCCTGCTGATCGGGCACACGGGCAAGGGCGGGGTGATCGTCGTGATCTCCGCCAACCTGGCCAGGGCGCTGCCGACGCTGGGCATGCTCGTGCTGTTCGTGCTGCTGCTGGGCACCGCCTCGATCCTGCCGGTGATCATTCCGCTGGTGCTGCTGTCGATCCCGCCGATCCTGGTCAACACGTTCGAAGGCATCCGGGGTGTGGATCCTGAGTTGCGCGACGCCGCGTACGGGATGGGTCTGCGCGGCGGGCAGGTGCTCGGACGGGTGCTGGTCCCGGTGGCGCTGCCGCTGATCCTGCTGGGCCTGCGGCTGTCGGCCATCCAGGTGGTGGCCACCACGACCGTCGCCGCGTACGTGGGCCTGGGCGGGCTCGGGCGCTTCGTCATCGACGGATTCGCCACCAAGGAGTATGCGAGCGTGGTCGGTGGTTCTGTACTGATTGTGCTGTTTGCTCTGGTGGTGCAGCTGGCGTTCACCCTCGTCCAGCGGGTGAGCGTCTCTCCGGGGGTTAGTCAGAGAGTTCGCTAGTCTCCTACTCAACCCCCCGCTAAGAAGGGAAATATTGATGAAACGCATCTTCAGCACCGCTGCGATGCTGCTGTCGGCCGGACTCGCGCTGGCCGCCTGCGGATCCTCCGGCTCGGGAGGCAACCCGCTCGACACCACCAGCGCCCAGCCCAGCGGTGCCGCCAGCAGCGCGCCCGCCGGCGGCGGCAAGGCCATCATCGGCTCGTTCGACTTCGACGAGAGCGTCCTGCTCGGCTCCATCTACGCCCAGGCGCTTGAGGCCAAGGGCGTCCAGGTCGAGGAGAAGCCGCGCATCGGCAGCCGTGAGGTCGTGTACGACCAGGTCAAGGCCGGCGGCCTGACCATCGTGCCCGAGTACAACGGCAACCTGCTGGCCTTCATCGACCCCAAGACCACGGCCGGCACCACCGCCGACGTGGACACGGCGCTGAAGGAGAAGCTGCCCGACACGCTGGAGATCCTCACCTCCTCGCCCGCCGAGGACAAGGACAGCCTGTCGGTCTCCGAGGCGTCGGCGGCCAAGGACTCCCTGAAGTCGATCGAGGACCTGGCCAAGGTGTCGAAGACCATGGTCGTCGGCGGCCCGCCGGAGTTCAAGAAGCGCTGGGAGGCCCGCTTCAAGGAGGTCTACGGCCTGGAGTTCAAGGAGTGGAAGCCCACCGGCCCCACCACCGCCGACGCCATCAAGGACGGCACGATCCAGGTCGGCAACGTCTTCACCACCGACCCCAAGATCATCGCCAACAAGCTGGTCCCGCTCGCGGACCCGAAGAACATCTTCCCCGCCCAGAACGTCACCCCGCTGGTCTACAAGGCGGGCACGAACGACACCATCAAGACCACGCTCGACGCGGTCTCGGCCAAGCTCAGCACGCAGTCGCTGATCGAGATGATGACGAAGATCTCCGTCAACAAGGACGAGCCGGCCACCGTGGCCAAGGAGTGGCTGTCGGCCAACGGGTTCGGCTGAGCTTGAGCGAGTTCACCGAGGCGATGGCCCAACTGGCCGCCGGCGTGGGGGGGGGGGGGCGCCCGGGGGGGCCCCCCCCCCCCGGGGGGCCGGGGCCCCCCCCCCCCCGGGGGGGGGCGCGCCCCCCCCCCCGGGGGGGGGGGGGGGCCCCCGCCCCCGCCGCCCC
>NZ_JBITIO010000020.1:0-146933 GCF_044459065.1 Nonomuraea sp. NPDC050394 | reverse complement strand
ATCTGGCACAACGACAAGACCGGCCAGCCCACCGCCCGATCCCTCACCGCCTACGACCATTAATCGCAAGCAGCAGCCTGGAATCAATCATCTAGACGGCCTCCCATTTGCTCTCAGGAGTCCCTGACCTGCCCGCCAGTCCTTCCAGTGCCATCACCCTGGTTTCTCGCCCCTCTGGGCAACACAGCGTCCGGCGACAACTTTCTCTACAGGGTCAAGGGCAGCCCGCCTGCGGCGGCCTGCCGCGCGTCGGGCGATCGCTGGCCGCGCTGCGGCTCTCCGGCCGGTCGCGGCCCACGCCGCCCACAGTTGACATAACGCCTAACGTGAGGGTAAGTCCGAAAAGTAGCAAGTATTCCATTTTGCACCTCTGGTCGCTGCCCTATCGCTGCGCTACCATACGTAGCCTTCGATGGTCGGCTCTGTCTGAGTGAGAGGCTTGCCCGTGGTGACACCGTCCACGGACCTTACCGTCCGGAGCGAAAGCGTTCAAAAGCTCTATACGGACTATCTTGCTGGGCGTTATGTGGTGAATCGCCGTTATCAGCGAAAGCTTGTTTGGACCGTCGAAGAGAAGCGCGACCTTATCGACTCGATACTAAGTGACCTGCCGATTCCGCTGATTTTGGTTGCAGAGATAACCGAGCATGGCCCTGCGGGATACGAACTTATCGATGGCATGCAGCGACTTAATGCCATCTTTTCATTTATTGAAAATGAATTCGATCTTGACGGGAAGTACTTTGACCTCGAATCTCTAGCTGACACCAAAGATCTTCGAGACGACGACAAGCTAATTCAAAAGGTGGATATTCTCCCAAGGGAGCTATCGCGAAAGATCTCCAATTACCTCCTTCCTATATCTGTATTTAAGGCGCCTACCACCGCCCAGGTTGATAAGGTATTTCAAAGGATTAACTCCGGCGGGAGGCGGCTATCTGGACAGGAGCTACGTCAGGCGGGATCTACGTCGGAGATTGCTCAGCTTGTTCGAGTCTGCGCCAGCAGAATACGCGGCGACTCCAGCAGTAGTGACATCGTTTCGTTGACGGAAATGCCAAAGCTGAGCATAAATAATCGTCACCTTGATTATGGTGTCGACGTTGACTCGATTTTTTGGGTTAGCCAGCAGATTCTTCGCCGCCTAGACGTCCGTAGCTCGTTCGATGAACAGCTAATTCTCGACATTTTGATCGATTGTCTAATCGACCCGCTACCCTCATCTGGGACGGACACCCGTGACTCGGTCTACGGAGCGATCGATGAGGATGATGAAACGGCAGTGTCGCTCGAACAGCGAGTGGCTGACCGGATAGACATTTATGGGAAAGAGAAACTCGAGGAAGATTTCTTTCTCGTGTACGACGAGCTCCGCGCAGTTGTGGGTGCTGCGGGGGAGACTTTTGTCCGCCTGATCGTCGGCCGAGGTCGAGGCGGCAGATACCCTCGTTATTTCCAAGCCGTCTACTTGGCATTCTGGGAGCTGATCATAAGGGATGGCTTCCGAGTGGCAAGCAGAACTGGTGCCGCAGAGAGCCTTAGAAATATTGGTACGCCCAGAGGGCAACTCAGCATTCCAGGAGGTGGTGGCGATTGGACGTCTCAGGACAAGCGAAAAAACATCGATGTTGTCAAAGGGGTTCTCCGTAGCTCCTTCGAGAAGGTGCCACAGGGCGAAGAGCGCGATGCTGGGAGATTCGGCCAAGCCTCGTTCCTTGAAAGAGTCCTGGCAAATTCCGTTACGGAACAGTCTCTATGTGAGCTAAAGCAGGGCTTGCTCGAGCTGAGTGCCTCAAGAACTTTCGATTCTAATTCATGGGAAAAGATTCTTCAGGAGATCACCGCGATCGCTAATGAGGGTCCGAATTCTATTGGATACCTCATTATTGGAATCGCAGACAAGGAGGCCGATGTAGAGCGCGTGCTTCGGCTTGACAGTATAAACTCTGTTGGATATCGCGGGTTCAATATCGTAGGAATCGAGAGAGAGGCCAAAGCCCGCAACGAAAATCTTAAGCAGTATGTCGATTGGATTGGAAATAAGCTATCCAATTGCGATCTCGATACTCGTCTTCGCTCTCAGGTGGCTTCGTCGATGTCACTCATAGACTATCACGGTAAAGCAGTGCTGCTTATCAAGATAAGCTCTGGTGGTGTCGGTCCATTTTTCTATAAAGGTAAGCTGTATGAGCGAAGTGGTGCTGGCCGAAAAGAAGTTCCCCAGCTGGACTATAATAGAATATTTGCCCGCTTTATTTCGTAGAATATAAGAGCTTTGGCGGGATGCGGGGATTGAAAGCCGTATGGCGTCATAGGTGGGGCGCAATTTCTTTGCAGTCGGGCCAAGCGTCCGATCTTAGGCGAGTAAATGTGGCGGGATAATTTCAGGATGTAACGTTTGCCGTGTCGTTTCACACTACGGCACAGCGGATGCCAGGAGCTACTGGTATCCCTGGCATCCGCTATCCCGGCGTTAGCCCTTGTAGTTGAAAATCTGGCGCAGCGTGTGCTGGACCTCTACGAGGTCCTGCTGGTCTGCCATCACCTGGTCGATCGACTTGTACGCCTCTGGGTGCTCGTCGACCAGGGCCGCAGCCCGGTCAGCGTTCCAGGTACGCCCGCTCATCGCCTGGGTGAGCGAAGCCGCCGACAGCTCCCGCTTCGCCTTGGTGCGTGACATCCGGCGTCCCGCCCCGTGCGAGCACGAGTTGTACGACTCCGGGTTTCCCCGACCGCGCACGATGTAGGACTGGGTCCCCATCGAGCCCGGGATGACGCCCTCGTCGCCACGGTCGGCCTTGATCGCGCCCTTGCGGGTGATCCACAGGGACTTGCCGTAGTGGGTCTCCTGCTGGGTGAAGTTGTGGTGGCAGTTGATCGTGCGGACACGCTGGCCCTTGCCGGCGACCCGGAAGAGGGCGTTGATCAGGACCTTGTCCATCCGTGCACGCGAGGCCATTGCGTAGCGCTGTGCCCACAGCATGTCCTCGATGTACGCGGTGAACTCCGGAGTGCTCTGGACCAGGTAAGCCAGGTCCGGGTCCTCCAGGCCGATCTCCTGCTTCTTCATCAGCTTCTTCGCGCCGACGATGTGCCTCGTCGCGAGCTGGTTGCCGATGCCGCGCGAACCCGAGTGCAGGACCGTCCAGACCCGGTTGCGCTCGTCGAGGCAGACCTCGACGAAGTGGTTGCCGGAACCGAGCGTGCCGAACTGGTCGCCGACCTTCTTGGTGAGCCTTGCGTCCAAGTCGGTGTGGGGGAGTCCGAGGTCACCCAGGGCGCGGTCCATGGACGGGTCCGCGTGGCCCTTGCCGACTCCGGCCGGGATGCGGTGCTCGACCATGGGCATGAGCGCAGCCAGGGTGTCGGGCAGGTCGTCGGCGGTGAGGTTGGTTTCCGTTGCGACCATTCCGCAGCCGATGTCGACGCCGACAGCGGCGGGAATGATGGCGTTCTCGGTTGGAATGACCGAGCCGACTGTTGCGCCGATGCCGACATGCGCGTCGGGCATGAGAGCGACGTGGCCAGAAACGAATGGCAGGCGTGCTGCGCGTGCGGCCTGCATGATCGCGCCTTCGTCGATCTCGCTGGCCCACGACAGCAGGTTCGGTGCGGGCTGGTTCGGCGACATTTGAAGATTCTCCTTACTGGTTCTTGATCAGTGTGGCGGGACCAGAAAGGAAATCCCACTCATTTATCGCCTGGAGGCTTTCCGTGGTGGGGTGGTGATGCGCGGGCTGATGTCCGTACCCCCGCCCCCGACAGCCCATTGTTCGTGACCCTCGGTCGGCGTCAACTCCGTCTGCGCGGCCGGGCAGGAGCCGCGTGGAAGGCCACGGGTGTGGGTGGCGGAAGACGGAGTTGACACCTCGGTCGGGTCACACAATCTGGCAGCTATCGGGGGCGGGGGAGGAGTGGGCCGTGGGATGAACCGGCCCACAGGGGTGGTGCGGCAGCGTGGGATGGTGAGCCTTCCAACCACCCGGTAGGCGGAAGATCGACCACGGTGCCGCACCGGCCCTGCGGTGCGGTGACGCGGGGAGGAGTCGTGTGGGGTCCCACGTCACCGCACCCGTTCAGGAGGTGTGGCGTTCTGCGGTTTTCAGCCGTTCCTCCAGGTCTTCAAGGGCGGAGGTGAGATAGATGTGCCTGGAACCGTGATCAGGGTCGTGACAGGTCTGCCCGCACCGCCGTATGGCTGCCCAGCCGTAGCACAGCTTGTGGAACTCCCACCATCGGCCGTAGGCGGACTCCAGACTCGCCAGCGTGGGATTCACGGGTTCAGCTCTGTGATCACTGGAGAGAGTGGGTGCGTTTCCCGGAGGACGGTAAGGCGACGAGCCAGCGCACGGGCGACTGTCCCGGGGCTCTCGGCGCTGTACGTCGTGTAGACGCGCCGTCCAGTCACGGGCGATATCCGCCCGCTCCACCAGCGATAGGCGAACCCGTCGCACCAGACCAGCAGCTCGACCCACACGGAGACGAGCGCGATGCCGTGACCCACGTGGACGTCTGCCGTGACGTCGAGGTCACGCAGCGATGATCGTAGGGCTATGGCTGATGCCTCTGCGGGCGTGCGGCGGACGAGGGGAGTCATGGGACGTACCGCGCCGCCAGGGGGCCGGACGGCACCACTAATCTGAAACACGGGTCAGGACCCTCGATTCCTGATCAAGGGACCCGCCGGGCGTTGCACCGCCTTGGCGGGTTCCCGCTGTTCTGCGTGCCGTCATCCATCACATCGCCTGGGGACACGCGCGCGTAGGTGCGCTTGAGGGACACTGGGGGACAGAGGTGGTGTCCCCCCGTCGCCCCGGTGAGGTGTTCGCATGGAGCCCAAGCACGTACCCGAGTGGGCCGCTCGCCTGCGCGCCGAACGCCGTGAGCGCGGGTGATCCCAGAACGAGATGGCCAAGCAACTCGCCGCAGTCGCCAACGGGGTGATCTTGCCGTCACGAGAGTCGGTCGTCCGGCGGATCAAGGCGTACGAAGCGGGGCAGCACCAGCCCGACGATCCGTACCGCCTGCTGTACTGCCGAGCATTCGGGCTCGGCGAGGGTGATCTTTTCGCTGACGCTCTGGTGACGGTCTCGGCGGATGACGAACTCGACGCGATGGAGCTGGCCCGCCGCAGCACCGCCAGCGACGTCGGCAACACCACCCTTGAACGGCTGGAACAGGTGGTGGACGATCTCGCGATCGCATACCCGGGGACGCCGCCGGCGGATCTGCTGACCAGCGTTCGCCGCCATCTCGGATACGTGGCCCGGCTGATGGACGCGAGGAAGACACTCTCCGAGCACCGCCGCCTGCTCGTGGTCGGCGGATGGCTCTCCCTGCTTGCCGCCACCTGTCACATCGACCTGCACCAGTTCCGAGCTGGTACGGCCCGGCTGAGAACCGCCGCAGAGCTGGCCAGGCACGCCGAGCACGCCGAGATCGTGGCGTGGTGCCTGGAGACTGAGGCATGGCAGGTCCTCACCGCAGGCGACTACCGCCGGGCCGTCACCCTCTCGCAGGCAGCCCAGGCCATCGCGCCTCGCGACAGCTCGGCCTTCATCCAGGCCACCGCGCAGGAGGGCCGGGCCTGGGCCAGGCTCGGGGCAGGCCCGGAGACCCGCGCCGCGTTGCACCGTGTGGGGCGCCTGGTCTCACCGCTCCCGGTGCCTGACCACCCCGAGCACCACTACCGGTACGACCCCGCCAAGAGTGAGGCGTACCTGGCGACGACCTTGTCCTGGCTCGGCGATCCCGCCGCCGAGAGCTACGCCCGCCATGTGCTCGCGCGGATGGAGGCGGCCAACGACGGACCCCCGCGACCCCGCAGGGCCGTGTCGGCGCGCTTGGATCTCGCCCTGTCGTTGCTGGGTGCCGATCAGCCCGACGAGGCCGGGGGGATCACGCTCTCGGCCATCACGAGTGGCTTGCTCGTGCCGTCGAACTACTGGCGTGCCAAAGAAGTGATCAACGGTGTTGAGCGACGCCAGTTCCCCGAGGCGGGTGTCCTTCGCGAGGCATATCGCGAGTTGAGCGCCTCCTATTGAGCGCCTCCTAGCAGAGTGGCCTCTAGGCTCTAGATCCCTGGTCAGCCGTGAGGTTGCGGTCTAGGGATGCCTCTAGGTCTAGAGGCATCCCCCTCTAGGCCGCGTCTTGGTCACGGAGTCGGGCGAGTCGCCGGGCGGTCGTGATGCGCTGGTGGGCGAGCTGTGCCCAGAACGCCTCACCGAACCGGTGGCCGCTTCCGCCGTACCGCCACTCGCTCACGGTGGTCGTGGCCTCCGGGTCGGGGGCCGGAAGGCCGAGCATCAGCCGCGCCTGCTCGGTCCGGTAGTCGGCCCGCGCCATACGCAGCGAGCCGAGGGTGATGGAGTAGTGGCGGGACTTGGTGGAGAAGTGGCCGGAGTAGCCGAGCATGTGCGCCCACTCCCGCAGCCGGAGTTGCCGGTAGATGTCGGCCAGGCTGAAGCACGTGATGATCATTCGCCGGGCATGCTCGGTCACGCGTAGCTCCGCGATCTCCCGGAAGTGCCGGACCCGGCGGTCCACGGTGCCCGCCGACTCCGCGCTCTTGGTGGCGTACTTGGCCACGTAGGCCGCCACCCGCTGATCGTTCACGCCGTCGAGTTCCTTGGAGACGTACACGGGCCGGACGTCGAGTTGTTCGCCCCAGACCACCGGCGGGGACGTCGGTGTGAGCGTCACCGCCTGGGCGGTCCGCCGGATGGCCTGGTCAAGCAATTCGGTCGTTGCGGACGGCGGGGGAGGGGCGGACGGTCCGTCCGGTCCGTCGAGCCGGACGACGGCGTGAAGTGGACGAGCCCGCGCGCCTGGTACTCCGCCACCTTGGCGTACGAGACGCGGACGGTCCGCCGGAGTTCGGCACGGGAGACGCCGAGCAGCCGGGCCAGGACGGACGGCAGGGTCTTCGTGAGCTCCCGCCACAGCGCACCCGCGTGGGCGTTCCACAACACGGCCCCGATGTAGTCGTAGCAGTCCACGCACAACGGCTGCCCGACAACGAGGTCATCGCGGTCGTGCCGCATGCCGCAACCCTCGGACCGTCCGTGTGGGCAGATGGGACGGTCCCGACGCGGACGGCACGGCATGTCGTGTTCTCGGTGGAGGTGGACCGCGCCGAAGGACGGCGCGGTGAAGGTGGCGAACACGCGCGGATGAGCGCTGACGTCCTCGGGGACGCCCTTGCCGCCGCGCAGGCCAGAGATGATCAGGTGGTACGTGTCGTCCTTGTAGACCGCCGAGCAGGCCGGGCATCGAGAGGCACGGCGGTTGCCGCACGCAGTGAGCAGGAACCCGGTCGGCTCATCGGCCGTCCGGTAGACGTCGAGGATCTCGCCCGTCCCCCGGTCGAGCGTGATCCTCTCGCCATGCAGCCGGACCGGTTGGGCGCAGCCGCCCGTGGCGTACACCATGCGTTGCCATCGGGCGAAGTCCGGCATGGCCGCGCGTTCCATCGCGGCCAGCAACTCGGGCGTGAAGGAGGGAGCCTGGTTCACGCGGCATTCCTCCCGCACGCGGTGTCGGGAGAGTCCTCGGGGATCTCGACCCCGAGGAGGGTGGCGATGCGTCGCCATTTCTCCTCGGACCAGCGAGGAGACCTTGCGGCTTGTTGTCTGCCCCACTCCCGGGCAGAAATGGGCGGTTCAGGCTTCAGATGGACTCCTTCCCTCGTGGGTGGAGCCACCGCCGCGCCGGACGGTCGCGACCTGCACCGGCACCAGGGCAGCCCGAAGCGAGCTGTTGGCGTGGAGCGCAGCAGCGAGAAGATCAGTAACGGAGTGCGGCGAGAATGTGGATGGCGCGCTCTTGGTGGTCACCTACCGCCGGGCCGGGGCCCTCCGGCGGATCTTCGGTGGTCAGTTGGTGCGGTTGTGCCCGGGCTCTTGCATGCGCCTGATGGGGATTCGCCGAGATGCTCGCTGGGTCGTGCCGTGCGGGATGCGATGGCTTCTTGCGTAGATCGGTTCTACCACCAGAAGGACGCGTTTATGCAGGTCCAGGTTCCCTTGGCGACCGGTGGTGGGGACGTCCGGTTGCGTCCGGTTGCGTGCGGCGGCGTCCCATGACGTCCGGCTGGTCACGGCTGCACGAGGTGAAAGTAAGGGAGCTGTGACCCCCGGTAAGGGTCGCAGCTCCCAGGACGTCCGCAGACGTCTAACGCCACAGCAGCTCAAGCTTGTCCGGGTCGAAGGTTTCACGGCTGCCGTTGCCCTGGCCGACGGGGTGGACGAGGATCGCGCGGAACGCCTCGCGGACGTAGCCCCGCTTCTGGGACATGTCCAAGCGGTCCGGATCGGTCGTGGACTGCCAACGTCGCCGGATGTCCGTGACGTCGGCACGGGCCCTCTGCGCGGTAGCCGCGTGGCGCTCACGCTCGACCGTAAGCCGCGAGATCTCCGACTCCAGGCGCTCGGCCTTCTCGAAGAACAGGCGATTGCTGATCTTCTTCTTGTGCCACCGTTCGCGGAGCTCGCGCAGATCGATCTCGGCCTCACGGAGTTCGGACTCGCCCGTCCAGGGGCCGACCTCGGGGGCCGTGAGCGAACGCTCCTCCAGCTTGGCCAGGACGGCTTCCGCGACGTACATGTCGACCTTGTCGCCGCGCCGGGCCAGACGCCCGCACCCGCCGTAGCTCTTCGACCGGCAGGCGTAGACGTGATAGCTCAGGTCAGGGTGCTGGGACACGCGCAACTTGGCCATGCACGGCTCGCCGTCCTCGCGTGGCCGACCACACCGCAGAACACCGGTCAGGAGATACGTGTGCTCCCGGAAGTCCTGCGGCAGATCGCCCAGCACGCCTTCCTTACCGACGCGCTTGCCCCGCCGCGCGTCGAAGACAGCCCGTACCGCCTCCCACTCCTCTGGCGTGACGATGGGCTCCCACTGCCCGACCACGGGGACACCGTCATTGCCCACGAGGATCTCGCCCTTGATCCGCCGCCAGCCGCACAGGCGCGGGTTCTGGAGGTACTGCTTGAGCGTCTGAGGAGTCCACGCGTTGCCACGCGCCGTGACGAACCCGCGTTCCTGCCACTCCACCACGATCGAGTTCAGGGAGCGTCCGGCGACGACCTGGCGGACCGCGTTCCTCGCGGCCTCCGACTCGGCGGGATGGAGAGTCCGGCGATCTTCGTTCCAGCCGAAGGCCCGGTAACCGTTGGGAAGCTCCGCGCTCTCGGCTCGCTTGCGATGCCAGCGCGTCACTCGCCGCCGCATCTTCTTGACCTCCATCCGGGAGATGACCGCGCCCATGAGGCCCATGGACTCCACGTCCTCGCTGTAGAGATCCTTCGGCCCTCTCGCGTCGGCGAAGACCCTGCCGTCCTCGGCGGTGATGGCATCGACGAATCGCTCGTAGTCGCCCGCCCGGCGGACGAGCCGATCCTCGGCGACGACCACGCAGCCACGAACCTCGGTACCGTCCGGCAGCTTCCCGGCACGGATCACCTTCAGCATCTCCTCGAAGTGGTCGCGGACCACGCCGTCCCTGGCCGCCGACTTGTCGTTGTCCGTGAAGGAGCGGACGATGCGCCAACCGAGCCGATCAGCGGTCGCGTGGTTGTACTGACGTTGATCGGCCACGGTGTGTTCGTCCTTGGCCTTGTCGGCACTGGCTCGCTCGTAACTGACCACAGGAACAAGATCGTCCATCGCAGAGCCTCCGGGGGAAGAACCTCATGCCTATATCAATCTTGTACCACCACAACTACGTGGCGGAGGAGAGGTACGACGGGGTGGACGTGCTCGTGACCCGCAAGGGCGCGATCCGGGCGGGGAGCGGAGACCTGGGCATCATCCCCGGTTCCATGGCCACGGGCACCTACATCGTGAAGGGGCTCGGGAACGCGGCGGCGTTCAACTCGGCCTCGCACGGCGCGGGACGCAAGATGAGCCGGACGAAGGCGAAGAAGACCTTCACCGTGAAGGACCTTCAGGAGCAGACGTTCGGCGTGGAGTGCCGCAAGGACGCGGGGATCGTGGACGAGATCCCGGGTGCCTACAAGGACCTGGAGTCGGTCATGGCTGCCCAGACCGACCTGGTGAAGGTGGTCGCGCACCTGCGCCAGCTCATCTGCGTCAAGGGGTGACGATCCCGGATCCTCTGACTAAGGTCAGAGAATGGACGGAAGACTCGTCGAGCGGGTGCGGCGCTTCAACCGCACCGTCACCCAGCGCGTGGGCGCCCTGGAGGACGCCTTCCTCACCAGGGGGCGTCCGCTCGGGCAGGCCAGGGTGCTGTGGGAGATCGGCGACGCGGGCAGTGAGGTACGCCAGCTGCGCGCCCGCCTCGACCTCGACTCCGGGTACCTGAGCCGGATCCTGCGCGCCCTGGAGGGCGACGGGCTGGTGGTCGTCGAGAGCGACGCGGGCGACGCGCGGGTGCGCCGGGCTCGGCTCACCGAGCGGGGGCGGGCCGAGCGGGCCGAACTCGACCGGCGCTCCGACGAGCAGGCCGAGTCGATCCTGCGGCCGCTCGACCACGGCCAGCGCGCGCGGCTCGCCGCCGCCATGACCGAGGTCGAACGGCTGCTGGTCGCCTCCATGGTCGAGGTGGCCGTGACCGACCCGCGTCACCCCGACGCCCGCCACAGCCTGGGCGAGTACTTCGCCGAGCTGGGCAGGCGCTTCCCCGAAGGGTTCGATCCGGCCCGGGGGATCGCCGCGGGGGAGCGGGAGCTCACGCTGCCCAAGGGGCTGATCCTGGTGGCCACGCTCCATGCCGATCCGGTCGGCTGCGGGGCGCTCAAGTTCCATGGCGACAGCGCCCACCTCAAGCGGATGTGGGTGTCGCCGGCGGTACGCGGGCTGGGGCTGGGACGGCGGCTGCTGGCCGAACTGGAGGCGCGCGCGGCCGAGCACGGCGCGAGCACGGTCCGGCTGGAGACGC
Organism: Nonomuraea sp. NPDC050394; assembly: GCF_044459065.1. NCBI lineage: Bacteria > Bacillati > Actinomycetota > Actinomycetes > Streptosporangiales > Streptosporangiaceae > Nonomuraea > Nonomuraea sp. NPDC050394. The sequence goes on along the minus strand of NZ_JBITIO010000020.1, from coordinate 136,027 downwards.
ACGCCGCCCTCGCCGAGGCCAAGCGGCTCTACCAGACGGCCGGCTACACCGAGGTGAGCCGCTTCAACGAGGAGCCTTATGCCCACCATTGGTTTGAGAAGACCCTGAACGCCGACGCGCGGGAGCACGTGCCGTAGGGTGTGCCACATGACCCCGATGCTCAACGACTCCTACGGGAGGGTGGCTACCGACCTTCGGGTGTCCCTGACGGACAAGTGCAACCTGCGCTGCACGTACTGCATGCCACCCGAAGGCCTCGACTGGCTGCCCAACGCCCAGTTGCTGACCGCCGACGAGATCGTCAGGCTCGTCACCATCGGGGTCGAACGCCTGGGCATCACCGAGGTCCGCTACACCGGCGGCGAGCCGCTGCTGCGCCGCGAACTGCCCGACATCGTCGCCCGCACCACCCGGCTGCGCCCGCGCCCGCAGGTCTCGCTGACCACCAACGGCATCGGACTGGCCCGCCTGGCCCCGGCCCTCGCCGAGGCGGGGCTCGACCGGGTGAACGTCTCGCTGGACACGCTGGAGCCCGAGACGTTCAAGCGCCTGGCGCACCGCGACCGCCTCGACGACGTGCTGGCCGGCCTGGCCGCCGCCAATGACGCCGGGCTGCGGCCGGTGAAGGTCAACGCCGTGCTCATGCGCGGGATCAACGACCACGAGGCGCCGGCGCTGCTGCGCCACTGCCTGGAGCGCGGCTACGAACTGCGCTTCATCGAGCAGATGCCGCTGGACGCCCAGCACGGCTGGACCCGCGACAACATGATCACCGCCGACGAGATCCTCGCGATGCTCGCGCCGACCTTCGACCTTACCCCCGACGACCGGGAGGAGCGGGGCAGCGCGCCCGCCGAGCGGTTCCTGGTCGACGGCGGGCCCGCGCGGGTGGGCGTGATCGGGTCGGTGACGCGGCCGTTCTGCGGCGCGTGCGACCGGGTACGGCTGACGGCCGACGGGCAGGTGCGCAACTGCCTGTTCGCGCGGGAGGAGTCGGACCTGAAGACGGCGATGCGCGCCGGCGCCTCCGACGACGACCTCGCCGCGCGCTGGATCTCCGCCGTCGCCGCCAAACGCCCGGGCCACGGGATCGACGACCCGAGCTTCCTCCAGCCCTCTCGCCCGATGTCGGCGATCGGCGGCTGATCTTCTCTCCGTCGTAACAGGCCATCCATCCGTTACGGCAAGCCGCCCCACCACCGCCCGCCGCCGCGGGCGCGCGGCCTCGGCCGGTGGCCGGCGGTCTGACGTGGCCGCGCGCCGTCACAGCGCACGCAGACCATAGGGGCAGGCCCTCCGGGTGACGAACCCGAGGCGCTATGGGCCGTGATCCCGTGGCGTTCTCGGCAGTGATCCCGTGGCGTTCTCGGGCAGTGATCCCGTGGCGCTCTGGGCCGTGATCCCGAGGCGTTCTCGGAGTGAACCCATGGCGCTCCGGGGCCGAGCCCGTGGCGTGGGGTGGTGATCTCGGCGGATACCGTGGCTGGGTGGCGTATGACGCGGTGATTCTGGCCGGAGGTGCCGCCCGGCGGCTGGGTGGCGTGGACAAGCCCGGCCTGAGCGTGGGCGGGCGATCGCTCCTGGAGATCGTCACGGCCGCCGTGCCCGATGCCGGGCGGGTGATCGTCGTGGGGCCGGAGCGTCCCGCCCCGCGGGCCCTGTACGTCCTTGAGGAGCCCCGGGGCGGCGGGCCGGTGCCCGCGTTGCGCGCCGGGCTGCAGGAGGTTCTGGCGCCCTGGGTGGCGCTCCTGGCGGGCGACATGCCCCTGCTGCGCCCCGCCCACGTCGCCGCCCTCAGAAGCGCGGCTTCCGGCGCCGCCGGGGCGGTTCTGGTGGATGACGGGGGGCGGGAGCAGTGGCTGGCCGGGGTGTGGCGGACCGGCGTGCTCCGGGACGCGCTGGGCGGCTATGACGGGCGGTCTCTGCGCGGGCTGCTGGGCCCGCTGGAGCCGGTGCGGGTGGCGTTGCCCGGCCGGCCCTGGTTCGACTGCGACACTATGGACGATCTGGAGGAGGCGCACATGAACGTGCTCAGCGAGTGGACGGCCCTGGTCTGCGAGGAACTCGGCATCGACCCGGCCAAGGTGGACCGGGACCTGATCCTGGATCTCACCAAGGAGGTGGCCCACGGCGTGGCCCGGCCGGCCGCCCCGCTCACCGCCTACCTGCTCGGACTGGCCCAGGGAGCGGGCACCGCGCCGGAGGACGCCGTGGCCCGGCTGACCGCGCTGGCCGGCGACTGGACCGAGGCGAACCGGGAGAAGTTGACCGGCGAGTGACACTCCTGCGAACTCCCCGTGTCAACCCGTGACCGAACCTGAAGATTTCCTGTGAATTTCGCGCACCGATGGGTGTAAACGATTTCGGGAAAGCAGACCTACCCGCTGAGCGGGGGCAATGAGGTCTTCTCAGAAAAGGGCGAAGCCGGGTGGTTACGGGGGCAAACCACCCGGCTTCGCTTCATCGGCGTTCCGACGGGGGCCCGGAACGCCGGCACCAGCACTCCGACGGGGGACCGGAGCGCTTGGCTAAAGCGTACACCTACAACCCGTGGGATGCGTCAAGACTTAGTCACGACCCGATCTCGCGTCGGTGCAGGGGTATCTCGCTTTGGTTAGCCTCCGGTGTGTGAAAGGTAGGAGGCGGGGAGTCCTTCGACCTCTCATTGGCCCCGATTACGGCTATGTACGGCAAAAAGACGGCGCCGGCGATGAAGAGCAGCCGGTAGGGCCAGGGGACGGGCACCACGACGGCCAGGATGAGGCAGAGCGTGCGAATGCCCATCTTGATGAGGTAGCTGATCTCGCGCTTGCGCACGTCGTCGGAGAGCGACGGCTGCGCGTCCGTCACCTGGTGGACCTGCTTGCGCGTACGCCACCCCCTCATGCCTCCCACGGTAGACCTCGGAGGTGAAGGACGCGACGGGGCGCCGGTGCCGGAGCGAGGGTCATGCGATCATGGCTTTCGAGTAAGAGGAGGCGAAGATGACGGATCGAACGTATCGGGTGACCGAGATAGTCGGGACTTCGGGGGAGAGTGTCGACGAGGCCATCCGCAACGGCATCAGGCGGGCCTCGCAGACCCTGCGCCACCTGGACTGGTTCGAGGTGACGGAGATCCGGGGGCACATCGATCAGGGCGAGGTCGCGCACTTCCAGGTCGGGATGAAGGTCGGCTTCCGCCTGGAAGACGGCTGATCGTCACGATTTCGCGGTAGTGGGTGACATTTCCGGCGGTGCATCGGAGACTTCGGAGCGAAGGGGGTCGCGATGCATCGCCGAACCGTGGCGCTGGTCTGCGCGCTGGGGACCGTTCTGGCAGGGGGCTGCGCCGTACGGGCCGGACAGGAGGAAGGCGCCGTGCGCAGGGACAGGCCCGTGAGCGGCGCCCCGGCGGCCGAGCCGCTGTTACGGCAGAGCGCCGACGAGATCGCCCGAACGGCCGCCAGCCTGCGGCAGGTGGACGACCTGCCGCTGTACGAGATGACCTACCGGGGCTCCTACGACCCGGAAGCCCCGCTCACCAACGCGGAACTGGCCAGGAAGGACTCCGGCTGGGCCTGCTCGCTGTTCCTGCGCGGCGGGGAGTTCGGCCGCAACTTCGACTGGGACCCCAACCCGGCGATGATGATCAGGTCCGACCCGCCCGACGCCTACGCCTCCCTGGCGATGGCCGACGTCTCCTACATCCTCGACCACGGCGGCGCGCCCGACCTGGCCGCCGACCGGCGCCGGCTCGCCCACGCGGTCCTGACGCCCTTCGACGGCGTGAACGAGAAGGGCCTGGCGGTGGGCCTGGCCTCCGTGCCCGCCGCCGACCTGCCCAAGCCCACGCCCGAACGGCCCGCGATCAGCAGCCTGCGGATCATCCGTCTCATGCTCGACCGCGCCGCGACCGTGGAGGAGGCGGTGGAGATCATGCGCGCGCGCACCGTCGACTTCACCGGCGGGCCGCAGGTCCACTACCTCATCGCCGACCGCTCCGGCGCCTCGGCGGTCGCCGAGTACGCGAACGACCGCCTCAACATCGTCCGCGACCGGATCCTCACCAACATCACGATGGCCGGCACGGACCGCGACACCCGCCTGGCCGACACCCGTTACCGCACCCTCGACCAGGGCCTCGGCACCAAGGCCGACGCCCTGGACCTGCTCAGGAGCGTCGCCCAGGGCCACACCCGCTGGTCGGTCGTCTACGACCTGGCCAAGGGGAGCGCACGCGTCGTCACCGCGAAACGGTGGCAACGCGTGCACACCTTCACCCTCACCTCACCGAGGCTCACCTCGCCGAAGCTCCCAACGCCAACGCCAACGCTCAGCTCGCCTGGCTGACCGTCGACATGTTGAAGTCCGGCACCCGCACCGGCGGCATGACCGCCCGCGTGAAGTAGTCGTTCCACTCGCGCGGCAGCGTCTGCTCGGCGGCGCCCGCCTCGCTGATGCGGCTCAGCAGGTCCACCGGGCTCTCGTTGAAGCGGAAGTTGTTCACCTCGCCGACGACCTCGCCGTTCTCGACCAGGTAGACGCCGTCGCGGGTCAGACCGGTGACCAGGAGCGTCTGCGGGTCCACCGTGCGGATGTACCACAGGCAGGTCAGCAGCAGGCCCCGCTCGGTCGAGGCGATCATCTCGGTCAGCGACCTGCCGCCGTCACCGCGCATGATCAGGTTGTCGATGTCGGGGGTGACGGCCAGGCCGCTCAGCTCCGCCGAGTAGCGGGTCTGGCGCAGGGCCGCGAGCGTGCCGCCGGAGACCCACTCGGTCGCCGCCAGCGGCAGCCCGTTGTCGAACACCGAGCTCTCGCGCCCCGCCGAGCGGGTCACGACGAACGGCGCGCAGCCGATGCCCTCCGCCGCCGGGTCACTGGCCAGCGTGAGCGGCAGCGGCGCGAGCCGTTCGCCCACGCGGGTGCCGCCGCCGCGCTTGGAGTAGACCGTCCGGCCGTCCAGCGCGTCCCTGGCGCCCGCCGACCAGTAGGCGTAGATCATGAGGTCGGCGACCGCGCTCGGGGGCAGCAGCGTCTCGTAGCGGCCCGCGGGCAGGTCGATGCGGTTCTTCGCCCACTCCAGCCGCATGGCCAGGGAGGCGTCGAGCGCGGCGACGTCCACGTCGGCGAAGTCGCGCGTGGCCACGCCCGTCCAGGCCGAGCGCTTGAGGTCGGCCGACTTGGCGTTGAGCTCCAGCCTGCCGGTCGGCTGGTCGTGGCGCAGCCGCAGGCCCGTGGAGGAGCCGAGGAAGGTCGAGGTCAGCGTGTGCTCGGCGAAGCCGTACAGCCTCCTGCCGCCCGCCTGCGCGGCCGAGAACGCCTCACCCAGCGCGGGCGCGAACTCGCCGAACACCGCGATGTCGGTCGGCACGACCGGATCGGCCCAGCCCGCGCTCGCCGGCACGCCCGACACCAGCGGGCGGGCGTCCTCGGCGGGCTGCGCCTCGCGCGCCGCGGCGTCGGCCGCGGCCACCACGCCGGCGAGCTGCTCCGGACGTACGGCCGCGCGCGAGACCACGCCCACGCCCCCGCCCGCGATCGAGATCACGGTCAGCTGGGCGGAGCGGGCCACGCCGTTCGTGGTCAGGGTGTTGCCCGCGAAGCGCAGGTTGGCCGTCGAGCCGTCGTCCACGACCACCATGCAGTCGTCGGCACGGGAGAGCTCCAGCGCCCGCTCAACCATCTCCTGGGGAGTCATCACTTGCCACCCTCCTGGACCGTGTTGAGGATGCGGACGCCGCGGAACAGCGCGGACGGGCAGCCGTGGCTGACCGGCGCGACCTGTCCTGGCTGGCCCTTGCCGCAGTTGAAGGCGCCGCCGAGCACGTAGGTCTGGGGGCCGCCGACGGCCTCCATCGAGCGCCAGAAGTCCGTCGTCGTCGCCTGGTAGGCGAAGTCCCGTACCTGACCGGCCAGGGCGCCGTTCTCGATCCGGTAGGCCCGCTGGCCGGTGAACTGGAAGTTGTAGCGCTGCATGTCGATCGACCAGCTCTTGTCGCCGACGATGTACAGGCCGCGCTCCACCCGCGAGATCAGCTCGTCGGTGGCCGGGCCGCCGGGAGCGGGCCGCAGCGAGACGTTGGCCATGCGCTGGATCGGCATGTGGCCGGGGGAGTCGGCGAAGCCGCAGCCGTTGGAGCGGCCGAAGCCCTTCATCAGCGCCATGCGCCGGTCGAGCTGGTAGCCGACCAGGATGCCGTCGCGCACGATGTCGAAACTCTGGCCCGCCACGCCCTCGTCGTCGTAGCCGATCGTGGCCAGGCCGTGCTCGACCGTGCGGTCGCCGGTGACATTCATGATCGGTGAGCCGTAGACGAGCTCGCCGAGCTGGTCGAAGGTGGCGAAGCTCGTTCCGGCGTACGCGGCCTCGTAACCGAGCGCGCGGTCGAGCTCGGTGGCGTGGCCGATCGACTCGTGGATCGTCAGCCACAGGTTCGACGGGTGGATGACCAGGTCGTGGTCGCCCGCCTCGACCGACGGCGCGGCCAGCTTCTCGGCCAGCAGCTCGGGAAGCTGGGCCAGCTCGCCCGCCCAGTCCCAGAACGTGCCCGTCAGGTACTCGTAGCCGCGCCCCACCGGCGGCGCGATCGTCGACATGTCGTCGAAGCCCTGCTCGGAGGCCTTCATGGCGTTGAGCGCCGGGTGCAGGCGCACCCGCTGCTGCGTGGTGGAGGTGCCGGAGCTGTCGGCGTAGAACTTCTGCTCCTTCACCTGCAGCAGCCGGGCCGAGACGTGGTCGGCGCCCTTGAGCAGCCCCGCCGACCACTCGGCCAGCAGCGCGACCTTGTCGGCCTGGGGCACGTCGAACGGGTCAACCTCGTACGGCGAGACCCAGGTGAGGCCGGAGTAGACCGGTTCGGGAGCCAGCTCGATCGGCTCCCTGTTGATGGGCGCGCTCACCTCGGCCACCCGCACCGCCTGCTCGGCCACCCTGGCCGCGGCCTCGGGGGTCAGATCGATGCCGGAGGCGAAGCCCCACGTGCCGCCCTTGACCACACGCACCGCGAAGCCGAGGTCGTCGGCGTCGACGGCGCCTTCGAGCCGCGTGTCGTAGAGGCTCAGGGACTCGCCCCTGACGCGTTCGAGGCGGAAGTCCGCGTGCTCGGCACCCAGGTCACGGGCACGTTGCAGGGCGGCGTCCGCGAGCTGCCCGAGTGGCAGCGCGAGGAAATCAGGGTCGATTTGACGCATGTCAACGATCCTAACCCCGTGATCTTGTACCCCCTGGACAAGCGCATACCAGCCGGTAGCAGATAGCGTCAGGTCCCATGGCACGCTCAGTACTCGTCACCGGCGGCAACCGGGGCATCGGCCTCGCGATCGCCCGCGAACTCGAAGCGGCGGGCGACGCCGTCGCCGTCACCTACCGATCGGGCGAGCCCCCACAGGGGTTGTTCGGCGTCCGCTGCGACGTGACCAGCACCGAGGACGTCGAGGCCGCCTTCGCCAAGGTCGAAGCCGAACAGGGCCCGGTGGAGGTGCTCGTCTCCAACGCGGGCATCACCAAGGACACCCTCCTGGCCATGATGAAGGAGGAGACCTTCACCGACGTCATCGACGCCAACCTGACCGGCGCCTACCGCGTCGCCAAGCGGGCCATCCGCCCGATGATGAAGCTCAAGCGCGGCCGCATCATCCTCATCTCCTCGGTCGTCGGCCTGTCCGGCCAGGCGGGCCAGGCCAACTACGCCGCGTCCAAGGCCGGGCTCGTCGGCTTCGGACGTTCCCTCGCCCGCGAGTACGGCTCGCGCGGCATCACCGTCAACGTCGTCGCCCCCGGCTTCGTCGAGACCGACATGACCGCCGAGCTCGACGGCGAGGCCATCGTCAAGAACATCCCCCTGGGCCGCCAGGCCGCGCCCCAGGAGATCGCGCGCGTCGTCCGCTTCCTGGCGAGCGACGACGCCTCCTACATCACCGGGGCCGTGATCCCCGTCGACGGCGGACTCGGAATGGGGCACTGACATGGGCATTCTCGAAGGCAAGCGCATTCTGGTGACGGGCGTGCTGACCGACGCCTCCATCGCCTTCTCCGTGGCCAAGATCGCTCAGGAGGAGGGCGCCCAGGTCGTGCTGACCGGCTTCGGCCGGCTCAGCCTCGTCGAGCGCATCGCCAAGCGGCTCCCGCAGCCCGCGCCCGTGCTGGAGCTCGACGTCCAGAGCACCGAGCACCTCGACACCCTGGCCTCCCGGGTCGGCGAGCACGTCGACGGCCTCGACGGCGTCGTCCACTCCATCGGCTTCGCCCCCCAGACCGCGCTCGGCGGCAACTTCCTCAACACCACGTGGGAGGACGTCGCCACCGCCCTGCACATCTCCACCTTCTCCTACAAGTCGCTGGCCGTGGCCTGCCTGCCCCTCATGAAGGAGGGCGGCTCGGTCGTCGGCCTCGACTTCGACGCCTCCAAGGCCTGGCCCGTCTATGACTGGATGGGCGTGGCCAAGGCCGGCCTGGAGTCCGCCAACCGCTACCTCGCCCGCGACCTCGGCAAGCAGGGCATCCGCGTGAACCTGGTCGCCGCCGGCCCGCTGCGCACGATGGCCGCCAAGTCGATCCCGGGCTTCAAGGAGTTCGAGGACAGCTGGCCGGAGAAGGCGCCGCTGGGCTGGGACCTGTCCGACACCGCCCCGGCGGCCCGCGCCTGCGTCGCCCTGATGTCCGACTGGTTCCCCGCCACCACCGGCGAAATCCTCCACGTGGACGGCGGCGTCCACGCGATCGGCGCGTAACCCGGCCCCCGCCACCCCGGGGGCCCTCCTCTCTCCGCATGGGCGTGATCGCTCCCGGGCGTCGGCCAACGGGGTGGCGGGCCCTTCCGGGATTGGGTGGCACTTGACCGGCCAGGAAGGCGTTGTAACGGCGGGGACCACGTGGGCCCTCACGACCAGCGCTCGACGGGCGGTCACCCACGGCGGTGGGGCGGGTGGGGCGGCTTGCCGTAACGGCAGACCCACCCGAACCCGAACCCGCAGACCCACCCGAACCCCAACCCGCAGACCCACCCGAACCCCAACCCGCAGAACCACCTGAGCCCGAACCCGCAGAACCGCAAAGACCGGACGCGCGAAGAGCCGAGCGGGTTAGGCGAGGCGATGGCGGCCGGGGGTGGGGGTGGGTTCGAAGGGGATGGAGTGCTCGTCGCGGCGTTTGCGCTGGTGTGCGACGCGGGTGGCGAGGATGGCGGAGGCGAGCAGGACGGCGGTCAGGGCGGTGCCCAGCGCGTCGGAGGCCGGGGTGCTCGGGCGGACCACCTGGCGGCGGTCCTGGAGCGGGACCGTGAGCTCGTCGGCGTACGGGTTGGGCCACAGCAGGTCGATGCGTGGCTCTTCGGGGTTGGCGGTTCTGCGCTCGTCCACCGGTTCGGCGGTGTCCATCAGGTAGGGCTCGCTCTGCGGCGGGGTCGGGGCCTGCGTGGGCAGGACCTGGGTCTCGTCGCGGCGGTGGGTGGGGCGGGTGGACGGGACCGGGCGGGGTTCGCGCGTGGTCTGGGTGGGCGTGGGGGTCAGGGTGTCGAGCACGCTCTGGTCGTCGCAGGCCAGCACGGGCAGGCAGACGTCGCCCAGCAGTTCGGGGGTCTTGGCCGTGGCCGGGCGGCTGCTCGACGGCGTCGGGGCGGGCTTGCCGGTCGGCACCGCCTTGCCCACGGTGCCGAGGACCTCGTCCGTGGTCTCGTCCAGGCCGTTGGTCACCGGCTCGGCGGCCTTGCCCGTTAATCCGTCCACGGTGCTGGTGACGGCGTTGACCACGTCGCACAGGCTGTTGGTCACGCCGGAGAGCAGTCCGCCGCCCTTGGCGCAGTCCTGGACGGCCGCGACGGCCGGCGCCGCTCCCGGGATGGCGGCCAACGCCACGGCGAGTACACCCGTCGTGATTGCGGCCCTGCTCCCCATGCGCCCTCCTACTTCGCCTCGGAGGAAATCTTTATGGACATCACCGCCGAGAGGCAGGTGTTTCTCGGCGAAAGTTGCGATTTGGTATCGACTAGTGATACGCGAGTGGCGCTCTCATTCCTTGCTCAGTCGAGCGATGACACGTCGTCGAGCGCCTCCCTGATCTCCCGCGGCAGGACCACGTCCTCGGCCGGCAGGACGGCGTTGAGCTGGGTAGTCGTGCGCGCGCCGACGATCGCCGAGGCCACGCCCGGCTGGTCGCGCACCCATGACAGCGCGACGGCCAGCGGCGAGACGCCCAGGCCGTCGGCGGCGGTCATGACCGACTCCACCACACTGCGCGAACGCTCGTCGAGGTAGGGCCGGACGAAGTCGGAGAAGTGCGGGGTGGCGGCGCGCGAGTCGGACGGGATGCCGGTGCGGTACTTGCCGGTCAGCACGCCCCTGCCCAGCGGCGACCAGGCCAGTACGCCGGCGCCCACGTGCTCGGCGGCGGGCAGCAGTTCCCGCTCGGGTTCGCGGGCCAGCAGGGAGTACTCGGCCTGGGCCGAGGTGATCGGGACGCGGCCGGGGACCGCGCGCTGGGCGACCGCGGCGGCGGCCAGCTGCCAGCCGGAGTAGTCGCAGACGCCGGCGTAGACGGCGCGGCCGGAGGTGACGATGGCGTCGAGCGCGGCGAGCGTCTCCTCCAGCGGCACCTCCGGGTCGAAGGTGTGGAGCTGCCACAGGTCGACGTAGTCGAGCCCGAGGCGGTTGAGCGAGGCGTCGCAGGCGGCGATCAGGTGGCGGCGCGAGGCGTCGCGGGGCCTGCGGCCGGTCGGGGTGACCACGGCCTTGGTGGAGATGACCAGTTCCGAGCGCGGCACCGCGTCGCGCAGCATCCGGCCGAGCAGGCGTTCGGCGTCGCCGCCGGTGTAGACGTCGGCGGTGTCGACGAGGTTGCCCCCGGCCTCCAGGAAGGTGCGCAGCTGCACCGCCGCGTCGTCGGCGTCGGTGTCGCGTCCCCAGGTCATCGTGCCGAGTCCGAGCCGGGATACCGACAGGCCGCTGCGGCCGACATAACGCTGCTCCATGATCCCGCCAGGGTACCGCCCAGCCGCGTCCAACACGGGGATCGACGCCTGCGACACTTGCCAGGTGACCACGCTTCTCCTGGCCCGTCACGGGCTGACCGATTTGACCGGTCCGGTGCTGGCAGGGCGCACTCCGGGCGTGCATCTGAGCGAGGCGGGGCGGGCTCAGGCCGCGGCCCTGGCGGGGCGGATCTCCCAGGTGCGCCTGGACGCGATCGTCTCCAGCCCGCTGGAGCGCTGCCAGGAGACCGCCGCCGCGGTCGCGGAAGGGCGCGGGCTGGCCGTACGGACCGACGAGCGGTTCATCGAGTGCGGCTACGGCGAGTGGACCGGGCGCGAGCTCAAGGAGCTCGCCGAGGAGCCGCTGTGGAAGGTCGTGCAGGCGCATCCGAGCGCGGTGGTCTTCCCGGGCGGCGAGGCCATGGCCGAGGTGCAGCGGCGGGCGGTGGCCGCGGTGCGCGAGTGGAACGAGCGGCTCGGGGGGAAGGGTGTCTACCTCGTCTGCAGCCACGGCGACGTGATCAAGGCGATCGTGGCCGATGCTCTGGGGCTCCATCTCGATCAGTTTCAGCGCATTACGTCGGATCCGGCGGCGCTCACCGTGATTCGCTATACACCCTTGCGTCCCTTTGTGAGCAGAGTTAACGATATGGGGGAATTGCGGCTTCCCGAGGATTCGGAGGAGAAAGACGGGGGAGAAAAACTCACCGGGAGCGATGCCGCCGTCGGCGGCGGATCCGGGACCACGTAAGGTCAGGCTATGCCGGTCTTCGACTACGACCCACCCGAGCGGTTCGTGGCCGGTGCCTTGGGGCAGCCGGGGGCGCGAGCCTTCTTCCTTCAGGCCCGTGCCGAAGGCCGGCTGACCACGGTCGCGCTGGAGAAGCTCCAGGTGGCGGCGCTCGCGGGCAGGCTCGACGAGCTGCTCGACGAAGTGCTGCGGCGCAGTGGAGGCACCGCCCAGATTCCCGCCCTGGCTCCCAGCGACCTGACCGACGACGGCCCGCTCGACACCCCTCTCGACGAGGACTTCAAGGTGGGCACGATGGCCCTGGCCTGGGATCCCGACACCTCCCAGGTGGTCATCGAGGCCCAGGAGATCGTCGACGAGGAGGACGAGGCGGCTCCGGAGCCCGCCATGCTGAGGGTGCGGATGAGCGCGGGGGCAGCCCGCGCCTTCACCGCGCGGGCCCTGCAGATCGTCGCCGCCGGGCGGCCGCCGTGCCCGCTGTGCGGCCAGCCGCTCGACGCCGAAGGACATGTGTGCGTGCGCCTGAACGGATACCGCGGGGGTGAGGCAGCGTCGTGAGCAGTGCCCAGGAGAGCGAGCCGGTAGTCAGAAACGCCCAGCCCTCGGCCGTGCAGGACGAGGGGGCGCTGAGGCTGCTGCGCGATGGCCGCCTGGAGGTGGCCGGACGCCTGGTCGAGGCCACCAACATGACGCTGTACTGCTCGCTGACCCTGGGCGGGCGCACGGCGGCCTGTGTCTACAAACCGGTGCGCGGGGAGCGCCCCCTGTGGGACTTCCCTGACGGCACGCTCGCCGCCCGTGAGGTCGCGGCCTTCGAGGTCTCGCAGGCCACCGGCTGGGGCATCGTGCCGCCGACCGTCTACCGGGACGGGCCGTTCGGACCCGGCATGTGCCAGTTGTGGATCGACACCGAGCACGAGATCGACCTCATGCGCCTGGTGCGCAGCCGCCATCCCGGGCTGCGCAGGATGGCCGTGTTCGACGCGGTGGTCAACAACGCCGACCGCAAGGGCGGCCACCTGCTGCCGCTGCCCGACGGGCACGTCTACGGCGTCGACCACGGCGTCTGCTTCGCCGCCGAGGACAAGCTGCGCACCGTGCTGTGGCAGTGGCGGGGCAAGCCGCTGGCCCGTGACGCGGTGGCGGTCCTGGCCAAGCTCGAACGCGACATCGAGTCGGGCTCGCTCGGGCGCCGCCTGCGCCAGCTGCTGACGCTGGCCGAGGTGGAGGCCACCTGGAACCGCGTACGCCGCCTGCTGGACACCGGCGTCCACCCCTATCCGTCGGAGGACTGGCCCGCCATACCCTGGCCCCCCATCTGATCCAGTACTAGAGCGTTTACTACGCTGTGCCCCATGTGCACGGTGATCGTGAGAACCGGCGACCCCCTGACCCTGATGGGCGTGCGTGACGAGTTCGCCGACCGGCCCTGGGAGGGGCCCGGCGAGCACTGGCCCGACCATCCCGGCGTCGCCGGCGGCCGTGACCTCAAGGCGGGCGGCACCTGGCTCGCCGTCGCCCCCGCCACCCGCCGCGCCGCCGCCCTGCTCAACGGCCGCGGCGCCCATGCCCCCGACAAGATCCGCGTCTCCCGCGGCGACCTCCCGCTCAGGGCCCTGGCCGAAGGCGGCCTGCCCGCGGGCGACCTGTCCGTCTACGACCCCTTCCACCTGGTGCTCGCGGATCCGTCCGGCGCGCGCCTGTGGAGCTGGGACGGTGTACGGCAGGCCGCCACCACCCTGCCCGAAGGCGTCAGCGTCATCGTCAACAGCGGCATGGACCCCGACGACCCCCGGGTCATCGCCCAGCGACCCCGCTTCGCCGCCACCGACGACTGGTGGTCCCTCACCGGCGACCCGCACTCAGCCGAGCCGGGCGCGCTGATCCTGCGCCACGTCCTGCCGGACGGACGGGTCTTCGCCTCGCTCTCGGTGACCATGGTCACGCTCTCCGCCGACGCGGTGACCACCGAGTTCGGCGACCTCACCGGCCGGATAGGCTCACAGGCATGAGATCGTGGTCTGCCCCGAACATTCCTGAACTGCCCGGTGAGAGCGTCCCGCTGCGGCTTTACGACACCGCCGCGAGGCAGGTCAGGCAGACCGATCCGGGCCCCGTGGCCCGCATGTACGTGTGCGGCATCACGCCCTACGACGCCACCCACCTGGGCCACGCCAACACCTATCTCGCCTTCGACCTGGTCGGCCGCGTGTGGCGGGACGCCGGGCACGAGGTCCACTACACGCAGAACGCCACCGACGTGGACGATCCGCTCCTGGAGCGGGCCGAGCAGACCGGCATCGCCTGGCAGGACCTGGCCGAGCGCGAGATCGAGCTGTTCCGCACCGACATGGAGGCCCTGCGCATCGTGCCGCCGCGCGAGTACGTGGGCGTGACCGAGGTCGTGGGCGAGGTGGCCGAGCTGATCGGGCGGCTTGGGCCGTACACCTACGAACTCGACGGCGACATCTACTTCAGCCGGGCCGCCGCGCCGAAGTTCGGCGAGGTGTCCGGCTACTCCGAGCAGGAGATGCTGACGCTGTTCGCCGAGCGCGGCGGCGACCCCGACCGGCCGGGCAAGCGCGACCCGCTCGACTGGCTGCTATGGCGCGCGGAGCGGCCGGGCGAGCCCGCCTGGGACACCACGCTGGGGCGCGGCCGTCCCGGCTGGCACATCGAGTGCACCGCGATCTCCCTGGCCAGCCTGGGTCCCGGCTACGACGTGGCGGGCGGCGGCTCCGACCTGATCTTCCCGCACCACGAGTGCGGCGCCTCGGAAGGCCACGCCGCCACCGGCGAGTGGCCCTTCGCCCGCTTCTACACCCACGCCGGAATGGTCGGCCTCGACGGCGAGAAGATGTCGAAGTCGAAGGGCAATCTGGTCTTCGTCTCCCGGCTGCGCGCCGAGCACGACCCGATGGCGATCCGCCTGGTCCTGCTGGCCCACCACTACCGCTCGGACTGGGAGTACACCCCCGGCCAGCTGGCGGCCGCGCAGGCCCGCCTGTCCCGCTGGCGCGAGGCGGCCGCGCTGCCCTCGGGCCCGCGCGCCGACGACCTGCTGGCGGAGGTACGCGCCCGCCTGTCCGACGACCTGGACGCCCCGGGCGCCCTGGCCGCCGTGGACACCTGGGCCGCCCAGGCCCTGGCCGACGGTCCCGGCCCTGACCCCACGGCCCCCGCCCTGGTCCGTGCGCTCACCGACGCGCTCCTGGGCGTACGCCTTTAAATCCCGCGAAAGTAAGCCGCCTTTGGCGGTGACGCTTATGTCGAATGGAATTCCATTCAAAGAACATGAGCACCCTTGGATTAAATCGCGAACCGCAGGCAGGCCTCTGACCTGCGAGTTCGCCCAAGAGACCGCATTCTTGTCCAGGAAAGCACGAAACCTGGTACCTTCTGCCCGGTCATAACTCTCACCGCTCGATCCGCTCCCCGCGGGTTGGTCGAGCTGACCCCGCGATCAACTCCAGGAACGTCTGGGGTCCGAAGGGTGGGAGCTATGAGGGCCAAGGTCGAGGAGTCCGACCCGCAGTACGCGCTGCTGGCGGTGATCCAAGTGCTGATCGGTCTGCTCGATCTGCTTCAGAGGAGTAGGGGGCTCAGCTAGCTGCGCGCTAGCTGAACCCCCGAGTGATGCGAGTTCCCCGGCTGCTGGAGTGACACCAAGGGGCCGGGGGCTCTCATATGCGGGGCAGAAGCTACCACAGCTACCGCGGCATTGTTACCGCAATCAAGGCGCCACTTTCACGCCATGCGGGTGCCGGTCCCGGAACGCCCTCCGGCCTGGGACGCTCGCCTCGTGGTTCGCGCCGGAGCGTGGTAACTCGTGCTTGACGCCGAGGACGGATGCGATCCGGCCGACCGGGACGTCGTTTGGGGCGTGGCCCGGCGGGTAGCTGGGCGGCGTTCTGACGGAGGTGCGAAAGTGTTCGATCATCATCGTCCCGCGGCCGTCCTGTTCGACCGCGACGGGACGCTGATCAGGGATGTTCCCCACAACGGCGACCCGGGGCGCGTGGTGGCCATGCCCGGCGCGGGCGCGGCGCTCAGCCGGTTGCGCCGCGCCGACGTGCCGGTCGGGGTGGTCGTCAACCAGTCGGACGTGGCCCGCGGCCTGCTCTCGCCGGACGACATGGACCAGGTCAACTCGAAGGTGGAGGCGCTGCTGGGGCCGTTCGACGCGTGGGCGATCTGCGTGCACGCCGACGGCGACGGCTGTACCTGCCGCAAGCCCGCCCCCGGCCTGGTGATCAGAGCGGCGGCCATCCTGGACGTCAGCCCGCGCGACTGCATGGTCGTGGGCGACCTCGGCAAGGACATGCAGACCGCGCGTGCCGCCGGGGCGCGCGGCATCCTGGTGCCGACCCCGCTGACCAGGCCCGAGGAGATCGACGCCGCCGACGAGGTGGCCGCGGACCTGAACGACGTGGCCGACCGCGTCCTCAGCGAGCCCGTGCTCGCGGGCGCGGGACTGCGCGGCGCCGGCCTGGCCGACTGGGCGCGCGCCGTGGGCTGGAACCGCTGGTGAGGACCCTCAAGGCCGGCTGAAGGACCTAAGGGGCGACGGTGGCCAGGAAGCGCGCGCGTTCGTCGGCCGGGAGGTGGTCGCTGAACAGCACCCCGTCCAGGTGGTCGCACTCGTGCTGCAGCACCCTGGCCAGCACCCCCAGCGCCCGCACGGTGACCGCCTTGCCGAACATGTCCCGCCCGCGCGCCACCACCATGTAGGAACGCTCCAGCGGCCACCAGGCGCTCGGCGCCGACAGGCAGGCCTCGTCCGCGGTCACCTTCCGCTCCGACAGCTCCAGCCGGGGATTGACGAGATGCCCGGCCTTGCCGTCGTAGTCGTAGACGAGCACCCGCGCCGGGACCCCGATCTGCGGCGCCGCCAGCCCGGCGCGGCCCGCTCCCGACCGCATCGTGATGGTCAGGGACTTCACCAGTCCCCGGAGCTCCCGGTCGAACTCCCTGACCGGCTCCGCCACCGAACGCAGCACCGGATCGCCGAACAGCCGGATCGCCTGGACCCTCACACGCAACTCCCCGAGATCTCGCGCGATGTCAGGGAACAGTTTCCCAGCAATGATCGCCGCCAACCTGGAGCCGGGCGTTACATCCGTGTTGCCGGGGTTGCGGCGGTGAGTCCGCCGTAACCGCCGCACCGTCACAGACCGTCAGCGTGCGTAACGAGCGCTGCCTACGGTCACGGCCATGACCCGATGGATCGCCGAATGGCACCCCGACGACCCCGCCTTCTGGGAGCGCACCGGCAAGAAGGTCGCCCGGCGCAACCTCGTCTTCTCCATCCTGGCCGAGCACCTCGGCTTCACCGTCTGGACGCTGTGGAGCGTGGTGGCGGCCAAGACGGGCCGCCTCGACCTGTCCACCGACGAGCTGTTCTGGCTGGTGGCGCTGCCGAACCTGGTCGGCTCGGCGTTGCGCCTGCCGTACACCTTCGGGCCCGCCAAGTTCGGCGGGCGGACGTTCACGGTGGTCAGCGCGCTGCTGCTGCTCATCCCCGCGATCGCGCTCGGGTTCGCGGTGAGCGATCCGGCCACGCCGTACTGGGTGCTGCTGGTGATCGCGGCCACCGCCGGTCTCGGCGGCGGGAACTTCGCCTCCAGCATGGCCAACATCACCTACTTCTATCCGCAGAGTAAGCAGGGCTCGGCGCTCGGGCTCAACGCGGCGGGCGGCAACATCGGGGTCAGCTCGGTGCAGCTCGTGGTGCCGCTGGTGATCGGCGCGCTGGGGCTGGCGGCGGCGGGCTGGTTCTGGGTGCCGTTCATCGTGGTGTCGGCGGTCTGCGCCTGGTTCTTCATGGACAACCTGGCCACCGCCAAGGCCGAGCCGCGCGAGCAGCTCGCCGTCGCCCGCAGCGCCCAGACGTGGATCATGTCGTTCCTCTACATCGGCTCGTTCGGCTCGTTCATCGGCTACTCCACCGCCTTCCCGCTGCTGGCCAAGAGCCTGTTCCCGGCGGCGCCATGGACGGCGGTGGCCTTCGCCGGACCGCTGGCCGGCTCACTGATCCGGCCCGTGGGCGGGTGGCTGGCCGACCGGCTGGGCGGCGCGCGGGTGACGTTCTGGACGTTCGCCGCGATGGGCGCGGGCGTGCTGCTCACGTGGGCGGCCGCGGCGGGTGGCGGGTTCTGGGCGTTCTTCCTGGCCTTCCAGCTGTTGTTCGTGACCTCGGGCATCGGCAACGGCTCGACGTACCGCATGATCCCGGCCATCTTCCGGGCGAAGGCGCGCGCCGAGCGCGGCGCGGGCGAGCAGGCCCTCGTGTACGGCAAGCGCCAGGCCTCGGCCGCGATCGGCATCATCTCCGCGGTCGGGGCCTTCGGCGGATTCCTCATCAACCGGGGCTTCGGCATGTCGTTCGCCCAGACCGGCAGCCCCGCGGCGGCCTTCCTGGCCTTCGCCCTCTTCTACGCCGCCTGTACCGCGCTGACCTGGTGGTGCTACCTGCGCACGCTCGGCGCGGCCCGCCTGCCCAGCCTCGCCCACGCCCGCGTATAGAGCTCACACGCGCGGTGAGCCGCTGTTAGCACAGAGGTAACAGAAGGGACCCAGGGGTGAAACCACCCGTAAGCACGATCGACCCCGTGACCTCACCCCCCGACGGCGCGTCCGTGAAGACGCACTGCCCGTACTGCGCGCTGCAGTGCGGCATGACCGTCACCGCGCGCGGCGGCGCGGTCGCGATCGCCCCCAGGACCGACGTCCCGGCCAACGGGCACGGGGGAGGGGCGCTGTGCCAGAAGGGCTGGACCGCAGGCGACCTGCTCAGGCCGGGCGCCCGGCTCACCACCCCCCTCCTGTACGGCGAGCCCGCCACCTGGCGGAAGGCCCTGGACCACGTGTCCGGCCGCCTGGCCGAGATCCGCGCGGAGCACGGCCCCGACGGCGTGGCGGTCTTCGGCGGCGGCGGGCTCACCAACGAGAGCGCCTACCACCTGGGCAAGCTGGCCCGCGTGGCCCTCGGCACCAGCCAGATCGACTACAACGGCCGCTTCTGCATGTCCTCGGCGGCGGCCGCGTCCAACCGGGCGTTCGGGCTGGACCGGGGCCTGCCGTTTCCGCTGACGGACCTGGCGGGGGCCGACGTCGTCCTGCTGGCCGGGGCGAACGTCGCCGAGACCATGCCGCCGCTCGTCCGTCACCTGGGCGGGCCGCGGCTGATCGTGGTGGATCCGCGGCTGACGCCCACCGCCAAGCTGGCGGCGCTGCACCTGCAACCGGCGCCGGGCACCGATCTGGCCCTGGCGCTCGGGCTGCTGCACCTGCTGATCGCCGAGGGCGGGGTGGACGCGGCGTACGTGGCGGCGCGGACCTCGGGGTTCGCGGCGGTGCGGACGTCGGTGGCCTCCTGGTGGCCGGAGCGGGTGGAGCGCATCACCGGGGTGCCGGTGGCTCGGATGCGCTCTGCCGTACACATGCTGAAAAATGCGGATAACGCGTACATCCTTACCGGTCGTGGCGCCGAGCAGCACGCCAAGGGAACCGACACCGTCTCCGCCTTCGTCAACCTGGCCCTCGCGCTCGGCCTGCCCGGCACCCCCGGCAGCGGCTACGGCTGCCTGACCGGCCAGGGCAACGGGCAGGGCGGCCGCGAGCACGGGCAGAAGGCCGACCAGCTTCCCGGCTACCGCAGGATCGACGATCCGGCGGCGCGCGCCCACGTGGCGGCGGTCTGGGGTGTCGAGCCGTCGGCGCTGCCCGGACCCGGCCGTTCCGCCCAGGAGCTCCTGGACGCGCTCGGCACCGCGCAGGGCCCCAGGGCGCTGCTGCTGTTCGGCTCCAACCCGGTCGTGTCCGCCCCGCGCTCCGGCACGCTCGCCGACCGGCTGCGCCGCCTCGACCTGCTGGTCGTCGCCGACGTGGTGCTGTCGGAGACGGCCGCGCTGGCCGACGTCGTCCTGCCCGCCGCCCAGTGGGCGGAACAGGACGGCACCATGACCAACCTGGAAGGCCGCGTGCTGCTGCGCCGGCGCGCGTTCGCGCCGCCCGGCGAGGTCAGGACCGACCTGGAGATCATCCAGGGCATCGCGGCCGGCCTCGGCCACACCTGGACGGCCGGCCCGCCCGCCGTCTTCGACGAGCTGCGCCGCGCCAGCGCGGGCGGCATCGCCGACTACGCCGGCATCACCTACGACCGGATCGCCGCCGAGACCGGCGTGTTCTGGCCCTGCCCAGCCGAGGACCACCCCGGCACGCCCCGCCTCTTCCTCGACCGCTTCGCCACCCCCGACGGCCGCGCCCGCTTCACCCCGGTCGAGCACCGCCCGCCCGCCGAGGAACCCGACGACGACTACCCCGTGCACCTGACCACCGGCCGGGTCCTGGCCCAGTACCAGAGCGGCGCGCAGACGCGCCGCGTCGCCGCCCTGGTCGAGGCGGCCCCGGAACCGTTCGTCGAACTCCACCCCGACCTCGCCGCACAGCTCGGCATCGGCGCCGGCGACCTGGTCCGCGTGCACAGCCGCCGCGGCAGCGCGGAGGTCGCCGCCAGGATCACCCCCACGATCCGGCGCGACACCGTGTTCATGCCGTTCCACTGGGAGGGCGTCAACCGCCTCACCAACCCCGCGCTCGACCCGGCCTCGCGGATGCCGGAGTTCAAGGTGTGCGCCGTGAGACTGGAGAAGGTGGCATGAGACTCGTCGTCATCGGCAACGGCATGGCCGGCTCGCGCCTGGTCAGCGAGGTGCGGGCACGCGACCCGCGGGTTAAGGTCACCGTCTTCGGCGCCGAGCCGTGGCAGCCCTACAACCGGGTGCTGCTGTCCAACGTCCTGGCCGGGAGCTCGGGGCCCGACCAGGTACGCCTGCTGGACGCCGCCTGGTACGCCGAGCACGGCGTCCAGGCGGTCCTCGGCGCCGAGGTCGTCCAGATCGACCGCGACACCCAGGCGGTCATCACCCGGGACGGGCGGCGGGAGCCGTACGACGTGCTGGTCCTGGCCACCGGCAGCGAGGCGGTCGTGCCGCCCATCCCGGGGGTGGCGCGGGCGGTGCCGTTCCGCACGCTCGGGGACTGTGAGCGCATCGTGGCCGCCGCCGCGCACGCCCGGCGCGCCGTCGTCGTGGGCGGCGGGCTGCTCGGCGTGGAGGCCGCGCGCGGCCTGGCCGGGCGGGGCCTGCCCGTCACGCTCCTGCACCTGGCGGGACACCTCATGGAACGCCAGCTCGACGCCGAAGCCGGGCTCATGCTCGGCGAGACGCTGGGCGAGCTGGGCGTCGGGATCCGCACCGGCGTCACCGTCACCGCGATCACCGATGCCGGCGTCCACCTGGGCGAGGGGGCGGCGCGGGAGCTGGTGGAGTCCGACCTCGTGGTGCTCGCCTGCGGCGTGCGCCCGCTCACCGGACTCGCCGCGCAGGCCGGTCTGGAGGTACGGCGGGCCGTCGTCGTGGACGACGAGCTGCGCACCGACGACCCGTCGATCTTCGCCATCGGCGAGTGCGCCGAGCACGACGGCACCGTCTACGGCCTGGTCGCCCCCGCCTGGGAGCAGGCCGCGGTCGCCGCCGACGTCATCACCGGCGGCAAGGCGCGCTACCGGGGCTCGCGCCTGGTCACCCGCCTCAAGGCGCGCAGCGTCGAGCTGGCCGCCATGGGTGAGACGCACCTGGAGGAGGACCAGGCCGAGGTGGTCAGGTTCAGCCACCGAGCCCGCGGCACGTACCGCAAGCTCGTCATCCGCGACGGCCGCCTGGTCGGCGCGATCCTGCTGGGAGAGAGCGACGCCGTCGGCACCCTCACCCAGCTCTACGACCGCGGCGGCCCGCTGCCCGGCGACCGCGTGGGGCTGCTGTTCCCCGGCCTGCCGGGCGCCGGGGCGGTGGCCGACAGCCCCGTCCGGATGCCGGACGCCGCCAAGGTCTGCCATTGCAACAACGTCACAAAGGGCCAGATCCGCGCCTGCTGGGAGGCGGGTGCCCGCGACCTGGCCGCGGTCAGCGCGGCCACCAGGGCCACCACAGGCTGCGGCACCTGCCGCGACGCCGTCGAGGGCATCGTGGACTGGCTGTGCGAGCAGGAAGGGGTGAACGCATGAGCAGGCTCGTGGTCGTCGGCTACGGCCCCGCCGCCCAGCGGCTGCTGGAGTCGCTGGCCGAACGCGGATACGACGGGCGGATCACGGTGCTGGGGGAGGAGCCGCTGCCCGCCTACGACCGGGTGGCGCTGACCTCCTACCTGAAGGGCGCGAGCGCCGCCGACCTCACCTACACCCCGCCCGGCGGCGTCGTCACCCGGCTGAGCTCCCGCGTCACCGCCGTCGACCGCGCGGCCCGCACCGTGACCACCGCCGACGGGCACGTCGAGCCCTACGACGTCCTGGTGCTGGCCACCGGCTCGGCCCCGTTCGTGCCCCCGGTGCCGGGCGCCGGCGACGCCCTGGTCTACCGCACGATCGCCGACCTGGACGCCATCCGCGCCGCCGCCGCACAAGCACTGGCGTCCGGCCGGGACGGCGGGGTCGTGGTGGGCGGCGGGCTGCTGGGCCTGGAGGCCGCCGACGCGCTCCAAGGTCTCGGGCTGCGCACCCACATCGTCGAGCTGGCCCCCTGGCTGATGCCGCGCCAGGTGGACGAGGGCGGCGGCGCCGTGCTGAAGAGCCACATCGAGGCGCTCGGCATCGGCGTGCGCCCCGGCGTGTCGCTGGAGCGGATCGAACCGGGCCGCGTGCTGCTGGGCGGCGGCGAGGAGCTGCCGGCCGCCGTCGTGGTGGTCTCCGCCGGGGTACGGCCACGCGACGAGCTGGCCAGGGCCTGCGGGCTGGAGGTCGGCGAACGGGGCGGCATCGTCGTCGACGACGGCATGCGCACCTCCGATCCCGCCGTCTACGCGGTGGGGGAGTGCGCCCTGGCCGGTGGGCAGGTGTACGGGCTGGTCGGGCCGTGCAACACGATGGCCGAGGTGGCCGCCGACCGGATCACCGGGGGCCGCTCGGTCTTCGGCGGCGCCGACCTGTCGACCAAGCTGAAGCTGCTCGGCGTCGAGGTAGCGCAGTTCGGGGCGATGGAGGGGGCGCTGGACGTCACCTACATGGACCCGGTCGCCGGGGTCTACAAGCGGTTGTTCGTCTCCGACGACGCCTCGACGCTGCTGGGCGGCATCTGTGTGGGGGACGCCGCGCCGTACTCCGCGCTGCGGCCCTTCGTCGGAAAGGCGCTGCCCGCGGCGCCGTCGGACCTGCTGTTCAGCGGCGGCGGCCTCGCCCTGGACCTGCCCGACGACGCCCAGGTGTGCTCGTGCAACAACGTCAGCGCCGGACGGGTGCGCGAGGCCATCGGGGACGGCGCCCGCGACGTGCCCGCGCTCAAGGAGTGCACCCGCGCGGGCGGCTCGTGCGGCTCGTGCCTGCCCATGCTGAAGCGGCTGCTGGAGAAGTCCGGCGTCGAACTGCCCAAGGCGTTGTGCGAGCACTTCGCCCACAGCCGCGCCGAGCTCTACGACATCGTGCGGGTACGCGGGATCACCACGTTCTCCGAGCTCATCGCCGCGCACGGCACCGGCAGGGGCTGCGACGTGTGCAAGCCGACCGTCGCCTCGATCCTGGCCTCCCTGCACAGCGGGCACGTGCTGGAGGGCGAGCGGGCGGCCCTGCAGGACACCAACGACCACTTCCTGGCCAACATCCAGAAGAACGGCACCTACTCCGTCGTCCCGCGGGTGCCCGGCGGCGAGATCACGCCCGACAAGCTCATCGTCATCGGCGAGGTGGCGCGCGACTTCGGCCTCTACACCAAGATCACCGGCGGGCAGCGGATCGACCTGTTCGGCGCCCGGGTGGAGCAGCTGCCGGGCATCTGGCGGCGGCTGGTGGACGCCGGGTTCGAGTCCGGCCACGCCTACGGCAAGGCGCTGCGGACGGTGAAGTCCTGCGTGGGCTCGGCCTGGTGCCGGTACGGCGTCCAGGACTCCGTCGGCCTGGCCATCGCTCTCGAACTGCGCTACCGGGGCCTGCGCGCCCCGCACAAGCTGAAGTCGGCCGTGTCCGGCTGCGCCCGCGAATGCGCCGAGGCCCGATCCAAGGACTTCGGCGTCATCGCCACCGAAAGCGGCTGGAACCTCTACGTCGGCGGCAACGGCGGCTTCACCCCGCGCCACGCCGACCTGCTGGCCGCCGACCTGGGCACCGCCGAGCTGGTCCGGACCATCGACCGCTTCCTGATGTTCTACATCCGCACCGCCGACCGGCTCCAGCGCACCGCCGCCTGGCTCGAAGGGCTGGAGGGCGGCCTCGGCTACCTGCGCGAGGTCGTCGTCGAGGACTCGCTGGGCATCTGCGCCGACCTGGACGCGCGGATGGCGCGGCACGTGGCCGGATACGAGGACGAGTGGCGGGCCACGCTGGAGGACCCCGGCAAGCTCGCCCGCTTCGTCAGCTTCGTCAACGCCCCCGGCACGCCCGACCCGTCCATCTCCTTCGAGACGGTGCGCGAGCAGATCCAGCCCGTTCTGATCCCCTTGGAGGTCGTGGGATGACCACGCTGCTACACGGTGTGTGGACCACAGTCTGCCGCTACACCGACCTGCTGCCGGAGCGCGGCGTCTGCGCGCTGGTGAACGGCCGTCAGATCGCCGTGTTCCGCGACTTCGACGGCCGGGTGTACGCCGTCGGCAACCGGGACCCGTTCAGCGGCGCCTACATTCTGTCCCGCGGCATCGTCGGCACCAGGGGCGGCGAGCCCACGGTGGCCTCACCCATGCACAAGCAGGTGTTCTCGCTGGTCAGCGGGGAATGCCTGGACGGAGGCGGCGAGGCGGTCCCCGTCCATCCCATCCGGCTGCGGGGCGAGCACGTCGAGGTGCGGGCATGACCGGCCGGACCGCGCCGGAGACGGCGCCCGACTCGCTGGCCGGGTTCACCGTGGGCGTGACGGCCACCCGGCGGCGCGAGGAGTTCGGCGCGCTGCTGCAACGGCGCGGCGCCCGCGTGGTCAGCGCGCCCGCCATCCGCCTGGTCCCGCTGGAACAGGACGGCGACCTGCTGGACGCCACGCGCCTGGCCCTCGCCGCGCCCATCGACGACGTCGTGATCACCACCGGGGTGGGCTTTCGCGGGTGGATGGCCGCCGCCGAGGGCTGGGGGCTCTCCGGCGAGCTGGCCGAACGCCTGACCGGGGCCCGCCTGCTCACCCGCGGGCCCAAGGCCAGGGGAGCGGTGCGCGCCGCCGGGCTCAGCGACCACTGGACCCCGGCCACCGAGTCGTGCGACGAGGTCAAGGAGTACCTGCTGGCGCAGGATCTGGGCGGGCGGCGCATCGCCGTACAGCTGCACGGCGAGCCCCTGACCGGATTCGTGGCCGACCTGCGGCGCGCGGGCGCTCAGGTGATCGAGGTGCCCGTCTACCGCTGGCTGCCCCACCGCGACACCTCGCCGCTGCGCCGCCTGGTCAACCAGGCCGTCACCGGCGGGGTGGACGCGGTCGCCTTCACCAGTGCCCCCGCCGTCCTCGCCATGCTCCGCGAGGCCCGCGCCCGCGGCCAGGAGGAGGCGCTGCTGGGGGCGTTCTCCGACGGCGTCGTGGCGGCCTGCGTGGGCCCGGTCACCGCGCACCCGCTGGTCGAGCGCGGCGTGCCCACACTGCAGCCGGAGCGCTCGCGCCTCGGCGCGCTGGCACGGGCGCTGGCCAGGCACCTGCCCGAGTTCGGCGTCGCGCGCGTCACCGCGGGCGGGCACCGGCTGGAGATCCGCGGTCACGCCGTCGTCGTGGACGGCGAGCTGCGGCCCCTGCCGCCCGCGCCCATGGCCGTGCTCAAGCGCCTGGCCGACAAGCCGGGACACGTCGTGGCCCGCGCGGAGCTGCGCCTCGTCCTGCCCGGCAGCCCCGCCCGCGAGTCGGCCGAGCACGCCGTCGAGATGGCCATCACCCGCCTGCGCCGCGCCCTGGGCCCGCTCGGGATCGTGGAGACGGTCGTCAAGCGCGGCTACCGCCTGGCGGTCCGGTGACGCTGGTCCTGGCCGCCCACGGAACCCGCGACGCCCGCGGCGAGGCCGTCCTGCGCGACCTGGCGGAAGCGGTCCGCGCCCGCCGCCCCGGCCGCCGCGTGCACCTCGCCTACCTGGAGATCAGCCGCCCTCTC
The DNA here is from genome assembly GCF_044459065.1 of Nonomuraea sp. NPDC050394. Classification (NCBI taxonomy): domain Bacteria; kingdom Bacillati; phylum Actinomycetota; class Actinomycetes; order Streptosporangiales; family Streptosporangiaceae; genus Nonomuraea; species Nonomuraea sp. NPDC050394. The sequence goes on along the minus strand of NZ_JBITIO010000020.1, from coordinate 110,225 downwards.
CTGGCCGGCGTGCTCCCCGGCCTGCCCGGCCCGGTGACGATCGTCCCGCTCCTGCTGGCCGGTGGCTACCACGCGCACGTCGACCTGCCCGACATCGTCTCCCGCGTCCGCCCCGACGCGCGCCTGGCCCGCCCGCTGGGTCCCCACCCGCTGTTGTCGCAGGCCCTGGCCCGCCGCCTCACCGAGGCCGGGCTGCGCCCGGACGACGCGGTGGTGCTCGCCGCCGCCGGATCCTCCGACCCCGCGGCCCTGGCCGGCGTGCGCGCCCAGGCCCGCCTGCTGTCGGTACGGCTGGGCCGCCCGGTCACCGCCGCCTTCGCCGCGTCGGGCACCCCCGCCCTGCCCCGGGAGTGGAGCCGCAGGACGGCGCTCGCCTCCTACCTCCTGGCTCCCGGCTTCTTCCACACCCGCCTCCGGCACTCCGGCGCCGCCCTGGTCAGCGACCCCATCGGCGCCGACCCCAGCCTGGCGGCGCTGATCTGGCGGCGGTTCGACGACGTTCAGCGGGCCAGGAAGTGCCAGCCCACCCACCACCACGACAGGATGACCAGCACGCGGCCCGCCGGATGACGCATCACCCAGGCGAAGCAGTCGCCCGCCGTCGGCGTCGTGGACCCGGGCAGCCGCGCGACCACCTCCAGCACCAGCATGGCCACCGCCGCCGCCACATAGCCGAAGACCGTGATCTCCCACGTCATCGCCGCACCAGCCCCCATCCGACCACCAGCCACGCCACCCAGAACAAGCCCCGCCAGTCCGGCGACAGCAGCAGCGGATCCAGCAGGTCGCTGAGCGTCGGCTGCCCGGGGTCGTCGCCCGCCAGCAGCGCCCACACCTCCCACACGCCGAACGCCGTGAACAGCGCCACCCACACCTGCCACCCCGGCGCGGACAGCCGCCGCGGCGCCTCCGGCCGCGGCAGTCCCGGCCACAGCGCCGCCACCAGCGCGACCACTCCGACCACGCCCACGACCGCGTACGTGAGCGCGCCGAACGACGGCAACCGCCCGCCGCCGGCCCAGGCGGCCACCAGCACCGCCCCGCCGAGCACCCAGCCCAGCGGGCGGCGCCGGTGCGCCCGCAGCTCGGGTTCACCCGTTTCCATATGGCTCTCCTCAGGGTTCGCGGACAACAAAGAGGGTACGGCGACGCTCCGCCGTACCCTCAAAACCTGTTTATGACGCTTTAGCCGGATTCAAGACGGAGTTCGCGGACGATCTCCTCCGCGCTCACGTCACGCGTGGGCCCGGAATAGGCCCCGAAGAACATCTCGTTGTAGGCGTGCCTGAAGCATCCCGCCAGCAGGAGGCGGGCGCTGGCATCGGGATCCGCCGCGGCGGTCACCCGGCCGATCCGCTGCTCGGCGCCGAGGTAGGCCGCCAGCGGCGCGATCTCGGCCAGCGGCCCGAGGCCGTTGTCGCGGATCGCCTCGCGGAAGCGGACCGTCACGCTCGGCGAGGTGAAGGCGGGCAGCGCCGCCGACTGGATCTCGGCGTAGTAGTCGATCCCGGCCCGTGCGATGGGCAGCAGGTTGTCGTTGACGCGGCCCTTGCCGACCAGATGCGAGAGGTCGTGCAGGATGCGCAGCCACAGGGGCAGGCGATCCTGGAGCAGGGCGAGGAAGTGGTCCACGGGCCCGCCGGTGCGGTCCTCGCGGAGCGAGACGGCCATCTCGAGTACGCGCCGCCTGGTGTCCTGACTTCTTTGGTGCGGATCTAGGTGGGGAGTCGCCATGGTTGGCCTAACGTGCGCAGTCACATGGGTAGGTTCGACGTGGCACCCGGCGATTTCGCCGTTGTTATGGAGCCGTGTTTCTCCTGGTTATGCAATTGTTGCCGGCTGGTGTTCCAACTGTGTGCAAATGGCGCGGGTCACTGATTATTACCTGAAACCCGGGAGAAATATGGCAACAATGACCTGAGAATCAGCTGTCAGTATCGCGGTCGCGGCGCCGCAGATACCGCTCGAACTCCGCCGCGATGGCGTCGCCGCTGGCCTCGGGCAGCTCCGCGGCGTCCTTGCGCTCCTCCAGCTCCTTGACGTACTCGGCCACCTCGCTGTCCTGCGAGGCCAGCTCGTCCACGCCGTGCTCCCACGCGCGCGCCTCCTCGTCGAGCTCGCCGAGCGGCATGGAGATCTCCAGCACGTCCTCCAGACGGCGCAGCAGCGCCAGCGTCGCCTTCGGGTTGGGCGGCTGGGCGACGTAGTGGGGCACCGAGGCCCACAGGGAGATCGCGCTCAGCCCGCCCAGCGCGAAGGCGTGCTGCAGCACCCCCACGATGCCCGTCGGGCCCTCGTAGCGGCTGAGCTCCAGGTTGAGCGAACGCGCCAGCCCCTCGTCGGAGGCGGTGCCCAGGATCGGCACCGGGCGGGTGTGCGGCGAGTCGTTGAGCAGGGCGCCCAGCATGACCGTCGTCTCGATGCCCAGCTCGCGGCAGACCTCGATGATCTCCTCGCAGAACGACTTCCAGCGCATGTTCGGCTCGATGCCCCGCAGCAACACGACGTCGCGCTCGGACCCCGGCGGCCTGGCCAGCGAGAACCGCGTCGTCGGCCAGACGATGCGACGCTCGGCCCCGTCGGTCAGCTCCACCACCGGCCTGGTCACCTGGAAGTCGTAATAGTCTTCGGGATCGAGCTCGGTCAGCGGCTCCGCCTTCCAGGCGCTCTCCAGGTGGCTGATGACACCGCTGGAGGCCTCGCCCGCGTCGTTCCACCCCTCGAACGCGGCGATCAGCACCGGGTCGACGAGCTCGGGGAACCTTTCGAGCTCGATCACGTGTCGCCTCCTCCTTCGGCTGGCATTCGACTAAGCCTATGCGCTGAGGGGGGTCTCGCGTCACTGATCTCGTTGCGCCACGGGCGTACTGCCTGGTACGGGCGTCACCGCCCCGACGTGGTGCGCACGATGAGCACGTCGCACCCGGCCCGGTGCGAGACGCCGGAGGGCACCGATCCCAGCAGCCGCCCGGCCAGCGAGTTCAGCCCCCTGTTGCCCACCACGAGCAGTTCGGCCCGGTACTCGCCGGCCAGCCGGACCAGCACGTCCACGGCCTCGCCCTCTTCGGCCGCCAGCACGACCTCCCCGGCCCCCGCGGCCACCGCGCTCTCGCGCGCCGCCCGCAGCGTGTCCTCGGCCGGCGTCGACCCGCTCACCTTGTACGCCAGCTCGCCCAGCCGGTCGGCCGCCGGGGCCCGCTCGCTCTCGCGCATCGGCAGGTAGGCGCAGGCCACCACCAGCCGGGCGCGGGTCGCCGCGGCCAGTTCGGCGGCGGCGGTGACGGCGCGCAGGGAAGAGGAGGAACCGTCGGTCCCGACGAGAATGGTCTGATAACGCACAGCGCCTCCTATTGGACGCTTTATTGAATATCTTCCCCGGCACCATAGCGCCTCGATCGCAGCCGATAAGCTGGGGCCCATGAGCAACTCCCCATCCTTCCGCGAAGTACTGTCCCAGCGCGTAATGGTCGCCGACGGGGCCATGGGGACGATGCTGCAGGCAGCCGATCCCACGCTCGAGGACTTCCTGGACCTCGAAGGGTGCAACGAGGTCCTCAACGTCACCCGGCCCGACATCGTGCAGAGCGTGCACGACGCCTACTTCGAGGTGGGCGTCGACTGCGTGGAGACCAACACCTTCGGCGCGAACTTCGCGGCGCTGGGGGAGTACGACATCCCCGAGCGCGTCTTCGAGTACTCCGAGGCCGGGGCGCGCATCGCGCGCGAGCGCGCCGACCACTGGTCCACGCCCGACCACCCGCGCTTCGTCCTCGGCTCCATGGGACCGGGCACCAAGCTGCCGACGCTGGGGCACCTGCCGTACGAGAAGCTGCGCGACGCCTACATGGACAACGCGGCCGGCCTGATCTCCGGCGGCGCCGACGCGCTCATCATCGAGACCTGCCAGGACCTCCTCCAGGTCAAGGCCGCCGTCATCGGCGCCAAGCGGGCCGTGGCCGACTCCGGGCGCGACGTGCCGGTCATCGCCCAGGTCACCATCGAGACCAACGGCGCCATGCTGCTCGGCTCCGAGATCGGCGCGGCGCTCACCGCGATCGAACCCCTCGGCGTCGACGTCATCGGCCTCAACTGCGCCACCGGACCGGCCGAGATGAGCGAGCACCTGCGTTACCTCGCCCGCCACTCGCGTACCAGGCTGTCGTGCATGCCCAACGCGGGCCTGCCCGTGCTCACCTCCGACGGCGCCTACTACCCGCTCAGCGCGGAAGAGCTGTCCGACGCGCACGAGACCTTCACCCGCGACTACGGCCTGTCCCTGGTCGGCGGCTGCTGCGGCACCACCCCCGAGCACCTGCGCCAGGTCGTCGACCGCGTGCGCGGGCGCGAGGTGGTCAACCGCCGCCCCCACCCCGAGCCCGGCGCCTCCTCGCTCTACCAGACGGTCCCCTTCCGCCAGGACACCAGCTACCTGGCCATCGGCGAGCGCTGCAACACCAACGGCTCCAAGGCCTTCCGCGAGGCCATGCTCGAAGGCCGCTGGGACGACTGCGTCGAGACCGCCCGCGACCAGGCCCGCGGCGGCGCCCACATGCTCGACCTGTGCGTCGACTACGTCGGCCGCGACGGCGTGGCCGACATGAAGGAACTGGCCTTCCGCTTCGCCACCGCCTCCACGCTGCCGATCATGCTCGACTCCACCGAGCCCGAGGTACTGCGGGCCGGACTGGAGATGCTGGGCGGTCGCGCCGCCGTCAACTCCGTCAACTACGAGGATGGCGACGGCCCCGACTCCCGCTTCCAGAAGATCATGCGGCTGGTCAGCGAGCACGGCTCCGCCGTCGTCGCCCTGACCATCGACGAGGAGGGCCAGGCCCGCACCGCCGACTGGAAGGTGCGCGTCGCCAGCCGCCTCATCGACGACCTGACCGGCAACTGGGGCATGCGGGTCGAGGACATCATCGTCGACTGCCTGACCTTCCCCATCGCCACCGGCCAGGAGGAGACCCGCCGCGACGGCGTCGAGACCATCGAGGCCATCCGCGAGCTCAAGCGGCGCTACCCCGGCGTGCAGACGACGCTGGGCCTGTCGAACATCTCCTTCGGCCTCAACCCGGCCGCCCGCATCGTGCTCAACTCGGTCTTCCTCAACGAGTGCGTCAACGCCGGCCTCGACTCGGCCATCGTGCACGCCTCCAAGATCCTGCCGATGGCCCGCATCCCCGACGAGCAGCGCCAGGTCGCCCTCGACATGGTCTACGACCGCCGCCGCGAGGGCTACGACCCGCTGCAGCGCTACATGGACCTGTTCGAAGGCGTCGACGCCGCCGCGATGCGCCAGAGCAAGTCGGCCGAACTCGCCGCCATGCCGCTGGGGGAGCGGCTCAAGCACCGCATCATCGACGGCGAGAAGAAGGGCCTGGAGGCCGACCTCGACGAGGCCCTCGGCCAGCGCCCCGCCCTGGAGATCATCAACGACACGCTGCTCGACGGGATGAAGACCGTCGGTGAGCTGTTCGGCTCCGGGCAGATGCAGCTGCCGTTCGTGCTGCAGTCGGCGGAGGTCATGAAGACCGCCGTCGCCTACCTCGAACCCCACATGGAGAAGGTCGAGGGCGAGACCAAGGGCCGCATCGTGCTGGCCACCGTCAAGGGCGACGTCCACGACATCGGCAAGAACCTCGTCGACATCATCCTGTCCAACAACGGCTACGAGGTCGTCAACCTCGGCATCAAGCAGCCGGTCAGCGCCATCCTGGAGGCCGCCGACGAGCAGAAGGCCGACGTCATCGGCATGTCCGGCCTGCTGGTCAAGTCGACCGTCATCATGAAGGAGAACCTCGAGGAGATGAACTCCCGGGGCATCTCCGAGCGCTACCCGGTGCTGCTCGGCGGCGCCGCCCTCACCCGCGCCTACGTCGAGCAGGACCTGGCCGAGCTCTTCCAGGGCGAGGTCCGCTACGCCCGCGACGCCTTCGAGGGCCTGCGCCTCATGGACTCCTTCATGGCCGTCAAGCGCGGCGTCGAGGGTGCCACGCTGCCGCCGCTGCGCGAGCGCCGCGTCAAGTCCGGCGCCACCCTGGTCCGCACCCCCGTGGAGGCGCTGCCCGCCCGCTCCGACGTGGCCGCCGACAACCCGCTGCCGCGCTCGCCGTTCACCGGTGACCGCATCGTCAAGGGCATCTCGCTCGCCGAGTACTCCGCCTTCCTCGACGAGCGCGCGCTCTTCCTCGGTCAGTGGGGCCTCAAGCCCACCCGCGGCGGCGACGGCCCCGGCTACGAGGAGCTCGTCGAGACCGAGGGCCGCCCGAGGCTGCGCATGTGGCTCGACCGCATGCAGACCGAGGGCCTGCTGGAGGCGGCGGTCGTCTACGGCTACTTCCCGTGCGTGAGCGACGGCGACTCGCTCATCATCCTCGACGACGCCGGCAACGAGCGCACCCGCTTCACCTTCCCGCGCCAGCGCCGCGACCGGCACCTGTGCCTGTCGGACTTCTTCCGCTCCAAGGACTCGGGCGAGGTCGACATGGTCGGCTTCCAGGTGGCCACGATGGGCGGCAAGATCTCCGAAGCCACCGCAGAGCTGTTCGCCAAGGACGCCTACCGCGACTACCTCGAACTCCACGGCCTGTCCGTCCAGCTCACCGAGGCGCTGGCCGAATACTGGCACGCCCGCGTCCGCTCCGAGTGGGGCATCGGGGGCGAGGAGTCGCTGGACGACATGCTCAAGGTCAACATCCAGGGCTGCCGCTACTCCTTCGGCTACCCCGCCTGCCCCAACCTCGAGGACCAGGTCCAGCTCTTCCAGCTACTGGACCCGGAGCGCATCGGGGTGACCCTGTCGGAGGAGTTCCAGCTCCACCCCGAACAAGCCACCAGCGCCCTCGTCGCCCACCACCCGGAGGCGAAGTACTTCAACGTGTAGCGGGGTCGGCGTCTCGCGGTCGGTGGCCTGTTCTCTGTTGCGGCAAGCCCGTTCGGGTTGGTCGTCTCGCGGTCGGTGGCCTGTTCTCTGTTGCGGCAAGCCCGTTCGGGTTGGTCGTCTCGCGGTCGGTGGCCTGTTCTCCGTTGCGGCAAGCCCGTTCGGGTTGGTCGTCTCGCGGTCGGTGGCCTGTTCTCCGTTGCGGCAAGCCCGTTCGGGTTGGTCGTCTCGCGGGCAGTGCCCTGTTCTCCGTTACGGCAAGCCGAGCAGGCCACCGCCCGCCGTCGCGGGCGGGCCACTCGGTCCGTGCGCCCGGCAGCCGGACACACGCCCCGCCGCGACGAGGCACGCCCGGCCACCCACCGTGGTCACCGGCCTGCCCGGCGCTCTGGCCCGGTCGCCCCGGCGAGCAGGCACGCGCCGCACGTGGAGGCGAGCTCCCGCAGGGCCTGGGTTCGGTCCGGGACCGGCGGGTTCGGTCCGGGACCGGGCGCGCCGCGGCTTCTGAACCTCCACGCCGAGTCGCGCGTCGCCGGCCTCGGGCCGGCGGCCGGGGGTCTGGCCGGGCTTCCGGGGCCGGGTGGGTGCGGGGGTTGGATGTTGGGGCCTGCTGGGAACGTGTTATCTGGGGATATAGGTGTTGCCAAGGCTGTTGGGGCGGTTCGTGGGACCCGGTTGACGGTGAATTCTCGTCGGCTGGGAATGTGGAGGCACGGGTGGCTGTTGAACTCTGCCCCTGGGCAGGGGTGGCAACCGGACGGAACGGGGGATGGATGGACGCGGCGTTCTTCGACATGGACGGGCTTCTGGTCGACACCGAGAAGGTGTGGCTGCTGGTGGAGACCGACTGCATGGCCAGGCTCGGCGGCGAATGGAACCACGAGCACCAGACCCACCTCGTAGGCGGCTCCATGGAGCGCACCGTCGCCTACATGCTGGACGTGTCCGGCTCCTCGGTGCCCCCGCAGACCCTGCGCACCTGGATGATCGACGGCATGGTGGCCCGCCTGGCGGGCGGCGTCGACGTGATGCCCGGCGCCCTGGAACTGCTGGGGGCCCTGCGCGCCGAAGGTGTGCCGGTGGGACTGGTCACCTCGTCGCTCAAGGAGATCGCCGAAGCCATCCTGGCCTTCGTGGGCCGTGACCACTTCGACGTCATCATCACCGCCGACGACGTCGAACGCACCAAGCCCGACCCCGAGCCCTACCTGACCGCCGCGGGCCTGCTGGACGTCTCCCCGGCCCGCAGCGTGGTCCTGGAGGACTCCCCGAACGGCGTGGCGGCGGGAACGGCCGCGGGCTGCGCGGTGGTGGCGGTCCCCAGTCTCCTCCCCATAGAACCCGCCCCCGGCCGCCTGGTCGTCTCCTCCCTGTCAGAGATAACCCCGGCCCACCTACGCGACCTGGTCACCACCCACACCCCGGCCCCCCGCCCCGTCTAACTCCACCAGACACGCGATCACGGCACACACGGGACCGCCCTGGCCGACGCATGCCCGTGGAGCAGCCCCGGCGTTGCGTTGTCGTGCCTCGGGTGGACCGTGTCTCTTGAGCCCCGGCGAGCCGGCCGCGCCGCGTGTCATGGGGGCGGCGTTACGGCGGGGACCCCGTGAGCCCTCACGAGCGGCGCTTGACGGGCGTCCGCACACGGCGGTGGGGCGGGTGTGCGGGGGCGGAGCCGTAAGGGAGAGGTGAAAAGACGGCGAAGCCGTCGCACTGACACAAAAGCTCGCCATCGCAGCGACAGAAGTGTTCGCCGTCGCACTGACACGAGAGCTCGCCATCGCAGCGACAGAAGTGTTCGCCGTCGCACTGACGCAAGAGTTCGCCATCGCAACGCCAGAAGTGTTCGCCGTCGTGGCGACAGAAGAGCTCGCTGTCGCACTGGCACAAGAGCTCGCAGGCGCGTCGTGGGTGGGGAAGACGAGATCGGCGGAACCTCCCCTAGGGGATCGGCCGTTCTTAGGGAGGAGGGGGCGGCGCGCGTGCGCGTGCCAGGATGGGTGTAACCGAGAGCTAGGGGATGTGGGCATGGTCAACACCGTTTTGGGGCTGCCGGTCTGTGCCGGGGCTACCGGCCTGGGGCTGGTGCTGAGCTTCCTGGCCTGGCGGCGCAGGGGCGCCACCGCCGGGATCCGCGGGGTGGCGTGGTCGCTGCTGCCCATGGCCGCCTACCTGACCGGGGCCCACGCGCTGATCTGGGGGATCGTGGCGTCCGTGGTCGGGTTCGTGACCGGGCTGGTCGCGGGGGTCATCAACCCGTTCGTGTGGGCGGGGGTCGGGCTGGCGGGGCTGGCGGTGGTGCTGTTCGTGGTCTCCGGCGTGATGCGCAAGCGCGGCGTCGGCGGGGCCACACCGAAGCAGCCCAAGCAGGCGAAGGTCAAGAGCGGGGTCAAGACGGGCGAGACGCCGGCCGCGCAGGCGGCCACGGCGCCGCAGGCCGTCAATCCGTCGCCCGCCCCCTCCAAGGGGCGGGCAAAAGACGATGACTTCTCTGACATCGAGGAGATCCTGAAGCGCCGCGGTATCGGGTGAAATCGGTGCAATGTCACAGTTCCGAGACCCAACCGGAACTGCGTGTAGACAAACACGTCAAGATCAATACGAATGAGTTTCACGAGAATCACAGTTGAGCCACATAGCTGTCTGAGGGACTAGTCAGCGCAGCTCAGCGCATACATTCTGCACCCTGGGGCCGTGACATACGGTCCTGCAATCACGGCGGTCCCTGACCGGGTACCGCCGAACGGACGATGTCGTCTGCAACCCAGGGGGCCAGAGGTCAATGCGCACAACTTCTGGCATTGCGGGTGCGGGCGTGGGAGGGCGCGCATGACCGCACCGCTGGATGTTCCCGAGTCGGCGAAGGAAGCAGTTCCTGAAGCCGTGGTAACGGGCGTGGACCGCAAGGCGATCCAGGGCCGTTCACTGGGGCAGATCGCGTGGTTGCGCCTGAAGCGCGACAAGGTCGCCATGGTCGGCGCCGGCGTCATCATCTTCCTGATTCTGGTCGCGGTCTTCGCTCCGCTGATCGTGAAGTGGTTCGGGCACCCGCCGCTCGAGTTCCACCGCGACATGATCGACCAGGAGACCCAGATCCCCAAGGACCGCTTCGGCGGGATCAGCTGGGACTTCCTCTTCGGCGTCGACCCGCAGTGGGGCCGCGACATCTTCAGCCGCGTCGTCTACGGCGCGCGCATCTCGCTGCTCATCGCCTTCCTGGCCACGCTGCTCTCGGTCGGCATCGGCACCATCCTCGGCGTCACGGCCGGCTTCTTCGGCGGCTGGGTCGACACCGTCATCAGCCGCCTCATGGACGTGTTCCTGGCCTTCCCGCTGCTGGTGTTCGCCATCGCCCTGGCCGGTGTGGTGCCCGACACCGCGTTCGGGCTCTCCGGCGACTCGTTGCGCGTCTCCCTGCTGATCTTCATCATCGGCTTCTTCAACTGGCCCTACATCGGGCGTATCGTCCGGGGCCAGACGCTCTCGCTGCGCGAGCGGGAGTTCGTCGACGCCGCCAGGAGCCTGGGGGCGCGCGGGCCGTACATCATCTTCCGTGAGGTCCTGCCCAACCTCGTGGCCCCGATCCTCATCTACTCGACGCTGCTGATCCCGTCGAACATCCTGTTCGAGGCGGCGCTGAGCTTCCTCGGTGTGGGCGTGCGCCCGCCGACCCCGACCTGGGGCGGCATGCTCTCGGACGCGGCGCGCATCTACACCGTCCCGCACTACGCGATCTTCCCGGGTCTCGCGATCTTCCTCACCGTGCTCGCCTTCAACCTCTTCGGTGACGGCCTGCGCGACGCGCTCGACCCGCGCGGCAACCGATGACCTGTCCGACCACCGCATGACCGACCACCGCAATTTCCTGGCTCCTACCTACAAGGGGTGTAGTAAGAGATGATGAAAAAGCCCGCTCTGGCGAAGGCCGCGCTCGTCGCGGCGCTCGCCATGGGCCTGGCGGCCTGTGGAGGCACCAGCACCCAGACGCCTCCCAAGGCCGGCGAGTCAGGCAAGCCCGCCGTCAAGGAGGAGTTCAACGCCGCGCTGACGGGGGTGTTCAACCCGTCCACGAAGAAGGGCGGCACCCTCAAGCTGGCGAACTCCGGTGACTGGGACTCCCTCGACCCGGCCGACACCTACTACGGCTACTCGTGGAACTTCATCCGCCTGTACGGCCGCGCCCTGATGTTCTTCCCCGGCAAGCCCGGGGCCGAGGGCGCCAAGCCGGTTCCGGACCTGGCCGCGGAGGCCGGCAAGCCGAGCGCCGACTTCAAGACCTGGACCTACACGCTGCGTGACGGCCTGAAGTACGAGGACGGCACCCCGATCGTGGCCAAGGACGTCGCGTACGCGGTGGCCCGCGCCTTCGACAAGGTGACCTTCCCCAACGGCCCCACCTACCTCAACGACATGCTGAACTGGCCCAAGGACTACAAGGGCCCGTACAAGTCGAAGGGCGCCGACTTCAGCTCCGCCGTCGAGGCTCCGGACGACAAGACCGTCGTCTTCCACCTCAAGGAGCCTTACTCCGGCTTCGACTACATCGTCCAGATGTCGCCGACGATCCCGGTCCCCGAGGCCAAGGACACCGGCGCGAAGTACCGCGAGCACGTGATCTCCTCCGGTCCGTACATGTTCGAGAAGAACGAGATCGGCAAGGGCTTCACGCTGGTCCGTAACCCGCACTGGAGCGAGGCCGTCGACCCGAACCGTCCGGCCCTGCCGGACAAGTACGAGGTCACGACGAACGTCAACGCCGACGACATGGACAACCGGGTCATCTCCGGTGACCTCCACGTCGCCATCGAGGGCACCGGTGTCCAGCCGGCCGCGCTGAGCAAGGTCCTGCCGGACCCGGCTCTGAAGGCCCGCGCCGACAACATCACCATCCAGCGCCTCTGGTACACCTCGATCAACCCGACGGTGAAGCCGCTCGACAACAAGGACTGCCGGATCGCCGTGCAGTACGCGATGGACAAGACCGGCTACGTCGCCGCCTACGGCGGCTCGACCGGTGGCGAGATCGCGACCAACCTGCTGCCGCCGACGATCCCCGGCGCCCAGAAGATCGACCTCTACCCCTCTCCCGAGGGCAAGGGCGACATCGCCAAGGCCAAGGAGCACCTGACCAAGTGCGGTCAGCCGAACGGCTTCGAGACCTCCGTCTCCTACCGCGCCGAGCGCCCCAAGGAGAAGGCGACCGCCGAGGCGATCAAGGACTCGCTGGCCCGCGCCGGCATCAACGTCACCATCAAGCCGTACCCGCTGAAGGACTACTTCTCCAGCTTCGCCGGCAGGCCGTCCTTCGTCGTGAAGGAGAACCTGGGCCTGGTCGTCAACGGCTGGGGCTCCGACTGGCCTGACGGTTACGGCTTCCTGCAGCAGATCACCGACAGCCGCGTCATCCGTGAGGGCGGCGGCTCGTCCAACACCTCGGTCCGCATCCCCGACGTGGACGCCATGCTCGACAAGGCGCGCGTCGAGGCCGACGTCGCCAAGCGTGAGCCGATGTGGGCGGAGATCGACAAGCGGGTCATGGAAGAGTCCGTCATCATGCCGGGCATCTGGGCCAAGTCGCTGCTCGTCCGCGGCAAGGGCGTGACCAACGTCCTCGTCTCCGACGGCCAGCAGATGTACGACTACGTCGCGATGGGCGTCGAGTAGGTCCTCTTCCCGCAGTCAACGAGTAGTTAAAGGCAGGTGAAGGCCACAGGTGGCCGCCGGGAGCGATCCTCCCGGCGGCCACCGGGCCGGGCACTGTGGTCACATACATCATCAGGCGTCTGATCGGCGCGGTGGTCATGCTCGGAATCGTGAGCATGGTCACGTTCGCGATCTTCTTCCTCGTGCCGCAACTCGCCGGCGCCACCCCCGAGGGCATGGCCAGCCGTTACGTCGGCCGTACCGCCACCGGGGAGACCGCCAAGCTCGCGGCGGAACGGCTCGGGTTCAACGACCCGCTGGTCGTCCAGTACGGGAGGTACGTCAAGGGCATCGTCGCCGGGGCGGAGTACGACTACGGCGCCGGTGTCGAGCAGTGCCCGCCGCCTTGCCTGGGCTACTCGTTCATCACGCAGCAGCCGGTGTTCCCCGACCTGATGAACCGGCTCCCGGTCACGTTGTCGCTCGCCCTGGGCGCCGCCGTCCTCTGGGTGGGCCTGGGCGTGGGCATCGGCGTGCTGTCGGCCTTGCGAAGAGGCAGCGTCTTCGACCGGACCGCGATGATCATCGCACTGGCCGGAGTCTCGCTGCCGATCTTCTTCACCGCGCTCATCGCGTTGCAGATCTTCTCCTACGGAAATCCCTTCGCCTTCGCCGCCCAAGGCGGCACCTACACCACCATCCAGGACTCCCTGCCCCTGTGGGCCTATGCGCTGATCCTGCCGTGGGTGACGCTGGCCTTCCAGTTCGCCGCCGGGTACGCGCGCCTGACCCGGGCCGGAATGCTGGAGACCATGAACGAGGACTACATCCGCACCGCCAGGGCCAAGGGCCTGAAGGAACGCAGAGTGGTCGTCAAACACGGGCTGCGCGGGGCGCTGACGCCCATCATCACGATCTTCGGTCTCGACTTCGGCCTGCTCATCGGCGGCGCCGTACTGACGGAGAGCGCCTTCTCCCTCAACGGGCTCGGCAAGTACGCCATCCAGGCCATCACCGACCAGGACCTGCCCAAGGTCATGGGCGTGACCCTGCTGGCCGCCCTCTTCGTGGTCACCGCCAACCTGATCGTCGACCTGCTCTACGCGGTCGTGGACCCGAGAGTGAGGCTGTCGTGACCTTTCTGGAACTGAAGGACCTCAAGGTCCACTTCCCGACCGACGACGGCCTGGTCAAGTCCGTGGACGGCCTGTCGTTCACCCTTGAGCGCGGCAAGACGCTCGGCATCGTGGGCGAGTCCGGCTCCGGCAAGTCCGTCACCAGCCTCGGCATCCTCGGCCTGCACAAGGGCGGCCGGGCCAAGATCTCCGGCGAGATCTGGCTCGACGGCGAGGAACTCGTCTCCGCCACGCCCGAGCACGTACGCCGGCTGCGCGGCAAGAAGATGGCGATGATCTTCCAGGATCCGCTGTCGGCCATGCACCCGTACTACACGGTCGGCGACCAGATCATCGAGGCGTACCGCATCCACCACGACGTGTCCAAGTCGGTCGCCCGCAAGCACGCCATCGACATGCTCGGCCGCGTCGGCATCCCGACCCCGGGCAAGCGCGTCGACGACTACCCGCACCTGTTCTCCGGCGGCATGCGCCAGCGCGCCATGATCGCGATGGCGCTGTCGTGCGACCCGGAACTGCTCATCGCCGACGAGCCGACGACCGCGCTCGACGTGACCGTGCAGGCGCAGATCCTCGACCTCATGCGCGACCTTCAGAGGGAGTTCAACTCCGCACTGATCATCATCACCCACGACCTGGGCGTCGTCGCCGAGCTTTCCGACGACATCCTGGTGATGTACGGCGGAAAGTGCATCGAGTACGGCGCCGCCGAAGACATCTTCTACCGTCCCGAGCACCCCTACACATGGGGTCTACTGGGATCGATGCCGCGGCTGGACCGCGAGCGCACTGAACGGCTGCTGCCGATCAAGGGCTCGCCCCCTTCGCTCATCAACGTGCCCGACGGCTGCGCGTTCCACCCGCGCTGCCCCTACGCCGACCGGACCGAGGGCAAGTCCAACACCGAGGTTCCGGCCCTGCTCGAAACCGAGGGCGGGCACATGGTGCGCTGCCACATGGCCAAGACCGAGCGGCGCACGCTGTGGGAGAATGAGATCAAGCCAGTGCTGGAGACCCAGTGAGCGAGCTGAGCGAGCGAACCAACGAACACGCTGTCACTGACGAGGCCGGAAGTCCGGTCAGTGGAAACGAGCCGCTGCTGTCCGTCCGGGACCTGCAGAAGCACTTCCCCGTGACCAAGGGCCTGTTCAAGCGGCAGGTCGGCGCGGTCAAGGCCGTCGACGGGATCTCCTTCGACGTCTTCAAGGGTGAGACGCTGGGCCTGGTCGGCGAGTCCGGCTGTGGCAAGTCGACCACCGGCCGCCTGGTCACCCGCCTCCTGGAGCCCACCGGCGGCGAGGTCGTCTTCGAGGGCCAGGACATCACCCACATGCCGCAGGGCCGGCTCCGGCCGCTCCGCCGCGACATGCAGATGATCTTCCAGGACCCGTACTCCTCCCTGAACCCCCGGCACACGGTCGGCGCCATCGTCGGCGCGCCGTTCCGCATCCAGGGCATCAGCACCGAGGGCGGCGTCAAGAAGGCGGTCCAGGAGATCCTGGAACTGGTCGGCCTCAACCCCGAGCACTACAACCGCTACCCGCACGAGTTCTCCGGCGGCCAGCGCCAGCGCATCGGCATCGCCCGCACGCTCGCGCTCAAGCCCAAGCTGATCATCGCCGACGAGCCCGTCTCGGCCCTGGACGTCTCCATCCAGGCCCAGGTCGTCAACCTGCTCGAAGACCTGCAGAACGAGCTCGACCTGACGTACGTGGTCATCGCCCACGACCTGTCGGTGGTCCGCCACATCAGCGACCGGGTCGCGGTCATGTACCTCGGCAAGATCGTCGAGATCGCCGACCGCAAGCGGCTCTACAGCTCACCCATGCACCCGTACACCAACGCGCTGCTGTCGGCGGTGCCGGTGCCGGACCCGAAGAACCGCAAGGACCGCGAGCGCATCCGGCTGACCGGGGACGTCCCCAGCCCGCTGAACCCGCCGCCCGCGTGCCGCTTCCACACACGCTGCTGGAAGGCGCAGGAGATCTGCAAGACGGTGGAACCACCGCTCGAGGAACTGTCCAGCGGCCACCGCGTCGCCTGCCACTTCCCCGAAAACGCCGTCGCACCCGCGCCGTCCTTGAGCGGCGCGTCCTGACCGCCCGCTCCTGATCCACGCCCGCCGACGCCATCGCCTCGGCGGGCGTGATTCTCTGCCGCCCTTCAGCCACGCTCCCGCGCAAACCCAGCACCCCGGCCTTCGTCCGCGCAGACCCGGCACCCTCGGGTTCGCCTGGAGGGGCTTGGCGGCTAGGACAGGGCTCCCGGGGTGATCAGGCCGGTTTCGTAGGCCAGGACCACGGCCTGGACGCGGTCGCGCAGGCCGAGCTTGGTCAGGACGTTGCCCACGTGCGTCTTGACCGTGGTCTCACTGACCACGAGCTTGGCCGCGATCTCCGCGTTGGACATGCCCTTGGCGATGAGCTTGAGCACCTCCAGCTCCCGCTCCGTCAGCCGGTCCAGCCGTGCCGGAGTGCTCTCCTGGTAGGCGGAGGGCAGCTTGGCCGCGAACCGGTCCAGCAGGCGCCGCGTCACACTCGGCGCCACGATCGCGTCGCCGTCGGCCACGACCCGGATCGCCTGCACGAGCTCGTCCGGCGGCACGTCCTTGAGCAGGAACCCCGAGGCCCCGGCGCGCAACGCCTCCACGATGTACTCGTCCAGGTCGAACGTCGTCAGCACCAGCACCTTCGGCACATGCGCCCCGGACGCCGCCTCGCGCACGATGCGCCGCGTGGCCTCGATGCCGTCGACGCCGGGCATCCGGATGTCCATCAGCACCACGTCGGGCAGCAGCGCCCTGGTCTGTTCCTGCGCGTCCTTGCCGTCGCCGGCCTGGCCCACCACCGTGATGTCGGGCTCGGCCTCGAGAATCAGGCGGAAACCGGTACGCAGCAGCGGCTGGTCGTCCACCAGCAGCACTCTGATCGTCATCTTCCGTCCTTCAGCGGGAACCTCGCCCGCACCTCGAAACCGCCCCCCGGTCGAGGAC
Source organism: Nonomuraea sp. NPDC050394 (assembly GCF_044459065.1). Taxonomy (NCBI): domain Bacteria; kingdom Bacillati; phylum Actinomycetota; class Actinomycetes; order Streptosporangiales; family Streptosporangiaceae; genus Nonomuraea; species Nonomuraea sp. NPDC050394. The sequence continues at coordinate 93,571 of NZ_JBITIO010000020.1, read as the reverse complement.
CGATGCTCAGGATTCCACCATAAAGCGCCACCCGCTCGCGAATCCCCACCAAGCCATGCCCTGGCCGGGCCGCTCCGGCCGCGCCCCGGCCGTCGTCGGCGACCCGCACGTCCAGTTCGCGCGGCTCGTGCCGTACGGTCACCACGGCCTCAGCCCCCGGCCCGGCGTGCCGCAAGCTGTTGGTCAACCCCTCCTGAACCAGCCGATAAGCCGCCAGCTCGATCCCGGCGGGAACGGGCGTCTCGTGTCCCTCGACCGTCAGCCGCGTCGTCAGCCCCGCCTCGCGCATCTGCTCCACCAGCGCCGGCAAGGCCGACATCCCGGGCTGCGGCCCCAGCTCGGCCGGCGAACCGGCGCGCAGTACGCCCACGATGTCGCGCATCTCCGCCATCGCCTTGCGCCCGGTGTTCTCTACGGCCGACAGCGCCTCGCTGGCCAGCTCGGGATCGGACAGCAGAACCTTGCGCGCCGCCGCGGCCTGCACCGTCATCACGCTCACGTGGTGCGCGATCACGTCGTGCAGCTCACGCGCGATCCGCGAGCGCTCCTCGGCGCGCGCCGCCCGCGTGTCGGCCTCCCTGGCCCGCTCCAGCCGCGCCGCCCGGTCCTTGAGCTCTTCGAAGTACGCCCGCCGCAGCCGGATGGCCCGGCCCACCCCCCAGGCGCCGCCCAGGAGTACCACCACGACGAGATGGTCCGCCCAGGTCAGCGCGTCGAGCGGGCTGAGCAGCGCTCCCGTGGCATAGACCAGAATGGCGAACATCAGCGCCGCCAGCGCCACCGCCAGCCCACGCCTGGCCGCCACCGAGTACAGCAGCACCAGGCCGGCGACGCTGGCCAGGCCCATGCTGTAGCCGAGCGCGTTGAACAGGGTGTCCGGGACCGCGCTCGCCAGCAGCGCCCCGACCGGCCACTGCCGCCGGACGGCCAGCGGCACCGCCGTCAGCACGACCAGCGCCCCGCCCACCAGATCCGGCGACCGTACCGCGTCGGTGGGCTGGCCCGGCTGGGTCAGGAGGCCGGCGGCGTCGTAGAGGAGAAACAACGCGAGCGAGCCCGCGGCCAGCACCACGGCAAGGACCGTGTCGCGAAACAGGGCTCGATCGTTGCGCACGAATTCACTGTAGGCCCAGCTCAAGCCGTGGCTCCTCCTACCTTGGGAGGAATCCGTCCTCCTCACCACCCCGGCCTCAGGCGCGACCACCCCCGCTCCGGCCCGCACCACGAACCCACCCGCGCCGGCCCGCCTCAGGCGGCGCGCCAGGGCCGCGGGCCCTCCGGCCCACACCCGAGGCCGCCGCGAGAGCCGACCCGCCCGACAAGGCCCTTTGACGCGCCGCTCACGTCGTGCGGCGCCGGAGGCCGCGGGCGCCCGGCAAGGCACGCGCGGTCAGAGCCGTGGCGCGCCACCGGCACCGGGGCCGTCGTGCCCGTGGCGCCCTCCGGTCGCGGACCGGAGGCCATGGCGCCAGTGCCGTGCTTCCAATGCCGTGCTTCCGGGGGACTGCCGGAGGCGTTGTGTCGGGGCGTGGCGTCGGACGCGCGCCGTCGAGGTGCGCGTCCAGGGTTACAGCTCGTCGGTCGCCGCCCGGCGGGTGCGGACGGCGTCGCCGGGGCGGCGGTCAGGGACGGGCGGGGGAGTGCCGCCGAACTCCGGGCACAACGCCTGGTGGTCGCACCAGTCGCACAACCGCGAACGCCGTGCCCGCCACTCACCGGTCTCCAGCGCCCGCCGGATCGCCGTCCACAACGCCTCCACCTTCCGTTCGGTGGCGCGCAGGTCGGCCTCGTCGGGGGCGTACCGGAGGACCTCGCCCTTGCCGCCCAGGTACACCAGCTGCAGCAACCGCGGCACCGAACCGCGCAGCCGCCACAGCACCAGCGCGTAGAACTTCATCTGGAACAGCGCCTTGGCCTCGAAGTCGGGCCCGGGGGCGCTGCCGGTCTTGTAGTCGACCACCCGCACCTCGCCCGTGGGCGCGACGTCCAGCCGGTCGACGTAGCCGCGCAGCAGCAGGCCGCTGTCGAGCACGGCCTCCACATACAGCTCACGTTCGGCGGGTTCGAGCCGGGTCGGGTCCTCCAGGGTGAAGTAGCGCTCCAGCATCGCCCGCGCCTGGTCGAGCCACTCGCGTTGCTCGGCGTCGTCGGCGAACATCCCGGCGAACGCGGGCTCCTCGCCCAGCAGGCGCTCCCACTGCGGGTCCAGCAGCTCCAGCGCCGCCGCGACCGACCGGCTCGGCGCGGGCAGGTCATACAGGCGCTCCAGCACGGCGTGGACCACCGTGCCGCGCACGGCCGCCTGCGACGGCTTCTCCGGCAACTGGTCGATCACCCGGAAGCGGTAGAGAAGGGGACAAGTCATGAAGTCGCCCGCCCGGGAGGGGGAAAGGGCTCCGATGATCACCGGTTCGGTCAACGTCATGCACCGCACTGTAGGTCAAGACCCCGACAGAATGGGGGCCGCGAAACCAGGTTCGCGCGATCCGCCGCGTAGCATCAAGGCAGCAACAGCACGATCTCAGAGGGAGTCCAGTGAGCGACCAGCGGCCGCGGCAGGAATTCTCCGGTCTTCGGATGGGAAGCCCGTTCGGCATCCCCGTATACGTGTCGTGGACCTGGCTCATCATCGCAGGCTTCATCACCATCACCTTCCAGGACGTCTTCCGCCTGCCCGGCATGGGGGACTTCGAGGCGTACGGGGTGGCCTTCGCCTTCGCCGTACTCCTCTATCTGTCCGTCCTTCTGCACGAGCTCGCCCACAGCGTCCTGGCGAAGTGGTACGGCCTGCCCGTCCGGCGCATCACGCTCTACCTCCTCGGCGGCGTGTCCGAGATCGAGAAGGAGCCGCCGACGCCCGGCAAGGAGTTCATGATCGCCGCGGCGGGGCCGATCCTGTCGCTGGGGCTGGCGGCGGTGGGTCTGCTGGCCGACGCGTTCCTGATCGACGGGGCCGGCATCCCCGAGATCCTGATCCGGCAGCTGTGGTGGTCGAACCTGATCGTCGGCGTGTTCAACCTGCTGCCCGGCCTGCCACTCGACGGCGGGCGCATGCTGCGCGCGGGCGTGTGGAAGCTCACCGCCAGCCCGGGGCGCGGCACCGTCGCCGCCGGCTGGACCGGCAGGGGCCTGGCGGTCGTGCTGATCCTCGTCCCGGTCGCGCTGTCGCTGCTGAGCGACCGCCCGATCGACACGCTGCAGCTCGTCTGGTCGGTGGTGCTGGCCTCGTTCATCTGGATGGGTGCCAGCCAGGCGCTGAACGTCGCCCGCATCCGTGCCCGCATCCCCCAGGTCAACGCCCGCCAGCTGGCCCGCAGGGCGATCCCGGTGGTCGCCTCGACGCCGCTGTCGGAGGCGCTGCGCCAGGCCGCCGAGCAGAAGGCGGGCGCCGTCGTCGTGGTCGACCACGACGGCAGGCCGGTGGCGATCGTCAACGAGGCCGCCGTCCAGGCCACCCCGGAACACCGCCGTCCGTGGGTCGAGGTGGGCACGCTGGCCAAGTCTCTGGAACCCGCCATGGTCCTGGCCGCCGACCTCACCGGCGAGCCCTTGATCGACGCCATGCGCGAGTCGCCGGCGGCCGAGTATCTGCTGGTGGAGCGGGGTGGCGAGATCTACGGCGTGCTGGCCACCGCCGACGTCAACCGGGTCTTCTCCGGGGTCTGACTGTTTTCCCCCCGCAGGTCTGGCCGATAGGGTGCCATTTGGTCAGACTTGCACCAGTGCGGGGTTTGCCACGGTCCAGGGGTTTCACCGAATCGAGACCTTGGCTCCGCGGCCGACTGGGTATGCGTAAGGCTGGCGGCCAGCACCAAGGTGCCGGTGCCGCACAACCGCCGGCTTCCGGGGAGGAGAGGTTCAGTGACGGACCAGGGCTTCGGAGTGGTGCGTCCGCTTCCTGGCAACGGGCTGGTCGCCTACGTGGGCGGCCTGCTGCTGGTATGCGACGCTTCTGAGGCGACCGGAACCGAGCTGATCGAGGCCTTGCGGGAGACCGCCGCCACCGGTGGCGACGGCAGGGCCCTGGCCCGCCGCGCCGCCCAGGCGCTGGCCCGCGCGATGACCGGCGACCCGGCCACCTGCGCCGTGGCCGGGCCGGTGGGCGGCGGCGTGGCCGTACTCGTCAGCGGGGCGGCCACCGCCACGGTCACCACCGCCGACGGCGAGACCCGCCTGTCCGGCAGCGACTCCCTCACCTGGGCGGACCGGCTCATCACCGGACACGTGCACCGGGTCGAGCTGAGCCTGCCCGGGGCGGGGCAGCCGCATCCGGCGGTCCAGTTCGACGGCGGCGTGGTCGGCGGCGCAGGTCTGGTCGCGGACATGATCGACGCGCCCGCCCAGGCGCCCGCGGCCCCGGCCCCGGCGCCCGCCAAGCCCGCCGAACGGCGCCAGGCTTCGCGGCCGCTGACCGAGGAACTCCCGCACACCGCCATCCACATGGACCCCGACCTCCTGCCGCAGTCCAAGCCGGAGCCGGAGCCGGCTCCCGTGCAGATGGCTCCGTACCCGATGCCGAGCCCGGAGCCCGTCCGCGACGAGCGCCCCCCGTCGGGCCCGCAGCCGACGCCCGAGCCCCACTTCGACCAGCCCTCGTACGAGCCGCAGCAGCCGTCCTCCTTCGATCAGCCGCCGTTCGAGCAGGCTCCGTTCGAGCAGCAGTCCACCTTCGACCAGCCGCCGCCCTTCGAGGCGCAGCAGCCGTCCTCCTTCGACCAGCCGCCGTTCGAGCAGCCCCCCTTCGAGCAGCCCCCGTTCGAGCAGCAGGGCGCGCCGTCCGGGCAGCAGCCCGCGCAGGACCCGTGGGGCCCGCCGCCGCAGCAGGCGCCGCCGTCCGCACCGCCGTCCCCGCCCATGGGCGCCGCGCCGAGGCACGACGACCAGCCCGCCGGCAACGGCGCCGCGCCGTCCGACGGCGACCAGCGCCCCATGGTCTACGGCGTGGACTGCAAGAACGACCACTTCAACGACCCCCGCGTCCCCTACTGCGCGGTCTGCGGCATCGCCCTCGTGCAGCGCACGCTCGTCCCCTACAAGGGCCCGCGCCCGTCGCTCGGCGTCCTCATCCTGGACGACGGCATGGCACTGCCCCTGGAGGCCGACTACCTGCTGGGCCGCGACCCCGAGCGCGCCCCCGAGGTCGCCGGTGGCACCGCCCGTCCCGCCAAGGTCACCAGCCCCGACGGCTCGGTCTCCCGCCGCCACCTGCGCGTCGCCCTGGACGGCTGGGACGTCAACCTCGTCGACCTCGGCTCCGTCAACGGCACCCAGATCCAGCCGCCCGGCGACCCCAACTTCTACGACATCCCCCCGAACGAGCCCGTCACCATCACCCCCGGCACCACCGTCCGCGTCGGCGTCTCCCGCACCATGCGCTTCGAGGCCCATCGAGGATGATCAGCGCTGTTCCGCCGAGGGGCGCGTCTCTCAGCGTCCGCTCCTAGCGTGGTGGCTCCTCGCGTTTCGGCTCCTCGCGTTTCTGCTTCTCGCGTTTCGGCTCTTGGCGTTACGGCAAGCCACGCCCACCCCCACCCGCCGTGGGTGGCGTGCGGCCCTCCAGGGGAACGGTCATCGGCCGCGCGCCCGCGCCGCCGCGACGCGCGCTTCCCCGGCCGGCTGACCGCGCCCACCACACCCGGAGGCGCCCCGGAGTCCGCGGGCACGCGGCAGGCACCCAGACGCATGACGCGACAGCCAGATGCGCGAGGCCGTGGGCACGCGAAGTCGTGTGCACGTGAGGTTGTGCGCACGTGAGGTCGTGGGCATGTGAGGTCGTGTGCATGTGAGGTCGTGTGCATGTGAGGTCGTGGGCATGTGACGGGTGTGTTTGGTGGGTGGTCAGTGGCGGGTCAGGGCCTTGGCCAGTTCGGCGGGGGAGTTGACGCCCAGCTTCCAGTAGGCCTGGTTGCGGTGGTTCATGGCGGTCCGGATGGCGATGCCCAGGCGCTCGGCGATCTCGCGGTGGCTCAGGCCGGCGGCCGTCAGCTTGGCTACCTGGAGTTCCCGGCTGGTGAGGTTGGGGGCGGCCAGGCCGCGCAGGGCGGGGGTGTCGACGCCCTGACAGGCCCCGGCCAGGGACCAGGCCTCCGTGGCCGCCGCCCGTGCCGCCTTCTCTCCCCGCGTGCGGCGTAGCAGGGACGCGGCCTGGGCGGCCGCCTCGGCCGCGTGCAGGCGCAGGCCCAGGGTGTCGAAGCCGGCCGCCACGTCCAGGAGGCCGCCCGGGTCGTCGGCGGCCAGGGCGCGGGCCTGGCGGGCGGCCAGCCGTACCCTGGAGCCGTCCATCACCGAGGTGAGCTCCTCCAGGCGGGGGAGGGCGGAGTGGGGCGCGCCGAGGCGTACCGCGTCGTGCAGGGCCACCGACTCGAACGCCGACAGGCCCGCCTCCCGGCACTCCGCGGCGGCGGAGAGGGCGAGTTCGGCGGCGTGTTCCGGTTCGCCGGCCGCGGCGGCTATCCAGACGCGGGTCAGCGCCACCCAGCGGGTGAACGCGGTCCACGTGGCGCGGTTGCGGTCGAGGGCGGCGCGCAGGGTGGCGCGGGCGGCCGGAGCGTCACCCCGGAGCGCCTGAACCGCCGCATACGCCCCCATACAGCCGCCCACGGTCACGGCGGTCTCGTGGTTGGCCGGGGAGTGGAGGATGAGGAGCGCGGCGCCCAGCTCGCCTCTGAGGGTCGCCGCGTGGCCCCGTGACAGCGCCAGGCTGCCCTCGCCGCGCGACCATCCGCGCTGACCGGCCAGTTCGGCGCGCATGGAGGCGATCGCCTGGTCCATGAGGGGGAGGTCGCCGGCGAAGTAGCCGCACATGGCCCACGTGGAGTGCAGGGGCGAGACCAGGGCGGGGATGCCGTCGCGCCAGGACTGGGCCTCGTCCAGGGCCTCGCGGACCAGGTCGGCGGCCTCCCGGGTGCGGCCGGAGTAGCAGAGGGCCAGGGCACGGGAGTTCAGCACCTGCGCCCGCGACACCGGGCCCAGCCTCACGCCGCGCGCCCGTGCGGGACCGGTCGTCTCTGCGGGAGGGGCCATCGCGTCGGGCAGGGCCGCTTCCTCCGGGAGCGTGGCCGCCTGAGGAAGGGGCGCGTCCTCCGGTGGCGGCAGGCCGGAGGTGCCGGTGACGACGGCCTTCAGCGGCACGGGGTCGCTGGTGCCCGGCTCCTCCACGGGCCGCACGATGGACGGCGGCGCGCCGGGCCGAGGCGGTGAAGAGGCGGGCGGACCGGTCAGGGGGTGGCGGTGCGGGGCCGGGCCGGAAGGGCGCGGGGGTGTGCCGGAGGACAGGAGGGTGTCGCTCAGGTGGAGGGCGTCGGCGGGGCGGGCGGCCGATGCCGTCAGGGACAGGCGGCGGGTGGCCAGCTGCAGGCGCAGGGCGGGATCTCGCAGGGACTTCTCGGTGGTGGCCAGCAGGTCGAGGGCGTCACCCAGGCGGTCCATGCCCCAGGCCAGGTTGCTGGCGACGGCCTGGACCAGGCGGGCGCGGCCGGGTTCGTCGCGGGGCGGGGCGACGGCGTCCAGGACCGCGCGAGCCCGGTCGGGCTGCTGGGCGTAGTCGAGGACGGTGGCCAGCTGGATCGCCGCCGCCGCGTTTCCGGTGACCGTGGCCGTGGCCGTGTCCGTGTCAGTGTCAGTGTCGGTGGCCGGGGCGCCGCGGACCGTTGCGGGCGCGCTCGCCGTACTCCCGTCCGTGCCCGCCTCCACCGCGGCCTCGCCCAGGCGGATCGCGGTGGGGTAGTCGTGCGCCGCCCACGCCAGGCGGCAGGCGGCCAGCAGCGGCTCGGGGGCCGCGCCCAGACCGGCGCTCAGCCGCCACACGGTGACGCGGACGAGGTCCTCGACGCGGCGCAGGCCGGTGGGCTCGACGGCGGCGACGAGGTCGGCGTGCCTGCGGCGGCGGCGCAGTTCCGGGCAGTGTTCGCGGGCGACCTCGCCGTAGAGGGGATGGCCGAGGCGGGCGATCTCGCGGCGGCGGTCCACGGCGACCTTGATGAGGCCGCGTTCCTCCGCCTCCAGCACCGCCTCCTCCGAGCACAGGGCCGACAGGGTCCTGGCGCCCACGGGCTCGGCGAAGGCCGTGTACTCCAGTACCGCCTTCAGGGCGGGTGACAGGGCGCCGATGCGCTCGTGGATGAGGTCGGCCAGACGCGGGGCCAGCGGCGGGTCGCCGGTCAGCTTCCACACGCCCTGGATGGGATGGAGCGATCCAGCGGCGCGCGCCGCCGTCACGACCTCCTGAAGGAACAGCGCGTTGCCCTCGGTGATCTCCCCCAGGCGCCGGGCGGTGGCGTCGTCGGGCGGCCCGCCGAGCGCCGCGGCGAGCACGGCCACGAGGTCGGCGTCGCTGAACGGGTCCACGTCGAGACGGCGGACGTGGCCGTCACGCCAGAGTCCGGTCATCGAGTCGGGCGCGGGTTCTCCGGTGCGGAGCGTGGCCACGAGGCGGGCCTGGCGGCCCCGTACCAGGGAGGCGACGACCTCGGCCGAGTGGCTGTCGAGCAGGTGCGCGTCGTCCACGGCGAGGACGAGGGTGCGGCCGCGGGCCTGTTTGAGGAGTTCCTCGCCCGCCCAGCGCAGCGTGTTGACCAGGTGGGGCGGGTGGTCGCGGGGGATGAGGTCGGCCAGCGCGCCGTTGGGGATGCCGCTGGCCGCCTTGGTCGCGGTGATCGGCAGGAGCGTGACCCTGGCCGGCCGGAAGGCCTCCAGGATCTTCCCGGCGAGCCTGCTCTTGCCCACGCCGGCGGGACCGGCGACGAGCACGCCCTGCGCGGTCGGATCGCGCGCGAGGCGGACCAGGTGTTCCAGTTCCTGCCTGCGCCCGGCGAACGGCCAGGTCTTCATACTGGGAGATTACGCCCTTGATGCAATTAATGTGATCGAATATCTTCCGTTCTGTGGCGCGGTGGGGGGCGAAATTCGACGTCGATTGCCCGGGTTGCGGACGGCAGACTCTGGCCCGTGAAGCGGACGCGCCGCACCGGGTTTTTCTCCCGTCCGAATTGCGGCCTTTTGTGCTGGCCGCCTGCCAGAGTTGCCGTCAGGTGATGCTGCTGCTGTCCGGGGAGCCCGCGCCCGACGCCGACCCCGACGACCTGCCCGCCCGCCCCGCCGAGGTGCTGTGGCCGGCTCCCGGGCGGGGGATCGGCGAGCAGGTCCCCGTCCTCGTGCGGGCCGAGCTCACCCAGGCCAGAGCGGGCCTGCGCGCGGGCTCCGGGGCCGCGGCGGTGCTGCACGTGCGGCGCCTGCTGGAGGCGGTCTGCGCCGACCACGGCATCACCGGCCGCACGCTCTTCCACGCCCTGCGCGAGCTGCGGGCGGCCGGCCGGATCGACGGCTGGCTCCTGAGCTGGGCCGAGGAACTGCGCGAACTCGGCAACGAGGCCGCCCACCTCGGCGCCGCCCCTCTCACTCGCCAGGAGGCCGCCGACGCGGTGGAACTCGCCGAAGCCTTCATTGACTATTTATATGTATTTTCCCCGAAATATCGTGACTTTCAGGTACGGCGGGCGCGCCCACCCGGGAAACGCCGTTCAACGGCCGTCGAGACCACGGCCATGCGCATTCTCCGCAAAACGCGTACGCCTTTCGCCGTCCACCCCTATCCGCACGACCCCGCCCACACCAAGTCCCGCGCCGCCGTGGCGCTGGCCCTCGGCGTCCCGCCACCCCGCATGCTCAAGGCCGTCGTCCTCTACCTGGGCCACCACGCCGTCCTGGCCATCGCCGCCATCGAGGGCCGCATCGACGAGAACGCCCTGGCCGCCGCGTTCGGCGCCGGCGCCGCCCGGGTGGCCACGCGGGCCGACGTCGAACGCATCGGCGAGGCGATCGCGGCCGACGTCCTGAGCCCGGTGGCGCTGCCGTACCTGCCGTCGGTGCTCGACGCGGGCGCGGCCGGGCAGGACAGCGTCTACATTCCCAGCGGGCGGCACGGGCTGGAGCTGGAGCTCGCGCCCCGGGACCTGATCCGGGTGACCTCCGCCCGGACCGCCGCGATCGTGAAATGAGAGCCATGCCGGACATCACGCTGGAGGGGGAGGCCGACCTGCTGCACTCCCTGGAGGAGTGGCTGCGCGACGTGGACGCGCTGCGGGGGCGGGTCACCTCGCGTACGGCGCCGCCGGGGCCGGGCCGGATGGGTTCCGGGCAGCCGGAACTGCTGGTGGCGGTGGAGGGCGAGGCTCAGGCGGAGGCGCTGGGCCGTACCGTGGAGATGTGGCTGCGGGTGCGCGGGCGGGGCGTCACGCTGAAACTGCGGGTGGGACAGCAGGTGACCGAGCTCGACCTGCGGGGTGATGTGGACGTCGACCGGCTCGCCCGCCAGGTGGACGCCCTGCTGCGCGAAGCCCTCCACACGGCGGGCCCCTGACACCCGGCGCCCACCCTGAGACGGACGGCCAGAAGCCCAGTCAGGCGGGAACATCCGACCGCGCGGTCACGGGGGCGAAGGCCCGCAGATCGTCAGGGGGCGAAGACCTGCGTTGCGGCGGTCACGGGACGAAGGCCTGCGGCACACGGTCACGGGCGACGGCCTGCGACGGGTGGTCAGGGGGCGAAGGCCTGGACGCCGCGGAGCAGGCGCACGGCCGCCTCCATCCCGCTGGCCGCCTCCAGCGCCCGCCCCGCGGCCGTGGCGAAGCGGCCGAGCAGGTGGGTGTCGAAGTCGTCGAAGTCCCGCCCAGCGGTCCACAGGAACGCCTGCTCCCGCGTCGCCAGCGGCACCGGCACCGCCAGGAACCCCGGCTCGCCGACCGGCACGTCCCGCGCCAGCAGCACGGGCCCGTGGCAGACGGCCAGTTCCTTCAGCACCCCGGACTCGGCCAGCCAGGCCCGTACGCGCAGCGGGTCGCCCGGCGGGCCGTGCAGGGCGACGGACCTGGCCAGCTCCTGGAGCGGATCCACCTGGACGAACCCGGCGTACCCGGCGGCCGTCACGACCGCCGCCGACCGGGCCAGGCGCTCGATGAGCGCCCCCACGTCCACGCGGGAGAAGTCCTGGATGAGATCGTGCACAGCGACGTCGGTGCGGCTGATTCTCATGGAAGTCCCAACGGCCGGCGGTGCCTGATGGGTCGGTGGTTTCGACTATTACCTCCCAAATACGCCGTTGGCCAGACCTTCAACCGGTAATCAGGATTTTTCCCCCAGTTTGGGATGCAGGAGCAGCCACTCCACGTCGTCCGACCAGCCGCCGTCGAGGCGGGGGAGAAGCTGGCGGTGAATGTGCTGGCGGGTGAAGCCGGCCCGCTCCAGCACCCGGTGGGAGGCGGTGTTGTCCACGGCGGTCCCGGCCGTCAGGCGGCGCAGCGGGGTGGCCGCGAACACCCACTCCACCAGCAGCGCCAGCGCCCTGCCCATGAAGCCCTTGCCGCGAAAGCCCGGCGCCAGCGAGTAGCCGACCATGGCCTGGTGGAGCATCTGCGCCACGTTCACCAGCTGCACGTGCCCGGCGAAGGCGCCCGTGGCCGCGTCCTCGATCACCACCTCCACCCGCTGGCCCGACATCCACCAGAAGCCCGTGTAGCGGCAGCGGCGGACGTAGTCCGGCAGGGAGCCGGGGGGCGCCAGCGCGTACGAGCGCACGACCGGGTCGTCCATCATCGCCTGGAACCCCTCGACGTGTTCCTCGCCGATCGGCGACAGCCGTACCACGCCGTCGGTGAGGTGCCCGCCGGGGAAGAAGGGGAAGTACGGCTCGGCCGCCTCGCCCGGCTCGCCCGCCACCCTGCCGAACGTCACCTGGTCGTTCCTGCTGCCGTCGCGCAGCCGCTTGCCCTCGCGCCTGATGCCCTCCTGCCGGAACCCGGCCTTGTAGGCGGCGCGCAGGCTGGCGAGGTTGCTCACCTCGGCCTCAAGCTCGACGCGGGCGGCCCCGTGGTCGAGCGCCCAGTCGGCGAGCGCCCTGGCGACGGTGCTGGCCACGCCGGTGCCGCGCGCGTGCGGCGCGACCAGGTAGCCGACCGAGGTGGTTCCATAGCGGTCGATCGGCTGCAATCCGGCCGAGCCCACGAAACGGCCCTCGCGGGTGATCGTGAACTCCGCGCCGCCCTTCGCCCATTTCTCCTCGGTCACGCGCAGGTAGTCGCGGGCGTCCTCGGCCGTGTACGGCGAGGCGAGGAACGGCAGGAACCTGGCCGTCACCGGGTCGTCACACGCCTGCACGACCGCCTGGGTGTCGTCGTCGGTGGGGGGCCGCAGCAGCAGCGGGCCGGCGGAGATCACATCGCGCGGAAACATCCCCCCTTCATATCGCGCGTCTGGGACCAGTCGAAATCCCTATAACCTTGCCGCCATGGGTTTCCGCAGGCATGGGCCTTTCCAGGCGGGGGATCAGGTGCAGCTCACCGACCCCAAGAACAAGCGCCACACGATCACGCTCAAGGAGGACGGCGTCTTTCACACCCACAAGGGCGCCATCCCCCACGCCGAGCTGATCGGCCAGCCCGAGGGCTCGGTGGTGCGTTCTTCCGGCGGCACCCAGTACCTCGCCTTCCGGCACCTGCTGCAGGACTACACGCTGGCGATGCCGCGCGGCGCCGCCGTGATCTACCCGAAGGACGCCTCGATGATCGTCGGCATGGCCGACGTCTTCCCCGGCGCGCGGGTGATCGAGGCGGGGGTCGGCTCGGGTGCCCTGACCTGCTTCCTGCTGCGGGCCGTCGGTCCCGAGGGGCACGTCACGTCGTACGAGCGCCGCCAGGAGTTCGCCGACGTCGCCCGCAAGAACGTCGAGAAGTTCTACGGCGGCGAGACCGGCACCTGGCGCCTGGTCGTCGGCGACCTCAACGAGAGCATCGACGAGATCGACGTCGACCGGGTCATCCTCGACATGCTGGCCCCGTGGGAGTGCGTGGACGCGGCCGCCAAGGCCCTCACGCCGGGCGGGGTCATCTGCTGTTACGTCGCCACGACGACCCAGATGTCCAAGACGGTGGAGACGATTCGGGATCACGGGAGTTTCACCGAGCCCCATGCGTGGGAGACCCTCCTTCGCGACTGGCATGTCGAGGGCTTGGCCGTAAGGCCTGATCATCGGATGATCGGCCACACCGGGTTCCTCGTCACCGCCCGCCGCATGGCCGACGGCGTCACACCGCCGCCGCGCCGCAGACGACCGAAGGGGACCACCGAAGAACTATGACAATTTGGCCACGAGGGTGCGTTGGTGCGTGACACGGGAACATCTCGCCGTGTTCATATGCTGGCAGGATTAAACGCTCCATTGGGGATTATTCACCGAACACCGAATGTCACTCTACGAACACTGCCCGGCCAGGTTACGGAGGGGCCCGAGATAGGTAAGGTCCTTAGTAGTCGCCCTCGACTGGGAAGGAGGTGACGGGGCGTGGCAGCTCGCGATGATGCTGAGGCTCGAGCCGCGCAGCGCGAACGGGAGGTCGCTGATCTCACAACACAGGTCTCCTTCCTCCAAGAGGAGATCACCGCGCTGAGGCGGAAGCTGGCCGAGTCACCCCGTCAGGCCAGGGTCCTGGAAGAGCGTCTCCATGAGGTCCAGGCGAATCTGGCGGCGGTGACCGGCCAGAACGAACGCCTGGTGGCAACCCTCAAGGAGGCCAGGGACCAGATCGTCGCCCTCAAGGAAGAGGTGGACCGGCTGGCGCAACCGCCATCCGGGTTCGGCACCTTCCTGGAGGCCAGAGAAGACGGCACGATCGAGGTGTTCACCGGAGGGCGCAAGCTCCGCGTGAACGTCAGCCCGGCCGTCGACGTCGACTCGCTCCGGCGTGGCCAGGAGGTCATGCTCAACGAGGCGCTCAACGTGGTCGAGGCACTCGGCTACGAAGAGGTCGGCGAGATCGTGATGCTCAAGGAACTGCTCGACAACGGCAAACGCGCCCTGGTCATCTCGCACGCCGACGAGGAACGCGTCGTGCGCCTGGCCGAGTCGCTGGTCGACCAGCCCATCAGGGCCGGCGACTCGCTGCTGCTCGAACCGCGCTCCGGCTACGTCTACGAGCGCATTCCCAAGTCCGAAGTCGAAGAGCTGGTGCTCGAAGAGGTCCCCGACATCTCCTACGAGGAGATCGGCGGCCTCATGCGGCAGATCGAGCAGATCAGGGACGCCATCGAGCTGCCCTACCTGCACGCCGACCTCTTCCGCGAGCACAAGCTCAGGCCCCCGAAGGGCGTGCTGCTGTACGGCCCGCCCGGCTGCGGCAAGACGCTCATCGCCAAGGCGGTCGCCAACTCGCTGGCCAAGCAGGTCGCCGAGAAGACCGGCCAGGAAGGCAAGAGCTTCTTCCTCAACATCAAGGGCCCGGAGCTGCTCAACAAGTACGTCGGTGAGACCGAGCGGCACATCCGCCTGGTCTTCCAGCGGGCGCGTGAGAAGGCCTCAGAGGGCACCCCGGTGATCGTGTTCTTCGACGAGATGGACTCGATCTTCCGCACCCGAGGCTCGGGCGTCAGCTCCGACGTCGAGAACACCATCGTGCCCCAGCTGCTGTCGGAGATCGACGGCGTCGAGGGCCTGGAGAACGTCATCGTCATCGGCGCCTCCAACCGCGAGGACATGATCGACCCGGCGATCCTGCGGCCCGGCCGCCTGGACGTCAAGATCAAGATCGAGCGGCCGGACGCCGAGGCGGCGAAGGACATCTTCTCCAAGTACCTCGTCACCGGACTTCCCCTGCACCCGGAGGACCTCAGCGAGCACGGCGAATCGCGCGAGGGCACCATCGCGGGCATGATCCAGAGCGTCGTGGAGCGCATGTACACCGAGAGCGAGGAGAACCGCTTCCTCGAGGTGACCTACGCCAACGGCGACAAGGAAGTCCTGTACTTCAAGGACTTCAACTCCGGCGCGATGATCCAGAACATCGTCGACCGGGGCAAGAAGATGGCCATCAAGCAGTTCCTGGAGACGGGGCAGAAGGGCCTGCGGGTGCAGCACCTGCTGGCCGCCTGCGTCGATGAGTTCTCCGAGAACGAGGACCTGCCCAACACCACCAACCCGGACGACTGGGCGCGGATCTCCGGAAAGAAGGGCGAGCGGATCGTTTACATCCGCACCCTGGTCTCCGGCAAGCAGGGATCCGAGGCCGGCCGTTCCATCGACACCGTCGCCAACACGGGCCAGTACCTGTAACGCCACGGACGTGAGGCGGCCGCGCGGATCTCCTCCGCGCGGCCCTTCCGTTTCAGGGGGGACTCAGCGCAGTCCGGGATCCAGCGAGTTGAGAAGCTGGGCCGCGGCGGTGCGCAGGTAGGCGATGAAGGAGCGGGCCGCCGGGTTCGGGTTGGTGGGACGGCGGGCCACACCGATGCGGCGGAACAGCCGCTGGTTGACCACCCGGCACACCTGGACGCCGGTGACGCCCTGCAGGCCGAGGCTCGGCACCAGCGCCACGCCCAGCCCGGCGCGCACCAGCCCGATCGTCACCTCGTAGTGGTCGCTGCGGCAGCGCACCTGCGGGGTGAAGCCCTCCAGCGCGCTGGCGCGTTCCAGCGTCGAGACCGGATGCTCGGCGCCGAACGTCGTGATCCAGTGCTCACCGGCCAGCTCCGCCAGCCGTACCCGGGGACGCTGGGCGGCTTGGTGCCCGGCGGGCACCACGAGCAGTTGCGGCTCGTCGAACAGGTGCAGGACCTCCACCCCTTCCGGGCACTTCCACGGATCCAGCGCGTGCTCGAAGACCACGAGCACGTCGAGCGCGCCGCGCTCGAGATCGGGCAGCAGCTCGTACGGCTGGCCCTCGACCAGGTCGAGCCGCACGCTCGGATAGCGGGTGGCGAAGCGCGACAGGGCCAGCGGCAGCAGGCGGTACCCGGCCGAGGCGAAGAAGCCGATCCGCAGCTCGCCCGCGTCGACCCGGGCCTGGGCCAGCAGGTCCTTCTCGGCAGCCTCCAGGATGTCGACGACCTCCTGCGCCCGGTGGGCCAGCCGGCGGCCGGCCTCGGTCAGCCGCAGGCTCTGCGCGTTGCGCTCCACCAGGCCGACGCCCGCCTCCTCCTCCAGCTTGGCCAGCTGGTGGGAGACGGCCGACGGCGACAGCTTCAGGCCGCGCGCGGCCCCCGCGATGCTGCCGGTGCGGAACACCTCCAGCAGCACCCGGAGACGATGGCTGCCGAGCATGCGGCCTCCTCTGTCGAACGGACGTGGGCCTACCCTAATCAGCCCAGGTCAGGCGGCGATGAGCAGGCCGGCCCGGCGTACGGCGGCGGCCAGGTCGTCCTCGCTGCCGGCCGGGCCGCAGGCGAGCACGGCGTAGGCCCGCTCGCCCATCAGCCCGACGTCGGCCCGGACGCCGTCGTCGGTGCCGGTCTTGTTGGCCAGCCACGCGCCCTCCGGGTCGTGCCGGACCAGCGCGGGCACGAGGGTGTGGTCGGTGTTGGCCAGCATCCACTCGCGCAGCTGCACCTGCCAGCCGTTGCTCCCGGCCACCAGCGCCGCCAGGCCCGCCAGCTCCGCCGCGGTCCCCACGGCGAACGTCGGCGGGTGCTCCGGGCCGCGCGGCTCGCGGATGCGGTCGAGCAGCCGCGTACGGGTCAGGCCGAGCGCCGCGCCCGCCGCGTTGACCCGGTCGAGGCCGACGGTGCGCAGGAGCGCGTTGGTGGCGGTGTTGTCGCTGACGGCCGCGGTCATCAGGGCCAGGTCGGCGACGCTCCACGTGCGCGCGCTCAGCCCGAGCAGCAGGCCCGAGCCGCCGCAGTAGTCCTCCTCCTCCAGGCGCACGGGCGCGGCCGGGTCGAGGATGCCGCCGTCGATGCTCATCGCGACCTCGGCCAGCAGGAGGAGCTTGCCGACGCTGGCCAGAGGCAGCTCGGCGTCCTCGTTGATCCCGAATCCGCCGCCGGGGCGGCGGACCGCCACCGCCAGCGTTCCCGGGCAGGCGGCCGCGAGCTCCGCGAGCGTCATGGGGTGACGATCCGGCCCGGCGTGGCGCCGGTCGGCCCGCCGCCGGTCACGGCCGTCTGGCCCGCCACCACGACCGCCGCCATCCCCCGAGGGGGCAGCAGCGGGTCGGCGTAGGTGGCCGCGTCCGCGATCACGGCCGGGTCGAACACCACCAGATCGGCATGGGCCCCGTCGCGCACCACCCCGCGGCCGGCCAGGCCGAAGCGCGCCGCGGCCATCCCGGTCATCTTGTGCACCGCCGCCTCCAGCGAGAACAGGCCCTCCTCTCGCGCGTAGTGCCCCAGCACCCGCGGGAACGTCCCGGCGATCCGCGGATGCGGCCGCCCCGGCTTCGGCACCCCGTCCGAGCCGATCATCGTGAACTCCGCCGCCAGCACCCGGCGCACGTCGTCCTCGCGCATCGAATGGCTGATGATCGTCACCTGGCCGCCCTCGGCCAGCAGCAGCTCGGCCGCCGCGTCCACCGGGTCGCCGCCGAGCGAGGCGATCGTGCGGCCCTCCAGCTCGCGGTGCCCCACGGCCGAGGCCACCGAGATGAGGTCCCAGCCGCCGTTGCCGACCGTGTTCTCCCAGCCGGGCACGCCCTCGGCGATCGCGTGGCGCATCCTGTCGCGCTGGGCCGGGTCGCGCAGCCGTTCCAGCAACGCGGGGGTGCCGCCGTCGTTGGCCCACGGCGGCAGCATCGCCGACAAGGACGTGCTCCCCGCGGTGTAGGGGTAGACGTCGCAGGTGACGTCCATGCCTCCGGCGCGCAGCTCGGCCAGGCGGGCGAGGGTCCGCTCGGTCCTGCCCCAGGCGTGCCTGCCCGCGGTCTTGTGGTGGGAGACGTGCAGCGCCGCGCCGCTCCTGCGGGCGATCTCGGCCGCCTCCTCCAGCGCCTCCTCCACGCGCGCCATCTCGTCGCGCAGATGGGTCACGTACGGCCGGCCGTACCGCGCGGCCACGCTCGCCAGCGCGACCACCTCGTCGGTGCCGCCGTAGGTGCCCGGCGTGTAGATCAGCCCGGTGGAGAGCCCGGCCGCGCCCGCCGCGAGCGCGTCGCCCAGCAGCCCGCACATGACATCCAGCTCGTACGGCGAGGCCGCCCGGTCCTCATACCCGACCACCCCCGCCCGCAGCGTGCCGTGCCCGACCAGCGAGGCCAGATGATTGGCCCGGGGCGCCCCGGCATGCGCCTCCGCGAACCCCCCAAAGTCCCGAAATATCGGTACCCGGCCGCCGAAAGAGGTCCGGCTTGACCGGGACAGCTCCTCCAGCCGCTCCGGCAGCGCGGGGAACAGGCTCGACCCGCAGTTGCCGCAGATCTCCGTCGTCACCCCCATCCGCACCGGCGCCGCGGCCAGCTCCGCGAACTCGGGGCCGAACAGCGAGGCGGCGTCGGAGTGGGTGTGCACGTCGATGAACCCGGGCGCCACCACCATCCCGGCCCCGTCCAGCACCACCCGCGCCCTGGGATCCGGCCGAGATCCGGCGCCAGGGCCGAAGGGGCCGGAGACGCCGGAAGGGCCGGAGACGCCGGAAGGGCCGGAGACGCCGGGAGGACCGGAGGGGCCGGGAGGACCGGAGGGGCCGGGAGGGCCGGAGGGGCCGGAGGGTGGCAGGAGGATTACACGGCCGTCCAGAGCGCCTACGTCGGCCGGGCGCAGGGGCGCGCCCGTGCCGTCGGCCAGGCGCGCGCCCGTGATGAGCAGGTCCAGCATCACAGCACCTGCCCGAGGAACGCCCGGGTCCGCTCGTGGCGGGGACGGGCCAGCACCTCGCGCGGCGGCCCCTCCTCCACGATCAGCCCGTCGTCCACGAACACCAGGTGGTCGCCCGCCTCCCGCGCGAAGCCCATCTCGTGCGTCACCACGATCATGGTCATCCCGCTCGCCGCCAGATCGCGCATGACCGCCAGCACCTCCTGCACCAGCTCCGGGTCCAGGGCGCTGGTCGGCTCGTCGAACAGCATCACCTTCGGGTTCATGGCCAGGCTACGGGCGATCGCCACCCGCTGCTGCTGGCCGCCCGACAGCTGCGACGGGTAGTGCCCGGCCCTGTCGGCCAGCCCCACCCGCGCCAGCAGTTCCCCGGCCCGCTTCGCCGCCTGCGCGCGGGGCACGCGCTGGACCGCGCAGGGTCCCTCCATCACGTTCTCCAGCGCCGTCATGTGCGGGAACAGGTGGAAGCGCTGGAACACCATGCCGACCTTCTGCCGCTGCGCGCACAGCTCATCCGGCCGCAGCAGATGCAGCCGCCCGGCCCGCTCCCGGTAGCCGACGAGCTCGCCGTCCACCCAGACACGGCCCGAGTCGATCGTCTCCAGCCGGTTCACGCACCGCAGGAGCGTCGACTTGCCGGAACCCGACGGGCCCACGACGCACACCACACCGCCCTCGGGCACCTCCAGGCTGACGCCCTTGAGCACCTCCAGCGCGCCGTACCTCTTCCTGACCGACCGCAGACTGACCATGCTCACGACGCGTACCCCCTGCTGAAGCGTCTTTCCAGGAAGTGCTGGCCGACGCTGGCGACGCTCGTCAGCAGCAGGTACCACAGCGACGCCACCACCAGCAGCGCGATCACCTCGAAGTTCTCCAGGTAGATGCGCTGCGAGACGGTCAGCAACTCCGCCCCGGCGATCACCGACACCATCGACGTCGTCTTCAGCATCGAGATGAACTGGTTGCCGGTCGGCGGGATGATCACCCGCATCGCCTGCGGCAGCACCACGCGGCGCAGGATCTTCCTGTGTGACATGCCGAGCGACTCGGCCGCCTCGCGCTGGCCGGGATCCACCGAGCGGATGCCCGCCCGGACGATCTCCGCCATGTACGCGCCCTCGTTGATCGTCAGCCCCAGCAGCGCCGCGACGAACGGCGTGATCAGCTGGTGCGCCTGCCACTCCACGAGCATCGGCCCGCCGAACGGCACGCCGATCCCGATCACCGGGAACACCAGCCCGATGTTGAACCAGAAGATCAGCTGAACCAGCAGCGGCGTGCCGCGGAAGAACCACGTGTACAGCCCCGAGGCGCCGCGCAGTACCGGGCTGTCCGACAGCTGCATCACCGCCGCCGTCACCCCCAGCACCACGCCCAGCCCCATCGACAGCACCGTCAGCGCGATCGTGACCAGAAGCCCGCCCAGGATCCTGCCGTCGAACAGGAACGCCACGATCACGTCCCAGTGCAGGTTCTCGTTGACGACGACCGTGTAGGCCAGCCACACCAGCCCCAGCCCGGCGGCGGCCCCGGCGACCATCGGTCCCGGCCGCCGCGGCTTCACCGCCTCGATCGGAAGCTCGGCCGTCACGGCGCACCCGTGTTGATGGTCACCTTGGAGACCGCGTTGGGGCCGGTGCCGTACTTGTCGAGGACCGCCTTGTAGGAGCCGTCCTCGACCATCTCCTGCAGCGCCTTGGCGATCGCGTCGCGCAGGCCCGTGTTCTGCTTGCCGACCGCGATGCCCCAGGGACCCGCGTCGTACTGCTCGGCCAGCACCTCGTACTTGCCGGTCTCCTTCGCGAACATGTACGCCACCGGCGAGTCCACGATCGTCGCCACCGTCCGGCCCGAGTCGATCGTCAGCAGGCCCGTCGGCGCGTCCTCGCTCTGCAGGATCTCCATCTTCTTCGCGCACTTGTCGTTCTGGCGCTTGCCGATCTCCAGGTTCGAGGAGCCCTTGGCCAGCACGACCTTCTTGCCGCACAGGTCCGCCAGCGACGTGATGCCCTCCGGGTTGCCCTTCTTGACCATCACCGAGCCGCCGGCGTTGAAGTAGTCGACGAAGTCGACCGCCTGACGGCGCTGGGCCGTGTCGCTCAGCGACGACATCGCGATGTCCCACCGGCCGCCCTGCAGGCCCGGGATGAGCCCGTCGAACGCCGCGTTCGTCACCGTCGTCTTCAGCCCGAGCCGCGTGCCGATCGCCGTGGCCAGGTCCGGGTCCACGCCGGTCAGCTCCTGTGTGCCCGGCTTGTACATCTCCATCGGCGGATAGCCCTCCGACGTCGCCACACGCAGCACGCCCGCCTCGCGGACGCTCTGCGGCACCAGCTCCTTGGCGCTCTTGCCGCCCGGCGCCGGGGCTGAGGGCGCCGCCGTACCGGAGGACGACCTGCCGCAGCCCGCGCCCAGCGCGCACACCGCGACCAGCGCGATGACCAGGTGTTTTCGCATGGCGGCCATCGTTGGCGAGCCCTTCGCCCGATCCCAAGGGATGTGCACGCTTCTGCCCCTCAGCATCGAAACCCTCGATGCTGAGCCACCGGCACCCGCGACGCTTCCTACGCTGACGCGCCATGAGCATCGACAGCGTGTGGCCGGCGAGCACGACATGGGCCGAAGGCGTGCTGCACCTCGGCGGCCTGGCCGTCACCGACCTGGCCCGCGAACACGGCACCCCCGCCTACATCCTCGACGAGGCCGACTTCCGCGCCCGCGCCCAGGCCTGGCGCGACGCCCTGCCCGGCGGCGACGTGCACTACGGCGGCAAGGCGTTCCTGTGCCCGGAGGTCGTGCGCTGGCTGGACCGGCTCGGGCTCAACCTCGACGTGTGCACCGGCGGCGAACTGGCCGTCGCCCAGGCCGGCGGCATGCCGCCCGAGCGCGTCGTCTTCCACGGCAACAACAAGTCCGAGGACGAACTGCGCCGCGCCGTGGCGTGGGGCGTCGGCTGCGTCGTGCTGGACTCCTTCGCCGAGCTGGAACGGCTGGCCGCCATAGCCGCCGGGCACGGGACCGTCCAGCCCGTCATGATCCGCGTCACTCCGGGCGTCGACGCCCGCACCCACAAGTCCATCGCCACCGGCGGAGAGGACTCCAAGTTCGGCTTCTCCCTGTCGGCGGGCGACGCGGAACGCGCCGTCCGCCTGGTCCGCGCCCGGCCGTCCCTGCGCCTGTCGGGCCTGCACTCCCACATCGGCTCGCAGATCCTCCAGCTGGACGGCTTCGCCGAGGCCGCCCGGCGCATGACCGCCTTCGCCCGCGCCATGGACGTCGACCGCCTCGACCTCGGCGGCGGCCTCGGCATCGCCTACCGTCCCGGCGACCCCCTGCCGCCCGCCCCTTCCGACCTCGTGACCGTCCTGCAGAAGGAGACCGGCGGCCTGCACCTGTCCGTCGAACCCGGCCGCTCCATCGCCGGGCCCTCCACCGTCGCCCTGTACACGGTCGGCACGATCAAGGGCGGATACGTCAGCGTGGACGGCGGCATGAGCGACAACCCCCGCCCCGCGATGTACGGCTCCCCGTACACGGCCGTCCTGGCGTCCCGCGCGTCCTCCGCTCCCGCCCGCGGGTTCACGGTGGTCGGCAAGCACTGCGAGAGCGGCGACATCCTCGTCCACGACGCCCGCCTTCCCGGCGACCTGGAGCCGGGTGACGTGCTCGCGGTACCGGCCGGCGGGGCCTACCAGCGCTCGATGGCCAGCAACTACAACCACGTGCCCCGGCCGCCGGTCGTCGCCGTCCGGGACGGCGCGGCCCGCGTGGTGGTCCGCAGGGAAACCGAATCCGACCTCCTGCGCCTCTACCCTGACCAGCCCGCCCGCGTGCCCACGGCGCCCTAGCATGGCCGCCATGCTCAATCCCGGCCGCTCGCCGTACACCAGCACCGACCGGGACCTGATCGGCGTCGCCCACGCCCGTCAGGTCCGCGACCACTTCGCCGCCGAGCCGACCCCCCTCGCCGGCCTTCCGCGGCTGGCCGCCGGTCAAGGCGTGGGGAAGATCCTGGTCAAGGACGAGAGCGACCGCATGGGGCTGGGGAGCTTCAAGGCGCTCGGCGGCGGTTACGCGGTGGCCAGGCTGGTCATCGAGGAGGCGGGGCCGGACGCGGGGGAGGGGCGGCTGCGGGAGGTGGCGGCGCGGGCGCCGTTCGTGTGCGCCAGCGCGGGAAACCACGGGATCTCCGTGGCCGCCGGGGTCAGGGCGCTCGGCGGGACCTGTGTGGTCTATCTGAGCCACGAGGTGCCCGAGGAGTTCGCCGGCCGGCTGCGGGCCCTCGGCGCCCGGGTACGGCGCAGCGGCGCCGACTACGACCAGAGCATGGCCGACGCCCTCCGGGAGGCCACCGGCAACGGCTGGCGGCTCATCTCCGACAGCTCCTGGCCCGGCTACACCCGGGTGCCCCTGGACGTCATGCGCGGCTACACCGCCCTGCTCGACGAGGCGTACGAGGCGGGCGCCGTGCCCACGCACGTGTTCGCGCAGGCGGGGGTGGGCGGCCTGGCCGCGGCGGCCGCCGCCTACGTGCGCGACCGGTGGGGCGAGGACCCGGTGGTGGTCGTGGTGGAGCCCGAGGGCGCCCCCTGCCTGCTGGAGAGCGTGCGGGCGGGTGAACCGCTCCGGGTGAAGGGGTCCCCGACCTCCCTGGGCCGCCTGGACTGCCTGGAGCCCTCCCTCCTGGCCTTCCGGCTCCTCGGGCACCTGGCCGACGCGTTCGTCACCGTGACCGACGCCCAGGCCGCCCTGGCCGCCGCCGCGATGGGCGAGGAGGGCGTACGCGTCTCGCCGTGCGGCGCCACGGGTACGGCGGGGCTGATGAGCCTGGACGACGACACCAGGACACGGCTGCGGCTGGGCCCCGGCTCCACCGTCCTGGTCATCGGGACGGAGGGGCCGATTTAGGGGCGGCCGGGCCGTACCGGATGGGCGGGTGGCAATGACCGCGAAATAAACGCATGGGACAGATGGGAACCAAGTGACGCACGAGACGCGTCAAAGCGGGCGTGCATCGTCGGGCGCCGGAGCGGCTTGCTGAACTGGATCTGCTGCGGTTCGTCGCGGCGCTGGCCGTAGTGGCCTTCCACTACCTGGTGGCCTTCAAGTCGGTGTGGGGTGAGCAGCCCGCCGAGCTGTTCCCCGCCGTCGCCCCCCTGGCGGGGCTGGGGATCCTGGGCGTCGAGCTGTTCTTCATGATCAGCGGGTTCGTGATCCTCATGAGCGCCTGGGGGCGCGGGCTGGGGGCCTTCGCGCGCTCCCGGTTCGTCCGCCTCTACCCGGCCTACTGGCTGAGCCTCGCCGCCGCCTTCGGCCTGTACGGCGTGCTCGCGCTCAAGGGGCCCGACCCCAAGCTGACCGGCGCCGAGTACGCCCTGAACGCCACCATGTTCCAGCGCCTGTTCAAGGGCATCGACGCGGTCGGCGTCTACTGGTCGCTCTGGGCCGAGCTGCGCTTCTACCTGATCATGGCGGTCATGATCCTCATCGGCATCACCGCCAACCGGATCCTGATACTCGGCGGCGTCTGGCTGGCCGCCGCCACCGGCGCCCTGTTCCTGGACAACCAGGTCGTCAACGAGATCGTCATGCCCGCCTACGCCCCCTACTTCGTGGCCGGCATGTCCCTCTACCTGATCCACCGGCGCGGCTCCTCCTGGCTGCCCTGGCTCTACGTCGTGGCCGGCTGGGCCCTCGCGCTCAACGCCGCGCTCGAACGCGTCGAACGCCGGGTCAAGGCCGCCGGATCGGCCGCCATGCCGGTCACCGACCTCGGCGTCATCCTCACCGTCACCGCGATCTTCGTGGTCATGGCCCTGGTCGCGCTCGGGCTGCTGCGGATGCGCTCCAACGGCCTCCTGACCGCGCTGGGCGGCACCACCTACCCGCTGTACCTGTTCCACTCGGCCGCGGCCGTCGTCCTCATCCCGCTGCTCGCGGGCGGCATGCCGCCCTGGCTGATCGCCCTCGTGACCCTGCTCGCCGCGATCTTGGTGTCCTATCTCGTGTACGCGTGCGTCGAACGTCCGGTCCAGCGACTTCTCAGACCACGCAAGTCATCCCGAACCCCAGCAGCGCCCTCCACACAGGTCGAAAAGGCGTCGGTGCCATAACTCTGTGGCCTTGGGGCACTGTGAAGGGCATAGGCTCGGGCATATAAACGGCGGATAGCGATTTGGCTGGACGACGAGAGGTGCGCATGACGGTGCGTCGGGTGATGGGCATCGAGACCGAGTACGGCATTTCCGTACCAGGTCAGCCAGGCGCCAACGCGATGGTGACCTCATCGCAGGTCGTGAACGCCTACCTGGCCGCCTCGGCGGCACGGGCGCGACGCGCCAGGTGGGACTTCGAGGAGGAGAACCCGCTGCGCGACGCGCGGGGCTTCGACCTGGCCAGGGAGGTGGCCGATCCCAGCCAGCTCACCGACGAGGACCTCGGTCTGGCCAACGTCATCCTCACCAACGGCGCCCGGCTCTACGTCGACCACGCCCACCCGGAGTACTCCACTCCCGAGTGCACCAACCCCCGCGCCGCCGTCATCTGGGACAAGGCCGGAGAACGCGTCATGTACGACGCCGCCACCCGCGCCTCGGCGATCCCCACGAACGCCCCCATCCAGCTCTACAAGAACAACACCGACGCCAAGGGCGCCTCCTACGGCTGCCACGAGAACTACCTCATGCGCCGGGCCACGCCGTTCGCCGACATCGTGCGCCATCTGACGCCGTTCTTCGTCTCGCGGCAGGTCGTGACCGGGGCGGGCAAGGTCGGCATCGGCCAGGACTCGCGCGGCGAGGGCTTCCAGATCTCCCAGCGGGCCGACTTCTTCGAGGTCGAGGTGGGCCTGGAGACGACGCTCAAGCGCCCCATCATCAACACGCGCGATGAGCCGCATGCCGATCCGGAGAAGTACCGCCGCCTGCACGTGATCATCGGCGATGCCAACATGTCGGAAATTTCGACATACCTGAAGCTGGGCTCCACGGCGCTCGTCCTCGCCATGATCGAAGACGGCTTCCTGACCCGCGACCTCGCCGTCGACAACCCCGTCCAGGCCCTGCGCGCGGTCTCCCACGACCCCACCTGCCGCTACGAGATCGCCATGCGCGACGGCCGCAAGCTGACGGCCATCCAGCTGCAGATGGAGTACCTGGAGCAGGCCAGAAAGTACGTCGAAGAGCGCGGCACCGCCCAGGACGAGATGAACAAGGACATCCTCGACCGCTGGGAGTCCGTCCTCACCCGCCTGGCCGACGACCCGATGCAGCTCTCGCGCGAACTCGACTGGGTCGCCAAGCTCGAACTCCTCGAGGGCTACCGCACCCGCGACGGCCTCGCCTGGTCCCACCCGCGCCTGCAGCTCGTCGACCTGCAGTACTCCGACATCCGCCCCGACCGCGGCCTGTACAACCGCCTGGTCGCCCGCGGCCGCATGCAGCGCCTGGTCACGGAGGACGACGTCCAGCGCGCCGTCGAGAACCCGCCCAACGACACCCGCGCGTACTTCCGCGGCCGCTGCCTGCGCCAGTACAGCGAGTCCGTCGCGGCGGCCTCCTGGGACTCGGTCATCTTCGACATCCCGGGCCGCGAGTCCCTGCAGCGCGTCCCCACCCTGGAACCGTTGCGCGGCACCAAAGCCCACGTCGGCGAGCTCTTCGACCGCTGCCGCACCGCCGCCGACCTGGTCGCCGCCCTCACCGGCGGCGACTAGCGGCCTCTTCTCCCGCCGGTTCGCACGCCGTTCCCACCGCCCGCGCTCTGTCGCGGGCGCTTTCGTGCGTCACGGGCACAACCCCTCCTCTCCGTTACGGCAGGCCGCCCCCACCGCCACCCACCGGCCACCCTCCCCCCGTCCAGGGAGACGGCAGGCAGGGCGCGCCGGCGGGCCCGCCGTAACGCCGCCCGTGACCACGCGGACGGGACACACCGCACCAGGAGGCCTGCCATGGCCGAGCCGTCGCGTCCGGCTCGGGTTTACGTAGGGTGGAGCAGTGGTTCCGGGTCGAGCGAAGATCGCGCGGTGATGGACGCGAAATGTCGCTCGGTTCGGGGAAGATATGGCTTAGAGACAGTCCCCCAAGCGGAGGTAGGTAGGACATGGCGACAAAGGACACCGGCGGCCAGAAGCAGGCCGGGCGGCGCGAGAGCGAGGTCGAGGAGACCGAGGCCTCGGCGTCCGCCGACGTCCAGGAGCGGCAGGAGAAGCTCACGGACGATGTCGATGCGATCCTGGACGAGATCGACGAAGTTCTCGAAGAGAACGCAGAGGAGTTTGTGCGCTCCTACGTCCAAAAGGGCGGCCAGTAGGGGCAAACATCTAGCAAAGGGGTGGAAACGCCCTCGCGAGGTGAGTGGTGCCCGGGTAGTGGTCGCTCTCCGGGTGCGGTCCACGCGGGTCATCGCGCGAGGGAGGGGCGTGCGTGAGGCCGCCGCGGCCGGTGAGGTCGTGGACGGGCGCGCGTGAGGTCCGCGGGGGAAGATCGAGGAGGAGCACGGGCGAAACAGGTCCACCGGGAATGGGCTGACCATGGCATGACCCAAAGACGACTTCGAGCGCGCGCCCGCCCACCGGGGCGGGCTCCGCGCCGACCGTCAGACCGTTCCCGGGACCTTCGCCGGCCCCCTCCGGCCAAGGCGACGTCCCCTGGGGGCTCCCGTGACCGTGTGTGGTGGGTTTCGGACCTCGCGGCCGGCCGGGGTGAGGCCGGGGTGTCGCGTGGACATGATGAGACACATGCGTATTCGTCATCGTGGGTTCGAGCCGGTGGTCGATGAGTCCGCCTATGTCGCGCCGAACGCCACCCTGGTCGGCCAGGTGCGGGTGGGCCCGCGGGCGCGGGTCATGTACGGGGCGGTGCTCGACGCCGAAGACGGGGCGATCGAAGTGGGGGAGTGCTCGATCATCTGCGAGAACGCGGTCCTGCGCGGCGGGGTGAGCCTGGGCGACCATGTGTTCGTCGGGCCGCGGGCGACGTTGCTGGGATGCCGGGTGGAGCGGTGCGCGTACCTGGCGACAGGGGTGACGATCCTGCAGGAGGCGGAGATCGGCGCGGGCGGGGTCGTCGCGATCGGGGCGGCGGTGCACGCGCGGTCGCGGCTGGGGCGGGAGGAGTTCCTGGCGCCGTACATGGTGCGGGTAGGGGACGAGGCGTTCGCACCGGGTGACCCGGGGCTGCCGGAGGCGATCAAGGCGCTGGGGTTCGCGCGGGTGGCGTTCGGGGTGGACGCAGAGTGGGCGGACCGCATCCGCCGGTATGAGCGGATCGCCGAGGTGCGTTCCGCCCAGTTCGCGGCACACGCCGGCGACGAGGTGCTGCCCTAGCGTCCTCACGGCGAGGGTCGCCCGGCGATGGCGTCACCTGACGCGGTGGGCCAGGCCGTCCATCAGCATGGCGAGCCCGAGCCGGAACGCCCCCTCCGGGTCGGTGGACATGCCGGTGGTCTCGCCGACCGTGGTGGAGACGCGCTGGGCGATGGGGTAGGACACGCCGCCCATGGCGGTGGCCAGGGCGGGGGCGACGCTCTCCCACCACTGCACGTCGGTGAGGGAGCTCTCCTGCCAGACGCGGCGCATCGAGATCACCCCGCGGGCGCTGCTGGAGACGAGGCCCAGGACGGCGGTGAGCGTCTGGTCCATCTCGATGTCGCCGAGCCCGAGCCCGTCCAGCGCGGCGAGTTCGGCCTCGTACTTGCCTGACACGCCGGGTCCCGGCACGGGGCGGCCGGGGGCGACGTCGACGGTCCAGGGGTGGGTCATGTGGTGGTCCCAGTTGGCCTGGGCGACGCGTTCGATCCTGGCCCGCCAGGTCGCCGCCGCGGCCGGGGGCGGGCCGGTGGCGTACACCTCGGCGGCGACGGCGTCGAGCATCAGTTCGATGAGTTCCGCGCGCCCGGCGACGTGCGGGTAGAGGGCCATGGGGCTCACGCCCAGGTCGCCGGCGACCCTGCGGATGGTGAGCGCGTCGAGGCCCTCGGCGTCGGCGACCGCGATGGCCGCGCCGGTGACGCGCCGGGGCGTGAGGCCGGACCTGCTCACCGCTTCGGTGGGTTTCCACAGCAGGCCGATCAGCTTGATCGGGTCGCCTGGTCGTTCGGCTCGCTTCGCCATGCTCCACTCCCATCTGTTTACGATGTATTATACATTGTCTAAAACGAAGGGAGGCCACATGACCAGCGAATCCGCACCGATCTTCGCCAGAGGGGTGCGCAAGCACTTCCCGGGCAACGAACGTCCCGCGCTCGACGGCGTCGACCTCACCGTCCGGGCGGGCAGGGTCTGCGCGCTGCTCGGCGGCAACGGAGCGGGCAAGACCACGATGATCCGCATCCTCACCACGCTGACCAGGGCGGACGCGGGCACCGTCCGGGTCGCCGGATGGGACGTGCGCGCCGAGGGCACGCGGGTGCGGGCCTCGATCGGGCTCGTCGGCCAGTACGCGGCCCTGGACGAGGTGCTCAGCGCCCGCGAGAACCTCGAGCTGTTCGGCCGGCTGGCCGGGCTCGACCGCCGCCGCGCCCGCGAGCGGGCGGGCGAACTCCTCGGTACGGCGGGCCTGCACGAGGTGGGCAGGCGCCCGGTGGGCTCGTTCTCCGGCGGCATGCGCAGACGGCTCGACCTGGCGACGTCGCTGATCACCATCCCGGCGGTGCTGTTCATCGACGAGCCCACCACCGGCCTGGACCCGCAGGCGCGCCGCGAGCTGTGGTCCTCGGTCAGGGCGCTCACCGCCGCGGGCACGACGGTGCTGCTGACCACCCAGTACCTGGACGAGGCCGACGCGCTGGCCGACGACGTGGTGATCCTGCGCGAGGGCCGGGTGATCGCCGAGGGAACGCCCCGCGACCTGAAGAAGCTCGTCGGCGAACCGCGCATGGAGTTGCGCGAGCCGACGCTCGAAGACGTCTACCTGCACCTGCACGAGGGAGTGGCGGCCTCATGACGACGACGATCTCGACGGCTCCGGCGCGGACCCACGTCTGGCGGGAGGCGCTGATCCTGACCGGCCGTACGCTGCGGCACTGGCGGGCGCGGCCGGTCGGCTTCGCGGTGCGGGTGCTCTTCCCGGTGCTGGTCATCCTGCTCATGGGCGGGCTGCTCGGCGGCGCGATCGCGGGCAGCGCGGCGCAGTACATCCTGTTCGTGATCCCGGGCGTGCTGGCCTTCACGATGTTGTCCGGCATCGAGACGACGATGATCGCGGTCACCACCGACGCGACCAGGACCGTGACCGACCGCTTCCGCTCGCTGCCGATCTCACCGGGGGCGGTGCTGCTCGGCCGGGTCCTGGCGGACATGCTGACCTCGGCCGTGGAGCTCGTGGTGATCACGCTGGCGGGGCTGGCGCTCGGCTGGCGGTGGGAGACCGGCATCCTGCCGGCGCTGGCGGCGTACGGGCTGCTGCTGTGGTTGCGGTTCGGGCTGCTCTGGGCCGGGGTGTGGGCGGGGCTGCGGGTGGGCTCGCCGGAGGCGGTCGGGGCGGTGCAACTGCTGTCGTGGCCGATCGGGTTCCTGTCGACGGTGTTCGTGCAGCCGTCCACGATGCCGCCGTGGCTGGGCGCGATCGCCGAGCACAACCCGCTATCGGCCACGGCCAGCGCCGTGCGCGAACTGTTCACCGGCGTCCACCTGGGCGGCCTGACCTGGGCGGCCGACCACGCGCTGCCGGTGGCGCTGGTGGCGCCGCTGGTGCTGGCTGCGGTGTTCTGCCCGCTGGCGGTCCGCGCGTTCCGGGGGCTGGGCCGATGAGCGAGATGATCCGCGTACGCGGCGCGCGGGAGAACACGCTCAAGAACGTCGACGTCGACATCCCCAAACGGAAGCTGACCGTCGTCACCGGCGTGTCGGGGTCGGGCAAGTCGTCGCTGGTGTTCGACACGCTCGCGGCGGAGTCGGGGCGCCAGCTCAACGAGACGTTCTCCGCCTTCGCGCAGGGCCGCCTGCCCAGTTACGGCCAGCCGGACGTCGACCACCTGGAGAACCTGTCCGCGGTGATCATCGTGGACCAGAAGCGGCTCAGCGGCGGCCCGCGCTCGACCGTGGGCACCGCGACCGACATCGGGGCGCGGCTGCGGCTGCTGTTCTCCAGGCTCGGCGAGCCGTCCGCCGGCTACTCCAACGCCTACAGCTTCAACGACCCCGCCGGGATGTGCCCGCTCTGCCAGGGACTCGGGGTCGCGGCCACCGTGCTGGTGCCGGAGCTCGTGGACGAGGACCGGTCGCTGGCGGAGGGGGCGATCAGGTTCCCGGCGTTCGCGCCCGGCCAGTGGATGTGGAAGGCGTACGCCCGTTCGGGCTTCTTCGACGTCGACAAGAAGGTACGCGACTACACCCCGGAGGAACGCGAGATCCTCCTGCACGCACCCCCGGGAACGCTCAAACCCCCCGCGGGCATGGACGCGGTCGGCACCGCCTACGAGGGCGTGGTGCCCCGGTTCACCCGCATCTACCTGCAGAAGGAACCGGAGTCGCTCAAGGGGGCGCAGCGGGAGGCGTTCGAGCGGATCGTGGCCAGGCGGCGCTGCCCGGAGTGCGCGGGCTCCCGGCTGGCCGCCCCGGCGCGGGCCAGCCTGGTCGCCGGGCGTTCGATCGCCGACTGCAACGCGATGCAGATCGACGACCTGCTGGCCGTACTCGGGGAGTTCGACCGTCCCGAGGTGGCGCCGCTGGTGGCCGTGCTGCGCGAGCACCTGAGCCGGATGGTCACGCTCGGGCTGGGATACCTGAGCCTCGGCAGGGCCACCTCGACGCTGTCGGGAGGGGAGTCGCAGCGCATCAAGATGGTGCGCCACCTGGGCAGCGCGCTGAGCGACATGCTGTACGTCTTCGACGAGCCGACCGTCGGGCTGCACCCGCGCGACGTGGACACGCTCGGCGCGATGCTGCTGGCCCTGCGCGACCGGGGCAACACGGTGATCGTGGTCGAGCACGCCCCCGAGATCATGGCGATCGCCGACCACTGCGTCGACATGGGCCCCGGGGCCGGCGGCGCGGGCGGGCAGATCATCTTCGAGGGCCCGTACGAGCTGCTGCGCGGGGCCGATACCCCGACCGGCGCCGGTCTGCGCGCCGACCGGGTCAAACGCGGTGAACCCCGCCCGGTGAACGACTGGATGGTCATCGAGCACGCGTCCACGAACAACCTGCGCGACGTCACCGTCCGCGTCCCCCGCGACGTGCTGACGGTCGTCACCGGCGTGGCCGGTTCCGGCAAGAGCAGCCTCATCCTCGGCCACCTGCCCGCCGCCGCCCCGGACGCCGTCGTGATCGACCAGCGGCCGATCCGCGGCTCGCGTCGCTCCAGCCCCGCGACGTTCACCGGCCTGCTCGACTCCATCCGCCAGATCTACGCCCGCGCGACCGGACGCCCGCCGGGCCTGTTCACCCCCAACTCGACCGGCGGCTGCCCCGACTGCGAAGGCACCGGCCTCATCTACACCGACCTGGCGTTCATGGAAGGAGTCACCACGCGCTGCGAGACCTGCCGTGGCCGCCGTTTCACCCCGGAGGCTCAGCGCCACACGGTCGGCGGACGCTCGATCGCCGACGTCTTCGAGATGAGCGTCACCGAGGCTCAGGCGCACTTCCCCCGGAAGCCGGTCGGGGACACCCTCACCCGGCTGGCCGACGTCGGCCTCGGCTACCTCACCCTGGGCCAGCCCCTCACCTCCCTGTCGGGAGGCGAACGCCAGCGGCTCAAACTGGCCACCGAACTGGCGGCGCCGGGCCGTACCCTCATCCTCGACGAGCCGACCACCGGCCTGCACCTCGCCGACATCGACCACCTCGTCGCGCTGCTGGAGCGCATGGTGGACGCCGGCTCGACCGTGGTCGTCATCGAGCACAACCTGGACGTGATCCGCGCCGCCGACTGGATCATCGACCTGGGCCCGGAGGCCGGGCACGACGGCGGCCAGGTCGTCTTCACCGGCACCCCGCAGTCGATGATCGAGTCGGCCGCCACCCACACCGCCCACCACCTGCGCCTCAGCGGCTGACGTACTCCACGCCCACGCCCAGCAGCCGCACCGGCCGGTCCAGGGTGAAGCGGTCGAGGGCGGCCAGGGCGGCGGCCTCGATGGGAGCCGGGTCGACGGTGGCGGCGACGAGCCTGGTCTGCCGGGTCTGGGTGACGAACGGGGCGAAGCGCACCTTGACCGTCACCCGCACGACGGTCCGGCCCTCGTCGGCGGCCTCGGCCGCGAGGCGGCGGGCGAAGGCCGTCACGTGCTCGCGGACGACGGCCGGATCGGTGAGGTTCGTCGTGAACGTGCTCTCGTGGCTGTGTCCGCGCGGCACCCACGGGGTGTCGGTCACGGTCGTCTCGCCCTTGCCGAGCGCGAGGTAGCGCAGCCACGGCCCGTTCGTGGGACCGAAGCGCCCGGCCAGGTCGGCGGGGTCGGCGGCGGCCAGGTCGGCGACGGTGTGGAGGCCGAGGCCGGCGAGCTTCTTGGTGGTCTTGGCGCCGATGCCCCACAGCGCGGAGGTGGGGCGCCCGCCCATGACCTCCGTCCACTGCTCGGTGGTGAGCTGTGAGACCCCTTGCGGCTTGCGGAACTGGGCGGCCAGCTTCGCCTGGTGCTTGTTGTCGCCGATGCCGATGGAGCAGGTCAGCCCGGTCTCGTCGGTGACCGCCCGCTGCAGCGAACGGGCCAGCGCGAACGGGTCGCCGGTACGGGCGCCGATGAACGCCTCGTCAAGCCCCCACACCTCCAGCGTGATCGGGAAGGCCCGCAGGACCTCCATGACCCGGGCGGAGGCGGCCTCGTAGGCGGGCATGTCGCTGGGCAGGAACACGCCGTCCGGGCACTTGCGCAGCGCCGTGCGCATGGGCATCCCGGAATGCACGCCGTGCTCGCGGGCGGCGTAGGAGGCGGTGGCCACGACCGTGCGGGGGACGGTCGGATCGCCGTTGCCGCCCACGATGACCGGGCGGTCCCGCAGTTCCGGGTGCCGCAGGATCTCGACCGACGCCATGAACGAGTCGAGGTCGAGATGCAGGATCCAGTCCCTGGTGGACACCCCTCCAGTATTCCGCCTCACGACGTGCGGGGACGCCGCGGGCCGTGACGGCTCGCGGGGGAGCGCCTGCCCGCCGCACGTTCCGGAGCCGGTGAGGGTACGGCGGGCGGAGTCAGGCCAGGGCCGTGCCGGCCGGCAGGGGAACCGGTTCGTCGCGGTGGAGAGCGGCCGAGCAGGGGGTGACCGCCTGGCGGCACCCGCCGCGGTCGCAGGCCTTGATGGCGACGCTGAGCAGGGTGAGCAGAAGGTCGGTGTCGTGTGCGGTGTCGAGGCGGATGCCGATCCAGTCCTCGCTGCGCCCGAACACGACCCGCTCGGTACCGGCCAGCGCCGGGTACATGCGGCAGATGGCCGGGCGGGTGAGGCGGAGTTCGGCGTCGTCGTCGGCGTGCAGGTGGAGGATCTGGCAGGTGCCGGCGGCCACGCCGACTCCGCATGTGCAGTACGGGGCTGTCGCCACAAGGCCGGGCCACTCGCGCAGGAGCGTCAGCACCCGGCCGGCCTGGGAACCCAGGGCGATGCCGCTTGCTCGCATGTGCTTATCGTCGTCCTACGCGCACGCGGAGCAAAGGTGGATACCGCCAGGGTGTTCCCAATCGTTATGGAGCGACGCGCCGGGCGACGGCGATGAAGGCGGCCAGCTGTCCGGGGGAGAGCGCTCCGGTGAGGTGGCGGCGTACCGCGCCGAGGTGGACGGGAGCCGCGCGGTCGTGCGCGCGGCGGCCCTCGCCGGTGAGCACGACGTCCTCGCCGCGGCCGTCGAGCTCGCACTTCTCCCGGCCGACGAGCCCGCGCTGCTCCATCCGGCCGAGCTGGCGCGACAGGCGGCTGTGCGCCCAGCGAAGGTGACCGGCGAGGCCGCGCACGCGGATGCAGTGCTCGCCGCCGGAGAGCTCCGCCAGGGCGGCCAGCACGTCGTAGTCGGCCATCGACAGGCCGCTCGCGCGCTCCACGTCGCGGGCGATCTCGGCGTCGACGTGCAGGCGCAGGCGGCGGTAGGCCTCCCACGCCTCAAGCGCGGTCTCGTCCCTCATCTCGGTCACCCCGGCAGTCTACGGGACTTCAGTGACATGTAACAGATCTTGGGGTAGGGTTTCGTTACACGTAACGAACTAGCGGGAGTGTGGGCATGGAACGCAAGCTGGCGGTCAACGGGGTCGAGCTGAACGTCGAGACGTCCGGTGACGCGGGAGACCCGGCGATCCTCCTGCTCCACGGCGCGGGGCAGTCGCTCGTGGCCTGGGAGGAGGAGTTCGTCGCCCGGCTCGTCGCGGGCGGGCGGCGGGTGGTGCGCTTCGACAGCCGTGACGCCGGCCGTTCGACGAGCTACCCGGCGGGCGAGCCGGCGTACGGCTTGAACGACCTGGCGGACGACGCCGCCGCGCTGATCGAGGCGCTCGGCCTGGGCAGGGCCCACCTCGTGGCCATGTCACAGGGTGCCGCGGTCGCCCAGCTCGTGGCGCTCGACCACCCCGGCCGCGTCGCCTCCCTCACCCTCACCGGCGCCACCCCGGGCGGACCCGGCCACGAGTCCCCCGACCTGCCGCCGATGGCGGACAGGATCCTGGCGCTGTTCGCGGAGGAGCAGCCGGGGCCCGACTGGTCCGACCGCGCGGCCGTGCTCGACTACCTGGTCGAGGGCGAGCGCCCCTTCGCCGGGGCCGTCTTCGACGAGGCGGCGCTGCGGGCCATGGCCGCGCGGGTCGTGGACCGCACGCCGAACGTGGCCGCCCAGCTCACCAACCCGTTCCTCATCGACGCCGGCAAGCCGTGGCGCGGGCGGCTCGGCGAGATCGCGGTGCCGGTGCTGGTCTTCCAGGGCGGCGCCGACCCGATGTTCCCGCCGGGACACGGGCAGGCGCTGGCCGCGGCGATCCCCGGGGCGCGGGCGAGGGTGCTGGAAGGCGTCGGGCACGAGATCTTCCCCCGGCGCACCTGGGACGAGGTCGTCCCGGCGATCCTGGACCACACCGCCGCGGCCGGTCAGGCGAGCAGCGCGCCGTCGCGGTAGACGAGCGATCGAGCCGGTACGGCCCAGCGTCGCGCCCCCAGCGCCGGCTCACTGCCCTCGGGCACGACCGCCTGCACGAGGTGGTCGCCGGACTCCAGCGTGACCAGCACGCCGGTGCCCAGGTTCTCCAGCACGGCCACGGTGCCCGGGATGCCGTCCTGGCGTTCGGTCTCGGACAGGCGCATGTATTCGGGCCGCACGCCGTACACGACCTCGTCGCCCTCACCGAGGCCGGCGGGGGCGGCGCGGACGGCGCCCGCGACGCGCAGCGCGCCGCCGGTGTTCGTGCCGGGCAGCAGGTTCATCGGGGTGGAGCCGATGAAGGAGGCGACGAACGTGGTGGCGGGCCGCTGGAAGATCTCGGCCGGCGTGCCGATCTGGACCATGCGCCCGGCCGACATGACGGCGATGCGGTCGGCCAGCGCCAGCGCCTCCGCCTGGTCGTGGGTGACGAAGACGGTGGTGACGGCCAGCTCGCGCTGCAGGCGCTTGAGGAATGTGCGCGCTTCCAGGCGCAGCCGCGCGTCGAGGTTGGACAGCGGCTCGTCGAACAGGAACGCCGCCGGATGGCAGGCGATCGCGCGGGCCAGCGCCACCCGCTGCTGCTGGCCGCCGGACAGCTGGGCGGGCCGCCGGTGCAGCAGGTCGGCCAGCGACAGGCGGCGGGCCACCTCGGCGGCCTTGCGCACGCGTTCGGCGCGGGGGACCTTCTTGATGCGCAGCGGGTAGGCGATGTTGTCGGTGACGTCCATGTGGGGAAAGATCGCGTAGTCCTGGAAGACCATGGCGACGTCGCGGCGGCCCGGGGGCAGGCGGGTGACATCCGCCTCGTTGATACGGATATTTCCGGATGTGGGGGTTTCGAGGCCGGCGATCGTCCGCAGCAGCGTCGTCTTGCCGCAGCCCGACGGGCCGAGCAGCGCGAAGAACTCGCCGTCGGCCACCGTCAGGTCGATCGTGTCCAGGGCGCGCACACCGCCGGGGAACACCTTGGTCAGGCCGTGCAGTGAGATCACCGCTTGATACCTCCGTGGAAGCGGAAGCCGTACCGCTGGGAGACGAACAGGTACATGGCCACGACCGGCAGCGAGTAGAGCAGCGAGAACGTCGAGATGAGATCGAGCTTGGGCGCGCCGCCCTCGGTGTAGAGGGTGTAGAGGATCACCGAGCCGGGCGACTTCTCCGGATCGCGCAACAGGATGAACTGGAACAGGAACCCGCCCCACACGCTGGCCAGCGCCCAGACGCCGATCGTGGCCAGGCCGGGGCGCACCAGCGGGACGGT
Source organism: Nonomuraea sp. NPDC050394 (assembly GCF_044459065.1). NCBI lineage: Bacteria > Bacillati > Actinomycetota > Actinomycetes > Streptosporangiales > Streptosporangiaceae > Nonomuraea > Nonomuraea sp. NPDC050394. The sequence goes on along the minus strand of NZ_JBITIO010000020.1, from coordinate 56,683 downwards.
GATGTGCCGCAGGATCTGCAACGGCGAGGCGCCGAAGACCCGCGCGGACTCCTCATAGGACGTGGGCGTCTCGTCCATGAAGTCCTTGAGTATGAAGATCGCCGCGGGCAGCAGGCCGCCGGAGACGACCAGGATGACGCCCAGATGGGTGTCGATGAGATTGAGCCGGGTGGCCAGCTCGAAGATCGGGACCATGGCGGCGGTCCCGGTGACCACGGACGACAGCAGCAGAAGCAGGTACAGGAGTACGTCCCTGCCGGGCACGGACACCCGCGACAGCGCGTACGCGGCGAGCGCCGCCAGCACGACGACCAGCACCGCCGCGCCCCCGCCCTGGATCAGCGAGTTGCCGATGGACCCCAGCGCGTAGGGGTTGTCGAGGATGGCGGCGAAGTTGGCGAGCGTGAACTCCGGCAGCGACGTCGTGATCGTGGGGGAGGCGTCGAACGGCGCCGCGGCCAGCCACAACATCGGCAGCGCGAACAACGCCAGGACGACCGCGACGAAGACCGTGGAGACGAGCCTGCCGACCGTGTGCCTGATCATGCCGGTGGCCCTCCCGCGGCGGCCGTGGACTCCTGCCGCCGCCGCCCGCGCAGCAGCCGCAGGTAGGCCAGCGCGAAGACGAGGTTGATGAGCAGGATGAGGAAGGAGACCGCGGCGCCGACGCCGAGCTCGCCGCCGCGCAGCGCGATGGTGTAGACGTAGATCGGCAGGATCTCCGAGCGGCCCTCGGGCCCGCCACCGGTCAGGACGAACGGCGTGAAGTCGTTGAACGTCCACAGGCTGATCAGCAGCAGGTTCGTCAGCACATGCCGGCGGATGAGCGGGAGGACGACGTCGCGCAACTGCTGGAGGACGTTGGCTCCGGCCAGGCGGGCGGTCTCCAGGTGGGAGGGCGGCACGTTCTCCAGCGCCGCCGAGTACAGCATCATCGAGAACGCGGTGCCCCGCCAGGTGTTGAAGACGATGATCGACAGCAGCGGGTGGTCCAGCAGCCACGCGAACCCCGGCGTGCCGAGCAGCGCGTTGAGCGTGCCGTCATCGCGGTCGAGCAGCGCGAACCACAGGAACCCCACCACCGTCGACGGCAGGATCCACGACAGCAGCACCACGCCCTCGACCAGCCGCCGCACCGCCCCGCGCCGGGTGCGCAGCACCCACGCGAGCGCGAACCCGAGCCCCGCCTGGCCGATCACGGCCGAGCCGCCCACGTACGCGACGGTCAGCCACAGGGAGGACAGGAAGCGCGGGTCGCCGAGCGCGGAGGTGTAGTTGTCCAGCCCGACCACCTGCGGGTCGGCCGCCTGGAGCCCGGTCAGCCGGTAGTCGGTGAGCCCCAGGTAGATCGTCCAGAGCGCGGGGAAGACGAGGAAGACCGCGATGAGCACGAGCGCGGGCAGCACGAACGCGGTGGCCCTGGCGCGCCCGAGCCCGGCGGCATCGGTGATCATCCCGCGATGTTGGCCGCGCCGCCGACCAGCCGCTCCAGCTTGGTCTGGTACGCGCCCGCCGCCTCCTCGGGTGAGGTGCCCGCCACGACCGCGGCCGTGGCCTCCTGAAGCGCGACCGACACCTGCGGATAGACCGCCAGCGGCGGCCGGTACGCCGTGATCGGCAGGACCTCCTCCGCGATGTACTTGAGCATCGGGTCGGCCGTCAGCACCTCGGAGTTGACGTCGTCGCGGGCACTGATGCGCACCTGCCCGGCCAGCTGCGACTTGGTCGCCGCCGCCGAGTGCATGAACGCCAGCAGTTCCCAGGCCAGCTTCGGGTTCTTGGAGAAGGGGTTGAGCACCCGTACCGCGCCGCCGGACATGGAGACGAAGTCCTGGCCGCGGATGCCGCCGCCCGGCTGCCTGGCCGGGATCTTGGCGTAACCGACGACCGCGTCACGCTCGGCCATGGGCGCCACGCCCGCCTTCGGCTCGATGACCGAGCGCCAGAAGTAGTCGCTCTCCGCCAGGATCGCGATCTTGCCCTCGGCGAACTGGGCGAAGGACTTGTCGCGGCCCTTGGCCTCCTGCTGCAGCTTGGGATCGCCCAGGCCCTTGGCGTATATCTGCCGGTAGAAGCCGAGCACGTCCTTCATGGCCGGGGAGGCGCCGGTCCACTTGCCGGTCGTGTAGATCTCCGAGCCGGCGCCGGTCAGCAGCGGCAGCGCGCCCTGCATGGTGGTGGCCTCGCCCATCGCGGTGCCGGCGTTGATCTGGATCGGCACCGGCACCCCGGCCGCCTTGAGCCTGGTCCCGGCGTCGATGATCTCCTGCCAGCTCACCGGCTGCCACGGCTCCGGCAGCCCCGCCTTCTTGAACAGCGTCCGGTTGTAGAACAGCACGCGGCCGTCGGTGCCCTGCGGCAGCGCGTACTTCTTGCCGTCGAAGATGCCGAGCCCCTGAACGGCCTGCGGGATCTGCGACCAGCCCTCCCAGCCGTCCACCGTGGCGCCGCCCACCTCCGCCAGCGGCTTGACGTAACCGGCCTGCGCGAACTCGCCCACCCAGATGCCGTCCAGGTCGATGACGTCGGCGCCGGTCTTCGACTTGAGATCCAGGGCGATCTTCGTCTTGTACTGCTCGTCCTCGACGCCGCTCGGCTGGAACAGCACCTTGACGTTCTGATGACTGCGCTCGAACTCGGGGATCACCCAGGTCCGGATCCAGTCGGCGCTCTCGGAGTTCTTGCCGCCGGAGATCGAGTTGGCGGCGATCGTGAGGGTCACGCTCCCGGGGCTCGACGGCCGGCCGGTGCCGCAGGCGGCGAGGGCGAGGAGGAGGGCGGCGCCGATGAGCACAGGTCGCATGTCGGCCTCCAGTTGAGGACGTGCAGACATACCGACAATCGCACGACCCGACCCGGGCGTAAAGAAACGATCTGATGAACGGTTCGCCCTGAGCTGATCGTGGGAAGTGCATGGGGCAACGCAACATGAGTAGGGTCTGGCTAAAGGTAGTGACGATTGGGGAGGGAGTCGCGTGGCATCGCACAGGGATCTGCCCGCCGGCTTGGTTGACCGATTTTTCGTGAACTCGGGGAGTTCGTCGTTCACCGAGTTCGTCAGCTCGCACGCGCCGGAGTTGCTGCCGGTACGCGGCGAGATCCTGGCCACCCCGATCGGCGACCAGGTTCCGCACGCCACGACGATCGTGGCGGCCACCTTCGCGGGCGGCGTGGTCATGGCCGGAGACCGGCGGGCCACCTCGGGGAACATGATCTCGCAGCGTGACGTGCAGAAGGTGTTCCGCACCGACGACTACTCCGTCATGGGCATCGCGGGCACCGCGAGCACCGGCATCGAGATGGCCAGGCTCTACCGCGTGGAGCTGGAGCACTACGAGAAGATGGAAGGCCGGACGCTGTCGGTCAACGGCAAGGCCAACCGCCTGGCCACGATGATCCGCGGCAACCTCGGCATGGCGATGCAGGGTCTGGTGGTGGTGCCGCTGTTCGCCGCCTACGACCCCGACAAGGACGAGGGTCGCATCTTCAGCTATGACGTGGCGGGCGGGCCGTACGAGCGGGAGCGTTTCGACGCGATCGGCTCCGGCTCCATCTTCGCCCGCGGCTCGCTGAAGAAGCTCTACCGCGACGGCGCCGGCGCCGACGACACCGTGATGACGCTCATCCAGGCGCTCTACGACGCGGCCGACGACGACTCGGCGACGGGCGGACCCGACGTGACCAGGAAGATCTGGCCCATCGTGTCGGTGATCGACGCCAACGGGTTCCGCCGGCTCACCGACGAGGAGGTCTCCGGGTACGTCGAGCAGATGCTCGAAGCCCGGTTGATCTCGCCTGACGGCCCCATCGCCCCGCTGCGCTAGAAAGGAACACCTGCGGTGTCCATGCCTTTTGGATATGCCTCCCCTGAGCAGATCATGCGGGACAAGGCGGACTACGCGCGCAAGGGCATCGCGCGGGGCCGCTCGGTCGTCGTACTGCAGTACGAGGACGGCATCCTGTTCGTCGCGCCCAACCCGTCGCGGGCGTTGCACAAGATCAGTGAGATCTACGACAAGATCGGCTTCGCCGCGGTCGGGCGCTACAACGAGTTCGAGGAACTGCGGCTGGGCGGCATCCGCTACGCCGACATCAACGGCTACACCTACGACCGCTCCGACGTGACCGGCCGCGGCCTGGCCAACCTCTACGCCTCCAACCTCGGCCGGATCTTCACCGAGTCGATCAAGTCGCTGGAGGTCGAGGTCGTGGTGGCCGAGGTCGGCGACGCGCCCGACGGCGACGCCATCTACCGGCTCACCTTCGACGGCTCCGTCTTCGACGAGCACGGCTTCACCGTGATGGGCGGTCAGGCCGAGGCCGTCTCCGGCCGCCTGAAGGAGCGCTACCGCGAGGCGATGCCGCTGGCCGACGCCCTTGAGGTCGCGCTGGTGGCGTTGACGGAGCCCGGAGGCGAACGGCCGCCGGTGGCCCAGCTCGAGGTCGCGGTGCTGGACCGCAACCGCGAGCACCGCAAGTTCCAGCGGCTGACGGGGGCGCGCCTGGAGCGCATCCTCCCCGCCGCCCCGCCCACCCCGCCCGCCGCCGCCACGACGGAACCCGACGACGCCCCCACAGGCCCGCCGACGGGCCCGGACGGCGACATCGACGACGGCTCCTCACCCCTGTAGCGAGAACCGGCCCCCGGGCTTCTCGGCTTCCGAGCCCTGAGCTTCCGAGCCCTGAGCTTCCGAGCCCTCGGTTTCCGGGTCCTCGGTTTCCGGGTCCTCGGGTTCCTCGGCTCGGGCTCCTCGGTTTCCGGGCCGGGCCCTCGGCTTCCGGGTCCTCGGGCTCCCTCGGTTTCCGGGCCGGAGCGGCATCTGGGCGCCGCGGCAAAACCGCCGCGGCGCCCACGCACGCCCTGAGCCACACCCGCTCGACCCCGCCTTCCACCCCTGCACGCCGTCATTGGCCCCGCGCCCCTGGCCCCTGGCCCCTGGCCCCTGGCCCCTGGCCCCTGGCCCCGCGCACCGCGCCCCTGGCCCCTGGCCCCCGCGCCCCGGCTCAGTTCGCCCCGCGGCTCGTTAGTCGGTCGCGCTCACGCCCCCGGTCAGCTCAGAGGCCCGCGCCGACACGCCCTGCCTTTCGGGTACGGCCTCGCCGCGTTGTCGTTCCGGCCGGAGTCTCAGGTCGGATGCCGGATGCCGGATGCCGGGTGGTGGCCGTGCGGGTGCCCAGGCAACCGAGCCCACCGGGATTCCCGCCTCTGGGCGATGGGGTGTGACGTGTGTCACGCGTGGCCGCGCGAACCAGGGCGCGTGAGCGGGGATCGTAGATCGTGTGAAGACTTCGACCCGATACATTCTGGCCGGCGGCGCAGTGGCCGCCTTGAGCCTTTCCTTCGTCAGCACCGCCCACGCCGGCACCCGGAGCACTGTCACGCTGCCCGCGACGGCCGCGTTCACGGCGATCCCCAAGTTCAAGGCGCCCAAGATCTTCGGGACCACCTTCCAGGCGGACCCCGGGCACGACTTCACCAAGGGCGTCCACTCGCGCCGCGACGGCATCCTGCGCGGCTGGATCACCCACGTCAGCGGCGTCAAGGCCGAGTACGAGCCGATCAAGTGGAAGAAGGGCACCCAGACCGAGGGCCACTTCGTGGGGCCGCCCGAGGGTGACGTGCGCGCGTACGCCTCGCCGATCGCGAAGAACGTGGTGTTCCTGTCGGCGTTCGGATGCAAGGCGTCCATGCAGCACATGACCGTGGACCGCAACACCGGACTCGGCAACAAGCGGTGCTCGCAGTCGGTGCTGATCAAGCGGGTCAAGCAGTACGAGCGACCGGCGCTGATCACCGTCTACAAGGGGAAGATCGTCCGGGTGCAGGAGATTTACACCCCGTAGTCCCAAGGTGGGTCTTACGTTGGGGCTTGCGGCGGTAGGTGATCATAGAATGTTGATCACCGCTGGAGGCAGCAGATGCGTGGGATCGCCGCCGCTTTGGCCGGTATCACCGTGGCGTTGGGGGTGGCCGCGGTCCCGGCCCGGGCCGACGAGGACCTGGGCCTGCGGCCGTCGACCGTACGGGCCGGTGGATGGGTGACGGTCCGGCTGCTGTGCGACCCCGATGCCGGATCGGGGATGATCGACGGGCCGACCTCGTTCGGGGAGATCCCGATCGACGACCTGGGCGATGGCCGCTTCGAGGACGACATACGCGTACCCATCGGCACCCCACGGGGCCGCCAGCCGGTCTACGGGTACTGCGACGACGAGGACGAGCCCACCAGCAGGGCCACGTTCACCGTGGTGGGAGGCCGCCCACGCGGCGGCGCCCACACCGGCTTCGGAGGTACGGCCCGCGCACCCCAGCCCGACCGCGCACCCCAGCCCACCCATGCGGCACAGTCCGGCCATGCGGCACAGTCCGGCCATGCGGCACAGTCCGGCCATGCGGCACAGTCCGGCCATGCGGCCGAGGCGGGGCTCGCGGCCCAACGTGGCCATGCGGGTCAGGTGGCAGGTCAAGCAGGTCAGCGGGGGCGGGGAGACCAGGGGGAGGAGACCGGTCTGCAGCGGGGCGCCCCGGGAGGGGCTCTCCTGTGGGCCGGAGTGGGAGCGCTTGCGCTCGGCGGGGTCGCCGCGATGCGCCGCCGTACCCGCCGCAGGAGCTGACATGCGCCGCCACTACAACCCTGTGACACCGGCAGGCGAGCCCGTGACGCTGGGCGGCGGGGTGATGCCGGGCGGCGGCGGGGTGATGCAGGGCCGCGGGGTGGTGATGCCGGGCCGTGGGGCGGTGACTCTGGGCGGCGGGGTGGTGACGCCGGACTGCGGGGTGGCGCTGCGGTGCGGCAAAAGCGTGGTGTCGGAGGGCGGGGTGCCGGGCTGCCGGGGTGTGGTGTGGGGGTTCGGGCCTGGGGTGGTGTCGTGCGGGGTCGGCCCAAGAGGGGCTTTGGTCGGGGTGGGCCCAAGAGGGGCTTCGGTTGGGGTGCGCTCGTGAGGGCCGGGGCGGTGGGGGTCGTGGTGGCCGGGGTTGTTCTCGTGGTGGCGGGGAAGCCCGGCTTGGAGAAGGCCGTCGAGGTCTTCGAGGGGCTTCGGGACCTGGTTCGTTCCGCGGCCGTCGCGCCCATGTCGCGATCTGCCCCCGTTCGCCTGGAGATCCCCGGGCTCAAGGTCAAGGCCGGGATCACCCCGCGCGGCCTCAACAAGGACGGCACCGCCCGCGTCCCGTCGGCGAGTCAGGCGCATCTGGTCAGCTGGTACAAGCACGGACCCGCACCGGGTGAGCCGGGCGCCGCCGCCCTGTTCGGCCATGTGGACTCCACCACCGGCCCCGCCGTCTTCCACGGCGTCGCCACCCTCCGGCCCGACGCGTTGATCAAGGTGATCCGGGCCGACGCCTCGACCGCGATGTTCCGGGTCCGCTCGGTCGAGGCCTTCCCCAAGCGGGACTTCCCCTCCGAGCGCGTCTATACCGACACCGACCATCCGGAACTACGCCTGATCACCTGCGGCGGCACGTTCGACCCGGTCAAGCGCGAGTACGCCGACAACGTGGTCGTCTTCGCCGACCTCGCCGGCCGTACCGGAAAATGAGGGGCGGCCCCCGCGGCCTGTCCGATACGCTGGTTACATGCACTATTACTTCTTCCTCTAAGAGGGACGGCGCCAAGCCCCCGACGACGCCCAGCGCGGCCCCATGAGTGGCCCCGGGCGCGGCGAGGCGTATCCGCCGTCCGTTTCTTTTCACGGGGCTGAGCCCCGTTCTTGGAGGAAGTGTGTCTACCGCTCTTTCCCTGCGCGCCCGCGCCCACCTGAGCGCCACCGATCTTCGCGTCACGCGTGGCGGGCGGCCGGTTCTGGTCGGTGTGAGCCTCACCGTCTCCCCGGGCGAACGCCTGGGCGTCGTCGGTGAGAACGGCCGGGGCAAGACCACGTTGCTGCAGGTCCTGGCCGGGGTTCTGGCTCCGGACGCGGGCGAGGTCAGCCGGGCCGGCACCATCGGCGTGGCCGACCAGGAGATGCCCGTCGGCGACGACCGTACCGTCGGCGATCTCATCGACGTCGAACTCGCCGAGGTGCGGCGGGTCCTGGCGGCGTTCGAGGAGTCCACGGAGGCGCTGGCCGAGGGCCGGCCGGGCGCCGAGCAGGAGTACGAGCGCGCGCTGGCCGACGCCGAGTCGATCGGCGCGTGGGAGGCCGACCGGCGCGTGGACGTCTCGCTGGCCGCGCTCGGCGCGGTCGACGACCGTGCCCGGCCGCTGTCGGGGCTTTCGGTCGGGCAGCGCTACCGGATCCGGCTGGCCTGCCTGCTCGGCGCCGGGCACGACCTGCTGCTGCTCGACGAGCCGACCAACCATCTCGACGCGGCGGGCCTGGACTACCTGACCGCCCGGCTGCGCGAGCACCCGGGCGGCGTGGTGCTGGTCAGCCACGACCGCGCGCTGCTCAGCGACGTCGTCACCACCGTGCTCGACCTCGACCCGACCCGCGACGGCCGTCCCCGCACGTACGGCGGCGGCTACGAGGGCTACCGCGAAGGCCGCACGGCCGAGCGCGAACGCTGGGAGTCCGACTACCGCGACCAGCAGAGCGAACGCCAGCGCCTGGCCGACGACCTGTCGGCCGCGCAGAACCGGCTCAGCACCGGCTGGCGTCCCGAGAAGGGCACCGGCAAACACACGCGTGCCACCCGGGCGCCCGCGCTGGTGCGGGCCGTACACCGGCGGCAGGAGGCGCTCGAGGCGCAGGTGCTGGACGTGCCGAAGCCGCCGATGCGCTTCCAGGCGCCGCCGCTGCCCGCTCCGCCCGGCGTGACGCTGCTGCGCGCCGACGGGGTGGAGGTGGCCGGGCGGCTGCGCGGGCCGCAGTCGGTGCACCTGCGCGCGGGCGACCGCCTCGTGGTGACCGGTCCGAACGGCGCCGGCAAGTCGACGCTGCTGGCCGTACTCGCGCAGAGGCTCGAACCCGGCGCGGGCAGTGTGCAGCGCGGCGGGCGGGTGGGACTGCTGTCGCAGGAGTCCCCGGAGCCGTCGCGGCGGCCGGCCCATGAGGTGTTCGACGCGGCGATGGCACGGCTGGTCAGCACCGGCGTGCTGGCGGAGGCGGAGCGGACGGGCCTGTCCGGCCTGGGCCTGCTGCCGTCGCGGGCCGCGCACCGGCCGGTGTCGGAACTGTCGATCGGCCAGCAGCGCCGCCTGGACCTGGCGTTGCTGCTGGCGGCCCGCCCGCAGGTGGTCCTGCTGGACGAGCCGACCAACCACCTGTCGATGGCGCTGGTGGAGGAACTCACCCAGGCCCTCCACGCGACGGCCGCCGCCGTGGTCATGGCCACCCACGACCGGCAGTTGCTCCGCGACGTCGCCGACTGGCCGCGCCTTTCGCTCCGGTGACGTTCAGTCCCACACGATGATCCGTTACGGCCCGGCCGCGCCCACCCCCACCCGCCGCACGTGCCCGGCCTCCGTCCAGGGAGACGGCAGGCCGGCGCGCGTGGCGGGCCGCCGCGACGCCCGCCCCGCCAGCCGGCTACCGGCGCACCGCTCAGCCCGATCCGGCCTCCGGCACCCGATGCCGTCTTGGGCCGACCCAATCTCCGGACCCGACGCCCGTGGCGGTAGGGCCTCCGGCCCGACGCCCTCGGTGGGTGGGCCTCCGGCACGACGTCACCGGAGGCGGGGCAGCTTTCGGGTCCTGCGCCTTGGCCGGGGACGCCCGAGGCCGGGCCGGCGGCGATGGGGAAGAGCTTCTCGCCGGCAGCCGTCAACTGTCAACGATTTGCAATATCTGAGGTGCTGGGATAGGGAAGATCGGGTGGGCGACTACACCGACGCGCTCCGGCGCCGGGTGGCCGAGCGGCAGGCCACCTCACTTCCCCAGCTGATCGTCGAAGAGCTCGAAAACATGATCATCAACGGCACGCTGAAAGGCGGTGACCGGATCAACGAGTCGGCGCTGGCCATGCGGCTGGGCGTCAGCCGCGGGCCGGTCCGCGAGGCCTGCCGCCAGCTCGAACGCAGCAGGCTGGCCGAGTTCCGGGCCAACCGCGGCATGTTCGTCAGGGAGATCTCGGTCGAGCAGGCGGCGCAGCTCTACGACATCCGGGCGAGCCTGTTCGGGCTGGCCGGGCGGCTGGCCGCCGAGCGGGCCGGCGAGGACGACGTGGCCGAGCTGCTGGAGGTGGTCGAGCGGCTCCGGGACTGCGCCGACATGGATCACTACTATCCGCTCAACGTGGATCTGCACCGGCGCCTCGTGGCGTTGTCCGGCAATCCCCGTCTGGTCGAGCTTTATGACGATATTTCCAAGGAACTGCACCTGTTCCGGCGGCACGGCCTGGAGCCGGACGCCGCCCGGCAGATCTCCAACGCCCAGCACCGGGAGATCGTCGAGCGCATCGCCGCCGGTGACGCGGTCACGGTCGGCCGCCTGATGGAGGAGCACATCCTGGCCGGCAAGGGCCGCATGCTGGGCGGCGCACCACACAGCGCGCCACCCGGCGCACCACCCGCAGCGCCACCTGGTGCACCACAAGGCACGCCACCTGCCACGCCCCACGGCACGCCACCCGCCACGCCCCACGGCGTACCGCACAAAGAGTGATATGTCGGGACATGCGGCGCGGGCGGCGCAAAAACGCCAGCCAAGATCCCTCCCGCTCGCCGATCCGTGGGCATAGTGTGAGGTGATGGATCGTCGCATCTTCGGACTCGAGAACGAGTATGGCGTGACCTGCACGTTCAGGGGACAGCGCAGGCTGTCTCCGGACGAGGTCGCGCGTTACCTCTTCCGCCGAGTCGTGTCCTGGGGCCGATCGAGCAACGTCTTCCTCCGCAACGGCGCGCGTCTGTACCTGGACGTGGGCAGCCACCCCGAATACGCCACCCCCGAGTGTGACAACGTCGTCGAACTCGTGACGCACGACAAGGCGGGCGAGCGCATCCTCGAAGGCCTTCTCGTCGATGCCGAGAAACGCCTGCGCGAGGAGGGCATCGCCGGCGACATCTACCTGTTCAAGAACAACACCGACTCCGCCGGCAACTCCTACGGCTGCCACGAGAACTACCTGGTCGGCCGGCACGGGGAGTTCGGCCGCCTGGCCGACGTGCTCATCCCGTTCCTGGTCACCCGGCAGATCATCTGCGGCGCCGGCAAGGTGCTGCAGACTCCGCGCGGGGCGGTCTACTGCGTCTCGCAGCGTGCCGAGCACATCTGGGAGGGCGTCTCCAGCGCCACCACGAGGTCGCGGCCGATCATCAACACCCGCGATGAGCCGCACGCCGACGCCGAGCGGTTCCGCCGCCTGCACGTCATCGTGGGCGACTCCAACATGAGCGAGTCCACGATGCTGCTCAAGGTCGGCGCCACCGACCTGGTGCTGCGCATGATCGAGGCGGGCACGGTGATGCGCGACCTGTCGCTGGAGAACCCGATCAGGGCCATCCGCGAGGTCTCGCATGACATGACGGGCCGCCGCCGGGTACGCCTGGCCAACGGGCGCGAGGCCTCCAGCCTGGAGATCCAGCAGGAGTACCTGTCCAAGGCCAAGGACTTCGTCGAGCGGCGCGGCGGCGACCCGATCGCCCACCGGGTGCTCGAACTGTGGGAGCGCACGCTGCGCGCGGTCGAGACCGGCAACCTCGACCTGGTCTCGCGCGAGATCGACTGGGTGACCAAGTATCAGCTGATCGAGCGCTACCGCAAGAAGTACGACCTGCCGCTGTCCTCGCCGCGCGTGGCCCAGCTCGACCTGGCCTACCACGACGTACACCGCAAGCGCGGCCTGTTCTACCTGCTGCAGAAGCGCGGCGCGGTGGAGCGGGTGGCCTCCGACCTGAAGATCTTCGAGGCCAAGTCGGTGCCGCCGCAGACCACCAGGGCGCGGCTGCGCGGCGAGTTCATCCGCAAGGCGCAGGAGAAGCGGCGCGACTTCACCGTCGACTGGGTGCACCTGAAGCTCAACGACCAGGCGCAGCGGACCGTGTTGTGCAAGGACCCGTTCCGCAGTGTGGACGAGAGGGTGGACAAGCTCATCGCCGGAATGTAGTGGGTCGTTTACCCCGGGCCTACATCGGTCTCGGATAGGGTGACGCGAACCTAGACGTCTGTCCCGAGGGAAGTCCATGCGCCGCCGCCTGGCCGTACTGGCCGCCGTGCCTTTGATCTTCACCGCCGCCGCGTGCGGAACCGCCGAGCCGACCGGCTCCACATCGGCCACCGCGTCGTCGGGGGTGAAGGTCGCAGGCAACCTCAACGCCAAGCCGACGGTGACCTTCCCCTCGGGTACGCCCGCCGCCAAGTCGTCCTATGAGGTGATCAACGCGGGCACCGGCCCCGCGATCAAGAGCGGCGACAAGCTGATCGTCAACCTGACGGTCTACGACTGGGACGGCAAGGGCAACGCCTTCCAGGGCTCCTCCTACGACTCCAAGCAGCCGGAGACCATCGCGATCGACCAGCAGCTGCCCAAGGTCCTGCAGGACGGCTTCGCCAAGGTCAAGCACGGCGGCAGGCTGCTGGCCGTCATGGCCGCCGACGCCGCCCCGCAGCAGCAGCAACAGCAGGCCGCCCAGCCGACCAAGGTGTTCGTGCTGGACGTGGTCGGCGGCGCGCCCGTCGCGCTCAAGGCCGCCACCGGCGAGGAGACCAAGGAGTCCATCAAGGGCGTCAAGGTCGTCAGCCCGGGCGGCGAGAAGGCGCCCACGCTGACCACCAAAACCGGTGACAAGGCGCCCAAGGATCTGGTCGTCAAGACCGTGATCAAGGGCACCGGCAAGCCCGTCGCGGCCAACCAGACCCTCGACGTGCACTACACCGGCAAGATCTGGGGCACCGACAAGCAGTTCGACTCCAGCTGGGAGCGGGGCCAGCCGGCCAACTTCCCGTTGAGCGGCGTCATCCAGGGCTGGCAGAAGGGCCTGGTCGGCGTGCCGGTCGGCAGCCGCGTCGTGATGAGCATCCCGCCCGCCATGGGCTACGGCGCCCAGGAGCAGAACGGCATCCCCGCCAACAGCACGCTCGTGTTCGTCGTGGACGTCCTCGCGGCTTACTGACGTCGAGTCTGACAACGCGGTAGCATCTCGTGACCCGGGGCCTCGCCCCGGGTCACTGGCGTTGGTGCGGAAGGACGTCGATGCGGCCGATCCTGCTCCTGATCCCGGCCCTCGCGCTGACCGCGTGCACCGCCCCCGCCGCGCAGGACCCCGGGCTGAAGGTCGGCGGCGCGTTCGGCGCCAGGCCCTCGGTGGTCTTCCCGGAGGGCAAGCCCTCGGGCGGTTTGCGGATCGACCAGCTGACCGCGGGAAAGGGCGCCCGGCTGGGCGCGGGTGACGTGGCGATCGTCCACTACACCGCGCACGTCTGGGACGGCCGGGAGAACCGCCGGGTCGACTCCAGCTTCACCCGCGGCGCTCCCGCGGCCTTCCCCGTCGGGCAGCTCGTTCCCGGGCTGGACAAGGCGCTGCGGGGGCGGACGGTGGGCAGCCGGGTGATCGCCGCCATCCCCCCGGCGGAGGGCTTCGGCCCCAACCCGCCGCAGGGCGTCGGTCCGTCCGACGGGCTCTTCTACGTGATCGACATCCTGGGCGCGCACGTCAAGGGCGAGTCGGTCAAGGGGCGCGCGGGCGCGTACGCGGGGATCAGGGTCGGCGGCGGCGCGCGGCCGGTGCTGTCGCTGCCGCTCGCCCGGCCGCCCGCACGCTACGCCGCCAAGGTGCTGGTCAGGGGCGACGGGCCGCGGGTGGAGCGGGGGCAGCTCGTGGTCACGCAGTACGAGGGCGCGGTGTGGGCGCAGCGGCGCGTGTTCGACTCCACCTGGAAGAGCGGGCGGCCGCGCGCGTTCACGGTCGGCGACGGCGGCGTCATCAAGGCGTGGGAGCGCGCCCTGACCGGCGTGCCCGTCGGCAGCCGCGTGCTGGTCGTCGCCCCGCCGCGCACGGCCTACGGCAGCGCGGGCCTGCCCGCCTTCGGCATCCGCGGCGCCGACACCCTGGTCTTCGTCGTGGACGTGCTGGCCGCCTACCGATGAACGCGGGGACCTAGACTCGCGGGCGTGAACGACGACCTCGACGCACTGGCGCACCTGCAGGACCCGGTACGGCGGGCCCTGTACGACCACGTGGTGGCCCGGGGCGGCGAGGTCGGCAGGGCGGAGGCGGCCGAGGCCGCCGGCGTCTCCCGCACGCTGGCCGCCCACCACCTCGACAAACTGGTCGAGGCCGGGCTGCTGGAGGCGGGCTTTCGCGCTCCGGACAAGAAGGGTCCCGGCAGCGGCCGCCCGGCCAAGGTCTACCGGCGGGCCAAGACCGAGCGGTCGGTGAGCCTGCCGCCGCGCGACTACGGCGTGCTGGCCGGCCTGCTGGCCGAGGTGGTCGGGACGCTGGGCGCCGAGGAGCGGGCCGAGACGGTCGCGCGCCGGGCGGGCGAGCGCCTGGGCCGGGGCCGCCGCGACGAGCCGGTCGCCGCCGTGCTGCGCGAGCGGGGTTACGAGCCCTATGCCGACAGCGGTGTCCTGCGCATGCGCAACTGCCCGTTCCACACGCTGTCGGAGGAGCAGCCGGTGCTGGTGTGCGCGATGAACCTGGCCCTGTGCCAGGGGCTGCTGGAAGGCATGGGCGGCGACCCCGGCCTGGCCGCGCTCGATCCCCGGCCCGGCGAGTGCTGCGTCACCGTCGCCGAACCTTCTAAAACAAATGAAGATTGACATAGAAGTGCGGGCATGGTGAGGTGAAGCCCATGCACCTGGCACAGATGAACGTCGCCCGCCTGCTCGCCCCCGCCGACGACCCCCGCATCGCCGACTTCATTGACGGCCTCGAGCCCATCAACGCCCTCGCCGACGCCGCGCCCGGTTTCGTGTGGCGGATGCGGGCCAACGACGAGGACCCCAGGGAACTGCTGCACTACGACCACGACGACTACCTGGCCACCACGCTGTCGGTGTGGGAGTCACGCGAGACGCTGTGGAACTTCGTCTACCGCTCCGCCCACCTGGACTACCTGCGGCGGCGCCGGGAGTGGTTCGAGCACATCGCGGAGCCGTACGCGGTGATGTGGTGGATTCCGGTGGGGGAGGTGCCCACGACGTCCGGTGGCTTCGAACGGCTGCGACGCCTCAGGGCCGAGGGACCCGGCCCCGAGGCGTTCACCTTCAAGGACTTCTACGAGGCGACCCCGATGCCCAGGCACATCTCGTCCTGGGTGCCCTCGCCCCAGACCACGTAGCGCGGCGGCAGCTTCTGCAGCAGCGGCAGCCGGGCGCGTAGCGAGGCGTCGTGCGTGCACGTCACCCGGATCGTGTCGCCCTTCTTGACCGCCACCGGCTCGGGCAGCGGCTGCAGCGCCTGGTTGTCGAAGTTGTACTCGGGCACGTCGAGCAGCGTGCGCCCGCCCGCCTTGCCCGGGTTGAGCTCCACCTTGATGGAACGGCCCAGCAGGTGCATGTGCCCGGCCAGCGCGTGCAGCGTGAAGGACTCCGGCGAGGTCAGGTCGCAGTGCTGCGTGGGGCCCGGCTTGACCTTGCCCTTCGCGCACTGCTCAAGCAGCGCCCCCGCCTGCGTGGCCGAGGCACGCCCGAAGCGCTTGCCGACGTCCTGGATGGCCGCCTCGCGCTCGCACAGCGGGCCCTTCTCCTTCGCGGTGCACGGCAGCTCGGTCGGCGCGGGGAACAGCGCCGTCGCCAGCGGCGTGCGCTTGCCCGACGCCAGGCGCAGCCGCACGCTCGACTGGTCGGTGCCGGCCGGCTTCCCGTCCATCGCCAGCGTGCTGTAGTGCACCTGCATGACCAGCGCGCCGCCCTTGGCCATCGGATAGCCGAGCTTCGGATCCAGCAGCACCTCATTGGTGCCCGGCGCCCAGTGGCCGATCCAGGCCGCGCGGTCAACGCCGGCGTTGCCGAAGCAGGTCCAGCCCTCGCCCTCGTCCTTGGCGTCGACCTCCCTCGCCTCGGCCAGCGCCTCCGGCGCCACCGAGAACAGGATCGCGTGATGGACCACGTCGGTGTTCTGGGCGGCGAACTGGGTGCCGGTCAGGAACGCGTCGGCCCCGGCCAGGCCGGGATCGATCAGGAAGCAGCGGTAGACGTCGGTGCCGCCGGCCGCCGGCTCGGGCTTGTACGGCTTGGGCATGGTCGCCGTCACGAAACGTTCACCCGCACGCAGCGGGGCGGCCGGCGCCGGGGTGGCAGAACCATGCAGTCCGTGCCCTCCATGCGCAGCCGTCGCCGACGGCGGCGGCGACGGTGACGCGGTGGTGCCTGATCCCCGGGCCGGCCCGTTCCCGCAGGCCGCCAGCAGCAAGGCCGCGACGGCAAGCACGACGCCCGCCCCGATGCGTGTGCGTGTCATGCCTCTACGCTCTCGCGTCCGGGCGTGAGCGTCATCACACTCAGGGCTGATCTGTCTACGCCTCAGGTCGGAGCCCGCGTCTACCCCAGAAGGGCGGCCGTATGCCGGCCCGCCGCCGCTGAGGTGAGGAAATAGGCCAGATCCTCCTCCAGCCCGCGTCCCATCGTCGACAACCGCACGGGCGCGGCGCCCAGCGCCTCGCGCAGGCCCTCGACCGGCACCGCCACCAGCTCATGCCGTACGGCCAGCACCTCGGCCTGGTCCCTGACCCGCTCCCCGAAAGCCCCCGGCAGCTCCGGCACCGGCACCTGGGCCGGGGCCAGCGCCACCCGCCCATAGGCGGTCAGCGAGTGGTGGGAGACCCCCACGTGCCGCTCGCGCTTGTCGCCCTCGCTGACCCGCAGCGCCGCCACCGGCCGCCCGCGCAGCACGGCCGCCGCGTTGACCGCCTCGCCCGCCGACACACCGGAGAAACCCCACCGCGTGCCCGTGCCGAGGTTGCCGGGGCCCTGGGTCACGACGGCCACGTCCGCCTCCAGTACATGCCTGGCCGCCAGCAGCCCGGTGTGCGTGGTGACCGCCTCGACATCGCCGCCGAAGGCCTGGCCCACCGTCACGACCCCGCTCAGCCAGCCGATCTCGCGCAGCTTCGCGCACGACATGGAGAACCAGGCGGGCAGGGCGCCGCCGTCCAGCATCACGTAGGCCACGCGCACGCCGGGGCGCGCGGCGTACAGGCCGCACAGGATCGGCGCCAGCGCCGAGTGCAGGTCGGCCACCACGACGGGCATGCCGTCCAGCGAGTCGGCCTCGCGCAGAAGGTCGTGGTAGGGCGAATCCTGCTCGTCCGCGCCCAGCACCGTGGCCTGCAGCGGGGTGTAGCGAGCCTTCACCAGGTGACCGGGACCGGTGGGATCTTCCGGCAATCTGTTCGGGAGGGCCACCACCATGGCGTAACCTCCCGTACCGAGACCCATCGCGAGTGCCGTCGTGTTGAGCAGCACCTCGTCGCCGGGTTCCGGGCGGCCCACCAGGGGAGGGTAGGCCAGCGCCCGGCACTCACCCTCGGGAACGGCGACGTCGAGCTCCACCGCCCCTGGCCACTCGCGCCGGATCCGCGTCACCTCGCCCATGCGCCATCTGATCACCAGGGCAGGGTAGCGTCGAACACAGGAGGAGTGAGGGCAGATGTCGCGCCGTAAGACCGAGCGGTTGCTCAATCTTGTGATCTGCCTGCTCGCCACGCGCCGGCCGTTGTCGGCCGAGCAGATCCGCCAGGCCGTGCCGGGCTACGACCGCGACGGCGACGAGGCGTTCCAGCGCATGTTCGAGCGCGACAAGAACGAGCTGCGCGAGATCGGCATCCCCATCGACGTCGTCCGCGACCCGTGGGAGGACGAGCCCGGCTACCGCATCGAGCGCCAGTCCTACGAACTGCCCGAGATCACGCTGGAGGCCGACGAGGCCGCGGTGCTCGGCCTGGCCGCGCAGGTGTGGCAGCGCGCCAGCCTGGCCGAGGCGGCCTCGGGGGCGCTGCTGAAGCTGCGCGCGGGCGGCGTGGCCACCGACGCGGCCGGCGGCGGGGCGCTGGAGCTGCGCGTCGACACCCGCGACCCCGCCTTCCCCGCGCTCTGGGACGCCGTGCGCGACCGGCGCGTGGTCCGCTTCGACTACCGCAGCGCCGGCAGCGAGAACGTGCGCACCCGCACCGTGGAGCCGTGGGGCGTGGTCAGCCGGCGCGGCCGCTGGTACCTGGCCGGCTTCGACCGCGACCGCGACGCGCCGCGCGCCTTCCGCCTCAGCCGCATCATCGGGCAGGTCGCCGCCGTGGGCAGGCCGGGCGCCGTCGAGGTGCCGCCGGGCATCGACGTGCGCGAGATGATCGGCTTCCCCGAGGAGCCGATGGAGGAGCGCGTGGCCACCCTGCGCGTACGGCAGGGCGCCGGAGAGGGGCTGCGCCAGCTCGCCTCCGTCACCCGCGCGGGCGGCGGCGGATGGGATGAGGTGGAGCTGGGCTTCTCCGACCCCGAGCGGCTGGCGGGCTGGATCGCCAGCATGGGCTCCGACGTGGAGCTCCTCGACCCGCCCGACGCGCGCGAGGCGGTCATCCGGCGGTTGAAGGGGGCGCTGGCATGAGCGGCGTGGTCTGGTCGGTCGTGGTGAAGGGGGCTTGGGCGTGAGCGGAAGCGCGGATCGGCTGCCGAGGTTGCTGTCGCTCGTGCCGTACCTGATGTCGCACCCGGGTGCGCAGGTCGGCGAGGTGGCCGAGGTGTTCGGCCTCAGCGAGAAGCAGCTCATCGACGACCTGCAGCTGGTGTGGATGTGCGGCCTGCCCGGCCACACCCCCGGCGACCTCATCGACGTCTCCTGGGACGGCGGCGAGATCGTCATCGACAACGCCGACACCATCGCCCGGCCGCTGCGCCTGGGCATCGACGAGGCGAGCGCGCTGCTGGTGGCGCTGCGGATGCTCGGCGCGATGCCGGAGTTCGCCGAGGTGCCGGGCGACGCGCTGCCGCGCGTGGTGGCCAAGCTGGAGCGGGCCGCCGGTGAGGGCGCCGCCGCCGTCAGCAGCCAGGTCGCCGTGGACGTCGACGCCGCACCGGACGCGCTGCCCCGGGTGCGCGACGCGCTCAACAGGAAGCGCCGCCTGTCGCTGCGCTACTACGTGCCCGGCCGCGACGAGGTGACCCCGCGCGAGGTCGACCCCACCCGGGTCATGGTCGTCGACGGCCGCACCTACATGGAGGGCTGGTGCTACCGCGCCGAGGCGATGCGGTTGTTCCGGCTCGACCGCGTCGTGGGCGTCGACGTGCTGGACGTGCCGGCCGACCCGCCCGCCGACGCCGAGCCGATCGACGTCACCCAGGGCGTCTTCCGGCCCTCGCCGACCGACGAGCTGGTCGAGCTGGAGGTCAGCGCGGCCGGGCGGTGGGTGGCGGAGTACTACCCGGTCGAAGGCGTCACCGAGCTGGGCGAGGGCCGGCTGCGCATCGCGCTGCGCGCCCGTGACGAGGACTGGGTGCTCAAGCTGGCGTTGCGGCTGGGTGACACCGGCCGCGTGGTCGCCCCCGAGGCGATGGCGGAGCGGGTGCGCGAGGAGGCCGAGCGCGCCCTGGCCCTGTACGCTCACCGGTCATGACGTGGATCTTCGTGGCGATCGGGCTCGGGGTCGCGGGCATCGCCGTCCTGGTGGCGGCGGGGGTGCGGGTCCTG
Organism: Nonomuraea sp. NPDC050394; assembly: GCF_044459065.1. Taxonomy (NCBI): domain Bacteria; kingdom Bacillati; phylum Actinomycetota; class Actinomycetes; order Streptosporangiales; family Streptosporangiaceae; genus Nonomuraea; species Nonomuraea sp. NPDC050394. Next base: position 37,181 of record NZ_JBITIO010000020.1, on the reverse strand, counting down.
TCCGCGGCGCGCGAGCTGAGCAGGGAACTCACGCGGGCCGAAGCCCGGATTTCGCCCGCCGAGGAACGCCTGCGGGGTCAAATCGGGATGAACAAGGCCGTGGAGGGATGAGTCTGGGCCTTGAGCAGCGTACGATCGTGGCTGAGAAAGCCTCTCGCTCGCACTAAAGGAAGTTTTCCATGTCCTTCGGACCTGAGTGGATCGTCATCATCGTGGTGCTTCTCCTGCTGTTCGGCGGCAAGAAGCTCCCTGACCTCGCCCGCGGCGTGGGCCGGTCCCTGCGCATCTTCAAGGCTGAGACCAGCGACCTGCGCAAGGAAGACGACGACGACTCCAAGACCACGGTGGTACAGGGGCAGACCGTGCAGCAGCCGCCCGCGCCCGTCAGCCCGCAGCAGATCCCGCCGGCCGTGCCCCCGCTGACGCCGGAGGAGCAGGCCCGCCGCCTTGAGGAGGAGGCCGCCCGGCTGCGCGCCAACGCCCAAGCCGACAAGCAGGCCTGACCCCCCAACCACACGGACGAGGACCGCACATGGCGCTGCTCAAACGGACGAGCTCCGAGAGCTCCGAGGGCCCGGAGGCACCTGCGGACTCCGAGGGCCGCATGCCGCTCATGGATCATCTCCGTGAGCTGCGCAACCGCATCGTCATCTCCGTCCTCGCCCTGGCCGTGACGACCATCATCGGGTTGATCTTCTTCGATCCGATCTGGAAGTTCATGGCCGAGCCGTACTGCTCGCTGAAGATCTCCCAGCAGCTGCGGCCCGAGTGCACGTTCGCCGTGCGCGGCGTGTTCGAGTCCTTCTTCGTCAACTTGCAGGTCGCCGCGCTGGCCGGTCTGGTGGCCGCCTCTCCGGTGTGGTTGTTCCAGATCTGGCGGTTCGTGACGCCGGCCCTCTACCGCAACGAGAAGAAGTACACCGTCACGTTCCTGGCGATCGCCGTCCCGCTGTTCCTCGTGGGCGCCGCCTTCGCCTACCTCGTGATGGACACCGGTCTCGGTTTCCTGCTGGGGTTCATGCCCGAGAGCGCGCTGCCGTTCATCGAGATGAGCGAGTACCTCAGCTACTGGGTGATCATGCTGCTGGTGTTCGGCGTCTCCTTCGAGGTGCCGCTGCTCATGGTCTTCCTGAACATCATCGGGGTGCTGCCCCGGGCGACGCTGGCCAAGCACCGCCGCCTGATCGTCTTCCTGCTCTTCGTCTTCAGCGCGATCATCACGCCGGGCGGCGACGTCTTCACCATGCTCGCCCTGACCGTGCCGATGCTGATCCTGTTCACGCTGGCCGAGTTCGTGATGTTCGTCCGCGAGCGGCGCCTGCCCGCGACCGAGGACTACTCCGGCCTGGACGACGACGAGGCCTCGCCGCTGGACACCCCCGCGGACGTCACGGCGGACAACACCGACATGGAGACCGGCCCCGACACCCGGTGATCACGGCCTTCACCAGGTGACCGGCAGTGCGCGCACGCCGTAGAAGACCGCCTGCTCCTTGAACTCGAGCCGTTCCGGCGCCACGGCCGGCGCCAGCGTGGGCACGCGGCGGAACAACGTGCCGAACACGACCTGCAGCTCCACACGGGCCAGCGGCTGCCCCAGGCACTGGTGCGGGCCGAAGCCGAACGCGATGTGATGGCGGCTCTCCCTGCCCACGTCGAGGGCGTCCGGCGCGGAAAAGGCCGACGGATCCCGGTTGGCGGTGCTCTTCACCACGATGATCCCCTCGCCCCGGCGGATCAGCTGCCCGCCGACCACGATGTCCTCGCGGGCCACGCGCCGCGCCTCGGTATGGGTGACCGACAGGTAGCGCAGCAGTTCCTCGACCGCGACGGCCGGGGCGACGGAGCCGTCGCGGACCGCTGCCAGCTGCGCGGGGTTGGCCAGCAGCGCGGCGGTGCCGAGGGCGATCGTGTTCGCGGTCGTGTCGTGCCCCGCCACCAGCAGGAGCTGGCCCGTCGTCGCGATCTCGGCGCGGCTCAGCACGCCGTCGACGGCGAGCCTGCTGAGCACGTCCTCGCCCGGCTCGGCCCGTCTGTGGTCCACCAGCCGCTCCAGGTAGGCGTGGAGCTCCTCGCCGGCCGCCAGGGCCCGCGCGGGGTCGCCCTCGTCCATGACGAGCTCACCGGCCACACGCTGGAAGAAGCCGCGATCGGCGTACGGCACGCCCAGCAGCTCGCAGATCACCAGCGAGGGCACCGGCATCGCGAACGCCTCGAACAGGTCGGCGGGTTTCGGGCCGTCGAGCAGGGTGTCGATGAGCCCGTCCACGATCTCCTGGATCCTGGGCCGCAGCGCCTCCATCCTCCTGACCGTGAAGTCGGCGGCCAGCAGCCGCCGGTGGGCGACGTGCTCGGGCGCGTCCATCTGCATCAGGGTCTTCATCCGGGCGTCGCGGGCCTTGCTGATGGCATTGGTGTGCGGGAAGCCGGGCTCGGCGACGTCGACGCTGACGCGCGGGTCGGCCAGCAGCGCCCGGGCGTCGGCGTGCCGGGTGACCATCCAGGCCGTGCCGCCGTCCCAGAGGCGTACGCGGGCGACCGGGCCGTGTTGCGTCAGCCCCGGCGGCGGGTCGAAGGGGCGGCGGGCGTCGCGGGGCATGGGGAAGTCAGGGGTGTTCGCCATGTCCTCCAGCCTGTCGTTGAACGTGACCCGGAGACTTCTGGCGTCTTCTCGCAGGTCGGGCGCGGCGCGCCCTCAAGCCCGGGGGCAGGCTGATCTGGTTTCCTTCCCGAATCCCCGGTAGGTTCCGGGCGTGTCCGTGCAACTCGCCCTCCTCGTGAATCCGGCCGCGCGTGGCGGCCGTACCGTGCGCCTGCTGGAGCCGGTGGTGCGCCGCCTGCGTGACGGGGGCGCCGACGTGTCGGTGATCGTCGGCGATGGCGCCGCCGACGCCCTCGCACGGGCCTGTACGGCCGCCGCCGAACGCCCCGACGCCCTGGTCGCCTTCGGCGGTGACGGGCTGGTGCACCTGGCGGTCCAGGCCGTGGCGGGGACCGGCGTGCCGCTGGGCATCATCCCCGCGGGCACGGGCAACGACATCGCCGCCGCCTTCGGCCTGCCGCGCAAGGACCCGCTGGCCGCCGCGGACGTCGTGCTGCGCATGCGTTCCCGGCGGGCCGACGCCGCCTGGATCGATGCCGGCGACGGCGTGGGGGAGTGGTTCGCGGGGGTGGTGTGCTGCGGGTTCGACTCCCGGGTGAACGAGCGGGCCAACCGGCGGACGTGGCCGCCGGGCATGGCGAAGTACCTGGTGGCGCTGGTGGAGGAACTGCGCGCGTTCCGGCCGATCCCGTTCCGGGTGACGCTGGACGGCGGCGAGGTGATCGAGCGGGAGGCGATGCTGGTGTCGGTGGCCAACACCAGCTCCTATGGCGCGGGCATGCGGGTCTGCCCGGACGCGCGGCCCGACGACGGGCTGCTGGACGTGATGGTGCTGCGGGCGGTGCCGAAGGGGGAGTTCCTGCGGGTGTTCCCCGGCGTGTACCGGGGCACGCACGTGCGGCATCCGGCGGTTTCGATCCACCGGGTCCGCACGGTCACGCTGGAGGCGCCGGACGTGGTCGCCTACGCCGACGGCGAGCGTGTGGGCCCGGCCCCGGTCACCTGCCGCATCGAGCCCGGCGCCCTCCACATCCTCGCCTGATCTACTTTGTAAAGGCGCCCGCGGGCACCGCACGAGAGCCCCCGAAACTGGGAGTTCAGATCGACACGGCGGCGAGCGTCTCCATGGCGGCCCGCTCCCGTCCGGACAGCTCCCGCAGGATCGCCGCCGCGTCCCGCGTCTTGCCGTCCGTCAGCAGTTCGGCCACCGCCGTCCACATCGGCGCGATCGCGGCGTACATCGTGTGCGCCCGCCGCAGCGCCGGGTCCTCGGCGATCGTCAGGCACTCGGCCAGGAAGTCCCGGTACAGGTTGCGGAACAACGCGCCCCCGGTGCCCGCGCGCTCCATCAGCATGCCGGTCTCCGGCGGCAACCGCTCCACCAGATCGGCCGTCTTGGCGATCCCGCGGTGGCCGAAGTTGGCGATGGGCGCGGCCAGGAACCCGGCCGCGTTGGCGCGGATGGCCGGGCCGATCGCGGCGGCGAGGTCGCCGGGCCGGCCGGTGAGGGTGAAGGACAGGTGGCGGGCGGTCATCGGCCCCCGCTCGGCCCGCGCCGCCGCCAGGCTCTCCAGGCTGGTGGTCACCGCGCCGCCCTGCTGGCCGGTGTCCACCAGGTACGCGCGTTCGCCGTCGTAGCCGTACATGGCCACCACGTGGCCGCCGAAGCGCACCTTGGTGGTGAAGTACTCCAGGTGGAAGCTGTCGAGCTGCAGGCCCACCGGCAGCCCGGACTCCAGCGCCGCCCGCACGTTCTCCCAGCCCTTGCGGGGCGAGGTGGTCTCGCGCACCACCAGGTCGAGGCCGAGCCGCCGGGCCAGGTTCCCGGTCAGCTCCATGGGCTTGATCCGCCCGCCGACGAAGCCCTGCCAGTAGATGAAGCCGAGCCCGGAGCCCAGGCCGAAGAGCATGGGCTCGGACAGGTCCGCGCCCTGGTGACGCAGCAGCACGCCCAGCGCGCTGGTCTCGCAGTGGGCGGTGCCGTACGGGGAAATGTCGGGGAGCATCATGAGGACCAGCATGGGCTCTCCGCCCATGGGAGAGTCCACCCCGGCCGCGCGACTACCTGGCCTGACCGGAAAGGCGGTTTCGGTAGGCTGATCGGTATGACGACGCCAGCGGAGCGCTACGCGGCCTTCCGCGAGAAATTCGGGGACGACGGTACGGCCCTCAGGTCGTTCCGTGGACTGTACGACTTCGAGCTCGACGAGTTCCAGCTCGACGCCTGCCGGGCGCTGGAGGCCGGCGACGGGGTCCTGGTGGCCGCCCCCACCGGATCGGGCAAGACGGTCGTCGGCGAGTTCGCCGTGCACATCGCCCTGGAAATGGGCATGAAGTGCTTCTACACCACCCCGATCAAGGCGCTGTCCAACCAGAAGTACAACGACCTGGTCAAGAGGTACGGCACCGCCAAGGTGGGCCTGCTCACCGGCGACAACAGCGTCAACGGCGAGGCCCCGATCGTGGTCATGACCACCGAGGTCCTGCGCAACATGCTGTACGCGGGCTCGTCCACGCTGTCCGGCCTCGGCTTCGTCGTCATGGACGAGGTGCACTACCTGGCCGACCGCTTCCGCGGTGCGGTGTGGGAAGAGGTGATCATCCACCTGCCCGAGTCGGTCAGGCTGGTGGCGCTGTCGGCGACGGTCTCCAACGCCGAGGAGTTCGGCGAGTGGATGGGCGAGGTGCGCGGCGACACCACGGTGATCGTCGACGAGCACCGCCCGGTGCCGCTGTGGCAGCACATGATGATCGGCAACAGGATCTACGACCTGTTCATCACCGACGAGCTCACCCCGCGCATCAACCCCACGCTCATGCGGGTCACGCGCGACGCCGAGCGCCTCACCCAGGGCAAGGGCCGGCGCGGCTACGGCCGTCCCCAGCGCTCGCGGCCGCCGGACCGTGCCCAGGTCATCGAGAAGCTCGACAGCGAGGGCCTGCTGCCCTCGATCAGCTTCATCTTCTCCCGGGCCGGCTGCGACGCCGCGGTCATGCAGTGCCTGTACGCCGGGATCCGGCTGACGACCGAGCGCGAGCAGCACGAGATCCGCCAGATCGTCGACGAGCGCACCGCCCACCTGCCCGACGAGGACCTCGCCGTCCTCGGCTACCTGGAGTGGCGCGACTGCCTGGAGCGCGGCCTGGCCGCCCACCACGCGGGCATGCTGCCGGCCTTCAAGGAGGTCGTCGAGGAGCTGTTCACGCGTGGCCTGGTCAAGGCGGTCTTCGCCACCGAGACGCTGGCGCTGGGCATCAACATGCCCGCCCGCAGCGTGGTCATCGAGAAGCTCGACAAGTGGAACGGCGAGACCCACGCCGACCTCACACCCGGCGAGTACACGCAGCTGACCGGCCGGGCCGGACGGCGCGGCATCGACGTCGAGGGCCACGCCGTCGTGCTGTGGCAGCCGGGCATGGACCCGCTGGCCGTGGCGGGCCTGGCCGGAACGCGCACCTACCCGCTGCGCTCCAGCTTCCAGCCCTCCTACAACATGGCCGTCAACCTCGTTGGCCAGTTCGGCAGGGAGCGCACCAAGACGCTGCTGGAGGCCTCCTTCGCCCAGTTCCAGGCCGACCGGGCCGTGGTCGGGCTGGCCAAGCAGCTGCGCAAGCAGGAGGAGGCGCTCGACGGCTATCAGGAGGCCATGACCTGCCACCTGGGCGACTTCCCCGAGTACGCGGCGCTGCGCCGCCGGTTGTCCGACCGCGAGGCGGAGCTGTCCAAGGAACGCGGCGCCGCGCGGCGTGCGGCGGCGGTCAAGTCGCTGGAGGCCCTGCAGCCCGGTGACGTCATCCGGGTGCCCGGCGGGCGCCGGGCGGGGCTGGCGATCGTGCTCGACCCGGGCCGCAACCCGCGCGGCCACGGCCCGAGCCCGCTGGTGCTGACGATCGGCAAGCAGGTCAAGAAGCTCGACCCGGCCGACTTCCCGGTGCCGGTCGAGCCGATCGAGAAGCTGCGCATCCCCAAGAACTTCAACCCGCGCGCGCCCAAGGAGCGTGCCAACCTCGTCTCCACGCTGCTGGCCAAGATCGGCGACCGCGATCTGGGCAAGCCGCAGCGCGCCCGCGACCACGCGGTGGAGGACGAGGAGATCAACGAGCTGCGGCGCCGTATCCGTCAGCATCCGTGCCACGGGTGCGACGAGCGCGAGGACCACGCGCGCTGGGCCGAGCGCTACTACAAGCTGCTGCGCGAGACCGAGGGCCTGCGCCGCAGGGTCGAGGGGCGCTCCCACGTCATCTCGCGCACCTTCGACCGCATCTGCGCGGTGCTGGAGCAGCTCGGCTACCTGGAGGACGAGAGCGTCACCGACGAGGGCCGCCGCCTGGGCCGCCTCTACACCGAGCTCGACCTGCTGACGGCCGAGTGCCTGCGCCAGGGGCTGTGGGAGGAGCTTGACCCGGCCGAGCTGGCGGCGTGCGTGTCCGCGCTGGTCTTCGAGTCGCGCCAGGCCGACGACGCCCGCCGTCCCAAGATCCCGGCGGGACGCGCCCAGGACGCGCTGACCAAGATGGTGCGGCTGTGGGGCGAGCTGGAGGCGATCGAGAACGACCACGCCCTGCAGACGATCCGCGAGCCCGACCTGGGCTTCGCCTGGGCGGCCTTCCGCTGGACCAAGGGGCACAGCCTGGACGCCGTGCTGGCCGACGGCGTCAACGGCGGCGAGCTGGCCGCGGGCGACTTCGTACGGTGGATCAAGCAGCTCATGGACCTGCTCAGCCAGCTCGGCGCGGCGGCGCCGAAGGACAGCAAGGTCAAGGCGACCGCGGGCAAGGCGATGGACGCGATGCGCCGCGGCGTGGTCGCCTACTCGTCACTGACCTGAGCCGGTCGGGGCGCGCTCCGCACGGGAGCGCGCCCCGGTGCGGTCTAGACGCGCTGCCAGAGGGCGGCGACGTTCGGCGGCTCCCAGCCGGGCAGCGCGGTGTGCGCCTGCAGGCACTGGTAGGTGACGCCGTTGTAGGTGACCCGGTCGCCGGGGCGGTAGGCGGTGCCCGATGCCCACGTACCGCCAGGCTGCGTGGGAGTGGGGGTCGGCGTGGGCGTCGGGGTCGGTGTAGGCGTGGGGGTCGGGGTGGGCGTCGGGGTCGGGTTCGATCCGCCGAACTGCACGTCGGAGCAGGTGTAGAAGGCCTCGTTGCTGCCTACGACCCGCTGCCAGATCGAGTACAGGATGTGCCGCCCGGTGCGCTGCGGGATGTCGATCGTCCAGTTCGTGAACGTCGTGGGGTTGAAATTGGTGAACGTCTTGATGTGCACCAGGTCCGACCAGCGCAGCGGCTGCGTCGGGTTCCAGCCTTCGCGAGTGATGTAGAACTCGAAGTTGCTGTTCGAGTGCGGCGCGGAGGCGTGGTAGGTGATGGTGCGCGGCCCGGCGCTGAACTGTGTGGCGGGCCAGTCGGCGCGCTGCAGGTCCAGGCCACGGTACTTGTCACGGCCCGCGCTGCAGAGCTTGCCGTCCGGGATGATCTGCCGGTGGCGCCCGCCGGCCTCCAGCAGGGAGACCTCGTTCCAGTCGTAGTACGCCTGGGTCCCGCCGGCGGCGACGGCCGCCTTGCAGGCGTCGGACTTGGGCGTCTCGGGACCTTCGTTCTTGCAGGTGTAGACGCGGCTGGGCGGGTTGGACATGGTGCCGTGGGCGAGGGCCGGGGTGCTGGTGAGGACGGAGGCCAGCAGGGCCAGGGGCAGGCTGGCGGTGGTCGTGAGGGCCACCTTGTTTCGGGTTCGCAACTGTCTCTCCTGGAGAACGGGGGGTGAGGAGCGCGCAGCAGCCGATGTATCTTTTAGGAAACTTTCCTAAGAGTTCAACTATCGCCGAAGGGACGGTTTGACGCAAGGGATTGACGGATGAATGACGAAACCCTACGCTCCCGAATTTGCAGGAAACTTTCCTGTAAATTCGAGACCCCCGGCCCCCGTGCGTGCGCAGCCGCGGGGGCCGGGTTCTTCCGCGTGTCCTCGACCGGTCATCAAGCGAACCGCTCGGAACCGCCATGGACGGCGGGCGTGCCGCGTTGAGGTGGCCGCCGCCACCGGCCGGGCAGAAGGTCTGGGGCCGGAAGCGGCGGTCGGTGACGGTGTGCGTGCGGATAGAGCCGGTCGACGGTGGCGCCCCGGGCGGCGCGGGACGGCGGCAGGACGCAGAGGGGAAGACGTCGATGGGCCGCCCATGCCGTGCTCCTTCCCGAGTTCGTTAGGAAAACTTCCTAACGACCACACCGGTGCGTTCTGGTGAGGATTGCCAGTCATTCCCTTGCATGGCCGTCCCGGCGGGCTTACGATCCGCGTAATTCTTAGGAAACTTTCTTTAAAGAAAGGCCTGGCACGTGCGCCGATCACTCACCCCCCTGATCGCCGTCCTCGTGGTTCTCGCTCTGTCGACCCTGCCCGCCAACGCCGCCGGCCGGCTGCTGGCCGCGTTCAGCCTGTCGGGGACGACCGGCACGTTCGTGGTCAGCAACCCCGGCACGAGCGCCGTCACGGGCTGGTCGATCGTGTTCGAGTTACCCTCGGGCGTCACCGCGAGCAATCCCCAGAACGCCACCATCCGCCAGAACGGCACCAAGGTGACGCTCACCCCGGCCTACTACATCGACAATCTCCAGCCGGGCAAGAGCACCGAGCCGTTCAGCCCCAAGGTCACGCTCAGCTCCGCCGTACAGCCGACCAGTTGCAAGGTCAACGGCGCGAACTGCGACGGCACCGGACCCGAGCCACCCGCCCCCGCGCCCGTCACCGCCACCTATGACGTCAACGGCACCTCCGCCAAGATCGTCGTGGCCAACAACGGCACCGCCGCGCTCAACGGCTGGAGCGTCGTCTTCGACCTGCCCGCCGGCGTCACCGCGAGCAACGCCCAGCACGGCTCCATCAGCCAGAGCGGGCGCACGGTGACGCTCTCGCCCGCCCACTACAACACCACCATCGCGGCCGGACGCACGACCGAGCCCTACAGCCCGTCGTTCACGGTCAGCAGCGCCAACGCCGAGCCCACCAGCTGCCGCGTCAACGACGTCAACTGCGACGGCTCCGCCGACGCCCCGCCCGGCGCGCCCGGCAACCCGCGCTCGCCGGTGAAGACCACCAAGACCGTCTCCCTCGCCTGGGACGCGGCCACCCCCGGCAGCCTGCCGATCACCGGGTACGAGGTCTACAACGGCAGCGCCCTGGCCACCAGCGTCGCCGGCACCGAGGCCACCGTCACCGGTCTGACCCCGAACACGTCCTACACCTTCACCGTCAAGACCAAGGACCGCAAGGGCACGCTCTCGGCGGCCAGCGCCCCGGTCACGGTCAAGACCAACAACCCCGCCGACGACACCCAGGCGCCGACGGTGCCCGGCAACCTGCGCAGCACCGCGCGTACCTCCGCCAGCGTGACGCTCGCCTGGAACGCCGCCACCGACAACACCGGCGTGGCCAACTACGACGTCTACGCCGGCTCGACGCTGGCCGCCACCGTCACCGGCACCACCACGACGGTCACCGGGCTGTCGCCCTCCACCGCCTACAACTTCACCGTGCGCGCCCGGGACCTGTACGACAACCTCTCGGCCGCCACCGCCCCCGTCGCCGTGACCACGCTCGACATCGTCGAGACCGGTTACGCCCGCGTCGGCTACTTCGTGCAGTGGGGCATCTACGGCCGCCAGTACTTCGTCCGCAACCTGGACACCACCGGCGCCGCCGCCAAGCTCACCCACATCAACTACGCCTTCGCCAACATCGACCCGGTCAACCTGACCTGCCTGCAGGGTGTCACCCGGGGCACCACGCCCAACCCGCAGGACCCCAACCAGGGCGACGGCGCCGGTGACGCCGAGGCCGACTACGGCCGGCCCTTCAGCGCCGGCCAGTCCGTGGACGGCGTGGCCGACACCGGCTGGGAGAAGCTGCGCGGCAACTTCAACCAGATCAAGAAGCTCAAGGCCAAGCACCCGCACCTGAAGGTGCTCATCTCCCTCGGCGGCTGGACCTACTCCAAGTACTTCTCCGACGTGGCCGCCACCGACGCCGCCCGCAAGAAGTTCGTCTCCTCCTGCATCGACATCTACATCAAGGGCAACCTGCCGGTGGTCAACGCCGCCGGCGGCCCCGGCGCGGCGGCGGGCGTCTTCGACGGCATCGACCTCGACTGGGAGTGGCCCGGCGCCGAAGGACACGCCGGCAACCACGTCAGCCCCAACGACAAGGCCAACAACACGCTGCTCATCGCCGAGTTCCGCCGCCAGCTTGACGCGCTGACCACCACCACGGGCAAGCGCTACCAGCTGACCGCGTTCACCCCCGCCGACCCGGCCAAGATCGCCGCCGGCTGGGACCTGCCCAACATCGCCCCCAACCTCGACATCTTCAACATCCAGGGCTACGACTTCCACGGCGCCGGCAGCGACAACTCGTGGGAGCCCTTCCGCACCGGCCACCAGGGCAACCTCTACCTGGACGCCGACAGCCCCTACAACCCCGACTTCAGCGTGGAGAAGGCGGTCAACGTCTACCTCAACGCCGGGATCAACCCGCGCAAGCTCACCATCGGCCTGGCCTACTACGGCCGGGGCTGGAAGGAGGTCGCCGAGGGCGGCAAGGCCGGCGAGTGGCAGTCGGCCAACGGCGCCGCCCCCGGTCAGTTCGCCGATGAGGCCGGCACCCGTGGCTACAGCAACCTCATCGCCGGCGTGCCCGGTTGCGCGGTCAAGCACGACGAGGCCGCCGTCGCCACCTACTGCTACACCGGCCCCGGCGGCCAGTGGTGGAGCTTCGACGACACCTGGTCGATCGGCAAGAAGACCGCGTGGATCAAGAGCAAGGGCCTGCTGGGCGCGATGATCTGGGAGATGTCCGGTGACACCGGCACCCTGACCACCGCCCTCGACGCCGGCCTCCGATAAGCCCGCTCCGGGGCGACCCCCTCTGGATAGGGGTCGCCCCGGCACGGCAGGGGTTGGACCACCCCGCCCGCCTGGCTTTACTGCCTGTATAGGCGAAAAGAAGGCGGAGGTGTACCCGAAATGGGCGACCAGCTCACCCAGCAGGCCGTGTGCAACACGATGAAGGGCATCGTGGCCCGCGTCCTCCAGGTCGAGGAGGGCGGCATCATGCCCGGCTCGCGCATCACCGACCTCAGCCTCGTCGAATCGATCAAGCTGCTGCGCATCGGCGGCCGCATCGAGCGCACCTTCGGCATCGAGCTCGACAACGAGGTGCTCTTCCGCACCGCGACGCTGAGCGAACTGGCCGACGAGGTCCACCGGCTGTGCCTGCGCGAGCAGGAGCAGGCCGCCTGAGAACACCGAGCGGGTCAGGAGAGCGGCATTGAACACCTTCCCGTCCGCCGAGGCCCTTGAGCACACCCTCGGCGACCCCCACCTGCCGAACGGCCCGCTCACCTACGCCGCCGCCATGGCCGGTGACCGCGCGGAACGCCGTCCGCACGCCTCCCTGGACTGCCTGCGCGGCTGGGGCTACCCGGCGTTCCTGGTGCCCGCCGCGCTCGGCGGCCGGCTCACCTCGCTGGAGGAACTGCTCGCGCTGGCCCGCGTCGTGGCCGGGCGCGACCCCACCGCCGCCCTGATCGCCACCTCGCCCTGGATCGCCGGCGTCCCCGTCTGGCAGGCCGGCACCCCCGCCCAGCAGCGCGCCTACGCCGACGCCACCCTGCGCTGCCAGTGGTCGGCGCTGTCCCTGCGGGAGCCGGAACACCGGCCGAGGGAGGGCGTCAAGGACACGCTCACCGCCTGCCGCGCCGACGGCGGCTACCGTCTCGAAGGCACCGCGACCATGGTCAGCGACGTGCGCATGGCCCGCTTCGCCTGCCTGCTGGCCCGCGAGCCCGATACCGGCGCCCACACCCTCCTGCTCACCGACCTGGAGCAGCTGCCCACCGCCGGATACGAACTGCTGCCCCGCGTGTCCACCCACGGCGTGCGCGGCGCCGACGTGGCCGGGATCCGCTTCCACGGCGCGTTCGTGCCCGCCTCGGCGGTGCTCGGCCGTCCCGGCGGCGGCGCCGACCTGGCCGCCCGCTCGCTGGCCACGATCAGGACCGTCCTGCCCGCCTTCGCCCTCGGCGCCTTCGGCACCGGACTGCGCTGCGCCTTCGACTTCCTGCGCCACCAGCGCGTGCACCGCGGCCGCGCCATCGACCTGCCGCCCGTACGCGCAGAACTGGCCGCCGCCTACCTCGACCTGCGTGTCGCCGAGACCGTCGCGAGCAGCTGCGCCCGCCTCCTGCAGCGCCTGCCCGCGCTCGCTCCCGTCTCCTCCGCCGTCGCCAAGTACCTGGTCCCGCACCTGGCCGAGCAGCGCCTGCGCCGGCTGGCCGGCGTGCTCGGCCCCCGCTACCTGCTGCGCCAGGACCACTGGTCGGGCATCTTCGACAAGCTGCTGCGCGACGCGCGGCTGTTCGTCCTGCTGCACGGCGCCGCCCACGACATGCTCGGCGCGCTCGCCGCCCAGCTGTCCTGCCTGGACGGGCCCGGGGCCGACCCGCGCCGCGCCGATCCGGCCTTCCAGCCCGTGTGCGTGGCGCCGCCGTACCCCCTGGGGCTGCGCGCGCTCGCCGTCGCGAGCGGAAACGACCCCGTCACGGCCGGACTCGACGAGGTGTGTACGGCGCTGCGCACCCACGAGCCCGCCCTGGCCGGAGCGGCGGCGCTGCTGCTGGCCGAGGGCGCCCGCCTGCGCGCCGACGCCCGCGGGCCCGCCGATCCCGGTACCGAGCGGGGCCAGCGCGCGGGGGAGCGCTACGCCCGGGTCTTCGCCGCGCTCTGCCTGGCCAGGCGGCACCTGGCCGGAGAGCGGCTGCACTGGCTGGCGCCCGCGCTCACCGCCGTGCTGCGCCCCGGCACGCCGCTGCCCGGCGAGAACGTCGAGAGCCTGTTCCTGGAGCTGGCCATGGAGTACGCCGGCCGGTCCGCGCTGTCACTGTCGCGGCCGGCCTGACGGGGAGGAGAGCGCATGGACGAGGCGATCACCCGCGCGCTGGCGGTCGCCGCCCAGCTCGACCGGGCGCTGGCCGACCCCATGGACGAGCGCAACCCCGCCTCCTTCCACGCCGCCGTCCGCGCCGACCGCGACGCCCGTTTCCCCCGGCACCTGTGCGGGTCGGCGCTGGCGTGGGGGCTGGCCGAATACCTGATCCCCGCGGTCTCCGGCGGCAGGCTCACCTCGCTGGAAGAGGCCTTCGCCCTGTTCAGGGTGCTGGCCAGGCGCGACCTCACCGCCGCCACGACGATCGCGGCCAGCTTCCTGTCGGCGCTGCCCGTCTGGCGCGACGGCAGCCAGTCGCAGCGCAGGGCCGTGGCCGGGCTGCTGCGCGAGCACGAGCTGATGGGGCTGCCGGTCGGCGAGGCCGAGCAGGGCGTGGACATCCTGGCCCGCGAGATCGCCGCCTTCGGCGACCGGCACGCGTGGCGGCTGGACGGGCGTACGTCGCTGATCGACAACGGCAGCCAGGCCGCCGGGACGACGGTGCTGGCCCGTACGGGTGACGGGCCCACGGCCTTCCTGCTGCTGCGCGGGGACGGCGAGCACTGGTGGTTCCAGCCCGCGCACGAGGCGCACGGCCTGCGCGGCGGCGCGCTCAGCCGGCTGACGCTGGCCGGGGTGCCCGCCGGGGACGCGCAGGTGGTCGGCGGGCTCGGGCAGGGGCTGGCCACGGCCGGGCGCACGCTGCCGGTGGCGCGGCTGCTGGTGGCGGCGCTGACGCTGGGAGCGCTCGACACGTGCCTGCGGGCGGCGCTGCCGTACGCGGAGGGGGCGTCCGCCGCGCCGGGCCGCGACGTCGAGGGGGTGTCCGTCGCGCCGGGCCGCGACGTCGAGGGGGTGTCCGTCGCGCCGGGCCGCGACGTCGAGGGGGTGTCCGTCGCGCCGGGCCGGGACGCGGCGGATCGGGGTGTGGCGGATCGGAGTGTGGCGGGTCCGGCCGTGCTCGCGTGGCGGCTCACCGATGCCTATGCCGATCTGCTGATCGGGGAGGCGGTCGGTCACGAGCTGTGCCGTACCGCGCGTGAGGACCCGCATGCCTTCGCCGCGGCCAGCGCCCGCCTGGCCTGCCTGGCGGCGCGGCTGGCGGGCGACGCCGTCGAGACGCTGGCGGGCGCGCTCGGCGCGCCGGGGTATCGCGTCGGCATCGTGGAGAAGATGCGCCGCGACAGCGCCGTGGTGGGCGCGCTGGCCGACGACCAGGTGCCGCCCGCGGTGCCCGAGGACGACCTGCCGCCCGACCCTTTCGTGCCGGTGCCGCCGGAACTGTCGTGGCTCGGGCCGCCGCCCGCCGCGCCCCCGCCCCCCGAGAACGGCCTGGCCGCCGCGGCCCGCGTGATCGGCGAGGACGGGCTGCCGGGCCCGCACGCTCCCCGGCTGCTGGAACTGCTCGGCTTCTTCCGCGCCCGCCGCTCCGGCTGCGCGCACGCCGAGGCCGCCGCCGCCTGCGCCGCCGCGTGGATGCGGGCGCGGGGCAGGGACGGTTACCACATGTGCGGGGGCTGGCTGCTGCTGTGCCTGCGGCGGCTGGCCGAACTCCTGGGTCAGGAGCAGCCCGAGGACGGCGGCGTGCGCAGAGTCGCGCTGGTACGGCTGCGCAAGGCCGCCGAGCAGCGGCGGCTCTTCTCCGACCACGACGTCGAACTCGCCTGACCCGCGCCGCAAACTGACCGCCCGGTCAAGATGCTGTCGTCAATGGTTCACCCATCGTCACCTCCGGGCCAGTTTCCTTGGCGATCTCGGCGGACATCCCCATGTCGAAGCCCGTCAGCCCCTCGGACGCATCCGCTGAGGCCCGCACCCCACGCGGTGTCCGGCTCCTTGCCAGGAGGTTGAGATGTTCGCCCTCGTCGCCGCCCTGCTGTTCCTCCTCGCCCTGATCTTCGAGATCGCCAACGTGGCCGTCGGCGGCGTGATCACCGTCGCCACGCTCGGCACCGCCGGCCTGCTCTGCGTCGCCCTGCACCTCATGGGCGTAGGCGCCGGCTGGAGCCCCATGAAGAAGTGATCCCGGCCCTCCCACGGCGAGCCGCACACGTCCCGGTGTGCGGCTCGCCCGGTTTGCGGCGAGAATCACTTGGCAGCATCCCGTGATCGCCAGGAGGGCTCTTGCCGCTCAGACCCCACATCGACGCCGCGCTGGCCAGACGGCTGGTGGACAGCCAGTTCCCGCAGTGGGCCGGGCTTCCGCTCGACCTCGTGGACCCGGGCGGCTCCGACCACATGATCTACCGGCTCGGCGAGGAGCTCGCCGTACGGCTGCCGCGCCACACCGGCGCCATCGAGCAGGCGGCCAAGGAACTGGAGTGGCTGCCCCGGCTCGCCCCCCACCTGCCGCTGGCCATCCCGGTGCCGGTCGCGGTGGGCCGGCCGGACTTCGGCTACCCCTGGCCGTGGGGGGTCTCGCGCTGGCTGGAGGGCGAGGTCGCCACGGTGGAGGCGCTGGCCGGCTCCGGCGAGGCCGCGGCGGAACTGGCCGCGTTCCTGCTGGCGCTCCAGGGCTTCGCCGCCGCCCCCGAGAGCGAGCTGTCCGGGCAGTCGCTGGCGTCCCGCGACCGCTCGACCCGCGCGGCGATCGCCAGGGCGGACGGCGCGTTCGACGGCGCGGCCATGACCGCGCTGTGGGAGGAGGCGCTCGCGGCGCCGGAGTGGGGACACGATCCGGTGTGGTTCCACGGCGACTTCCACACCGGCAACCTGCTGACCGTCGGCGGCCGGCTCAGCGCGGTCATCGACTTCGGCGGGCTCGGCGCCGGCGACCCGGCCTGCGACCTGACCATCGCCTACACCCTGATGTCGCCCGCCGTCCGCACCGTCTTCCGCGATGCGCTGGGCGTGGACGAGGCCACTTGGCTGAGAGGACGGGGCTGGGCGCTCACCACCGGCCTGAACGCCTACAACGCGTACGCCGCGGTCAACCCCCGGGTCGCCGGGCAGACCACCCGCCAGATCACCCAGGCCCTCACCGGCTGAGCGCGGCCGCCGCCCGGACGGAGACCGCCGCGGCGAAGGCCGAGATGACCGGATGCGGCCGGGACCGCTCGCCCGACAGCTCCGGCTGGAACAACGTGCCCAGGAAGAACGGGTGGCCGGGGATCTCGGCCACCCGCACCGACCCGTCCTCGGCCCGGCCGGTGAAGGCGAGCCCGCCCGCGCTCAGCAGCGCCTCGTGCCCGGGGTCCAGCCCGTAGGAGCAGTTGTACGCGGCCACGGTCGACGGCGCGCCGATCACCCGCTCGGCCAGCGAGCCGGGTGTCAGCAGGACCAGGCTCTCGTGCCCGGCCAGCGAGCACCGCAGCGGCGTCAGCAGCAACCGCCCGCCGTCCGGGTCGTTCTCGGCGTGGGCGACGTCCAGGCCGCACACTCCGCGCGCGAACTCCAGCAGCGCGTGCTGGAAGCCGCCGCACGTGCCCAGGAAGGGTATGCCGTGCTCGCGGGCCGTGCGGGCGGCGTTGACCGCGCCCTCCTCGCTGGCGTAGGGGCTGCCGGGCAGCACCCAGATGCCGTCGAAGCCCTCCAGGCCGGACACGGCCTCGGGCGTGGGGATCCAGTAGGCGTCGAGGGCGAGGCCATCGCGCTCGCGCAGGGACTCGAGGATCCGGGGTACACGGGCGTGGGCCCGCACGCTGGGCGAACGGTCGGCGACCAGGGCGATTCTCATGGCCAACAGCCTGCCCGGCCCGCGCAGATAAGGCCAACGAGAGTTCCTGGTGTTCTGATAAGAATTGCTGATGGACTCCCGCCTGCTCCGCACGCTCGTCCGCGTGGCCCGCCTGGGGTCGTTCTCGGCCGCCGCCGAGGAGCTCGGCTACACCCAGTCCGCCGTCTCCCAGCAGATCGCCGCCCTGGAAGCCGACCTGGGGCTGCCGCTGCTGCGCCGGCGCCCGGTCGAGCTGACCGAGGCGGGCGCGCGGTTGCTGGAGCACGCCGGGCCACTGCTGCTGCGCATCGACGCCGCCCGTGCCGACGTGCGGCGTACCGCCGCCGCGCCCGCCCACCGGCTCACGGTGGCCGCCACGCCGCTGGCCGTCACCCCCGGCGTCGCGGCACGGCTGGCGCGCGCACGCGCCGCCCAGCCCCGCCTGCACGTCGAGCTGAGGACCGCGAGCCGGGGCGGGGTGGCCGTCGAGGTCGCCACCGGCCGCGCCGAACTGGGACTGGCCGACGGCATCACCGCGCCCAGCGACCCGCTGCGGCTGCCCGACGCCGGGCCGCTGCACGCGCTCGGCGTGGCCGAGGAGGACCTGGTCGTGGCACTGCCCGCCGGGCACCCGCTGGCCGGGCGCGCGGGGCTGCGGCTGGGCGACCTGGTGGACGCGGTCTGGCTCCAGACCTCGCTGTGCCCGCTGGAACGGCTGCGCGAACTGCTCGGCGACGGCTTCAGGGAGGGCCTGTCCTACACCGGCGACGACGTGCACACCGTGCTCAACCTGGTCAGGGCCGGGCACGGGCTCACGTTGCTGCCCGCGTCGGTCGGGGAGGGGGTGCCGCTGCTGGAGCCGCGGCTGGTGCACCGGGTCGAGCTGCTGCACGCCTGGCTGCCCCCGGGTCCCGCCGCCGAGGTACGCGACGCCTTGACGCCCACTTCCGTCTGACACCCCGAGCCGCACCCTGGAACCGTCAAGTGCCCGAGGCACAAGGATCCTTCGAAAGGCTCAGGGGTTGCGGCGGCTCAGGGGAGGGCCCGCGCCACAACGTTCAGGGGAGGGCTTGAGGCTCAGCGGTCAGGGGAGGGCTTGAGGGCTCAGCGGTCAGGGGAGGGTGAAGCGGATCTCGCGGGTCGCGGGGTCGGCCTTGGCGAGCCGTACCGTGACGCGCTCGCCCAGCGGCAGGGCGCCGTCGCAGCGGGCGATCACGGCGGGCTCCACGAGCTGGACCTGACCGCCGGTGCCGCGCTCGTCCACGTCGATCACGACCGCCGGGAAGTCCTGGCCGACGCGTTCGCGCAGCAGGAAGGCCTCCACCAGGTCCACGCAGGCCCGCTCGACGCCACCGGCGCGCCGCCCGGTCGCCGACATGACCCCGGGCAGCTCGGGCAGCGCCGCGCGGATCGCGTCGGGGATCGGCTCGCCCGCCGCCACCGCCAGGCACACCTCGGTGGCGTAGCGGTCCACCAGGCGCCGCAGCGGCGCGGTCACGTGCGCGTACGGCGCCGCCACCGCGGAGTGCTCGGCCAGGGCGGGCGGCTCGCCGTCGAAGGCCACGTAGCCGGACCCGCGCAGTAGCACCTTCGACTCCTGCAGGAACGCCGCCTGCTGCGGGTTCTTGGGATCGAGGCCGTGCACGACCGCGCCGTAGGAGGCGCCGTCGGGCCAGGGCACGTCCAGCGCCCGCGCCACCCGGCGCACCTTGGCCAGGTCGGCGGGACGCGGCGGCGGAAGCACCCGGAGCACGCCGACCTCGGCGTCCAGCATCATGGTGGCGGCCGCCATGCCGGTCAGCAGGGAGATCTGGGCGTTCCACGCCTCGGCGGGCAGCGGGATGCGGAACTCCAGGCGGTAGCCGTCACCGTCGGCGACGACCTCCTGCTCGGGTGTCGGCAGCGTGACGCCGCCGCGCTCGCGCTCCAGCTCCAGGCGCAGCCGGCCGATCTCCTCCAGGAGCGCGAGGGTGCCGTCGGCGGTGCCGGTGTCGGCGGCGGCCTGCACGTAGGCGTAGTCGAGGCGCTCGCGGCTGCGGACCAGGGCCCGCTGGACGTCGGCGCCGGCCATGCGGCCCTCGGCGTCCAGGTCGATCCGCCACACCGCGGCCGGGCGGGTGGTGCCGGGCAGCAGGCTGGCCGCGCCCTCCGACAGCACCGGCGGATGCAGCGGGACCTTGCCGTCGGGCAGGTAGACGGTCTCGCCCCTGGCGTGGGCCTCGGCGTCGAGCGCGCCGCCGGGCCGTACGAAGGAGGCGACGTCGGCGATCGCGTACCACACGCGGAAACCGTCGCGCCGGCGCTCCAGGTGGACGGCCTGGTCGAGGTCCATCGACCCGGGCGGGTCGATGGTGACGAACGGCAGGTCCGTGAGGTCCTTGCGCTCACCGCGGTCCGCGTCCGCGGCCCGCTCGGCCTCCCGGAGCGCGGCCGGCGCGAACGCCTCCGGCAGCTTCAGCTCCCGCCTGATCCGCTCGAAACCCTCGTCCAGCCGGGCCGGGACCTCGCCATGCACGCGAATCTTGGTCGTCACAGGGCAAACCTACCCTCACCCCTTGATGGCGCCCTCCTCGACACCGCGGAAGAAGAAGCGCTGCGCCACGCCGAAGACGACCGCGATCGGCAGAAAAGCGATCATGGTTCCGGCCGCGATGAGCCGGGGGTCGGAGCTGAAGGCGCCGCTGAGGTACTGCAGGCCAACCGTCAGCGTGTACTTCTCCGGATTGGTCAGCACGATCAGCGGCCACAGGAAGTCGTCCCAGGCGCCGATGAACGAGAAGATCACCACCACGCTGAGCATGCCCTTGACGTTCGGCAGCCCGATGCGGACGAAGCGCTGCCACGCGTCGGCGCCGTCGATGATCGCCGCCTCGTCCATCTCGTCCGGGATCGCGGCGAACGCGGTCCGCATGAGCAGCACGTTGAGCATCGCGATCGCGCCGGGCAGCGCCACGCCGAGCAGGGTGTCGGCCAGGCCCATGCCGCGCACGGTGACGTACTGGGAGATGATCGTCACCTCGCCCGGCAGGATCAGCGTGCCCAGCGTGAGCCCGAGCAGCAGCTTCATGCCGCGGAAGCGGAGCCTGGCCAGCGCGTACCCGGCCAGCGTGGCGCCGACGGCGTTGCCGGTCACGGCCATGGCGGCCACGATCAGCGAGTTGGCGATGTAGGACCACACGGGGATGCTGTCGGCGACCCGCGCGTAGTTGTTCAGCGTGGGCTGCTGCGGCAGGAAGGCCGGGATCTCGGTGAAGATGTCCTCCCCGCTGCCCTTGAGCGAGGTGGACAGCATCCACGCGAACGGGCCCACGGTCAGCACGAGCACCAGCAGGAGCAGCGCGTAGCGCAGCACGTTCTCCCCGGTGAAGCCGCGCATCTACGCCCCCTTCCTGTTGAGCCGCAGCAGCACGAGCATCGGGCCGACCGTCACCACGAACAGCACGAGGCTGAGCATCGAGGCGTACCCCAGATGACCGGTGAAACCGCGGGAGTACATCTGGATGAGCATCACGACCGACATGTCCTGGCCGCCGGGGCCGCCGGTGCCGTTCGAGAGCACGTAGAGCTCGGAGAAGACCCGCAGCGCCGAGACCGAGATCAGCACCGACACCAGCAGCATCGTGTTGCGCACGCCCGGCACCGTGATCGACCGGAAGCGGCGCACCGCCCCCGCCCCGTCGACCGCCGCGGCCTCGTGCAGCTCGCGCCGCACGTTCCCCAGCGCCGACAGGTAGATGACCATGTAGTAGCCCATGCCCTTCCAGATCGTCAGGCTGATCGCGCTGAGCAGCAGCAGCCACCGGTCGGTCAGGAACGGCAGCGGCTCGGCGATCACCCCGAGCCACTGCGCGAAGCCGTTGACCAGCCCGCGGTCCTCCAGCAGCCACTCCCAGATCAGCGCCACCACCACCGCCGAGGCCACCACCGGCGTGTAGAAGGTGGTGCGGAAGAACGTGATCCCGGGCAGCTTCTTCTCCACCAGTACGGCCAGCAGCAACGGCAGGATCGTCAGCACCGGCAGGCAGACCAGCATGTAGATCACGCTGTTGAGCAGGGCGGTGGCGAGCTGGTCGTCGTTCAGCGCCCGGCCGAGGTTGGCCAGCCCGGTGAAGTGGCCGCCGCCCAGCGGCTTGGCGTTGGTGAAGGCCAGGACCACGGTGTTGAACGCCGGCCACAGGTTGAACACCACCAGCCACACCAGGCCGGGCGCGGCGAACAACCACGGGGTGAACCGGCCCTGGAAGGTCCTGATCACTGCTGGAGCAGTTCGTCGGCCTTGGCCACGGCGGTGTCCAGGGCCTGCTTGGAGGTGGTGCCGCCGCTGATCGCCAGCGAGAACTGCTGCTTGACGACCTTGGAGATCGCCTCGCCGACCTCGACCGGCTGCAGCATCTTGGCCTCGGGCAGCGACGCGAACGCCGTCACCTTGGCGTCGCCGCCGTTGGTGCCGTCGCTCTTGCTGAAGAACGGGTCGCCGGCCGAGGCCTTGGTGCTCGGGAAGATGGAGGTCAGGTGCGCGAAGGCCGCCTGGTTGTCCGGGCTGGTCACCCAGCGGGCCAGCGCCGTCGCCGCGGCCGGGTTCTTGCTCCCGGCCGAGACCGACACGCCCTGCACGTACAGGGGCGGGGTGCCGAACGCCCTGCTGGAGACCACCTTGGGCGCCATCGACGGGTTGTCCACGGCCAGGGAGGAGATGAAGTTGCCGCCGGCCGTCGTCCAGGCCACCTTGCCCTCGGTGAACAGCTTGGCGTTGCCCGCGTAGTCGTCGGTCAGCACGTCCTTGGGCAGCAGCCCCTCCTTGAACGCCTCCCGGTAGCGGTCGAGCACCGCCGCGGCCTCGGGCGTGTTGAAGGTGAAGCTCTTGCCGTCGTCGCTCATGACCTTCACGCCGGCGTTGGTCAGGTCGCCCAGCTCCGGCTTGCGGCTCATCAGGTACACCTTGCCGCCGGACCTGTCCTTGACGGTACGGGCCTGCTCGATGAGCTCGTCCAGGCCGGCCGGCGGCTTGGCCGGGTCGAGGCCGTGCTTCTTCATCAGCTCGGCGTTCCAGTAGTTGACGTCGGTGTTGAGGTACCACGGGTAGCCGTAGACGCCGTCGAGCCCGGCGAAGCGGTAGGCGGCCAGGCCGCCCTCGACGTAGTCGGCCAGGGCGGCGGCGTCGGTCCTGCCGATGTCGGCCAGCATGCCCTGGCGGGCCAGCGGCAGCGCGAAGTCCGGCGGCAGGTTCGTCACGTCGGGCAGCGTGCCGCTCGCGGCCTGGCTGAGCACCTTGTCGGCGTAACCCTCGCCGGGCTGGTCCAGCCATTCCACCTCGGTACCGGGATACTTCTTCTCGAAGGAATCGATGACACCCTGGACGTAGTCGGTGAACTTCGGCTTCAACGACCAGGTCTGCAGCGAGACCTTCCCCGTGACCGCGCCGCCCGCGCTCGCCGCGGGGCTGTTCGCGGGGGTCTCGGTGTCACCGAGCCCGCAGCCAGCGAGCATCAGGACCGTCGCCGTGGTCAGCGCTGTTAAGGGGAAGCGCATGGTGCACTCTCCTGCCGGGTTGCTAAACCGCTTCAGTTTTCGGGACTATCTACCCGCTGTACTTATCGTGTCAAGGGGAGGGGCCGTGGGACGGCCGACGATCGACGACATCGCGCGCAAGGTCGGGGTGTCCAGGGGCGCGGTGTCGTTCGCGCTCAATGGGCGCCCGGGCGTCAGCGAGGAGACCCGCGCCCGCATCCTGGCGGCGGCGGAGGAGATGAACTGGAGCCCGCACAGCGCCGCCAGGGCGCTCGGCGGCGCGCGGGCGCAGGCGGCCGGCCTGGTGATCGCCCGGCCCGCGCGCACCATCGGCGTCGAGCCGTTCTTCGCCCACCTGCTGTCGGGCCTGCAGGCGGGCCTGTCGGCGCGGGGCGTGGCGCTGCACCTGCTCGTCGTGGAGGACACCGCCGCCGAGATCGAGGTCTACCGCGGCTGGGCCCGCGAGCACCGCGTCGACGGCTTCATCCTGGTCGACCTGCAGGTGTCCGACCCGCGCATCGCGGTCATCGAGGAACTGGGCGTGCCCGCGGTGGTGCTGGGCGGCCCCGGCAGGCACGGCACGCTGTCCAGCGTGTGGGCCGACGACCGCGAGGCCATGCTGTCGATCGCCGACTACCTGGCCGCCCTCGGTCACACCCGCGTCGCCCACGTGGCCGGGCTGCCCGGCTTCCGCCACACCCAGCGCCGCATCCGCGCCCTGCGTGACGCCTCCCGGCGGCTCGGGCTGGCCGAGGTGCTGTCGGTGCCCACCGACTTCAGCGACGCCGAGGGCGCCGCGGCCACCCGTTCGCTGCTGTCGCGCGCCGCGCGCCCGTCGGCGATCGTCTACGACTCCGACGTGATGGCCGTGGCCGGGCTCGGGGTGGCCGCCGAGATGGGCGTCAGGGTGCCGCGGGAGCTGTCCATCGTGGCCTTCGACGACTCGGTGCTCAACCGCATCGTGCACCCGGCGCTGACGGCGCTCTCGCGCGACACGTTCACGCTGGGGGAGAAGGTCGCCGAGACGTTGCTGGC
Source organism: Nonomuraea sp. NPDC050394 (assembly GCF_044459065.1). NCBI lineage: Bacteria > Bacillati > Actinomycetota > Actinomycetes > Streptosporangiales > Streptosporangiaceae > Nonomuraea > Nonomuraea sp. NPDC050394. The sequence goes on along the minus strand of NZ_JBITIO010000020.1, from coordinate 13,409 downwards.
GACGCTGGAGGAGCCGTCGCGGCCGCGCGACGTCAAGACGCCGACGCCACGCCTGACCGTCCGCGAGAGCACCGCCCCGGCCGCTAAAGGGGTTTAGTTACGGTACGGCGGCGCACCCAGTAGGCGTAGACGGCGGCCGCCAGGAGCGGCCCCCAGACCGGGCAGGGGAACAGCACCACGAACAGCACCCCGTCCAGCCACGCGCTGTGCTGGATCGCGCCCGCCAGCACCCCCGGCGCCGACACGCACAGCGCCGCCGCCGCGATGGCTCCCGCCCCGGCCGCCGGCCTCACCGGCACCTCGCGCCCGCCCACCACGGGCAGCCATCGCGGGAACACCTCGCCCCACCGGCTGATCAGCCCGAACGTCAGCACCACCGCCGCCACGGAGCCCAGGCCGATCAGGAAGCCCTGCAGCCTGGTCGCCGCGTCCATCCCGGAGATGAGCACGACCATCCGGTCGCTGCGCGGGTCGAACCCGAACAACGGCCACGGAGTCGCCCACGAGATCCGCGCCAGCGCGTACGGCACGGCGCCGAGCGCGGCCAGCACGGTCACCACCCGCCCCCACCGCCGTGGCCCCGCGACGGCGGTGGAGACGGGAAGCAGCGCCGCGAGCGCCACCCACGCCCACCCGGCGGCCCCCGCCGCCATGCCCCACGACCACAGGATCCTGACCCCGAACTCGCCGAACCCCTTGCCCAGGTTCCCCAGATATCCGGCGACCGGCCCGGCGTCGGCCAGCCCGGTCAGCAGCCCCGCCGCCGCCACCACGACCAGGGCGGCAGCGGCGTACCCCGCCGGATGCCGCCGCAGGCACCCCACCACGATCAGTGCGAACAGCGCGGCGGCCGACAGCGGGATCAGCGCGTACCCGAGCGAGGACAGGACGGCCGCGTCCGACATCACCAGCAGGAAGAACGCCGCCTCCAGGACCGCCCCGGCGGCTGCGAGCCTGGGCCAAGATCGCCGGACGGCCGCCAGGAGCAGCCCGGAGGCACCGAAGCCCAGCAGCAGCGCGGCGCCGGTGCCGCGTTCGATCCAGTGGTTGACGCCCACGGTGACCCGGCCGGCGGCGCCGTAGGGGTAGGAGCCGGGTATGGCCAGCCACAGCGCGGCCACGGCCAGCGAGATCGCGACCGCGCCCGCCCACGGCCTGGTGAGGTTCTGCATGGTCCCGAGCCTGTCGCGCGGGGCCCGGCCCGGTGATCACCCTGCCGGGCGATCCGCCTCCCCCGCGCGGGGGAGCCGCTTTTGCGGGACGTGGGTGAGCAGGTCGCCGGGCTGGCAGCCGAGGACCTCACAGATCTTGGTGAGCGTGGTGAACCTGATGGCCTTGGCTCTGGCCATCAGGCCCTCCTGGACATATCGTTTTTCGATGTTATCGAAAAACGATAGCATCGAAAAACGATATGGCAATGGCTAAGGCTGGAACCGTTTCGCCCTCTCGATGCAGTCCGGGCAGACGGGCAGGTCCACCGAGCGGGCCACGGCCTCCGGGGTGGCCGGGCGCAGGGAGGCCAGGACGGTGAGGCCGGGCGGCAGGCCGGTCTCCGGATCGACCAGGAAGGTCTCGACCTCCGCCGGATCGAAGCTGAACTCCCGCTTGCACCCGTAACAGCGACCCGTCTCCATCTGTCCAGCGTAGGGCCGCGCCTGTAGCCTGGACGGAAAGATGCTCCCGCCGGGTACCGCCCGGCCGATCACGAGAAGGCGATGCCATGGTCGCCCCCCGGTCACTCCGGGGCGGACGGACAGGTGTCCTCGCCATGCCCCGGGTCACGCAGCCCGTGTTCGTATTCTCCTGATCTGGAGCATTCAAGAAATGTCGCATGACTCCCTGTCCGCGTGGTACGCGGACTTCTTCACCGAGCTGCCCAACGCCTTCTGGCGCGCGGCCGTACCCGAGGAGCTGACCGCCGACGAGGTCGCCTTCGTCGTCCGCGCGGCCGGGCTCCGTCCCGGCTCCCGGGTGCTCGACGTGCCCTGCGGCAGCGGGCGGCACGCGCTCGAACTGGCCCGGCGCGGCTGCCGGGTCACCGGTCTCGACGTCTCGGCCGAGGCCGTCGCCCACGCCCGGGCCGCGGCCGGCGCCGAAGGGCTCGACCTCGACCTGCGCCTGGGCGACATGCGGGCGCTGCCCGCCGACGTCCGGGCCGAGGCGGCCATCTGCATGGGCAACGCGTTCGGCTACCTGGAACACGCCGCCACCCGGGAGTTCCTGGCCGGGCTGGCCGCGCTCGTCGTGCCCGGCGGCGCGCTCGTCCTGGACTCCGGGTTCGTGGCCGAGTCGCTGCTTCCCGGCCTGAGCCTGGAGGAGGAGCCGATGACGTTCGGCGGCGTCGAGGCGGTCTCGGTCAACGAGTACGACGTGGCCGCCGGCCGCTGGCTCACCTCGTTCACCTTCCGCAGGGGTGAGCAGGAGCACCGCGGGACCTCGGTGCAGCACGTGTACACCACGGCCGAGGTCGTCCGGCTGGTCACCGAGGCCGGGTTCACCGGCGCCGAGCTGTACGGCGGAGCTGACGGCACGCCGTACCGGCTGGGCAGTCCCAGGCTGCTCCTGGTGGCGCGGCGGCCTTAGGCACCGGGGCCGCGCCCGCCGCCCCGGCGGGCGCGGCTCACCGCGACGGCGGGAGGCGGTACACCGACACGTGCGAACGCGACTCGGCGGTGAACTCGGCCCCCGACCAGTCGGCGTGCCTGCTCTCCAGCTCGAACCCGGCCAGCTGCCCCATCAGGTCGAGCTCGCCCGGCCAGATGTAGCGGTGCGGGCTGCGGAAGACCCGGCCCCGCCCGTCCTCGCCGAACCTGAAGTGGTGGGAGACGACCCGCTGCGCCGGCACGTCGTAGGTGTCCAGGCCGATGTAGCCGGGCTCGTGGTGCCAGACGGTGGCCTGCCTGCCCGGCGGCAGCGTGCGCAGCTCGGGCACCCACAGCTCGATCACGAAGCGGCCGCCCGGCCCGAGGTGGCGGGCGGCGTTGCGGAAACACGCCACCTGCCCGGCCTGGGTGAGCAGGTTGGAGATCGTGTTGTAGACGAGGTAGACGAGCGAGAACTCCCCGGGAGCCGTCGCGGCCAACATGTCCCCGGCGATCACGGGGATCGCCGCCTCGTCCGCCTTCGTCCGCAGCTGCTCGATCATCGGCCGCGACAGCTCGATGCCGGTCACCGCCACCCCCCGCTCGGCCAGCGGCAGGGCGACGCGGCCCGTCCCGATCGCGAACTCCAGCGCCCGCCCGCCGCCCGCGAGCTCCGCGAGCCGGTCCACGGCCGGCTTCAGGACCTCGGGCGCGAACATGCCGGTGCCCGGCGTGTCATAGCCGCGCGCGGCGTCCTCGTCCCAGATCTCTTCCTGTCGCATGTCGCCAACGATGTCCATGGACGCCCGCCTTTGTCCAGGACCGCGGGTCTCAGCGGTAGTCCTCGCAGCGAACCGCGCCCTTCTCCGGTACGGTTACCCGCACCTCGTCCACGTCCACGCCGCGCCCGGCGGCGGTGGCGGCGGCGATCGTGCAGACGAGCTGGCCGGTGGCCGTGCGCGACAGCCGCTCGACCGGCGGCAGCCAGGTGCCGCCGACCAGCATCGACGAGCCCTTCTCCAGGGCGAAGCCGTCGTCGCTCACCCGGACGGCGAGGTTTCTGGGCAGGACCGTGTCGAAGTCGCGCTCGCGCTCCTTGGCGGTGGGGCCGCCGGTCAGCAGTTCGACCGCGCCGGCGGCGTCCAGCGGGCCCTCGGGCCGGCCGACGGAGGCCAGGTCGCCGTTCCGCACGAAGTACAGGCGGGTGCCCTGGGTGAACCCGCGGGCCGGTTCGCCGGCGCCGATCACGCCGGTGGGCCCGGTGCCGCAGGCCGTCGTGGCGAGCAGGAGCAGCAGGAGCAGGGAGCGGCCGGTCACGGGCGGGTCCTCGGCAACGTGAGGGTGAAGACGGCCCCGGGCCCGGGGGCGACGGACAGGTCGCCGCCGTGCAGCAGGGCGTTCTCGCGGGCGATGGCCAGGCCGAGCCCGCTGCCCTCGGAGCGGGCGCGGGCGGCGTCCGCCTTGTAGAAGCGCTCGAACACGTGCGGCAGGACGTCTTCGGGCAGGCCGGGGCCGTGGTCGGCGACCTCGAGGGTGAGCGCCCGTTCGCCGGCGCGCAGCGTGAGCGTGACCGGCGGCGCGCCGTGGCGCAGCGCGTTGCCGACGAGGTTGGCGACGATGACGTCCAGCCGGCGCGGGTCCAGCGGGAGGTGGATGCCCTCGGGCAGGTCGGCGGTGACCGCGCCGGTCCAGCCGCGAGTACGCAGGCAGGCGGCGACCGCCTTGCCCACGTCCATCTCGTTGAGGTTGAGCACGGCTGCGCCCGCGTCGAACCGGGAGATCTCCATCAGGTCGTCCACGAGCCGCGTGAGCCGGGCGACCTCGGCGGTGACCATGCGGGCCGCGGTGCCCGCGTCGGCGTCCAGCCGGTCGGCCCCGGCTTCGAGCACGTCGGTGACGGCGGTCGCGGCGGCCAGCGGGGTGCGCAGCTCGTGCGAGACGTCGGCGACGAACCGGCGCGACCTGGCCTCCATCTCGCGCAGCTCGCCGACCGAGCGTTCGAGCGCGGCGGCGGTCTCGTTGAACCGTCCCGCCAGCCGCGCCAGCTCGTCGCCGCCGCGTACCGGCAGCCGTGTCTCCAGCCGCCCCTCGCCCAGGCGGCGCGCGGCGCGGTCCAGGTCGGCGACCGGACGCAGCACGCCGCGCGCGGCCAGCAGCCCGGCCAGCACCGCCACCAGCACCACGGGCGCCGCCGCCGTCCGCGCCGCGCGCAGCACGGCCGCCTCGTCGGCGGCGGCCTGCGCGAGTGACTCCACGAGGTAGACGGTGATCCCGGACGGCGTGCCGCCCGCGCGCAGCATGACCCTGCTCCCTCCCACCAGGTACGGCACGCCGTCCCGGCTGACCCGCTGCCAGGCCAGCTCGGGCCGGCTCGCCACGGCCTGCCGCAGGCCGGCGGTGACGCGGGCGTCGCTGGGGATGGCGCCGTCCCTGACCACGTACACCTTGCGGTCGCCCACCTCGAGGTCCTCGGCGAGCAGGGCCAGCTCGCCGTCGTCGGCGGGCAGCGCGACGTCGCGCGACAGCAGCAGCACCCGGTTCCTGAAGTCGTCGAGCAGCCGGTCCTGCACCCCGCCCACCAGGTCCTCGCGCGCCTGGAGATAGGTCAGCCCGGCCGCGGCCACCGCGCACACCCCGCCGACCAGCACGAACGTGATCACCAGCCGGGCCCGCAAGCCCCGCAGCCAGGTCATACCGGCCCGAACCGGTAACCGAACCCGCGCACGGTCTGCACGTACCGGGGCTCGGCCGGCACGTCCTCGATCTTGGCGCGCAGCCGCTGCACGCACGCGTCCACCAGCCGCGAGTCGCCCAGGTAGTCGTGCTCCCACACCGACTCCAGCAGCTGCTGCCTGTTGAACACCCGGCCGGGCGCCGCTGACAGGTGCAGCAGCAGCCGCAGCTCCATCGGCGGCAGCGCGACCTCGCGCCCGTCCCTGCACACGGTGAGGGAGGCGCGGTCGACGCGGAGCGCGCCGTAGGTCTCGACGGGCGACTGCACACTCTCGGTACGGCGCAGCACCGCCCGGATCCGGGCCTCCAGCACCTGCGGGCGCACGGGCTTGACCACGTAGTCGTCGGCCCCCGCCTCCAGCCCGCCGACCACGTCGAAGTCGTCGCCCCGCGCGCTCAGCATCACGATCGAGGTGGCGGCGCCCGCGCGGATCCTGCGGCAGACCTCGAACCCGTCGATGCCGGGCAGCATGAGGTCGAGCACGACCACGTCGGCGGCGAACTCCGCCAGCCGGTCGAGGCCCTCCTCACCGGACGCCGCCGCCTCGACCTCGTGATCGCGGCCCTTCAGGGCGAGCGTCAGACCGTCCCTGACGGCCGGGTCGTCCTCGATCAGCAACACGCGAGCCATGCGTCCCAGTATCGGCCGCGCTGACGTGCGCTTTGTCCGGACTCAAGAGCTATTACATGTTCATGACATCGTGCGGACCGGTTGTGCACAGTGCCGGGCCAGAGTCTCAGGGGCAGTCAGCAGCCACCCATGGGAGGAAATCGTGATCATCAGCAGGAGACGTCTGGCCGTCATGGCCGCCCTGCCCGCGCTGGCCCTGAGCGCGGCCTGCGGAGCGCAGAGCTTCGCCAGCACCGGGAGCCAGAGCCCCGCGGCTTCCGCTTCCGCGTCCGCCACGCCGAGCTGGCACGAGACCGCGCTGAAGTTCGCGGCGTGCATGCGGGACAACGGCATCGACATCCCCGACCCGGTCAAGGGCCAGGACCTCGACACCAGCGCCGTCACCAAGGTCACCCAGGCCAAGCTCGACGCCGCCATGAAGGCGTGCAAGGAATGGGACTCGGTCATCCTCGGCAGCAGCGAGCCGGCCTCGCCCGAGGAGGACGCCAAGTTCGCCGCCTGGGCGCGGTGCCTGCAGAAGGGCGGCGTCTGGCAGCCGCTCGGCAAGGAGGCGAAGCCGGCCGGGTTCAAGCAGGTCAAGCCGGGCTCGGCCGCGGAGAAGCAGGTCTTCGCGGGGTGCGCGTCGCTGGAGCCGCCGGCGCCGTACGAGCAGTAGAGGCCGGGACCCTCACCCGGGCCATAGCCCGCGCGCCGTCCCACCGGGGGGAACGGACGGCGCGCGGGCGGGGTGAGGGGTCCCTCAGCAGGACAGGTTGCCGCCGGGGGCGACGCCGAGGATCTGGGTGAAGCGCTGGTAGGCGTTGATCCGGCTCTGCACCTGGCCGGGGTTGCCGCCGTTGCACTCCAGGCTGCCGTTGATGCTGCGGATGGTCTCGCCGAAGCCGCGGCCGTTGACCATCGCGTTGTGCGGGGTCATGGTGCCGGGGCCGTTCTGGGTCATCCAGTACCAGATCGCGGTCTTCCAGGCCACGGACGCGTCCTGCTGCACCAGCCACGGGTTGGTCAGCAGCGGCAGGCCCAGCGCGTCACCGGCCGCCTTGTAGTTGAAGTTCCAGCTCAGCTGGATGGGGCCGCGGCCGTAGTACGCGGCCTGCCCGGCCGGGCAGCCGTACGGCTGGTTCCTGTCGCAGTAGTGCGGGTAGTTGGCGGTGTTCTGCTCCACGATGTGGACGAGGCCGCCGGTCTCGTGGTTGACGTTGGCCAGGAAGGCCGCGGCCTCCTGCTTCTTGACGGTGTCGCTGCCCGTCTTGGCGAAAGCGGGGTAGGCGCTGAGGGCGGCGGTCAGGCCGCTGTAGGTGTAGAAGGAGTTCCGGCTCGGGAACATCTGGTTGAACTGCGCCTGACTCACCACGAACCCCGACGGGTCCGGCGGGTCGGTCGGGCCGGGGCCGCCGTCGCAGGCGTAGGGGTCCCAGAACCAGTGGCTGATCACCGGGTCGTATCCGGGGTTCTCGTGGACGGCGATGTAGTGGTTGCCGTCGGTGTAGCGGACGATGCTGCCCACCGCGTAGAACGTCCCGGCGGCCCAGTTCGGGTAGTCGCACTGGGTGCCACCGCCGCCGCCTCCCGAGCAGGTGCCCTGGTCGGCCCAGACGGCGGCGCTGCCCGGACTCTCGTTCTGGGTCCACCACTTGGCGGACCAGTTGTGCCCGTTGTGCGACACGACGGCGCCTCCGTTGTAGACGGCCGAGGAGCTCCATGCCGTGGCGCACGCCGCGGCGCTGGCGGCGGACGGCAGGACTACCGCCAGCACACCCATCGCCATGAGCAGCGCGGCCAGCGGGGCCAGGAGTCTTCGCATGTGATCACTTCCTTGGGGGGTGTAATGCTTAGGAAAGTTTCCTAATAGTCAACTCCCGATGAGGAAACACGCAAGACCCAAAGTCAAGGGGGTGCGGATGCCAACCTGGTCATTCGGGCGTACTTTGATGAACATCAACGCCGTTTCCTTCGTCGCCGTCTGAGAGGCCCATGTTTCTCCGCAGCCCGCACCTTCCTTCCTCACGACCGACCGGCCTGTTGGTCGGCATCGGGTTCTTCGTCGTGATCGCCGCCTGCGCGCTGGTCGCTTTACTGGTCCCGCACGCCCAGGTCGAGATCCGCTTCGCCGTCGTGGGCCTGATCGCCGCCCTGTACGCCGGCCTCACCGCCGACCTGATCGCCTCCGCCGCGACCGGGGCGCTGGCCTGGACGATGGCCACCGGATTCCTCATCGACCCCGCCGGCGAACTGGTGCTGTCGGGTGGCATGGACGCGATCAGGCTCGCCGCCATCGTCGGCCTGTGCGTGGCCGCCGGCCTGTACGGCGCCTTCCGCCAACGCCACGGCTCGACCTAGCGGACGCCTGCCCGGGAGCGGGCGGTTTCCCGGAATGGCCATCCCCGGAATGACCCTCCCTAGAATGGCCAGGTGAACCACATATTGCCGAGATATGGCCGTAAAGCGCGACGTGGTGGACCCTGGGAGATCACCGGCCGGATCTCCCCGGCGACGTGCTGAGCGCCGCGGGCCTGGGCGCCGAGGAGGAGGCCGCCTACCGGCTCCTGGTCAGAACCGCCGAGGTCGAGGTGGCCGAGCTGGCGGGGGAGCTGGGCGTGGCGGACGAGGCGGCACGCCGGGCGCTCGGGTCGTTGCTGGCCAAGGGGCTGGCGCGTGCCGTACCAGGAGAGAACGACACGTTCACCGCGGTCGCCCCCGACGTCGCGCTCGCGGCGCGGCTGCACCGGCGCCAGGAGGAAGTCGACCGGGCCCGGCAGGCCGTGGAGCAGCTCACGGGGGAGTACCTGGCCCATTCCAGGCGGCGCGAGGCGGCGCAGCTGATCGAGGTGGTCAGCAGCAGGACGGTGCTGCGCGAGCAACTGCGGCTGATGCAGGACAACGCCCGCCACGAGGTCGTGAGCCTGTGCCGGGCCGGGCACGTGGCGATGACCTCGCAGGAGAACACCGAGGAGCTGGCCGCGCTGCGGCGCGGAGTGAGCTTCCGGGTGCTGTACGAGCGGGCGCTGCTCGAAGAACCCGGCATGCTGGTCAACCTCGCCGACGGCATCACGCTCGGGGAGCAGGCGCGCGCCCTCCCGGAGCTCCCGGTGCGGATGATGATCGCCGACGGCGAGCTGGGCGTGCTCCCGCTGGTCCAGTACACCGGCGGGCTGACCCAGCTCACCGCCGCCCTGGTACGGCCGAGCAGCCTCCTCGACGCGCTCAAGGCGCTGTTCGAGACCCTGTGGGAGCGGGCCACCCCCGTCAACCTCACCACGCCGGGCAGCCCGCTCGACGCCGACCACCTCTACCTGCTGTCGCTGCTGCTGGCGGGCGTGCCCGACAAGTCGATCGCCACGCAGCTGAAGGTCTCGCAGCGCACCGTCCAGCGCCGCATCACCCATCTGATGGAGCGGGCGGGCGCCCAGACCCGGATGCAGCTGGCCTGGCACGCCGCCCGCGAGAACTGGCTGTGACCGTCGAAGGCACGCCCTAGGGACGGGCGCCGGCGCGGCGCAGGAAGAACTTGACCAGCTCGCCCAGCCACAGGATCACCGACGCCACGCCCAGGCAGGTCAGCCACTGCCCCGCGGTGAGGTTGGTGACGGAGAAGAACCCGTGCAGCCCCCGCCACTCCACCATGGCCGCCAGCAGCACGAGCACGACGCCGATCGCCACGAACGTCGAGCGGTTGGAGAAGGTCTCGCGGTGGAAGGCGCTGCGCAGGTCATTGCGGACGTTGACCAGGTTGAAGACCTGGAAGAAGACGAAGGTGACGAAGGCCATCGTCGCCGCGACCGGCGGGGGAGCCAGCGCGAGCACGGCCAGCGTCCCCGCGGCCATGGTCGTGCCGGCCAGCAGGATCCGCACGAGCCGCGCGGTGGTGAGAATGCGCTCGTCGCGGGCACGCGGAGAGCGGTCCATGACGTCGGGCCCCGCGGGGTCGACGCCGAGCGACAGCGCGGGCGGGCCGTCCATGATGAGGTTCACGAAGAGGATCTGCACGGCGGTGAACGGCGCGCCGCCCGCCAGCCCGGTGATCGACGCCGCCAGGAACGTGAGCACGAACCCGAACGCCGTCGACAGCTGGAAGCGGGTGAACTTCACGATGTTGGCGTAGATACCGCGTCCCTCGCGGACCGCGTCGACCACGGTCGCGAAGTTGTCGTCGGTGAGGATCATCGTGGCGGCTTCCTTGCTCACCTCGGTCCCGGTGACGCCCATGGCGACGCCGATGTCGGCCCGGCGCAGGGCCGGGGCGTCGTTGACGCCGTCACCGGTCATCGCCACGACGGCGCCGCTGTCCTGCAGCGCGCGCACGATCCGGATCTTGTGCTGCGGGGTGACCCGGGCCACGACCCCGATGTCCGGCAGTCGCCTGGCCAGTTCCTCGTCGGAGAGCTCGTCCAGCTCTGCGCCGGTCACCGCCTTGCCGGGGATGTCCAGCTCACGGGCGATGGCCGCGGCGGTGACGGCGTGGTCGCCGGTGATCATCCGTACCTGGACGCCCGCCCGGTGGCACTGCTCGATGGCGGCCGACGCCTCGGGCCGCGCCGGGTCGACGATGCCGACCAGCGCCATCAGCACGATGCCGTCGAGCATCGACTTGAGATCGGCGTCCTCGGGCAGGGCGGGGAAGTCCTTCACGCCGACGGCCAGCACGCGCAGCCCCTGCTCGGCCAGCTCGCCGTTGGCGGCGGCGTAGTCCTCGCGGGCCGCCGCGTCGAAGGGCCGCCGGCCGCCGGCGGTCAGGTAGCGGTCGGCGCGGGCGGCCAGCACGTCCGGCGCGCCCTTGACGAAGCAGCGCACCCGGCCGTCCTCCTCGTGGAAGGTGGCCATGAACTTGTCGTCGGAGTCGAAGGGCACCTCGGCGATCCGCGGATGCCTGCGCCGCAGGGCGGCGACGTCGACCCCGCCCTTCTCGGCCAGGACGACCATGGCCAGCTCGGTGGGATCGCCGACCACGTCGTCGGGGGCGCGTACCACCGCGTCGGTGCACAGCGCCATGGCGACGAGCGCGACGTGCAGCGTCCGGCTGTCGGGCGGGTCGTCGTCGGTGCTGCGGATGCGTCCCTCCACCGCGTAGCCGTGGCCGGAGACGGTGAAGCGGCGGTCGGCCAGGTACACCTCGCGGGCGGTCATCTGGTTGAGCGTCAGCGTGCCGGTCTTGTCGGTGCAGATCTGGGAGGTGCTGCCCAGGGTCTCCACCGAGGCCAGCCGCTTGACGATGGCGCCTCTGCGGGCCAGGCGGGCCGTACCCATGGCGAGGGTGAAGGCCACGACGGCGGGCAGCCCTTCGGGGACGGTCGCCACCGCCAGCGAGACGGCGGTCGTGAACAATGCGCCGACCGGCTGCCCGCGCAGCAGGCCCAGGACGAACACGACCGCGATCACCGCGAGCGCGATCAGCGCCAGGGTCTTGCCGAGCGTGTCGATCTGGCGTTGCAGCGGGGTCGGCGCCTGCTTGGTCTGCTGGAGCAGCCCGGCGATCTGCCCGATCTCGGTCGAGGCGCCGGTCGCGGTCACGATCATGCGGGCGTGGCCGCGGGTGACCGTGGTGTTCATGAACACCGCGCTGCCGCGCTCGGCCAGGGGCGCGTCCGCGGCCACGACCGCGCCGGCGGACTTGGCGGACGGCTCCGCCTCGCCGGTCAGCGCCGATTCCTGCACCTCCAGCGACGCCGAGGACACCAGCCGCCCGTCGGCGGGCACGCGGTCGCCGGCCTCCAGGTCCACGACGTCACCCGGCACCAGATCGGCCGCGTCGAGCCGCATGGCCGCCCCGCCCCGCAGCACGGTGGCCTCGGTGTGGAGCATCTTGCGCAGCGCCTCCAGCGAGGCCTCCGCCCTGGACTCCTGGACGAACCCGATCGTCGCGTTCAGGATCACGACCAGCACGATGATCGCCGGCGTCTCCCACTCGCGGGTCACGGCGAAGCTCACCAGGGCCGCGCCGATCAGCGTGAGGATCAGCAGGTCCTGGAACTGGCGCAGGTAGGCGTGCCAGCGTGGCTCGCGCGGCGCCTCGGGCAGCCGGTTGGGGCCGTGCTCGTCCCTCCGCCGTACGGCTTCCGCCCCGCTCAGCCCGCTGGACGGGTCAACGCGCAGCCGCTCGGCCGTCTCGGCGGCGTCCATCGCATACCAAGCGCTCATGAGCCCACGCTATGATCGCGAATCCCTTACCGCCATCTGGCACATGGCCGCATTCAGCCAATTCTGTCCCCCGCGCCCGGGTGTGAAATCAGGGCGTGAAACCACTCTCAGTCGCCGGTCGATCACTCTATGCTGTGCTGGGGCCTGCGGCGTGGGCACTATGGGGGTTCTCCACCCGCCAGGCCCCCCTCGCTCAGGCGACCAGCCGCCCGATCACCCAGTGCAGGTAGGTGCGGAAGCGCGCCAGCTCCGCGGGTTTCACCGTGCGCTCGCTGCGCCGCCGTTCGAGAACGCCGCCGGTGAGAAACCCATAGACGCACCACACGATCATCCAGACGAAGTAACGGGTCTCGACCCCGGGCGGCAGCAGCGGCGAGATCGCCCGGAGAATCTCGTCCAGGAGCGGCCGGGTGTAGGCCTCCTCGAGTTCCGGTATGTCCGCCGCGTCGCCCATCCAGCGATGCATCCACAGCAGCACCAGCATCGGATTGTCGGCGAAGAAGTCGAGATAGGCGTCCACCATGCGGTGCAGCGCCTCGGGCGTGCCCGTGAACTGGGCGAGTGCCGCCGATATCGCGGCGTGTTCCGCCTCGTCGGCCTTGAGCATGACGGTCTTGTACAAGTCCGCCTTGCCGCCGAACTCCCGGCCGATGAAGGCCGGCTCGACCCCGGCCGCCCGCGCGATGAGCCCGATATCCGTTTCGTCGTAACCCAGTTCGGCGAAAAGCTTGGTCGCCACCTCAAGGACCTGATCCGCGCTCACCGCACAACCCTAGGTAGGGCCCGCCCCATTTCCCAGCAGGCTCGCTGCCGGGCGCTGGACCCGCCCGTCCGGCCGGGTTACGGTCGGAACGGCACGCCCGAAGTCATCCCGCGGACCCGCAGGGGGTGCGTCATCAGCGCAGTACGGATCATTCTGGGTTTGTCGTTGTCCCTCGCCTTCGCCTTCACCGCCGCGCCCGCCCAGGCGGCAGGGCCCATCTGTATCCCCGAGGCCCCGGTCTGCGCGGGCCTCGACAACGGGCGCTTCGTCTTCACCATCAAGCCGCCGCCGTCCACCCTGTCGATGCAGGCCACGGTCAACGGAGCGCCCCGCGGCGGGTCGATCTCCACGTGGAGCACGTCCAGCTACCTGCAGGGCGTCTACTACCCGACACCGGCCCTGGTGCCGGGCGACGTGGTGTGCATGTCGTTCTACGGTCCCGGCGTGCCGCCGGGGCCGTACTGCGACACCCACTAGATGATTGATTCCAGGCTGCTGCTTGCGATTAATGGTCGTAGGCGGTGAGGGATCGGGCGGTGGGCTGGCCGGTCTTGTCGTTGTGCCAGAT
>NZ_JBITIO010000019.1:0-214036 GCF_044459065.1 Nonomuraea sp. NPDC050394 | reverse complement strand
AGCAAAAACTCATCATATTCCAGACGAGGTGTTGCATGAAATACTTCATGCACTGGCTTTTAACACACTGTTGAGTTCTCAAGAAACGGACGCGTACTCCCCAGTACTGCAGGAGGCGCACATTTCGTCTACCTCAATCTTACCAGATCAAGATGAACCTGTCAAACCGGCGATCTGGGTGGATTTGAGGCAACCCCGCTAACTTACTCCAACATCCGGCACTTGTCCAATCAAACGGACACAGCCGGAAACCCGGATCAGTCGTTGGGATGTTCAGAGCCTAGCAGCGTTCCGATGAGCTCCGAACCCGGAGGCTCATCGGGGCGTGCTCGCCCTGCGTTGAAAACTGTAGCAGCACAACGCAGGTACAACGTCCAACTTCCCGGTAACGAATGAGTCTTCCCTCCATGCGTTACCGCCAAACATCACCCAGCCGACAGGGCCGCGAGCTGTGCCTCCAGGCGCGCGATGTCCTCGCCGGACTGCGTCGCACGTGCCCTGACCTTGGCCACCACGTCCTCGGGAGCCTTGGCCATGAACTGCTCGTTGCCCAGCTTGGCCGACACCTGGGCAGCCTCCTTGCGCGCCACGGCCAGATCCTTCTCCAGGCGCTTGCGCTCGGCCACCACGTCGATGGCGCCGGCGGTGTCGATCTCGACGCTCACCCCGGTCACCGCGAACCTCGCGGTGGCGGAGAACCCGTCATCGGGCTCCTCCAGCCGCAGCAGCGACCGGATCGCGCCTTCCTGCGCGGCGAGAGCCGTACCGGAGAGACCGAGACGTGCGGCGACCCGCTGGCCCGGCTTGAGTCCTTGGTCGGAGCGGAAGCGGCGCACCTCGGTCACCAGCTCCTGGAGCGCGGTGATCTCGGCTTCCGCCTCCGGGTCGCGATAGCTCGGGTCCGCGACCGGCCACTGCGCCACCATCACCGACGTGCCACCGGTGACCGCCCGCCACAACTCCTCGGTGACGAACGGGATCAGCGGGTGCAACAGCCGCAGCAACGCGTCGAACACGTGGCCCAGGACCAGGCGGGTGCCCGTGCGGCCCTCGGCGATCTGGATCTTCGCCAGCTCCAGGTACCAGTCGCAGACCTCGTCCCACGCGAAGTGGTACAGCAGGTCGGAGACCTTGGCGAACTCGAACTCCTCGAACGCGGCATCGGCCGCCTCGATCGTGTGCTGGAGCCGGGACAGAATCCACCGGTCGGCGGCGGTGAGGTCGGCCGGGAGCTCCCCGACCGTGGCACCGTTCATCAGCGCGAACCGGGTGGCGTTCCACATCTTGTTACAGAAGTTGCGCGAGCCGGCCGCCCACTCCTCGCTGACCGCCACGTCGGCGCCGGGATTGGCGCCGCGCAAGAGCGTGAAGCGGGTCGCGTCGGCGCCGAAGCGGTCGACCCAGTCGAGCGGATCCACCACGTTCCCGAAGGACTTGGACATCTTCTTGCCGTACTGGTCGCGCACCATGCCGTGCAGGACGACCACATGGAACGGCGGCTGCCCGTCCATGGCGTAGAGGCCGAACATCATCATCCTGGCGACCCAGAAGAACAGGATGTCGTAGCCCGTCACCAGCACCGATGTCGGGTAGAAGCGGGACAGGTCCGCGGTCTTCTCCGGCCAGCCCAGCGTCGAGAACGGCCAGAGCGCCGAGGAGAACCAGGTGTCCAGCACATCAGGATCCTGGACATAACCCGCGGGTGGCTGCTCGTCCGGACCCACGCAGACGACTTCGCCGGCCGGGCCGTACCAGACCGGAATGCGGTGACCCCACCACAGCTGCCGGGAGATGCACCAGTCGTGCATGTCGTCGACCCAGTCGAAGTAACGCTTGGCCAGCTCCGGCGGGTGGATGCGGGTACGCCCGTCGCGCACCGCGTCACCGGCCTCCTTGGCCAGCGGCCCGACGTTGACGAACCACTGCAGCGACAGCCGCGGCTCGACCACGGTCTTGCACCGAGAGCAGTGTCCGACCGAGTGCACGTAGGGCCGCTTCTCGGCGACGATGCGGCCTTCCGCGCGCAGGGCGGCCACCACGGCGGGCCGCGCCTCGAACCGGTCGAGCCCCTGGAACGGACCGTGCGCGGTGATGACGCCGTGCTCGTCCATGACGGTCAGCGACGGCAGCGAGTGGCGGCGGCCGATCTCGAAGTCGTTGGGGTCGTGGGCAGGGGTGACCTTGACCGCTCCGGTGCCGAAGGCCGGATCGACGTGCTCGTCGGCGACGATCGGGATGCGCCGCCCGGTCAGCGGCAGCTCCACGTACGTGCCGACCAGGTGGGTGTAGCGCTCGTCGGCGGGATTGACCGCGACGGCGGTGTCGCCGAGCATCGTCTCGGCGCGCGTGGTGGCGACGACGACCTCGTCGGAGTAACGGATGGAGACGAGCTCGCCGTCGTCCTCGCTGTGCTCGACCTCGATGTCGGACAGCGCGGTGTGGCAGCGCACGCACCAGTTGATGATGCGCTCGGCGCGGTAGATCAGCCCGTCGTCGAAGAGCCGCTTGAAGATCGTCTGGACGGCGCGCGACAGGCCCTCGTCCATCGTGAAGCGCTCGCGGGACCAGTCGACGCTGTCACCGAGCCGCCGCATCTGGCCGAGGATCGCGCCGCCGGACTCCTCCTTCCACTGCCAGACCTTCTCCACGAAGGCCTGGCGGCCGAGGTCGTGCCGGGACAGACCCTCCGCGCCGAGCTTGCGCTCGACGACGTTCTGGGTGGCGATGCCCGCGTGGTCCATGCCGGGCACCCACAGCGCTTCCTTGCCGCGCATCCGCGCGCGGCGCGTCAGCGCGTCCTGGATGGAGTGGTCGAGTGCGTGGCCGATGTGCAGCACGCCGGTCACGTTCGGCGGGGGCAGGACGATGGAGTACGGCTCGCGGGAGCTGCCCGGATCGGCGCGGAAGTAGCCTTCGGATTCCCAGCGTGAGTAGCTCCGGGTCTCGACGTCGGCCGGGGTGTACTGGGTAGGCAGCTCTGGCGTTGTCACGCGGCCAAGTTTAGTGCCGCCGTTGACGGGATCGTCTCCACATGGAGAAGCGCCCCACCGACCGGCGGGGCGCTTCGTCGTGCGAAAAGGAGCTAGGCCGACTTCTCGCGCGGCGGACGCTGCTGCTTGGCCAGCTGATCACGCGGGACCAGCGTCGGGATCGCGTGCTCCAGCACGGACTCGCGGGTGATGACCACCCGGGCGACGTCCTGGCGGGAGGGCACTTCGTACATGACCGACAGCAGGACCTCTTCGAGGATCGCGCGCAGGCCTCGCGCACCGGTGCCCCGCAGGATCGCCTGGTCGGCGATCGCCTCCAGCGCGTCGTCGGTGAACTCCAGCTCGACGCCGTCGATCTCGAACAGCTTGCGGTACTGCTTCACCAGCGCGTTGCGCGGCTCGGTGAGGATCTGGATGAGCGCCTCGCGGTCGAGGTTGTGCACGCTGGTGATGACCGGCAGGCGGCCGACGAACTCGGGGATCATGCCGAACTTCAGCAGGTCCTCGGGCATCACGTCGCCGAAGATGTCGACGGTGTCGACCTCTTCCTTCGAGCGGATGATGGCGTTGAAGCCGATGCCCTTCTTGCCGATGCGCGACTCGATGATCTTCTCGAGGCCGGCGAAGGCACCACCGCAGATGAACAGCACGTTGGTGGTGTCGATCTGGATGAACTCCTGGTGCGGGTGCTTGCGGCCGCCCTGCGGAGGAACCGAGGCAGTGGTCCCCTCCAGTATCTTCAGCAGCGCCTGCTGAACGCCCTCACCGGAGACGTCGCGGGTGATCGACGGGTTCTCGCTCTTGCGGGCGATCTTGTCGACCTCGTCGATGTAGATGATGCCGGTCTCGGCCTTCTTGACGTCGTAGTCAGCGGCCTGGATCAGCTTGAGCAGGATGTTCTCGACGTCCTCGCCGACGTAGCCCGCCTCGGTCAGCGCGGTGGCGTCGGCGATGGCGAACGGCACGTTGAGCATCTTGGCCAGCGTCTGCGCCAGCAGGGTCTTGCCGGAGCCCGTGGGCCCGAGCAGCAGGATGTTGGACTTCGAGAGCTCTATGCCCTCGTCTCTGCCGCGGTCGCCGGACTGCACCCGCTTGTAGTGGTTGTAGACCGCCACCGAGAGGGCCTTCTTCGCCTGGTCCTGACCGATGACGTAGGCGTCGAGGAACTCGTAGATCTCCCTCGGCTTCGGCAGATTGTCCCACTTGAGTTCGGAGGACTCGGAGAGCTCCTCCTCGATGATCTCGTTGCAGAGATCGATGCACTCATCGCAGATGTATACGCCGGGACCGGCGATGAGCTTCTTGACTTGCTTCTGGCTCTTCCCGCAGAAAGAGCACTTCAGCAGGTCTCCCCCGTCGCCGATGCGTGCCACCCCAGATACTCCTTTGCGTGGGACCGCCCTGCTCCCAAGAGCAGTGTTTCCGGACTTCCTCCGGACTTGGCCGAACCGCTCAGGTTTCGACGTTACCGTCTTCTGGGCCCTCAGTGAGCCCCCTAGCGGCGAGTCGCACCGGAACGTGCCCTATTGGGCAGCGCTCCGGTGCCTCACATCACATCAGGAAGCTACGGCCTGTGCCCGCTTCTTCCTGGTCGGGATGATGTCATCGATCAGACCATACGCCTTTGCCTCTTCCGCGTTGAGAATTTTGTCGCGTTCAATGTCGCGGCGGACCTCGGCGGGCTCCTTGCCGGAGTGCTTCGCCACCATCTCCTCGAGGAGAGTGCGCATGCGAAGGATCTCGCGGGCCTGGACCTCGATGTCGCTGGCCTGGCCGCCGCCCTCGGTGGAGGGCTGGTGGATCAGGATGCGCGCGTTGGGCAGCGCCAGGCGCTTGCCCGGCGTGCCGCCCGCGAGCAACACCGCGGCGGCCGAGGCGGCCTGACCGAGGCAGATGGTCGAGATCTCCGGCCGGACGTACTGCATCGTGTCGTAAATCGCCGTCATCGCGGTGAAGGAGCCACCCGGCGAGTTGATGTAGATGCTGATGTCCCGGTCGGGGTCAAGCGACTCCAGCGTCAGCAACTGGGCCATGACGTCATTGGCCGACGCGTCGTCGATCTGCACGCCGAGGAAGATGATCCTGTCCTCGAAGAGCTTGTTGTACGGGTTCATCTCCTTCACGCCGTAAGACGTGCGCTCGACGAAGGAGGGGAGAACGTAGCGGCTCTGGATGTTCACTTCAGCTCCCCCTAGGAGACGGCGCCCGCGGAGGGCACCTGCCGTGCGTTGCGCACGACCTGGTCGATGAAGCCGTAGTCCTTGGCCTCCTCGGCCGTGAACCACCGGTCTCGGTCGGAGTCGGACTCGATCTGCTCCAGCGTCTGGCCGGTGTGCGCGGCGATCCGCTCGGCCAGCGTCTTCTTCACGTAGAGCATCTGCTCAGCCTGGATGGCGATGTCGGCGGCGGTGCCGCCGATGCCACCGGAAGGCTGGTGCATCATGATGCGCGCGTGCGGCAGCGCGTAGCGCTTGCCCCTGGCGCCGGCCGACAGCAGGAACTGGCCCATGGAAGCGGCCAGGCCCATCGCCACCGTCGCGACGTCGTTCGGCACATATTCCATCATGTCGTATATCGCCATACCGGCGGTCACCGAGCCGCCAGGCGAGTTGATGTAGAGCCAGATGTCGCGGTCCGGGTCGTCGGCCGCGAGCAACAGGAGCTCCGCACAAATGCGGTTGGCGATCTCGTCGTTGACCTCCTGCCCGAGCACAATGATGCGCTCACGCAGCAGGCGCTGGTAAAGCTGGTCCTCAAGCCGGAAGGACGAGCCGTTCTCACGGCCTCGCGACTCGGGCTGATTGAAGGTCGGCGGGCTGGTCACAGCTTCACCTTCCGATGCGTCGTAACGATTGGCTTTGCTTGTGACCTTAACGCGCCCCGGCTAGCGGTCATGCCCCGTCTCCCCACCTGTTCGCTGTCGGCGCAGGTGGTTGGATGCCCATACTTTACGGCGCAGCCAGCTCAGCGCCTCCCACTTCAGCTAAGTTGCTCCCGATCTGCGGGCGCTTCTCACGTCGGACGTGGTTCCCGCCGTTACGACGCGCTCTCGGCCGGTCTCCGTGCCCCACCCTGAGCCCGTCAGAAGGGCGCCGAGCCCACCGTCCACCCTCCCGCCGCCCGGCGCCCTCCTGCGCCCCTCCGGGCCGCCCCGCGGACCCCCGGAACGGCGAAAGCCCCCGGCCATGACGGCCGGGGGCTTTCGTGAGCCTTGGGATCAGGCGTCGGCCTTCTCCTCGGCCGGCGCGTCGGCCGGCTCCTCGACGACCTCTTCACCGTTGATCTCGGTGTAGATGGCCTTGAGGTCGATCTCGGCACCCTCGGAGTCGACGATCTTGGCGGCGTCACCCACGACGGCCTTGGCCTTGTCGCGGACGATCTCGACCATGGCCAGCGTCAGCTGGTCGTTGTCGGCGAGGTGCTGGGCCAGCTGGTTGGGCTGGACGCCCATCTGCATGGCGCGGCGGACGACGAAGTTGGTCAGCTCCTGCTCGGAGACGCCCAGCTCCTCCGCCTTGACGATCTTGTCGAGGACGAAGCCGGTCTTGATGGCCTTCGCGGAGTTGGTGTCGAACTCGGCGAAGCGCTCCTCCTCCGTCGTCTGGTACAGACGGAAGAAGGCGTCGCGGCTGAGGCCGGACTCGGCGATCTGGTGGTCGAGGTTGTGCTTGCGGGAGTCGACCTCGGCCTTGAGCGCGCTGTCGGGGATCGGGATGTCGATCTTCTCCAGCAGGGCGTCGAGGGCGTTCTCGCGCGCCTGGACGACCTGGTCGACCAGCTTGTTGCGGCGGGCGGTCTCGCGGATGCTGTCCTTGAGCTCGTCCAGCGTGTCGAACTCGCTGGCGAGCTGCGCGAACTCGTCGTCGAGCTCGGGCAGCACCTTCTCCTTGACCGACTTGACGGTGATGATCACGTCAGCCTGCTCGCCGGCGTTGTCGCCGCCGACCAGCTCGGTGCCGAAGGTCTTCTCCTCGCCGGCGGACATGCCCACGAGCGCCTCGTCGAGGCCCTGGAGCACGGAGCCGGCGCCGACCTCGTAGGAGACCTCGTTGGCCTGCTGCTCCTCGATGTTGTTGCCGTCGATCTCGGCGCGCAGGTCCATGACGACGAAGTCGCCGTCGGCGGCCGCGCGCTCGACGCCGGTCAGCGTCGCGAAGCGCTGGCGCAGGCCGTCGAGCTGCCCGTCGATGTCCTCGTCGGAGACCGTGGCGGCATCGACGGTGACCTCGGTGCCCGCGTAGTCGGGGACCTCGAAGTTGGGGCGGATGTCGACCTCGGCGGTGAACTCGATCTGCTCGCCGTCCTCGATCTTCGTGACCTCGATGTCGGGCTGGCTGACCGGGAAGACGTCGACCTCGTCGACAGCCTGGCCGTAGAGCTTGGGCACCGCGTCGTTGAGGGTCTCCTCCAGCACCACCGCGCGGCCGAAGCGCTGCTCGATGATGCGGGCCGGCACCTTGCCAGGACGGAAGCCGGGCACGCGGACCTGCTGCGCGACCTTCTTGTATGCCGCATCCAGGCTCGGGCGCAGCTCTTCGAACGGCACCTCGACAGTGAGCTTCACCCTGGTCGGGCTGAGCTCCTCGACAGCGGTCTTCACGGGGTGGTCTCCTTGATCAAGCTTCGAGTGATGCGCGGGCGCGTCCATTCGGTACGGCTCACGCGCCGCGCCCACATGAGCGGCGCCGGGCATGCTCCGCTACGGCGGGATCCAACGCCGTTGGCCAGTCTAGGGCAGATGCGTACCCAACAACGACGTGACGGCGCTCAGAACTCGTCGGCGATCGTACGCAGCAGCTCCACCGTCTCATCCGGGGTGGTGCTGACGGCGCACAGGCGCTCCATGACCTCGGTGTAGCGGTCGACGTCCTCTCGCTTGTCGAGGTAGAGCGCGCTGGCGAGTTGTTCCACGTAGACCACGTCGGGCAGCTCGCGGTCGGGGAAGCGCAGGATGCTGAACGCGCCGCCCTCGGCACTGTGCCCGCCGAAGTCGAAGGGCATCACCTGGACGGTGATGTTGGGCTGGCGCATCTGCTCGATGAGGTGCTCCAGCTGGGCGCGCATGACCTCGGCGCCGCCGATGGGACGGCGCAGCGCCGCCTCGTCGATCACCGCCCAGAAGACCGGGCCGTCGGGGCGGTCGAGGACGCGCTGCCGTTCGAGTCGCACGTCGACGCGGCGGGAGATCTCCTCGGCGCTGATGCCGGCCGAACCGGCGGTGACCACCGCCTTGGCGTATTCCTTCGTCTGCAGCAGCCCCGGGACGAACTGCACCTCGTACGTCCTGATGCGCTCGGCGGCCTCTTCCAGCCCGACGTACGCCTGGAACCACGAGGGCAGGATGTCGTTGAAGCGGTGCCACCAGCCCGGCTCGTTGGCCGTGCTCACGAGGTCGAGGACGGCGGCACGGGCCTGGTTGTCGCTGACGCCGTAAAGGGTCAGCAGGTCGGCGACGTCGCGCTCCTTGAAGCCGACGCGGCCGAGCTCCATCCGGCTGATCTTGGATTCCGAGCCCCTGATCAGGTGGCCGGCCTCCTCGCGCGTGACGCCCTTGCCCTCCCTCAGCCTGCGGAGCTGGGAGCCGAGGAGGATGCGCAGCGCCGTAGGTCCGGAACCCGGCTGGTTCTGCGTCACACTGCCTCCAATACGTCCGGACACACAGTGACATCCCTCCGCCGGGTATGACAAGGTCTCAACCCGGTGTCCGGTTCGGCATATCCGGCCGAAGCGCCCATGCGGTTGCACATTGCACATGCACGTGCATTTGGGTCTTGCAGCTACGCGCGTCGTGACCCATGATGGCCTAGTGCATATTGGGCCAAACATGCACTAACCGATGGGCAAGCGGGAGGTAGCGGCGGGATGGTGGAGGACCCCCTGGCCACTGCCGACTGCCTGCAGATCACCCGCGAGGTCGGCTTCGACAGCCTGCTCAGCCGGGCCCATCCATACACCACCTCGTGCCCGCTCCCCTTTCAGGCCGATTCGGTCAAGACCGCGCGTGACGTCACCCGCGACACCCTGCACAACTGGGGACTGGCAGAACTGAGCGACGACGCCGCACTGGTGGTCTCCGAACTCGTCACCAACGCCGTCCGCTACACCCGTGGCCACACCGGGCTCACCCTGCTGCTGATGCGCGTCGCCCCTCACGTACTGCTGGCGGTGGCCGACCCGAGCGACGAGGTACCCACCCGCAAGGAGCCCGACTTCATCTCGGAGAACGGCCGCGGCCTCTACATCGTCGAGACCTACAGCCAGTGCTGGGGCTGGGACCCGCTGGCCAGGGGCGGCAAGGCCGTCTGGGCCCTGTTTCGCACCGAACCCTGATCCTCCCCGCCACGACCCTCACGAAGGCCGCTCCCGATTCCGGTGAGCGGCCTTCGTGCTGTTCGTGCAAGTCGGGGCGACAGGATTTGAACCTGCGACTTCTTGCTCCCAAAGCAAGCGCGCTACCAAGCTGCGCCACGCCCCGCTGCGCCCGGTGCGCAAGCTCCCCGAGACTCCGGTACGCTTACGCCCTGACGACCGGATGAAGTCTAGACCAGACTTGGACCGGCTCGCGCGGACGTAGCTCAATGGTAGAGCCCTAGTCTTCCAAACTAGCTACGCGGGTTCGATTCCCGTCGTCCGCTCCAACAGCCGGAAGGCCGGGCCCAGCCCGGCCTTCCGGCGTTCCGGACCTCGGGCTGGATCGCCGATCGCGGAGGCGGGCGCGCCGCCCGTTCCCGGCGTCATGAGCCTTGGACACGACCACTAGGGTCGTGGCATGGGGGTGCGGCCGATTTCGCCGGAATCGCTGGTCGAGGAGCTGGTTCAGCGCATCGTGGGGTTGCCCCGGGACGCGCCCGCGCGGGTGATCGTGGACGGGGCGCCCGCCGCCCGGCCGGACGGCTACGCGGACGCACTGGCGGAGCCGCTCCGCGTGCTGGGGAGGCCGGTGATCAGGGTGTCGGCCTGGGACTTTCTGCGGCCGGCCTCGCTCCGGCTCGAATACGGCAGGACCGACCCCGACGCGTTCTACGACGACTGGCTTGATGTGAAGGCCATCGCCAGGGAGGTCTTCAACGGCTCCGGCCAGGTGCTCCCCCGGCTCTGGGACAGCGTCGCCGATCGGGCGTTTCGCGTGCCGTACCAGGACGTGCCCCCGGGCGGGGTGGTGGTGCTGGACGGGACGCTGCTGCTCGGCCGGGGGCTGGCGGCCGAGCTGAGCGTGCATCTGTGGATGTCCGCGGCGGCGCTGGAACGGCGTACCGCCGGGGAGGAGCGGTGGCGGTTGCCCGCCTATGAGCGGTACGAGCGGGAGGTCGGGCCGGTGCGGGCGGCGGACGTCGCGGTCAAGGTGGACGACCTGCGGCATCCCGCCTTGCTCGAATAGAGGGCTACGTGAGGTGGCGTAGCAGGGCTCGGGCCACGTGCGGGTGGGACAGGTACTCGGCCACGTCGTGTGAGCGCTGGAGCGGGTTGTCGACGGCGCGTTCGTCCACCTGCCCCTTCCAGTCGTCCTCCAGCGGGCAGCCGATGCTCACCGGGTCCGACGGTGACCAGACGTTGAGCCACTGGCCGGCCCGGTCGGGGCGGTGCGGGCCGCCCGACAGCAGGCGGCCCTGGACGGCGTCCAGGCCCAGCGGGCTGCCCAGGGTCACCAGGATCGGGACCTCCAGCGCGGCGGGCAGGCGGGTGAGCAGGTCCATGGCGACGACGGTGCCGAGGCTGTGGGCGACGAGGACCACCTGGCCGGAGGCCGGGAGGGTGCGTTCGACACTGGCCAGTACGGCCTGCCGTACCGAGGAGTCGTCGAGATAGGCGGCCACGTCGCGGAAGACGGCGGCGATCAGGAGGTGGTCGAGGTTCGTGGCGGAGGCCAGCCAGGACAGGGCGCCCTGGACGCCGGTCAGCAGGCCTTCGCGACGGCCGTCGGCGGGGCGGCCGGCGAGCGCGGCGGCCTCGCCGATGAGCTGCTCGTAGACGACGCGGGTGGTCGGGGAGGTGGGGACCAGGGACTCCCGCGGCTCGGTGAGGGTGTCGCCGTAGAAGGGGAACCACACGTCGGCGGGTTCCACGGTCGGCAGGCCGGCGAGGGTGAGGCCCTTGTTGAGCCCGGCGATCCACTCGCGGCGCATGGTCTGGGGGTCTCGGCCCGTCTGGCCCCGGCCGTGGAGGAAGACGAGGTGGCGGGTGCCGCCGAAGGCCGAGGGGCGGGCGGGCGCGCCGGCCTGCCGTACCGGAGCCATGGACTCTGCGGCGAGCGGGGCGGCGCCCAGCTCGGACAGCAGGTCGGTGGGCAGGCCGGACAGGATGGAGCTGACGCGGACGCCTTCGTTGGCGATCCAGGCGCCGTCCTCGCCGGGGACGCCGGAGTGGTGGAGTGCGACGACCTCCCACTGGTCGTTGAAGACGGGGGAGCCTGAGCTGCCCGGTTCGGTGTCGGCGCTGTAGTGGAGGAAGTGGTCGAGCTGCATGGTCAGCTCGTTGCGGCGGATGGTGATCTCCTTCAGCCGGCCGTTGGGGTGGCCGACGAGGTTGACCGGCTCGCCGGTGACGATCTTGCCTTGGCGGGCCATCAGGCGGTTCCAGCCGTACAGGTCGCCCGCGGTCCTGCCGTCGGCGGCGGGGACGACGCGGACGAGCGTGTAGTCGAGCTCCTCGTCGGTGACGAACGCCGACGAGGGGTCGAGGCGGAAGCGGGTCCAGGCGGGCGGGTCGTTGTCGATGCTCATCTCGGCGCCGAACTCGACCTCGGCCTCGCCCGCGCTGTCCTGGTCGGGCAGCACGTGGTTGTTGGTGAGCAGCAGCGAGGGCGCGACCAGGAATCCCGTCCCGACGGGGATGGCACGGCCGTTGGAGCCCTGGGTGATGCGGCCCACGGAGGTGATGGCCCGCGCTCCCCTGGCCAGGAAGTTGGCGGGCTGGAAGTCGGCGGAGACGCCGACGATGCGTTCGAGCAGGCGGTCGGGGCTCTGCTCCGAGAGGCGTTCCACGGTGGCGACGGAGACGGTTCCGCGCTGGACGAGCCGCTCGGCCCTGGCGGTCACCTGGTCGGCGTCGTCCACGATGTGTTGCCCGGTCTGCTCCCGGCGGCGCTGGATGCGCGCGCGGTCATCCCGCTTGCTCGCGTACCGCGCCGCCGCTGCCCGGGTCTGTGACTTGGCGTCCATGAGGCCACGGTGAACCCGCCCCCGGCCGGGCGCATGAGTAGTCCCATACTCAGAGTCATGACGGACTTCGGGTATTTCCTGGTGCCGAACAGCGCCGATCCCCTCATTGAGTACGCGCAATTGGCCGACCGGCTCGGCCTTGACCTGATCGGTGTGCAGGACCATCCCTACCAGCGCCGGTACGTGGACACCTGGACTCTGCTCAGCGTCATCGCGGCCAGGACGGAGCGGATCACGGTCTTCCCCGACGTGGCGAACCTGCCGTTGCGCCACCCCGCCGTGCTGGCCAAGGCGGCGGCGAGCCTCGACCTGCTGAGCGGCGGCCGGGTGGAGCTCGGGCTTGGGGCCGGTTCGTTCTGGGAGGCGATCGACGCGTACGGCGGGCCGCGCCGTACTCCCGGACAGGCCCTCGGCGCGCTGGAGGAGGCGATCACGGTGATCAGGGCCGTCTGGAGCGGCGAGCGCAACCAGCGCTTCGAGGGCGAGCACTACCACCTGCGCGGCGCCCAGACGGGACCGGCGCCCGCGCACGACATCGGCATCTGGGTGGGTTCGGGCGGGCCGAAGGCGCTCGCGCTGACGGGGCGGCTGGCCGACGGGTGGGTGCCGTCATCGGGGTGGGCGACGCCGGAGCGGCTGCCCGAGATGAGCGCCCGCGTCGACGAGGCCGCGCGGGCGGCGGGCCGTGAACCGTCCGGCATCCGGCGGATCTACAACGCCGGGGGCACGATCACCGGCGGCGCGGCGGAGGGGTTCCTGAAGGGGCCGGCCGAGCAGTGGGTGGAGGAGCTGACGGATCTGGCGGTCGGCCACGGCATCGACGCGTTCGTCTTCTGGCCGGAGGGCGATCAGCGGGAGCAGCTCACGCTCTTCGCCGAGCAGGTGGTGCCGGCGGTCCGCGAGCAGGTGGCCCTGGAACGGCAGGGCTGAGCGCAGGCTCCGACCATGTTGTCGCGGCATAGCTTGGACGCGGTCCATCCGAAATGAGGCGGGGGCCGGCGCTCAGTCGAAGAGCTGGCTGACCACGACGTTGACACTCCCGCTGTAGCTGTCGACGACCAGGTACCAGTCGTCGTCGTAGGGCACTTCCACGACGGCGGGGCCGGCGTCGAAGAAGCCGCCGTAGTACTCGTGGGCGTCCTCGTCGAGGTAGGCCTCGTACTCCTCGGCATCCATGAGACACACCCGGCAGGCCGAGCCGCGCACTTCCACCGCGAAGCGGGCCCCGAACGCGACGGAGCCGAGATTCC
Organism: Nonomuraea sp. NPDC050394; assembly: GCF_044459065.1. Taxonomy (NCBI): domain Bacteria; kingdom Bacillati; phylum Actinomycetota; class Actinomycetes; order Streptosporangiales; family Streptosporangiaceae; genus Nonomuraea; species Nonomuraea sp. NPDC050394. The sequence continues at coordinate 200,638 of NZ_JBITIO010000019.1, read as the reverse complement.
AGTAGAGGTGCCGCATACCTCCATTGGTATCCCGGCCGGGCCATGGATCGGAAACCGAGCGCGAGTCGGAACACGCGTGGAACGATCAACGTGACTGGGTCTGACCAAGCAGGCTTCGCCGCAGTTCAATGGACTACATGCCACACGAACCAGCATTCCCCAGCCACTGGTACAACATCGTTCCCGACCTCACCACCCCGCCTCCCCCGCCGCTGCACCCTGCCACCGGGCAGCCGGTCGGTCCGGACGACCTGGCCCCGTTGTTCCCGGTGGAGCTGATCGGCCAGGAGGTGAGCGGGGAGCGTTTCGTCGAGATTCCGCAGGAGGTGCTGGACGTCTACCGGCTGTGGCGGCCGACGCCGCTGATCCGGGCGCACCGGCTGGAGAAGGCGCTGGGCACGCCGGCGCACATCTACTACAAGTACGAGGGCGTCTCCCCCGCGGGCTCGCACAAGCCGAACACCGCCGTGCCGCAGGCGTACTACAACAAGCGCGAGGGTGTGCGCAGGCTCACGACCGAGACCGGGGCGGGGCAGTGGGGGTCGGCGCTGGCGTTCGCGTGCGCGCAGTTCGGGCTGGAGTGCGAGATCTGGATGGTGCGCGCCTCCTACGACCAGAAGCCGTACCGCCGCTCTCTCATGCGCGTGTACGGCGCCGCCGTCCACGCCAGCCCGTCACCGCTGACGAGCGCGGGCAGCAAGATTCTGGCCGAGCACCCCGGGTCCACCGGCAGCCTGGGCATCGCGATCAGCGAGGCGGTCGAGGTGGCGGGCGCCGCGGCCGACACCCGGTACGCGCTGGGCTCGGTGCTCAACCACGTGCTGCTGCACCAGACGGTCATCGGCGAGGAGGCGCTCAAGCAGATGCCGGAGATGCCGGACCTGGTCATCGGCTGCACCGGCGGCGGCTCCAACTTCGCCGGGCTGGCCTTCCCGTTCATGCGCGAGAGCCCGCGGACGTCCTTCCGCGCGGTGGAGCCGGAGGCGTGCCCGTCGTTCACCCGCGGCCGCTACGCCTACGACTTCGGCGACACGGCCGGGTTCACGCCGCTGCTGAAGATGCACACGCTCGGCCACGACTTCATACCGGACCCGATCCACGCGGGCGGGCTGCGTTATCACGGCATGTCGCCGCTGCTGTCGCACATGTACGAGCTGGGCTTGTTCGAGGCGGTCACCAGGTCGCAGAGCGAGTGTTTCGAGGCCGGTGTGCGCTTCGCGCGTACGGAGGGGATCGTGCCGGCGCCGGAGCCGACGCACGCGCTCGCCGAGACGATCGCCGAGGCGCTGCGGTGCAAGGAGAGCGGCGAGGAGAAGGTACTGCTGACCGCGCTGTGCGGACACGGCCACTTCGACCTCGGCGCCTACGACCGCTACCTGGCGGGCGAGCTGGAGGACTACGCGCTGCCGCAGGAGCGGGTCGACGAGGCGCTGGCGAATTTGCCTCATTCCGGGTGAACCCCGGCTCGGGGTGGTTATGTACCTGAGATGGACGTTGATGTGATCGTGCTGGGGATGGGTCCGGGCGGCGAGGACGTGGCCGGCCGGCTGGCGGAGGCGGGGCTGCGCGTGGCCGCCGTCGAGTCGAACCTGGTGGGCGGCGAGTGCCCCTACTGGGGCTGCATCCCCTCGAAGATCATGATTCACGAGGCGGAGACCTCGCGCGAGTGGGCGGCGCTGGTGCGCCGGGTGCGCGAGGCCACCGACTCCTGGGACGACAAGGTGGCCGCCGACCGCTTCACCGGCAAGGGCGGCCACCTGGTCAGGGGCCACGGGCGCGTCACCGGGCCGGGCGAGGTGACCGTCGGCGACCGGGTGCTGCGCGCGGCGCGCGGCATCGTGATCGCGACCGGTTCGCAGGCGGCGGTGCCGCCGATCGAGGGGCTGGCGGGCACGCCGTACTGGACCAACCACCAGGCGATCGAGAACGCCGAGCTGCCCGAGTCGATCATCGTGCTGGGCGGCGGCGCGATCGGGGTCGAGCTGGCGCAGATGTTCCGGACGTTCGGCGTGGCGGTGACGGTGGTCGAGGCGGCCGACCGGCTGATCGCCCTCGAAGAGCCGGAGGCCGGCGCGCTGCTGGAGAAGGTCTTCGCCGGGCGCGGCATCGACGTGCGGACCTCGGCCAAGGTCGCGCGCGTGGACTACGGCGGCGGCCGCTTCACGGTCGGCGGCGCCGAGGCGGAGCGGCTGGCCGAGGCGGAGCGGCTGCTGGTGGCGACGGGCCGCCGGGTGGATCTGCGGGCGCTGGGCGTCGGCGCGATCGGTCTCGACGAGAGCGCGCGGGCGGTTCCGGTGGACGCGCGGATGCGCGCGGCCGAGGGCGTCTGGGCGATCGGCGACGCGGTCGGCAAGGGCGCTTTCACGCACATGTCGATGTACCAGGCGAACATCGTGGTCAAGGAGATCCTCGGTGAGCCGGTGCACGAGGCCGAGTACCATGCCGTGCCCCGGGTGACCTTCACCGATCCCGAGGTGGGCGCGGTGGGCCTGACCGAGGCGCAGGCCCGCGAGCGGGGCCTGGACGTGCGTGTCGCCGTGGGCGATCTGGGCACGCGCGGATACATCGCCCAGGCCGAGGGACTGGTCAAGCTGGTGGCCGCCGACGGCGTCCTGGTCGGCGCGACCGTGGCGGCGCCGCCCGGGGGCGAGGTCCTGGGACTGCTGACGCTGGCGGTGCACGCCCGCGTCCCGCTCACCAGGCTCGACGAGATGATCTACGCCTACCCGACGTTCCACCGGGCGGTTTCGGCCGCCGTGAAGGAGCTCACCGCGGCCGGGTGACCGTCAGCGCGAGGCGGGGCGCTTGCCGTGGTTGGCCTTCTTCTTCTTGCGTGCTCGGGACTTGCGGGCGCGCCTTGCCATCCGTCGTCCTCCTTTGAGCGGGGCCTTTTTCCAGTACGGCATGCGTATCCCACACCGGTCCCCCCGGCAAGCGACCTCACATTCTTCAACATGTTCATGTCATAATCTGTTTGAACTTGTTGGAAGGAGGGCGCGTGCTCGCACAGCAGCGGCAACAGACGATCCTCGAAAGGGTCCGGGCCAGCGGCGGGGTCCGCGTGGCCGACCTCGTGCGCGAGCTCGGCGTTTCCGACATGACCGTCCGGCGCGACCTGGAGTCCCTGGCCGAGCGCGGCCTGCTGGAGAAGGTGCACGGCGGCGCGACCACGCTCGGCCCCGGCTCCACGGAGGAGCCGGGCTTCACCGCCAAGTCCGCCCGTCAGCAGCAGGAGAAGGAGGCGATCGCGCGCCGCGCCGCCGAGCTGGTCGGGCCGGGCACCGCGGTCGCCCTGTCGGCGGGCACCACCACGTGGGCGCTGGCCCACCACCTGGTCTCGGTGCCCGACCTCACCGTCATCACGAACTCGGTCCCGGTCGCGGAGGTCTTCCACCGCGCCCCGCGCGCCGACCGCACGGTGGTGCTCACCGGCGGCGTCCGCACGCCCTCCGACGCGCTGGTCGGTCCCGTCGCCGTCGCCGCGATCCGCCGCCTGCATGTGGACACGCTGTTCCTGGGCGTGCACGGGATGAGCGCGCGCGCCGGGTTCACCACGCCGAACCTGCTGGAGTCGGAGACCGACCGGGAACTGGTGGCCGCCGCCCACCGCCTGGTCGTGCCGGCCGACCACACCAAGTGGAACACCGTCGGCATCAGCACGATCGCCGACCTGGCAGAGGCCGACGTCGTCATCAGCGACCAGGGTCTGCCCGCCGAGGCGCGCGCCGAGCTGGCCGAGCGCGTCGGGGAACTGATCATCGCGGAGGGCACGCAGTGAAGCGCACCATCACCCACCTGGCCGACGGGCGAGAGCTGATCTACTTCGACCGGCGCGACGACGCCGACCGCGGTGCGGTGGACCGGCGTCCGCTCGACCCCCGGCCGCTCGCCTCGGAGCTGCGCTACGACCCGCTGACCGAGGAGTGGATCGCGATCGCGGGGCACCGGCAGACGCGGACGTTCCTGCCGCCCGCCGACGAGTGCCCGCTGTGCCCGTCGTCCGACACGCGGGCCTCGGAGATCCCGGCGCACGACTATGACGTGGTGGTGTTCGAGAACCGCTTCCCCTCCTTCAGCGGAAATTTTGGGACTTATCACGACGTGGGGGGCTTGAGTGAGGTGCGGCCGGGTGCGGGGCGGTGTGAGGTGGTGTGCTTCACCTCCGAGCACTCCTCGTCGTTCTCGCGGCTGACCGACGCGCAGGTTGAGCTGGTCATGGAGGCGTGGGCGGACCGCACCGCCGAGCTGTCCGCGATCGAGGGCGTGGAGCAGGTCTTCGTCTTCGAGAACCGGGGCGAGGAGATCGGGATCACGCTGCCCCACCCGCACGGGCAGATCTACGCCTACCCGTACGTGACGCCGCGGACCAAGCTGCAACTCGCGGCGGCGCAGCGGCGGCCGGGGCTGTTCGCGGACGTGCTGGCCGCCGAACGGGCCGGGGAGCGGGTCGTGGCATCCAACGAGCTGTGGACCGCCTTCGTGCCGGCCGCGGCGCGCTGGCCGTACGAGGTGCATGTCTACCCGCATCGGCAGGTGCCGGACCTCGCGGCGCTGACCGAGGTGGAGCGGGCGGCCTTCGCGCCGCTCTACACCTCGGTGCTGCGGGCGCTGGACGGGATCTTCGGGGTGGCCATGCCGTACATCTCGGCATGGCACCAGGCGCCGGTGCGGTACCTGCGCGAGCTGGGACATCTGCACCTGGAGCTGTTCTCGATCAGGCGCGCGCCCGGCAAGCTCAAGTACCTGGCGGGGTCGGAGTCGGCGATGGGCGCCTTCGTCAACGACGTGCTGCCCGAGGAGGCCGCACGCCTGCTTCGATCACAGGTAGATCACTAATTGGTTTCCACTTGGAGTCGCATTGCCCGCCATTTACTACTAATATCCCTCACGCACCGGTTGTCACAGCCGTTGCCGCCTAATCCCGGGCGTGTTGCCCGGGAGCCGGGGACCCAGCCTCACCTGGGGTGAATCCACTTCGGTGGTAGGGCATCTCCCAGCCCGAACCCGTCAGCTAACCCGGCCGGCAGATGGAGAGGAATCCCCCACGTGGCGGTTGCGTCCCCCGCGACTCTGGCCATCGGTCTCATCACCGCCGCGGCTGTGGCGCTCACCCCGGCGAGCGCGCACGCCGCGCCCAAGCCGAGCGAGAAGCAGCTGCGGGCCGAGCTGAAGAAGCTCAACACCCAGGTCGACAAGCTCATCGAGAGTTACAACGGCAAGCGCGTGGCCCTCGCCAAGGCGAAGGAGGCGGAGAAGTCCGCCCAGGCGCGCCTGGCCACCGCCGAGGCGGCGCTGGTCCAGGCCGAGCGGCGGGTGGCCGAGATCGCCCAGCTGCGCTACCAGGGCAGTGGCGGCACGTTGCCCGGCTTCCTGTACACGCCCGACGCGCCGGGCGCGGCCGTACTGGAGCAGCTCACCGACGAGGAGCAGGCCATCATCGCGGGCGTCGCCGCCGCCCGCGACGAGAAGAAGAAGGCCGCCGACGCGGCCGCCACGCTCACCACCCAGATCGCCGGGCAGGCCGAGGAGGTGGACAAGGAGCGCGACGAGGCCGAGGGCGTCATCAAGGACATCAAGGACAAGCTCCAGGACCTCATGCCGTACGGCACCGGCAAGCGCAACGACGGATCCTGGGCCCCCGAGCTGCCCTCCGGCTCCGACAACATCACCTCACGGATGCGGATCATCCGCGACGAGATCAAGAAGACCTTCAACCTGCCCTTCGAGGTCGGCTGCTACCGCTCGGGCGGCGGCGGCGAGCACCCGCTCGGCCGGGCCTGCGACTTCATGATGAGCACCGGCGGCTCCATGCCCACCGCCGCCAACCAGGCTCTCGGCGACCAGATCGCGGCCTGGGCGATCAAGAACAAGGACCGCTTCGGCGTGAAGTACGTGATCTGGAAGCAGCGCATCAACATGGGATCGGGATGGCGGGCGATGAGCGACCGCGGCAGCATCACCGAGAACCACTTCGACCACCCGCACATCTCCATGCAGTGAGTGCGCCCCAGTAATGTGACGGCTCGGATGTGATCACCGGGCAAGAGGGGGCACAGTGGCGCTGCAGCCACCACCGGGGCTGGCCATGCTGCTCAACGTCGTCGTCTCGTGGCCGCTCGTCGACGAGGACCGGCTGCACGCAGCCGCGGCCGGCACCCAGTGGGTCTCCTTCGCGATGACGGCGGTGCGCGTCTCCTCGGCCGCGGCCACGCACGCCGCCCAGACCACCGCGCGCAACGACGGCGAAGGCGTCCGGGCGTTCGGCGGCGAGTGGCGCGACACCTCCGCCCGCTCCGGCGACGCGGTCACCGCCGCGCTGCTCATCGGCGGCGCGTTACAGATCTCCGCCATGATCGTGCTGGCCATGAAGGTGGCGCTGATCGTCCTGCTCATGCGGCTGGCCCTTCACCTGTCGCGGCTGGTCGCGGCCTCGGGTCCCACCGCCGGCGCCTCGCTCGCCGCGGTGGGTCCCGTCGTGGGCGGCGCCAGGACGGCCGCGCGGGAGATCATCCGCCGGATGGTCGAACTGCTGGAACGCAGCGCGCTGCGCCTGTTCGGACGCGCGTCCGCGCTCCTGCGCAAGCCGGCCTCCAAGGCGGGGTCCGGCGCGATCCCGCCCGGCAGGCGGCCGCCGACGCCCGTGCGCGGCCCCGGCAACCACCTTGAGTCTGCGGCCGACAAGAGCGTCGACGTCTCGAGCATCACGCCGTACCCGATCTGGCGGCGTGACCGCCCGCCGGTCTACCGCGCCGAGGACAGGTCGCCCGACGAGATCTTCGAGCGGGGTCTGCGGCCGCGCGACCCGTCGATGACGAACCTGTCCGACCACGTGCTCAAGTCAAAGCCGTCCGCCTTCGTCGGGACCAGCACGCGGATGGACATCGACACCGCCGTCCCGCGCCGCTTCGTCTACGAGGTCGACGCCCCGGGCGGGATCGACGTCCAGGACACCGTCAAGGCCGCCCGCCATCTGGCCCACGAGCGCGAGATCGCCTTCCCCGGCGGAGTACATCGGAGATACATCACCGGTGCCTGGCCGCAAGGAGTGCCCAAAACGCCGCAGAACTTCATCCGCAACCCGCACTACGACCCCTTCCCCGGAGGATCGCCGTGAACGACGTCCCACCGCCCCCGCCGCCGATCACCGACGAGCTGCGGCGGCAGGCACGGCGGAGCCCGGGGACCTGGATGTACGCGATCGATCCGTTCTTCGACCCCGGTGGAGAGGTCCCGCCGTACGGCATCATCGGGGCCTGGCAGGTCGACGCGAGCGGTGAGATCACCGGCGAGTTCCGGCACAACGGCGGATACCGGCCCTCGCCGGTGGCGCTGGGCCACCCCGAGCCCACCGACCCGCTCGACCGGGCCCTGCAGCTCGCCTCGACCGGCTACGCCACCGGCGGCGACGTCGTGCCGCTGCTGCTGGCGGCGGAGGTGATCGTGGCCGCCGGGCCGGGCGGCGGGGTGCCGGTGTTCGACACGGGCGGGGGCCGGGCGGCGTTCGCCTACACGGCCCGTGCGCACCTGCCGGAGACCCTGCCGGACGGGGCCATGGACTGGCAGCGTCTGCGCGGCGGCGACCTGGTCGCGCTCCTGCCCGCGGACGTGGGCGTCGTCGTCAACCCGGAAGGGCCGGCCGGCGTGCTCCTCGGCCCCGAGGAGCTACGCCGGTCATGACCGCTCCAGCAGCCGTCTGACGCGCGCGACCTCCTCCTCTGCGCGCCGCTCCGCGGCCTTGTAGTTCGCCTCCATGACCCGCACGTCCTCGCCCGAGGTCACCTGCCGCTCCCCCAGCGCCGCGCAGACCTCCAGGGCCTTCTTGGTGACCTCGAGGTAGGCGGCCTTGACCATGGTCGCGGGCACCTCGCCCCAGGGGTCTCCTTCTCCTTCCAGACCGGCGCGCAGCTCCGCCACCGCCTCCAGCCACGTCGTGCCGGTCTGGCCGAGCCCCGCGCCGGTGCCGCGCAGGTCGGCGTGGGAGACGTCCGGCCCGCGGTCGAACCCGTTCACCGCTCCTCCAGCCGGCGCACGACCAGCTCCACCCCGTCGGCGAACTCCTCCAGCCGCTCCAGCACGCTGTCGTGCGTTCCGCCCATCGTCTCGGCGAGCCGCCGGGGGTCGGCCGCCTCCAGCCCCGGCACGTTCGCCCGCAGGTCGTCCAGCGCGGCGTTGACCGCGCTGAGAATCTCCCGCGCGAGGTCCTCCGAGGCCATGCGCATGACCCGGGGGTTGAGACGCAGCTCGTGCAACCGCCCGTCCGGCCCGGCGACCGCCCGCACCTGCCCGTCGGCCGCAACGCCGTCGCCCCGGAATCCCTCGTCGGCGGGCGCCTTCTCCATCTGCTCCAGTGCCTGGAGGGCCTGGGTCAGCATCTCGCCGATGTTCTCGTACATGGATCTCTCTATATCGCCCCCGTACGCCCGCAAACCACCCCATACGGGGGAACAACGCCTACTGGAGCCAGCCGAACAGGCGGGCGGCGGCGTCGCGGGCGATGAGGAAGCCCACGATGGCCAGCGTCCAGCCGACCATGGAGGCGGCGTTCCTGAGGATCCAGTCGCGCAGCTTGGCCAGCTTCGGCTCCAGCCGGTCGCCCGCCAGGCCGCGCCCGGCCATGAGGGCCAGCGGCGGCAGCACCATCACCAGGACATAACCCGCCAGCACCGGCCCCCACTGCATCGGCGTCAGCCCGGAGGCGGTCATGATGCCGATCGCGGCCAGGTAGGGCGCCATCGTGGCCACCTCGACCACGCCCATCGTCAGCGCCAGCGACACCATCGTGCCCGGCCCGCCCAGGCGCGGCTCCCACTGCTTCTTCTGCTTCTTGGAGTCGAAACGCCAGCTCAGCAGGAACAGGCCCACACCGACCACCAACTGCACCCACAGGAAGGTACGGCTCTGGAAGACGTCACCGAAGTTCTCCAGCAACGCCGACAGGCCCAGCATGAGCGCCACGCCCACCAGGAAGTAGAAGAGCGTGATCGTGGCCAGGTAGATGACCATCCGGCCGACCTGCCGGCGGTCGGAGGCCAGCATCATCACCAGCGGCACACCGAGCGTGCCGAAACTCGTGCTGTCCACCAGGGCGAGCCCCACCAGCGTCAGGAGGACTGTTGTCGTCATGGTCACCCATCCTGCCGCCGCGACCGGCGCCCCGACTCCTGCGCGCGGGCCAATCCGGACTACACCTTTCTGCCTACTACGGCCGGCCGGTCATCGCGTCGAGCTGCTTGACCAGGGTCTTGGGGGCGATCACCCGGTAGGCGTCGGTGACGATCTCCTTGATCTCGGCCCAGTCGACGTCCACGTCCAGGTAGACGCCCAGCCAGCCGCGGTGTCCCACGTACGGCGGGCGGAAGTAGTGCGCCGGGTCCTCCGCCACCAGCTCCTGCTGCACGCCCGGCGGCGCGGCGCACCAGAAGCCGAGCCGGTCGTCGTGGTGGTGGTCGGCGAACATCACGAACGTCTTCTTGTCCCGCACGAACCAGGTGGGCTCGCCGTGGCTGAGCCGTTCCGTCGTCTCCGGCAGGTCCAGGCAGAGATTCCGCAGGCGTTCCAGCTGGTCCATAGTCTTAGGCTATGCGCATCGAACCACCCGTGGACGGCGACGAGCGAAGCACGCTGGAAGGCTTCCTCGACTACCACCGGCAGACACTGGCATGGAAGTGCGAGGGGCTCACCGACGAGCAGTTGCGGACGCGGGCCCTGCCGCCGTCCACGATGTCGTTGCTCGGGCTGATCAGGCACATGTCGGAGGTGGAGCGCGGCTGGTTCCGCCGCCGCATCGGCGGGCGGAACGATCTGCCGTTCATCTACGTCACACCGGAGGATCCGGACGCCGACTTCGACCGCGTGGACGAGGACGATCGGGCGGGGGCGTTCAAGATCTGGGAGAGCGAGGTGGCCGCGGCCCGTGAGGCCACCGCGGGGGTGCCGCTGGACGGGGTCGTGCACCGCACCCGCGAGCCGCTGACGGTGTCGGTGCGCTGGGTCTACTTCCACATGATCGAGGAGTACGCCCGCCACAACGGCCACGCCGACCTGCTACGCGAGCGGATCGACGGGGCCACGGGCGAGTAGGGACCTCAGCCGGACAGGCGGATCGGGTTGACCAGGTCGGCGTAGACGAGCAGACCGGCCATGATGATCATCACCATGGCCAGCACGTACGTCAGCGGCAGCACCTTGGCGATGTCCACGTGACGGGGCTCGGGCCGGCGGAAGACGCGGGCGTAGGCGCGCTTGAGCCCCTCCCAGAGGCCGCCGGCGATGTGGCCGCCGTCCAGCGGCAGCAGCGGGATCAGGTTGAAGACGCCGATCGCGAGGTTGAAGCCGGCCAGCAGGCTGAGGAACATGACGAGTTTGTCCTGGCCCGACAGCACGTCGGAGGAGAGGATCTCGCCGCCCATCCGGCCCGCGCCGACGACGCCGACCGGGCCCTGCCGGTCGCGTTCCTCGCCGGAGAAGGCGGCGTGCCACACGCCGACCATCTTCTCCGGCAGGTTGAGCAGCGACTTGGCCACCTGTCCCGTCACGTCGACCATGTGCCCCGCCACGGCACCGATGGTCTGCTTCACGTAGACCTCGGTGGGGGCGACGCCGAGGAAGCCGACATTCTTGTCGATCTTCTTGGGGTCTTTCGGGTTCGGCCGGTCCTGGGCGATCAGGTTGACGTCCAGCGTGGACGGCTGGCCGTTCCTGATGATCCCGACCTTGGCCGGGCCCGCGCCGTGCGAGCGGATCTTGTTGGTCGCGTCGTCCCACGAGGTGATCTTCACGCCGTTGAAGGAGACGATCTCGTCGCCCACCTTCATCCCGGCCTCGGCGGCGGGGGTGGGCGGGTCACCGGGCTTGCAGTCCACGCGCTTCTCGACGGCGGGGGTGACGCAGGTGGTGGTCTGGGGCGAGACGACCGGCGCGTAGGCGGGGGTGCCGATGGTCATCAGCAGGATCGCGTAGAGGATGAAGGCCAGCACGAAGTTCATCAGCGGGCCGCCGGACATGATGATGACCTTCTGCCACCACTTCTTCCGGTAGAAGACCCGGTCCTCGTCGCCGGGCCGTACCTCCTCCTGCGCGAGATCACGCGCGGAGTCGATGAGTCCCTGGAACGGCCCGGTCGAGACACGGCGCAGCTTCGTCGGATCGTCACCGGGACGGGGCGGGAGCATCCCGATCATCCGGATGTAGCCGCCGAACGGGATCCACTTGACCCCGTACTCGGTCTCACCCTTCCGCTTCGACCACACGGTCGACCCGAAGCCCACCATGTACTGCGTCACCCGCACCCCGAAAATCTTCGCGGGAACCAGGTGGCCGAGCTCGTGCAGCGCGATGGAGGCCGCCAGGCCGATGACGAACAAGGCGATTCCCGCGATGGTGAGCCAGATCATCTAGGGGCGCTCCAGGGTCACGGAAGGTCTTGACAGCCCCAGAGTAGTCGAAGTCTCCACACCTGAATGGCTTGCGCACGCTTTGCGGAATCGACAGACTGCGTTGACAGTGCGCAGTCGCGCGATCACCCTGGGGTATGACGAAGGGAGCACGTTGATCCGGATCCTCGTTGCCGAACATCTGCCGCTCGTACGGCGAGGCTTGGTGTCCGCGCTGGAAGCCGAGGCGGACCTGTCGGTCGTGGCCGAGCTCGGCAACGGCGAGGACGTGGTGCCGGAAGCCCTGACGCACCTGCCGGCGGCGGCCGTCATCGATCTGGATCTGCCCGGCGGCGGGCTCGCCGTCACCACCCGGCTGCATGAGAAGGCGCCCGGCTGCAAGGTGCTCGTCGTCTCCGCCCACCCCAACGCGGGGCAGGTGCGGGGGGCGTTCGCGGCGCACGCGCTCGGGTTCATGAGCCTCGACGTGGGTCCCGAGCAACTGGCCGAAGGCGTGCGTCAGATCGCGGCCGGCCGGCGGGCGGTGGACTCCGACCTGGCCGTCGCGGCGCTGGAGTCCGCGGCCAACCCGCTGACCAGGCGCGAGCTCGACGTGCTGCGGATCGCGGCCGGTGGAGCGCGGTCCACGGAGATCGCCGATCAGCTGTTCCTCTCGGTGGGGACGGTGCGCAACCACCTGTCGCGCATCATGTGCAAGACCGGCGCGCGCAACCGGCTCGACGCGGTCCGCATCGCCAGCGACTCCGGCTGGCTCTGAACGTCTCCGCAGCCGGCACCGGCCTTTCCGCAGGTGACACCGGCCTTTCCACAGGTGGTACGGGCCTCTCCACAGGTGGTACCGGCCTTCCGCAGGTGGCACACCAGCCGAGGTTCCGGCTGGTGCCCGCGGCCGGGCACGGCGGCGGCCTCCCCCACGTTGGCCACACCGGTCACAGGCGCGCGGCCCGCGGGCGACCACGGGGCCACCTGGCTTCTGGCCGGGCCCCGGCGGAACCGCGCCGCTCCCCCGGGACCCGGGGATCTTGAGCTGCTCTCAGCGGAGCCGCGGGGCGGGCGAATGCACGATGTTGCGCCTCTTTCCGCGCGGCATGGGGGTTGACCCTCCGAGAATCTCAGGCTGCCACCGGCCCCTGCCAGTGACCACGCACACCATCTGCGCATGAAAGATCACACAGGGTCACCCGTGTGGAACGTCACGGCCGCCAGATCAGCACCAGGGCGCAGTCGTCGTTGTGTCCCGACGACATCGAGTTGACCAGCGCGCGGGCGCCGTCGCGGAAGCCGTTGGGCAGCAGCCGCTCGGCCTCGCCCAGCAGGCGGTCAAGTCCCGCGTCGATGTCGCGGCCCGGCTGCTCGATCAGCCCGTCGGTGTAGAGCAGCAGCGCGTCGCCCTTGCGCAGCACGCCGCTGTCCGGCTCGCAGTGCAGGTCGGGCACCACGCCCAGGACCACGCCCTTGGCCGTGGCCACCTGCCAGCCGCCGGTGCCCGCGTCGAGCTTGACCACGGGCGGGTGCCCGGCCGAGGTGATCGTGTAGGCGCCGGTGGCCAGGTTGATGCGTACGTGCACCGCCGTCACGAAGCCCTCGTCGCCGCGCTGGCGGTGAAGGTAGGTGTTGCAGGCGGGCAGGAAGTCGTCGACGGAGCCGAGCAGCCCGCCGAACGTCCCGGACAGCAGCAGCGCCCTGGTGCCGGCGTCGACGCCCTTGCCGGAGACGTCCACGAGCGCGATCTCCAGGTTGTCGCCGTCGCGCATCGAGACGAGGAAGTCGCCGCCGAAGGAGGAGCCGCCCGCCTGCTTGAGCACGACCTTGCCGCCCCAGTCCTTGGGCAGCGCGGGCAGCTCGCCCTGGCTTCTGAGCCGGTCGCGCAGCTCCAGCAGCATCGCGTCGCCGCGCAGGCCCTGCACGCCGAGCTTGCCGCGGGTACGCGCCATGAGCACGGCCAGCACGGTCGTGAACCCGATCGTCACCATGAGCCCGAGCCCGACCCTGCCGACGCCCAGCGTGATCGCGATGTACCCCAGCGCCACGGCCACCACGACCAGCAGCTTGGCCAGGCTCCGCAGCCGCAGTTGCAGCCCGCCCACGAGCGTGATGAGGATCAGCAGCGAGGGCGAGAACCACTCGGTGGACACCCGGGCGGCCAGGCCGCCGACGACCAGAGTCAGCAAGCTGAGGGTGATCGTGAGATTCCGGTCACGCGCCAGCGGTCCCCGCCTGAGGAACCGGACAACGGGCACCAGAAACGGCACCCGCACGAGGAGCGCGCGGAGCCGTGGCGGGATCAGCGGCGCCGGACGGGAACTCATGATGCGGATGACTGTATCGGTCTCATACCCGTTTGGGCAGCCCACTTGACCAACGCCTTGATCATTACGAACGGATATTGGGTGGCCCTACCCCTTTGCCCGCTCTTACGGTGGACGGATGACGTACCCGATCCGTCCCATCGATGAGTCCGAATGGTCCGCGTACTCACAAGTACTCGGCGAAGGCTTCGGCTGGACCCCCGCCCCGGTGCAGAACGAGCGCTTCAAGGCCCAGACCGAGTTCCCCCGCACGCTCGCGGCCTTCGACGGCGACACCGTGGCGGGCGTGACCGCCGTCTTCAGCCTGACCATGACCATCCCGGGCGGAACCCTGCCGGTCGCGGGCGTCACGGCCGTCAGCGTGCTCCCCTCGCACCGCCGCCGCGGTCTGCTCACCTCACTCATGCGCCGCCAGCTCAACGACGTGCACGAACGGGGCGAGGCCGTAGCGGCCCTCTACGCCTCCGAGTCGGCCATCTACGGCCGTTACGGGTACGGCAAGGCCGCGTCGGAACTCGGCGTGTCCATCAACAAGACCGGCGCCGCCTTCAAGCGGGACGCGCCTTCCGACCCGGAGCTGCGGCTGCGGGTGGCGAAGCCGGCCGACGTACGCGAGCAGCTGGAGAACCTGCTCGCCGAGGTCATCACCCGCCGCCCCGGCCGCTACGCCAGGAACGAGCACTTCTGGAACGGCGCCCTGGCCGACGAGGAAGCCGACCAGGGCGGCAACGGCACCCTGCGCTGCGTCCTGGCCGAGGACACCGGCGGCGTACGAGGGTATGCGTTGTTCCGCATCAAGTCGTCGTGGGACGACGACGGCATCCCGAACGGCGAGCTGAAGCTCTACGAGATCGAGGCCAAGGACCCCGCCGCGCATGCCGCGCTGTGGCGCAGCGTCCTGGACCGCGACCTGGTCACCAAGGTCACCGCCGGCATCGCGGTCGACGACCCGATCACCGCGCTCCTCGCCGACCCGCGCCAGCTGCGCGCCGGGTGGTCGGATGAGCTGTGGGTGCGCGTGGTGGACGTGGAGAAGGCGTTGGCGGCTCGTGCCTACTCGGCTCCCGTGGACGTCGTCATCGAGGTCGAGGACGACGTGTGCGAGTGGAACGCCCGCCGCTGGCGGCTGACCGCCGACACCACGAGCGCCTCCTGCAAGGCGACGGAGGAGCCGGCCGACATCACGCTGCCGGCATCCGCGCTGGGCACGGCGTACCTGGGCGACGGCCAGCTGACGACGCTGCTGGAGGCGGGCCTGCTGACGGAGCACACGGCGGGCACGGTCCGTACGCTGGCCACGGCCATGTCGTGGAGCCCGAAGCCGTGGGCGGGGATGGTCTTCTGACGTAGTGTCGGGGGCATGGCACTGCAGAGCCTGCAAATCACCGCGATCACCGCGATGCGCGCACGAGACGTGTCACGGCCGAGCAAGGACCAACAGGAAGCAGCCGACCGCCGCCCCCTGCGCGACGAAACCCCCCGCCGCGACCCCAAACGCCCCACCCCCCACCCCCACTAACCACCGACCGAACCGGCGCCACCTTGCGGCGAGCGACGTGACGCGAGCGCCCCGTGCGAGGGCGTGGCAGCGCCCCTCGGCGGGCACCCCCACGCTTTTTCCCGGCGCCGCGCGGCGGGACGCGGGTCGGTGGTGTTCGGCGCCGCCTTGCGGTGGGCGGGGTGGGGCATGGTGGATGGGCAAGGGCGGAGTTGTTACGGCGGGCGACCCCGTGAGCCCTCACGACCATCGCTCGACAGACCCCGGCCCCCAACGGCGGGGCGGGCAAGCCAGGCACCGCCGTAACACAGCCAAAGGCCCGTAACACAGCCCAAGGCCCGCAACACAGCAAGAGGCCCGCACGCAGCAAAGAGAGAGCTAGAGGAACAGTCCCCCCGTGGCGAGGAGGTTCTGGCCGGTGAGCCAGGCGGCGTCGGGGCTGCATAGGAGGGCGATCACGGAGGCGACGTCGGTGGGGTGGCCGAGGCGTTGGAGGGCGGTGTAGGCGGGGATCGTGGCCAGGGCCTCGGGTGTGTTGGTGGAGCGGAGCATGTCGGTGTCCGTCGCGCCCGGTGAGACGACGTTGACGGTGATGCCGCGTCCGCCCAGCTCCCTTGCCGCGACCTTGGCGAACTGCTCCACCGCCGCCTTGCTCCCCGCGTACAGGGTCAGGCCGGGGGCGGACATGGCGGTGTTGAGGGTGGAGAGGTTGATGATCCGGCCGCCGTCGCGCATGACGCGCCCGGCCCATTGGATGGCGAGGAAGGTGGCCTTGGCGTTGACGTTGAACACGCGGTCGAACGTCTCGTCGTCGATGTCGCCGATGAGGGTTGGGGTGCTTTCGGCGGCGTTGTTCACGAGGATGTCGAGGCCGGGCAGGATCTTCTCCGCCTCGGCGAACAGCCGGTCCAGGTCGGCGCGCGAGCCCTGGTCGGCCCGTACGGCGTGGGCGCCGGTCGACTCCGACACCTCGCGGGCGGCGTCCGCGTCGCCGCGGTAGGTGAAGACGACCTGGGCGCCGTCGGCGGCCAGGCGTTCGACGACGGCGCGGCCGATGCCGCGCGAACCACCTGTTACCAATGCTCCTTTGCCCGAAAGATCAGTCATGGGCACAAACCTACGCCTGCAGCATGATCTTGCGGGCGGCCTCCTTGGACAGATGGTCGATGTACAGCTTGCCGTCCAGATGGTCCGTCTCGTGCTGGAAGCAGCGTGCGAGGGAGCCGCGGGCCTTGACGCGCAGCGGGCGTCCGAGGCGGTCGAGTCCCTCCACGGTGACCCCGGAGGCGCGGGGGGTCTGGGCGTATTGGGGCTTGCGGGTCGTACGGTCCGGCACCGACAGGCAACCCTCCTCGTCCATGACCGGGGCGGGGTCGTCCACGGTCAGCACCGGGTTGACCATGTGGCCCTTGCGTCCGCTGATGTCGTACACGAACAGCCGCCGTGACACTCCGATCTGCGGACCGGCCAGGCCGACGCCGTCCACCGCGTACATCGCCTGGAACATCTCGTCGATCAGCTTGCGCAGCTCCCTGTCGAAGTCGCCGATCGGTTCGGCCGGTGTGCGCAGGACAGGGTCGCCGATCACGCGGATCTCACGCATGGATGCTCCGTAAGGGTTGCCGTAGACGAACGCTGATTACCTTAGCCAGCGCGCGGTCAGGTGCGGCCTGCCGTGGCGGACCGTGTGGAAGACTGGTCCGGTGCGTGTCTACATCGGTGCCGACCATGCCGGCTATGAGCTGAAGAACCACCTGGTGTCCTGGCTGAAGGACAAAGGCCACGAGGTGATCGACTGCGGCCCCGCGGTCTACGACGCGGAGGACGACTACCCGGCGTTCTGCCTGCGCGCGGCCGAGGGCGTCGCCGGCGACCCGGGCAGCCTGGGCATCGTCATCGGCGGTTCTGGCAACGGGGAGCAGATCGCCGCCAACAAGGTCCGCGGCATCCGCGCGGCGCTGGCGTGGAGCGAGGAGACGGCCCAGCTCGCCCGCGAACACAACAACGCCAACGTGATCAGCGTGGGGGCGCGCATGCACACGGCGGAGGAGGCCACGCGTTTCGTCGAGGTCTTCCTCACCACCACGTTCAGCGGCGCCGAGCGCCACAGCCGCCGCATCGCCCAGCTCGAAACCTACGAAACCATCGGCCAGCTGCCAGCCCTCCCCGACAGCGCATAGAGCCCCTCTTCCGCTGTGTTACGGGCCTTTGGCTGTGTTACGGCGGTGCCTGGCTTGCCCGCCCCGCCGTTGGGGGCCGGGGTCTGTCGAGCGATGGTCGTGAGGGCTCACGGGGTCGCCCGCCGTAACAACTCCGCCCTTGCCCACCCACCATGCCCCACCCCGCCCACCGCAACACGGCGCCGAACACCACCGACCCGCGTCCCGCCGCGCGGCGCCGGGAAAAGCGTGGGGGTGCCCGCCGAGGGGCGCTGCCACGCCCTCGCACGGGGCGCCCGGGTACAAGCGTGGGGGTGCGCCGTCGTGAGGCGCTGGCGCGCCGTCGTGCGCGGCGCCGGCTGTTGTGCGCTGCGACGTTGTCGTGCGGCGCACGGGGTATGCGGCGCACGGTCCCGCGGGGAGGCGGTGCTGAGGCTGCTCGTTTCCCCTGGGGCAGGTTGCTGGGTCGGGGGGCGTGGCGTGGTGAGGTGGGTCAGAGTTGGAGGCTCTTGGTTTCCAGGTATTCGTCCAGGCCGAGTTCGCCCATTTCCCGGCCGATTCCGGATTGTTTGTAGCCGCCGAACGGGGCCTGGGGGTTGAAGGAGCCGCCGTTGATGGCTACCTGGCCGGTGCGTAGGCGGCGGGCCACGGCCACCGCGCGGTCTTCCGAGCCTGCCCATACCGCGCCGGCCAGTCCGTACTTGGTGCCGTCCGCTATCTGGACGGCCTCGTCCTCCGACAGGTACGGGATGATCGACAGGACCGGGCCGAAGATCTCCTCCTGCTCGATCGTCATCCCCGGCGACACCGCGGCGAAGATCGTGGGCTCCACGTAGAAGCCTCTGGGGTGGGGGGGCTCGGTGCCGCCGTATACCAGGCGGGCGCCCTCTTCCTGGCCTCGGTTGATGTAGTGGACGACGCGGTCGCGCTGGGCGGCCGAGACCAGGGGGCCCAGGCGGTTGGTCTCGTCGAAGGGGTCGCCGACGGTGTACTTGGCCGCCGCCTCGACTGCCAGGCGTACCGCCTCGTCGTACTGGTCGCGGTGGACGAGCATGCGGGTCCACGCCGAGCACGTCTGGCCGGAGTTGACGAAGCAGTTGGCCACGCCGACCTTCACGGCGGCGCGCAGGTCGGCGTCCGGGAGGATGATGTTGGCGGACTTGCCGCCCAGTTCGAGGGCGACCCGCTTCACCGTTTCGGCGGCCAGTGAGGCCACTCGGCGGCCGGCGGTGGTGGAGCCGGTGAAGGAGACGAGGTCGACCTCGGGGTGGGTGGCCATGGCTTCGCCGACGACCGGGCCGCGGCCGCTGACCAGGTTGAAGACGCCCGGCGGCAGGCCCACCGCGTGGAAGATGTCGGCGAGCGCGTACGCGGCCAGCGGGGCCACCTCGCTGGGCTTCAGAACCACCGTGCAGCCCGCGGCCAGGGCAGGGGCCACCTTGCAGATGATCTGGTGGAGCGGGTAGTTCCACGGGGTGATGGCGGCCACGACCCCCACGGGCTCCCTGACGATCAGGGAGTTGGCCACACGTTGCTCGCGCGGGTGGGTTTCGGCCAGTTCGGCGTAACCGGCCAGTACGCCCGCCGGCATCAGCGTCTGCACCTTCAGGGCGAAGCCGAGCGGCGCGCCCATGTCGGTGGCGATGGTCTGGGCGATCTCCCCGGCGCGCTCGGTCAGCAGGTCGGCGGCGGCGGCCAGCAGCTTGCCGCGCTCACCGCCGTCGGTCGCCGACCAGGAGGGGAAGGCCGCGCGTGCGGCTCTGACGGCGGCCTCGACGTCGTCGGGAGCTCCCGCCGGCACCCGATCGATGATCTCCTCTGTCGCGGGATTGACGACGTCGATCGACTCTCCCGACGCGGAAGCGGTCCAGGCACCGCCGATATAGAGCTGACGCATAGCCCCCATCCTCGCGCGCCCGCCGTCACATTGCGAGGGCTTGGCACATCACGTGGTGGGCCTGCTCCACCGCTCGCACGTCGCATTCCGGCCGGACGTGAGTGCGGGCCGTGGCCAGGACCCGGTCACCTTCTTCCAGCAGCGTACGGCGAAGCGCCATGGAAAGCGGCAGATGTCCGAGATCCTGGAAAACTCGCAGGATTCGCACCAGCACCACGGGATTGTCCCTGGCCGACACCCGGATCATCCCGAAGGCGTGCTCGGCCAGCCTTGCGGTGTCGGTGCGCCAGGTGATCAGGCGTACGCGTCCGCGCCGGTCGGTGCGGCCTTCGGGCTCGGCCGGGATCGGGATGAGCCGGCGGAAGGCCTCGCCGAGCCATTCGACGCAGGCCAGCCCGGTGTTGGTGTCGTTGATCGCGCGGGACAGCGCGCGCAGGGCGATCTCCACGATCCGGTTGACCGGCCCGACGACGGTGGAGCCGGTGCGGGGCAGCGGGCACAGGGTGATCCAGCGGTCCATCCGCCGCAGGTCTCCGCGGGTGAGGGTGACGGGGGTGGAGGTGACGGCGACGGGCGTTCCCTGGATGACGAACGTGCCGGGCAGGTGGACGAGCGTGACGACGGTGTCGCGGCGCACCGCCCATCGCACGATCGGGCGGTCGTGGACGAGGTCCAGGTAGCCGGAGCGGGCGGCCAGGATCGCGCTGCCCTCCGCCGGGGGCGGGTCGGCGGGCTCGCCTTCGAAGTCGCGGTGGAGCAGCCAGTCGACCTCGCGTACCAGCCGGGGCAGGACGACGGGGATGCGGACCTCGCTGACGACCGCCTGCACGAACAGCACGAGCATCACCAGGCAGGCGCCGGTGAGCAGCTGGGTGGCGAACAGGCCGAGCGACGGGATGACCACGTCGCGGCTCATGGAGCTGGTGGTGCGGTTGCCGAAGATCCAGGTGCCGAGGAACAGCCCGATGGTGACCTGGACGACCCGGTTGCGCAGGAAGTCGCCGATGAGGCGCGGGCCGAGCTGGGAGGAGGCGAGCTGGACGGCGACCAGCGTGAGCGAGATCAGCAGCGTGATGGAGCTGATCAGCGCGCCGGTCAGCGTCGAGAGGCTGCCCTTCACGCCCTCCTTCAGGTCGCTCAGGATGGAGGCGTCGGCGGGCAACGTGAACTGGTGAAGCTCCAGCTCCTCCAGGAGCGCCTGCGCGGCCGTGCTGCGCTCCAGCGCCACCTGCAGTTCCTCGACCGCGTACGCGCCGAGGTAGGCGCCGGACATCATCAGCAGCGGCACGAACCAGATCGTGTCCCGCAGGCGCTCCCCACGCGGCTTCAGCGAGAGGTAGGCGCCGATTCCCCCGAACCGTCCCACGCAGGGGTTCTACCCGAATACGGGCTCCTTGGTACGTGTGCGCTTGAGCTCGAAGAAGTCCTCGAACCCGGTCACGAGCCGCACGCCGTCCCAGAGGCGGCCGGCGTCCTCCCCGCGGGGGATCGAGGTGATCACGGGGCCGAAGAAGGCGTTGGATCCGACGCGGATGACCGGGGTGCCCACTTCCTGGCCGACCAGCCCGATGCCCTCGTTGTGGGAGGCGCGCACGTCGTCGTCGTACTCCTCGGAGTTCATGGCGGCGGCGAGTTCGGGGTCCAGGCCGGCGGCGCTCAGCGCGGACTCGACCAGCTCGCGCAGGCCGGCGAGACGCTTGATGCCGCGCTCGTTGTGCAGGCGGGTGCCGAGTTCGGTGTACAGGGGGCCGATGGCGGCCTCGCCGTACTTCTGGCCGGCCGCGGCGACGACGCGGACCGGCTCGATGGCCCGCGCGATCTGCTCGCGGTAGGCCTCGGACACATCCTTGCCCTCGTTCAGCACGTTGAGGCTCATGATGTGCCAGCGGATCTCGATGGGACGGACCTGCGCCACCTCGATGAGCCACCGGGAAGTGACCCACGCGTAGGGGCAGAAAGGATCGAACCAGAGATCTACAGGAGTCTTCTCAGTCACGCAGGGTCATAACCTGGAGTGGAATGAAGGCTATTCCCATCATGGGAAGATTCCGGCAAACCCCGATGAAGTGGTGTAGAAGGAGCGGAACTTGGCAGGGAACCTTACCCGGGACGAAGCACGCGAGCGCGCCCGGCTGCTCAAGGTCGAATCGTATGAGGTTGCGCTCGACCTGACCGAAGGCGAAGAACGATTCGAGAGCGTGACGACCGTCCGCTTCAACGCGCAGCCGGGCGCCTCGACGTTCATCGACCTGCACGACGCGCGCGTGCGCCAGGTGACGCTGAACGGCGTCGACCTCGACGCCGCCGCCTACGACGCGGAGAAGGGACGTTTCCCGCTCGACGGCCTGGCCGAGAGCAACGAGCTGCGCATCGACGCCGACTGCGCCTACACGCGCTCCGGCGAGGGCCTGCACCGGTTCGTCGACCCGGTCGACCAGAAGGTCTACCTGCACAGCCAGTTCGAGACCGCCGACGCGCACCGGATGTACGCCTGCTTCGACCAGCCCGATCTGAAGGCCACCTTCCAGCTGACCGTGCTGGCGCCGGCCGACTGGGAGGTCGTCTCCAACGCCGCGGCGGACAACGTCGAGCCGCTGCCCCAGGAGAGCGGCAAGCACGGCGCGGTCCACGCGGACAACAAGTGGGTGTTCCCGGCCACGGCCGTGATGTCCACCTACATCACGGCGCTGGTGGCGGGGCCGTACCACAAGGTCACCGCCGAGCACGACGGCATCCCCCTGGGCATCTACTGCCGGGCCTCGCTGGCCGAGCATCTCGACGCCGACAACATCCTCGAGGTCACCCGGCAGGGCTTCGACTTCTTCCACAAGGTGTTCGGGGTCCGCTACCCGTTCGGCAAGTACGACCAGCTGTTCGTGCCGGAGTTCAACGCCGGCGCGATGGAGAACGCGGGCTGCGTGACGTTCCTGGAGGACTACGTCTTCCGCTCCCGCGTCACCGACGCCGTGGTCGAGCGCCGCGCCGAGACCATCCTGCACGAGATGGCGCACATGTGGTTCGGCGACCTGGTCACCATGCGCTGGTGGGATGACCTGTGGCTGAACGAGTCGTTCGCCACCTACATGTCCGTGCTGTGCCAGGCGGAGGCCACCCGCTGGGGCCAGGGCGCGTGGACGACGTTCGCGAACGTGGAGAAGTCCTGGGCCTACCGCCAGGACCAGCTGCCGAGCACCCACCCGATCGCCGCCGACATCGTCGACATGCAGGCGGTCGAGGTCAACTTCGACGGCATCACCTACGCCAAGGGCGCCTCGGTGCTCAAGCAGCTGGTCGCCTACGTCGGCCTGGACAACTTCCTGGCCGGGGTCCGCGACTACTTCAAGGACCACGCCTGGGGTAACACCGAGCTCAAGGACCTGCTGAGCGCCCTGGAGCGCACCTCGGGCCGTGACCTGTCGTCGTGGTCGAAGGAGTGGCTGGAGACCTCCTGGGTCAACACGCTGCGCCCCTCGTTCACGGTGTCGGCCGACGGCCGGTTCGAGAGCTTCGAGGTGCTGCAGGAGGCTCCTGCCGACTACCCGACGCTGCGTTCGCACCGCGTCGCGATCGGCCTGTACTCGCTGGTGGACGGCGTGCTCACCCGGACGAAGCGGGTCGAGCTGGACGTCGTCGGCGCCCGTACCGCGGTGGCCGACCTGGTCGGCGAGCAGCAGCCGGACCTGGTGCTGGTCAACGACGACGACCTGACGTACGCCAAGATCCGCCTGGACGAGCGGTCGCTGCGCACGCTGGTCGAGGGCGGCATCACGAAGTTCGCCGACTCGCTGCCGCGGGCCCTGTGCTGGTCGGCCGCCTGGGACATGACGCGCGACGGCGAGATGTCCACGCGCGACTACGTCAGGCTGGTCGTCTCCGGCGGCGGCACGGTCAAGGACCTCACGGTTCTGCAGACGGTGCTGCGGCAGGCGCGCCTGGCCGTCCAGCAGTACGCCGACCCGGCCTGGCGGCCCGAGGGCCTGGCCCAGCTGGCCACGATGGCGCGTGAGCTCATCGCCGGGGCCGAGGCGGGCTCGGACTACCAGCTCGCCTACGTGCAGGCCTTCGCCGGTGTCGCGGTCGGCCAGGGCGACCTGGACGTGCTGGCGGGCATCGTGGACGGCTCCGCCGTACCGGATGGCCTGACGGTCGACGCGGACCTGCGCTGGACGCTCATCCACGCGCTGGTCTCCGGCGGACGGCTGGGCGAGGCGGACATCGCGGCCGAGCTTGAGCGCGACGCCACCGCGACCGGCGAGCGCTCGGCGGCGCTGTGCCGGGCGGCGATCCCCACGCCCGAGGCCAAGCAGGCCGCCTGGACCGCGATCGTCGGCGGGGAGCTGGCCAACGCCGTCTTCCGTACGACGGTCGGCGGGTTCCAGGACCCGCACCACCCCGAGCTGCTGGCGCCGTTCAGGGAGAAGTACTTCGCCGAGGTCGGCCGCGTCTACAAGGAGTGGAGCTTCGACGTCGCGCAGGGCTTCGCGGTGGGCTGCTTCCCCGCGCTGCAGGTCGAGCAGGAGACGCTGGACGCCGTCCAGGCCTACCTGGCCGGTGGCGACGTGCCGCAGGCACTGCGCCGCATGATCCTGGAGGGCGAGGACGGGGTCCGGCGCGCGCTGCGCAACCGGGCCACGGACGCCGCCGCCTCCTGACCACGGGCGCCGCGAAGCCCCCGCCGGGTCCCGTCCGGCGGGGGCTTCGCGCTGTTCCCGGGCCCCCCGGCCAGGTTTCGCTGGCACTGGCCGAAGCGGTGTGGTCGCTGACATAACCGCCGCCGCCACAGCCAGTACCGCCCCCGTGCCCCCTGCCTCCACCCTGGTGGCGCCCGGCCGGACGGACCACCTCTAACCTTCCAGGTTCACAAAAGTCCGCACATCTCCCCTCTTGACAGGTGAGGAGCCCCGGCCGCATATTTTCACCACTAACTTTATGACTAAAGAAAGTCGAGGGCAGTCGAAGGAATGGCAGGCACAGACCGCGGCGACCTCACCCGGACGGCGATCCTCGCCCTGCTGGGCACGGTGGGACCGCTGAGCCGTACCGAGATCGCACGGGAGCTGGACCTCAGCCCGGCGAGCGTCACGCAGCTCACCCGCGAGCTGATGGGCTCGGGCATGCTGGAGGAGCTCGACCTCAAGCCGTCGCGCGGCGGCCGGCCCGCGCAGCGGCTCGGGCTCGTCGGCAGCGCGGGCCGGGCGCTCGGCGTGAAGGTGACCGCCGACCACCTGGTGCTCGTGGACGTCCGGCTCGACGGCGAGGTGCTCGGCTCCTGGGAGCGGCCCTTCGACCCGGTCTCCCCCGGCTGTCTCGACGAGCTCGGCGCGGCCATCGCCTCGGTGCTGGAGGAGATCGACGGCGCGCCGCCGCTGCTCGGCGTCGGCGTCGGCGTGCCGGGCAGCGTCGAGGACCAGGCCGTCGGCACCGTGAACGCCCCCACGCTCGGGTGGCAGGCCATGCCCGTCGGCGATCGGCTGCGCCGCCGCCTCGACCTGCCGGTGCTGGTGGAGAACGACGTCAACGCCCTCGCCGCGGCCGAGCGCCTGTACGGCAGAGGCCGCACCCACCGCGACTTCCTCGTGCTGACGATAGGCCGGGGCGTCGGCGCCGCCGTGGTGGCCGACGGGCGTGTGTACCGCGGTGCCAGGGGCGGCGCGGGCGAGTTCGGCCACGTCCCCGTCGCGCCCGACGGACCGGTGTGCGGGTGCGGCGCGACCGGATGCCTGGAGGCGTTCGTGGGCGCCGCCGGCCTGGCCGCCGCCGCCCGCGCCAAGGGCCTGCCGACCGGTGACCCCGCGCGGGTCACCGAGGGCGCGGCCATCAGGGAGCTGGGACGGGCGGCGGTCCATCCCGGCGCGGCGCGCGAGGTGTTCGCCGACGCGGCCGCCATCCTCGGCCGCGCCACCGCCGGGCTCGTGAACGTGGTGGACCCCGAGGTCGTGGTGGTCCTGGGCGAGGGCACGGCGCAGTGGGCGCACTGGAGCGAGAGCTTCCACGACACCCTGCGCGCGCATCTGCTGCCGGGGCGGCGCGACATCGCGGTCGAGGTGGAGAGCTGGGACGACACGAGCTGGGCGCAGGGCGCGGCGGCACTGGTGCTGGCCACCCCGTTCGACGCGGCGGGGGCGGCGGGCGAGCAGGGACGCCTGGTGCGCGCCCGGCTGATAGGAGCCGCGACGTGAGCGGCCCCCAGACCACGACGGCGCCCAAGACCCCGGTCCGGGCCGCCCCCATGAAGCCCGTCTCATCCCGGCGCGGCGGCAAATGGCGCCATGCCGGGACCGTGGCGATCTTCCTGCTGCCCAGCGCGATTCCCCTGATGCTCTACACGATCATCCCGATGCTGGGCTCCCTCTGGACGAGCCTGCACGAGTGGGACCTGATCACCGACATGCGCTGGGTCGGCCTCGGCAACTACGCCGAACTGCTGGGCGACCCCCAGACCCTGACCGCGTTCGGCAACACCCTGTACTTCATCGCCGGCTACCTCCCCCTCGTTTACGCCGGCGGCCTGGGCCTGGCGCTGCTGCTCAACCGGGCGATGCGCGGCAGGAGCCTGCTGCGCGGCATCTACTTCCTGCCGGTGATCACGAGCTGGGTGGTCGTGGCGCTGATGTGGAAGTGGCTGCTCAACCCGGCCAGCGGCCTGGTCAACTGGGCGCTCGGGCTGGTGGGCATCAGCGGGCCCGGCTGGTGGACCGACCCCGGCTGGGCGATGCCCTCGGTGATCCTGGCCTCGGCCTGGAAGGACCTCGGGTTCGTAATGGTGATCCTGCTGGCGGGCCTGCAGGCGATCCCGAAGGAGTACCAGGAGGCGGCGCTCGTGGACGGCGCGTCGGCCTGGCAGCGCTTCCGGCGGATCACGCTGCCGCTGCTGTCGCCCTCGACGTTCTTCGTGGTGGTGATCTCGCTGATCAACGGCTTCCAGGTCTTCGACCAGGTGCGGATCATGGCGGGCGGCAACGCGCAGGTGGTGGTCACGCAGATCTACGACCTGACCTTCCGGTACGGCAGGGCGGGCATGGCCTCGGCCCTCTCGTGGCTGTTGTTCGCCGTGGTGCTGATCGTGACCGCCGTCCAGATCAGGGCGCAGCGCAGGTGGGTGACCTATGGATAGGGCGCGAGGACGGATCCGCGGCGAAGCGGGGACACCCATCCGGGCCCGCCGGGCGAAGCTCGGCCAAATAGGCCGGTATCTGCTGGTGGCGCTGGGCGCGGCGGTGATGCTGTTCCCGTTCGCCTGGGCGGTCATCACCTCGCTGACGCCGGGTGACGCTGTGCTGGCCGTACCGCCGGACTTCACTCCCGACGGCGCGGGCCTCGACGCCTACCGCAAGCTGATGGAGACGCTGCCGTTCTGGCGGATCCTGCTCAACAGCGTGTGGATCGGCGTGGCCTCGACGGTGCTGCAGCTGCTGACCAGCGCGATGGCGGCCTACGCCTTCGCCAGGCTGCCGTTCCCGGGGCGCGGGGCGCTGTTCAGCGTGTATCTGGCGACGCTGATGATGCCGCTGCCGGTGCTGGTCGTGCCGCTGTTCATCGAGATGCGGACGCTGGGCCTGGTCGATACCTACTTCGCGCTGCTGGCGCCGACGATCGCCTCGGCGTTCGGGGTGTTCCTGCTGCGGCAGGCGATCAACCAGGTGCCGAAGGAGTTCGACGAGGCGGCCGTTCTGGACGGCGCCGGTCATTTCCGGATTTTTCTGTACATCGTGCTGCCGCTGATCCGGCCGGCGCTGGCGACCTTCGCCATCTTCGGCTTCATGGCCAGCTGGAACAGCTACCTGTGGCCGCTGATCATCATCAAGTCGCCGGAGTTCATGACGCTGCCGCTCGGCCTGGCCACGCTCCACGGCCAGTTCACGACGCAGTGGGACGTGGTCATGGCCGGCTCGGTGATCAGTGTGGTGCCCATCCTCATCCTCTACGTCTTCGCGCAGAAGCACGTCATCGCCAGCGTGGCCCAAACAGGGCTCAAGTAAAGGAAAAACGGATATGTCGCGAAAGATCATGACGACCTTGGTCGCCACCGCGCTGCTGGCCACCGCGTGCTCCCAAGGATCGGCCACCAAGGCCCCCACCGGCGAGGGCGGCAAGACGACGCTGCGCTACTTCACCTTCTCCGCCGCCCCCGACCACGTGAAGGACCTCGACGCGATCACCGCCGCCTTCGAGAAGGCCAACCCGACCATCGACGTCGTGGTGGAGACCGCCCCCTACGAGCAGTACTTCACCAAGCTCCAGACCAGCATCGCCGGCGGCACCGCCCCCGACACCTTCGAGCTCAACTACGAGAACTTCGTCACCTACGCCGGCGCCGGCTCCCTGCTCGACCTCGGCGCGGTCGCGGGCGACAGCTCCGCCTACGCCGCCGAGTCGCTCAACTCCTTCAAGCACGACGGCAAGCAGTACGCGCTGCCCGCGTCCTTCTCGACCGTCGTGCTCTTCTACAACAAGGACCTGTTCGAGAAGGCCGGGATCGAGCCGCCCACCGCCGACTGGACGTGGGCCGACGAGCAGGCCGCGGCCGAGAAGCTCACGGACAAGAAGGCCAAGGTGTACGGCGACTACCAGCCGGTCCAGTTCTTCGAGTTCTACAAGACGCTCAAGCAGGCCGGCGGCGAGTTCCTGTCGGCCGACGGCAAGAAGTCCACCTTCGACAGCCCGGCCGGCGTCAAGGCCGCCACCTGGCTGGTGTCCAAGGTCGGCAAGACCATGCCCACCGAGGCCGAGATCGGCGGCACCGCCGACTACGACACCAACCTGTTCAAGTCCGGCAAGCTCGCCATGTGGCACAACGGCATCTGGCAGTTCGCCGGGCTGAAGGACGTGCCGTTCGAGTGGGACGTCGTCGTCGAGCCCGGTGATTCGGCCAAGGCCAGCGCCGTCTTCCACAACGCCGTCGCCGCCTCGGCCACCACCAAGAACGGCAAGGCCGCCTACGCCTGGGCCAAGTTCCTCAGCTCCTCCGACGTCGCGGCCAACACCCGCATCGCCTCCTCGTGGGAACTGCCGCCCGTCTCCGACCAGCAACTGCTGGCCGGATACCTCAAGGACCCCAAGCCCGCCAACCGGCAGGCCGTCTTCGACTCGCTGAAGTCGATCGCGCTTCCTCCGGTCATCAAGCGCCAGCAGGAGATGCAGGACGCCGTGACCAAGGAGCTGACCGAGGCCGCAGCCGGCCGCAAGCCCGTCGGGGAAGCGCTCAAGTCCGCCGCCGCCAAGGTCGACGCCCTGCTGGGCTGACCGAACAGATCTGCTGAGGAGTTCCGCACCCGTGTCCCTCGTCGCCCACAGCCTCGACGTGATCCGCAGGTACCAGTCGTCCAGCGGGGCCTACCCGGCCTCGCCGTCCTTCTCCGCCTACCAGGGCTTCTCCTGGCTGCGCGACGGCGCGTTCATCGCCGAGGGGGTGAGCAGGCACGGCGACGCCGACGGCGCCGCCGCCTTCCACCGCTGGTCGGCGGGCGTCATCGCGGACCGCGCCGGGCAGGTCGAGTCGCTGGTCTCCCGCGAGGGCCCGATCCCGCCCGGCGACATGCTGCCGACCCGCTTCACCCTCGACGGGCTCAACGGCGACGACGGGTGGTGGGACTTCCAGCTCGACGGCTACGGCACCTGGCTGTGGGCGCTGGCCGAGCACACCCGCCGCCACGGCGCGGTGCCGGAGACCGAGAAGGGCGTGCGCACCGCCGCGCGCTATCTGTCGGCCTTCTGGTCGCTGCCCTGTTACGACTGGTGGGAGGAGAACGTCGAGCGGCGGCACGTCGCGACACTCGGTTCTATCCACGCCGGTCTGCGGGCCGCGCGGGCGCTCGGCGTGCTCTCCCCCTCCGAGGGTACGGCCGCCGCCGAAGCCGTGGCCGGGATCGAGGCGCTCGTGTCGGCCGAAGGCGTCGTGGACGGACGGCTGCGCAAGTGGCTGGGCAGCGACGCGGTGGACGGCAGCCTGCTGGCCTGCGTGGAGCCGTTCGGTCTCTACCCGGCCGCTCACCCGGTCGGCGCGGCCACGGTCGCCGAGGTGGAGCGGCAGCTGGCCCGCGACGGCGGCGTCTACCGCTACCTGAAGGACACCTTCTACGGCGGCGGCCGCTGGGTGCTGCTGGCCGGGTTCCTCGGCTGGAACCACGCCCGCGCCGGACGGCCGGATGAGGCCCGCCGCTACCTGGACTGGATGGCCGCCCAGGCGACCCCGGAGGGCGACCTGCCCGAGCAGGTGTCGGACCTCATGCTGGCCCCCGAGTACGAGCAGGAGTGGCTGGACCGCTGGGGCACCGTGGCCACGCCGCTGCTGTGGTCGCACGGCATGTACCTGATCCTCGCCGACGAGCTGGGAGTCTCCTCATGATCCGCCATCGCCCGTTCGGCTCCGGCCATCCGTACGCGCTGACCGAGGACCAGCGGGTGCCCGCCTGGCCGCTGGACGGCGAGGCGGTGGAGCTGCGGGTGCGGGCCTCGGGCAACGTCGCCTCGGTGGTGTGCGAGTGGCGCGAGGAGGGCGCGGCGGCCGTGGAGCTACCGCTCTCCCCCGTCAGGGCGGAGGGCGCTGAGGAAGGCGGGCAGGACGGCGGGCATCTGGCCGCCGCGCAGGCTCGGGCCGCGCGGGCCGCCGCGGGGTCCTGGAGTGTCACCAGCCCGGCGCTAGAGGCGGGCAGGCGGTACCGGTACCGCTTCGTGGCCGGGCTGGAGGGTGGCGGCAGCCGTACCAGCCGATGGTTCGAGACGTCGGCGGGGCGGTGGTCGGAGGGCGGCGGGAAGCTGCACGGCGAGAGGATCGTGCCGGGCAGCGTGCGGTGGCTGAGCGACGGTGACGGCGTGCGGCGGGTGCGGTTCGAGCTGGAGCTGGACCGCGGCGAGCACGTCGTCGGGTTCGGGGAGCGCTTCGACGCCGTGGACCAGCGCGGGCGCGCGCTCGACGCGGTGGTGTTCGAGCAGTACAAGGCGCAGGGCGAGCACGGCCGTACCTACCTGCCGATGCCGTTCGCCCTCGTGGTGGGCGGGCGCGGCTGGGGCTTCCACGTGGTCACCAGCCGCCGCACCTGGTACGAGATCGGCGACACGATCCGCGTCGAGGCCGAGGTCGGGCCCGAGACGGAGCTGACCGTGCGCACCTATGACGGCGGCCCCGCCCGGGTGCTCGACGCCTTCCTGGATGACGCCGGGCGGCCGGTGGAGCTGCCCGCGTGGGTGTTCCGGCTCTGGGCCAGCGGCAACGAGTGGAACACCCAGCAGCGGGTGATGGCCGAGATGGACCGGCACCGCGAGCACGACATCCCGGTGGGCGCGCTGGTCATCGAGGCGTGGAGCGACGAGAGCACGTTCACCGCCTTCCGCGGCGCCGTCTACGAGCCGGCCGAGCGGCCGCACCGCTACGCCGACTACACCTTCCCGGCCGACGGCCCGTGGCCCGACCCCAAGGGCATGGTCGACGAGCTGCACGAGCGCGGGGTGAAGGTGCTGCTGTGGCAGATCCCGCTGCAGAAGACGCGCCCGCACCCCCGCCATCAGGCGGCGGTGGACGCGCGGCAGCTGACCGAGCGCGGCTACGGCGTGAAGGAGGCCGGCGGGCGGCCCTACCGCAACCGCGGCTGGTGGTTCCCGCTGGCGCTGATGCCCGACCTGTCCTCGCCGGAGGTGCGGGACTGGTGGACGGCCAAGCGCCGCTACCTGGTCGAGGAGGTCGGCGTCGACGGCTTCAAGACCGACGGCGGCGAGCACGCGTGGGGCCACGACCTGCGCTACGCCGACGGCCGCTCGGGCGCGGAGGGCAACGGGCTGTTCCCCGTGCACTACGCGCGGGCGTTCGGTGACCTGCTGCGGGCGTACGGCAAGGCGCCGGTGACCTTCAGCCGGGCCGGGTTCACCGGGTCGCAGCCGCACGGCGCGTTCTGGGCCGGGGACGAGGACTCGACCTGGCCGGCGTTCCGCAACTCGATCAGGGCCGGGATCACCGCCTCCGCCTGCGGGATCGTCTACTGGGGGTGGGATCTGGCCGGGTTCTCGGGTGAGGTGCCCGGGGCGGAGCTCTATCTCCGGGCGGCGGGGGCCTCGTGCTTCATGCCGATCATGCAGTACCACTCGGAGTTCAACCACCACCGCACGCCGAGCCGGGACCGCACGCCGTGGAACGTGGCAGAGCGCACCGGTGACGATCGGGTGCTGCCGGTCTTCCGCAGGTTCGCCCATCTGCGCGAGCGGCTGGTGCCGTACCTGGTGGAGGAGGCGCGCAAGGCGGTCGGCGGCGGCGCTCCGCTGATGCGGGGGCTGTTCTTCGACCACCCGGACGATCCGGCGATCTGGCGCTTCCCGCTGCAGTACAAGCTGGGGGACGCGTTGCTGGTCGCACCGGTCACCGAGCCTGACATTTCGGAAATCTCGGTCTATCTACCTGAAGGCGCGTGGGTCGACGTCTGGACCGGCACGCGCCTCGACGGCGGGCAGGAGGTCACGCTGCCCGCTCCCCTCGACCGCCCGCCCGTGCTCTGCTCCGCCGAGCGCTGGCCCGAGCTGTCCGCCGTCTTCTCCGTCTGAGAGGTGCTCCACCCGTGATCCGCTTACGGTCGGGCGTCGTCGTCGCGGCGATCGTCCTGCTTGCCTCCCTCGTCACCGTCCCCGCGTACGCCCTCGACGGCGTCTTCCACCACCCGACCGGCATCGACGACCTGTACTCCAGCGAGCCGCACGAGCGCACGCCGCGCGACCCGATGGCCGGGGAGGCGGTGACGGTCAAGGCGACCACCTGGCCGATCGAGCCCGGCCAGACCGTCTGGGCCACCTGGACCAAGAACGGCGTCAACCAGACCCCGGTCGGCGCCGCCTGGGACTACAACAGCGGCAACAACAGCTACTGGAAGATCAACCTCGGCAGCTTCGCCCGCGGCGACAAGATCAGCTACACGGTCAACGCGGACGTGAACGGGGGCGGGCAGAAGTCCGTGGGCCCGTTCGCGTTCACCGTCACCTCGTGGAGCTCGCCGACCAACGTCACCGGCTTCACCAACAACGGCACCTCGGTCGACGTCACGACCGGTGACAGCGCGGGCGGCCTCACGCCGAAGATCCGCTTCGCCTTCCCGGCCGCCGAGCGCTTCCGTACCCAGGTCGCGCCGAACGGCCAGGGCCTGAACATCTCCGGCGCCTCCGGCTACACCGTGTCCGACTCGGCGGGCACGCTGACGATCTCGACCAGCGCGATGGTGCTGAAGATCCAGAAGTCGCCGTACCGGCTGTCGGTCTACAAGTCCGACGGCACCACGCTGATCACCCGCCAGGACGCGGCGAACCTGCGCTGGGCCAGTGACGGCGCCACGACCGTGACCAAGATCGAGGACGCGTACAGCTCGCCTTCCGGCGAGCGCTTCGAGGGCTACGGCGAGCGCTACGACCGCCTCGACCAGCGCGGCACCGAAGTCCACAACTACGTCTACAACCAGTACCGCGACCAGGGCGCCACCCGGCGCACCTACCTGAGCGTCCCGTTCTTCCTGAACTCGGCCGGCTACGGCCTCTACGTGAACACCAGCCGCTACGCCCGCTTCGCCCCCGGCGACCGGGCGGCCTTCACCGTGGACACCGGCGGCGCCCTGAACTCCACCCTCGACTACCACGTCTTCACCGGCACGCCCGCGAAGATCGTCGACGACTACACGGCGGTCACCGGCCGCCCGCAGCTGCCGCCCAAGTGGGCGTTCGGCGTGTGGATGTCGGCCAACGAGTGGAACACCCAGGCCGAGGTGGAGAGTGAGCTCGGCAAGGTCACCACGAACAAGATCCCGCACACCGCCCTGGTGCTGGAGCAGTGGAGTGACGAGGCCACGTTCTACGTCTGGCACGGCGCCACGTACACGCCGACGCCCGGCAGCGGCAAGCTCTCCTACGCCAACCTGACCTTCCCCGCGGGCACCGCCTGGCAGAACCCCAAGGCCATGGTCACCAACGCCCACAACAAGGGCGTCAAGGTGATCCTCTGGCAGATCCCGGTGCTCAAGGAGAACTTCGACAGCAACCCGCCGACCGCCCCGCAGCAGCACCTCAACGACAGGGCCTACGCGCAGGCGCAGAACTACGTCGTGAAGAACCCGACGAACGGCCCGTACCGCATCCCGACCGGGCAGTGGTTCGGCGACAGCACGGTGCCGGACTTCACCAGCGCGGCGGCGACCAACTGGTGGATGAGCAAGCGCGACTACCTCATGGACGAGGTGGGCATCGACGGCTTCAAGACCGACGGCAGCGAGGCGATCTTCGGCAGGGGCGTACAGTTCGCCGACGGCCGCAAGGGCGACGAGATGCACAACGCCTACCCCAACAGCTACACCCAGGCCTACAACGCCTACGTCAAGGGCAAGAGCGCGCAGAACACGATCTTCAGCCGGGCCGGCACCGCGGGCGCGCAGGCCAACTCGATCTTCTGGGCGGGTGACCAGAACTCCAGCTTCCCCGCCTTCCAGGAGGCGGTGCGGGCGATGATCTCGGCGGGGCAGTCGGGCGTGCCGTACACGGCGTGGGACCTGGCCGGCTTCACCGGCGACTTCCCGAGCGCGGAGCTGTATCTGCGCAGCGCGGCACAGGCGGTGTTCTCGCCGGTCATGCAGTACCACTCGGAGAAGGCCAATCCGCCGGTCTCCGAGGCGCGCACGCCGTGGAACGTGCAGGCGCGCAGCGGCAACACCACGGTCGTGCCGACGTTCCGCAAGTTCGCCAACGTGCGGATGAACCTGATCCCCTACCTCTACACCGAGGCCAAGGCCGGCTCGGTCACCGGCGCTCCGATGATGCGCGCGATGAGCTACTCCTTCCCCGGTGACGCGACGGCCGCGGCGCAGGACCAGCAGTACATGTTCGGCTCGCAGCTGCTCGTGGCGCCGGTCACCGCGCAGGGCGCCTCGTCCAGGAACGTCTACCTGCCCGCGGGCGAGTGGTACGACCTGTGGAACGGCGGGCGCTTCACCGGTCCCGGCACCAAGTCCTACACGGCCGGGCTGGACACGATCCCGGTCTACGCCAAACCGGGCGCGATCATCCCGCTGAACCTCAACGCGGACTACGAGCTGGGCGGCGAGATCGGCAACAGCGTCTCCAGCTACACCAATCTCGCCTTCCGGATTTATCCGGCGGGGTCCACCTCCTATTCGTATTTCGAGGATTCGGCGGGCGTGAGCCGTACCATCTCCAGCGCCGAGAACTGGGGCGCGCACACGGCCACGATCACGGTCCCCGCGCTGACCACCACCAGCACGCTGCAGGTGGCCTCCACCAAGCCGGGCACGGTCACCGGCGCCACGGCGCGCGCCACGCTCGCCGACCTCAAGGCGGCGTCCGAGGGCTGGTGGTGGGACCCGGTCCAGCAGCTCACGCACGTCAAGCTGGCCGGCGCCACCGGCAACCGCACGATCGTGCTCAACGGCGTGGACAAGGCCGCCTACGAGGCCGAGTTCGCCGCCGGGACCGGCACGAGCACCAACAACGACCACCCCGGCTACACCGGCACCGGCTTCGTGGACGGCTTCGCCCAGGCCGGCGACGCCGTCACCTTCCAGGTGAAGGCGGACGCGGCGGGCAGCCACCAGCTGAAGTTCCGCTACTCCACGACCGTCGCGGCCA
The DNA here is from genome assembly GCF_044459065.1 of Nonomuraea sp. NPDC050394. Lineage (NCBI taxonomy): Bacteria > Bacillati > Actinomycetota > Actinomycetes > Streptosporangiales > Streptosporangiaceae > Nonomuraea > Nonomuraea sp. NPDC050394. Next base: position 165,782 of record NZ_JBITIO010000019.1, on the reverse strand, counting down.
CCCGGACCGTGTACGTGGACGGCGTCTCCGCCGGCACCCTGTCGCTGCCCGCCCAGCCCAACTGGGACACCTGGGGCACCGCCACGCTCCCGGTCAGCCTGACCGCGGGCGCCCACACCGTCAAGATCGAGTACGCGAGCAACGGGATCAACCTCGACAACCTGGTGGTGGCCCGGCCATGAGACGCGCCCTGATCCTCCTCGCCGCGCTGCTGGCCCCGCTGCTCATCGCCCTGCCCGCGCAGGCGGCGGTGCAGCGGGTCCAGTTCACCAGCGGCTCCACCTACCTGATCGTGGAGTTCCTCGACGACGACCTGGTGCACTTCGAACTGGCCAACGGCGCCGGCCCGGGAACCGGCGCGCCGCTGTTCACCACGCCGCAGATCGCCAAGAAGGACTACACCGGCCCCACCAGCTTCAACCAGTCGGGCAACACGCTCACCACGGCCGCGATGAAGGTCGAGGTCACCCCCGGCACGCTGTGCGTGAAGGTCTTCGACCCCACCCGTCAGCTGTACGAGGCCTGCCCCCGCAACCTGGGCCAGGCGTGGAAGGGCCTGAGCCTCACCAAGGGCCAGATCCAGAACGCCTACGGCCTCGGCGAGCAGTTCTTCATGGGCGGCAGCGCCGACGGCGACTGGGTGGGACGCACCCGCACCCCCGGCGGCCAGTACGGCAACGCCATGGCCTACGACACCGACAACGGCCCGGTCGGCAACGCCCAGATCCCGGTACTGTTCGCGGTCGGCGCGAGCAACCTCAACTACGGCCTCCTGCTCGACCAGGTCTACAAGCAGGAGTGGAACCTGACCGGTGACCCCTGGACGGTCGACACCTGGGGCGACCAGCTCCGGTGGTACACGATGACCGGCGCCGACCTGCCCGACCTGCGCAAGGACTACCTGGAGCTGACCGGCCGCCCGCCGGTGCCGCCGAAGAAGGCGCTGGGCCTGTGGGTGTCGGAGTTCGGCTACGACAACTGGGCCGAGATCGACAACCGGCTCACCGGCCTGCGGACGGCGAAGTTCCCGGTGGACGGCTTCGTGCTGGACCTGCCGTGGTTCGGCGGGGTGACCGCCGGTTCCGACAACACCCGCATGGGCTCACTTTCCTGGGATACATCAGCCTTTCCTAACCCATCCGCCGCTATTTCGGATTATCAGGCGAACAAGGGCATCGGCCTGATGACCATAGAAGAGTCCTACATCGGGAAGAACCGGCCGGAGCACTCCGACATGGCCACCCGCGGCTACCTCAACCGGGCCGGCTGCGCGACCTGCCTGCCCGCCTACCTCACCACCAACGACTGGTGGGGCCGCGGCGGCATGATCGACTGGACCCAGGACGCCGCCGGCGACTACTGGCACACCACCAAGCGCAAGCCGCTGATCGACCAGGGCGTCCAGGGCCACTGGCTCGACCTCGGCGAGCCCGAGATGTACGACGCGGGCGACTGGACCGCCGGAGTCCTGCCCGGCAAGCACGCCCACGCCGACTACCACAACGTCTACAACCTCAAGTGGGCCGAGAGCATCGCCCGCGGCTACGCCGGCGGCACCACCAAGCGCCCCTTCCTGCTGGCCCGCTCCGGCGCCGCCGGCATGCAGCGCCACGGCGTCGCCATGTGGTCGGCCGACATCGGCTCGAAGCTGACCGCCCTGGCCCAGCAGCAGAACGTCCAGATGCACATGTCGATGTCCGGCATCGACTACTTCGGCTCCGACATCGGCGGCTTCCGCCGCGAGATGCTCGACTCCGACCTCAACGAGCTCTACACCCAGTGGCTGGCCAACGGCGCCTGGTTCGAGGTGCCGGTCCGCCCGCACACCGAGAACCTGTGCAACTGCGCGCAGACCTCCCCCGACCAGATCGGCCACGTGCCCAGCAACCTCGCCAACCTCCGCCAGAGGTACGAGCTCACGCCCTACTACTACTCGCTCGCGCACCGGGCCAACCGGACCGGCGAGCCGCTGGTGCCGCCGCTGGTCTACCACTACCAGAACGACCCGAACGTGCGGGAGATGGGCAGCGAGAAGCTCATCGGCCGCGACCTCCTCGTCGGCGTCGTGGCCGGCAAGAACGAACGCAAGAGGAACATGTACCTGCCCGCGGGGACATGGTTCGACAACCGCACGGGCGAGAAGCTGACCAGCACCGGCCAATGGTTCAACGACCGCCCGCTGTGGGTCGGCGGCGAGTTCCGGCTGCCCGCCTTCGCCAGGGCGGGGGCGATCATCCCCAAGATGTTCGTGGACGACAAGACCATGAACGTGCTGGGCAAGCGGACCGACGCCACCACCCGCGACGAGCTGGTCGCCCGGGTGTACGCCGATCCGGCGGCCTCGAACTTCACCCTCTACGAGGACGACGGGGCCACCACCGCCTACCAGGGCGGGGCCGTACGGACGACGCAGCTCGGGCAGCAGCTCAGCGGCTCGACCGCGACCGTCACGGTGGCCGCGTCCAGCGGCACGTACACGGGCGCGCCGGCCGCGCGGCGGAACGTCGTCGAGCTGGTCACCGACACCCAGGCCTCGGCGGTCACGCTGAACGGCACGCCGCTCACCCAGCACGCGAACAAGGCCGCCTTCGACGCGGCCGCGAGCGGCTGGTACAACGCGGGCGGCAACCTCGTCGTGGCCAAGTCGGCGAGCGTGAGCGTCACCACGGCCAAGACGTTCGCGTTCACGCTCGGGCAGGCGCCGGTGTCGATGACGTTCTCCTGCGCCAACGGCACCACCACGCCCGGCCAGTCCGTCTACGCCGTGGGCAGCGTCCCGCAGCTGGGCAACTGGTCGGTGGCCAGCGCGGTCAAGCTGTCGCCGACGGCGTATCCGACCTGGACCGGCACGATCGGCAAGCTCCCGCCGAACACCCCGGTCGAGTGGAAGTGCGTCAAGCGCCAGGAGGCCGGTTTCCCCGACACCGCCGACCAGTGGCAACCGGGCGCCAACAGCGCCTTCACCACCCCCGCCACCGGCAGCGGAGGCACCACGACCGGCGCGTTCTGAACAATGCGGGCGCTCCCCTCTTCCGGGGAGCGCCCGCTTCTTGATTCCCGCGTGGCAGGCAGGCACCGGTGTTAGCGTTGAAGGCGTGCTCGGCTCGGGGACCACACTCAACGATCGTTACCAGCTGACCACCCGGATCGGCGGTGGCGGCATGGGCGAGGTCTGGCGTGCCACCGACACGGTCCTCGGCCGCGAGGTCGCGCTCAAGGTGCTCACCCCCGCCCTCAGCGAGAACCCCACCTTCGCCCAGCGCTTCCAGAACGAGGCGCGCGCCATGGCCACCCTGCGCCACCCCGGCGTCGTCGACGTCTACGACTACGGCCTGGCCAGGGTCGGCGAGCGCACGCTGAGCTACCTGGTGATGGAGTACGTCGAGGGCGAGTCGCTTGACCGGGCGCTCGACCGCGAGCCGCTCACCCCCGCCCACACGATGCGGCTGGTCGCCGAGGTGGCCGACGCGCTGTCGGCGGCCCACGCGCAGGGCATCGTGCACCGCGACGTCAAGCCGGGCAACCTGCTGCTGCGGCCCGACGGCCGGGTGGCGCTGACCGACTTCGGCATCGCCCACTCGGTCTCGGCGGGGCAGCTCACCGCCACCGGCGCGATGCTCTGCTCGGCCGGCTACTGCGCGCCCGAGATGGCCACCGCCAGCGACGTCACGCCCGCCGTCGACGTCTACGCGCTGGGCGTGGTGGCCTACGAGTGCCTGACGGGGCGGCTGCCGTTCGACGGCGACACCCCCGTGCAGATCATCTACAAGCACCTGCACCAGCCGCCGCCCACGCTGCCCGACGACGTTCCGCCGGGCCCGCGCGCCGTGGTGGCCAGGGCGCTGGAGAAGACGCCCGACCGGCGCTGGGCCTCGGCCGCCGACATGGGCGAGGCCGCGCGCAGGGCGCTGGCCGACCCCCACGCCTCGCCCGCGCCGCGCCGCCGCCGGGCGCTGGTCGGCGCGCTGACCGTGTCGGCCGCGGTGCTGGCCACGGCGGCCGTGGTGGGCTCCCTGTGGTTGCGCCCGGTGGCGCCGCTTGAGCAGCAGAGCATCCTGCCGCCCGGCGGCAACGCCACGGTGACGCCGCAGACCGAGCGCGAGCAGGTCAAGGGCAAGCCGGCGCTGCCGCCCGCCAAGACCTCCCCCACTCCCAAGCCGACCCCGACGGCCACGAACGAGCCCGAGCCGACGCCGACGCGGCCGACACCCACGGTCACTCCCACCGCCGAGCCGACCCCGACCGTGGAGCCCACGCCCACGGCCGAGCCCACGACGCCAGGACCGGAGGAGCCGACCGTCGAGCCCACGGGCCAGCCGGGCGAGATTCAGTGCGTCCGCGAGCCCTGCCCGTCGTGATGGGTGGTGCCCGACTTCGGGTTCTGATCTGTCCAGTGCATATCCATGACAGCTAGTGCATCGCTCCGGGCTCCTGCGGACCATCTCTAAGCTTGCAGGGTGACCGTCAGAACAGACCGCACGCTGCTCCAGGACCCCGCGAACCATCTCCAAGCTCGCAAAGTGACCGCCAGAACAGACCGCGCGCACCCGGGTCCCGGGGCGACGCGGGTGGTTTCCGAGCCGTGAGAGAGTGATCGCGTGGATACGACTCGTGATCTGCTCGTCGCGCTGGCCCACCGCTATGCCTTCGCCGACCTCGGAGCCCTCGCCTCGGACGAGGAGGTGGCCGCCGTGTGCGAGTTCGGGCAGCGGCTGCTCTCACTGGACGCCGAGGACTTCGCCGTCGAGGCGCGGAGCGTGCCGGCCGACCTGAAGCGCCGGGCGCGGGCCTGCCACATGCCGCAGACGCCCCGTGAGACGCCGCGCGGCGCCCTGGAGTCGCTGCGCCCCGCCTACGGCCTGCTGCTGGAGGTCATCGCGATCCGGTGGCACCGGCGCGAGCTCAGCCCGATGATCGCCGCGGTGCACATCGCCAGCGAGTACCTGCCGCTGCTGGCCTTCGAACCGCAGCTGGGCCACGCGGGCGACCCGGCGCGCTGGCCGCACGGGCTGAGCGCCGACGGCAGCAGGTTCGGCGTGATCGGCGACCGCGACTGCGACCACACCAAGTCCGAGCAGTCGGCGACCAACCGTACGCTGCGGGTGGCCGGTGAGCCGCCCGAAGGCTGGCGGGCCTACTTCGACCGCCAGCACAGCCAGGTCGCCGGCGCGCTCGCGGTGTGCGTGTCCACCTGCCGCAAGCCGTGCACGGCCATGGACTGGATCGCTCCCGAACCGCGCCGCGAGCTCGGCACCCGCGCCCGCAGCGCGCTCGCCTTCGCCGAGACCCCCCTGGTACGGCTGCGCCACGCCGCCCCGGTGGGCCACGGCTTCGGCGTGCCCTCCCCCGAGGAGGTGCTGGACGCGTGGGAGCGCAGCCGGGGAGCGCTGGACAAGAACGACGTCGGGGCGGCGGCGCTGAAGGACGACGGCTTCCCGCTGCCGGGCCTGCCCTCGTTGTTCTCCGCGATCGCCGACCACCCGATCATGCCCTCGACGTTGCTGAAGGGCGTCAGCGACCACGTGGCGAGCCTGCTAGTCCGGGGGTAGCAGGACCAGGTGCGCGGGGGTGATCAGGCCGAAGCGCAGCGCGTGCTTGACGATCGAGCGGGGCTTCCAGTCGACCCCGGCCCCCTGGCCGGGCGGCTGGAGCCGGAACTTCGTGCCGGCCAGGAAGTCCACGTGGTAGTTGATGGCCGAGCGGCTCAGTCCCAGGGCGGCCAGCCGCTGGCGTACCTCGGGGACGCTCGGCACGCGGTCGCGGGCGGGGTCGCGCAGCTGAGGCTCGCACAGTGCGGCGAGCACGAGGAAGTACTTGGCCGCGGGGTCGAGCGGGTAGGGCTGCGGGGTGCCGGTGGCGCCGCCGGGGTCGTGCTCGGTGGCCAGGCGGCGTTTGAGCGGGGCCAGCACGAGGAAGGTCAGCTGGTCCTGGCGGCCGGGCACGCGGACCCTGGCGGTCTCGAACGGGATCGGCGCGTCGACCGTGCCCGGTGACAGCCGGACGAATCCGCCGCCTTCCAGGTTCTCCACGACGTAGGCGTAGCGGCGCGACAGGTTGGAGATCTCCCAGTAGTCCTTGACCGCCCGTAGCAGCCCCGCCTTGCGCGAGACGGCCGGGTCGTCGAGCCGCAGGTCGACCGGGGTGTCGGCGGTGCCGCGACCGAAGGTGATGGATTCTCCTGGCCGCAGGTGCCGGGTCTCGACGGCCGTGCTGCCCTGGAAGTCGCGCTGAACCGTGATCACTTCCACGACCGGAGCATAGGCCGCCCTCGCGCGTGACATAACGTCATCTTCTTGCCATTGGCCGCAACAGCACTGGCGGGCCGCGATCTGGCTTCCGAGCATGGAGATCCCCCGGCCATGGAGACGCGGCATGGACAACTACTACGCCATCGTCGGCGCGGAGCGTAACGACCCGGCCGACGTCATCAAGAAGAAGATCACCAACGAGCTCCGGCAGTGGCAGAAGCGCACCAACAGCTCCGACCTCAGCAAGCGGCAGGAGGCCGAGCAGAAGGTGGCGCTGCTGACCAAGGCCAGGGAGATCCTGCTCGACGACGCCCGGCGCAAGGGCTACGATCTCCAGCTCAACGCGTTCCTGGCCGCGGGCGGCGGCTCCCAGGCGCCGGTCACCGCCTCGTCGGCGAGCGGCGACTGGTTGCAGCAGGCCCGCGACTACCTCGCCGTCGGCGACTACAACTCCGCCGCCTACTGCGCCCGCGAGGCCCGCAACACGCTCGGCGCCTCCGCCGAGGTCTGGAGCCTGTTGGCACGTGCCAACGCGGGCCTGGGCAACCTCAGCGAAGCGCTCTACGAGGCGCAGCAGGCCACCTCGCTCGACGCGGCCAACCCCGACCGGCAGCTGGAACTCGGCGGCGTCTACGAGGAACTGGAGCAGTGGGACCGGGCGCTGTCCTGCTACGAGCAGGTCAACCGGCTGACCGGCGGCTCGGAGGAGGCCGACCTGGGCATCGCCGGCTGCCTGGCGAACCAGGGCCGCTACGCCCAGGCGATCCCGGTGCTGGAGAAGCTCCACCTGCACGGCTCCAACAAGCGGATGGCCGCCTACTACCTGGCCGACGTGCTGCTCGCGCACGCCGAGACGATCCCCGTGGCCAAGCAGGACGACGGGTACTACATCACCTCGGCCGAGGAGATCGCGCAGATCCGTGCCGTGCTGAACCGGGTCAGGACGCTGAGCGACGACGAGCAGATCATGCTGCGCCTCGCCGACCAGGAACAGTACCTGGTCGCGATGGAGACCAAGCACCTGTTCGGCGTGACCGCCTGGAAGATCACCAAGACCGTGATCCTCTGGGTGATCATCGCCTTCGTCATCACCGCCTTCATGAGCGAGATCGGGAACGGCGGCTTCTTCCTGGGCCTGCTCGTCGGCGGCGGCCTGGCCTGGCTGCGCATCCACCTCCAGATCCGCAACCACTACCTTCCGCAGTGGCGCATCAACGCCAAGATCGTCCGGGTGCGCTGATGACGGTCATCGGCATCGACCTCGGCACCACGTACTCGGCGTCGGCCATCGTGCGCGGGCCCTCCCCGGAGATCCTGGAGAACCGCGAGGGCGAACGGCTCACGCCGTCCGTCGTGGTCTTCGAGAACGGCACGCCGCTGGTCGGCGTGGAGGCCAAGCGGCTGGCCGCCGTGCTGCCCGACGACTGCGTGGAGTTCGTCAAGCGGAAGATGGGCGAGCCGGGGGCGGCGTACGTGGACGCCGACGGCAGGGAGTACCGGGCGGAGGAGGTCTCCGCGCTGGTGCTCAAGCGGCTGGCCGCCGACGCCTCCATGCAGCTCGGGGAGGAGGTCAGGGACGTGGTCGTCACGGTTCCCGCCTACTTCGACGACGCCCGCCGTACCGCGACCAAGGACGCCGGCGAGATCGCCGGGCTCAACGTGCTCGGCCTGATCAACGAGCCGACCGCGGCCGGGATCGCCTACGGGCTCAACAAGCAGCAGAGCGGCGTCTTCCTCGTCTACGACCTGGGCGGCGGAACCTTCGACGTGACGATCATGCGGGTGACCGGCACGGAGTTCGACATCATGGCCACCGGCGGCGACCGCAACCTCGGCGGCTTCGACTTCGACAACCTGCTCATGGGCCACGTCGCCACCCGCATCCGCGAGCAGGGCGGGCCGGAGGTGCGCGAGTCGGACAAGGGCGAGGCCGAGCTGCGCGGCCAGTGCGAGCAGGCCAAGCGGCGCCTGACCAGCATGCCGCAGACGATCGTGCGGGTCAGCGCCGACGGAGCGAGCTTCCAGGTGCCGGTCACCAGGGCGGAGTTCGAGGAGCTGACCGCGAGCCTGCTCAGCCGTACCGAGGTGACGGTCGAGGAGGTCATGGAGAAGGCCGGCGTCGACTGGGACAAGATCGACCGGATCCTGCTCGTGGGCGGCTCGACCCGGATGCCGATGGTCAGCGCGATGGTGCAGCGCATGTCCGGCCGGGTGCCGGACATCGGCATCAACCCGGACGAGGCGGTGGCGCTCGGCGCGGCCGTCTACGCCGACACGCTGGGCGCGGCGGCCGGCGGGGCGATCGCCCGCATCCCGGTCGTGGTCAGCGACGTGACCTCGCAGAGCCTCGGCACCATCGCGCTCAACGAGCGCAACATCGCGCAGAACTCCATCATCATCCCGGCCAACTCGAAGATCCCGGTGAAGCGGGAGAAGAGCTTCTACACCGTCCAGCCCGGCCAGCGGGTGGTGGACTTCGAGCTGACCGAGGGCGACGACGAGGACCTGCGCTACGTGACGGTCCTGAAGTCGACGGAGCTGATGCTGCCGCCCGGCCTGCCGGACGAGGCCGAGATCCGCGTGGTCATGGCCTACGACATCGACGGCGTCGTGCACGCCGAGGTGTTCCTGGGCGCGACCGGGCAGTCGCTGGGCGCCGTCGAGCTGCAACGGGACAACAACCTGGGGGCCCACGCCGTCGAGCAGATGCGCAACGCGATGCGCGACCTGGAGATCCTATGAGTGAGGAACTGTCCGAGAAACTCGACGTCCTGACCGACCTGTTCAAACGACGCCTGTCCGACGATCTGGACAAGCGCAAGCTCCTTGAGGAGCAGGCCCGCCGTATCCAGCAGGCGGAGGGCGCGCTCTTCCGCGACCTGCAGTTGCCGCTGGTGCTCGGCGTGGCCACCGTCATCGACCGGATCGACCGCCGCGAGGGCGAGAAGGAGTTCGCACTGGAGATCCGGGACGAACTGCTCGAACTGCTCGCCGCCAACGGCATCAACGAGGTACCCACCGACACCGGCTTCGACCGCGCCAACCACGAGGCGGCGGCCGCCCGCCCGGAGGAGGGCAGCGAGCCGGGCACCATCCTCGAGGTGTGGAACCGCGGCTACGCGCGGCACGGCTGGGTGTTCCGGCCGGCCAGGGTGGTCGTGGCCCTGTGAGCGTCGCCCATCGCGAGGCCGCGATCAGGGGACTGGTCACGGCCTTTCGCGCCTACGCGCCCGTGGCCAGGAAGGTCGCGGCCGAGGCGCAGCTCGGGGCGGAGCGCGACCGGCAACTAGCCGTCCGGCAGGCCGAGCGTACGGCCGAGGCGGAACGGCACCGGATCCAGGCCGCGGTGCGGCGGGCGATGGACGGCGCGAGGGAGACGGCGGCTGCCACAACCGCGGAACTCGCGCCCGGCGTCGCCGGCCTGCCCTTTTCCGGGGCCGAGTGGGGGTCTCTCGGCACCGCGGCCCCCACACATGTGCGGGTCGGCGTCTGCGGCGAAGTGCCGGTCGTCGTCCCGCTGCTGCCCACCGCGGGCTGGTACGCCGTGGGAGACGGCGCCGCCGGCCTGGTCCTGGGCGCGGTGCTCAGGGCGGTGGCGGCCACGCCGGCCGGCCGGGTCCAGGTGGACTCGTACGACCCCAGGCTGACCGGGGCGCTCGGGGTCTTCGGCGAGGCGCTGCCTCGTTCGCTGTCCGGCGTGGCCGAACTCGCCGAGCGGGTCGGCGACCTGGTCCGCACCCTGCACACCCGGGCCCAGCGCGTCGCCCAGTCGGGCGGGTGCGCGTTCGAGGAGCTGGCGGAGCCGTACCGGCTGATGGTGGTGCTCGACTACCCGGCGGGTGTGGACGAGAGCGTGCAGCGGGACCTGCTGCGGGTGGCCGAGTCGGCGGCCGGGCGCGGCGTCTGCTTCCTCGTCCAGCACAACGCGGCGATCCGGCCCGAGCACGGCGTGGAGCCCGAGCGGCTGGCCGCGCTGTTGCGGCGCGTGGAGGCGGGCCGCGAGCGGATCACGGTGGCCGGGCTGGAGAACGTGGTCTGCCGTCCCGACCCGCCGCCGGGGCCGGAGCTGTTCGCCGCGGTGGCGGGGGCGGCGGCGGGCGCGCAGTTGCCGCGGGTGCCGTTCGCCGGGACGCTGCCGCCGCGCCGCGACTGGTGGGCGCGGGTGGAGAAGGGCGACGGCCTGCGGATCGCGGTCGGCGCCGAGGGGCGCGAGCCCGCCTGGGTACGGCTCAGCAGCAGCAACCCACCGCTGCCCAACATCCTCATCGGCGGCTCGGCCGGCCAGGGCAAGTCGAACCTGCTGCTGGTGCTCATCCATGGCCTGGCGGCCCGCTACTCCCCCGCCGACCTGGAGATGTACCTGCTGGACTTCAAGCAGGGCCTGGAGTTCGAGCGGCTGGGCGGCGAGCGCTGGCTGCCGCACGCCCGCGTGCTGGGCGTGTTCAGCGACCGTGAGTTCGGCCTGGCGGTGCTGCGGCACGTGCACGAGCAGATGGAGCTGCGCAGCGAGACGTTCAAGCGGCTGCGCGTGACCGACATCGCCGGCATGGACCCGGGCCCGGACCGCCCGCCGCGCCTGCTGCTGGTGCTCGACGAGTTTCAGGTGATGCTCGCCGAGGACGACCCGATCGCCGACGAGGCCACCGCCCTGCTGGAGAAGCTCGTCAGGCTCGGCCGCGCCTACGGCGTCCACGTGGTGCTGGCCACCCAGACCATCGAGGGCATCCAGCGCCTGGCCACCAAGCGCGAGGCCATCTTCGGCCAGGTCCCCAACCGGATCGTGCTCAAGACCACCGCGGCCGACTCCCAGTCGCTGCTGTCCTCGCACAACACGGCCGCCGCCGGGCTGCGCTTTCGCGGCCAGGCCGTGCTCAACGACGACTACGGCTCACCGGAGGCCAACCGCGTCGCGCTGATCGCCCACGCCCGCGAGGAGGAACTGTCTGCGCTGCGGGCCGAATTGTGGCACCACGCCCGCGCCGAGCGCCGCCCGCGCGTGTTCAAGCAGGACGAGCCCGCCGACCTGGCCGCTCTGCTGCATCATCCGGTGGAGTCGGGACCCGGCCTGGTCCGGCCGTGGGTGGGCGTGCCGGTGGCCGTCACCGAGCGTCCCACCGCCTTCGACGTGCGCCAGGAGCCGGGCGCCGGGCTGCTCATCCTGGGTGACGACGCGGCCGCGGCCCGCGGCGTGCTGGCCGGGCTCAGCGCCTCGATCGGCAAGGCGCGCCCGGCCGACCGGTTCGTCTGGCTGGACGGGCTTGAGGAGGCGCGGGCGATCCCCGGGCAGCTGGCAGAGCTGCGCGAGGAGATGCGCGGGCGCGACGACGGCGAGCCGTGGGTGCACGTGCTCGGCTTCGGCATGCACCGCGCCAGGATGCGGATGGGCGACGACTTCACTTCGCCCGCCGACACGCTGAAGGAGATCGTCAAGGACGGGCCGGACGTGGGCGTCTTCTTCTACGGCTGGTGGAACCGCATGAACGTGTGCACCGAGCACCTCGGCTTCGACCGCTGCCACGTCAGCTCCCACCTGTTCCTGCGCCACCCGGTCGAGGCGGTGCAGCAGGTGTGCGGGCCCCTGGTCGCCTGGTCGGCCCGGCCCGGCCGGGGGCTGCTGCACGACGGGCTGTCCGGAGAGCCGCTGCCGGTGGTGATCTTCGGGTGAGCGCGTGGGAGGAGTACACCGAGGCGCTCGGGGTGCTGGCGCGCGCGGCCGAGGCGGGGCGGAGCCGGCTGGACGCCGTCGAGGCCGCCGCCAAGCGGGCGGTGTCGGCCGCGGAGAAGCGGCTGGCGACGGCCGTACAGGAGAGGCAGCAGGTGGAGAGGCGGCTCGGGCAGCTCGACGGGCTCTGCCACAAGGTCATGACCGAGGGCGAGGTGCCACGGGAGGGCCCCGCGGACCGCTTCGACCTGGGGGTCCCCACCACGGCCAGGGCGGCGCTGGCCACGTTGGAGCGGCTGGAGGAGGGGCTGAACGAGAGCCTCGCCGAGCTTCTGGCCGCCCGTTCCATGGTCACGGCCAATCCGCCGCCGCCCCCTCCACCGCCGCCGCGGCCGGTGGCGCCGCCGTCCCGGCGACCGGTCTGGATCTATGTGCTCATCGGGGCGGTCGCGCTCGTCATCGTGCTGGTCCTCGTGATCGGAGCCGGATAGATGTCCCAGATCCAGCAGGTCAAGCAGCAGTTGCACGACGTCGCCTACCAGTCCAGGCAGGCGGCCGGCGGCATCCAGGCCTTCGACGTGAAGTTCTCCCAGGCCGTCGCCCGCGTGCAGGAGCTCATCGGCGGCTCGGCCACCGCCGCGGACAAGCAGATCATCGCGGTGCTGCAGGAGGCCTCGCGGGCGGTCAAGGCCGCGGCGGGCTCGCTGCACAGCGCGGCCAAGACCGCGACCGACTACGCCAACCGGGTGTGAGATGAACGGCTCGGAGCTGGAGCGGATCGCGCGGGCCCTGGTGGAGAGCCTGGGGCAGGCCGACCGGATCGCCGCCGAGCTCTACGTGGCCGCCGGGCGAATCACCCGCCTGGCCGCGCTGGTGGGCGCGTTACCCGACCCGGGCGCGAGGGCCACCGCCTCGATGCTGAACGCGGCGGCGGCCAAGTGCGTGCTGGCCGCGAACCTGCTGCGGCAGGCCGGCAAGATCGGCGCCGACTGGGCGAGGCAGGCGGTCTGGCGTGCCGGCTGACCTGCGTCCTGGCGACGCCCGCCGCATCGGCGGCTACGAGATACTCAACCGGCTCGGCGAGGGCGGCCAGGGCCTGGTCTACCTGGGCCGCTCGCCCACCGGCGAGCTGGCCGCCATCAAGGTGTTACGGGCCGGCTGGACCCACGACCCCGAGGCGCGCAGGCGCTTCGCGGGAGAGCTGGCCGCCGCGCTGAAGGTGCCGAGGGCGTGCACCGCGGTCATCCTGGGCGCCGACATCGACGGCGACATGCCGTACATCATCAGCGAGTTCGTCAACGGTCCCTCGCTGGACACCGCGGTCAAACGCGACGGCCCGTACTCCGGCGCCGCGCTCGAACGCCTGGCCATCTTCACCTCGACCGCGCTGGCCGCCATCCACGGCGCCCGCATCGTGCACCGCGACTTCAAGCCCGCCAACGTGCTCATCGGGCCCGACGGGCCGCGCGTGGTGGACTTCGGCATCGCCCGCGCGCTGGAGGCCACCGACTTCTCCCGCCACACCCAGATCGGCACTCCGCCGTACATGGCGCCCGAGCAGTTCGGCGGGGGCCCGCTCGGGCCCAAGGCGGACGTGTGGGCATGGGGCGCGACGATGGTCTTCGCCGCGTCGGGCCTGCCGCCGTTCGGCACGAGCGGCCATTTCGCCGCGCTGGCCAACCGCATCGCGCACGGCGAGCCCGAGCTCGGGCCGCTGTCCGGGACGCTGCGCACGCTCGTCGAGCGCTGCCTGGCCAAGCAGTCCGCGCGCCGCCCGACCGTGATGGAGCTCTTCCAGGCCCTCGTCGGGTACGGCGAGCCGCCGCGCCGATCAGATCCCCCGGCGGCCACGCCGGAGCACGTGCTGCCGTTCTACTTCGTCTGCGACGAGTCGGCCTCGATGATCGGCGAGCCGCTCGACGCGGTCAACGCCGGGCTGGAGGCGCTGCGGCTGGACATGGCCCGCGCCCCCGCCGCGACCCGGCTGTGCGTGATCGGCTTCTCCGGCACCGCCGAGATTCTGCTCCCGCTGGCCGACCTGGGCGCGCTGGACGTGCTTCCCCAGCTGCGCGCCCGCGGCGGCACCCGCTACGGCCCCGCCATGGAGCTCCTGCGCGCGACCATCGAGCGCGACGTCTTCCTGATCAAGGCCGCCGGCGGCACGGTCTACCGGCCCACGGTCTTCTTCCTGTCGGACGGCCGGCCCAATGACGAGAGCTGGACCACCTCCCACCGGGATCTGCTCTCGCCCGCCTTCTCCGCCCGGCCGAACGTGATCGCCTTCGGAGTGGGCGACTGCAACGCGGAGACGATCCGGCAGGTCGCCACCCACGGCGCCTTCCTCGCCGACCACACCCGGCCGGTCGGCGCGGCGCTGAAGGAGGTGGCCACGGCGCTGACCACCTCCCTGCTGACCTCGAAGGGCAAGCTGGTGATTCCCGAGCAGGTGCCGGGCTTCTCCTCGCTACCGCTGGACGAGGTGTGACGACAGCTGCGACAGGTCGCGCGAGGCGCCCGTCGAGGCCGACGTGGTCATCGCCGCGTAGGCCTGCAGCGCCGCGCTGACGGCGCGCTTGCGGTCGCGCGGGCGGTATCCGCCCAGCTCGGCCAGCAGGCGCTCGCGGCGGGCGGCCAGCTCGGCCTCGGGCACGCGCAGCTCCAGCAGGCGGCCGGGGATGTCGATGTCGACGATGTCACCGTCCTCCACCAGCGCGATGGCGCCGCCCTCCGCCGCCTCGGGCGAGGCGTGGCCGATCGACAGCCCCGAGGTGCCGCCGGAGAAGCGGCCGTCGGTGACCAGCGCGCAGACCTTGCCGAGGCCCTTGCCCTTCAGGAACGAGGTCGGGTAGAGCATCTCCTGCATGCCGGGTCCGCCCTTGGGGCCCTCGTAGCGGATGACCACCACGTCGCCCGCCTTGACCTTGCCGCCGAGGATGCCCTCGACCGCCTGGTCCTGCGACTCGAACACCACCGCTGGGCCGGAGAACTTCCAGATCGACTCGTCCACGCCGGCCGTCTTCACCACCGCGCCGTCGCGGGAGATGTTGCCGTAGAGAACGGCCAGGCCGCCGTCTGCGCTGTAGGCGTGCTCGCGGTCGCGGATGCAGCCTTCCGCGCGGTCGAGGTCGAGGTCGTCCCAGCGCTTGTCCTGGGAGTACGGCTTGACCGTGCGCACGTTGCCGGGCGCGGCGTGCCACAGCTCGGTGGCCTCGGGCGAAACCGTCGGCGAGACGGGGTCCCACTCCTCGATGAGCGTGCCGAGCGTGCCGCCGTTGACCGTCCGGACGTCGCGGTGGAGCAGCCCGGCGCGGTCGAGCTCGCCCAGGATGCCCGGGATGCCGCCGGCGCGGTGGACGTCCTCGACGTGGTACTTGTTCGTGGCCGGCGCCACCTTGCACAGGCACGGCACCCGCAGCGAGATCTCGTTGATCTCCTTGAGGCCGAAGTCGACCTCGCCCTCACGGGCCGCGGCCAGGATGTGCAGGATCGTGTTGGTGGAGCCGCCCATGGCCACGTCGAGCGCCATCGCGTTCTCGAAGGCCTCGCGGGTGGCAATCGCGCGCGGCAGCACGCTGGCGTCGTCGTCCTCGTAGTAGCGCTTGGCCAGCTGGACGATCGTGCGGCCGGCGTCCTTGAAGAGCTGCTCGCGCCGCTTGTGCGTGGCCAGGATCGTGCCGTTGCCGGGCAGGGCCAGGCCGATCGCCTCGGCGAGGCAGTTCATGGAGTTGGCGGTGAACATGCCCGAGCACGAACCGCAGGTCGGGCAGGCGTTCTCCTCCATCTCCAGCAGCTCGTCGTCGGAGACGCTGTCGTCGGCGGAGGCGATCATCGGGTCGATGAGGTCGAGCTTCTTGCCGGGCGTCTTGCCCGCCTCCATGGGCCCGCCGGAGACGAAGACGGTCGGGATGTTCAGCCGCATGGCGGCCAGCAGCATGCCCGGCGTGATCTTGTCGCAGTTGGAGACGCAGATCAGGGCGTCGGCGCAGTGGGCCTCGACCATGTACTCCACGGCGTCGGCGATCAGCTCGCGGCTGGGCAGCGAGTAGAGCATGCCGCCGTGGCCCATCGCGATGCCGTCGTCGACGGCGATCGTGTTGAACTCCCGCGGGATCGCGCCCGCCTCCCTGATCGCCCCGGCGACCACGTCGCCGACCTCGCGCAGGTGCACATGACCCGGCACGAACTGGGTGAAGCTGTTGGCCACCGCGATGATCGGTTTGCCGAAGTCGCTCCCGGCTACGCCGGTCGCCCGGAGGAGGGCCCGGGCTCCGGCCATGTTCCTACCGTGGGTGACCGTACGTGACCTGAGGGCGGGCATTGAGCTTCTCCCATCGTGAGTAAGTCTTCACATGGTACGGCTATCGCCCGACAGCTGAGACGCATGTCCACCGCTCGGGATAACGGTGACAAGATCGACCGACGGTGCTATCGAGGTTCGCATGACTTCGGGGCGCGTCGAGTCCGACCTCACGGCCAGGGTCGGCAACTTCATTCACACGATAGACCGGCTGTGCCGGCGACCGGCCCGGGGAGAGGGCGTGCAGGACTCCCCGCACGTCCCGGCCGGCTTCGAGCGGCAGGAGGAGGAGCCGCAGGAACGCCCCCAGCACACCGGCCGCCGCGGCATCCCGATCATGCGCCTGCGCAACGCCGGCGACTGGCCCGAGTTCCTGGTCAGGGACGCCGTCGCGTTACGTCCGGTGATCTCCACCCGCATCCGCCGCTCCAAGCCCGAGATCGCGCCCGGCGACACCGTGCCCGTCATCCTGGCCAGGATCGTCGCCGACCTGAGCGCCGGCACCGAGCGGCGCTCGTCGGCCGACGGCAAGCTCAGGCGCATGCCCGGCCTGCGCTTCCCGCGCTACCGGATGACGGTGAAGGTCCTGGCCGCCTGGACGGCCCGGCACGCCGACGCCGGTCCCGACACCGAGGAGGCCGCCCGCGAGGCGCTGCGCGCGGTCGACCGCACCTGGGGCTGGGGCATCGAGGCGGCCGAGCGGGGCGGCGAGAGCGTGCCGTTCCCGTTCAACGTCCTGCTCAAGCTGGCTCCGCCGTTCCTGCACGACTGGCGGCTCAGCGGGAAGACACCCCTGCTCAGTGGCCGGCTGCGCGTGCTGCGGTCGGCGCTGGCCCAGGACTCGGCCAAGGCCGGGCTGCCCGCGCTGCTGGCCGACCTCGACCCGGCCGACTCCGGGCGGATCGACCGGCTTCTGCTGTCGGCCTTCCTCGACGACCTGAGCCGCCAGTACCGGCGCACGCCGCTGCACGTACGGGGCGCCGGGCACGTCTTCTACCCGCTGCTCCTGCTCAACGAGCACGGCGGGGAACTGGTCGAGCTGATCGCGGAGCGGCGCTCCGACCTGGAGTCGTTCGATCCGGTCGTGGTGGTGACCTACCTGCCCGGCGGGGACCCGCCCACCGCCGAGGAGGAGGACCCGGTCTCGGCGCTGATCCGCTGGCGGCGCGAGCTCGTCGCCTCCGGGCGGGCCGCGGCGCTGCAGGTGCTGCGTGAGCCGCTCGACGTGCGGGCGCCCGGCCTGCCGAAGGATCCGGTCGTGCTCAGCACCGCGAGCCGGTTCTGGGTGCCGCCCACCAGGAAGCCGCCCTGGTGGTCCACGCCGGTGGCGATCGCGCTGTTCTGGAGCGTGCTGGCCGCGACGGCCGGCGCGTACGCGGGGCAGACCGTGGCCTGGCAGCGGACCTCGTGCGCCACCGGGCTGTGGACACCGTGGGCGGAGTCGGGCAGGCAGCTGATGGGCGCGGAGTGCGTCGGCGTGGCCGAGCCCGGGTACCTGTTCACGCCGAGCACCGCGGAGATCGCCCAGGTTCACCGGCGCATCCACGAGGAGAACCTGCGGGCCGCGACCCTGCATGCCGATCAGGCGCAGGCGGCCCGGCCGTACGTCACGATCGTCTATCTCGCCGCGCTCACCTCCGGCAACCGCGACTCGCTCGCCGCGGTGCGCGAAGGTCTGGCGGGCGTGGCCATCGCGCAGAAGAACCAGAACGACTCCTCCGGCGCCAGCGAGCCCATCGTGCGGCTGCTGGTCGCCAACGGCGGCGGTCGCATGCAGTACGGCGAGGCCATCGCCCGCCTGCTCGTCTCCTCCAGCGAGGCCGAGGCGCCCATCGTCGGAGTCGTCGGGCTCGACCAGAGCCGCAGGCAGACGGTCGCCACCATCCACGCGCTCGGCAAGGCCGGGCTGCCCATGGTCGCCTCGACGCTCTCCGCCGACCGGCTGGTGGAGGAGTCGCCGTTCTACTTCCAGGTCGCGCCGCAGAACAAGCGGCAGGCCGCCGTCGCCGCCGCGTTCGCCACCACGCTCGGCCTGCCGGCGCGGGCGCGCGTCTACTACTCCCACGACGTCAGCGACTACTACAGCGACAACCTGCGCAAGCAGGTGTCCGCGCGCTTCGCCGAGGCCGGGTTCGCGGTGGAGAACCGGCGCTTCACCCCCATCGGCAGTCCCAAGCCCGGCCCCGAGGACCCCAACGAGCACCCCTACGCCGGCGAGCCCCGCCAGGCCGGGGTGAGCGCGTGCGACGCGAAGGGCCTGGTGTACTTCGCCGGGCGCGGCATCCCCGACTTCCAGTCCTTCATCAAGGGCGTGAACGAGACCTGCCCGGCCACCCCGCCCACCATCCTGGCCGGGGATGACATCTCCCGGTACGCCGCCGACGTACGGCTGCGCGGCGAGGTGGGCCAGGTGCCCTTCTACTACCAGTCGTTCGCCGTGGCGCCCAACCGGTGTGGTCAGCCGCAGCCGCACGACTTCTACGACCAGCTCTTCCGCACGTTCACCTTCGAGTGCCAGGAGCCGGGCGCCGGGCGCACGCTCGACGGGCACGCCGCCCTGTCCTACGACGCCGCCGAGACGTTGATCACCGCGATCCGGCGGCTCGGCGGCCCGGTACGGCACGCGGTGCCGGTGAACTCGTACACGGTGTGGCGGCAGCTCAGCATGTTGCACACCGCCTCCGGCCCGGCGATCCAGGGGGCGACGGGCGGCATCGACTTCGGCGGCGGGACGGCCCGGCAGTACCCGCGGGACAAGCCTGTGCTGATCCTGCGCGTCAAAGGCGCGGAACGCCCCCAGCAGGTGGGTTCCTGCGGCCCGCCCGCCGGGTCGAGCCCTTGGTGTTCCAAGGTGGCGGAGAAGTACCGGTGATCAGGCGGGCAGCCGGACCGCGGCCAGTTGCGTGGACTGGGCCACCAGGCGCCCCTTGTCATCCCAGACGTGGGCGACCTGGTCGATGCGGTCACCGCCGACGTCGGTGGCCTCCAGTTTGACCCGGACCGGCCCCGGCGCGGGCAGGCGGCGGATGTAGGCCGACAGCTGGATCGTGGGCATCCAGCCGGGCAGCCCCAGGTCGAAGGTGACCGGCGGCACCGGGTCGAGGGCCACGAGAAGGCTGAGCGGGTCCCAGTCGGACCCGTCGCCGAGGCGCTGCCAGGTGGCGATCACGCCTTTCTTGCTCGGCCGGCCGAAGGCGAAGGCGAGGTGCCCGGGGTTGATGCGCTCCTCGACCACCCCCATCAGCGGCACGGGGAACGGCGCGCCGGGCGGGTCGACCGGCGACAGGAAACATTCCTGCTCGGGCGGCAGGTCCACCGGCTCCGAGGCCGTCCACCAGGGATCGGAGTCGTCGAGGCGGCCCAGCGTGATCAGGGCGGAAACGCGCGGCCTGCCCTCCTGCGACAGGTCGGCGCGCACCTGGGCGACGCTCTTGCCCACGCGCAGCCTCGTCACGCTCACCTCGGCGTGGCCGAAGTCGGGCGGCTCGACGAAGGCGCCGCTGACGGCGGTCACGTGGGGGTGGCCGGCGCCGGCCTCGGCGACCGCGGCGCGGCCCAGCACGGCTAGCAGGTAGCCGCCGTGCAGCTTGGTGCCCACGGCCCACTGGGGGTCGAGATTGGCGGCGTATCCGCCGTTCAGGGGGGTCACAGCGGTCGCATCACAAAATATCGCCATGCGCTCAGGTTGACATCGTTAACTTAACAACGTCAATGTGAGATGCATGACCAGGACCAGAGCCCGGCGCGGCGAGGGAGCGCTCCTGCGCGAGGACATCCTGCGGGCAGCCGAGGACCTGCTGGCCGGGTCAGGCACCGAGGAGGCGCTGACCCTGCGGGCCGTCGCCACCCGCGCCGGTATCTCGACGCCCTCCGTCTACCTGCACTTCGCCGACAAGGAAGCCCTGCTGGAGGCGGTCTGCCTGCGGGTCTGGGACGAACTGGCCCGCCTGTTCCGCGAGAACGACCACGGCGACCCGTTCCGCGCCCTCGGCCGCTGCGGCCGGGCCTACGCGCGCTTCGCGCTGGCGCATCCCGTGCAGTACCGGGTGCTGCTCATGAAGCCGCCCCTGCGCGATCGTGCCGCAACGCCGGAGTCCGCGGCGGTGGCGCCGGACGCGGCGGCCGTGCCAAAGGGAACGGCGACCGTGCCAGAGGGGGCGGCGGCGATGCCAGAGGGGGCGGCGACCGTGCCGGAGGGGATGGCGGCGGTGCCGGAGGCGGCGGCGGCCTGCTTCGGGCACATGGTGGCCGTCGTCGAGCGGTGCGTGGAGTCTGGCGTCCTGCGCGGCGACCCGAGGCGGCTGGCGCTCACGCTGTGGTCGTCGATGCACGGGTGCGTCGCGTTGCTGCTGGCGCAGCCGGGATTCCCGTGGCCGGACGTGGACGAACTGATCGACCAGGCGGTGATCGTGGCGGGCTTCGGCAGCACGATGCTGTCCCGGGTGCCGGAAACGGGTATCCCGGCCAGCGCCGAGCTGGCCGGGGACCTGGACGAACTGGCCGAACGCCTCAGCCGTCGCCGTAGCGGGGCGGAAGGACGCTCTGGGCGATCTCGTACAGGCGGTCGATCTCTTCCTCGGTGAGCGCGTGCTCCCGCTTCGTGATCCACTTACGCGCCCTGGTGCCCTCGTAGACGTCCACGCCGCGGATGGTCATGACCTTCCACGGCACGGGCGGCCCGTAGATCGCCAGAGAGGGCACGACGGCGATCTCGCGGCCGAAGGCCTTGCTGATCAGCTCGCCGGCCTGCGAGGCCTCCAACTTGGCCTCGGTGATCCTGGGCTTCATGTCGAAGGGGCCGTGGAAGAGCTTCTTGCCCATCTGCACGCGGACCGGCAGCCGCTTGTCCCACTTCTCCGAGTCGACCGCGTAGATGCCGGTGGGGCCGATGACCAGGTGGTCGATCTGGGCCTCGCTGCCGGGGATCGCGCGGGCGTGGAGTGTGCGGTAGCCGCTGCGTTCGAGCCTCTTGAGCTGGCCTTCCGTACGGCGTTCCGCCACGGAGGAACGGCGCCAGGCGGGCACGGTCGAGGCGGATCGGGCACGGTAGACGGTGTCGGCGATGGCCGCGGCGATCGCCGCGGTGACGCCGATACGCCAGTCCCGGACGAGGATCCCGACGACCACGCCGACGCCGATCGCCAGCAGCGCACGATTGCGCAGGCGGCGATATCGAGGCTGCCGTAGCAGCGCGCGCACCGAGGCGCGCTCGATGGGGGCATACGTCGACGCGGGCGTCGCGGCCGGCGACTTCTTGGCCGCGGGGGCCTCATCTTCCGGCCTGTCGCTCACCCAGATCGGTGACGTATTGTGACCGTCTTCTCGCTGGAGGTCGGAGTCCACGTAACTCAAGGTAGCTTGCTGATCGTCGGGTTTCCTAGTGTTGGGGCGTCCATACTTTTATGGCCCAGGTCATCGTGTTCCTCGTCCGATTTCCGGGTATCTATTACATTCTCTGCTAGAGATCCCTACTGTTCAGTAGTGTGAGTGCGATTCACGATCTCTCGGCACTTGACCAGGGCAAAGCGATCAGGAACGGCGAGCTGTCGCCGGTCGAGCTGACCCGTCATTACCTTGATCGTATCGACCGTCTCGACGCCGAGGTGGGCGCCTACGTCACCGTCACGGCGGAGCGGGCGATCGCCCAGGCACGGGCGCTGGAGAAGGCTCTGCCCGACGGCCCGCTGGCCGGGGTCCCGGTGCCGATCAAGGACCTGAATCTGGTCAAGGACGTGCCCATCATGTTCGGATCGGGCAGCTACCAGGGCTTCGTCGCGCCGGTCGACGACACCGTGGTCGAACGGCTGCGCGAGGCCGGCACGGTCATGCTCGGCAAGACGGCGACGCCCGAGTTCGGGCTGCCTTGCTACACAGAGACATCTTTGTCACCCCCTTCCCGGACGCCGTGGGACCTCACGCGTTCGGCGGGCGGGTCGAGCGGCGGCGCCGCGGCCGCCGTGGCCGCCGGTCTGGCACCCGTGGCGCAGGGTAGCGACGGCGCGGGCTCGATCAGGATCCCGTCCTCCGTGTGCGGGCTGTTCGGCATCAAGCCGACCCGCGGCCGCATCAGTTTCGCCCCGATCATCCCTGACCTCGCGGGAATGTCGACCAACGGGCCGATCGCCCGGAATGTCGCCGACGCCGCGGCGCTGCTCGACGTGATGGCCCACAACAACCCCGGTGACCTCTACCTCGCCCCGCCGCAGGCGGGCACCTTCCTGGAGTGCGCCACCCGGCAGCCCGGACGGCTGCGCATCGCCCGCTACGCCGAGCCCGTGGTGCCGGGCACCGAGGTGGATCCCGAGGTCATGGCGGCCTACGAGGAGGCGTCGAAGACACTGGCCGCTCTCGGGCACGAGGTCGTCGACATCGCGCCGCCGTTCGGGCCCGAGCTGGTGCCGCGGTTCGTGACGCTCTGGTACGCCTTCGCCTGCATGCATCCGGTCGCCGACGACCGGCAGGAAACGCTCAGGCCGCTGACCAGATGGCTGCGCGAGCGCGGCTTCGCCACCCCGGCGCCGTCCTTCCTCCAGGCGCAGTCGGCGCTCCAGCTCGCCACGCGGATCGCGCTCACGGTCACGAACGCCTACGACGCCGTCCTCACCCCGACCGTCACCCAGCCGCCCCGGCCCGTCGGCTGGTTCGAGGAGGGCGACGACCCCGAGCTGACGTTCGAGCGGATGAAGCGCTTCGCCGCCTTCCCGGCGATCTACAACGTCTCCGGGCAGCCGGCGGTGAACCTGCCGCTCTACTGGACCGAGGAGGCGTTGCCGATCGGGGTCATGCTGGCCGGCCGTACCGGGGAGGAAGGGGTTTTGATCTCCTTGTCGGCCCAGGTCGAGGCGTACCGCGGCGGATTCTGGGGTGATCGGCGGCCCGAGCTCTGGTAAACCCTGGAACCTTACAGATGGCCGCACAGAGGGCGAGGACGTTACAACCATGGCCATGCGCACCGTTCTCATCCAGACCGACACGGCCGTGGCGGCCGAGCTCAATCCCGGTGAATCCGCCACGTTCGGCCGCGGCTCCGACGACGTCCCCGTGGACATCGTGATCGCCGACCGGGCCGTGTCGCGCATGGCCGGGCGCATCACCGCCGTCGACGACTACTGGCTGATCGCCAACCTCACCACCGACCGCACCTACGTCGTCGAGAACCCCGAGGGCGGCGGCGAGTTCGTCAAGGTGCCGCCGCAGCGGATGGGCATGCCGGTGCCGTTCGAGTTCTCGCGGGTGATCCTTCCCGCCGAGCACGGCACGACCGGCTTCCTCGTCTTCGCCCCCGAGCACGTGTACGGCAAGGCCGCCACGGTGGCCGGATCGGGGGCGACCACCATGGGCGTCTTCCCCCTGGACCGGACCGCCAAGTACTTCCTCATCCTGGTCGCGCTCTGCGAGCCCCGGCTGCGCGACCCCTCCAGCACCGTGGTGCCGACGGTGCCGCAGCTCATCGAGCGACTGTCGGGACACGGCCTCACCAGGAGCGGAGCCAACTTCCACATCGACTACCTGGCCAGGACGAAGCTGCGGGTGAAGCAGGCCGACGAGGGAGGCAAGGCCGACTGGCAGCGTGCAGCCCTGATCAACCTGGCGCTCCGCTTCAACCTGGTGATCGACACGGATCTACGGCTGCTGCCTTAGCTCTTCTGGTACTCGCTCCGATATTTCATGATCAGGTCCACTCGCTCCTTCGTGAACGGAGGGATGCCCTTGGAGCGCCTCATCGGCTCCACGCCGGACAGGAAGAGCGCGGCCAGGTTCGCCGCCGGGTCGCCCTTGATGTGGGAGATCTGCTGCCCGAGGACGCAGAAGAAGCGGCCCATGGCCTGCACGGACAGCTCCACGCTGTAGGGCGGGCGCGGCTCGGACTGGTTGAGACCGCCCGGCTGCCAGTGCCGCAGCACTCTGGGGGTCCAGCGGGCGATGCCGTACTCGTCGTTCTCCTTGTCGCTCAGGTCGGGGTCGAAGTCGCTCATGACCTTCAGCACCGCCGCGATGAGCGCCGGAGAGAGGCCCTTGATGTCGGCGCACCAGGTCCCGGCCTCGATGATCATCTGGCGGTACTGCTGGGGCACCGGGGCGTCGTCGCGCAGGTCGTTGTGCGGCTGGGCCACCGCGCTCGGAGTGGTGCCGCCCGGGCCGGGCACCTGCCCGGGGCCATCGCCCCGGGTCAGGACGACGGCCACGACCGCGCCCGCGAGCACCAGGGCCGTGCCGCCCGCCAGCAGCGCCTTGCCCGGTGGCTTACGTGGCTTGGCGGCCGATTCAGCGGGCTCCGGCTCGGAGCCATGGCCGGGAAGGCCGGCGGCCGCGTCCGGCTCGGTGCCGCGCAGGGCCGCGTCGAAGTCGGCCACGCTCCGCCAGCGCCGATCCGGGTCCGGGTCGATGGCCTTCATCACCGCCGCGCTGATCCGCTCGGGCACCTCGGGTCGCAGGCGGTGCGGCGCCAGCCGTACCGCGCCGGAGCCCGGAACCTGGCCCGTCAGCAGGTGATAGGCGAGGGCCCCCAGCCCGTGCACGTCGGCGCGCTCGTCGGGCGCGCCGTCGAGCCGCATCTGCTCGGGAGCCATGTAGCCGGGCGTGCCGGCGGCGATCGTGTGGCTCGTGGCGTCGGCGAGCGCCCGCGCGACGCCGAGGTCGGCCACCATCGCCCGCTCGCCGCCACCCGTCACCGTGCGGAACAGCACGTTGGACGGCTTCAGGTCGCGGTGCACGATGCCCAGCTGGTGGAGCTCGCCGACCCCGTCGGCGATCTCGGCGAGCAGCCGCAGCGTCTCCGGCACGGGCAGAGGTCCGTCCGCGAGGCGTCCGGCGAGTGTCCCCATATCCGCATAGGTCATGACAAAGTACGGCCTGCCATCCGGAAGCTCGCCGATGTCATGAACCTGGACAATGTGCGGAGAGTCAGCCTGGCGCAGAAGCCGCGCCTCCTTGACGAATCGCTCCCGCACCGCGGGCTCCACCGACCAGTTCTCGGCGAGCACCTTGATGGCGACGTAAGACTGCAACTGGTCATCACGCGCCAGCCACACCGACGCGAAGGCGCCGGCACCGAGGGCACGCTCAACCGGGTAACGACCGATCGATTCTGGTGTGTCCACAGCAGTTTTGACCTCTTGTGGGGGATCTTGGTTCATGACTCTCTCATATGAGGTCTGGCCGGGCAGCCGAACCAGGATTACGGTCATGGTGTGAGCAGCGCGTGGCAGATCCTCGGCTTCCTCATCGGTGCATCCCTCGGCATCTTCGTGCTGATCAGCCTGCTGGTCCTGGCGCCGGGGCGCGGCAGCGCCCGCAGGGCGGCGGAAGGGCCGGTCTGGCTCGGCGGGCCGTCCAGAAGTGAGTCCGGTGTCAGCACCTCCGACCTGGTGCTGGCCGACCGGGCCGCCCACTGGGCACGGACGCCGGACGTCGACTGGGTGAGCGCGGCCGAGACCGCGGAACCGGGCAGGAACATCGGCGGGGCGACGGCGGGATGGTGAGACGATGCGCGTACTGACCGCGGCCCAGGCCGATGACCTGCGCCAGGCCCTCATGCTCGCCGAGCGCCGCAGCGGGCTGCGCTTCGGCGTCTTCCTCGGCAGACCCGTCGGCGGGCGCCGCCACTTCGCCGAACGCCTGCACGCGGCGCTGGGCGACGACGCCACCAACGGCGTGGTCGTCCTGGTGGACCTGGAGGGCAGGGCCCTGGAGATCGTGACCGGCGAGAGCGCCCGGCCGCGGCTGTCGGACGGGGCCTGCCGGCTGACCGCGATGTCGATGGCGACCGCGTTCAGCGTGGGCGATCTGGTCGGCGGTCTCCTGTACGGCATCGCCGCCTTGGGTGAACAGGCGACCGCCCGCCGCTGACGGTTCCCCGGCCTCCCCTGAAACCCTCCAGGCTGTGCGCCTTCCCGGCCTCTCCTACAAAGGACATGTCAGGAAGTTCCACATAGATACGGGGGAGGAAGTCATGCTGTGGTTCGACGACGGCGTGGGCTGGGGCTGATCCCACATCCATAGGAGGGTCCGATGGCGGAAAACAGCCTCGCCGGGCTGGTGAGCCCGCAGGCACAGGCGCTCTACGACCGGCTCACCTCCAACGGGGCGCTGGAGCTGGACGTGGACGTCGACGGACAGGCCCCGGAGACCCTCGAACTGCTCTCGATGGGCGTCGCCTTCCGCGGAGGTGAGGGCGACGCCCTGCTCAGACCGGTCGGCCTCGCCGCCGCCCTCCGCACGCTCCTCGATCGCGAACACGCCGAGCTCACCGGCCGCCAGGCCCGCCTCGCCGCCGGCTGGCGCGCGCTCGCCGCACGCTGGGGCGCCCACGACGACCACCCCGCCTCGGCGCCGATCAGCGGCATCCAGGTCATCCCGACGATGGCGGAGGCCGCCGCCAAGGCCGTGGAACTGTACGCCGCCGGGACCCGCCTCGTCCGCGCCGCCTTCACCATCGCCTTCGAAACCGAGCCCACGCCGCACCGCCTCCTCCTCCCGCCCCCGGCCGCGCTGGAGGGCGGCGCCCGCTACCTCGGCCTGTACGACGCCGCCTACAGCAACGTCCCCTGGGGCCGGCGGCTGATGAGCGACTCCGCGGTGGCCGGTGAGACGGTACGGATGCGCAGAGCCATCCCCACCAAGATGATCCTGGTCGACGACGCGATGGCGCTGGTCGCCGCCACCGCGACCGGCCTGCCCGCCCTCCTCGTCACCTCGCCCGACCTGCTGAGGATGCTGGCGGACTGGTTCGACCTCATGTGGCGGGACTCGGTGGACGCCGAAGGCGAGGACATCCCCCTGACCAGGGCCCAGCGCCGGGTCGTGCTGCAACTGGCGGCGGGCAAGACGGACGAGCAGATCGCGCACGAGACGGGGATCAGCGTCCGCACGGTCCGGCGGCACATCGCGGTGGCCATGAGCGCCCTGGGCGCCGAAACCCGCTTCGCCGCAGGTGTGGCCGCCAGCCGTAAGGGCTGGATCTGACGTCCCGTGTACGGCACGGCCCCTCCCCTGCGCACCCCGTCCGGACACGGGCCCTTCGACGACCGGACAGGCGGCACCCACCGAGGGCATCCCGCGACCGGGACAGGCTGCACCCACCGGAGGCACCGCGCGACCGGATAGGCGGCACCCACCGAGGGCGCCACGCGACTTCCGGGATGGGTGACACGCGACCCGGGATGGGCGTCACACGAACCCGGGATGGGTGACACGGGACCTGGGATGGGTGACACGGGGACCTGGGATGGGTGGCACGCGAACCCGGGATGGGTGGCACGCGATCGGGACAGGCGACACCTACCGGAGGCACCGCGCGACCCGCGCGAAGTCCGTACAGGCTTTCGAAAATTGTCGGTGGCAAGAGCTAGTGTTTGGGTATGGGTATCGATGTGAAGTCTCACACCCGCCCGCTGACGACCGCCGAAATCGCCGCCCTCGCCCTCTCCCTCGCGCACCTGGGAGCCGGCCCGCAGGCCGTCACCGCCCGGCGCGGCCTGCGCAACGTCTTCGAGCACCTCGACCTCGACGACGACGTCATCGCCACCACCCTGGCCACGCTCACCGATCCCCTGCCCTCCGACGTGGCCTCCCGCGCCCGCGTCATCGCCGACGCGATCACCAGCCGCCTCATGATCCGCCTGCACTACCAGGACGCCTCCGGCCACGTGACGATCCGCGACGTGGAGCCGGTGACCTGCCTGGTCCACCGGGAGTACTGGTACCTCGTGGGAGTGTGCCGGATGCGGCGCGGCATCCGGGCGTTCAGGTTCGACCGCGTACTGGCCGTCGAACCCACCCTCACCCCGTCCCGTCCCCACCTGGCCGACCGCTTCCTCCCGTTCCAGCGCCGCAAGGCCGCCTGACCCCAGCCCTGTGCCCCAGCCGCCCGCCGGCCGGGGCACACCCCCAGGAATCTTGGGGGTTGGGTGACCTACTCCGCCCATGGTCGTTGGCGTGGTGGCTGGCAGGCTCGCGCTCATGCGCGTTCGGGGGATCTCGCTCATCACCGCCTTCACGGTCACCATGGCCGCCTGTTCCGACGTGGAGACCGAACCCCCGGCGGCCGCGTACCAGCCCGCGGCCCTGGCCGAGGCGCCCGGTGACACGGTCGCCGCCGCCTTCGAGCCGGCGCTCCGGTGGCCGCCGACAACCCTGCGGTCACCGGTCGGCCTGACGGGCACACCTCTTACCGGCGCGGCAGGCCGGCTTGCCGACTCGGCCGCACCTCTCGCGGGCCTTGCGGCCATCCGGCCCGCAAGAAGCGCGCCCATCCGGCCCGCGGGAAGCGCGCCCGTCCTTCCCGCGGGAAGCTCGCCCGTCCTGCCTGCGGGAAGCGCGCCCGGCCCCTCCGGCGGCGTGCCGTCCGGAACTCAGGCCCACACGTCGCCGGGCTTTCCCGGTGGTGTGTGGCCGGCCGGCTCCGCTGCCTCGCAGGTGGCCGCGCCTCCCGCCGCCCTGGCTTCCTGGGCTTTCGCGATGGGATCGGTGAGCCGGGGCGAGCCGGTGCTTGGGGTGTCGGGCGATGGCGGGCGGCCGTTGCCGGACGAGCTGCGGGGGAAGCTGGACAGGGCGTTGGGGCGGTATCTGGCCTCACGGCCCGGCCGGGCGGCCGTGGCCGTGTACGACAGGGTCGCGGCCACCCGCTACGCCTACCGGGAACGCGAGCCGTTCATGCTGGCCAGTGTCGCCAAGGTGGACATCCTCCTGGCCCTCGCGCTGAAGGCGCAGGAAGAAGGGCGGCGGCTGACGAAGCGCGAGCGGAGCGTGGCGGGCAGGATGATCCGGGTCAGCGACAACGACTGCGCCCACGACCTGTACCGGGCGATCGGCGGCCGCGACGGGCTGACCGCGGTGCTGCGCGAGCTGGGGATCCGGCGTACCTGGCCGGAGCACTCCTGGGGCACCACCCGCAGCCGGCCGTCGGACCAGGTGAAGGTGCTCGACCGGCTGACCGACCCGGAGGGTCCGCTGACGGCGGCCAACCGGCGCTTCGCCCTGGAGCTGATGTCGAGCGTCGTGCCCGGCCAGGACTGGGGTGTGAGCGCGGCGGCGGGGTCCGGGCAGGTCGCGCTCAAGAACGGCTGGCTCCCTGCCAGCGCCCACGACGGCCTGTGGACGGTCAACAGCGTGGGCCGCCTCCAGACCGGCGGTCACGACCTGCTGCTCGCGGTGCTGTCGGAGCGCAGCCCGGCCATGGGGTACGGCGTGGCCACGGTCGAGGCGGTGGCCCGGCTGGTGGTCAGGACGATGACGAAGTCCGCTCCCACCGCCATAACGATCCGATGAAGGCCGGCCGTGTCTACGGCCCTGCGTGCGGGGACGATTAGTAGCTCGTCCGCAAGTTCGGCACAATGACCGATGTGCGAGTTGGACTGCTCGGGCCCTTCGAGGTCCGCAACCACGATGGGGCCATGGTCGAGGTACCCGGCGTTCGGCTGCGCGCGCTTCTTGCCGCACTGGCCCTCGAACCCGGCCGGATCGTCACACGGGCGAGGCTCGTGGACTGGATCTGGGGGGAACAACCGCCCGCGGACGAGGTGAACGCCCTGCAGGCGCTGGTGTCCAGGCTGCGCAGGGTGCTGCCGGACGGCGTGATCGAGGCGGACGCCGGCGGCTACCGGCTGGCCGTGGCGCCCGATGCCGTGGACGTGTCCCGGTTCGAGCAACTGGTCGGCAAGGCCCGTGCCGCCGAGCCCGCCGAGCGGGCGGATCTGCTGCGCTCGGCCCTGGAGCTCTGGCGCGGCGCGGCCCTGGCGGACATCGCCCTGCAGGACAGCGACGTGTTCGACGCCGTGGTCGCGCGTCTGGACGAGCTGCACGTCGCCGCGCTCGGCGACCGGGTGGACGCCGACATCCGGCTCGGCCGTGGCTCGGAGCTGGTCTCCGAACTGACCGATCTGGTCGCCACGTACCCGCTGCGGGAGGGGTTCGTGGCCGCCCTCATGCGGGCGCTGGCCGAGGCCGGGCGGGGCAACGAGGCGTTGACCGTGTTCCAGCGCACGCGCGAGCGCCTCGCCGAGGAGCTGGGCGCCGACCCGTCGGCCGAGCTGTCGGCACTGCACACGGCGCTGCTGCGGGGCGAGCTGGGCGAGCGGACGGAGAACCGCAGGACGAACCTGCGCGCCGAGCTGACGAGCTTCGTCGGCAAGGACGGCGACGTCGGGGCGGTCGCCGGTCTGGCCATGGGGCACCGGCTGGTCACCCTGACGGGAGCGGGGGGCTCCGGCAAGACGAGGCTGGCCACGGAGACCGCGCGGACCATGCTCTCCGAGCTGCCCGATGGGGCGTGGCTGGTCGAACTGGCCTCTGTGCAGGCGGGCGGTGACCTGGCGCAGGCCGCCCTCACCGCGCTCGGCCTGCGTGACCAGCCGTTGCTCGGTGGCGCCAGGGGCGGTGAGCCGATGGACCGGCTCCTCACCGCGCTGCGCGAGCGCACGATCCTGCTGGTCCTGGACAACTGCGAGCACGTGATCGAGGCGGCAGCGACCTTCGCCGACCGGCTTCTGGGCGAGTGCCGGCGGCTGCGGATCCTGGCCACGAGCAGGGAACCGCTCGGCATCACCGGGGAGGTGCTCTGGCAGGTCGAGCCGCTCGCGCTGCCCGCGAAGGGCGCCGAGCCCGCCGAGATCGGATCCTCGCCCGCCGTGCGGCTGCTGCGCGACCGCGCGGACCTGGTCCGCAAGGACATCGGCTCGGACCCGGCCACCCTGGCGGCCATGGAGCGGATCTGCCGGGCGCTCGACGGGGTACCGCTGGCGATCGAACTGGCCGCGGCGCGGCTGCGGACCATGTCCATCGATCAGCTGGCCCACCGGCTCGACGACCGCTTCCGGCTGCTGACCAGCGGCAGCCGTACGGTGCTCCCCCGGCACAAGACGCTGCGCGCGGTCGTCGACTGGAGCTGGGACCTGCTGACCGAGGCCGAGCGCGGCGTGCTGCGGAGGCTCTCGGTGTTCTCCGGCGGAGTGAGCCTGGAGGCCGCGGAACGCGTGTGCCCGGAGGAGGCGCTGGACGGTGAGCTCGTCTTCGACGTGCTCACCGCGCTGGCGGAGAAGTCGCTGCTGCTCACCGACGACGACGGCGCGCCGCGCTACCGGATGCTCAACACCATCAGGGAGTACGCCGCCGACCGGCTGGCCGAATCCGGGGAGACCGAACCGGCCCGCCGGGCACACCTGGCCTACTTCACCGAGCTGACCGAGACGGCCGACCCGTACCTGCGTACGACCGCGCAGCTGGAGTGGCTGAACACGATCACGCCCGAGCACGACAACATCAGTACGGCCCTGCGCGGAGCGATCGCCCAAGGATGGGCCCAGGAGGCGATGCGGCTGGTCGGGGCGGCGGGCTGGTACTGGTTCCTGGCCGGGCACCGGGCCGAGGGCACCGAGCTGAGCGTCGCGGCCTGCTCCCTGCCCGGTGAGGCGACCGACGAGGTGCGGGCGCTGGCGTACGCCATCTTGACCATGTTCCTGACCTCCGGGATCGGCCGCGACCAGTATCAGGCGGAGGACTGGATCCACGAGGCCCACCGGCTCACCCGGCGCAGCGGGGCACGTCACCCCCTGCTCGGGTTCGTCGAGCTGTGGGAGCTGATGCTGCGGGAGCCGGCCGGAGGGTTCCTGCGCTCGCTGGAGCCGCTCATCACCGGCGATGATCCCTGGGTGCGCGCGCAGGCCAGGCTCACTCGCGGACGGATGCGGCTCACGCTCGGCGGCGACGAGACCGACGTGGACACCGACATCGAGATCTCTCTGGCCGAGTTCCGCGGGCTGGGTGAACGGATGGGGACCTCGCTGGCGCTGACCTTCCTGGCCGACCGGCTCGCCATGCGCGGCGAGCTCGCCCGCGCGTGTGAGCACTACGAAGAGGCGGCCACCGCGCTGCGCGAGCTGGGAGTGCGGGAGGAAGTGGCCAGCCTCCGGGCGCGGCAGGCGCAGCTGTACTGGCTGCTCGGCGACGAACGATCCAGCGTGAGCGCGATGTCCGACGCGGAGCGGAACGCGAGCGGGATCACCTGGCCGGAGGAGCTGGCCAACCTGGAGATTTCCAAGGCGCAACTCGCCCGCTGGCGTGGCGAGCCGGACCAGGCCCGCAGGCACCTGGAAGCGGTGCGGGCGCTGATGGCCGACGAAGGGGCGGGCCTCCTGACCCGCGCCAGGTCTCTGGACCTGCTCGGCTATCTCGCCGAGGATCTGGAGGAGGCGCGCGCCTACCGCGGCGAGGCGCTCGGCGCGGCCCAGGAGGCGAGTTACCCGCCGCTGGTGGCCGAGATACTGATCGGGATCGCGGATCTCGCTTTGCGCCGGGGCCAGTACGAGCAGGCGGCGCGGTTGCTCGCGGCCAGCGACGGGGTGCGCGGCACCGCGGACCTGTCACAGCCGGACGCCTCAAGGATCAGCACGGAGACGCGCGATCGCCTCGGTGAGACGAAGTTCACCGAGGCGGTTCAGGCCGGACGGGAGCGGGACTGGCGGGAGCTGGCCGAGGTCACGCTCGCTTCGTGAACGCCAGGCGCGCCGCCTTGGTCCGCGTGGCGAGGTCGTGCCCGGCGTCGGGGGGTCAGCCGCAGCAGCCGCCTCCGCAGCACCCACCACCACCGCCCCCTCCGCCACGCGGAGCGGCGGCGCCGCCGGTCATCGCGACCGTGGACAGCAGCTTGACCGTGTCCTCGTGCCCGTCCGGGCAGGTGGCGGGGTCGTCGGAGGCGGCCATCGGGCGCGACACCTCGAACGTGGAGCCGCATGCGCGGCAGCGGAAGTCGTAACGCGGCATGCCCCTACATTAGGGCGCGTAGGTCACGTGGGTGTAGTCCGCGTGCGGTTCGTAGCCGATCGACTGGTAGATCGCGTTGCTGGTCGGGTTGCCGAGGTCGGTGAAGAGCACGATCTCCTTGGCCCGTTCGTCGAGGCCGGCCCGGCTGGCGTGGGCGGTGACGGCGGCGCCGTACCCGCGCCGGCGGCAGGACGGCGGCGTGTACACCGGTCCGATGCGGCTGACCCCGCCCTGTGCGGGCGAGAGCGCCGCGAACGACACCGGCGCCCCGCCGGACACCCAGAGGAAGACGTCACCGGCGGCGATCCTGCGCAGCACCCGCTCGGTCATGTCGCCACGGTCGGCGGAGACGCTGACCTCCTCACCGAACGCGTGGTACCAGCTCACGAGCAACGGCAGATCCCCCGGTACGGCACGCCGCCCCTGCCCGGGGACGTCAGGAGGGGTGAGGCGGCCGAGCCGGTACAGCCTCTCCTCGACGGTGCCGGCGAGCACCGCCCCGCGCGAGCCGGTGAAGACGGAGACCAGTTCGCGCGGCCCCATCACCTCGGGAATCTCCCGATCGGCCAGAGCCGAGGCCAGTTCCTCGACGGCTTCGGCGGGCATCGCGGCCAGCCCGAGCGGAGCCGGAGGCGTACGGAAGGCGGCCCCCCGGACCTGCCCGTCCACGCTCCACCACCCGTAGTAGGCCCCCTCGGCGGGCATGCCGGCGCGGATGGCCGCCATGACCGTGAGCGGCACGGTGTTGCGCAGGGGATCGCCGAGCAGGAAGGCGGTGGCGGCGTCGGGGAAGTCCGCGAGGTCCGCCGTGAAAGACCACATGCCGCGATCCTCGCAGGTCGCGGCATGTGGCCTCAAAGCGGTTTTCGTCAGGCAGCGGCTTCCAGGTACGGCGCCCACTGCGGGTCGCCCACCATGGAGGCGCCGATGAGCCGCCAATGGGCACCGCGCGGAACCGCCGGGGATACGCGCAGCGACCACCCCAGTTCCTCCAGGAACTTGTCGGCCTTGCGATGGTTGCACGGCGTGCAGGAGGCGACGCAGTTCTCCCACGTGTGCGTGCCACCCCGTGAGCGCGGGATGACATGGTCGATCGTCTCGGCCTTCTGACCGCAGTAGGCGCAACGGAAGTCGTCGCGGCGCATGAGTGCGGCCCTGGTCAGGGGGATGCGGGACCGATAGGGAATACGGACATATCTCCTGAGTCTGATCACCGAAGGCACCTCCAGCGTCCGGCTGGCCGAGCGGAGCACCGCTCCCCTGCCGTCACGATGGACGACGTCCGCCTTCTCCCTCAGCACCAGCACGATGGCGCGGTGCAGCGAGAGCGTGGTCAGTGGCTCATAGGTGGCGTTCAACAGCAGGACCTGGCGCATCACGAGGACTCTCCCCGCTGGGCGCGTATCAAAGGGGACATGCCGTGGCATGTCCCGGCTGGCGGCCCCTCCTGGGGCACTGATGCTTCCGTCACGTGGACCTCCGCCGGACGGCCCGACGGATGGTGTCACCACGGCGCCGCCCTCTGCCCAAGTCTGTCGTCAAAAGAGCGCATCCCGCCACCTCTTAACGAACTAGAGGGACGCACGGTGTGTTTTATGCCCGGATCACCTGCGCTTTACGCCCCGCCGGTAGGGTCAAGGGCATGTATCCGACCGCACGCCGAGAAGAGCTCGTCGACGACCTGCACGGCACCCCGGTGCCCGATCCCTATCGCTGGCTTGAGGACCCGGACAGCCCGGAAACCCAGGGCTGGCTGCTCGGGCAGGAAGCGCTGTACAAGGATCAGGTGAAGCCGCAGCGTTTCCGCGAGCGGATCGAGGAGCTTCTGCAGTCGGGTTCGGTCGGCGTCCCGGTGTGGCGCGGCGAGCGGTACTTCTTCTCCCGGCGCATGCCCGGCCAGGAGCACGCGGTCTACTACGTCGTGGATCCCGACGGCGCCGAGCGCCCCCTGATCGACCCCATGGCGATCGACCCCTCGGGGCTGACGACGCTCGACGCGGTGCAGCCTGACAAGGAAGGGCGGCTGCTGGCGTACCAGATCTCGGTGGGCGGCGACGAGGAGTCGGTGCTGTACATCATCGACGTGGCGACGGGCACGCGACTGGAGGGGCCGATCGACCGCTGCCGCTACTCCCCCATCGCGTGGCTGCCCGGCGGCGAGGCCTTCTACTACGTGCGCCGCCTGCCGGGCACGGAGGTTCCGGAGAACGAGCGGCAGTTCCACCGCCGCGTCTACCTGCATCGCGTCGGCACCTCCACCGAGGACGACGTGATGATCTTCGGCGCCGGGCTGAAGATGACGAACTACTACGGCGTCTCGGTCTCGCGCGACGGCCGCTGGCTGCAGATCTCCGCCTCGGAGGGTACGGCTCCGCGCAACGACCTCTGGGTGGCCGACCTGACCGCCTCCCCTCTCGACGACCCCGGCCTGGTCGTCGTCCAGGAGGGCGTGGACGCGCAGACCGGGCTGCACTTCGGCCGCGACGGCCGCCTCTACGTGCACACCGACCGTGACGCCCCGCGCGGCCGGATCTGCCTGGCCGACCCCGCCGAGCCGCAGGTCTGGCGCGACCTGATCCCGGAGGACGCCGAGGCGGTGCTGTCGGACTTCGCGATCCTGGACGATCTCACCGACCCGGTCATGCTGGTCGGCTGGACCCGCCACGCGATCAGCGAGATCAGCGTGCACCGCCTGGAGGACGGCGAGCGCCTGGGCGAGGTGCCGACGCCGGGGCTGGGCTCGATCGGCGGCATCTCCGAGCGTCCCGACGGCGGCCACGAGGCGTGGTTCGGCTACACCGACAACACCACCCCGCCCACCATCCAGCGCTACGACGCCCGCACCGGCGAGACCACGCTGTGGGCGGCCTCCCCCGGCGCGGTCGACGTGCCGCCGGTCAAGACCTCGCAGGCCGTCTACACCTCCAAGGACGGCACCGAGGTCCGCATGCTGATCATCGAGCCGGTCGACCGCGACGGCCCGCGCCCGACGATCCTCAACGGCTACGGCGGCTTCGGCATCTCCATGACGCCCGGCTACTCGGCCTCGATCCTGACCTGGGTCGAGGCGGGCGGCGTCTACGCCATCGCGAACCTGCGCGGCGGCGGCGAGGAGGGCGAGGACTGGCACCGCGCCGGGATGCTCGGCAACAAGCAGAACGTCTTCGACGACTTCCACGCCGCGGCCGAGCACCTGATCGCCACCGGCGTCACCACCTCCGCGCAGCTCGGCATCTCCGGCGGCTCCAACGGCGGCCTGCTGGTCGGCGCCGCCCTCACCCAGCGGCCGGAGCTCTACGCGGCCGTGGTCTGCTCGGCGCCGCTGCTCGACATGGTGCGTTACGAGCTGTTCGGCCTGGGCGCGACGTGGAACGTGGAGTACGGCTCGGCCGAGGACCCCGAGGGGTTCGGCTGGTTGTGGAGCTACTCGCCCTATCACCATGTGCGGGAGGGCGTGCCGTACCCCGCGACGCTGTTCACCGTCTTCCAGTCCGACAGCCGCGTGCACCCGCTGCACGCGTGGAAGATGTGCGCGGCCCTGCAGCACGCGAGCGGCGCCTCGCGGCCGGTACTGCTGCGCAACGAGACCGAGGTCGGGCACGGCGCGCGGTCCCTGAGCCGCACCATCGACCTGTCGGCCGACACCCTGACCTTCCTGGCGCGGAACACGGGGCTGTGAACCGGCGGCGGCTGGCCGCGTACGGCATGATCGTGCGCGGCGAGGAGATCCTGCTCGCCCACTACGTCAACGGGGAGACCCGGCACTGGACGTTGCCGGGCGGCGGCGTCGAGCACGGCGAGGACCCCTACGACGCGGTGGTGCGCGAGGTCGAGGAGGAGACCGGCTACACGGTCGTGCCCGAGGTGCTGATCGGCGTCAACAGCTTCCATCCCCGGCCGGAGTTCCAGGCGGTGCGGCTGTTCTGGGAGGCGCGCGTCGTGGGCGGTGAGCTGCGTTTCGAGGTGGGCGGAAGCACCGACGAGGCGGCGTGGTTCCCGCTGGCCGAGGTGGAGGGGCTGGAGCGCTCCGAGGTCGTGGACCGCGGGCTCGAACTGCTGCGCGCGCGGCCGAAGAGCGGGCACCTATAGTCGGAGTGTGGACGACCTGACGATGGTCGAGCGGGTCCCCGGGCCCGTGCTGCGGCCGTACGTCATGGGGCTGTACGCCTACCGCGAGCGGTACGCGCAGCCCCACGTCCGCCTGGAACCGGCCCTGCCGGGCGCCGTGCTCATCATCGGGTTCGGCGCGCCGATACAGGTCGGCGCCGGCCGGTTCACCTCCTTCACCGGCGGCCTGTCCGACCGCTACACCGTCACCACGACCCAGGCGCCCACCGAGGGCGTGGAGGCGCTGCTCACCCCGTTCGGGGCACGTCGCCTGTACGGCCTGCCGATGCGTGAGCTGACCAACCTGGTGCTCCCGGCCGACGATCTGCTCGCGGGCTGGACGCAACGGCTCGGCCAGGTGGAGGGCTGGCCGGAACGGCTGGCGCTGTTCGAGTCGATGCTGACCACGCGTATCCATGGCGGCCCCGAGCCGTGCGGCGAGATCGGCTGGGCCTGGGCGCGGCTGCTGGAGTCCGGCGGCTCGGTGAGCGCGGCGGCCCTGTCGGACGAGCTCGGCTGGAGCCACCGGCATCTGGTCGCGCGCTTCCACGACGAGATCGGGCTGGCGCCCAAGGCGGTGGGGAGGCTGATCAGGTTGGACCGGGCGCGGCGAATGCTGCGCTCCGGCGTCCCGCCCGCCCAGACCGCGGCCTTGTGCGGCTACTACGACCAGGCGCACATGAACAGGGACTTCCGCCTGCTCTGCGGCGAGACACCCGGTCAGATTTTTCCAAGACCCCCGGCGGCGGCCACGGCAGACTCGGCCGTATGACACGCACTGTTTTCGCGCTCGCGCGCTACGAGGACCTGGCCAAGGCCATCGACTTCCTGGCCGCCGCCTTCGGCTTCACCGCCCACGAGGTCAGCAAGGACGACTCGGGCGCGGTCGTACACGCCGAACTGCTGATCGGCGAGGACATGATCATGATCGGCAAGGGGCAGCCGGGCGGGCCGGGCATCTACGTCGCCGTCGACGACCCCGACGCCCACCACGACCACGCCAAGGCGGCGGGCGCCACGATCACCATGGAACTGGTCGACCAGCCCTACGGTTCCCGCGAGTACGGCTGCGCCGACCCCGAGGGCAACACCTGGTACTTCGGCACCTACCGCCCCTAGGGGAAGACGATGGTCTTGTGACCGTCGAGCAGCACCCGCTGCTCGGTGTGCCACTTCACCGCCCTGGCCAGCGCCACGCACTCCACGTCCCGCCCGATCCGCACGAGGTCCTGGGGCGTGTGGCCGTGGCTGACCCGCGCGACCTCCTGCTCGATGATGGGGCCCTCGTCGAGGTCGGAGGTGACGTAGTGGGCGGTCGCGCCGATCAGCTTGACGCCGCGCGCGTGCGCCTGGTGGTACGGCCTGGCGCCCTTGAACGACGGCAGGAACGAGTGGTGGATGTTGATCGCCCGCCCGGCGAGCTTCTCGCACAGGTCCTCCGACAGGACCTGCATGTAGCGGGCCAGCACGACCAGCTCGGCCTGGTAGTGCTCGACCAGCGTGAGCACCTCGGCCTCCTGCCTTTGCTTGGTCTCGGGGGTGACCGGCAGGTGGTGGTAGTCGATGCCGTAGGACTGGGTGAGCGGCCGCAGGTCGGGGTGGTTGGAGGCGACGCCGACGATCTCGATGTCCAGGGCGCCGGAGCGTACCCGGTAGAGCAGGTCGTTCAGGCAGTGGTCGAACTTGCTGACCATGATGAGCACCCGCATCTTGCGCGCCACGTCGCGCAGCGTGAACTCCATGGCGAATTCGGGGGCCAGGGCGGCGAAGGCCGCCCTGAGCTCGTCCTCGGCAAGGGACGCGGTGAACTGCACCCGCATGAAGAACCGCTCGTCACCGAACTGCTGGCTCTCCTTGATGTTGCAGCCGTGCTCGGCCAGCAGACCCGAGACCGCGGCGACGACGCCGGGCCGGTCGGGGCAGGACAGAGTCAGGACGAATTCGGATGTGCTCATGCCTTCACTCTCGAAGAGGTGGGATCGTAGGGCGCCTTACGGCTGATCTGGGCAGAGTACATCTCTCCGGCGACATCCACCTGAGCCTTCTCCATCGCGGCATCGCTCACGAAACCGAGCGCGACCGAGGTGCCGAGCGTCGGGCTGTAGGCGGCGGAGGTGACGTAGCCGACCGGCTCGCCGTCGCGCAGCAACGACTCGCCGCCCCACAGGTGGGCCTCGGGGTCGTCGAGCACGATGGAGACGACGTGGCGGCCCCGGTCGTCCATGGCCCGGTCCTCGCCTCGGTAGCCGCCGGTCTTCTTGCAGGTGAAGCGGAGTCCGGCCGCGGCGGGCGTGACCTCGGGGCCGAGCTCGCGGCCCCACGCGCGGTAGCCCTTCTCGATGCGCATGGCCTCGATGGCGTAGTAGCCGGCCTGGGTGAGGCCGGTCGCGAGCAGGGTCTCGTAGACGGTGACGGCGAACTCGGACGGGACGTACAGCTCCCAGCCCAGCTCGCCCACGTAGGTCATCCGGGTGGCGCGTACGGTGGCGTAGCCGAGGTCGACGAGCCGCGAGGAGCCGACGGCGAACGCCGAAAAATCCGCCTTCGACACGCTTTGCAGGATTTCTCGTGATTTGGGGCCCATGACGCTGAAGACGGCGTATGTACCGGTGACGTCCACCAGGACGGCGCGGTGCTCGCCGAGACCCTTGGAGATGACGTCGAAGTCCCGCGTGCTCTGCGCGGAACCCGTCACGATCAGGTACTCGTCGTGCGCCACCCGCGTCACCGTCAGGTCCGACTCGTAGCCGCCCCGGTCGTTGAGCAGGCCCGTGTAGACGACCCGGCCCACCTCGACGTCCACGTCGGCCGTGCACAGCCACTGCAGCGCCGCCGCCGCGTCCCGGCCCTTGAGCGTGAACTTTCCGAACGAGGTCTGGTCGAACAGCGCCGCCTCCGTCCTGCACGCGTGGATCTCCGCGTTCACCCGCGGCTGCCAGCCGGGCCTGCCGAAGGTATAGGGGGCCGGCTTGCCGAAGTAGTTGACCCGCTCCCAGCCCATCTTCGAGCCGAAACACGCGCCCGCGGCGGCGAGCAGGTGGTGCACCGGCGAGCGGCGCAGCGGCCTGGCCGTCTCCAGCTCCTTGTTCGGCCACGACATGGCGTAGTGCAGGCCAAGCGTCTCGGTGACGCGGTCGCGCAGCCAGGTGTCGTTGTCCGCCCAGCGGGCGAAACGGCGCAGGTCGGCGGGCCACAGGTCGCTGGTCGGCGCGCCGTTCACGATCCACTCGGCCAGCGCCCGGCCCGCGCCGCCCGCCGAGGCGATGCCCGCGGAGTTGAAGCCGGCGCCGACGAAGAAGCCGCGCACCTCGGGCGCCTCGCCGAGCAGGAACATGTTGTCCGGCGTGAACGACTCCGGGCCGTTGTAGAACATGCGCACGCCGGTCGTCTCCAGGGCGGGGACGCGGTGGATCGCGTTCTCCATGATGATCGAGAACTGGTCCCAGTCCTCCTCCAGAAGCTGGAACTCGAACGGGTACGGGATGCCGTCCATGCCCCACGGCTTCGCGTCCGGCTCGAACCCGCCCACGACCAGGCCGCCGACCTCCTCCTTGAAGTAGGCATAGCCATCCGGGTCGCGCAGGACGGGCAGGTCCGGGCGGACGCCTTCGATCCGCTCGGTCACCACGTAGAAGTGCTCGGCGGAGTGCAGCGGCACCGTCACCCCGGCCATGCGCCCGATCTCCTTGGCCCACTGGCCCGCGCAGTTGACGACGTAATCGGCCTCGATCTCGCCCTCGGACGTGCGCACCGATCTCACCACACCGTCCTTGACGGTGACGCCGGTGACGCGGACGCGCTCGATCACCCGCACGCCGCGCCGCTGGGCGCCGCGGGCCAGCGCCTGCGTGAGGTCGGAGGGGTTGGCCTTGCCGTCGCCCGGCAGCCAGACACCGCCCACGACGTCGTCCACCCGCATGACCGGCCACAACTCCCGAGCCTGCGCGGCGGTGATGATCTCGGCGCTCACACCGTAGTTGCGGGCCTGGGCGGCCGTGCGCCTGAGCTGCGTCATGCGTTCGCGGGTACGGGCGACGCTCACGCTGCCGCACTGCTTCCAGCCGGTGCCGAAGCCGGTCTCCGCCTCAAGCCTCGCGTACAGGTCGGTGCTGTACTGGATCAGCCTCGTCATGCTCTCGGTGCTGCGCAGCTGGCCCACGAGCCCGGCCGCGTGCCAGGTGGTGCCGCAGGACAGTTGCCCCTGCTCCAGCACCACGACGTCGGTCCAGCCGAGCTCGGCCAGGTGGTAGGCCACGCTGGCGCCGACGATGCCGCCACCGATGATCACAACCTGCGCGCGGGAGGGCAGCGCCTTCAAGAAATGCTCCTCAACCTGTTGATCCCCGGCCAGCTGCGCACGTTCCGCAGCATGGCGATGAAGGCCTGCTCGGCGGGGCCGAGCAGGCGGTCGCGGCGGTGGGCCAGGACGATCGGGCGCGGCTTCGGCACCGGCGAGACCGCCACCGCCGCCAGCCGCCCGTCGGCCAGCTCCTGCTCCACGCAGTGCTCCGACAGCAGCGAGACGCCCAGCCCGGCCGCGACGGCCTGCTTGATCGTCTCCGGCCCCCATATCTCGGTACGGCCGGCCGCTTCCAGACCCCACGACTCCAGCGCCTCTTCCTGGAGTTCCCTCGTGGACGAGCCCGGCTCGCGGATCAGGAACAGCTCGCCGGCCAGCTCGTGCGGCTCCGCCGTACGCGCGGCCGAGGAGCCTGCGGCGATACCGGTGGAGGCGAGCTTGTGGCCCGGCTGCGTGATGAGGACGAGGCGATCCTCCAGGATCGGCTCACTGACCAGTTGCGCGGCGCTCGGCTCGCCCGCCAGCACCGCGACGCCGATCTCACCGTCGACCAGCCCGCGCTCGACCTGCTGCGCGTTGCCGACCTGGATGCCGATCTCGATGCCGGGGTGCCGGTCGCGGAAGGCGGCCAGGAGCGGGGGCAGCAGGTAGGTGCCGACCGTGGTGGTACCGCCCGCGACCAGCGTGCCGGTCTGCAGGCCCGACACCTGGCGGATCGCCGCCACTGCCTCGTCGGCCAGGAGGAAGACGCGCTTGGCGTACTCCAGCATGACCTCGCCCTCGGGCGTCAGCCTGATGCGCGCGCCGCTGCGGTCGATCAGGGTGGTGCGAAGCGACTGCTCAAGCTGCCTGACCTGGTGCGAAACCGATGGCTGGCTCAGATAGAGCTTCTGCGCGGCCGCCGAGAAGCCGCCGCATTCGACCACGGTCATGAAGATCCAGAGCCGGTGCAGGTTGAGCTGCATCGCGTTAACCCCTAGCTGCCTCGATGGACTCCCGGAGCGCGTCCTCCAGCCGCTCCAGCTGGTGCCAGGGGATCTCCCCCATGGTGCAGATCCGGAAGAAATCTCGCGAAAGCTGCCCTTGACCAGCGTAGATAACGTATCCGCGCTTCTTGAGCTCGTCGTGAAGGGATGCGTACGTCACGCTTT
Source organism: Nonomuraea sp. NPDC050394 (assembly GCF_044459065.1). Classification (NCBI taxonomy): domain Bacteria; kingdom Bacillati; phylum Actinomycetota; class Actinomycetes; order Streptosporangiales; family Streptosporangiaceae; genus Nonomuraea; species Nonomuraea sp. NPDC050394. The sequence goes on along the minus strand of NZ_JBITIO010000019.1, from coordinate 123,259 downwards.
CCGGCAGGTGAAGCATCGTCACCGTGTTGGACCGGAACCGTTCATCAACCAGAATCCGCAGCCCGAGGCGCTCGAACTGCCCCCGCACCAGCGCCGCCCGCTCCCGATACAGCTTCGTCCTGGCCGCGAACCCGCCCGCCTCCTCGTACTCCTTGATCGCCTCGTCCAGCGCGTAGCAGACCTGGACCGCCGGGGTGAACGGCACGTCGCCCTTGCGCTGGCCCTTCAGGTAGCTGGCCGCGTTCAGGTAGAGGCTGCGTTCGGGGACTTCCTGGATGCGTTCGATCGACCGCTCGCTACACAGGATGAACGACATGCCCGGCTGCCCATGGAGCCCCTTGTTGGCGGTGCCGCAGACGACGTCCGCCTTGACCTCGGACAGGTCCTGATCCTCGATCGCCGTACCGGAGATCGCGTCGATCACGAACAACGCCCCGTGGGCCTGGGCCGCCACGACCTCGCCGATCTCCTTGATCGGGTTGATCAGGCCGGTGGTGGTCTCGTGGTGCACGCAGACGACGGCATCGACGTCCGCGTGCTCCGCGAGCGCCGCCTCCACCGCCCGTGGATCGGCCGGGACCGTCCACTCGCTCCTGACCTCGTGGTACGGGATGCCGTGCGCCTTGGCGATCCTGATCATCCGGTCACCGTAAACGCCGTTGTTCACGATGATCACGCCGCGGCCCCGGCGGACGGAGCTGATGACCGCCATCTCCATGGCCGCCGTCCCGGAGCCGGTGACCAGGAGCGCCTCGTGGGTGCCGCCGAGGTTCAGGGAACGGGGCAGCGCCTCCCGGATCCTGAACAGCAGCTCGGTGAACTCCGGCTCGCGGTGGCACAGGTCGCCACGGAGCAGGGCGTCCTTGACCCGCTTCGAGGTACAGGCCGGACCGGGATTCAACAGAATGAGCTCTTCGTCCATCATCCACTCGATCTTGGGAAGGTATCGGGCATTACGGACGCTACTTGGCCAGGTCACCGTAGTGACAGCCGCCTTTCCCTATACCCCCCATAACCGTTTCCCCCTTGCCCACCCACCCCACCCCGTTCCCTTGCCCACCCACCCCCCCACCCCTCAGCCCCACCCTTGCCGCCCCCTTCCCACCCCACCCCTCAGCCCCACCCCTTTGCCGCCCCCTTCCCTCACCCCCTTGCCGCACCATCCCCCACCCGTCCCCGTCCTGTTTTCTCGCCCCTTCCCCGCCCCGCGCCCGTACCCACCGCCCGCTCCCCCGCCCCCACCCAACAAGCGGCCCGACACAGGCCAACCCGATCACCGCCGAAGGCAACAGCTCCGTGGCGGAGTCGCACATACCGGCGGTCCGCAAGAACAGCGGCGCGCGGCGAGAGCACGAGGGGACGTGGGCGTGGCTGGCACGAGGCGGCGGCAAGTGAGGGAGAGGGCGAAAGGGGGCTATGGGCGCCATAGCCGAATGCCTCTTGCCTGGGCAGGTCCGGGCGGAATGGGATGGAGCGCATGCCCTTGGACGTCATCGTGTTGGTCGTGGTCGCGGGCCTGTTCGCGATCGTTTCCGGCATGAACGACGGCGGCGCGATCCTGGCCACCGGCCTCAAACTCCCGACGGTACGGCCCGCCACCGGACTCCTCACCCTCGTCGCGATGGTGGCACTGATCCCCCTGGCAACGCATCAGGTGGCGCTGACGTTCGTCAATCGTCTGGCCACGTTCCACGATCCGGGCGGCAGATATGCGATGACAATCGCCGTCATCTGTTCGCTGACAGTCGTGCTGGTGTTAAGTGCGAAGGGCCGTCCCACCAGCCTCACCTTGGCCATTGTCGGCGGACTGACCGGCGCCGGGCTCGGGTGGGGATTACCGGTGTCAGCGGGTTCGGTGGCGCTGGTGCTGGGGTTCGGACTGGCGGCCCCGGTGGTCGGCGCACTGGCGGCGGGGGCGGTCACGCTCCTGCTGCTCCGCCTGGCCAACGCTCACAGCCTGCCCAGCTGGCATCGGGTGGCGTTCATTGTGCAGTGCGTGGCCTATGCCGCCAATGACGGCCAGAAGATGCTGGCGGTGTTCGTCATCGCCATCGGCACCACGGACCTCGGCCTGGGCATGACCACCTGGACCGCCGCCCTCTTCGGGTTGGGCGCCCTGTACGGCCTCCCGAAGGCGGGCCGCCTTCTGTCTCGCGAGATCATCGTCTCGCGCCCCCTGCACGGGGTGGCCGCCGAGGTGGCCGCCGGCGGCGCGGTCATCGCCAGCGCCGCAGCCGGCATGCCGGTCAGCATGACCCAAGCGGTGGCAGGTGCCCTCATCGGCGCCGGCATGTCCGGGGGCGGCGGCCGAGTCCGCTGGTACGCGGCCATCAAAATCGCCACCGCCTGGCTCCTGACCCTCCCCGCCAGCGCCCTCCTGGCCGGAATGGCCGCCTGGACAGCCAAGACCGCCATCCCATGAACCACGCCGACCCGATGACCTCACATACCCGAACCCGCCCACATCGCCTGCCTGCCGGCGCATCCAGGCCCCCAGGGCGACCCCCTGACCTGGCTTGACCACGAGCACCCCCGCGTCGAGACACCGCTCCCCGTACCGAAGCACCGAGCACACGAGGAGATCCGGGTGACCCGAGGCCATCGCCTCCACCACCCGTCGCCGCCCGGGGCACGTCGGCCTGTAGGTGGGCATTGTCCGCAGGGCAGCGCCGGGGGCCGGGTGGAGATGCGGTTGCACGTCGCACGGCGCCCTGGGGTGCAGAAGGAGCTGGGTGTTAGGCGGGCCTGGTGGGCGGTGGCCAGGAGCGGGGGCGAGGCCGCAAGTGAGTGAGTGGTGGAGCGGAAGGTGGAGTGGGGTGGGGCGGTCAGTGAACGGACGGTGATTGGGAGCGGGGCGAAACCGCAAGTGAGTGAGCGGTGAAGCGGAGGGAGGGGTGGGGCGGGGCCGTCGGGGAGCGGACGGTGGCTGGGAGCGGGGGCGAGACCGCAGGTGAGTGAGCGGTGGAACGGAAGGTGGGGTGGGGCGGGGCCGTCAGTGAGGCGGTGGTGGAGCGGAGGGTGGGAGTGGGGCTGTAAGTGGGTGGGTGGTGGAGCGGAGGGTGGGAGTGGTGGGGCGGTTGCGGCGGGTTCGGGATCTTGTTGCGGGGCGGATGGATCGGGCGCTGACTGGGGCGTTGCTGGGGCAGCTTGAGGCGACCAAGGCCGGGGCTTGGCTGGCCATGGCGATGATCGGCGGGGAGGTGGGGCGGACGGGGGCGCACGAGCAGATGCGGGCCATCGAGCATCTGGGGGACGAGGAGCGGCGCAGGCTTGTGGATGAGTTGAAGAGTGCGCTGGTCACACCTATTGATCGCGAGGATTTGTTTCGGCTGTCGCGGTCTATTGATGATGTGCTGGATTCTTTGCGGGACTTTGTGCGGGAGTCGCATCTTTATCGGGTGCCGGATCAGATTCGGTTTTCGCCGATGCTTGACCAGGTGATCGTGGGCATTGACGCGCTTGAGGATGCGGTGCGGAATCTCGCGGCCCGGCCCTCCGCCGCCGCTCATGACGCGCTGGAGGCGAAGAAGGCTGGTGGAGCCATTCGGCGGATGTACCAGTATGAGATTTCGCGGATCTTCTCTGGCGAGGTTACTTCCCTGGCGCTCAAGGAGCGGGAGCTCGTACGGCGGCTGGAGATTGTCGGGATGGCGATCGGGGACGCTGCCGACGCCATCGCCGACGGGGCCATGAAGCGGTGAACTAGGGCTGCAGGGCCAGGGCCGGGGCCAGGTGTTCGAGCTGGGTCAGGGCGTGGTCCAGGTTGGGGCGTTCCGGGGACAGGGGCTGGAGGGCCACGTGGTCGGCGCCCGCGTCCCAGTGGGCTTGGACGCGCTTCGCCACCGACTCTTCGGTGCCCCAGGCGACGATGGCGTCCACCAGGCGGTTGCTGCCGCCGTCCGCCAGGTCGGCCTCGGTGAAGCCCAGGTCCTTCAGGTTGTTGGTGTAGTTGGGGAGCTGTAGGTAGTGGTGCATGTGAGCGCGGGCGATCTGGCGGGCCGTTGACGGGTCAGGCTCCAGGAGTACGGCCTGCTCCGGCACCAGGAGGCGGTCCTTGCCCAGGATGGCGCGGGCCTTCGCGGTGTGCTCCGGGGGGACGAAGTAGGGGTGGGCGCCGGAGGCTCGGTCGCGGGACAGCTCCAGCATCTTCGGGCGTAGCGCCGCCAGGAGGCGTGGGGCCGGGTGCGCCGGGGTGGGGACGTCGGTGGTCGTCTGGTCCATGGCGTCCAGGTAGGAGCGCATGGCGCTGACCGGCTTGGCGTAGGTGTGGCCCCTGTCTTCCACCAGGACGCCGTGGCTGACGCCGATGCCCAGGATGAACCTGCCCTCGAAGGCCTCGCCCAGGGTGGCGGCACCGGCGGCCATGGCCGTGGCGTCCCTGGCCCAGATGTTGGCGATGCCGGTGCCCACTGCCACGCGCCGCGTCGCCGCCAACAGGATGGCGGCGGCCGCGAACGGCTCCCGGCTGCCTGGGCCCTCGTTGACCCACAGCGTGCCGTAGCCCAGGGATTCCAGCTTGGCGGCGGCTTGCCGTGACGCTTGTGCGGGACCGCGGCCCAGGAGCGGGTGCCAGACGCCGATGCGACCGTCCATCGTCGGGGCCTCCTTGAGGGTAGAGTGTTCGACTGAGATGGAACAGTATACGAGTGTTCGATCGCAGTCGAACAGAACGCGGTCACTCAGCCACACCTCTCCGGTCGAGGTGAGCCTTCAGGCTGCCCTGGATGCCCTGGCCGATCCCATGCGGCGGCGGATCGTGCGCGAGCTCGCGTCGGTGCCCGACTGGACGCGGCCCTGCGGCACCTTCCACGACCTGCCGATCGCCAAGTCCACGCTCAGCCACCATTTCTCGGTGCTGCGCGCCGTCGGGCTGCTCGAACAGCGCGACGAAGGCGCCCGTCGCCTCAACCGGCTACGCAGGCCCGAGTTCGACGCCCGGTTTCCTGGGCTGCTGACGCTCGTGCTGGGCGAGGACGAGGGCGCGCCGGAGCCTTAGGGCACGGGCATCCCAGCGGCGCGGGTCTCCCAACCGTGCAAGCATCCCAACGGCGCGGGTCTCCACCGGCGCTCCGGGACGAGCGCGTGGTCGCCCCGGGGAGAGCGCTTGGGCGAACCTGCGAAGGCATGTGCGTGTCGGGGCGGGAGGACATCGAGATGGGGCGTCGAGGCGAGTTGGCGGAAGCGTGGGGGGCGTCACGGACGCGCGTGGGGTGAGTGCGGACCCGCGCGGTCGCATGTGAGGGCACGTCGGCGCACGAGAGGTGTCGCTGGACGCGTGATGGGCCGGTGTAGAGGCGCCGGGGACGCGCGAGGGGTGAGTGCGGGTCGGATGCGGGCGCGGGTCGAAGTGCGGGCGCGGCGTCGAGTTGGGTGTGGGGGTCGGGCGCGGCGTCGGGCGGGGTGCGGCGTCGGGGTGGGGTGCGGGGTTGGGCGGGGTGCGGCGTCGGGCGGGGTGCGGGTCGTGCGGGGTGCGGGTCGTGCGGGGGGCGGGGGGCGGGTGCTGTGCGGGGTGAGTCGGGCGCGGCGTTGGGTTGGGTGCGGGGCGAGTGAGGGTGTGGGTGTGTGATCGGCCCAGCATGTACGGCGGAGCCCGCCCACCAGGCCGCCCCGCCGTACCAGAAGCCCTGCCAGAAGTGGGTGGTCAGGAGACGGTGACCTGGTCGATTGCCCAGTACCAGTTGTTGGAGGCGTCGAAGTACCGGAACTTCACCCTCATCGTCGAGGCGCCGGCCGGCACCCCCACCACGAGGCTCTCCACCTGGGAGACGGTCTCGGCGGTGTAGTTCTTGACGAGCACGTCGCCCCCGCCGTCGAAGGAGACCAGCACCTGCGCCTTCTGCGCCCCCTCTGGCCGGTAGTGCGTGGTGTATCCCACCCGGACGGACGACTTCCCGGCCACGGGATGGCCCCCGGTCACCAGGGTGGAGTCGAACGGCCCTGAACCATGCGACTTGTCGTCCCACTCGTCGGAGTCGGCGACGGCGAACGTTCCCCGGCTGCGGACGTTGAGCTCCCGCCACTGGTCCCGCTGTGCCCGCGACCAGAACTCGTCGGTGGTCAGCGACCATCCGCGCCACTCCCGCACGCCGCCGCTGGGCATCCGCGAGGTGTCCAAGGTCCAGGAGGCGGGCACGCTGTGGCTGAAGCCCAGCACTCCCGCCGGTATGCCGGTCTCGTCGACCCGTCCGGCCAGCGGTACGTTCTCGAACGGGTCGCCGGTCCGCTGGTCGATCCGCCTGCCGTCGATTCCGGCGGGAGCACCGAGGCGGAGTGCGTTGAAGACGGTGGCGGTCACGTCCACGAGCCTGGTGTCGAGTGGCCGGGCTCCGGCGGCTATGCCCGGTCCGGCGGCGAGGACGAAGGTGCGCCGCTCCTCCATGGACGAGCCGCCGTGACCGCCGCCGTCGGTGTGGCCGTGGTCGGTGGTGACGACGATGGTCCAGCGTTCGCCCGGGTAGGTGGGCCGGGCCTTGATGGCGGTCAGGAGGCGGCCGACGTAGGCGTCCTGGGTGGCGATGGCGCGCAGGTAGGCCTGGCTGGCGGCGCCGCTGTTGTGGGCGACGATGTCGGTGTTGCCGAAGTAGACGAACGCGGCGTCGGGGTTCTGCCGGAGCAGGACCGTTTCGGCGGCGGTGGCGATGCGGGCATCCTCGGCGGGGTAGCCGTTGGCGTCGCCGTCCAGGATCACCCTGGAGTCGATCTTCGTGCCGAAGGTGCCCTGGTCGCCGAGGGGTTTCCAGTCGAGGGCGGCGAAGGTGGAGTAGGCGGGGTTGAGGTTCTCCAGCCGGGTCAGGAAGTCGGGGTGGAGGTCGTAGCGCTTGCCGCTGAAGGAGTTGTCCTTGACGCCGTGCCTGTCGGGCCAGACGCCGGTGGCGATCGTGGACCAGCCGGGGCCGCTGGAGGTGGCGGCCATGGGGTTGGTGTACAGGAGGCTGGCGCCGAAGGTGCCGGTGGTGATGAGGTTGTCGAGGTTGGGGGCGTCGGCGGCGGCGATGCGGTCGTGGCGCAGGCCGTCCATGCCGATGACCAGCACCTTGTCGGAGCTGATGCCGTCGGCCACGGCCGGTACGGCGACCGCGCCTAGAGGGGCGTCGCTGGAGTTGAGTACTTTGTTCTCCGGGGTTCCGGGATCGGCCGAAGCGGCGGGTGCCGGGACGACCACGGCGGCCAGGACCAATAAGGCGGCTGACGCGATTCTGCGCACGGGCGTTTCTCTCCTCGCTCGCGGTTCCGGTCAAGTCACTCGGGGCTCCGAGCTAGGGGGCTCCAAGTCAGAGGGCTCCGAGCCAGGGGGCTCCGCTTGAGGATCTCCGGCGGCGGGAGAGACGTGAAGACCATCTTTCCGATGTTCTCCATCAAGGATTCAGGGGGCCCAATTGAGCACCAGCGACCGTCCTGCCGCGCGCGTCGTCTGCCTGGACGGCGAGGGCTCGGTGCTGCTCATGCATTGGCGCGACCATGTCAGCGGCCTGGATCTCTGGGAGCCGCCGGGTGGCGGACTCCACCCGGGAGACGAGCCGATCGACGCGGCCCGGAGGGAGTTGTCCGAGGAGACCGGACTGCCGGGGGACGTGGTGACCGACCGTTATGTCGACGTGGCCCGCGACTTCACCTGGCTGGGGATCCGGTACGTGAAGACGGAGCCGTTCTTCCTGGCGCGATTGAGGTCGGTGTCGCCTGAGTGCACCGACCAATCGCTGACTCTCGAGGAGCGTCAGACCTACCTGGGTTACGGGTGGTTCGCCGTGGACGCGCTACCCGATTCGGTCGAGCCGCCGGAGCTCGCCGAGGTGATCAGGGAACTGATGTAGGCGACGGTCTCATCGACCTCGCCGAGGACGGCGACCGTGTCGCCGCGGCGTACGACGTAACAGCCGTCGACGCTGACGGTGACGGGCCCGGCGACGAGCACGGGCCCGTCGGATTCGGGTGGGTGGTAGCGGTTCTGCGCGAGGGTGAGCCGCAGCCGGCGGACGAGCAGGGCCCGCACGCCCAGCGCCGCCAGGCCCTCCTGGACCCAGCCGAGCAGCTCGAGCTGTTCATCCTCCGACCGTTCTGTGTGGACAGCAGACATTGGTACCTCATGTCCTTGTCGTTGGCGCATTCTTGATACCAGAGTGCACTCGGATGACTACCCTAGGTACAAGGAAGAACAAGACTGTATGGCTCGAGGCTTCGTTTGTAGAACCGTGTAGAACCCCCTGGAGCACCCGATGCCCTCCGCCCGCGAACTCGATCCTGGTTCGAGCCCGCTTGCCTTTTTTGGCGCGGAACTCCGCGAACATCGCGTTCGTATGGGTTTGTCGCAGGAACAGCTCGCCGAGCGGCTCAACTACTCGCTGTCGCTGGTGTGCGCGGTCGAGCTCGCCAAGCGCACGCCCTCGCGTGACTTCGCCGAGCGGGCCGACGAGGTTCTCGACACCCGCGGTGAGCTGATCCGGCTGTGGCCGCTGGTACGGCAGGCGGCCTACCCGGCCTGGTTCCGTCCCTGGCTGGAGATCGAGGAGTCGGCCAGCACCCTGCAGACCTGGCAGCCGCTGTTGGTTCCCGGCCTGCTGCAGACCGAGGACTACGCCCGCGAGGTGCTGATGCGCGAGCCCGCCGCCACCGCCGAGCAGGCCGAGGAGGCCGCGGCGGCGCGCATGACCAGGAAGGCGATCCTGCACCGGCCGGACCCGCCCATGTACTGGGCGGTGCTCGACGAGTGGGTACTGCACCGGCAGGTGGGTTCGTCGGCGACCATGCGCGGGCAGGTGCGCTCGCTGCTGGAGACCGCCGACCTGCCCAACGTCAGCGTCCAGGTGGTCCCCAAGGAGTCCCCGGCGCTGGCCGGGCTCACCGGCGCGTTCGTCATCGCGAAAGTCCCGGGAGAACCTGATCTCGTCTACGTGGAATCGGCCAGGGAGGGGTACGTATCCGATCGTCCCCCGGATGTCGAGTCGATCGTACGGAGGTATGACGTCATCCGGTCACTCGCCTTACCCGTTCACCCAAGCCTAGATTTGCTTTCGAAGGTAGAGGAGGAGATATGAGCGCTCTCCAATGGCGTAAGTCCCGCCGAAGCGGTAGTAACGGCGGAGACTGCGTTGAAGTGGCCGTCCTCGCCGCAACCGGGGACACCGCCACGCACAAGTCCGACCAGGACCGGCTCTTCGTCCTGCGCGATTCCAAGGACCCCGACGGACCGCGGCTGTACTTCACCGAAGCCGAGTGGGAGGCTTTCCGCCTCGGCATGAAGGACGGCGAATTCGACGATCTGATCCGGCCGATTCCGTAGTCAGGCCCGGCCCCCGCCAGACATGTCCATCCCATGTGTGGGTACGCGCGTGCCCGCACATGGGAGCATGATCTGATGCGACTGACCGTTCTGGGGGGATGTGGGGCCTGGCCCGCGGCGGGCGAGGCGTGCAGCGGCTACCTCGTCGAGCACGAGGGCTTCCGGGTGCTGGTCGACCCCGGTTACGCCACGCTGCCGAGGCTCCTGGAGATCGTTACCGCCGAGCAGATCGACGCCGTGCTGGTCACCCATGGCCACCCCGACCACTGCGCCGACCTCAATCCCCTGCTGCGCGCCCGTGCCCTGGGCGACCGGCCGCCCGCCGCGCTGCCCGTGTACGCGCCGCCGGGCGCGCTCGACGCGGTGCTGGCGCTGGACAAGGCGAGCATGCTGGCGGGCAGCTTCCGCCTGAACGAGGTGGCCGACGGCGAGGTGGGACCCTTCCGGCTGCGGGTCTTCGACCTGCCGCACCACCTGCCCAACGCCGGCCTGCGCCTGAGCGCCGGGGGCGCCACGCTCGCCTACACCGGTGACACCGGGCCGAGCCCGGCGCTGGTCGAGCTGGCCGGGCAGGCCGACGTCTACCTGGCCGAGGCCACCTATCCGGAGACGGTTCCCGAGGAGGACGCGCCCTACCTGTCCAGCGCACGGCAGGCCGGGACGGTCGCCGCCACGGCCGGAGTGGCCCATCTCGTGCTGACCCATCTGTGGCCCGGCCACACCGACCGGCCCGCTCTGGAGGCCGCCGGAGCGGAGTTCGCGGGCAAGGTCTCCGTCGCCCGCGCCGGGCTCGTGCTGGACCTCTAGGCGGAGCGGTCGCCCAGCTCGGACAGGGTGGTGGCCATCAGACCGCGGAGCAGCTCGCCGCCGACCTTCTCGTGCTCGGCCTCGACCGCGAGCCCCTCGGCGACCCTGGCCTGGTAGATCTCCCGCTCCATCTCGTCGGTGTACGGCTGCGCCGTCAGCGCCACCACGACAGCGACCCGCGTGCCGGGGCCGGGCAGGATGCCGACGGCATGCGTGCGCAGGCAGGTCTCGTCGGCGGCGCCGTACCAGCCGCATTTGACGGCGGCGCCGGGATCGCCCAGCGCCTCGCGCGCGCCGTACGTCTGCCCGGCCCCGACCTCGCGCATCCAGCCCAGGATCGCGGCGGCGACGGGCTCACCGGCGAGGGCGGCCTGGGCGAGTACGGCGTAGGCGGTGGCGACCTCGTCGGCGGCGATCTCGACGGAGCCGAAGCGCGACGGGTCGGAGGTGGGCGGCGACCAGGCGACCCCGGTACGGCGGGCGATCGTGTCGAGGATGACCCGGGGCCCCACCGACAGCCAGAGGTTGAGCGTGTCGGCGTTGGAGGAGACGACGACGGCGGGCTCGGCGTGGCGGCGCCAGCGCTCGGTGTCGCCGATGTGCGCGGCGGCGGCCCAGGCGTAGAGCGGTTTGAGCAGGGAGGCGCAGCGCAGCCGGTCGAGCCCGGCCCTGGCGGCGATGGATCTGGCCGGCGGACCGGCGTAGCCACGCGCGATGCCGGCGGCCTGGGCGGTGGCGCCCGGCGCGAGGTCGCGGAAGAGGTCGTCGAAACTGGTAACCGCCACGTGTCTTACGGTAGCCGTTCACCCCATCGGGATTCATACCAATGACGATCTGGAGCGGGGCTGGGCAGCGGAGTCGTCTCCGGCGTGCGCAGCCCGTCGAGGGCGAGGGTGAGCAGCCGGTCCCTGAGGTGCGGCACCCCGGCCACGGGCCGGTTGAACTGCTCGATGAGCAGCGCGATGTCCAGGTCGGTGACGTCGGGCCGCAGCGCGCCGGCGGCGCGGGCACGGCCGATGAGCTCGCCGATGGCGGCGCCGGCCCGCTCGCTGACCTGCCACATCTCCTCGGTGACCACGATCGTCCCGGCCACCGGCGCCAGGCTGCCCGAGCCGAAGTCCACGCAGGCCCGGATGTATCCGGCCAGGCCGAGCCAGGGGTCCTCCTCGCGCAGCCCGTCCTCGGCCGCGCCCGCCGCGCGTTCCATGGAGATCACGGCAAGCCGCTGCAGGAGCTCCTCCTTGGTGCGGTAGCGCCGGTAGAGGCTGCCCATGCCGACGCCGGCCCGCTTGGCGATGGCCGAGACGGGCGCGTCGAAGCCCTGGGTGGTGAACACCTCCAGGGCGGCTTCGAGCAGCTTGAGGTCGTTACGCCGGGCTTCGGCCTGCCTGCCTCTCATGCGGTCAGGATAGCGGCTTGCGGAGCGCTTCGCTCCGTTATAGCTTCCTTCCGGAGCGTTGCCCTCCGCTATTGAGGCGAGGTGGGCAGCCTGCTGGTGCAGCTGGCCGCGACGGCGGGGGGCCGGGTGATCGGCGCGGCGGCGCAGGCGCCGCTGCTCCCCCGGACGGGTTAGGCGAGGGCGGCGGCGAACCGGTCGCGCAGTTCGCTGAGCCGCTTGACCGGCTCGTTGCTGTACACGAGCCGGACGTACCGGCGGGCGACCTCATCGCCCCAGGCGGTCATCGGGGTGGCGGCGATCCTGCCGCGTGCCAGCAGGCGGTCGGACAGTTCCCTGGCGCCGAGGCCGAGCTCCTCGGCGTCCACCAGGCACGACCAGCCGCCCGCCGCCCGGACCAGCGGGAGCCCGTCGAGCTGGCGGACCACGGCCTCGTGCCGGGCCTGGTACTCCGCGACCGCCTCTGCCACCCCGCTGGGCTCGCTGAGCGCGACGGCCGCCCCGATCTGGGCGAAGCCGCCGGCCACCGTGGTGTTGTAGGTGACCGCGGTCAGCACGCGGGACAGGATGTCGGCGGGTCCCGCCACCCAGCCGATCCGCCAGCCGATCATCCGGTACTCCTTCGACATGGAGCCGATGATGATCGTCCGCCCGGCCAGGCCGTCCACCCGGCACGGGTTGATCCTCGGGTGGCCGTCGAAGACGATGCGCTCCATGGCCGCGTCGTAGATCAGGTAGGCGTCCAGGCGTTCGCAGGCCTCGGCCACGGCGGTCCAGTCCTCGTGGGTGAGGACGACGCCGGCGGGCATCGACGGGCTCATCATGATGATCGCCGCCGCCTCGGTGACCCGGGCGAGCGCGTCACGGTCGAGGCGCCACATGCCGCCGTCGACGCGCAGCGGCACCAGGTGGGGCCGGGCGGCGGCCAGCCGTACGCGCTGCAGGAGGCCGGCGTAGGTCGGGTCGGTGAGCACCACGCGCTGGCCCGGCTCGGTGGTGGCGAGCAGGACGGGCATGACCGCGGCGGTGCCGCTGGAGGTCACGACGATCTGACGGGCGGGGTCGTAGTCGTGGCCGGTGCGCTCGCGCAGGTCGGCGGCGAGCGCCTCACGCAGCACGGGAAGGCCGTTGAAGGGCAGCCAGCTGTTGCCCTGGCCGGTGGCCAGCGCCTGCGCGGTCGCGGTGACGGCGTTCGGCGGCGGTGGCACGTCGGTGTCGAGGTTCTCCATGCGCAGCACGTCGGGGTCGGCTCCGGCGGCCGCGGCCACCCGGTCGATGTCGAAGGTCTGGACATGGGCAAAGCGGGAATTGTTCCGCATATGGAACACGGTCTCTCCGCGCGCCCCGGCTGTCAATACTGGGATCATGGAAACTGAACGGCTGATTCTGCGTCCGCTGACCGGATCCGACTTCGACGCCTACGCCGCCATGCTCGCCGACCCCGACGTGGCCGGCGGGCTCGCCGAGACCGTGAGCACCTCGCCGGCCGACGCCTGGCGCAGCCTGGCCACGTTCATCGGTCATCGCGAGATCCTCGGCTACTCGCACTGGGCGCTGGAGGAGAAGGCGAGCGGTAGCTTCGTCGGCCGGGCGGGACCCTGGCAGCCCCACGGATTTCCCGGACTGGGCGTCGGCTGGTGCCTGGCCCGCGAGCACTGGGGCAAGGGTTACGCCACCGAGGCGGCCAGGGCCGCCCTGAGCTACTGCTTCACCGAACTCGGCGCCGAACAGGTGATCTCGCTGATCCTGCCGGGAAACACCCGCTCGATCTCGGTGGCCGAGCGCATCGGCCACCGCCACCTGCGCGACCTCGACTACCGCGGCCGGCGGGTGCACCTCTACGGCAGCACAAGCCCCATGTAGTACTCGTCGACCCGCTCGCCCGCCACGTCCAGGGCCGAGCGCCGCAGTCCCTCGACGAGGAAGCCGCAGGCCGCGTAGAGCCCGAGTGCGCGCCGGTTGTGGCACATCACCGTGAGCTCCAGCCGCCGCAGTCCCTCCTCGCCCGCCTGCTCGACGGCCGCCTCCAGCAGCCTCCTGCCGAGCCCCTGCCCCCCGTACGCGGCCCGCACGCCCATCACCACATATCCGGTACGGCGGGCGCGGGCATAAGGCAGCACCTCCACCTCGACATACCCGGCGGCGACCCCCGAGTCGTCGGCCACCACGACGAACGGCCCCACGTCCGTCGTCCTGTCCCGCTCGCCCGGCTCCAGCATCATGAAGCTCGACTCCGCGTCGAGCGCCAGCCGCAGGTCGAGCAGCCGCTCGCCGTCCTGTGTCCCGGCCCGCCTGATCGCCACCATGCCGTCTCCCATGCCGTCTCCCCTCAGCACCACCAGCGCACACCGCACGGCCGGCTGCCCCGATTCTCACCCACGACGAACCTGACCGGCTGGCCGAACACCAGCGGCGTGCCCGGCTGGGGCGACTGGAGCAACACCCGGTCGGTGCCGGGCGGCAGGCCGCGCTCGGGCTGGGTCGCCACGTCCACCAGGCCCATGACCGGCTGGAACACGATCGCCGCCCACGCGCCGCTTCTGCCCACGACGCGCGGCATGCGGGGGTGCTCGCGGTAGAAGCGGGACTCGGCGGCGGTCAGGAACGAGACCTCGACCTTGGCGCCCCAGGCGAGTTTGGTGCCGGGGGCGGGCCGTACCGCGAAGATGCGGCAGACCTCGTCCGGGCGGCAGACCGACAGCGGCGAGATGCCCTTCGGCGCGAGGACCAGACCGAGGCCCTGCACCTCACGCTGGACCACCGCGAGCTGGCGCCCCACGAGGTCGGGCACCGCGACCCGCGGCAGGAAGGACAGGGCGGCGGTCTCGGGAACGCGGCCGCCCGGCCGGTCTGCGTGGCCGCACCCGCCCGCCGTCCCGAGTCCGAACGCCATCACCATCGAGATCGCCGCGGACACGGGAGACCTCACCGCCATGCGTGCCTCCAGGCCTGAGCGCGAAGCCCCCCGACCCCGAAGCGATCACGCTATCGCCTACCCGGCGGACCAGAATGCCCTTTGTCCGCTAATGGACACCACTGGTCCCAGGCGTCACCGCTGGTTAGCCGAGCGTGCGGTCTGCCGGACCGTCGTAGTTGTCCGGACCCTGCATCGACAGGTCCAGCGGCTGGACCATGTGCGAGTTCGACGAGGCGCGCCAGCCCTTCTCCCTGGTCATCTCCTCGATCGAGTGCGCGCACAGCGACAGCGACCTGCACACGATGAACAACGCCTTGAGCTGCGGCGGCTCGTAGCCCATGTCGAGGCCGATGCAGCCCATGGCACCGGGGCCGTTGATCCAGATCCGGCGGCCGAAGACCGCCTCGGTGGCGTCCTCCATCGCGCGGGCGATCGTGACGTACCGGCCGGTGACGCCGAGTTTGTCCGACAGCTCCATCAGGCGGACCGTGCGCGGGTCGCGGATGTGCTGGGCGTGGTGGAAGCCGGGCATGCGCTCCTTGACCGCGCGCATCTCGGCGACGACCTTCGCGGCGGCCTCGGTGTCGGCGATGCCCTCCGCCTCGGCCCGCGCGGCGACCTTGAGGAACAACTCGGCCGGGCGGTCGGCGGTGCCGTGCAGGCGGCCGATCCCGGCGACTCCGGCGGCCACGGCGGAGTTGAGCTCGGCGCCGCCGCTGGTGGCGAAGCGGACCGTGGCCGAGGAGGGGGACATCGCGTGCTCGGCCATGTTCACCATGATCGCGTCGGTCATCCTGCCGACCTCGGGCGTGGGCAGCTCACCCTTCAGCACCAGGTGGAAGTGCTCGGCGAAGGAGATGTTGCCGGTCAGCTCGTTGACGTCGTAGCCGCGTACGACGATGCGGTCCTTGTTCTTCCACGCGATCGCCGTTTCCCAGGCGAAAGGCTTCTTGTCGGTCAACGGGGTTTCCTCTCTGGGAAGTACACACATGCCGGGTCGATCTCCTCGCGCAGGAGGCGGATCTCCTCGGGGTCCGGCGGGACCACAAGGTCCAGCGATTCACTAAATTTCGGGACAAAACCGGTGTGCTCGAGTACGGCGTCCGCCGTCGCACCCGGCATCAGCGCCGTGACGGTGAGGGCGGAGTCCTCGGCCTCCATCACGCACAGATCGGTGACGACCTTGACGCGCAGGGGGCCGAGCCCGGCTTTGGCGCGTTCCCCCGGCCCGCCCAGGAATCCCGGGCTGGTGATGTAGTCACACCGGGCCGGGAACCGCCGCCTTTCATGATTTGTCAGGATGACGACCTGCGAGCAATGGCTGGCGATGTCGTTCGCCCCGCCGCTGCCCGGCAGCCGCACCTGCGAGCCGTCCGGCCTGGGGACCCAGGTGGAGTTGATGTTCGCGTACTCGTCCACCTGCGCGCCGCCCAGGAACCCGGTCCTGACCAGCCCCCGCTGCACGAGCCCGCCAAGCGCCTCGAACAGAGAGCCGTGCCGGGCGGCGCCGCGCATCAGCCTCGGGTCCACGACCGAGACCGGGGTGGGCACCACCTTCGGGAACACCACCCCCGACTCGATGACCAGTTTGGCCTCGGGGGCGTGCGTCTTCTGCGCCAGGGTGGCGGCCAGCAGCGGCAGCCCGGTGCCCACGATGACCAGGTCGCCGTCGCGGATCTGCCGGGCGCCCTCGACCACGAGCAGTTCGCGCGGCAGCGCCCCGCCGTCTCCCCGCGTCACGCCGCTCACACCAGTCTCCGCATCTGCTCCACGAGGCCGTCGCGCAGGGCGCCGGACGCGTCGCGGTTCTTGAGGTAGTCGTCGAATCCGCCGCCGAGGTTGGCCGCGATCCACGCGCGCAACTCCCCGTCCCCGGTACGGCCCAGCGCCTGGTACTCCTTGATCTCCGCCTCGGCGAAGTCGTAGGCCCGGTACACGGAGGTCGGGAAGGCGCCGAAGGGCTGCTCGACGACGGCGGTGACGTACGCCTCGGGGATGGTCACCTGCTCGGGCCGGTCGGCGAAGGCACCGGCGGGCAGTACCTGCTCGGCCGAGACGATGGTGACGCGCGCCGCCCGGACCATGTCCACTTCATGCGACGTAACCCCCTCGATCACGATATTTCCGGAAGTGTCGGCGCGATTGGCGTGAATCACCGCCACATCCGGCGTCAACGCCTTCAGCAGCACCACGGGCTTGTTCGTCCACGGATCCACCGACTCGACGGCCACCCCGGAGGTCACCAGGTCCTCCAGCAGATCCGTCCCGAGCAGGCTGCGCGTCGGCAGGAACGGCAGCCCGAGCGCCCCCGCCGCGAACCGCGTGGCCATGGCCAGGTGGGAGTGGTCGCCCACCGACACCTCGCCCCGCTCCACCGCCCGCCGCCAGGCGAACAGCGTGCCGTACCGCTCAAGGTTGCCCGTGCCCTGCTCCGTGCGGGCGACCAGCCCGGACGCGACCAGCATGTCCAGCGGCAGCGACAGGTTGCAGCCCACCACGGTGAGCCCGCCGATCCCCTGCCTGATCACCTCGTGGACCAGCGCCATCGGGCAGCGATTGATGTTCTGGCCTCCCATGCCGACGACCGCGCCGGGTTCGACGAACCGGGACACGGCCTCGGTGGCGGTCAGTAACTTACGCACGCCGACCGCCACTCGGTGTAGAAGTCCCAGACCTGCGGCGAGCACTCGGGCGGGCCGAACTGCGACAGCTTGGCGCCCATGTGCGGCAGGTGCGCGTACGCGCCCACGCCCGGCCGGTTGACGTGCAGCATCCCGGCCTCGAAGCGTTCCAGCGCCTCGAAGATGAGGGCCGGATCCTGGGTGAAGATGGTGCCGCTCATGCCGTACCTGACGGAGTTGGAGATGCGCATGGCGTCGTCGAAGCCGTCACAGTCGACCACGGAGAGTACCGGCCCGAAGATCTCCTCCTGGGCGATCTCGCTGTCCCACGGCACGTCGCGCAGCACGGTCGGCTCGACGTAGAAGCCGTTGCCGGGAGCGCGCCCGCCACCCGCCACGACCTTCGCGCCGGCCTCCTGGGCCGTTCTGATCGCGTCCAGGCAGGCCTGCATGCGCGCCTCGTTGATCACCGGGCCGATGTCGGCGCCGACCTTGATCTGGGCGACTTCGGCGACCAGCTTGTCCAGGAACTGCTCCTTGACCGCCTTGTCCACGACGACCCGTGAGGTGGCGCTGCACCGCTGCCCCGACTGTCCGAAGGCGCCGAACGCCGTGGCCTTCACCGCCTTGTCGAGGTCCGCGTCGGCCAGCACCAGCACGGCGTTCTTGCCCCCGAGCTCCAGCTGGGTGCGCAGCAGGCGGGGCGCCCCGGCGGTGTGGATGGCCAGGCCCACCGGCAGCGATCCGGTGAAGCTGATGCCGGCCACCCGCGGGTGGGAGACCAGCGCCTCACCCGCGGCGATGTCGCCCTGCACGAGGTTGAGCACCCCGGCGGGCACGCCCGCGTCCACGAACGCCTCCACCAGCAGCGCCGCGGTCAGCGGCGTGAACGGCGACGGCTTGAGCACCGCCCCGCACCCGGCCAGCAGCGCGGGCGCGACCTTCCACATCGGGATGGCCAGCGGGAAGTTCCATGGCGTGACCAGCCCGACGACGCCGATGGGCGCGCGGAAGGTGTAGGCGAACGTGCGCGGCTCCTCGGCCGGCAGCGTCTCCCCCT
Organism: Nonomuraea sp. NPDC050394; assembly: GCF_044459065.1. Taxonomy (NCBI): domain Bacteria; kingdom Bacillati; phylum Actinomycetota; class Actinomycetes; order Streptosporangiales; family Streptosporangiaceae; genus Nonomuraea; species Nonomuraea sp. NPDC050394. The sequence continues at coordinate 105,181 of NZ_JBITIO010000019.1, read as the reverse complement.
TGAGCCGGCGCCCCTCCCCCGCGGTGAAGTCGAGGATGGCGAGGGCCCGCTTCACCTCGCCGCGAGCCTCCTTGAGCAGCTTGCCCTGCTCGCGGGTGATCGCCTGGGCGAAGTCCTCGGCCCGCTCCTCGATGAGGCGCTCGGCGGCACGCAGGTACTCGGCCCGCTTGATCGGCCCGAGCGCCTTCCACGCCGGCATGGCCGCGCCGGCCGCCTCGACGGCCAGTTCGACGTCGGCGCCGCCGGACTCGGCGAAGTCCCCGATGTGGTCGGAGACGTCGCCCGGGTTGATGTTCGGCCGGGTCTGCCCGCTCTCGGGGGCACGCCATTCGCCTCCGATGTGGTTGAGCAGGTAGCGACTCGGGATCGTCGCCATCGAGTTCCTTTCCTCTCATGGTCTGGTACGGCAAAGCCTCATTGCCAGGGATGTTCCGGACAAGGGGGATAAGCCTGATGCCCCCGATAGGCAGCGGCTATACGCCTCTGCCTATGGCCGCCATAGGCAAATCACACATTGGCCGGGCCGTACACCTGGACTAGACATGCCGAAAGCCACCCCTCTCGATGGCAAGGCGCGAGTTCACCCCGAATTCACCTCCTTGAAGCCCGAGGGATATCCGACATAAGCCAGCATTCGGTGCGAAATCCCTCAGAAGGGTAGATAAAGGATGAAAATTCGTATCGGGGTTGCTCTCGCATCCCTGTTCGCGCTGACGGCCTGTGGCGGAGCGGGCGCGAGTGACTACGACTGGGCCGCCGCACCGGACGCCGCGAAGATCGCCGAGCAGGGCAAGGACCTGCCCACGTACGGCCTGGCCCCCGACTGGGCCAACTACGGCGAGGTGGTGAAGGCGTTCTGCGCCAAGCACAACGGCACCTGCGCCCACAAGGACACCGACATGTCCTCCTCGGAGGAGATCGTCCGCATCGACGCGGAGAAGGCCAATCCCATCGCCACGGCCAGCGACATCGGCCTGATGTGGGGCCCGGTCGCCGAGGCCAAGGGCGTGGTGCCCGCCTACCAGCCGCCGTCGGCCGCCAAGCTCAAGGACTGGCAGAAGGGCAAGGGCGGATGGGTCGCCACCTTCGTCGGCGCGCCCGCCTTCGTGGTCAACACCGACAAGGTCAAGAACCCGCCCAAGAGCTGGGCCGACCTGCTCAAGCCCGAGTACAAGGGCATGATCTCCACCAAGAACCCGGCCTCGTCCGGCACCGGCCAGGCCATGGTCGTGGCCGCCGCGGTCGCCAACGGCGGCTCGGCCGAGAACCTGGCCCCGGCCTACGGATACTTCAAGAAGCTCAAGGACGCCGGCAACCTCAGCGACGTCAAGATGAGCGAGGAGACGCTGGAGAAGGGCGAGGCCCCCATCCAGATCAACTACGACTTCAACGGCATCGCGCAGAAGGCCGCGCTGAAGGAGAAGAACGTCAACGTCGAGGTGATCATCCCGGCCGACGGCTCCGTCTGGTCGCCCTCCGGCCTGATCATCAACAGGTACAACACCAACAAGGGCGACTTCCTCAAGGGCTTCCTCGAGTACGTGCTGTCCGACGAGGCCCAGCTCCTGTTCGCCAAGTTCGGCGCCCGCCCCATCCGCGCCCTGAACGGCGACCTCCAGGTCCCGGCCGAGGCGAAGGCCAACTGGCTGCCGGAAAGCGCGTACGCCCCCGTGAAGGAGATCGAGATCACCAAGGTCAACGTCGAGACGATCGTCGCCGACTGGGAGGCCAAGGTTCTCGCGTGACCTCCCACGTAGAGGGACGACCGGCGATCCTCACGCACCGCTCGTCCCCCCGCAGATTCCTCACCAGGTGGGGACCCGCGCTGCCCCTGCTGCTGTTCACGGCGGCCACGCTGGTGCTGCCCGCGATCATGCTGGTGTACGAGAGCTTCGCGCTGCCGGACGGCGGTCTCGGCTTCGAGCACATCACCAAGGTCGCGAGCAACCCCGTCGACCGCCAGGCCATCGGCGGCTCGCTGGCGCTCGGCGTCGTGCAGGCCACACTGGCCACCGCGATCGGCGCCCCCGCCGCCTGGCTGATCACCCGGATGCGGCTGGGCGGGCGCGCCTTCTGGCTCTCGCTCATGAACGTGGCGTCGAACTTCGCCGGCATCGGCCTGGCCTTCGGCTTCGTCGCGCTGATCGGCTCCACCGGCATGCTGACGCTCATCCTGAAGGCGCTGCTCGGCATCGAGGGCAACCCGTTCCCCTCGACCGGTTCCTTCAACGGCATGAACCTGGTCTACCTGTACTTCAACGTGCCGATGTTCGTCCTGCTCACGCTGCCCGCGCTGAGCGTGCTCAAGAACGACTGGCAGGAGGCGGCCGAGGTCTGCAAGGCCACCCGGTGGCAGTTCTGGCGCCACGTCGGCATCCCGGTGCTGTCACCGTTCGTGATCGCCGGCTGGCTGCTCGTCTTCACCTGGACGATCGGGGTCTACGCCGTCGCGTACGCGGTGGCCGCCTCGCCGGGCTCGCAGAAGCTCATCACTCTGCAGATCGGCACCACGCTGGAGACGTCGGTCTTCGGCCTCGGCCGCGCCGCCGTCCTGTCGGTGCTGCTGATGATCCTGGCCATCGGAGCCACCGTGCTCTACCGGCTCTGCCTCAAGCGCGCCGCGAGGTGGTTGTGACCAGACGCGTCTTCCTCGGCCTGCTGGCCGTCTACTTCGGCCTGCCGCTGCTGGCCGCGCTGCTCTACTCGGTCGCCACGCGGTGGACCGACACCCCGCTGCCCGACGGCTACACGCTGAGCCACTGGATCAACGTCTTCGCCAAACCCGACGTGGTCGGCGCGCTCGGGCGTTCGCTGCTGCTGTCGGCCGTGGTGGTCGTCATCGAGATCGTGCTGGTCGTGCCCGCCGCGTACTGGTCGGTGGTGCACAATCCGCGCATCGGCTCGGTGGTCCAGACGATCGCCGTCATCCCGTTCGCGATCCCGTGGGTGGTCGTGGGGGCGGGCATCCAGCTCGTCACCAAGTCGGTGGCGCCGCAGTTGTTCGGCACGTTCTGGCTGCTGGCGGCCTCGACCGCGGCCATCGCCTTCCCGTTCATGTACCGGGCGGTGGAAAGCTCGCTGCTGGCGGCGGGCGCCGTACAGCTGAGCGAGGCCGCGGCGACGTGCGGGGCGAGCCCGATGCGGACGCTGGTCAAGGTCATCGTGCCGGCCATCCGCGGCGGTGTCGTCTCCGGCGCGCTGCTGGTCATCGCGACCGCCATGAACGAGTTCGCGCTGGCCAAGATCCTCACCGGCGTCAGCTTCGAGACGCTCCCGCTGTGGTCGGCCCGCCAGTTCGTCTCCCGCACGCTCGGCGACCCCAACGCGCTCGCCGTCGTCACCATCTTCACCTTCGGCCTGCTGTTCGCGCTGTCCGCCCTGGTCGTCTGGCTCGGCCGCGGCCGGGTGAGCGCGAGCATGGGAGGGAACACCATCTCATGAGCCATGTCGTACTCGACCGCATCACCAAGCGCTTCTCCGGGCACACCGCGCTCAACGGCGTCAGCGTCCACGTGGAACAGGGCGAGATGCTGGCGCTGCTCGGGCCCTCCGGCTGCGGCAAGACGACGCTACTGCGCTGCATCGCCGGTCTGACCGCCTTCGACAGCGGCCGGCTGACCATCGGCGGGGCCGACATGTCCGGCGTGCCGGTCAGGAAGCGGCCGATCGGGATGGTCTTCCAGTCCTACGCGCTCTTCCCCAACCTCACCGTCCGCGGCAACGTCGCCTTCCCGCTCACCGTGCGCAAGGAGGAGCGCGGGCGCACGAGGGAGCGCGTGGACGAGATGCTCGCCCTCGTCGGCCTCGACCAGCTGGGCGACCGGCTGCCGAACCAGCTGTCCGGCGGCCAGCAGCAGCGCGTCGCGCTCGCCCGCGCCCTGTCGCCCGGCCCCGAGGTGCTGCTGCTCGACGAGCCGCTGTCCGCCCTCGACGCCCAGGTACGCACCCGGCTGCGCGACGAGGTACGCCGCATCCAGCACCAGGTCGGCATCACCACCGTCTTCGTCACCCACGACCAGGCCGAGGCGCTGGCCATCTCCGACCGCGTCGCGGTCATGAACGCCGGCGACATCGAGCAGTGCGGCCCGCCCGCCGAGATCTACACCGCGCCCGCCACCCGCTTCGCCGCCGGCTTCGTCGGCAACCGCAACACGCTCGAACTGTCGGCGGTCGACGGCAGGGTGCGCGCGGGCGGCGCGTTCGACGTGCCCGCGCCGTCGGAGCGCGTCCTCGCCATGTTCCGCCCCGAGGACGTCGAGCTCTCCCGCGAGGGCGAGGGCGCCCGCGCCACCGTGGACGTCACCGTCTTCCTCGGCGCCACCACCCGCGTCTACACGCGGGTCCAGGTCAACGGCAACCCCGCCACGGTCTTCGCCGACATCTCCTCGCGCGCGGCATCCGGCCTCACACCGGGCGACGAGGTCCGCGTGCGCGTCGCCGACGCGCACGTCCAGGTCTTTCCCGCCTGACATTTCCGGTACGGCCCCGCCGGGCGATCACCCGATCGCCCGGCACAAGCACGTCCGGGCACAAGCATGACCCGACGCTCATCCCGATCGCCCGGTCAGCCGTTTCCCGTGGCCAGTACCCACGCCAGCGTGAGCGGAACAGCCGCCCCCACGACCAGGAGCACCAGCACCCGCAGCCACCCCGGCAGCCCCCGCTCCGTCACCACCGCCGCGGCCGCCCCGCTCAGCCCGAACGCCACCACCGCCGACACGCTGTCCGGCACGGTGTCGGTCCACACCGGCAGCACCCACTGCCCCAGCAAGACCAGCGCGACCAGCACCGCGGCCAGCCATCCGGTCGCCGCCGCCCGCGCCACGTTCACCAGCCGCAGCAGGTACCCGGCACCGACCAGCACCGCCGCCGAGATCGCCGCCTGGGACCCGAGCAACGTGACCAGGCATCCCCAGTCCTCACACCCGACGGCCTGGTAGATCAGCTCGACGCTGGCCCACCACACCAGCCCCAGCGCGGCGTAGACCGCCGCCGCCCTCGCCCACCGCCCCCGCATGGCCCCATCATGGCCAATCATCGTGATCTACGCGAGGTCGGCGGCCCGCTTCTCGTCCCAGGTGGCCTCAACGGCCCGGCCCAGCTCGCGCAGCGCGACGGCCCGGTTGGCGTGCACGTCGGCCTGCGGTTCCAGCTCCAGTGCCCGGGTCAGGTCGGCCACCGCACCCTCAAGATCTCCCGTCTCGTAGCGCAGCACACCCCGGTTGGCCCAGGCCGCGGCCAGTTCGGGCGCCGCCGCGACGGCCAGCTCGAACGCCTCGTGCGCGGCGTCGTACCGGCCCGCGGACGTCTCCAGCTGGCCGAGGACCGCCAGCAGGTGCGGGTTGCCCGGCGCCAGCAGCAACCCCGCCGTCACGTCGGTCCTGGCCTCCTCGTCCCGCCCGCCGGCGGCAAGCAGCCCGGCTCGGTTGATGTAGGCGTCGAGGTAGCCGGGATCCAGCACGATCACGTGGCCCAGGTCGGCCAGGGCGCCTTCCTCGTCGCCCTCGGCCAGGCGTAGCTCGGCCCGGTTGTAGTACGCCTCGGGCAGCGGCGGGCCCGCCTCGATCGCCGCTTCGTAGTCGGCCAGCGCCTCGGCGTACCGGCCGAGCCGGAAGCGCAGGTTCCCGCGGTCGACGTAGTAGTCGGGGAAGGCGCGGTCCAGCGCGATCGCCGCGTCGTAGTCCTGGAGCGCCTCACGCGTACGGCCCGCGCCGGCCAGCAACTGCGCGCGGTTGGCCAGCAGCACCATCCGGTGCACCGGGTGCCGCTCCCCCAGTTCCTTGGCCAGCTGGAGCGCCGACTCCACCAGTTCCAGCGCCCGCCCGGCATTGCCGAGGCGCAGCTCCACCAGGGCCAGGCCGTTGCGGTCGAAGCCGAGCTTGAAGGCGCGCTCGACCGGGTCGGGCAGCAAGGTCGAGATGGCGATCGCCTGGTTGAGCCAGGCGCGGGCCCGGCCCAGGTCGCGTTGCGCGGGATCGGGGTGGCGGGCGTCCAGCATGGCGGTGCCGTACGCGGCGGCGGCGTGGACGGCCGGATCCTGGCTCACGCGCCGCACGTGCTCCCACAGCGCCCGCGCCTCCCGGGTACGGCCGAGCCCGCCGAGCGCGGTCGCGGTGCGCTGGGCGAATCGCCACCACAGGGCGCCCGCGGCCGGGGCGCGGTCCATGCCACGCTCGCCCAGTTCGACCACCGCGTGCAGGAACCCCTCCCGCACGCACCGATCGACGACGCGCCACAGCTCCTCGGTGTCGCGCTCGTCGCCGGGATGTTCGGGACCGTCCTCGTAGACGGTGAAGCTCAGCACCTCCGCCGGAACCCTGCGCATCAGCACGTCCAGCAGTTCGGCGTCGGTGGGATCGGCCCATGCCGCGTTGCACACCACGACGGCGCCGCCGGGCGGAGCGGCCGCGCGCACGAACTCCGCCAGTCCGTTGGCGATCCTCAGCGTACGGCGGGGCGCGGGGACCAGGATCCGCTCGTCGTCGGGCAGCTCGGCGTCGAGCGTCACCCGGCGGGCCGGCACCCGGTCGCGAAGACCGGGCGCGGCCGCACGGATCTCGATGTCGTGGGCCGCCACGAGACGTTCGGAACGTTCCATGGCGGCCGGCACGAGGTGGTGCAGAAGCGCTGCCCCGACGGTATAGGGACCATGAGGCAACCGGTGCGCGTCGATCGGCGGCACCAGCAACGCCATGTCGTCCATCCGGGCCGGTGGTGCACCCTGAACCCTGAGATGGGACCTGTTCTCTATCACCCCTGGTGAATGACGCTGGAGGTCCCGGTAAGCTTCGCGGTTCCCGGCTTACGGACGACGATGCGCTTCATGGTGTACCTCTCTAGTTCGGGGTAATTCACCATTATTCGGACACTCCACCGAATATCAAGATTTATAAGGAATAAGCCGGAGGCCAATAGGTTAGAACTTGCTGTGGCTTATTGGCCGTTATTTGTTGATTAGTTGGGCCGAAACCAGCTTGCGGTCGTGACCTTCTGCTGTTCGGCTTCCTCGATGAGCGTGCACAGGCAGCGACCCAGCAAGGTCACCGACTGGCAGCACCCCGGTCCCGTGGCCGAACGTGCCCGGACGATCGCCGTGGCACGCTGGAGCAGGCGGTCGAGGCTCGGCTCTCCGCTGCCCTTGACGGCTCGGTTGTTCCATGGGCACGACTCCCGATCCGCGCAGGCCATCGCCTTGACCGGAACGATGGGCAGCGCCGTACGGTCGAACCTGAGTGGATCGTCGCGCTTGACCCGAAGGTCCGCGAGGACCTTCGCCGCGCGGCGCGAGACCCGCAGCAGCCCCGCGTCGGAGCCCGGCGGGGACTGCTCGGTTTTCGCCGCCTCGCCCGCCATCGGCGGGCCGCCACGGCCGGGCACGACGAGCAGCATCGCCCCCGCCATGAGCCCGCCGCCGATGATCAGGCTCATCCCGACCGGCTCGCTGAACCACAGCACCGCGATCGCCGCCACCCAGAGCGGTTGCGACGACATCAGCACCGCGCTCGGCACCGCCGGAACGTGGATCTGCCCGTAGGAACGTGCCAGGAAGCCCAGCGCGCACGCCACCACGGACAGGTGCGCCAGGATCACCCAGTCGCCCCCGGTGGCCGGGACCACGATCCCGTCCCGCGCCGCGAAGGCGCCGGTGAACAGGCCGATCGTGGCCAGCTGGATGACGGTGACGGCATAGGCGTCGTAGCCCTGCCCGGCCCTGGACACCCGCGCCAGCAGCAGCGTGTGCCCCGAATAGAGCGCCGCCGCCCCGAGCGTGACGACCAGCGCGACAATGGATAGCTCGTGGTCCTCGGCCCCGCTCAGCAGGGTGAACACCGTCATCCCCGCCATCGCCAGCGCCACTCCTATCCACACCCGCGTCGGGACGCGGACCCGGAAGAGCGCCAGCGCGAGGAGCGGCGTGATGATCACGCTGCACCCCACCGCGAAGCCGGACACCGAGGAGGGCAAACTCTCCAGCGCGACCGCCTGGGCCGTCTGCCCCACACCGAACATCACCCCGAGAACGATCGCGTTGATCCAGGTGGACCGCGAAAGCCCCCGCAGACACCCCGGCCGGAGGAGAACGAGAGTGATCGCCGCGATGGTGTATCGCTCGGCGAGCAGATCCTCCACTGGTAACCGGTGAATGAGGTCCTTCATCAGCGGAAACGCCGACCCCCAAGCGGCGCTGACGAACAACAGAAGCACGGCTCCCAGGAGGGGTCGGGGAGCGGGCACGCCTGCCATGGGAAAAGCATGGCACTACAATCAGCAGCCGCCGGTGTACAGCCCGGAGCTGGTGATGCTCCTCTACCACTCGGAGTGAAGGGCCTCACTCACGGACCCGCACACCCCTACCCGGCCCCTTCGACGAATCGTCCATTCCCCACAATTCCCTCGCCCACCTTGGGCATCTCTTCCCAGGCGCCCCGGGACGTGGAAAGGGCGCCAGTGGTGACTGGCGCCCGGAGAAGGACGGATCAGCGGTCAGCGACGGCCGCCGAGGTGAGGCGCTTCTCGATGAACACGACGGTCAGCGACCCCACGCGCCGCCGCGAGACCTCCTGCCACCCCAGCGCGAAGTACAGCGCCAATGCGGCCTTCTGGTTGAGCGTGGTGTCGCCCTGGACGCTGTGGAAGCCGAGCTCCAGCGCCCGCGCCTCCAGGGCCTGCACCATGGCCCGGCCGAACCCACGCCGCTGGAACTGCGGATGCACCCGCAGACGGCACATCTCGGCCATGCCGGCGTCGACGGGCTTGATGCCGCCCATGGCCACGACCCGGCCGTCGACCTCGCCGACGAGGAAGTCACCGCCGCAGGCCAGGTAGATCTCCTGGATGCGCGGGAAGTCGTCGTCGTAGTAGACGCCGTCGCCCGGCACCAGGCCCACCTCCGCGAGGCAGATCCGGTGCAGAGCGAGGATCGTGTCAAGGTCAGACCAGCGGTAGCGCCTGATCTTCAGGTTCATGCACCATTGCTCCCTTCCCCGACGGGTGCCTTGAAGAGCTGACTCCGGTAGCCCGGCAGGTCGGGGTGGTTGGGTTCCTTGGCTCTCACAGACTGCTCCAGCTGCAGAGCGGGCCGCATGACGAGTTCGGTGCGGTACTCGTCGCTCAGTTTCGTGAGAGCGGCCGTGCCTATCTTGAGGGCTTCGTCGACATCGCCCTCGATCAGGCGGCACTGCGCCTGGTCCAGGCGGATGAGCGTCTGGTCGAGGATGTGGTCGGAGTACTTGTCGAGCGCCTGGCCGAGGACGACCTCCGCCTCGAGCGTCTGCCCGAGCTTGGTGAGGACGTCACCCTGGTAGAAGTAGAGCTGCTTCTCGGTGTAGCCGAAGGCGACGTCTTCCTGCTCGTGCGCCTTCATGTGGGCGAAGGCCGTCCTGGCTCGCGTCAGCGCGCGCTTGGCCTGGTCGACGATCTCCTTCTTGCTGTCGGTGCCGGAGATCATGGCGAGCGCGCGGGCCTCGACGACCGGCGCCATGGCCTGCGCCGCGCAGGACGTCTGGCCGGCCAGGTCGCGGCTCTTCTTCGCGAGGTTGAGCGCTTCGCGGGCGTCGCCGTAATAGAGGGGTACGAGCGCTTCGCGAGCGGTGACCCACGCGCGCAGGGCCCGGTCGCCCGTCTCGTCGGCCGCGGTGCGGCCGGTGCGGAAGAAGGACCGGGCCAGCCGGTGGTCGCCCAGGTTGATCATGATCATGCCGCTCAGCCCGGCGAGCTGGGCGGCCATGCGGCACAGCCGTTCCTGGAGGTCGATCGGCTGCCTGCGCGACATCGCGGCGCGCACCGCGCTCAGCTCCAGCAGCACGTCACACAGGAGCCGCAGCGGGGCGGTCGTGGTGTACTGCCGGCCGAACGCGAGGGTGGCGTCCTCCCACTGGTCGAGCATGGCGGCGGAGACGGTGGACGAGACCAGCATCTCGTCCATCCGTCTCCTGATGCCCTCGGCGGCGCCGATGATCTGGGCGTCGAGCTTGAGCGACGTGTCGCCGCGCAGCAGCGTTAACAACGTCCTGCGCATGACGTTCTCGTGCTCTTCGCCGGCCTCGTCGGTGGGCTCGGACGAGGAGGCCGGGACCCAGATGTCGCGCGGGCGGTCGATCTCGATGGTGTCGACGACCTCGCTGCGGACCACGCCGGGCATCCGGTGCCCGTGGCCGCAGATGCAGGGGCCGTCGTAGCCGAGCGACTTGGGCTCGACCCGGTAGACGCTGCACAGGTAGTGGAGGTATTCGGGTCCGGGCCGCTTGAGCCCGCTCTCGTACGCCGACAGCAACGTCTCACCGATGCCCGGCGGCGGCTTCTCATCTCGCTCGAACAGGGCGCGCACCTGCTCGATGACGTCGGCCAGCGCGATGCCGTGGCTCAGGCGATGACCTTTGATCTTGGTCGTCCCGAACTGTGGCTCACAGGCTTCGTGGATCTCCTCAGCGATCTGGGCAGCGGTACGGCCGGCGGCGAGGCCCTTGGCCCGGATCCGCCGTGCCATTTCCGTTTCCCTGTGCTGTCTGCCGGACATCCCGGCCCCTCTCACACACGTCCCGACGGGTCCGCTACCGCTGACGCAGCGTAGTCCGAAGATAGCACTGCGCCTACCAAGAACTATGGCCCATTAATGACAGGTTGAAAACGTCCTCTTGAAGCTTACGGTTAAGGATCGTCCCCCCGCGGACTGTTTCTTACAACCCACTAGGGAGAAGGTCGCTCCCTGTGCACGGGGGGGCCTCGTTGCGTCACCGGCAGACTTGAGTCATCTTTTGCTCACCAGCAACGATTCAAGGGAGGCATCGAGGTGGGAGGCGACAACGTCGGACACTTGGAGAGGCTCGCGGCGGAACTCTGCGGCCACGGGCTGCTCGCCAGAGTAGTGCGGACGCAGTCCGGCCGGCTCTTCGTACGGGTCATCAATCCAGCGGCCACCAGCCTGTCCGAAAACGTCACCTGCCGGCCGAACGCCGACGTCCCCGACTGGTGGTACTGCTGGTCATGGGGCGAACGGATGCATACGGCCGACGATCCGGCCGGTGCAGCGACCAAGGTCGCACGCGTGCTCGCCGCGGTGGGGGAGTGACCATGCGGTGATCCGGGTGGAGCGCAGCCACCTCGGCTCACCGCGCCCAGCGCGGCCTCTCGGAGCCGGCGGGGTGCCCGGTGCGGAGGGTTTCCGTTTGCGGAATCCTTGGGCATCTCGCCGGTTCCGGCCCTTTCGTAGTCTGCAGACCGCCTTCCGGGTCGAACCGGAGGGTGTATCGGGGGATCCCTCCCGGAGAACGGCACGGGACATGCTTCCGGGTGTGTGTCTCGTCCGAGCCGTCCGTCACCGGAGCGCCAAGCCCGCCCTCCGCGGCCCCGGGCCCTGGCGACCCCGTCTTCCCCGGCGTGATGTGACGGCGGCCGGTTCGGTCGGCGGTATCTTTTGAGGCGATTTGCTCATTAGTGACCGTCGACCGAACCGCATCCGGAGGGGATCCACCTCGTGCTCGTCACGCCACAGCCATCACCATCACCATCCTCCACCGGCTTGACCGACACGATCGACAAGTTCGGCACGGGCATGGCCGACCTCTGCAGCAAGGACACGGTGTTCTGTAGCGGCCTCGCTCAGTTGATGGGCAACAACGGCTGGGCGCCCGTCGTGGCCACCACGATCACGATCGTCCTCATCCTGGTCATCGCCTTCGTCATCAGGAACGTGGCGCACCGCCTGATCGCGCGGGTCGTCAACCGGGCGTCGAACACCACCCCGATCGCCGGTCGCTTCCGCAAGAACGGCGCCGCCACCGACGGCATCGACGCCCTCCTCAACGAACGACGCAAGCAGCGCGCCGAGACCATGGGCTCGGTACTCAAGCACATCGCCTCGATCGTCATCATCGGCACCGCCATCCTGACCGTCCTGGACCGGCTGACCATCCCCATCGCCCCGCTGCTCACCAGCGTCGGCATCCTCGGCGTGGCGATCGGCTTCGGCGCGCAGGAACTGGTCAAGGACTTCATCGCGGGCATGTTCATGCTGCTGGAGGACCAGTACGGCGTCGGCGACGTCGTGGACGTGGGCGCCGCCGTGGGCACGGTGGAGGCGGTCACGCTCCGGGTGACGCGGCTGCGCGACGCCGACGGCCGGGTCTGGTACGTGCGCAACGGCACCATCGCCCGTGTCGGCAACGAGTCGCAGGGCTGGTCGCGCGCCTACGTGGACGTCCCGGTGGCCTACGACTCCGACGTGGCCGCCGTCCGCGAACTCCTGCAGCGGGTCACCGCGGAGCTGTGGGAGGACCCCGAGTACCGCGAGTCGGTGATCGTGGAGGAGCCGAGCGTCTTCGGCGTGGAGCAGTTGTCGGACAGTTCGCTGGTCTTCCGGGTCTCGGCCAAGACGCTGCCGGCCCGCCAGGCGGAGGTGGCCCGCGAGCTGAGGCTCCGGGTCAAGGCCGCCCTGGACGCGGCGGGAATAGCCATCGCCCCCTAACACTTAGGCTTATACCGTGACTGAGATTTCCTTCTATGACGCCGTCGGAGGCGAGGAGACGTTCCGGCGCCTCGTGCACCGCTTCTACGAGGGCGTCAAGGAGGACCCCTTGCTGCGGCCCATGTACCCGGAGGAGGATCTCGCGGGCGCCGAGGACCGGCTGCGCGGGTTCCTGATCCAGTACTGGGGCGGGCCGACGACCTACAGCCAGGAGCGCGGCCATCCGCGGCTGCGCATGCGCCACGCGCCGTTCCAGGTCGACGAGGCCGCGCGCGACGCCTGGCTGCGGCACATGCGCGACGCGGTCGAGGATCTGGAGCTGACCGAGGACCTGGAGAAGCGGCTCTGGGACTATCTGGTGTACGCGGCGCACAGCATGGTGAACAGTCCGACATAGCGGGCATGACACGCCACATGGATATCCCCTGGTGGCGTGATGCCATCGTCTACGAGATCTACGTCCGCAGCTTCTCCGACGCCTCGGGTGACGGTGTCGGCGACCTCCCCGGGATCCGGAAGCGCCTGCCGTACCTCAGAGATCTGGGTGTGGACGCGATCTGGCTGACGCCGTTCTACACCTCGCCGATGGCCGACGGCGGGTACGACGTGGCCGACTACCGTGACGTCGATCCGCTGTTCGGGACGCTGGGCGACTTCGAGTCGCTGGTCTCCGACGCGCACGAGCTCGGGCTGAGGGTGGTCGTGGACATCGTGCCCAACCACAGCTCCGACCGGCATCCGTGGTTCCGGGAGGCGCTGCGGGGCGAGCGGCGCGAGCGCTACCTCTTCCGGGAGGGCGGGGAACTGCCGCCGAACAACTGGCAGTCGACGTTCAGCGGGCCCGCGTGGACGCGGGTGGAGGACGGGCAGTGGTATCTGCATCTGTTCGCGCCGGGCCAGCCGGACTTCAACTGGCGCGATCCCGAGGTGCACGCGGAGTTCCTGGACGTCCTGCGGTTCTGGCTGGATCGCGGCGTGGACGGCTTCCGCATCGACGTGGCCATGGGCCTGTACAAGGCCGAGGGGCTGCCCGACGTCGAGGACCAGTCGTTCACGTCGGTCTCGCCGGTGTGGGGGCAGCCGGAGGTGCACGAGGTGTACCGGCAGTGGCGCAAGGTCCTGGACTCCTACCCCGGCGAGCGGATGGCCGTCGGCGAGGTGTGGACGGACAAGGCGGAGGATCTGGCCCAGTACGTGCGCCCGGACGAGTTGCACCAGAGCTTCAACTTCGCGTGGCTGCAGGCGCCGTGGTCGCCGACCGCGTTCAAGAAGGTGATCGACGAGACGATGGCGACGGTCCCGTTCGCGACATGGGTGCTGTCCAACCACGACGTGGTACGGCATCGCACCCGCTACGACACCGAAGACCCGGGCACCGGCCTCAAGCGGGCAAAAGCCGCATTGCTCACCATGCTTGCCCTGCCCGGTAGTGCATACCTCTACCAGGGGGAGGAACTAGGCCTCCCCGAGGTGAAGAATCTTCCCCCGGAAGCCCGCCAGGACCCGGTCTTCTTCCAGTCCGAGGGCAAGCTCCCCGGCCGCGACGGCTGCCGCGTGCCGATTCCCTGGACCGCCGGCGGCGCCTCGTTCGGCTTCTCCCCCGGCGACGTCAAGCCCTGGCTCCCCCAGCCGGAAGCCTTCGGCGAACTGAGCGCGGAAGCCCAGACCGGGCAGACCACCTCGACCCTCGAGTTCTACCGCCAAGCCCTGACCACCCGCCGTGACCTTGTACGTTCACTGCCATACACCCTGGAGTGGCTGGATTCCCCCGAAGGTGCGCTTTTCTTTACCCGTGGCCCGCTGACCTGCGTGCTCAACTGCGGCCTGGAACCCGTGCGGCTTCCGCCGTACGAGAGCGTGCTTCTGTCGAGCGGCCCGCTCGACGGCGGCCTGCTCCCGCCCGACACGGCGGCCTGGCTCAACCGGCCCTAGAAAGTCCGCGGGCGTCATGGTGAGCCTGATCATGGCGCCCCCCGGTCCCGCTCCGAGCCGACCGGGATCACCGGCAGCGAGGCCAGGCACAGCACCAGCCCGACCCCGAACCCCGCCCAGAACCCCGCATGCGCGATCAGCACACCGAGCAGGGGCGCGGCGACCAGGGCGACGACGTTCTGGATGCCGTTGTGCGTGCCGAGCACCCGTCCCGCCCAGCCGGGCCCTGCCAGTTCCCCCGCCGCCAGGTAGGCCAGGCCGTTGCCTGCCACGGTGAGCACCGCGGCCAGCGCCAGCGTCACCGGCCCCGCCCACGCGATCGCCGCCACTCCAGAGCTCGCCTGCGCGCCGACCAGCAGCGCGAGCACCGCCGCCGTCGTGACCGTGAGGATCCGCAACGGCGCCATCCGCAGCCCGGTCCGGTCCGACCAGCGCCCCACCGCGATCCGCACCACCGCTCCCCCGATGGCCGCCGCCCCGAAAAGCTGCCCCGCGTGCACCGTGTCCCACCCGTAGGTGCCGACGAGGCAGGCCACGCCGTACGTGCTGACCGCGATCTGCGGCACGACGTGCAGCGCGCTCGTGCCGTGCACCCGCCACAACACGCTCTTGCCGTACGGCGAGGCCGCCTGCGGAGCGCTCGCCGCGGCCAGTTCGCGCGGCGGCTCGGCCAGCAGCAACCCGGCCAGGACCGCCGCGACCAGGCAGAACGCGGAGCAGACCAGGAGCACGCCGGACAGCCCGTACGCGCTGGACACCGCGGGCAGCAGGAAGCCCGCCACCGCCATCCCGAGTGTGTAGGAGACCTGCCGCAGCCCCATCGCGACGCCGCGCTCCGGCGGGTCGAACCAGCGCAGCACGATGCGCCCGCCGCCCACCATGGCCGCCGATCCGGCCGCCCCCGCGAGCGCGAGCAGCGCGACGACCGCCCACGCCGCCTGGGCGAACGCCGCCGCCGCCAAGAACACCGACGCCAGCCCGACCCCGGCGCCGAGCGCCACCCGCTCGCCGCGCCGGTCGGCCAGCGCGCCCCAGGCGACGAGGGCGAACAGGACCCCGATGCCGGGAGCGTTCCCGATCACCGCCGCGACGGGCAGCGACACCTGGAAGTCGCGCTGGATGTCCGGCATGACCAGCGGAAGCCCGAAGAGTCCGAGCGTGACACTCGTATGAGCGTTGACGCCGAGTGCCAGCATCCCCCAACGCCTCTTATCGCCCACAACCTCCGATATTTCATGACATGAGGCTGTTTGCGCGAGCCCGTATTACTCCGCGAGATAGCGCTTGAGATAGATGAGCTCGTCCTCCAGCAGCCGGCGGGGAGCCGCACGGTCCACGTCGTAGGCCACGAGCACCGACCGGGCGGTCACGAAGACCTCCTTCTCGTCCCGGATCTCGTACTCCAGCGTGAACCGCACCGGCCGCACCTCGGTCACCCACGTCTCCACGCTGACCGGATCCGCCCGGAACGTGAGCGGCCGCCTGTAGTCGATCTCATGCCGGGACACCACGAGCCCCTTGAACGGCGCGTCTCCGGCACGGTACGGGTCGATGTGCAGCATCCCCAGCCGGGCGTCCTCCAGATAGTCGAAAAACCGCACGTTGTTGACGTGCCCGAGCGAGTCGATGTCGGCGAACCTGACCATCCTCGGGAAGATGTGCCGCTTGGCCGGGGATCTCTTGACCACCCCTCCACGCTATCGACTGTCATCGCGTGGTCATGGGCTGGGGATGCCGTTGCCGTCGAACCCACGTCCGGCCAGCACGTCGTCGAGGCTCACCCGGGTCCCGCCGTGGTCGCCGCCGGACTGGGCGAGCTGGATCAGAACGCCGTGCGCCTCCTTCGGGTGCAGGAACACCTCGCGCCAGCGCGGGTCGCCGACGTTCAGCCCGTGCAGCCGGTACCCCTTCCCGGTCAGCCGGGCCACCGCCGCGTCCATGTCCGTGACGTGGAAGTTGAGGTGATGAACCCCGCCCCTGCCCCGGGACAGCTCGAAGAAGCTGTCGAAGAAGGTCGATCCGGCCAGGGGTTCCATGAGTTCGACCTTGCCGCCTCCGGTGTAGGTGAGCTGCACGGTCCGGTACCCGGCCGCCCGGCTGTCGCCACCGCCGCCCAGGTGCCGTCCGCCCAGAAGGTCCTGGTAGATCGGGAGCAGGTCCCTGATACGGGGGGCGGCCACCGCCGTGTGGTCGAACGTCACGCCGAGGCCGTCAAGATCTTGTTCCAGTCCCACGCTTTGGCTCCTCTCGCGCCATCTAGAATTTGATTCTAGACATGGGCGGGCGGGTGCCGCGCGGCGGGCAGATGTTACGAGACTTTCGGGTGGTCCGCGGGCTTTCAGGTGCTGCCGTTTTAAGGCGCTCCACAGTCTCAGGTGCTCCGCGGGCTTCAGCCGTGACGGCGGGTACCACGTCCGACGTGAGAAGCGATCCCCCCGATCGGCGCGAGCGCACGTCGGCGGGTGGCGTGGGGGCGGCTCCGCCGTAACGGATGGGCCGCGCACGGAGGCAACACCCCAGACCGGCCGCGCACGGAGGGAAAACACCCGGATCGGCCGCGAACCAGATGAAGAGCTTGAAAACGCCCAATGGTCGAAAGCCAGGAGAAGAGCCTGAAGCGCCCCACGGCCGCGGCCAGAGGGAAAGCTTGACGCCGCAGCGCAAAAGGGCCGCCGCCCTCGCGGACGGCGGCCCTTTACGGCGAGCGGCCAGAAACCGGTGGCGCTAGTCGCGGTGGAGCTTGCGGTAGGTGACGCGGTGGGGGCGGGCGGCGTCGGCGCCCAGGCGCTCGATCTTGTTCTTCTCGTAGTCGGCGAAGTTGCCTTCGAACCAGAACCAGTTCGAGCCCTCCTCCCAAGCCAGGATGTGCGTCGCGATCCGGTCGAGGAACCACCGGTCGTGGGAGGTGATGACGGCGCAGCCCGGGAAGTCGAGCAGGGCGTTCTCCAGCGAGCTCAGCGTCTCGGTGTCGAGGTCGTTGGTGGGCTCGTCGAGCAGGAGGACGTTTCCGCCCTGCTTGAGGGTGAGTGCGAGGTTGAGGCGGTTGCGCTCGCCGCCCGACAGCACGCCGGACTTCTTCTGCTGGTCGGGGCCCTTGAAGCCGAACGCCGCGATGTACGCGCGCGAGGGCACCTCGACCTGTCCGACCTTGATGAAGTCGAGGCCGTCGGAGACGACCTCCCAGACGTTCTTGTTCGGGTCGATGCCGCCGCGCGACTGGTCGGCGTAGGAGATCTTGACGGTGTCACCGACGATGATCGAACCGTTGTCGGGCTTCTCCTGGCCGGTGATCATGCGGAACAGCGTGGTCTTGCCCACGCCGTTGGGGCCGATGATGCCGACGATGCCGTTGCGGGGCAGGTCGAAGGTGATGTTCTCCATGAGGACGCGGTCCTCGAAGCCCTTGGTGAGCTTCTCGGCCCTGATCACCGTGGTGCCCAGGCGCGGGCCCGGCGGGATCTGGATCTCCTCGAAGTCCAGCTTGCGGTGCTTGTCGGCCTCGGCGGCCATCTCCTCGTAGCGCTGCAGCCGGGCCTTGCTCTTGGTCTGGCGGGCCTTCGGGTTGGAGCGGACCCACTCCAGCTCGTCCTCCAGGCGCTTCTTGCGCTTGACGTCCTTCTGGCCCTCGACCTTCAGACGCTGCGCCTTGGCCTCCAGGTAGGTGGAGTAGTTGCCCTCGTAGGGGTAGCAGCGGCCGCGGTCGAGCTCCAGGATCCAGGTCGCCACGTTGTCGAGGAAGTAGCGGTCGTGGGTGACGGCCAGGACGGTGCCCGCGTACTTCTCCAGGTGCGACTCCAGCCACTGCACGCTCTCGGCGTCCAGGTGGTTGGTGGGCTCGTCGAGCAGCAGCAGGTCGGGCGCCTCAAGCAGGAGCTTGCACAGCGCCACGCGGCGGCGCTCACCACCGGACAGCGTCGTCACGTCGGCGTCGGGGGGCGGGCAGCGCAGCGCGTCCATCGCCTGCTCAAGCTGCGAGTCGAGCTCCCACGCGTTGCGGTGGTCGAGCTCGTCCTGCAGCTTGCCCATCTCCTCCAGCAACGCGTCGCTGTAGTCGGTGGCCATCAGCTCGGCGATCTCGTTGAAGCGGTCGAGCATCGCCTTGGTCTCGGCCACCGCCTCCTCGACGTTGCCGAGAACGGTCTTCTCCTCGTTGAGCGGCGGCTCCTGCTGGAGCATGCCCACGGTGTAGCCGGGCATCAGCTTGGCGTCGCCGTTGGAGGGGTGGTCAAGGCCCGCCATCATGCGCAGCAGAGTCGACTTGCCGGTGCCGTTCGGGCCGAGCACGCCGATCTTCGCACCGGGCAGGAACGAAATCGTGACGTCGTTCAGGACAACCTTGTCGCCATGCGCCTTGCGTACGCGCTGCATCGTGTAGATGTACTCGGCCATGCCCTCTAGCTTAGGGCGTGTGTCACCCCGCCCCGGCCACGGTTGCGGTTAACGTGTGCGGGTGCGCCAGGGACGGGTCGAGGTCATCGCGGGGCCGATGTTCGCGGGCAAGAGCGAAGAGCTCCTGCGGAGGGTACGGCGGGCCGTCATCGCCGGCCGCCGGGTCGAGGTGTTCACCCACCGGCTGGACGTGCGCAGAGGCGCGGACCGGATCTCCTCCCACGCCGGCGCCGGCCACCCGGCCCGCTCAGCCGCGGCCGCCGCCGAGATCGAGGCCCTGGCCGATCCCGCCGCCGATCTGGTCGCGGTCGACGAGGCCCAGTTCTTCGGCCCCGATCTGGCCGGGGTCGCCGACCGGCTGGCGGTGCGCGGCGCCGTCGTGGTCGTCGCCGGTCTGGACGTGACCTTCGACCGCCGGCCGTTCGAGCCGCTGCCGTCTCTGATGGCGCTGGCCGAGCACGTGACGAAGCTCACCGCGATCTGCCTGGTCTGCGGCAACGACGCGATCTTCCACGAGCGGGTGGCGCGGGTGGGCGGCAGCGCGACCGATGTGGTCGCCGAGCACGTGGGCGGCGAGGACAAGTACCAGGCCCGCTGCCGGGTCCACGTCGAAAGGTAGGGCTAGCCCCCCTATGGTTCGGGGTGTCCACGGGCTTAGAACGGGGTGAGATCTTCAACAGACTCATCAGCATGACCACCGAGACGATCGTGCGGCCGGGTACCGGCAGCGACTACGCCCGGCTACTCCAGCGCGTGACCGATGCCGGCCTGATGCGCCGGCGCCCCGGCTACTACGTGGTGCGCATCGGCCTCATCCTCGGCCTGTACGCCGGCGGCCTGGCCGCCTTCTTCGCGCTCGGCGACTCCTGGTGGCAGGTGGGCGTGGCCGTGTTCTTCGCCGTCATGTTCGCCCAGGTCGCGCTGGTTTCCCATGACATCGCCCACCGTCAGGTCTTCCGTACCGAGAAGCCCACCAGAATGACCGGCTGGGTGACCGGGAACCTGCTCGTCGGCATGGGCTACGGCTGGTGGATGGAGAAGCACACCCGCCACCACGCCAACCCGAACCACGAGGATCTCGACCCGGACGTCCGCCCCGACGTCATCGTCTGGTCCAAGGAGCAGGCGCGCTCCAGCAAGGGCCTGGCCCGCATCATCGGCCCCCGCCAGGCGCTGCTGTTCTACCCGCTGCTCCTGCTCGAAGGCCTGAACCTGCACGTGTCCGGCTTTCGCTCGCTGACCAACCCGAAGCTCAAGTTCAAGGCCATCGAGGGCGTCCTGCTGACCGTTCACGTGGTCGGGTATCTGGCGGCGCTGTTCATGGTGCTGTCGCCGGTGAAGGCGCTGATCTTCCTCGCCGTCCACCAGGGGCTCTGGGGCCTGTACATGGGCTCGGTCTTCGCCCCCGGCCACAAGGGCATGCCCACGCTCAAGAAGGGCGAGAAGCTCGACTACCTGCGCCGTCAGGTCCTGACCACCCGCAACGTGCGCGGCGGCGTCGTCACCGACATCGCGATGGGCGGGCTCAACTACCAGATCGAGCACCACCTGTTCCCGAACATGCCCAGCCCGCACCTGCCCCTCGCCCAGTCGTTCGTCCGCGACCACTGCGCCGAGATCGACGTGCCCTACTACGAGACGAGCCTGATCCAGTCGCACCGCGAGGCCCTGCAGCACATGCACGAGGTCGGCGAGCCGCTGCGGCTGGGCAACCTCGAGTAGCCGCCGGGGGGTCGCGAAGGGGCGGGCGCGGGAGGGGAGCGCCCGCCCCTTCGGCGTCAGTGCCGGTGGCCGTCGTCGCCGTGCTGCGGCTCCGAGGAGTTGTCCACCGCCGTGTACGGCACCGCCGCCACCTTGGCCATCGCGCCGGACACGGCGGCGGCCGGGTCGGGACGGCCCGCGTGCGCGCACTGGCCGGTGGCGGCACCGGTGATCCGGTTCGCCGCGCCCAGGTTGGCGGGGGCGGCGCTGTTGCCGGTGCAGACCAGCGCACCGCGGACGGTGCTCCCGGCCAGCGCCGGCGCCTGGTTCCCGGTGAGAACGAGCGCCCCACGCACCTCGGTACCGGCGATGACCAGGGCGTCCGTGGTGCCCCTGATCTCCGCCGCGCCGTTCACGCGGCCCTTCAGCAGGTGCACCTGTGCCGCCTTCGACGTGCTCAGGACGCCCGAGATGCTTCCGCCGCGCATGACCAGGGAGGCGCCGGGCCGTACCGACACGGGACCGGACACCTTCGCGCCTTCCAGGCAGGTGACGCCGGAGGTGACCACCAGCGCGCCGCGGTGCGTGCCCGTGACCGTGCGGTCGCACGCTGGCGGCGGCGCCATCGTGGCCACCCGGAAGCTGCCGGCCCTGCCGTAGTTGCCCGCGGCGTCGATGGAGCGGTACTCGATCGTGTGGCGGCCGCGCGGGAGCTTGCCGTACACGAGATGGTCGATGACGGTGCCGCTCTCACTGAACGTCCACGGCAGGTCGGCCGAGGTCGGCCAGCCGAAGTAGTTGAACCAGCCGTCGCCGTCCACGCGCGACTCGGACACCACGTAGCCGTCCTTGTCGTCGCGGCCGTTCAGCCGCATCGTGAACGGCCCGTTGTACAGGTACAGATCACCGTCTTTCACCACAGGCTCGGACAGCTCGTAGCCGGTCGTGGGCGGCGTGCCGTCAACGGTCCAGGTCACCGTGTCCGCTCCGGCGCTCGCGGTGAGCGTGTGGACACCCGGGCTCAGGTCGCTGAGCGCGAAGTCGCTGCCCGAGTCGCCCACCTTCGTCCCGTCCAGCTTCCAGGTCACCGGGACGAGCTGCCGCGCCGGATGCGTGGTCTCCACGTACATGACGTCGCCGCGCCCGGCCGGCCTGGTCGTGGGGGCGGACGCGGCGATGCCGGGAGTCACCCCGTCGGGCGGCGTGGTCAGCGCGGTGTCGACCGTCCAGGTCCTGCTGCGGGTGAGCGCGGCGCGCACCGCCGGGTCCCGCACGAACTCCGTCGTGTCCGCCACCGTCGCCGTGACCGTGTGCGTCCCGGGCGACAGGTTCAGGGCGCGCAGGTCAAGAGCATCCTCAGTCGAGGGTACGGCGGCGCCGTCCACACTCCAGGACACCTTCAACGCGTGGCCCAGCGGCCGCATCGGCTCCACCCACAACACCCGGTCCGCCCCCACGGGCGCGTTCACCGGCGTCGAGCCCTGGATCACGTCCGTCTTCGCGGTGATGCGCTGCACCATCACCTCGCGGCTGACCTGGTCGAAGTAGTAGCCGAGCGACTTCATCATCGAGTGCCGCGAGGGCCGCCACACCCCCGTCGAGGAGTACAGCCCGCCCTCGAACCGCGCGATCGGCCCGCCCGACTCGCTCTCCTCGCCCAGCCAGCGCCACCACTTGCGCTTCTGGTCGAGCATCTGCTGCTCGGTCAGCAACGAGTGGTGCGCGCTGGACGGCTCCGGCCCCGTGTAGGCGCCACCGGGGACGCCGCGCTGGTAGTAGTCGTACTCGTCCTGGAGCCCGCCCAGGGAGTGGCCCAGTTCGTGGGGGCTGATCAGGGCCGACATCGCGTTGCTGCCGGAGGCGGTGGCGTAGGAGCCGCCCGCGCCGCCGTACGTCTTGCTGTTGCCCAGCGCCAGAATCTGCCGATTGCCCGGCGTGGTGCCCGTGACCATGTTGGCGTAGCGGTTGGCGGCGGAGTTGTTCATCGTGATCAGCCGCTGGACGCTCTGGGCGTTGCACTGCCCCCAGAACCCCATGCTCAGGGGTGTGTTCTTACGCGGCGAACTGAGATCCGGATCGCAACTGATCCCCGAGTCGGCCGAGACGATGTCCACGCGGTAGACGTTGATGTAGTTCCGGTAGCTCTTGAACGGCTCGATGGACCACATCACGTTGAGATGCCGGTCCACGTCGGTCTTGAAGGCGGCCTGCTCGCTCTCGGTATACCCGTCACCGAGAAGCACCAGATTGAAACGCTTGGCCGGGTCCCCGGTGACCTGCACCGGAACCACCGTCGCCGCACCAGGCTCGGCGGCACTGGCGGGAAGGGGGTGAACGAGAAGGGATCCGGCCAGCAAGAGGGCGGCTAAGGCGCCGGTGGCGCGCAATGGGACCTCCGGGGTGTGGTACATGACGTGCTAGTACTATCCGCGCACGCCACCCATCCGTCCCATCTCACCTGGGGATAACCCCAGCGATATACCCAACCCCTGCGAGCCAGGTCTCACCCTCCCCACCACCCCCAAGCCCCACACCGCCCCGGGCCGCAAACCCACACCCAAGCCCCATGCCCCAGCCCTAGGCCCAGGCATGAGCCCCAGGCATGAGCCCCGCACCACACGCCCCGACCCCGCGCCCCACGCCCCCGCCCCGCAACACACGCCCCAGCTCCACGCCTGAGCCCCGCACCACACGCCCAGGCCCCACACCTGAACCGCACAACACACGCCCGAGCCCCACGCGCCCCATGCCCCAAACCCACGCCCCGCCCCGCCCCCACCCAGCAGCCCACGCTCCGTCCCTCACCCCGCAGCACACGCCCCACACCCACCCCCCGCAAGGACGCCCAAAAGGCCGCCCGTCACCCGGACAGAAGATCCCCGGGCACCCGGGAAGCACCCCCGGCGCGACACCACACGGCAATTGCGGGGTGCCGACAACACCACGGCCTATGGGCAGCGGCACACCCGCACGTCACCACACAGCCGCGACGCACGCGACCGCACGGGCCCGTGCTGAAGGACCCGCACCCAGGTCACCGCGTGACAGGAAGGTGTCCTGGGGTGGTCAGGGTGGAGGGAGGGGTGGGTCGGCCGGGGGTTGGGGTGGGGGTGTGGGCTGGACGGCGGGGATGCAGATGCGGTCGCGGCCCAGCTCCTTCGCTCGGTACAGGGCCAGGTCGGCGGCGGCGAGGAGTTCGATCAGGTCGTCGCCGTGGATGCTCATGATGGCGACCCCCGCCGAGATCGTGATGGTGATCATGGCGTCGTCGGCGGGGATGGCCATGCGGCCGATGCGGTGGCGCAGGCGTTCGGCGACGCGGCGGGCTTCGGAGATGTCGGCTCTCGGGAGGAGGACCACGAACTCCTCGCCACCGAAGCGGCCCACCACGTCGTAGTCGCGGAGCTGACCGCGCAGGGTGGCGGCCACGCCCACCAGGACCTGGTCGCCGACCAGGTGGCCGTGGGTGTCGTTGACGCGTTTGAAGTGGTCGATGTCGATGATCAGCAGGGCCAGCGTCTCACCGGTACGGCGGGCGCGGACGATCTCGGTGTCGGCCTCGCGCTGCCAGGCCGCCGCGTTGAGAAGGCCGGTCTTCGGGTCGGTACGGGCCGCCGCCTGCAACTGGGCGTGCAGGAGGCTGCGCTGCAGCAGGACGACCGGCGGCAGGGCCAGGACCAGCAAGGCCAGGTTCAGGCCGCAGGCTATGGCCACCGTGACGCCCAGGCAGAGCTCGACCACGTCCAGCAGGACGCTCTCCCGGTCCCACAGGACGTCGCGCCAGCGGGTGTCGGGGTCCGCGGTGTGGGCGGCCACGGCGATCAACGCGGTGTTGAGGAGGGCGAAGAGCGTGGCGCAGGCCACCGCGTAGAGGATCGGGGTGCCGCCGCCTCTGGACAGGACAGCCGGGTCGGGGACCAGGCGGTGGAAGACCACCGAGGCGGTGCACCCGGCCAGGCCGATGGCGGCCGAGCTGAACACGCGCCGGTACAGGACCGTGGCGCGCACCCGCAACTGGAGCAACACCTGCAACAGGATCGGCGCGAACAGGGCGTAGACCGGCGGCAGCAGCAGCGCCACCGGCAGCCACCACGCCGACAGCAGGTCGCGTGAGACACCGGCCGGCATGCCCAGCCGCCTGGTCGCCTCGATGCAGACCGCCCCACAGGCCATCAACGAGCCGAACATCAGCAGATCTGACCAGCTAAATTCGGCAGATGTCGCAAAGACCGCAATGGCCGCGACATCCAGGATTACGATCCCTATGAGATAGACCATGAGGGCGCGGCGCTGCCCCAGCAGCGGCCAGCGGCCGGCCAGTGTTGACACACCGTCGCGAGACTTGACCGAGGTGTGACTGGTCGCCGCCATCCCGTCTCCTCTCAGACTAACGATGTGTAACACAATAGTTGCGGAGTGTGCGTTGCGCGACGGGAACCGCTACCTTTGGCTCGGTGGCCTTTGCGTCATGCGGCCACCGAATGGGATGCCGCTCACTCCGCGAGCGGGCCGTGCGGGAAAGGAGCAGCCATGGTGCGGGGCGTGACCTGGACCTGACAGATGCTCTCAACATCTGACACGGGCAACACCATCGGCTGATCCGCGCGGTGTCCGAGCTCGCCAGGCTCGGGGACACCGACACGTCACGGCCGGTGCCCCCTCCTCCTCCGCCCGCCTGGACTCAGGCGGCAGCCCGCTCCTCGACGGGATCGCCTGAGCCGTCGCCTGCTGCGCCGAGCACCCTCACCAGCGCGTCACCGTCGTCGAGCGCGCCCTCCGGTTCCTCGCGCCGCCCCCGCCGCCGCCCACGAGCGGTCTCCACCGCCGCACCGCCCTTCCCCGGCTCCCGAGCAGCCCCGGCCTCGCCCTTCCCCAGCTCACGAGCGCTTCCACTCTCGCCCTTCACCAGCTCCCGAGCGCTTCCGCCCTCGCCCTTCCCCAGCTCACGAGCGCTCCCACCGTCGCCCCTCACAAGCTCCTGTGCGGCTCCGGCATCACCTGCCCCGGCCTCACCCTCCGGCACGAGGCCACCGGCGACACCACAGTCACCGAAGGCACCGGGGTCACCACCGGCACGCCGGAGCGCGGGGTCACCCGCCTCCCGCACGGACGAGCCCAGCACACGAACCTCCCCCGCCCCACCAGGAAGGGCGGCAGTGAGGGTGTCACCGCCGGTCAGGGCGCGCTCACGGGCCTCCAGCACGCCGAACGCCGGGTCGAGCTCCGCCGGACCGGACCGGGGACGGCCACCGCCCATGGCCCAGTCCTGGGTGTCCTCGTCGAGCCGTTCACGCCGCTCCCTGCTCACGATCGAGGCCCCGCGCTCCGGCTTGCTGAACACGCCGGTCCCCCACCGCAGGTCGTGGCCCACCGAAGAGGCTTCCACCTCGGCCATGAACCGCCGGTCGTCCTCCGCCCCGAACTCCCTGATCCGCAACTTCCCCGACACCACGACCGGGTGCCCGACCCGGATCGACTGGGCGACGTTGTCGGCCAGCGCGCGCCAGCACCGTACGGCGAAGCAGACCTTCTCCCCGTCTGCCCACTGACCGGTCTTCTTGTCGAAATAGCGGTGACTGGTCAGCACCCGCAGCGAGGTCACCCGGACCCCGTCCTCGAAGGTGTACTGGCGCGGCTCGGATGCGACGTTGCCGGTGAGCGTGATGTAGATGTCGTTCATCGGTTGCCTCCCATGCGGCGGGCGGGCTGCCCGCGGACGGAGGCCACGTTCTCGCGAACGGCACCCGGAAGAACCCGCCGAACCCCGTTCTGGGGACAACCGGCCCCTGTGGAGAACTCAGCCGGTGAGGCCCCTCATGGCGGTGGAGAACTCGTTGTGCCTGGTCAGCTCCCGCTCGACCGGCTCCACGACCATGCTCTCCGCCACCGCGCCCACCCGGCGGCGCATCTCCCGCTCCAGCCGCTCACGCTCGCGCGAGGCGCCCAGAACGACGAAGTTCCGCGAGGCGACCGCGGACAACGCCCCCAATCCGAGCACGGAGGCCATCATCACCCCGACCCAGGGCAGCGCCGCCGTATCGCCGAGCACCGCGAGCGCCGACGGCAACGAGTCACCGGCCGTCAGCCCGACCCCCAGCCACACCAGCCCGAGGAAGAACGCCGCCACCAGCGTGTACTGCCACGCCTTGAGCGCCCGCCACCACCCCGGCACCCGATCGAGCTCCGGCGCGACCTCGGCCAGTTCCTCGGTGAGCGCCTGCGGCAACTGCCCGGAGCGCGAGCGCGCCGCGTGGTGCAGCCCCGACCGCCACACGTCGGTCATCCCGCCCGACAGCCCGTCGGCCAGCGCCTGCACGGCGTTGACCACCTCGGCGGGCTGCGCGGTGATCCGCCCGGTGACGACCTGCATCTCGTCCAGCTTGAGGCTCTTCAGCGGATCCGGCCGGAACTTCGCGATCCATCGCGGGTACGGCCAGCCGACCCACCGCCCGGACCGCTCGGCGTAGATGTTCTCCATGGCCTCGCCCAGCGCGGGCACGCCCACGGCGTCGCAGAGGGCGTCCGTCAGCCCGACCCGGCGCGCGGCGTCGACGGTGGGCGGCGCCTCGCCCACGGGCGAGGTTTCGGCCAGCCGTCTGGTCAGCCGGTCAAGGTCGGCGTCGAGACGCTGGATGGCGGCCCGCCGACGGGAGACCGCGTCGGCGATCACGCTCTTCAGGCTGTCGATGCCGCGCCCGGAGACGGCCGAGGTGGGCACGACGGTCGGCTGCGCCACGCCCTCGCGCTTGAGCAGGTCGTTGAGGTCGATGACCAGCTCGGCCAGTTCCTCGTGGGAGAGCCGGTCGGACTGGTTGAGCGCGAAGACGGTGACGGCCTCGTGCCCGGCCAGGTCGGTGACGTAGCGGCGGTGGGTGGAGGCGTCGGCGTACTTCTGCGGGTCCAGCACCCACACCACCAGGTCGGCCCGCCCGATCAGCCGGTCGGCCTCGTTGTCGGTGAGCGCCCTGATCGAGTCGTGGTCGGGCAGGTCGAGCAGGATCAGCCCGTGCAGGCGGCTCTCGCCCTTGTCGAGCGCGCTGGCGCGGGCGAAGCGGTGCCGCCACTGCACCTGCAGCCAGTCGAGGAGCGGCGCCGCGCCATCGAGCCCCCACACGCAGGCGTGGGTACGCGCCGTCGTCGGCCGCCTGACGCCCGTCGGCGACAGTTCGAGCCCGGAGACCGCGTTGAACAGCGTCGACTTGCCGCTGCCCGTGCCTCCGGCCAGCGCGACCACGGTGTGCTCTGACGAGAGCTTGAGCCGGTCGCCCGCGCGCAGCAGCAGGGCGCCCGAGTCGGTGAGCAGCTTCTCGTCGAGCCGTCCCGGGCCGAGCTCCACGATCTTGGAAAGGGCGTTGAGCCGGGGGCCGAGCCCCGGCCTTCCGGTGGTGGTGACAGCCGTCATCGAGCGACCTCGAGGTTGTATGTCGCCTGGTAGAGCCTCGTCGCGGCCGACTCGTCCGGTATCCCGGCCGCGTCGAGCGCCTGCACGTAACGCATGGATTCCTCGTCGAACAGCACACCGATCCTGGCCCGCAGGTCGCTGAGCGCCTTCGCGCCGATGCCGCGCAGCGACTCGGCGCCGAGCAGGGCGTTGACCAGCTTGTGCGGCACGCCCTCGACGCTGCCGCCGCTGAACATCGCCACCATGAAGATCAACGCCAGCGAGTCGGCGTCGAACGAAACGATCTTGGAGATCGACCGCTTGGCCACGCCTTCGGTCCTGACCAGCTCGGTGACGTGCTCCTGCCAGGCCGCGATGGCCCGGTTGGCACGGCGCGCGAGCTCGTCGGAGGGGCGTTCGAGCCCGGCCCCGAGCAGCCCGCCCAGCTCCGCGCGGTGCCGCCAGCGTGCCACGACCTCCTCGGAGGCCCGGTTGGCCGCCGCCGCGATCAACGACTCCAGACCGGTGCGGATCGCGGTGCGGAAGGCCTGGATGCGCTCGGGCGTCTGCTTGGCCGCCTTGCCGCGCCGGCGTACCTGGAGGGCGCGGGTGAGCTCGCCGGAGCCGGTGAAGTCCTGCCAGCGGGCCAGCACCTCGCCGTTGACCAGCGAACCGTTCTTGGTGGCCCGCTCGATGTCGGACAGCGCGCCCAGATAGGCGGCCTCGACGTCGGTACGCAGCTCGTTGCGGAAGGCGACCTGCTCCTCCAGCTGCCTGGCCAGCTCCGGCACCCGGGTGCGGAAGCTGTCGAGCACGCCGTCCAGCGTCTCGCGTACGGCCAGGGCCCTGCGCTCCTCGTCGACGGAGAGTTCGGCCAGCCAGAGGCGCAGGTCGGTGACCTCGCTGTCGGGCAGCTTGCCGTCGGTGACCGTGGCCTCGTTGACCACGAACCGATCGGCGTCGCCCAGGCCGTACTCGGTGAGCATGCGGACGAAATGCTTCACGACCACGTCGCGCGCCCTCGGCTGGACCCGGGAGAGCACGATCCCGAGCCGGGCGCCGCGCTCCTTGGCCAGCCGCAGCAGCTTCCACGCGGGCGCGTCGGCGTAGCGGGCGGCGGTGGTGACGAAGATCCACAGGTCCGCGGCGTCGAGCATGCGGTGGGCGACGTCGTGGTGCTCCTCGACGACGGAGTCGATGTCGGGGGTGTCGAGCAGCGCCACGCCCTGGGGCAGCTTCTCGGTGGACACCACGACCAGGCTGTCGAGCCCGGTCTCCGGGGTCGGCTTCTCGATCCGCGTCAGCCCGCCGAGCAGCTCACCCGAGCCGAACCACGGCAGGTCGTCGGGGTGACAGGCCAGCACCGGTGTCCCGGTGGTGGGCCGGCGCACGCCGGTGCGGCTGATGTTCTTCTCCGCCAGGCTGTTGACGAGCGTGGACTTGCCCGCGCCGGTCGACCCGGCCACCACGATCAGCGCCGGGGCCGTGCTGGTGCGCACCCGGGGCAGCACGTAGTCCCGCAGTTGCGCCAGCAGGTCGTCCCGCGCCTGCCGCGCCTCCTCGGCGCCGGGCAGGTCAAGCCCGAACCTCAGGTCGGCCACGCTCAGCCGCAGCGCGTCGAGCGCGAGTCCGAGCCGCTGAGCCGCCTCCTTGGGCAGCTCTTCCACCCGCACCGCCGCGGCGGGCGCGCCCTCGCCACTTTCCGGTACGGCTTCCGCCGCGTCCTCGGCCACCTCCGTGGCCTCGCCGGCCCCGTCACCCGTGGCCTCTTCACCCGTGGCCTCGTCGTCAGCCTCGGCCTCGACGTCCGCGTGATCCTCTACCTCTGGCGTCTCGGCGGCATCCCCGGCCTCGGCGGGACCGTCGTCGTCTCCGGCTTCGCCGTCATGCTCGGCGACGTCACCGGCCTCCTCATCCGCGATGTCGTCGTCCACCATGTCGTCGGGCGCGATGTCCTCGTCCACGATGTCGTCGTCCACGATGTCGTCGGCGGCGATGTCCTCGGCGCCCGGATCCTGGGTCGCCTCGGCCTCCGGCGTCTCCTCCGGTGGCTCGCCGTCGTGCCCGGTGGCCGGGTCGGGGGCGGCCGGCCGTACCTCTGCGGGCTGTCTGATGGGAGGCATGAACAGCGTCCGCTCCCCCGCCGACTCCTGGTGCCCGTCACCCATGGCGTTCACGGAACCCGCTCCGATCGAACCATCTCGACCTCCTGGCCGACCTTCACGACGTCGCCGACGACGACGATCGCCGGGGGCCGTATCCCGGCCGCTGAAACGCGGTCGGCCACGGTGGCAAGCGTGGCGGTGACCGCCCGTTGCGTGGGAAGAGTACCGTCCTGTACCACCATTACGGGAGTTTCCGGCGAACGTCCGTCTCGCTGCAAGGCCTCGGCCACCTTGGCCAGCCGTTCCACGGCCATCATGAGCACGAGCGTGCCTTCGGAGCGTGCCATTCCGGGCCAGTCGACCGTGGAGCGCGGATCGTCGGGCGCGACGTGCACCGAGATCACATGGAACTCCTGGCTGACCCCCCGGTGCGTGACCGGGACCCCCGCGGCGGCCGGTACCGCGACCGGGCTGGTGATGCCCGGCACGACCAGCACCGGGATGCCCGCGTGGGCGCAGGCCAGCATCTCCTCGCCACCGCGTCCGAACACGAACGGGTCGCCGCCCTTCAGCCGGACCACGAACTTGCCCTGCCTGGCCCGGTCGATCAGCATGTCGTTGATGGCCTCCTGGGCCAGCGAACGCCCGTACGGCACCTTGGCGGCGTCGATCAGCTCGACGTCGGGGGCGAGTTCGTCGAGCAGCGCCCGGGGCGCGAGCCGATCGGCGACCACCACGTCGGCCTGGGCGAGCAACTGCCGCCCGCGCACCGTGATCAGGCCGGGATCGCCCGGCCCGCCGCCGACGAGGGCGACGCCGATGGGTTTCGCCCGGTTACGGCGGGCGTCGACGGTGCCGTCGCGCAGCGCGTCGACCACGGCGTCGCGGATTCCGGCGGCCCGGCGCGGATCGCCTCCCGCCGTGATCGCGACGCTGATCTCGTCGACCTTGCCCGAGGCGGGCGTCCAGGCGGCCGAGGCGTCCTTGTCGTCGGCGCGCACGCACCAGATCCGCTTGGCCTCGGCCTCCGCGGCCACGGCCGCGTTGACCGCGTGGTCGCTCGTGCAGGCCTGCACGAGCCACGCGCCGTCGCAGTCGCCCACTTCGTACGGCCTGGCGTGCCAGGTGATCCGGCCGGCGGCGATCAGGTCGTCGAGCGCCGGAGTGACGGAGGTCGAGACCACCGTGACCGCCGCACCGGCCTCCAGCAGCGCGGGAACCCGTCGCTGGGCGACCCGGCCGCCACCGACGACGAGGACCCGGCGGCCGGAAAGCCGCAGGCCGAGGAGGTAGGGGCCCATGGGGCGAATCTCCCGTTCGCGAAGGTTGGTGTGTTAGGAGGTAAACCTAACGGAAGATTGGCAATGTGGAACTAGCGGCCGTCAAGTAGTGGCTGCCGGGGATCCCAGCGCGGCCCGCCCTCACCGTCCTTGCGGCGTCTGGCCATCGCTGACAGAGCCTCAAGGATAACGCGGTTGCCGAGGAAGGCGGTGATGTCCGCGTGATCGTACGGCGGCGCCACCTCCACGACCTCCATGCCCGCCACCGGCAGTTCGTAGCAGATGCGGCGGACCGCGTCGAGAAGCTGCCTGGCCGACAGCCCACCGGGTTCCGGCGTACCCGTGCCGGGCGCATGGCCGGGATCGCAGACGTCGATGTCGACCGAGAGGAAGATCTGGTCGCACTCGTCCAGCGCGAGCGTGAACGCCTCGGTCAGGCACTCCTCCAGCCCGCGCGTGACGATCTCCGTCATCTCGTAGGAGCGCATGTTCTGCTCGGCCATCCAGTCGAGCGTCTCGGGCCCCGGCCAGTAGCCGCGCAGGCCGATCTGGAGGAAGCGGTCCCCTCTGATCGCCCCGGATTCGATCAGCCGGCGCATCGGCGTACCGTGCCCGTGCAGGTGCCCGAACTCGATGTCACCGGTGTCCGCGTGCGCGTCAAAATGGATCATCGAGGTACGGCCCGGCTCGAAGGCCCGCGCGGTGCCCTTGGCGTCGGGCAGCGCCACGGTGTGGTCACCGCCGAGGATCAGCGGGATCGCACCGGAGGCGGCGATCCGGTGGACGGCGTCCTCGATGTTGGCCAGCGAGCTCTCGACGTCCCCCGAGTACATCTCGACGTCCCCGGCGTCCAGCACCCGGAGGTCCTGGAGGGCGTCCACCCGGAGCGCCAGGCTGGGCCTGGAGCCGTCGTGTGGCAGGTAGCAGGCCTGGCGCAGCGCCATCGGCCCGAACCTGGCGCCCGGCCGGTTCGAGGTGCCGCCGTCGAAGGGGGCGCCGACGATGACCACGTCCGCGCCCGCGTAGGTGGCCGGATCGAGCACATCGCACCGCTCGACGCCCAGGAAGGTGATGTCGGGTCCGTACATCGCACCATAACGAGTCACAACCCCATCATCACACCCACCACCCCACCGCCGCTCCGGTGAGGGGCACGGCATCTGAGCTCCCCGGACACGAACCCCGGCCAGGGTGACAAGGCCCCCCGGCACACGGGGCCCGTGCACACGGTTACGAGACGCGGACCCGGGACACGGTGGGCGATTCCGGGAGGCGGAAGCCGCGCCCGGGCGGCGGGCCGCAGCCGAGGCGGGTGAAGCCCAGGGACGGGTGAAACCCAGGGACAGGTGGAGCCCCAAGGGGCGGGTCAAGCCCCAAGGGCGGGTCAAGCCCTGGAGGCGGGTCAAGCCCCAAGGGACGGTCAAGCCGCCGGAGGCGGGTGGAGATCCAGGGGGCGAGGGGCTGGTCAGCTGGGCTTTTCTGTTACGCCCGCGGCGTCGAAGGTGGCCACTTCGTGCATGACGCGGACCGCCGCGCACACCAGCGGATGTGCCAGCAGCCCACCCGTCCCCTCGCCCAACCGGAGCTCCAGGTCGACCAGCGGGCGCAGGCCGAGGTGGGCGAGGGCGACCGCGTGGCCGGGTTCGGCGGAGCGGTGGCCGGCCACGCAGTGGTCCGTGGCCGAGGGGGACAGCGCGTGGGCGGCCAGGGCGGCGGCCCCGGCGATGACCCCGTCGAGGATCACCGGCACCCGCGCCGCCGCCCCGCCCAGGATGAACCCGGCGATGGCCGCGTGCTCGAACCCGCCGAGCGCGGCGAGAGCGGGCAAAGGCGACTCGGCAGAAGCATTGGCATCGAGGGCGCGGCGGACCACCGCGATCTTGAGGGTGTGGGTCTCGTCGTTCACGCCGGTGCCCCTGCCGGTGACCGCGGCGGCGTCGGTGCCGGTGAAGGCGGCGATGAGGGCGGCCGAGGCGGTGGTGTTGGCGATGCCCATGTCGCCGGTGATGAGGCAGCGGGCGCCGTCCGCGATGAGGGTGCGGGCCACGGAGATGCCCGCTTCGAGCGCCTGTACGGCCTGCGCCTCCGTCATCGCCGGGCCGAGGGAGAGGTCGGCGGTGCCGTACCCCACCTTCTTGATCATGAGGCCGGACGCGGGCGGGAGGTCGGCGGCCACGCCCACGTCGACGACGGTCACGGACGCGCCGACCTGGGCGGCGAAGGCGTTGGCCACCGCTCCCCCAGCCAGGAAGTTGGCCACCATCTGCTGCGTGACCTCCTGCGGCCACGGGCTCACGCCTTGGGCGTGCACGCCGTGGTCGGCGGCGAAGATGGCCAGGGCGGCGGGTGCCGGCATCGGGGGCGGGGAGGTACCGGCCGAGCCCGCCAGGCGTACCGCGACCTCCTCCAGCGCGCCGAGCGCGCCGGGAGGCTTGGTGAGGCGGTCCTGGTGGGAGCGGGCTTCGGCCAGCGCGCGGGCGTCGGCGGGGCGGATCGCGGCGATCGTCTCTTCCAGCACGCCCGCCACCCTAGCTAGTGGACGAGCTGGAGCGCTTCCTCGTAGCGCTCGATGACGACGTCCGCGAGGGTCTCGCAGTCGCCGATCACCTCGGCGCAGCGGATGTCGAGCTCGGGGTGGCCGGCGCCGTAGGCGAGCGCCTGGGCCCAGACCTTCTCCAGCATGACCCCGGCGAAAAGCAGGTAGGGGACGACGATGACGCGCTTGGCGCCGAGCCTGCGGCAGCGCTCCAGGCCGCCGGGCACACCGGGCGGGGTGACGGAGACGAAGGCGGTCTCGACGGTCATGAAGTCGTAGGCGTGCGTCTCCCAGAACAGCCGCGAGACCCGGTGCACCTCGGCGTTGGCGACCGGGTCCGTGGAACCCTCACCGACCAGCACGACGGCGGTCTCGCCCGGCTCGATCCTGGGCGACTCCTCAAGGACGGCGGCGGAGTCGACGACGCGCAGGCGGGGCCGCTCGGAGACGGGCTCCACGATGTCGGTGGCGGCGTCCTTGAGCCGCTCGGCGAGGACGGCGAGCACGCGGGGGTCGGGGCCGAGGGGGCGGCCGTAGTCGTACATGAGCGTGGGGTGCCTCTCCTGCTCCAGGGCCATGGCGGCGGGGAAGTCGTCGCTGACCCGGCTGAGGCTGAGGGGCAGCGCCACCAGGCGGTGATGGCCGCGGGCCACCAAGGAGGCGACGGAGTCGCTCAACCGGGGGGTCGCACGTTCGAGGTAGCCGCCGGATACGACGGCGGCCTGCTCGTCGAGGCGGCATCGGAGCCGATGGACGAATCTGCCGAACTCTGCAGAATCGCCGTCATCGTTCGAGCCGTGCCCGATGAGCAGCAGCGGCGGCTTCATGTGTAGGGGTTCTCCGGTGCGTAGACAAGACACGCGAGGATAACCGATCGGCGACGGTTCAGAGAACCCGTGTGTGCACCACGAACACGGGATCGGCGGCGTGCAGGCCGTGTGAGCCGTCGGAGTGGGCGGTCAGCCTGGAGGCCTGGATCTGGGTGCCCTCGGCCTGGTAGCCCTGCTCGCGCAGCACGTCGAGTACGGCGGGCACGTGCTCGACGGTCTTGAGCGAGCACACGAGCGTGCGGGGGCCGCGGGCGGCGCAGGCGGCGATCACGTCGGTTCCGCCGCCGCCGACGAAGACGGCGTCGGGGTCGGGCAGCGGTTCGAGCGCGGGCGGGGCCTGGCCGCGGGTGAGGGCGACCTTGACGCCGTGTTCGATGACGTTGGCGCGCAGGCGGGCGCAGGCCTCCTCCTCGCGCTCGACGGCGACGACGGCCGCGCCGAACCTGGCGCACTCGACCGCGATCTCTCCGGATCCGGCGCCGACGTCCCAGATCAGGTCGCCGAGGCGGGGGCCGAGCTTGGCCAGGATGAAGGCGCGTACCTCTGG
Source organism: Nonomuraea sp. NPDC050394 (assembly GCF_044459065.1). Lineage (NCBI taxonomy): Bacteria > Bacillati > Actinomycetota > Actinomycetes > Streptosporangiales > Streptosporangiaceae > Nonomuraea > Nonomuraea sp. NPDC050394. Next base: position 70,017 of record NZ_JBITIO010000019.1, on the reverse strand, counting down.
CGCGATACCCGTGCCGAACGGCAGCGCCCACTCGCGCGGCCCCGGCTGCGCCCCCGCCACCCAGCCGGCTTCCCTGGGCCGGTGCAGCGGGTCGAGGACGAGGACGACGTCGGGGTCCTTCCACGGCCGGGTGGTGGCCTCGCCCATGCGGCTGTGGGTGACGCGCTGGCCAGGTCCGCCGAGGTCCTCGCAGACGATGAGGGAGCGCGGGGTGGTGGGCGCGAGTTCGCGGGCCAGTTCGGCGGGGCCGACGCCGTCGGTGCACAGCACGGCGACCTTGGGGTGGGCACGGCAGGCGTTGACGACGCGGGCGAGCTGGTAGGCGCCGGCGGGGGCCACCACGAGGGCGTCCTCCCAGTTGAGCCCCGCGCAGGCGAACGCGCGGGTGATCACCGCGGTGGCGGGAAGCACCTCGGGCTTGATGCCGCGGGCGCGCAGCGCGGCGACGGCGCCGAACAGCCCGGGGTCGCCTTCCGCGAGCACGACGGCCGGTCCTTCGCCCTGTTCGAGGTGGTCGTCGAGGGCGTCGAGGAGCGCGCCGGAGGAGGCGGTCGGCGCGTCGATCCCGAGCTCGCCGAGGAGAGCGTCGGGGCCGATCACGAGGGCGGCCGCGCGCAGCCTGTCGGCCGCCGTGGCCGGAAGGCCGGAACCGTCCCAGCCGATCACCGTGATTGTCACCCCTTCAGAGTGACGTCTTTCCCACCTGCCCGGAAGAGATGTCGGAAGGGATAAGGCCGTACACGACGAGGTCCTCGCCGTGGCCGCCGTTACGTGCCACGCCTTCGCGGACGAAGCCCGCCTTCTCCGCCACCCGCTGCGAGCCGGTGTTCGACGCCGCGGCCCGCAACTGGAGCCGCACGAAGCCGTGCTCGGCGAAGATCCAGCGCGCGACGGCGAGCACGGCCTCGCCGATGTAGCCCTGCCCGCGGGCCCACGGCGCGGTCATGTAGCCGACCTCCGTGGTACGCATCCGCCAGTCGGTGCCCTTGAGGTCGACGCTGCCGACGTACCGACCGCTCTCGCGCTCCTCTACCGTCCACGCGACGCCCGCGCCGTCGGCGCGCGCCTGCTCGGCGTGGCGCAGGAAGCCGCGCGCGTCCGCCTCGGTGTAGCCGCGCGGAACGGTGGTGAATTCCTGTGTCCGCTCGTCGCCGCCGGTCGCGGCCAGTCCCGGAACGTCCCGCTCCTCCGGCCGCCGCAGCCGCAGCCGCGCCGTGATCAGCTCACGGTGCGGGAAGACCTCTGGGGCAGCAGACGACGTCGAGGCCCCCGCGCCGGTACGGCTGTCGCCGCGCAGCAGCCCGAACATGGCCAGATCGTGCGGCCCGTCGTCCTCCAGGACCGCGGCCCGCAGCACGCCTTCCCTGGTGAAGCCGGCCTTCTCGGCGACCCGGAGCGAGGCGGTGTTGTCCAGGTTGGCGGTCAGGTCGATGCGCCGCAGCTCGGTGTGCGCGAAGACGTGGTCGGCCAGTCCGGTGACCGCCTCCGGCGCGAAGCCGCGGCCCCGGTACAGCGGATGGACGCCGTAGCCGACCTCGGTGGTTCCCGCGGTCCACGAGGTCTTGAACAGGCTGATCGCGCCCACGACCAGCCCTTCGGCGTCGGTCATGGCCAGGTGCGCGCCGGTGCCCGAGCGTTGCAGTTCGTGCACGCCCGAGGTGAGCCACGGGGTGATCCCGGCGACGTGCGTGGGCGCGCCGGGCGGCAGGAAGATCGCCCCGGACTCGACGATCGCGCGGATCCGGTTGGCGTCCTGGGGGCCGAACGGGCGCAGGACCAGGCGTTCTGTCGTGACGGTGAGCTGTGCGTCGAACACGTGCGAAGGGTACCCAGTCAGGTGCTGATGATCACTTCCAGGGTCCTGGGACCGTGTACGCCCTCGACGCGGTTGAGCTCGATGTCGCTGGTCGCCGACGGTCCGCTGATCCAGGTGAGCGGCCTGGACGGGTCGAGCCTGGCGATCGCGTCGGGGACGCCGCCGACGATCTGGCCGGCGCGCACCAGGCACAGGTGGTAGTCGGGCAGCAGTGTCTGGGCCCGCTCGCCCTGGCGGGTGTCCAGGACGATGGTGCCGGTCTCGGCGATGGCGATCGCGCAGCCGGTGACGACGCCGTCGGCCGCCGCCAGCTCTTCCCGCGACCACGCGCGTTCGCCGGGCACGACCATCCGCTTGCCCGCGGTCAGCTCGGCCACCTTGGCGTCCACGTCGGCGGCGGGCACCACGTGCACGATGGCCCGGTAGTCGTCCAGCCGCTCGGCGAACAGCCCGACCGGGTCGGCCACGGGGACGCTCGTGCGGTAGTCGCGCGGGATCTCCACCTCGGGCGCGCCCTTCACGGCCTTCCTGATCCGGCCCAGGATCTCCTCACGCGCGCCCATCACGCCCGTTTCCATCCGGTCGCTCACCTCTCCTCACTCCCTCCGCCGCGTCGGGTTCTCTCCCACCAGTCCCTGAACGACTCTTCCGGGATCTCCGGCAGGTCTCTGGTGTCGGTCCAGGCCGACAGGGGGCCGGGCAGGCGCTTGGGCACCAGCTTGCGGAAGCGCGTGGCGAGGCGCTGGGCCTTGGCCAGCCGTACCTCGTCGTTGAGCACCCAGCCCGCGACCTTCATGCCCGCGCGCTCCGCCCGGCCGTGCGGGACCTTGGCGCGCAGGTCGACCAGCACCTCCGGGATGTCGATCGCGACCGGGCAGGCGTCGAAGCAGGCGCCGCACAGCGACGAGGCGTAGGGCAGCGAGGCGTCCAGTTCGGTGTCGAAGCCGCGCAGCAGCGGGGTGAGGATGGCGCCGATCGGGCCCGGGTAGACCGAGCCGTAGGCGTGGCCGCCGGCGCGTTCGTAGACGGGACAGACGTTGAGGCAGGCCGAGCAGCGGATGCAGCGCAGCGCCTGCCGGCCGACCTCGTCGGCGAGCACGCCGGTGCGGCCGTTGTCGAGGAGTACGAGGTGGAAGTCCTGGCCTTCGGCGGAGCCGGTCCAGGTGCTGGTGTAGGGGTTCATGCGCTCGGCGGTGGAACTGCGCGGCAGCAACTGGAGGAAGACCTCCAGGTCGCGCCAGGTGGGCAGCAGCTTCTCGATGCCGACCACGCTGATCAGCGTCTCGGGCAGGGTCAGGCACATGCGGCCGTTGCCCTCGGATTCCAGCACGACCAGCGTGCCGGTCTCGGCGATCATGAAATTGCCGCCGGAGACGGCGACCTTGCTGGCCAGGAAGCGTTCGCGCAGGTGGAGCCGGGCGGCGTCGGCGAGCGCCGGCGGGTCGTCGGTCAGTCCGGGCGGCGCGGGACGGCCCCACTCGGCCATCTTGTCGAGGAAGATCTCGCGAATCTCCGAGCGGTTGCGGTGGATCGCCGGGACCAGGAAGTGCGAGGGGAAGTCCTCGCCGAGCTGCACGATCAGTTCGGCCAGGTCGGTCTCGTACGCGGTGATGCCCTCGGCGGCCAGGTGCTCGTTGAGCCCGATCTCCTGGGTGGCCATCGACTTGACCTTGACCACCTCGCGCTCGCCGGTGGCCTTGACCAGGCCGGTGACGATGCGGTTGGCCTCGGCGGCGTCGCGCGCCCAGTGGACGGTGCCGCCGTTGCGGGTGACCGCCTCCTCCAATTGCACCAGGTAGCGGTCGAGGTGGCGCAGGGTGTGGTCCTTGATGGCCTTCCCCGCCGCGCGCAGCTCCATCCAGTCGGGCAGCTCGTCGACGGCCTTGACGCGCTTGCCGCGGATGGTGTGGGTGGCCTTGCGCAGGTTGTAGCGAAGCTGACTGTCCTGTACGGCTGCCGCCGCGTTGGCCGGAAAGGCGCCGGGCATGCCGAGGAAGGTGCCGCTCATCGTTCCTCCGTCGCGGCCAGGATCTCGGCCAGGTGCATGATCCGCACCCCGGTCCGCTGGCGTTTCATCGTGCCGCCGATGTGCATCAGGCAGGAGTTGTCGGCCGCGCAGAGCACTTCGGCGCCGGTGCCGAGCACGTTGCGTACCTTGTCGGCGCACATGGCGGCGGAGATGGCCGGGTTCTTGACCGCGAACGTGCCGCCGAAGCCGCAGCACTCGTCGGCGCCGCCCAGGGGGATCAGTTCGAGGCCGCGCACGTTGCGCAGGAGGCGGGCAGGGCGGTCGCCCAGGTGCAGGCCGCGGAGCGAGTGACACGTCGGGTGATATGTCACCCGGTGCGGGAAATATGCGCCTACGTCGTCGACTTTGAGGACGTCGATCAGGAACTCCGACAGGTCGTGCACCTTCGGGGCCACGTCCGCCACGGCCGCGGCTCCCCTGCTGCCGGGCCGTACCAGCTTGGGGTACTGCTCGCGCACCATCGCCGCGCAGGAGCCCGACGGCGCGACGACCGCGTCGTACCCGGCGAAGACCTCGGTGAAGTGGCGCGCCAGCCGTACCCCCTCCTCGCGATAACCGGTGTTGACGTGCATCTGCCCGCAGCAGGTCTGGGCGGCGGGGAAGTCGACCTCGCAGCCCAGCCGGCGCAGCAGCGACACCACCGCCTTGCCGGTGCCGGGGAAGAGCGTGTCGTTGACGCACGTGATGAACAGGGCGACCCGCACGGCACTCCTTCCTCTCAATGGTCTGACCACTGTATGGTCAGACCATACAACGCGACAAGAGGGGTGCCCGTGACCGACACCGGATGGCGGCCCGTGAAGCGGACCCGCGCGTTCGAGGACGTGCTGGCCCAGATCGAGCACCGCATCGCCGAGGACGGGCTGACCGTCGGCGACCGGCTGCCCGGCGAACGCCAGCTGGCCGAGCAGCTCCGGGTCGGACGCTCGTCGGTACGCGAGGCGCTGCGCGTGCTGGAGACGCTGGGCGTGGTCTCCTCGCAGGCAGGGCGGGGCCCGGACGCCGGGGCCGTGCTCACCTCCCGGCCCGACAGCGCGCTGACCGACCTGCTCAGGCTCCACCTCGGCCTGGCCAGCCTGGAGCTGCGCGAGGTGATCGACACCCGGCTCATGATCGAACGCTGGGCCGCCGCCGGCGCCGCCACCGCCCGCGCCGACACCGCGGCCCTCGTCGCGGCGCTGGAGGGGATGGAGCGGGCGCGGACGGCGGAGGAGTTCGTGGAGCACGACACGGCCTTCCACTGCGCCATCGCCGACGCCTCGGGGAACCGGCTGATCGCCGCGATCATGCGCTCACTGCGGGAGTCGGTACGGCGGTACGCGATCGAGGCGGTCGAGCAGCTGGGCGACACCCGCGTGCTGCAGGCCGACCATCGGCGCATCCTGGCCGCGATCGCCGCCGGATCGCCCGAGGAGGCGGCGCTGGCGGTCACCGTCCACCTGGCCCACGCCTACCCCGCCCTCTTCCCGGAGTTCTAACCGCCGAAGGCTGCCTTGTTGTCCCCGGCCCACGACGCGAAGGAGTTCGCCGGGCGGCCCAGAACGTCCTGGACCGCCGTGGTCACCACCGCGTTGCCGCCCGCCGCGATGAACGCCCAGCCCTTGGCCGCCGCCTTCGCGTAGGCCGGGTCGGGGATCTGGGCGACGGCCTGCTCGATCGGCACGTCCACCGTCTCCACGCGCCGCCCGATCGCCCGCCCGATCAGTTCGGCCTGGTCGCGGGTGGTGAGCAGGTCGGGTCCCGTGACCTCATAGACCCGGCCGTGGTGCTCGGCGCCGGTCAGCGCCGCCACGGCCACCGCGGCGATGTCGCGCGGGTCAACGATGCCCTGGCGGCCGTCGCCGGTCATGTTGGGGATCGGCTGCCCGGCCTTGACCATCTCCGCCCAGCCCAGGGCGTTCGTGGCGAACATCGAGGGGCGGACGATCGTCCACTCGATCCCGGATCCGGTAAGGGCGCGCTCGCCGGCCGCGTGCATGCCGCCGACGTCCTCGGGGTCCTCGCTGCCGCCCGCCCCGATGGCCGAGATCTTCACGATCCTCTTCACGCCCGCCCTGGCCGCCACGTCCACGAACGCGCGGTCGTGCGCGGCGATCTCCGCCCCGAACGGCGTCAGCAGCAGCGCCGCCGACACCCCGTCCACGGCCGCCTCCAGCGACCGCACGTCCCCGAAGTCCCCGCGTACGGCGGGCCCGGCCACCCTGCCGGGGTCGCGCGTCATCGCCCTGGCCGGGACGCCCGCCGCGGCCAGAAGCCGGGTCACCTCACTGCCGATGGTGCCCGTGGCACCGGTGATCAGAATCATGAGGTTCACGCTGCCAGCGGCACCCCGGCGGCCTATAGGAAGAATCGGCACGGCTGCGGGGTTGCCCATGGTCATGAGAACCCTGGCGGGCGTCGCGGCCGAGGTGCTGACCCAGCCGGCGCACACCGATCACGAGGTGCACGTGCGCGCGCCGGACACCGCCGCCGTGCTCGCCTTCCGCAGCGGACAGGACGGGACCGGGCTGGTGGTGCTCGGGCCCAGAACCCGGGCGTCCTATTTCACGCCGGGCGACGCCCCGCGCTGCGTGACGATCCGGCTGCGCCCCGGACCGGCCGGCGCGGCGCTCGGTGTGACGATGCGCGGGCTGGTGGACCAGGCGGTGCTGCTCAGAGACCTGTGGGGAGCCCCCGCCGACACTCTCCTGGACCGGCTGGCCGCCCGTGACGACACCGAGGTGGCCCGCGGCCTGGCCGGAGCGCTGGAGGAGCGGCTCCAGGCCGGCTCGGCCGCCGACGCCGCCCGCGCCGATCTGGTGGACGCCGCCGCGGGGCTCCTCACCGGCGCGGGCCGGGTGCCCGAGGTGGCCCGCGAGCTGGGCGTCTCGGAACGGCACCTGCGCAACCTCTTCCACGACGCCGTCGGACTGTCCCCCAAGCGCTACGCCCGCATCCACCGGGTCCGCAGCGTCCTGGCAGTGGCCCGCGAGGAGCCATGGGCGGAGCTGGCCGCCGAGACCGGCTTCTACGACCAGTCGCACCTGTCGGCCGACTTCCGCGCGGTCATGGGCGTCCCGCCGGGCGCCTTCCGCGCCGGCCGGCTGCCTGCCCCTGCCCAATGCGCCTGGTCACGCCTGTAGACCTGGTCACTCCTGTAGACCTGGTCACTCCATTAGACCTGGTCACTCCTGTAGGTCGGCGACGCGGCACGAGGCTCCGGCGCAGCCGCGCATGGCCGTCAGCCGTGCCTGCAACGCCAGCACCAGCCCGAGCGGCGCGGTCCCGGCGAGGTTGTTCAGCTGGTCGGGGTCCTGATTGAGGTCGTAGAGCTGGGTCTCGCCGGTCTGGTACTGGACGTAGGTGTAGTCCTTGGTACGCAGCGCCGCGTAGTCGGGCACCGGCGTCTGCTTGGCCGACATCTGGTTGAGCGGCCGGTTGAACTCGACGAGCACGTTCTTCCGCCACGGCCGCGGCGTCTGCCCGCGCAGGAACGGCAGCAGCGACCGCCCCTCCGCGAAGGCGGGCGTGACGGCCCCGCCGAGCTGGGCGAAGGTGGGGGCCAGATCCACGGTCGCGGTCAGGTCCTGAACGGTCGCCCCCACCGGCACCCCGGGCCCGCGCACCACGAGCGGCACCCGGATCGCCTCTTCGAACGGCGTGGTCTTGCCCTGTTTGAGGCGGTGGGTACCGAGGTGGAAGCCGTTGTCGGAGGCGAAGAAGATGTAGGTGTCGGCGAGCTTGCCGCTCTCCTGCAGCGTGGTCATGAGCGAGCCGACCAGGTCGTCGACGCCGAGCATGGCGCGCAGCCTGGCCCGGTAGCGCTCGTCGACGCGGTCGATGGCCCTCTGCCCGAGTTTCGGCAGCGAGCGGAGCCAGACCGGCTCGTTGTCCACGTTCTCCTGGTTGAAGTTCTTGGTCCTGGGGGCCTGGGCGTCGGGGAAGGCTCCGGCGTGCCGTACCGCGGGGTTGGCTGGGTTGTGGGGGGCGACCGGGGCCAGGTAGAGGAAGAACGGCCGCTGGCCCGAGGACTGGACGAAGTCGCGCACCTTGGTCGCGAGCACGTCGGAGAGGTAGTCGCCCTCGGCCCAGCCGTAGTCGACGAGGGTGCCGTTCTCGTTGAGGCGGTAGCCGTACTCCTCGTAGAGGTTGCGGACGGGCACGCGCCAGTCGTCCCAGCCGGGCGGCACGTAGGTGGGGGCGGCGGACTCGCCCGGGTAGTGGTTGAGGAACTTGCCCATGAGGGCGGTGCGATATCCGGCGGAACGCATCCAGGTGCCGATTGTGGAACGTTCCAGGCCGGAGCGGTAGAACTTGTCGAATCCGCCTTCCGGCGCGGTGTTCGTCAGGACGCCGTGGCTGTGGACGTACTGGGATCTCAGGATGGAGCTGCGCGAGGGGCAGCACCAGGAGTTGGTCACGAAGAAGCGGTCGAACGAGGTGCCCTGGCTCACCAGTTGCCGGGTGATGTTCGGGAAGTACTGCAGCGTGCCGGACTCCAGGTCGTCGACCAGGACGAGCACGATGTTCGGCTTGGGCGCCCCCACCGCTCCCGTGGCGAGCGTCGTACCCATCGCCGCAGGTAGGAGCAGCAACAGCAAGGCGAGACGACGGAAACCCTTAACCACAGAACAGACTTCCCCGAAAGATGGTGCATTGACACCCAACGGCGTGCGCAGCACTAATAGAACTTAATTCGGAGGTGTCACATGAAGCTCGGGCTGAACCTCGGCTACTGGCAGCGCAACGCCGACGACGCGACCGACGCCGTCCTCGCGGCCGAGCGGCTCGGCTACGACTCGGTGTGGACGGCGGAGGCCTACGGCAGCGACGCCTTCACCCCGTTGGCCTGGTACGGCGCGCGCACCAGCCGCATCAAACTGGGCACCTCGGTGGTCCAGTTATCGGCCAGGACGCCCGTGGCCACGGCGATGACCGCGATGACCCTGGACCACCTGACGGGCGGCCGCCTGCTGCTGGGCGTCGGCGCCTCCGGCCCGCAGGTCGTCGAGGGCTGGTACGGCCGGCCGTTCGCCAAACCCCTGGCCAGAACCCGCGAGTACGTGGACATCATGCGCCAGGTCTGGCGACGCGAGGCCCCCGTCACCAGCGACGGCCCGCACTACCCCCTCCCCCTGCCCGGCGAACTCGGCAAACCACTCAAGCTCATCACCCACCCCCTGCGCCCCGACATCCCCGTCTACCTCGGCGCGGAAGGCCCCAAGAACGTCGCCCTGGCCGCCGAGATCGGACAGGGCTGGCTCCCGCTGTTCGCCTTCCCCTCCAAGATCGAGGAGATGTACGGCGGCGCCCTGGCCGGCCGGGGCCCCGACTTCGAGATCGCCGCCATGGTGATGGTCGTCATCTCCGACGACGTGCGCTCCGCGCTGGACGGCGTGAAGATGATGCTCACCCTGTACATCGGAGGCATGGGCGCCAAGCACCGCAACTTCCACGCCGACATCATCGGCCGCATGGGTTACGCGGAGGCCGCCGAGCACATCCAGGCCCTGTACCTCGCGGGCCGCAGGGACGAGGCGTTCAAGGCGATCCCCGACGAGCTGGCCGACGGCATCTCACTGGTCGGACCGCCCGGCCGGATCAAGGAGCGGCTGGAGCTGTGGCACAAGTCCCCCGTGACCAGCCTGCTGGTGATGGGCCCGCGCGACGAGGACTCCCTGCGCACGATCCGCGACCTGGTCCTTTCCTGACCTTCCGCGCGTCAGGCCAGGAAGGCGCGCAGCACGGTGATCAGGACGGCCGGGTTGTCCTCCTGGACGAGGTGGCCCGCGTCCGGCACGACCGCGAGCTCCCAGTTCGGGAGGCGATCGGCCAGGTCTTCGGCGACGGCCTGGGTGAGCACCCTGCTGCGGCCGCCGCGAACCAGGAGCACCGGCACGCCGGCCAGCTGGGCGGGCAGCCCTTCGATGGCCGCGAGAATGGCGGGGAAGTCGGGGGGACGCAGATCGCCCTTCGGCACCCAGTCGCCGCCGGGCCCGCGGCGGAACATGGTGCCCATCCGGTGGGCGACACCCGCGCGGCCGGCGCGCGGGTTGACGCGCAGCGCGGCCTCCACCACCGTCTCCAGATCCGCCACCGGGCCCAGTCCGAACATGAAGGCCCGCACTTCGCCGGTGCTCTCGAAGTCCACGCCCGGCGCGACGTCGACGAGCGCCAGCCGGTCCACCAGATCGGGCCGCGACTCGGCCAGGCGGGCCGCCACCACGCCGCCGAGTGACATCCCGGCCAGCCGTACCCGGTCGAGGCCGAGGTGCTCGGCCGCGGCGGCGACGTCGGCGGCGTGGGTGTCGACGCGGTAGTCGTCGGACCAGTCGCTGTCGCCGTGTCCGCGCAGGTCCAGCGCGATCAGCCGGGCGTCGCCGCGCAGGCCGAGACAGACGAAGTCCCAGGTACGCGCGGTCAGCCCGCCGCCGTGCAGCAGGAGCACCGGGGTCCCCGTCCCGCCCCAGTCGAGCCCGTGCAACCGGCAGCCCGCGCGGGTGAAGCGGATCTCGCGAGGCGGCGCCGGATCGTGGATCGTGACCCCGAGCGCCGCAGCCAGCTCGATCGTGGTTCGCACGATGCCTCCTTACCTTGGGATCTCAAGGTAAGGAATTTACCTTGGCCAGTCAAGGTAGAGTGGGCGTGTGACCGGCCGAGTGCGACGCAAACCCGATGAAGCCAAACGGATGATCCTTGAGGCGGCGAGCAGGCTGCTCATGGCCGGCGGCCCCGCCGCCGTGCAGGTACGCGCCGTCGCCGCCGAGGTCGGGATGACCGACGCCGCGATCAACCACCACTTCGGCACGCGCGAACAACTCCTGGAGTCCCTGCTGCGGTTCGGCGGATCCAAGCTGAAGGCCGAACTGCGCACCGTCCTGGGCGCGTGGGCCGACGGCCCGGTCGACCCCGCCGCGCTGGTCCACACCCTCTACGCGCTCTACGCCGGCGGTTACGCGGCACTGGCGATCGCGCTGCACCAGTCCGGGTGGCGCGACCCCGGCAGCGGAATGCTCGACGAGGTGGTGGACCGCCTGCACGACCAGGCCCGCCTGCACTGCGCGAGCACCGGAGCGACCCCGCCGTCACGCGAGACGATCCAGCTCACGATGGCCGCACTGCACCAGGCCGTCGCGCTGGAGCCGCTGTTCGGCGGTGAGTTCCGCAGAAGCGTCGGACTGGACACGGCCGCCCGTGACCGCACGCTCGACTGGTGGATCACCCTCCTGCGCACGACCCTCACCGGGCAGAGCGGGCCGAGGTGATCCGGGCCGCCGGGGTCAGCCGAGTACCCGCCGGGCAGCCGCGAGCTGCCGCACCTTGACCGCTCTCAGCTCCCGGAACTTCCCGGGGTGGGCGCGGATGGCGGCGTTCTGGACGCGGGTCTCGGCCGCGGCCCAGATGGACACGACGCCGGTCTTCTCCTTGCACAGCACGTCCCTCTGGGCGGTGCGGATCTCCTGCGTGGTGGGGGCCTTCGTCGACCAGCGCCGGTCGGTGATCGCGGCGAGCGGGTCGGCGTAGCGGAAACCCTCCTCCGCCATGCAGGCGCTCCAGGAGCGGAAGGCGCGGGTGACCCGCCTGTCGCGCTGGGCGGCGTCGAACGTCGCGAAGATGACCTTGTTGAAGAACGCGGCGTCGGCCTTCTGGGCACCGCCGTACATGCTGGCGCGCGCTTGCTTGAGGCACGCCTTCGCCGCCTCGCGTACGCCCGGCGGAGCCCCGGTGACGCGGGCGAGCGCCTTGACCCCGCGAGCGGCCACGGCCGGCCGGTACGGCGGCGCGTGATAGCCGAACACGTCGGCTACCCGCGACTCGATGACACCGTAGCGACGGCGATGCGGCGGCTCGATTTCGCTCTCGCCGGGACCGGGCAGCGCCTGCCAGGCCAGGCCGCGAGCGTTCATGCAGTCGCGGACGACGACGTCCTCGGCGACATCCAGGGTCATGTCCTCGGCGGGGCTGAAGTTGTAGGCGTCAAAAGGAATGGTGAGTTGCCGCACTTGCGGATCGGGTTCTGGAACGGCGATCTCCTGCGGCCCTTTCGACGGCGTTTCCGTTTCGGTCGGCGAGCAGCCGGATGCCGCTCCGACGAGGAGCACAAGGGCCATGCCCCATCGCCGGATCGGCATGCTCATCTCCTAGATGCGAATTATCGCCGCTGAATTACAACGGCTATCTCAGCGAATCCGTCTTGTTGTCGAAGCCGTTGTTCGTGAGGTCCTTGTCCTCACTCTCGGCCAGGGCCTTGTAGCCGGACGAGCCGGAACAGTTTGTCTTGGCGTAGAACTTGATGGTCCGGTTGTATTCGTTCTGCTGGGAGCTCGCCATGTTCCTGTACTCGGGTGGGAGGTTCCCGCAGACCCCGGGCGAGGGCATGATGATCCGAAGCGCGATACCGCGGAAATCGTCGTGTTCGTAAAGGCACAGGCGGTTGTTGGCACAGCGGCCTGCGGCGTCGGCGCGACTGTCGATGACTTCGACGGTCAGCTCGTTGGCAGTGGGTTCGATCGGGTCGTCAGTCGCCTGGGCGGCGGGACCGAATCCCGCGAACCCGACGACGCCGAGCGCCAGGGCGCTGATGACGAGAGCTGCTTTTCGCTTCATGTGCATTTCCCTTCCTTGACCTGTCGACAAGGGGGCAATCGCGATGAGGGCAGCGTGGCGCCACCCTCCAGATCAGCTTCTCTGGGCCCCCTTGAGAAGCTGACTGGAAAGTTATCGTGAATTCACAGGAATGGTCAATATCGACATTGCGAAGCTGCATTCACGCAGCGCCGTTATGCGTATGCGCAAACAGGAAATAGGTTATCTTCGGGCATGGCGAAGGCGCCATTGTGAACACTGTAATCACAAGAGTAATACGTGCGCAAGATGTTTACCGTGTGCACATAAGTGCACAGCGTAAAAGCCCGAGGTGGTAGCCGCGCAGCGGCTAGGGAAGCGGGCGGGCGCCGCGGAGAAACTGCTCGACCGCGGTCTCCACGAGCCCGTCGAGCAGTTCCGGATCGACGAGGTTGCCGTTGATGAGCGCGGCGATGCCCTGGAGGGTCGCGAACAGGACGATCCCGATCCGCGCGGTGTCGCCCGCCTGGAGCATGCCCTGCGCCTGACCTTGGAGGATCAGTTCGATCATCAGCCCGAACGGGGCCTCGGCCGCCTCGGCGATCTGCTTCGCGTCCGGCCGGTGCTTGCTGGTGTACATCAGCTCAAGCAGGGCGGCGTTGTCGGTGGCGAAGCGGGTGTACGCCGTCATCGTGGCCCGAACCCGTGACGGGAAGTCCTCGCCCGCGCCCGCCATCGCGGTGCGCAGCGTGGTGTCCAGGCGGGCGAATCCGGCCACGGCGAGCGCGTCGAGCAGCGCCTGGCGGTTCGGGAAGTGCCGGCGCGGGGCGGCGTGGCTGACGCCGATCTCCCTGGCCAGATCGCGCAGCGCCAGCTGATCCGCGCCGTGTTCCCGCAGGACACGTTCGGCCGCGTCGAGCAGTGCGGCGCGGAGGTTTCCGTGGTGGTAGGGGCGCTCGTCGGTCGCTTCTGGCACAGGCAGAGGCTAGCACAATGTGCCTGTTGACAACATTGTTGTCGGTGCCTACTTTGTAGTCCATGACAACATTCTCTGCGTCTGACGTCCCGTCCATGGCGGGGCGTACCGTCGTCGTCACCGGCGCGAACAGCGGGATCGGCCGTGCCGCCGCCCACGTGCTCGCCGCCAAGGACGCGCGGGTGGTGCTCGCCGTACGCGACCTCGCCAAGGGCCGTGCGGCCGCCGCCGGGATGAGCGGCCGCGTCGAGGTCCGGCGGCTCGACCTCGCCGACCTCGCCTCGGTCCGCGCGTTCGCCGAGGACTTCACCGAGCCGGTCGACGTGCTGATCAACAACGCGGGCGTCATGATCCCGCCGCTCTCCCGTACGGCCGACGGGTTCGAGCTCCAGTTCGGGACCAACCACCTGGGGCACTTCGCCCTGACGAACCTGCTGCTGCCCCAGGTCAGGGAACGGGTCGTCACCGTCTCGTCCGGCGGGCACCGGATGGGCTCGATCGACTTCGACGACCTCGGCTGGGAGCGCAAGCCGTACCGGGCGATGGGGGCTTACGCGCAGTCCAAGCTCGCCAACCTGCTGTTCACCTCGGAACTCCAGCGACGGCTCGGCGAGGCCGGCTCAACGGTGATCGCGACCGCGGCGCACCCCGGGGCCTCGGCCACGAACCTGCTGCGGTTCGACGGCCGGAGCCGCGTGCGGTATCTCGTGATGAAGGCGGCGGTCGGCCTGCTCGCGCAGAGCGACGACGACGGCGCCCTCCCGACGCTGTACGCGGCCGTGGCCGACATCCCGGGCAACAGCTACGCGGGCCCGCGCGGCTTCCTGGAGTCACGCGGCGCGCCCAAGCTCGTCGGCCGCTCGGCGAGAGCGCGGGACGCCGAGGCGGCGCGGCGCCTGTGGGAGGTCTCCGAAGAGCTGACGGGAGTCACCTTTCCCCGGCGCTCTCTCCAAGCGGCCTGAGACGTCGTTACTTCTTGAGCTTGGTCGTGACCAGGGCCGGGTCCGGCGCCTTGATGGACACCTTCTTGTCCCACCCGGTGAAGGTGCTGGTCACTTTTGGTCACCAGGCCGGGCGGGGCGACGTTGATCGTGTACTCGACCGGGGTGCCGTCGCGCCGGGCCAGGATCGTGCTCGCGAACCAGGGCGAGATCTTGTGCAGTCCCTTGAGCGTGACCTTCCCCGTGTACGCGTTGCCGCCGCGCTTGGCCCGCTTGATCAGGGCCGACAGGGTGCCGAGCTGACGATCCTGCTGGTGATGTCGTGCGCGGCGATGCCCTTCTTGCCGAACCCGAAAACGCCCTTGCGCTTGACCAGGTCGACGCTGCCCCCGTCGGCCGACTTCATGGGGACGGAGCCTGACAGACCCAGATCACCGGGAGATCACTCGCGTAAGGTCAGAATGTGGATAGTTCGCTCTTCGTCCTTGTCGAGGACCTGCGTGGTGAAGGCGTCGGCAAGGTGCTCGACCGGGTGCGGGGGTACGGCGTGGCCGGGGTCACCGTCGGCGCCGTCCATCACGGTTCCCGCGACGTCACCCCGCACGGGCCGTCCAAGCTGACCCTGCGGCACGACGGCGCCCACTTCGCCCTGCCGGACGACCTTTTCGCCGGGCTGCGCCTGGTGCCGCCGACCGGCTACACCGACGCCTTCGACGGTCTGCTCGCGGCCTGCCGTACGCGCGGGCTGAAGTTGCACGGACGGGTGGTGTTCCTGCGCAACGGCACGCTCGGCGCCCAGCATCCCGACGTGACCGTGCGCAACTGCTTCGGCGACCGCGGCTACCTGACCGACCTGTGCCCGGCCCACCCCGACGTGCGGCAGTACGCGGTGGCGCTGGCCACGGCCGTCGCCAGGCTCGGGGTGGACAGCGTCGTCGCCGAGGGGCTGCACTACCGGCCGTTGCGGGCCGAGCGATCGTTCGTGCCGCTCGGGCCGATGGACGCGTACCTGATGGCCCTGTGCTTCTGCGACCACTGCGTGGCACGGGCGTGCGCCCTCGGCATCGACGCCCACGCGGCGCGCGAGGAGTGCGCGCGGATCGTCGGCGGCGTCCTCGACGGCGACCCGCCCGCCGAAGGAGAGGTGACCCGGGCCGCCCTGAGCGCCTACGCGGGCCCCGACGTCGTCGCCTACGCCCGCGCCCGCGCGCAGACCGTCACCTCGCTGGTCGCCGAGGTGGCGAAGGCGGTGACCTGCGAACTGGTCTTCATCGACCCGACCGGCGCCGTGAAGGGCTACCGCGACGGCCTCCCCTCACCGGCCCTGGCCGCGCACGACGCCTGGCTCCTCGGCGTCGACCCGGCCGCGCTGGCCGACCTCGTCTCCTCCTTCGCCGTCCTGGCCTACGCCCGCGACGCCGCCCGGGTGGCCGACGACGTGCGCGCGTACCTGCGCTCGGTCGGCAAGCATCGGGAGGTACGCGTGGTGCTTCGCCCGGGTTACCCCGACAACGACTCGGCCGACCGCCTGACCGCCAAGGTGCGCGGCGCCCGGGCGGCCGGCGCCCACGCCGTCGACTTCTACGCCTACGGCCTGGCCAGCCATCGGGTACTCGACCGCATCCCCCACGCGCTTTGTCCTACTCCGCTGGAATGAGGGCGCTCATGTCTGAGCCGAGCATCCAGATCGTCCCCTACGACCCGGCATGGCCGGCACGCGCCGCCACGGCGATGCGCGAACTGCTGGACACGCTGCCCGGCGCGTTCGCGGAGATCGAGCACATCGGCTCGACCGCGGTTCCCGGCCTGGCGGCCAAGCCGATCATCGACCTGATGGCGGCCGCGGAGGATCTCGCGCCGGTCGAACGGCGCGAGTCCGCGCTCACCGCCCTCGGCTACTCGAGGCACTTCAACGGCATGACCGACCGGCTCCTGTACGTGCGCGCGAGAGGCGGCGTCCGCGCCTACCACCTGCACGTGGTCACGCTCGCCGGCTGGCCCACGCGCAACCAGCGCTTCTTCCGCGATTACCTGCGCGAGCACCCTGAGGACGCGGCCCGCTACGCCGAACTCAAGCAGGCGCTCGCCGCCACCGGGATCGATCCGGGCGACTACGCCCGCGCGAAGACGGAGCTCGTCCAGGAGCTGACCGACCGCGCCCGGCGGGAGCGGGGCCTGCCGCCGGTCCCCGTCTGGGAGAAGTGAGCCAGTTTCTCGCCGCTGCGACCAGTCCGGTGATCAGCATGTCGAGGGCCGTGGCATGGGCGAGCTCGTCAGGCGACGTCACCGGCCTGGCGGACGCGCCCGCCTTCCGGTTCGGCCCGCCCACTATCGTCGAACCGTGCACAGACAAGGAGACCGCATGACCACCGCGCTCATCGTCGGCGATCTGCAAGCGGGCATCGTGGATAACTATCCCTTCGCCGCCGGAGTGCTTCCCGTCGTGGAAAAGGTGATTCCCGCGGCCAGGACCGCCGGAATCCCGGTGATCTTCATCCGGTTCGGGCTGCGGGCCTCGGGTCTCGACGTGTCGGCGGGGAACCAGGTGATCAGCGGCCTGCACGGCGCGGGGACGCTGTTCCACGCGGAGTCCCCCGAGACGCAGGTGCACCCGCGCATCCAGCCGTTGCCCGGCGAGGCCGTCGTACTCAAGCACCGCGCCAGCGCGTTCGCGGCGACCGACCTTGATCTGATCCTGCGCGCCCAGGGCGTCGACTCGATCGTGCTGACCGGCGTGGCGACCGCGGCGATGGTCGCCGCCACGCTCTATGACGCCGCCGACCGCGACTACCGCCTCACCGTGCTCAGCGACGGCTGCGCCGACGGGGAACCGGACGTGCACGACTTCCTGGTCAACCGCGTCTTCCCGGCCAGAGGCGCCGAGGTGCTCACGGGCGAGGAGTGGATCGCCCGCCTGTGACCATGATCCGCCCCTACTCTGACTCCATGCGGCCCCCTCGCTCCGCTGCGACCATCGCGTGATCGTCCCCGGCGAAGACCCGCAGCGTCACCCGACCGAGATCCTCGCCCAGGCCGACGCCCACCTGCCCTAAGCGACGATGGAAGCGGCGTGGCGTGACCCGCACGAATGGAGCCCTTCGCCCTGGAGTTCGTCGTGTCGAGCGCTTTGGACCGGATCGGCTGAAACGCGGGGATCTGGGGAGGCCGTCCTATGTGGCCGACCGGGAAGAACTGCCCGCGTGGCAGCGGGAAACCGACGCCGACATCTTCGAGCGCATCGAGCAGGAGCGCGCCAGGGCCTCCTCCCTCCAGACACCTGGCCGCCTCACCCGGGCTCGCCCCTCGGGGGAACGCCGGAGCGGAGCGAGGACCAGGAGTTTCCTCGGGCGGTGTCGCTGCGGTACGAGCCGAAAGGCTGATCATGTCCGGGCTGGCCAACCTTGCGTCACGGCAGGCGAAGAACCTGACTGCCGCGTTCTTCAGTTTCGAGTGCCCGGCAGAGCTCTTGAAGAGAGCCGCAGCGGACGTTGTCCTTGCCCGGCAGAGCAGTACGGCGTATCGCGATCAGAAAGCCGGGGACGCAGCTTTCGTGGATCTCCCAGAGCGGGAAGTCGCGTGTGAGGGTGGCGCGTCCCAGCACGATGGTCACGAGCCGCCGGCCAGAAGCGCGGCCTGCCTCGCCTCCCGCACATGGACGATGCCGCCGGGCAGCGTCACCATGAGATTCCTGCGCGCGACCATGACCGTAGCCCGCCGGCTCCCACGCGGATCGCAGACCTCAAGCTCCGGCTCCTGGTATCGGCGCGGGATTGGGCTCCGCATCTGAACACAGACGCGGCCGATCGACCGTGCACGGCCCACGCGCGCACCTTCGGCGAGGAGACCCGCCACCTCCAACAGGCGCTGCTCGCGGCGCTCCGCGGTTTCACGGGTGATCTCGGCGGCGGGGGTGGTCATGTGCCGAGGTCCGCCAAGTCACCAACGCGTCGGCAGCCCGACCGAGGACCTTCAGGCCAGACGGGGGTCATCTGCTGGTCCGTGGGCCATTCTGCTGGGGATATCGGATCCGTTGAGTATTGGGCGTGGTGGGACATCCATCGCTCCCATTCGGCTGGAAGGGCTGCTGCTCACCAGCCAACCGTCACACCCTCGAACCAGCCAGGGCACCGGGAACGCATTCCTGATGCACGCGTGCGGCATCCTCACACGCAACCGTGCGCCCTTCCCGTACGCTGACCTTGGCCAACGGCGTGTTCTGGAGGTCTCGTGACGACCAGACGGCAACACCTCGCGGAACTGAGACGGTCCCTGGGCTACAACCAGGAGTCGCTCGCCGAGGTGATGGGCACCGACCGGTCTACGGTCTCGCGATGGGAATGCGGGAAATGCGAGCCGCTGCCCTTCATCCGCCCCAAACTCGCCAAGATTCTGAAGGTGACCCCGGCCGAACTCGACATTCTTCTCCATCCTTCCGGCGAGGAGCAGCCGCCGTCTCACTCGCGGCAGAAGATCACCGGTCTGGTCACCCTCCCTTCGAACCTAGATCTGGGTGAATCTGATGAGATGAACCGTCGTGAACTGCTACGCCT
The DNA here is from genome assembly GCF_044459065.1 of Nonomuraea sp. NPDC050394. NCBI lineage: Bacteria > Bacillati > Actinomycetota > Actinomycetes > Streptosporangiales > Streptosporangiaceae > Nonomuraea > Nonomuraea sp. NPDC050394. Next base: position 51,161 of record NZ_JBITIO010000019.1, on the reverse strand, counting down.
GCTGAGCGTCGCTGGCACCCTCGTCGCCCTGCCGCCACGTGACAGCGCCAATACCGATCGAGCCATAGCCTCCGCGCCTCTTGAGCTCGACCAGTACGAGCAGTTGAACGCCCACCTGTGGCAGGTGTTCGGTCTGTCGCAATCCAAGCGCCTGGTCTATCCGGTCGTCAGTCGGCAGCTTCGCGTGTTGACCGCAGCCCTTGAACAGACCAGGAACCTGGCTGCCCATCGGCGGCTGTGCACCCTGACCGGTGACCTGTTCCAACTGGCAGGCGAGATCCTCTTCGACAGCGACCGCTACAGTGACGCCGCCCACTGCTACACCCTGGCAGCCGACGCCGGCAAGCAAGCCGGAGCGCACGACCTGTGGGCCTGCGCCTTGACCCGCCACGCCTTCATCAGCCTGTCCGAACGCCGCTTCCCCCAGGCCGCCTCGATCCTGTCGGCAGCGGCCCGGGTCGCCAATCGCGGGGATCGCCGGTTGGCGACCCGCCACTGGGTCGCCACGGTTCAAGCCCAGGCGTTCGCCGGCATGGGAGACCTAACCGCCTGCGAGCGTGCCCTTGACACCGCTGACCACGTGACGATGCTCACCGGGCCTCTCGCGAGCAGCGGATGGCTCCGCTTCGACGGCTCGCGCCTCGCCGAAGAACGTGGCACCTGCTACCGCGAACTCGGCAGAACCGACCGGGCCGGAAATGCGCTGACCGAAGCCATGGGGCACACGATGTCCCTGCGGCGGCGCGCAAGCATCCTCACCGACCTGGCCATGCTCGGCCTGCAGCGCCACGATCTGGATGAGGTCCTGCATCATGGTGAGACCGCCATCGCGCTCGCCGAGCAGACCCAGTCGACCGGATACGTCGGCCGGAAACTCCAGAACCTCCAGCAACAACTCGGGGCCCACGCCAGCGACCACCGCGTGGCGCAGTTCGCCGAGCGCATCGCCCGGCTCCCCGGTATGGCCCGACCTTGAGAGGAAACGCAGTGCGGATCGCGACAGAGCAGGGCCGGATCTTCCGCGAAGCTTGGATCGCCGGGGTTCACCGGCACTTCCCGGGTGAGCCGAAGCCCGGCTACGTCACCCCGTGGGACGACACACCGGAATGGGAGCGCCAGGCCGCCGCCGCGGTGTACGGGCAGGTGCGGGACTTCATCGAGATCAGCGGCCGCATGACGTCACGCCTGACCCGTGCGCAGAAGGGACGCTTCGTCGCCCTGTGCTGGATCGCCCAGATCTACAAGCACATCGACGAGCCCAAACCGTCCTACGTGGCCGACTGGGAAGAACTGCCCGCATGGCAGCGGGAAACCGACGCCGACATCTTCGAGCGCATCGAGCAAGAGCGCTAGGGTCTCCGCGCTTCAGGCAGCTGGCCCCACCCGGGCTTGCCCCTCGGGAGGACGCCCGAGCGGAGCGAGGACCATGCCCTTGTGGGGGTGTGGGGGGCGCCGAGCCCCCCACACGTCACAGCCCGGAGCCTCCCCAGCGCGAAGCGCCCCTCTGAGAAGAGCGGAGGCCCGAGCTAGTCGGGGCGGGGGGCCGGGTCGGCCGTTACCGCGCGGAGCAGTGGTCTGCTCAACGCTCCCGCTCCGATCACTCCGCCGAAGCCCAGGCCCACACAGACCGCCAGCGTGATCAGGCCGTTCACGCTCACCGAGCCCAGCATGAACGGCATCGCGCAGAACGCGCCCACCGCGATCGCGCCACCACCCATCACGGTCAGCGGGATCAACGTCTCCGCCCGCCGTGCCTTGTCGAGGACCGACAGCGGTGTCCCGGCCAGCCGCAGCAACGCGTACATCTGCCGGCGGTCCAGCACCGACGACGCGGCCGTGATGCCCGAGCTGGCGATCGCCACCAGGAACGACACCGACAGCACCACCACCGTCCCGGCCCCCACGTCCGCGAGCATCTGTATGCCGAACCGCTGGTCGTCGGCCTCGGTGGTCGGTGTCCTGCCGGGGGTCAGGCCGTCCAGGGCCGTCCTGGCCCGGTCCACCGTCGCGGCGTCCGCGGTGGAGCCGAGGGCGGCTACGACGACCTTCTTCTCGGCCTTCACCGTGGCGGTCACGCCCGCCTTCGACAGCCGTTCCTTCGCCTGTGTCACCGCGTCCTGCGCCGACCCGGACAACACCGCGACACGCAGCTGCGCGGGCCCGGGGTCGGACGAGAAGGCCGACGGGCTCAGCAACCCCAGGAAGCCCGCCACGAACCCGGTCAGCGCCACTCCGCTGACCGTGCGCCAGGCCGAGCGCGGGTCGTCCACGAGCCGCCGCCCGGCCAGCAGCCGCGCGGGACGGCGGGCGGATCCGGCCGTGATCCGGCCGATCAGCGCCACCACCCATGGCCCGACCAGGTTGATGCACAGGAACGCCAGCCCGATCACCACCGCGATCACGCTCACACTGGTGCTCCGGCTCAGGAGGGGAACGACCGCCAGCACCGCGATCAACGCCAGCACGCGGAAGAACCGCAGCCCGGGCGGGGTCTCCCGCTTGGCCACCCCCAGCGGGCTGACGACGACCCGGCGCAGCCCCGCCACCGCCGACAGGCCGACGAGCAGCGGCACCGCCACCAGCGTCGCCGCCAGGACGAGGGGGCTTGGCCACAGGTCGGACAAGTACCAGACGCCGCCGCCGATCTGAATGCGCGACAGCAGGGGTACGGCCACGCCGTACAGGATGGCGCCCGTCAGCGCACCGGCGAAGGCGACGATGACCGCCTCGGCCACGGTCATGGCGGCGACCTGGCCGGGGGTGGCGCCGATGAGCCGGAGCGAGGCGAGGCGCTGGTCCCGGCGGGCGACCGTGAGACGGGCCGCCGCGCCCCCGAATACGAGCAGCGGCACGATCATGAGTACGGTCGCGATCAGCGCCAGGACCTTGTACGCCTCGGCCTCCTCCGACGCCGCCCCCGCGAACGAAGCGATCTTGGTAGGTGGCGAGCCGACGATCCAGTCGTCGCTGCGCGGCGCGGTCATGGCGGCGGCGTCGGGACGGTGCCCGATGACGGCGACCAGCTCACCGGGATAAACGAGCCCTTCGTCGCCGATCTGACCGGCGACCTTGGGATAGCGGCCGGCCAGCTGGTCGGCGGGCAGTTCCTTGGCCAGAGCGGCCAGCGCGGGCGACAGCCACGTCTCCCCGGGCGCGGGAAAGCGCGGCAACCCGGGCGGCACAGGCGGCACGGGCGCCACCCCGGCGGATGCCACCCCAGCGAACGCCACCCCCGCGGACGCCGTCCCAACGGGCGCCACCACAACGGGCGCCGTCCCAACGGGTGCCACCACAGCGGGCGCCGTACCGGCGGGCGCTGTCCTGACGGGCGCCGTACCGGCGGGCGCTGTCCTGACGGGCGCCGTACCGGCGGGCGCTGTCCTGACGGGCGCCGTACCGGCGGGTGCCACACCGGCGGCCGCCTTCTCGGGGGTCAACGCGGCCAGGTCGACGACGGTGATCTGGCGGTCGCGGACGAAGTCGTGGCGCTGGGCCTCGATCGCCACCGCCCCGGTCTGGGCGGCGACGGGGTTGCGCCAGGCGCCGCGGTCGGCGCGGGCGTCGAAGGCGAAGTTGGCGGAGACCGCGAACAGCAGCAGCGTGGTGGAGATGGCCACGGCACCGAAGGTCAGCCAGGTGCCGAGCATGCCGCGGCGCCCTCCGCCACGCAGCAGCCGCCAGCTGAGCGCGAGCGTGGTCTTCATCCGTGCGCTCCCCGGAGTGCCAGGATGTGGCCGTCGCGGACCTCGACCATGCGGTCGCAGGCGGCGGCCACGTTGGGGTCGTGGGTGACGACGATGAGCGAGGCGTCGTTGTGCTTGGTGGCCTGGACGAGCAGGCGCATGGTGTCGTGGCCGGTGTTCTGGTCGAGCGCGCCGGTGGGCTCGTCGGCGAAGACGACGGCCGGCTTGGTGACCAGCGCGCGGGCGATCGCGACGCGCTGCGCCTGGCCGCCGGACAGCTCGCCGGGCCGCCGGGTCTCCATGCCCTGCAGGCCGAGGGGGGCGAACCACTCGCGGGCCTGCCGTACGGCCTGGAGGCGGGTGACGCCGCCCAGCATGAGCGGGAGCGCGACGTTCTCCTCGGCCGGCAGTTCTGGCAGAAGCTGCCCGAACTGGAAGACGAACCCGAAGCGGGTACGGCGCAGCGCGCTGCGCTGTCGCTCGCCCATGGCGTCGATGCGCTGGCCGAGCAGGTGCACCTCGCCGGAGTCCGGTTTCATGATCCCGGCCAGGCAGTGGAGCAGGGTCGACTTGCCGGAGCCGCTCGGCCCCATGATCGCCACAGCCTCGCCGGCCCGTACCGCTATGTCCACGCCGCCCAGCGCGACCGTCTGGCCGAATCGTTTGGCCAGCGCCCTTCCTGCAAGCACCTCGTTCATGAGGAAAGCTTCTCGATCAACCGGGCTGCGGCGGATCGGCCGAGCGTCCGGTTGCCCCTCGGCCGAACGGCTGATTCTAGAGTTGGGCCCGTGACTATTCGCGTACTCATCGCCGACGACCAGGAACTCGTGCGCACGGGCTTCAAGATGATCCTCGACGCCCAGCCGGACATGGACGTGGTGGCGGCGGTGGCCGACGGGGCCGACGCGGTCGCCGAGGCCAGACGGCTGCGTCCTGACGTGTGCCTGCTCGACATCCGCATGCCGAAGCTGGACGGGCTGGAGGTGACCAGGGCGCTGGCGGGCCCCGGGGTGGAGAACCCGATGCGCGTGGTGATCGTCACCACGTTCGACCTGGACGAGTACGTCTATGGCGCGCTGCGCGCGGGCGCGACCGGTTTCCTGCTGAAGGACAGCGGCCCGACGCTGCTCATCGAGGCCATCAGGGCGGCGGCGACGGGCGACGCCCTGGTGTCGCCTTCGGTGACGGTCCGGTTGCTGCAGCATCTGGCCCAGCCCAGGCGGAGCGCCGCGCAGCCCGAGGAGGCGCTGACCGAGCGCGAGCTCGACGTGGTACGCCTGGTGGCCAGGGGCAGGACGAACCAGGAGGTGGCCGGCGAGCTGTTCGTCTCGCTGTCCACGGTAAAGACGCATCTCGGGAGCATCCAGTCGAAACTCGGTGCCAGGAACCGGGTGGAGATCGCCGCATGGGCGTGGGAATCCGGTGTGGTGAGCTGATTAATTCCGGGGCCCGCGGGATACAAGTTAGGAGAGAACCCAGCGCATGGCCCGGGGGGAGAACTACGTGCGGGCTGTCCAGACACCACCCACAGGGGCTGCCTCCGCCGTCTACCTGACGCTCGTCATCCAGGTCCTTTCCCTCGGGGCCCTGGTCGTCTTCGAGCAGGTCCGCGGCCGCAGCCTCGCCGGGCAGATCGCCGCGCTCGGCGGCGAGGCCCGAGGCTCGCAGGCCGTGGTCGGCGCGGTCACCGTCTTCGCCGTCCTGATGATGTTGCTGGTCGGCACCACCGTCGCCGCCGCCATCGCCTACCTGACCTGGCTGATCCGCGCCAGGCAGGTCAACGTCCCCACCGCTCCGGCGGCTCCGGTACTGGCCGCGTGGCTGGTGCCCGGCGTCAACCTGGTCGCCCCGTTCGTCCTGGCCGACGAGGTGTGGCGGGGCGCCCGCCCGCCCTTCGACCGGCGCGGGCGCTGGCTGGGGCTGCTGACGGCCTGGTGGGTGTCGTGCCTGGCCGCGGTGTTCCTGGTGGCCGCCCGGCTGCTGGACACCAGCGTGGGCGAGCTGACCGGGCTGGGGCTGACGGAGCTCGCCGTGACGCTGCTGGCCGCGGTGCTGTGCGCGTGGACCGTGCGCGACATCACCGCCATCCAGCGTTCCCTGCACGACAGCCCGCAGGTACGCCGCCTGCCGCTGGCACGTCCCCGCCCCGCCCGTCACGCCGCCTCCGACGTGGCCTCCTGAAGACGTGACTCCTGAAAGACGTGGCTCCCTGAAAGCCTTCTGAAGGCCTTCAGAAGGCTCGCGAAAGCCGGGTCAGACGGCGATCTGGGTCGGGCCCGAGCTGCCCTGGCTGGCGTGCCAGAGCTTGCGGGGCGGGTTGGCGGTGATGGCCGGGCCCAGGTCGGAGTAGGGCGACAGGAGGAAGCCGTTGGCGTACTCGATCCGCCGGCCGCCCACGTTCTCGCGTTCCTCCGGCGTCTGGGCCAGCAGCGCCCTGACCGCGTCGATGCCCTGTACGCGCCACAGGCGGTCCAGGTCGACGAGGTCCCAGCAGTCCACGGCCCGCATCGAGATCGCCCGCGGCCCGGTACGCCTGATCACGCCCCGGGCCACCATCAGCCATGACCCGAACACCGTCGCCGCGCACCGCCCCTGCACCGACTCGAAGAACGTCAGGTCCACCGGCCCGGTCGAGTCGTCGAGCGTGGCGAAGATGACCCGCTGGCCGGAGCGTACGGCCGGCGTCTGGGTGGCCACCTTGACCCCCGCCACCAGCACCTCGGCGCCGTTGCGCTGGCCGAGCAGGTCCTGGGAGCGCACCACGCCGATCAGGTCGAGCAGTTCGTCGTGGAAGCGGATCACGTGCCTGCTCACGTCGATGCCGAGGATCTCCAGCTCGGCCTCGACCATCTCGCTCTCGGTCATCTCGGGCAGTTCACCGGGCGCGATGTGCTCGGTGAACCCCAGCGGCAACTGCACCGCGCTTCCGGCTTCCGGCTGGTCAGGGAGCGCGGAATCAGGTATGCCGGGAGGTGGGCCCCCCGGCAGGCGAGTGCCGCCCGGTGAGCCCGGTGGGGTCGCGGCTCCGTTCTGCCGGGGGGCTGTTCTGGGGGTGTAACCGCGACGCCGCCGCGGCGCGGTGGTCGCGCCGGACGTGGAGGCACGCTCCAGCACGCCGGTCTGGGCGATCAGATCACGCCTGGTCAGCTCGCCCGCGCGCCAGCGCTCGCCGCCGGGGTGCAGGTCGTGCAGGGCGTCGAGGCCGCCCACCTGCACGATCCGCTCCATGGTCGGCCGCGCGGGCCGCGCCCGGTCCCAGAAGTCGGCCATCGAGGTGTACGGCTGGCCCGCCACCATCCGCTCCACCTCGGCCTCGCTCACCCCCTTGACGGCGGAGAACGGCACGCGCAGCGCGTACCCCTTGCCGATCTCGGAGATCTTGAACTCACGCCGCCGGTAGTCGCCCAGCTCCGCCGGTTTGACCCGGACCTTCAGGCGTTCGACCTGCCAGTCCTTGCCGGACTTGTTGATGTCGAGCGGCAGGATGGCCACCCCGCACTGGCGGGCCTCGTCGATGATGACCCGCTGCGGGTACATGCCGGGCTCGTGGGTGAGCACCCCGGCGAAGAAGGCGGCCGCGTGGTGCCGCTTGAGCCAGGCCGACTGGTAGGTGGGCAGCGCGAAGGCGGCGGCGTGCGCCTTGCAGAAGCCGAAGGCGCCGAACGCGTCGAGCACCTTCCACGCCTTCTCCACCTCCTCGTCGGAGAAGCCCCGCGACTTGGCCAGCGGGACGAAGTGGCCGCGCACCTTCAACCGTCCCGCCTCGGTGGCGAGCGTGCGCCGCATGCTCTCGGCGAAGTGCAGGTCCTTCCCCGTCATCACCGAGATGATCTTGAGCACCTGCTCGTGGAAGACGACCACGCCGTGCGTCTCCTTGAGCGCCTCCCGCAGTTTCTCGTGCGGATAGTACGGCTGCCGCCACCCGTGCCTGGCCTCCAGGTACGGCGTGACCATGTCGGAGTTGACCGGCCCCGGCCGGAACAGCGAGATGTCCACGATCAGGTCGTGCATCGTGCGCGGTTCGAGCTTGGCCACGAGCTCGCGCTGCCCCGGCGACTCGATCTGGAAGCACCCCAGGGTACGGCTCGCGCAGATCATGTCGTAGGTGGCCGAGTCGTCGTGGGGCACGGCGTCGAGATCGACGTCGGCGTCGTCCACCCGCTTGATCTCGCCGAGCGTGTAGGCCATGGCCGACTGCATGCGTACGCCGAGGACGTCGAGCTTGAGCAGCCCCGCCTCCTCGACGTCGTCCTTGTCGAACTGCGACATGGGGAAGTCCAGGAAGCTGCGCTCGACCGGCGTCACGTCCTTGAGCCCGGCGTTGCCGATCAGCACGCCGCAGGGGTGCAGCGCGATGTGCCTGGGCAGGCCGTCGAGCTTCTCGGCCAGCCGGAAGACCCGGTCGAGCCCGGCCTCGCCGAGGCGGCTGTCGCGCAGTTCCGGCAGGTCGCTGAGGGAGGCGGTGATCTGGCGGGCGCGGATGTGCGGGAAGGCCTTGGCGATGGCGTCGATCTCGTGGGGCGGCAGGCCCATGGCTCCGGCCACGTCGCGGATGGCGCTGCGGGCCCGGTAGGTCTCCATCATCGACACGCAGGCGACGCGGGCCTCGCCGTACTCCTCGAAGATGGCCTTGTAGCAGTCGAGGCGGCGGGCGGACTCGACGTCGATGTCGATGTCGGGCAGCCCGATGCGGCCGTGGGACAGGAAGCGTTCCATGAGCAGGCCGTGTTCGAGCGGGTTCACCTCGCCGATGCCGATGAGGTAGTTGACCAGGCTGCCCGCTCCGGAGCCCCGGATGGCACACCTGATGTCCATTTTTCGAATCATGTCGGTGATGCCGACCACTGCCACGAAATATCCGGACAGGCGCTTGCTCTCGATGATCGCCAGTTCCTCGTCCAGCCGCTCCCTGGCGTCACGCGAGCCCTCCAGCCCGCGGGCGTGCAGGCCGTCCTCCACCCGGTGGCGCAGCAGCGGCACCGGGTCGCCGCCGATCTCCGGCAGGTGCAGGTTCGGCGGCTCGCCGCGCAGCGCCAGCATCGAGTCCGGGTCCACCGCGCAGGCCTCGGCGAGCTGCCGCGTGGTCAGCAGCAGCCGCCCCGCCCGCTCGCGGTCGGCGCCGGTGACCTTCAGCGCCACCTGCCACATCTCCTTGGTGCTCTTGAGATAGGCGTGCGAGGTGGGCCGGTCCAGGTGCCGTGGGTGCAGCGGGACGAGCTGCCTGGCCGCGTCGAGCACGTCGCCGACCTGGTGGTCGGCGGGGTCGAGGTAGCGCACCGCGTTGGTCAGCACCGCGGGTACGCCGAGCGACTCGGCCAGGGCCAGCATGCGCACGGCGGTGCCGGAGTCGCGGTAGCCGTACTGGTCGACCAGTTCGATCGCGATCCCGGAGACCATGGAGCGCCACAGGTTGAGCAGCACCCTGGCGTGCTCGTCGCGGCGCTCGGCGACCGCCCTGCCCACGTCGGAGCGCGGGCCGAGCAGCACGACGAGCCGGTCGTCGGCGCCGAGCTCCGCCAGCAGTTCGCGGGTGATCCACGGGTCGCCGCGCTCGCCCATGTGGTGGGCGGCGGTGACCAGCCTGGCCAGCCTCGGCCAGCCGCCCTCGCGGGCCAGCACGGTGACACGGTCCTCCGCCATCGGCCCGGTCTTCGGCCGCCCGCCGGAAGAGCCACCGCTGGAAAGGCCACCACCAGGAAGGGCACCACCGGAAAGGCCACCACCGGGAAAACCGCCATCGGGAAAACCACTGCCTGAAGGCCCGCCGGGGAAACCGCCACCGGGGAATCCGCCGCCCCGGGAGCCGTCCGGCGAAGAGCCACCGCGGGCGAAACCGGGGAGGTCACCGCGCGAGGAGCCCGGGGGCGCGTCCCAGAAGGACAGGTCGGGACCCGGAGCGCCCGCGTAGATGTCGGGCCGCAGCGCCAGGTTCACCCCGAACACCGCGCGCAGCCCGGCGTCGGCGCAGGCCTGGGCGTGCTTGACCGCGCCGTAGAGACCGTCGCGGTCGGTCAGGGCGAGGACGTCCATCCCGTGCTCGGCCGCGCGGGCGGCCAGCTGCCGAGGGAAGGCGGTGCCGTAGCGCATCGAGTAGGCGGAGCTGACGCTGAGGTGCGGGAACGGGCGCGCCATCAATCCCACGCCCGCAGCAGCAGCCAGCCACCGCTGGCGGTGTCGAAACGGAGCTCGTAGGAGCCGGTCTCACGGCCTGGGCTGGCCTCGACCCGCCAGAACTGCCGTTCGCCCGGATCTCCCTCGCTGGTCTTCCACCACTCCCGGGCCACGACCCAGTGGTCGAGGACGCGCCGGACGAGGTAGAGGCGGTCACGCCAGACGAACTGGGTGGGCTGCCCGTCTCGGGTCCACACCTCGATCGGATCGCCATAGAGTCTGCTCAAGACGCTTCTTCTCCCCGCGGCTCTGGTCCTTCGGTGAGCCACCCGGGGGAAGACGGGCGCTGCTAATAATCGAACATACGTTCTCACGCCCCGAAGTGCAAGTCGCCCGCCTGCCGGATGAGGGGGTTCGCGCCGATCGAGTTGCGGATGCTGAACGTCACGCTGCCGGCCCGGTAGCGGTCGTCCGAGCTCTCCACCGGCCGGCCCTCCTGCGTGGTGGTGATCCGGCGCTGGCGCAGGAGGGGGCTGCCGCGCCGTACACCCAGGAGGCGGGCGTCCTGCGCGCCCGCGGCCACGGCGTCGATGAGGTGCTCGCCATAGGCGAAGACCAGCCCGGTGGAGTCGTAGAGCGCCTGCGTGATCGAGCCGCAGTCGCGCGGGATGGCCTCGACGGCGGCGGCGATCCAGCCCGCGTAGACGGTGCGCTCGACGAGGACGGGCTCGGTCTCGAGCGTACGCAGGCGCAGGACCTCCAGGACCTCCTCAGAACCCAGCCTGGCCGCCTCCGCGGGACCCGCGGCCCGGCGGCGCTGCTGCAGCACCTGGCCGCCGAAGCTGTAGCCGTTGGATTTGGCCCACTGGGCAAAGCTGTGCAATTCCGCGAAACTCTGACTGCGTGAGTTGCCGAGGACAATGCGGCGCGCCCCCTGACGGCTGCCGACCAGCCCTTCGGCCACCAGTACGGCCAGCGCCTGCCGTACCGTGCCACGGGCGGCGGAGTAGCGCGCAGCCAGCTCGGCATCGGTCGGCAACGTGGACCCGACGGAGTGCACACCTCGAAGAATGTCATCGCGCAGCTCAGCGGCGATTCGTTCATAGCGCGCGACCATTCTCGACCCTTCCCGTTCACGAAAGAGCAATCTTTATCCGACTTACTAGGGGCTGGCCTTGTTTGTACAAGTTCCCCTAAGTTCGTTCTACACCCCCAGAGTGGAGGCGACGTGTTCACTCCTCGCGCCAGCGTGGCAGGCGTCATAGCAGCCCTAACCGTAGCCACCGCCGCCTGCGGCGCGGCACCCGGCACGCAGACCGCCGAGCCGTCGAAGGGCGGGGTGGACGCCAAGACGGCCACCTCCGCCGCCGACTTCGGTGGTTTCGACAAGCTTGTGGAGGCGGCCAAGAAGGAGGGCAACCTCCACGTGATCGCGCTTCCCCCGGACTGGGCCAACTATGGCGAGATCATCAAGACCTTCGAGGCCAAGTACGGCATCAAGATCGAGAGTGAGGACCCGGACGCGGCCAGCGCGGACGAGATCACCGCGGTCAAGAACCGCAAGGGCCAGGACCGCGCGCCCGACGTGCTCGACCTCGGCCAGTCCTTCGCGATCAGCGGCGCCAAGGAGGGCCTGTTCGCCCCCTACAAGGTGCAGTCCTTCGACAAGATCCCCGAAGGCCAGAAGGAGGCCACCGGCCTCTGGACCAACGACTACGGCGGCTACGTCTCCATCGGCTGCGACGCCAAGAAGATCCCGAACTGCCCCACGAGCTTCAAGGACCTGCTCAAGCCCGAGTACAAGGGCAAGGTCGCGATGAACGGCAACCCGACCAAGTCCGGTTCCGCCTTCGCCGGCGTCTACGCCGCGGCCATCTCCAACGGCGGCTCCTTCGACGACATCCAGCCCGGCATCGAGTTCTTCAAGCAGCTCAAGGCCGCCGGCAACTACAACCCGGTCGAGACCACGCCGGCGACCATCGAGAAGGGCGAGACCCAGATCAGCATCGACTGGGACTACAACAACGCCGCCTACGCGCCGCAACTGGTCGCCAAGGGCCTCGACTGGAAGGTCAACGTGCCGAGCGACGGCAAGTACTTCCAGATGTACGCCCAGGCCATCAACAAGGACGCCCCGCACCCGGCCGCCGCGCGCCTGTGGCAGGAGTACCTCTACAGCGCCGAGGGCCAGAACCTCTACCTCAAGGGCTTCGCCCGCCCGGTCCTGCTGCCCGTCATGACCACCGACGGCAGCGTCGACAAGACCGCCGCCGAGAAGCTGCCGCAGGTCGACGGCACGCCCACGTTCCCCACCCCCGAGCAGGTGGACGCGGCCAAGGCGAAGCTCGCCGAAGGCTGGGACGCCGCGATCTCCGGATGAGGAAGTCCCGGGGCTGGCTGGGCGCGCTGCCGCTGTTCGCCGTCTACGCGCTCGTCTTCGGCGTCCCGGCCGTCGCCCTGCTGGCCGGGGCGTTCACCTCTCGGGGTGAGCCCACGCTCGACAACATGCGGCTGAGCCTGCAGGGCGGCAACCTGACCGCGATCGCCGGCAGCGTCCAGGTGTCGGCGGTCGTCGCGGTGGCCGGGGCCGTGCTGGGCACGTTCCTGGCCTACGCCGTCGTCACCTCCGGCTCGGGCGCGCTGCGCTCGGCCGTGCTGACGGCCTCCGGCGTGCTGGCCAACTTCGGCGGGGTGCCGCTGGCCTTCTTCTGGGTGGCCACGCTCGGCAACTCGGGGATCGTCAGCGGCCTGTTCGGGCTGCCCTCCGGCGTGCTGTTCACGTTCTGGGGGCTGGTCATCGTCTACCTGTACTTCTCGGTGCCGATGATGGTGCTCGTGATGGCGCCCGCGCTGGACGGGCTGAAGCCCCAGTGGCGGGAGGCGGCCGCCAACAACGGCGCCACCTCCTGGCACTACTGGCGCTACGTCGCCCTGCCCGTGCTCACCCCGGCCCTGCTCGGCGGCGTCGTGCTGCTGTTCGGCATGGCGTTCTCCGCCTACGCCACGGCCGCGGCCATGGGCGCGGGGACCGTCGTCCCGCTGGTCACGCTCAAGATCGCCAACGCGCTGACCAGCGACGTGCTGATCGGCCAGGAGAACGTCGCGCTAGCGCTCAGCCTCGACATGATCGTGGTGGCCGGGCTCGTGATGGCGGTCTACCTGCCGCTGCAGAAGAGGAGCACCCGATGGCTGCAGTGACGGGCCTGGAGAAGGTCCGGGCCACGCAGCGGGGAGGCCGCTGGCGGTGGCCGGTGTTCCTGCTGGCCGCCCTGTACTTCCTGGTGCCGCTCGGCGCCTCGCTCTGGTACACGGTCTACAACGCCAACACGGGCTTCTCCCTCGCACCCTACGCCGAACTGCTGACCGCCGAGGGCTTCGCCCAGTCGCTGCTGCTGTCGCTGAGCCTGGCCGTCGCGACGATCGTGCTGGTCCTGCTGCTCACGCTGCCGGCGATGCTGGCCGTACGGCTGGCCGCCCCGCGGCTGCGGCCCGTGATGGAAGTGCTGTGCACGCTGCCCCTCGTCGTGCCCCCGATCACGTTCGTCGTCGGGATCGGCAAGTCGCTGGCGGTGGGCGGTGAGGTGCTCGCGCCCACCCCGTTCTGGGCCACCCTCATCGCGATCCAGAACCCGGGCTTCCCCATGGTGCTCGTGCTCGCGTACGTGGTGCTGGTGCTGCCGTTCGTCTACCGCTCGCTCGACGCCGGCCTGCGCACCATGGACGTGCGCACGCTGGTCGAGGCGGCGCGCAACCTCGGTGCCTCGTGGCCGTACGTGATGTTCCGGGTGATCATCCCCAATCTGCGCTCGGCCATCGCCAGCGCCTCGTTCCTCACGCTGGCCCTGGTGCTGGGCGAGTTCACCGTGGCCAGGCTGCTCGGTTACCAGCCGTTCGCGGTCTGGATCGTGACGATCTCCGGTTCAAGGGGCCAGATGTCGGTCGCGGTCTCGATCCTCAGCCTGCTGCTCATCTGGCTGCTGCTGCTCGTGGTCTCCAGCGTTTTCGGTAAGGAGAAGAAGCAATGACAGCCCAGGTCGAGTTCCGTGCTCTTCGCAGGGTGTTCGGCAAGACGGTCGCGCTCGACGGCCTGGACCTGACCATCGAGCCGGGCGAGCTCGTCGCCCTGCTCGGCCCGTCGGGCTGCGGCAAGACGACGGCGCTGCGCTGCGTGGCCGGGTTCGAGCATCCCGACTCGGGAGCCGTGCTCGTGGACGGCAAGGACATCACCGCCGTACCCGCCAACAAGCGTGACGCGGGCATGGTCTTCCAGTCCTACTCGCTCTTCCCGAACCTCAACGCCGCCGACAACGTCTCCTTCGGCCTGCGGGTGCGCAAGGCTCCGGCCGCGCAACGCCGGGCGAAGGCGCTGGAACTGCTGGAGCTGGTCGGCCTGCCCTCCCACGCCGGCCGCTACCCGCACCAGCTCTCCGGCGGCCAGCAGCAGCGTGTGGCGCTCGCCCGCGCGCTGGCCCTGGAGCCGCGCGTCCTGCTGCTCGACGAGCCGCTGTCGGCACTCGACGCCAAGGTCCGCGTCAACCTGCGCGAGGAGATCCGCCGCCTGCAGCTCGACCTCGGCATCACCACCATCTTCGTCACCCACGACCAGGAGGAGGCGCTGTCGATCGCCGACCGGGTCGCGGTGCTGCGGGATGGCCGCCTGGAGCAGTGCGGCGCGCCGGCGGAGGTCTACGACCGGCCCGCCACCCCGTTCGTGGCCGAGTTCGTCGGCACCATGAACCACCTGGCCGGGCGGGTGTCCGGTGACCAGGTGACGGTGCTCGGCCAGCTCCTGCCCGTGGACGGCGAGGTCCCCGACGACCCGTCCGTGGACGTGCTCATCCGCCCGGAAGCCGTCCAGGTCACGCCCGCGGCGGACGGCAGGGCCGAGGTCCTGGCCGCCTCCTTCCGCGGCGCCTCGGTCCGGCTCAGGGTGGCCCTGGAAGGGGGTGAGGTGCTCGCCGACGTACCAGGTCACGAGGCGGTACGGCTGGCGGCCGGCACTAGGGTGACCGTACGCCTGGTCGAACGACCGGTCCTGGTGGCCGCCCGCACGGTCACGGTCCCCGCCCCCGTCACGGAAACAGCAGATGCCGTCTGATCTCCCCGCCGCCGTCCTGTTCGACATGGACGGCACCCTGGTCGACACCGAGGGCCTGTGGTGGCAGGCCACCGCCGACGTCGCCGAGTCGCTCGGCCACGGCGGCCTCGGCCCCGAGGACGTCCCCCACGTCCTCGGCCGCTCGGTCGAGGACACCGCCGCCCACCTGGCGCCCGCCGACGCCGGACCGGTGGCGGTCCGCCTCACCGACGCCTTCGCCGAACGCATCGCCGGTGGCATCGACCTCATCCCCGGCGCCCTTGACCTGCTGCGCGAGCTGACGGCCGCCGGGGTGCCCACGGCGCTGGTGACCGCCTCGCCGCGGAGCATCGTCGAGCGGGTGCTGCCCAGCCTCGACGGGCACCGCTTCGATCTGGTGATCACGGCGGAGGACAGTTCGCGGGGCAAGCCGTACCCGGATCCCTATCTGAAGGCGGCGCGGCTGCTGGGGGTGCGGCCGCAGGAGTGCGTCGCCGTGGAGGACAGTCCGGCCGGCATCGCCGCGGCCACCTCGGCCGGATGCAGGGTCGTGGTGGTCGATCCTGCGCACGGCCTGCCCGAACTGCATGCCATGTCGGTAAGCTAACCCGCCGTGAGCGGTGAAACCTCCCACATCGGGCGCTACAAACTGATCAGCGTGCTGGGCCGCGGCGGGATGGGCACGGTTCACCTGGCCGAGGACCCCGCGGGCGTGCGGGTCGCGGTCAAGGTGATCAACCCCGAGTTCAGCCAGCACGAGCAGTTTCGCATGCGCTTTCGCCGGGAGGCGGACGCGGCGCAGCGGGTTCGGCGGTTCTGCACGGCCGCGGTGCTGGACGCCGCGCTCGACGGCAACCAGCTCTACGTCGTCACCGAGTACGTGCCGGGGCCCAACCTGGAGGAGGCGGTCAAGCGGTCGGGACCGCTGACCGGCTCCAGCCTCGACGCGCTGGCGGTCAGCGTGGCCACCGCGCTCACCGCCATCCACGGCGCCGGGGTGGTGCACCGCGACCTGAAGCCGTCGAACGTGCTGCTGTCGCCGGTCGGCCCGAGGGTGATCGACTTCGGCATCGCGCGGGCGCTGGACGAGCTGGGCGGCGTGACCGGCACCGGCGAGATCATCGGCACGCCCCGCTACATGGCGCCCGAGGTGCTGCGGGGCGAGCCGGTCTCGCCCGCCTGCGACGTGTTCTCCTGGGGCTGCCTGATCGCCTTCGCGGCCAGCGGGCGCGCGCCGTTCGGTGGCGACTCACTGCCTTCGATGATCTATTCGGTGCTCAGCACCGAGCCCGACCTCGGCGGCGTGGAGCCGGGGCTGCGCCCGCTGGTCGTGGCGGCGCTGCAGAAGGACCCGGCGTCGCGCCCGACCGCGCAGCAACTGCTCGACCACCTGGTGGGCAGGCAGGCCGCGCCCGAGCAGGCCGCGCACACCGTGCAGGTGGCCTGGCAGCGGGCGACCACCCCGCTCACCACGTCGGAGCCCGCCCCGCCTGGACGCCGCCGCACCAGGCTGATCGCCGGCGTCACGGCGGGGGCGGTGCTGGTGGCGGGCGGCGTCGCCGCCGCGCTGCTGCTGTCGCAGAGCTCGCCGCCGACCCACCTGGGCCGCCTCTACCAGGAGGACTTCACGACCTCCTCCGGCGGCTGGGACGGCACCTACGACGCCGAGGACGAGGCCAGCTACGGCTACAAGACCGACGGCACCTACGGGCTCGACGTCGAGCCCAGCTCCGAGCAACGCTCGGTCAAGGCGCCCGCGCCTTTCGCCAACGTCTCCCCCACGCCATCACCGAGCGCCACCCCGACCCCGCTCATGCCCGACTCCGTGCTGGTCAGCGTGACGGTCCAGGCCAGGAAGATCGTCGGCGACGGCGAGTACGGCGTCTACTGCCACAACACCACCGACGGCACCTTCTACGAGTTCGGCCTCGACACCACGGGCAACGCCAGGATCAGGAAGATCATCGACGGCGCGGGCGGCACGCTCTCACAGCCGGCGAAGCTGGAGCTCAAGCCCCAGGCCAAGGTACGGCTGGAGGCGTTCTGCGAGCAGTCGGGCTCGACGGTGAAGCTGACCATGTGGGTGGACGGCAGGCAGGTGCTGCGGGCCGAGGACCCCAACGGCCTCAAGACCGGCTACGTCGGCCTGTTCGCCCGGGTGCCCAAGGACGACCGGTCGATCATGAAGACCGTCTTCGACGACTTCGAGCTGCGCGGTCAGCGCTCGGAGCAGCCCTAAACGATCCTGGCCCTGCGCGGCCGGAAGCAATACGCGCGCGCCTGGGTTAGACAGGACTATGCGCGCAGTCGTCATCGCCGCCCAGGGCGGCCCAGAGGTCCTCGAGTACGCCGAGCACCCCGATCCCGTCGCGGGTCCCGGAGAGGTGGTCGTCGACGTCGCCGCGAGCGGCGTCAACTTCATCGACATCTACCAGCGCTCCGGCGTCTACCCGCTGCGGCTCCCGAGCCCCATCGGCTGTGAGGGCGCCGGCACCGTCTCGGCCGTCGGCCCCGGCGTCACCGGCTTCGCCGTCGGCGACACCGTCGGCTGGGCGAACGTCCTGGGCAGCTACGCCGAGAAGGCCGTAGTACCCGCCGACCGCCTCGTGCCCGTGCCCGGCGGCGTCTCCGCCGACCTGGCCGCCGCCGCCCTCCTGCAGGGCATGACCGCCCACTTCCTCGTACGCTCCACGCACGAGGTCAAGGAGGGCGACCGGGTCCTCGTCCACGCCGGCGCCGGCGGCATGGGCCAGCTGCTCATCCAGCTCGCCAAGTTCTACGGCGCCACCGTCCACACCACCGTCTCCACCGACGAGAAGGCCAAGCTGGCCCGCGCCGCCGGCGCCGACGAGGTCCACTCCTACGACGACTTCGCGCAGACGCTCGAGAACAGCATCGACGTGGTCTACGACGGCGTCGGCGCCACCACCTTCGACGGCGGCCTGACCGCGCTGCGCCCGCGCGGCCTCATGGCCCTGTACGGCGCGGCCAGCGGCCCCGTGCCGCCCATGGACCCACAGTTGCTCAACCGGTCGGGCTCGTTGTTCCTGACCCGGCCCACGCTCGTCCACCACGTGGCCGAGCGGGAGGAACTGCTGTGGCGGGCCCGCGAGGTCTTCGGGTGGATCGCCGCCGGGCAGCTGCGCATCGACGTCTCCCACCGGTACCCGCTGGCCGAGGCGGCGCGGGCGCACGAGGACCTGGCGGCCCGCCGTACGACGGGGAAGCTGCTTCTGATTCCCTGAGGCAGAGGCCCGGGGACGGCTGCCGGTGATGAGCCGTCCCCCGGCTCACACGTGGGAGCCGCCGTCGACGCGAAGCTCCACCCCCGTGAGGTAGGCGCCGTCGGCCGACGCCGCGTAGGCGATGGTGCCCGCGATCGCCTCCGGCTCGCCGAAGCCGACCTGCGGCATGATCCGCCCGTAGAAGGAGGCGTCCACGTCGTCGGGGAAGCTCACCGAGCTCATCAGCGGCGTCACTACGCCGCCCGGCGAGACCGCCACCACCCGCACGCCCTGCGGCGCCACCTCCGCCGCCAGGCTCAGGGAGAACGCCAGGACGCCGCCCTTCGACGCCGCGTACCCGGTCATGAAGGGGTGCGCGTGCGTGGCCGAGGTCGAGGCCGTGTTGACCACGACCCCCTTGCTCTCCACCAGGTACGGCATGGCCTCCCGGCAGAACAGGAACGTGCCGAGCAGGTTGACGTCGAGGAGCCTGCGGAAGTCGGCGAGCGAGAGCGTGGCCAGCGGCGTCGTCTTGTGGATGCCCGCGACGTTGATCAACCTGTCGATTCCCCCGAACTCCTTGGCCGCCCGGGCCACGGCTTCCTTGACCTGCCCCTCGTCGGCCACATCGGCGACATGCGGGGTGATAGCCGGATGGCCGGGAATCTCCGGGTTGAGGTCGACGGCGAAGACCCGCGCCCCTTCCTCCGCCAGCCGCAGGGCCGTCGCCCGCCCGATCCCGGTGGCCGCGCCGGTCAGCAGGACCTTCTTGCCCGCGAAACGCTCCATGAATCCTCCACGTCTCACTACGAGACAGCTATGTCTCGTCTAGGATATGTCCTGATGAGCACCTCCGACTCCATGGCGAGAACACGGGACGCGATCCTCCGCGCCGCCGCCACGGCGCTGCGCACCCACGAGCGAGCCGGCATGGCCGACATCGCCGCCGCGGCCGGCGTCGGCCGCGCCACCCTCTACCGCCACTTCGCCACCCGCGACGACCTGCTGGTCGAGCTCGGCCGTTTCGCCGCGGAGGAGTCCATCCGGGTGATCGACGCGGCCGGCATCGACGGCGTCGCGACCGAGGCCGCCCTGACCCGCCTGACCAGGGCCCTGCTGACAGCCGGCCGCGAGTTCTGGGTGGTCAGCACCCACCGGCCGCAACTGTGGCCGGAGGAGGAAGAGGTCGGCGAGCGGCTGCGCATCCTGGCCGAACGGGGTCAGCGCGAGGGCGTGCTGCGCGCCGACGTCCCCGCCGAACTCCTGGCCGCCGCCCACGGCGCGCTCATCCTGGGCGCGCTGACGCTGGCGCCGCTGTCGGAGCTGGGCGTGGAGGACGCCACGGACACCATCGTCAGGCTCTACCTCCAGGGCGCCCGGCTCACACCCACGGAAGCGTCGCCTCCACCCTGAACCCGCCCTGCGGCGACGGCGCGGCCCGCGAGACGCCGCCGAACAGCGCGGCCCGCTCGGCGATGTTCACCAGGCCGTGCCCTGACCTGCGCGGCGGCGCGGGCGGACGGCCGGCGCCGTCGTCGACGACCGTGATGTCCAGCGCCCGCTCGCCGTAGCGCAGCACCACGTCGGCCTCGGCGTCCTTGCCCGCGTGCTTGAGCGCGTTGGTCAGCGCCTCCTGAACGATCCGGTAGGCGGCGAGACCCAGCCCAGCCGGCACCGCCCTGACCCGCCCCTCGACCCGCAACCGCACCTCCAGCGGATGCCGCTCCACCAGCGCGTCGATGGCCTCGATGCCGGGCTGCCGCTCCCCCGGCTCCTCGCGCAGCCCGCCCAGCAGCAGCCGCAGCTCCGTGAGCGCCGCCTGCCCCGACTCCCTGATCGACTCCAGCGAGGTGCGCGCCGGCCCGTGGTCCTCCGCCGCCAGCGCCGACACCGCGACGTGCGACTGGATCACCATCGCGCTGACGTTGTGCGCCACGATGTCGTGCAGTTCGCGGGCGATCCGCACCCGCTCCTCCGCCACCATGGCCCGCGCGCGCCCCTCCTCGGCGCCGGCCGCCGCGACGACCCACCGCCGCCGCGCCACCCCCGCGCCCCACGGCAGCGCGCACACCAGCGCCGACATCACCCCGGCCGGCACCAGCACCCCCAAAAGCAGCAGTCCGTGGTACGGCGAGGCCCGCCACCTGCCCACCGTGTAGAAGGCGACCTGCAGAGCGGTGGACGCCCCCAGTTCGGCCCACGAGGCGTTGACCTCGGCCCAGACGTCCCAGCGCCCCACCGCCAGCCACAACACCCAGACCGCCGCCAGCACCCCGAGCGGCCACCGCCGCCGCAGGGCCAGGCAGCCGAAGGCCGCCAGATCCCCCCAGAACGTCAGCGGAACGCTCCCGATCCGGGCCAGCGTCGCCTCGCTGTAGGGAACCTCGATCAGCAGATACGCACACGCGATCCCGGCCAGCGACGCGTCGGCGGCCAGCGGATGCCGTTCCAGCCACCCCACCAGCCCCCGAACCCGACCCCGCAGCTCAGCCCGCACGGCCGACCGGCCCGGCATCGGGATCGCGCAGGATGAGAACGCTCCCCTTGGCCAGCGGCGCCGCGTACTTGAGCGCCTGTTCCCGGTTGAGCGCGATCATGAGTGACCAGCGCGTCCCCGAGGCGTCGGCCTGGGAGGCGGTCAGGACCACCGCGCGCATCTCGGCCGTCCGCCGCCCGCCCATCACGAGAACCACCTGGACCGGGTCCCCGCCGCCCAGCGCGCCACCCAGCACGGCAGCGCGGGAGACGTCGAGGCCGACGACGCTGAGCCCGCCCTTGATCCGCCCCCGCACGTCCGGCGACAGGTCAGTGCTGGTCAGCGCCTCACCTTGCCGGATGGAGCGCAACGTGATCCGCCCCTCGACCGGCAGTTCCGCGTACGCGCCGGCGTCCAGGGCGGTCCTGGTGCCCATCTCCAGGTCGTCCATGCCGAGTTGGGTGTAGGCGGGGAGGTCGGCGCGGGCGACGAGTACCGGGACCTGCTGGTTGGACAGCAGAAGCATGATCACGGCGGCCACCATCCCGACCGCCACGACGGCGACCACGAATCCGCCGAACGGCCCGCGAACGTGCCGGGGACGCGGAGGGACCGGCACATGGGCCACAGGAGCGGCGGCGGACGGACCGGACGGTATCGCCTCGGCCGGGCGCTCCATGACGGTCTCGCCCGCGCTCGGCGGGGTGCCGTCGCCGGCCGGGCCCTGTGTCATGGCCCGGCCTCGTCGATGACGATCCTGACCGTCAGCTCATCGGCCGGCTCGGGCTCGTAGGCCCACACGGGCCGCTCCGCCTTCAGGATCAGGTCGTCCAGGAGGCGCCATTGGTCGTGTTCCCGCCGCTCGTCGGGCGGTAGCGGCAGGCGCAGTTGCCGGAGCAGGTCGAAGCGGTGCACCTCGAAGGCCGCGCGCAGGTGCTCGCCGTATTCGGCCGCCGCGGGAAGCGCAGACAAGTACGCCCAATAGGCGAACAGGAGGGCTGTCGCGAAGACCATGAGGGCCCACGGCGGCGACGTGCCGAACGACCACGCCAGAAGGGGACTGACCACTGCGAAACCCACCAGCCACAAGCACAGGACAAGAAGGAACTCCATGGTCGCGCGGGAGTCTTCGACGTCGTCCGCCACGGCCCGTGGCAATATCTTGTACAGCCTCGGCCATACGTTGATCAAGCTGATCCCGTAGCGCTGGATCGGATAGAACTCCGCGGCGCGGATCACGTTTCCCAACCGGGTCGGCAGGAATTCCGTTTCGGGGTAGGCCCAATAGCGGAGCCCGTGTACCTCCGTGGTGTGGTGCCGCCGGTCGCCCATATCGACGAGGGCGGCGCTTCTGGCCGCGTGCCAGCTCACCCCCTTGGCCTCCAGCCAGGGAAGACGCTGGAGAGGATAGCCCTCGAATAATCGGATGATATTCCGCCATTGGCTCGCGACCACGGCCGCCCCGAACCAGCAGAACGTGAAATAGCCGATCACGGCGGCGAATTTCGCGGTGATCGGCTGTTCTTCCCATACGGCCAGCGCACGGGCCAGCATGTCGTTCTGCAACAGGACCGGGACGGACACCAGCGGAGCGAACAGGAGCACCGGCAAGAAGGCATTGCGCAGAAAGCGCCGTTCCAGGATCGACGTGGCCCGGTCGAGCAGACTATCGATCATAGACGGGAGTATTGCAGCACTTCCAGCGTATGTTCACTGTTCGGGTCCGCCCGACATTTCGGACGCTTTTTATGCCAGTTCTGCGCGGTGTCCTCCCACGGGCAGGTGACGCATCGCAACCTGACCTGCACCTGGACAGTCGGATGCCCCTGGGGGCACGCCCCCTTCCGCGTCAGCCGCTCCTCGACCCACCAATGTTGGAGGCACCCCTCGAAGATGGCGCGTCCGTCGTCCGCCTTCGGCGTGTTTCCGGCGAGTCGTGAATTTCCAGGACTCATGGCCTCCCCCTCCCCGGGCAGAGAGTCCTGAGCGCAGAGTGTGCCCGGCCCGGGGGCCTGTCAACGGGCCTGGCCGGTTCCGGTCAGTCCTGTACGGCCAGCCGTACCCCGAAGCCGATGATCACCACGCCCGTGAGGCGGTCGAGCAGGCGGCGGACCCTGGGAGTGCGCAGGACGCCGCCCATGAACGTGGCGAAGGCGACCAGCAGGGCGCTCCACACCAGCCCCTCGCCCACGTGTACGCCGGCCAGCGCCAGCCCCATCAGCGCGGGCGGCACGTCGTCCGGCATGAACTGGGGCAGCATCGCCACGTAGAACGCGCCCACCTTGGGGTTGAGGAGGTTGGTCAGCAGGCCGCGGCGGAAGGCCCGCGCGAACGTCTGGTCGGTGACCGGGGCGGCCTCCGGCGGGGCGGGGTGGCGGGCGTCCCAGAGGATGCGGGCGCCCATGTAGACGAGGTAGGCGACGCCGGCCCAGCGCAGGATCTCGTAGGCCAGGTGCGAGGCCGCCAGCAGGGCGGACAGGCCGGCTGCGGCCGCCAGGCCCCAGACCAGGATGCCGGCCTGGACGCCGAGGACCACGCCCCACGCCGGACGCCGTCCCGACAGCAGCGACGTGCGCAGGATCAAGGCCGTGTCCAGGCCGGGTGTCAGCGTCAGCAGCGCGACGACGGCGGCGAACGAGGCGATTGATGCTGCTATGTCCATGGAGGTCAGCGTAGCGAGGCGGCGATGTGCTGGGCGGCGGCGTAGCCGAACGTCATCGCCGGGCCCAGAGTGGCGCCCGGCCCGGGGTAGGTCTCGCCCATGACGGCTGCCGCGACGTTGCCCGCCGCGTACAGGCCGGCGATCGGCGAGCCGTCCCCGCGCAGCACGCGGGCGTCCACGTCGGTGACCACGCCGCCCTTCGTGCCGATGTCGCCGGGTACCAGCGGGATCGCGTAGAAGGGGCCCTTCTCGATCGGCAGCAGGTTCGGGTTGGGCAGGGTCGGGTCGCCGTAGTAGTGGTCGTAGGCGCTGTCACCGCGGTGGAAGTCGGCGTCGGAGCCGGCGCGGGCGAAGCCGTTGAAGCGGTCAACGGTGGCGCGCAGCTTGAGCGGGTCGAGTCCCATGCGGGCGCCCAGTTCCTCGATGGTCGTGGCCCTTTTGACGAAGCCGTTCTTGAGCCACGCGGCCTTGAACGGCCGGCCCGGGAAGTGGCCGAGCATGATGTGCCGGTTCTTGGTGCGCTGGTCGATGACCATCCAGGAGCGGACGGCGTCGCGCGCGTACATGGTGTCGACGAACAGGTGGTACGGCGCCGCCTCGTTGACGAAGCGCTCGCCCCGCCCGTCCACGACGATCATCCCGGGCACGCCGCGGTCGGTGACGAGGAACGTCGGCGGCTCGCCCGGCGGCACCGCGGCCGGCATGCCCCAGACCCGCTCCATGAGGTCGAGTTCGGCGCCGAGCGCGAGGGCGGCGGCGATCGTGTCGCCGGTCTGGGCCGGGGCCGCCGAGCTCCAGCGGGCGTCGGTGGGCAGCGGCAGGTACTTCTCCCGCAGCTCCTGGCTGTGCGAGAACCCGCCCGCCGCCAGGACCACTCCGCCCCGCGCCTCGATCGTCCTGCCGCCCGCGCGCACGCCGGTGACCCGGTCACCGGAGACGACGAACTCCTCGAACGGCGTGTTCACCCAGATCTTGCCGCCCGCCTCGGCCAGCGACAGGCTCAGCCGGCCGACCAGCGCCTCGCCCAGCGCGGCGTGGCGGGCACCGGTGAGCAGCCCCTTGACCGCGCGCAGCCCGATCCTGGCCGCCATCAGCTTGCCGCGCGTGGTGCGCGTCATCATGTTGACCTCGTGGAACTCCGAGGACTTCATGACCATCCCGTAGGTCGCCAGTTCGGAGCGCCGCATGATCCTGCGCAGCGCGCCGAGCCCGCGCAGGTCGAAAACGGGCGGCTCCACCGAGCGGCCCATCGCCTTGCCGCCGGGGAGTTCGGGGAAGTAGTCGGGGTAGCCGCGGGCGTACTCGAAGCGGACGTGGCGGGTCCGCTCGTGCAGGAAGCGCACCATCTCCGGCCCTTTGTCCAGGTACGCCGCCCGGCGTTCCTCCGGCACCCGGTCGCCGACCGTCGCCTTGAGGTAGGCCCCGGCCTCCTCCTTGCTGTCCTTCAGGCCGGTGCCATCGAGGTAGAGGTTGCCGGGCACCCAGATGGCGCCGCCGGACAGGGCGCTCGACCCGCCGTACTTGTCCGTCTTCTCGATGACCACCGCGGTGAGCCCGCGCAGCCGCGCGGTCAGTGCCGCGGTGAGCCCCGCGGCGCCCGATCCGACCACGACGACGTCGAAGCTGTGATCCCAGCGCACGACCAACCTCCTCTGTCTCATAGCGAGACATCTATGTCTCAGTCACGATAACGCGTCCAATGACGTGATTAGTCCGGCGCTGAACTTCTTGACAGGTGACAGTCAGAGTGATCAGCTCGTGGTCACGGGAGGCCCCCATGAGACCCGTGATCCCCATGGTGGCCGTCATGCTGACCGTCGCCGCCTGTTCCTCGATCCAGCCCGCCCAGCCCCAGAGCCCCGCCCCTTCCACCGGCCCCGCGCGCGCCGGCGGCACGCTCACCTTCGCGCTCAACGCCGACCCCGACCACCTGGATCCCACGCTCAGCCGTTCGCTGGTCAGCCGCCAGATCTTCCACGCCATGTGCGAGAAGCTCTACGACGTCGACGAGAAGGTCCAGGTCATCCCCCAGCTCGCCGCCGCCCTGCCGAGCATCAGCCCCGACGGCAGGACCTACACGATCCCCCTGCGCTCCGGAGTGAAGTTCGCCGACGGCACGCCGCTCGACGCCGAGGCGGTCAAGCGCAGCCTCGACCGGCACCTCACGCTGGAGACCTCCTCGCGCCGCAGCGAGCTCGGGCCGATCACGGCCGTGCGCGCCACCGGCCCGCGGACCGTCACCATCACGCTCGAACGCCCCACCGCCCCGCTCACCGCGGCCCTGGCCGACCGGGCGGGCATGGTGATGTCGCCCAAGGCGCTCCAGGGGAACTTCGCCGCCAACCCGGTCTGCGTCGGGCCGTTCAAGTTCGCCTCGCGGGTCCCGCAGAGCAGCATCGAACTGGTCAAGGACCCCAACTACTACGACGCGGCCAAGGTGAAGCTGGACAAGCTCGTCTACCGGATCATCACCGACGGCAGCATCAGGGCGGCCAACCTGCGCTCGGGCGACGCCCAGGTGGCCGACACGATCTCGCCGGAGGACGTGCCCCAGCTCAGCGCCGACCCGAACCTGCGGGTACTGCAGTCCGACTCGCTCGGCTACCAGTCGCTCACCGTCAATGTCGGCAACACCGACGGGCTGGGCAAACCGCCCAAGACGCTCGGCACCCCGATCGCCAAGGACCCGCGCGTCAGGATCGCGCTGGAGCACGCGATCGACCGCGACGCCCTGGTCAAGACCGTCTTTCGCGGGCTCTACCGGACGGCCTGCTCGCCCGTCTCACCCAACTCGCCCTATACGAGCGAGCGGGCCCAGCGGTGCCGGCCGCACGATCCGGCCAAGGCGCGGCAGTTGCTGGCCGAGGCGGGGGTGGCGGTGCCGTACAAGATCAAGATGTCCGTCACGAACACGCCGCTGAACCTGCGCCTGGCCCAGACGCTGCAGGCCATGGTGAAGGACGGCGGGTTCGAGATGGAGATCCAGGCGGCGGAGTTCGCCTCGCTGCTCGACCTGCAGGACGCCGGCGACTACGAGACGCTGCAGATCGGCTGGTCGGGGCGGGTGGACGCGGACGCCAACGTCACACCGTTCGTGCGCACCCAGGCGGCGCAGAACGTCGCCGGCTACAGCGACGAGCAGGTCGACGCGCTGCTGGACAAGGCGCGCGAACAGCTCCAGCCCGCCGAGCGCGCGCAGACCTACGCGCAGGTGATCGAACTGCTCCAGCGCGACAACCCGCTCATCTACCTCTACCGGCAGCGCAACATCACCGGCGTCAGCGCCCGGCTCACGGGCGTGCAGGGGTTCGCGGACGGGCTGGTCCGCGTGGCCTTCGCCGGCTTCGTGTCGTGACATGCGGCGCTACCTGCTCCGGCGGCTGGCCGAGTCGGCGGTGACGTTTCTGCTGGCGACCGTGGTGGTGTTCGCCGGTGTGCGGGCGCTGCCGGGCGATCCGGCGCGCGCGCTGGCCGGTGAGGACGCCACGCCGGAACTGCTCGCCGCCATCCGCGAGCAGTACGGGCTGGACCAGCCGCTTCTCGTCCAGTACACCCGCTACGTCACCACCAGCCTCACCGGCGACCTGGGCACGAGCCTGCGCACCGGCCTGCCGGTGCGCGACATGCTGGCCCAGGCGCTGCCGGTCACGGTGGAGCTGGCCCTGCTCTCGCTCGCGATCGCGGTCCTCATCGGCGTGCTCGCGGGCGTCATCGCCGCGGTACGGCGCGGCCGCCCCGCCGAGTGGGTCGCCAACGGCTTCGCCCTGCTCGGCCTGTCGATCCCTAACTTCTGGCTGGGCCTGATGGGCATCCTGTGGCTGTCGGTGGCGCTCGGCCTGTTCCCGGCCTCCGGCTATGTCCCGTTCTTCACCGACCCGCTGGGCAACCTGCACCGCATGGTCATGCCCGCGGTGGTCCTGGGCACCGGCCTGGCCGCGGTGATCATGCGGCAGACCAGGGCGTCGATGCTGGAGGCGCTGTCTGCCGACTACGTGCGCACGGCGCGGGCCAAGGGCCTGGCCGAACGCCAGGTGATCGGCGTGCACGCGCTGCGCAACAGCCTGATCGTGGTGGTCACCATCGCCGGGCTGCAACTGGGCGTGCTGATCTCCGGCGCGGTGGTGACCGAGCGGATCTTCGCGATTCCGGGCTTCGGCAAGCTGACGGTCGACGCGGTCTTCCAGCGCGACTACCCGATCATCCAGGGCGTGGTGCTGGTCACCGCCACCGCGTACATCGTCATCAACCTCCTGGTCGATCTGCTCTACTCGGTCATCGACCCGCGGATCAGGGTCGCATGAGAGCCGTGCGCAGGCTCGCGCGCAACCCGCTCACCGTCGGCGGGCTGCTCGTCCTCGTGATCGGCGTGGGGGCCGCGCTGCTGGCGCCGTGGCTGGCGCCGTACGCCTTCGACCGCGCCGACTTCGGCGGCCTGTTCCGCCCGCCCGGTTCGCCGGGACACGTCCTCGGCACCGACGACCTCGGCCGCGACATCCTCTCCCGCATCATGTACGGCATGCGGGCCTCCCTGCAGGTTGGGGTGTTGTCCGTGCTGCTGGCCGTGGGCATCGGCGTGCCCTTGGGCCTCATAGCCGGATATTTCAGGACCTTCGATGGCCTGGTCTCCCGCCTGACCGACCTGGTCCTGGCCTTCCCGTTCCTCATCCTGGCCGTCGGCTTCGCCGCGATCCGCGGGCCGTCGCTCACCAACGCCGCCCTCGCCATCGGCATCACCCAGATCCCCGGCATGATCAGGGTCACCCGCTCGGAGACCCTGCGGATCAAGGCGCTCGACTACGTGGACGCCGCGGTGGCGGCCGGTGCCCGCGACGGCTGGATCGTCACCCGGCACGTCTTCCCGAACGCCATCTCCGCGATCATCGTGCAGGCCACGGTGGCCGTCCCGATCGCGATCATCGGTGAGTCCGTGCTCTCCTTCCTCGGACTGGGCGTGCAGCCGCCGGTGCCGAGCCTCGGCACGATGCTCTCCGACGCCCAGTCCTACAGCTCGACCGCGCCCTGGACCGCGGTCGTGCCGGGCATCACGATCCTGCTGGTCGCCTTCGCCTTCAACCTGGTCGGCGACGGGCTGCGCGACGCCCTCGACCCGAAGGAGAGCCGCCGATGATCGAGGTGTCCGATCTGTCGGTCGGCTTCCGCACCGAGGACGGTCCGGTGCGGGCCGTGGACGGCGTCTCGTTCGACGTGCGGCCCGGCGAGGTGCTCGCGGTGGTGGGCGAGTCGGGGTGCGGCAAAAGCGTCATGGCGATGGCGCTGACCGGCCTGCTGCCGCCGACCGCGGCCGTGACCGGCTCGGTCCGCTTCGAGGGCACGGAGCTGGTCGGCGCCCCCGCCCACCTGCTGCGCTCGGTGCGCGGCAAGGACATCGCCTACGTCTTCCAGGAGCCCGCCACCTCGCTCAACCCGGTCTTCACCATCGGCAGGCAGATCGTCGAGGCGGTCCGTACGCATACCTCCTTCTCCAGGCGGGCCGCCGCGTACCGGGCGGCGGAACTGCTCGACCTGGTCGGCATCCCGCGTCCGCTCGAACGCCTCGGCCACTACCCCCACCAGCTCTCCGGCGGCATGCGCCAGCGGGTGATGATCGCGATGGCGGTGGCCTGCGGCCCCAAGCTGATCGTGGCCGACGAGCCGACCACGGCGCTCGACGTGACGATCCAGGCGGCCATTCTCGACCTGCTGCGCGACCTGCGCTCCAGGCTCGGCACGGCGGTCCTGCTGATCACCCACGACCTGGGCGTGGTGGCCGATTCCGCCGACCGCGTGGTGGTCATGTACGCGGGCCGCGTCGCCGAGTCGGGCACCGCCCGCGCCATCTTCACCCGTCCCCTGCACCCCTACACCAGGGGCCTGCTGGGCGCGGTACCCGCGGGAGCGGGCCGGCGGCTGACCGAGATCCCCGGCATGGTGCCCGTGCTGGCCGGCTCGCCCGACGCGTGCACGTTCGCCAACCGGTGTCCGCTGGCCGTACCCGGCTGCCTGACGGAGCGCCCTTCGCTCCGTAACAGCGGTGGCCACGAAGTCGCCTGCATAAGGGCCGAAATATGAGTGCGTTGTGTGAAGTAGAGGATCTGGTGCTGCATTTCGGCCGGGTACGCGCGGTCGACGGGGTGAACCTGCGCGTCGACCGCGGCCAGGTGGTCGCGCTCGTCGGCGAGAGCGGCTCGGGCAAGTCCACCGTGGGCCGCTGCGTCGTACGGCTCCTGCAGCCCACCTCCGGCCGGATCCTGCTCGGCGGCGTGGACGTGACCACCCTGAACAGGCGGCGCCTGCGCCCCCACCGCCACAAGGTGTCGATCATCTTCCAGGACCCCGCAGGCTCGCTCGACCCCAGGTTCCGGGTGGGCGAGATCGTCGCCGAGCCGCTGCGCGTCGGCAGCGAGCGTGTGCCGGGACGGCAGCGGACGGCCCGCGCGCACGAGATGCTGGAGAAGGTCGGCCTGCCCGCCCGCGTCGCCGCCCGCTTCCCGCACGAGCTGTCCGGCGGCCAGCGCCAGCGCGTCGGCATCGCCCGCGCCCTGGTCTCGGGGCCCGACCTGCTCATCGCCGACGAGCCCACCAGCGCGCTGGACGTCTCCGTGCAGGCCGCCGTGCTCAACCTGCTCGCCGACCTGCAGCGTGATCTGGGCTTCGGCTGCCTGTTCATCACCCACGACCTGTCGGCCGTGGAGTACCTGGCCGACACCGTGGCCGTCATGTACCTGGGCCGGATCGTGGAGAGCGGCCGGGTGCTCGCCGCACCCCGTCATCCCTACACGCAGGCACTGATGTCGGCCTCGCCCTGGCCCGACCCCGACGCACAACGGGCCAGGACCCGCGTGGTGCTCTCCGGCGAGCTGCCCTCGCCGGCCGATCCGCCGCCGGGGTGCCGCTTCCATACGCGGTGTCCGGTGGCGCAGGCGCGCTGCCGTACCGAGGAGCCGGTGTTGCGGCGGGTGGAGGGCGGGTCGGTGGCCTGCCATCTGGTCGGCGAGGACGGGTCGGGACCCCAGCTGATCACGCCGGCGGCCAGCCGAGCAGCCGCGCCCCCAGCACCGCCGTCTCCAGCGTGAACCGCTGCGTCGGCTCGTCCGGCGAGAAGCCCGTCAGGCGGCGGACGCGCTCCAGCCGGTAGGTGACGGTCCTGGTGCTGACGCCGAGCCGGCGCGCGGCCGCCGCCTGGTTGCCGTGCACGGCGAAGACCGCCGCCAGCGTCTCCAGCAGCGGCTCGTGACCGCCGCGCGCGCCGAGCAGCGGGCTGAGGACACTGTTGACCAGATCCTCGATGGCGGCCCTGTCGCGCAGGAGCACCGGGAAGACCAGCAGGTCGGCCGCCTTGACCACCGAGGTGGCCAGGCCGAGCCGGCCCGCCAGCTCCAGCGCCCGTTCGGCCTCCCTGAAGGAGGTGACGACGCCGCCGGGACCGCGCTGCGCCCGCCCGACCGCCACCCGCCAGCCGGGCGCGAACCTGGCCCGCACGTGGTGGGTGAACTCCCCCACCGCCGCCGGCAGCGTCGCCGGTGACACGCACACCAGCAGGGACTCACGCGCCGCCACCAGGATGTTGTGCGAGCCGAACCTGGCGACCAGGTCGCGTTCGATCCGGTCCTGGTCGCCGTCCTTCATACCGCTGGCCACGGCCACCACGTACGACTCGGCCAGGCGCAGCCCGAAGTGCTCTGCCCGCTCGGCCAGGCGCTCCGCGCGGCCCTGGAGCAGGTCGTCCACGAACTCCTTGCGGGCCGTTTCCTCGCTGCGCAGCGCGGCGTGCTGGGCCGCCTCGTAACCGTCCATCAGCGCGGCGACCAGCCGGCGCAGCGCGGGCGCCGCCGTACCGTCGGCCGCGGCCAATGCGTCGTCCACCAGCACGCGCAGCGGGACGCCGCGCACGGCCGCGCTCTCGCCGATCGCGCGGCACTCCTCGACCACCGCGCGGCCGGGCAGCCGCCCCGCGGCGGCGTGCTCGGCCACGAGGCGCCGCAGCGGCTCGTCCATCTGCCCGTCAGACTCCTACGTCGCGCCGGTCGAAGGCGAGGACCGCGGTGAGCGCCAGCACGACCGCCGCCCCCGCCAGCACAACGTAGTCCCATGTGGGCAGCCCCTGGTAGACGGGCCGGCCCTCGGCGTAGTAGTGGAACGGCGAGAGCCACCTGAGCCAGGAGATCGCCTCGACGTTCCTGCCGACGGTCACGACCATGTAGCCGGCGACCGCCCAGGCTCCGACGACGGCCATGGCCGGAGCCCTGCGGCCGGTCGCCGCGCCGACGGTCACCGTGACCGTGCCGAAGAAGACGGCGAGCAGGAAGACGCCGGTGTGGGCGGCGAGGATGCGGTCCACGGCGACGCCGAGGTCGATCGACCGGGCGACGGCCACGAGGACCGCGCAGGTGATCACGGCGATCAGGAGGAGAGCCACGACCATCGCGGCGTAGCGCTCCAGCAGCAGCCGTTTGCGGTCGACGGGCAGTGTGATCGTCAGCTCCAGCGTGCCGGACTCCTCGGGCTGGGCGACGGCCCGGTTGCCGAGGATCATCGCGCACACGATGAACATGACCGGGACGAGCAGCTGGTAGACGACGGTCTGGAGGTAGCCGGAGGCGGTGGCGATGTCCTCCATGCCGCCCATGATGTCGCGCAGCGCGCCCGGCGACTTGGCCAGCGCCTGCTTGCTGAGGGTCCCGGGGTCCTCGCGCAGGCTGGCGTAGATGCTGACGTACATGGTCAGGAACAGGCTGATGCCGATCGTCCAGCCGACGAACGACCTGCGGTACTCACCCAGGGCCTTGGCGATCATGACGCCTCGCTGTAGTAGGTCAGGAAGATCTCTTCGAGGTCGGGCTCCGAGCTGACGAGGTGCACGACGGTGAAGCGCGCCGCCGCCTTGATCAGCGCGTCGGGGCGGCCGTCGATCGTGCAGGCCAGCGCGGCGCCGCGGATGCTGAGCTCCCGCACACCCGGCAGGCCGTCGAACGCCTCGGCCGGCACCGGCGCGTCGAAGTGCAACTCCACCCGGCGCACCGCCTTCTCCCGCAGCGCCGAGACGTCCTCCACCGCGACCAGGCGGCCCTCGCGTACGATGCCGACCCGGTCGGAGACCTGCTCCACCTCGGCCAGCACGTGCGAGGACATGAGCACGGTCCGCCCCGACACGCGCACCTCGCGCACCATCGACAGGAACTCCCGCTGCAGCAGCGGGTCGAGGCCGCTGGTCGGCTCGTCCAGGATCAGGAACTCCGGTTCGTGCATGAACGCCTGGATGAGCCCGACCTTCTGCTTGTTGCCCTTGGAGAGCTTGCGCATCGGCACCGCCAGGTCCGCGTCGAGCCGCTCGGCCAGTTCCTCGATCCGCTTGGGCGGTACGCCGCCGCGGATCCTGCCCAGGAAGCGCAGGTAGTCGCGGGCCTTCTCGCGGCCCTCCAGGACCAGTTCGCCGGGCAGGTAGCCGATCCTGGCGCGGGCGGCGGGCTCGCGGGAGCCGTACCCGAGGACCCGGACTGTGCCCCTGGTCGGCCGGATCACGTCGAGGAGCAGGCGGATGGTGGTCGTTTTCCCTGCCCCGTTCGGGCCCAGGTAGCCGAAGACCTCGCCGGGACGGATCTCCAGCGTCAGGTCCTCCAGGCCGCGGCGCGCCCGGTAGTACTTCGTCAGCCCTTCGGCTTCCACGACTGCTGTCATGTCCCGGATGCTCCTCCGCCGCGGGGCCCGGCGTCATCACACGAGTCCGGCAGTCGCGGAGCCTGCTCGATTCCGTCTTCCGGCAATAATGTTGCCTTCGTGGAGACGGCATTCGTGCTCGGCGGCGGCGGGCTGCTCGGCGCTCACGAGGTGGGCATGCTCAGGGCGCTCGACGAGGCGGGCGTGCGCCCCGACGTGGTGCTCGGCACCTCGATCGGCGCGCTCAACGGCGCGGTGCTGGCCGCCGACCCCGATCGCGCGGTCGAACGGCTGACCACCCTGTGGTCGTCCGACGTCGTCCGTACGGCTTTCGCCGGCTCATGGGTCTCGCGGCTGTCCACCCTGGCCAGGACCGGCACCCACCTGCATCCGGCCGGGCCGCTGCGGCGGATGCTGGCGGCCACGCTCGGGGTGGATCGGATCGAGGATCTGGCGGTGCCGTTCCAGTGTGTGGCGGCCTCGGTGGAGCGGGCGGCGGCGCACTGGTTCACCGGCGGGCCGCTGGTGGACGCGGTGCTCGCCTCGTGCGCGGTGCCGGGGTTGCTGCCGCCGGTGGACGTGGGCGGTGAGCACTTCTTCGACGGGGGGCTGGTGCACAGCATTCCGGTCGGGCGGGCCGTACATCTGGGGGCTCATCGGGTTTTCGTGCTTCATGTCGGGCGGATCGAGCGCCCGCTCAGCGCGCCGACGCGGCCGTGGGAGGTGGGGATGGTGGCCTTCGAGATCGCGCGCCGGCACCGGTTCGCCGAGGAGATGGCGAACCTGCCGCCGGGCGTGGAGGTGCACGTGCTGCCGGCGGGCGCGCCGGAGCCGGTCTCTCCACTCCGTTATCGGGACGCTTCGCTTATTTCGGCTTATGTCGAGCGCGCTTATAAGGCTTCTTCCCGATATTTGGCTTCAAGAGGAGGATGAAAGCGTGCCCCCACGCATCCTGCGGCGCCTCATCCTCGCACCCCTGGTCATCGTGCTGACCGTCGTGGTCGTCGTCACGCTGCCGTTCTGGCTGGTGGTGGTGACGGTGGCCTCACTGCGCCTGCCACCGCCGCAGCGGCGCGGGGTGCGGCTCATCTGGTTCGCGGCGGCGTGGCTGGTGCTGGAGTGCGGCGCGCTGCTCGCCTGCTTCGCGCTGTGGGTCGCCGCGGGCTTCGGCGGGCGCCTGCGCAGGGACGAGTTCCAGACGCGCCACTACGCGCTGATCAGATGGTTTCTCGCCCGCGTGTACGGCACCGCCGAACGCGTCTTCCGCCTGACCGTCACCATCGCCGAACCCCCGCTGACCGAACAGGAGCAGGCCGCCCGGCTCACCCGCCCGGTCATCGTGCTCTCGCGCCACGCGGGCCCCGGCGACAGCTTCCTGCTGGTCCACCACCTGCTGGCGTTGTACCGGCGCAAGCCGCGCATCGTCATGAAGGCGGCCCTGCAGTACGACCCCTCGCTGGACGTCCTCGTCAACCGCCTGCCCAACGCCTTCGTCCCGCGCCGGGTGACCGAGAGCGGCATCCTGGACGAGATCACCCGCCTGTCCTCGACGATGGAGGACCACGACGCCCTGGTCATCTTCCCCGAAGGCGGAAACTTCACCCCGCGCCGCCGGCGCCTGGCCATCCGCCGCCTGGAGGAGAAGGGCCTGGCGGCCGAGGCCGAGCGGGCGCGCGGCCTCGACCACCTGCTGCCGCCCCGGCCGGGCGGGGCGATCGCCGCCATCGAGGCCTGCCCGTCGGCCGACGTCATCTTCGTCGCCCACACCGGCCTTGACGACCTCGTCACCGTCGGCGACATCTGGCGCCGGCTCCCCCTGGAGGCGAAGATCACCGCCCAGTGGTGGCGGGTACCGGCCGCGGAGATCCCGCGCGAACGCGAGGAACGCATCCGCTGGCTCTACGACCAATGGGAGAACATCGACGACTGGATCGCCGCCCAGAAGGTGGCCGGCTAGGACCGGCGGGCCCGGTTGTTCGCGATCAGCTCGTGGTGGCGCACGACTTCGGCGATGATGAAATTAAGAAAGCGCTCCGCGAATACCGGGTCGAGTTTCGATTGTTCCGCCAGGCTGCGCAGCCGCGTAATCTGCCGCTTCTCGCGCTCGGGATCGGCGGGCGGCAGGCTGTATTCCGCCTTCAGTTTCCCGACTTCCTGCGTGCATTTGAACCGCTCCGCGAGCAGGTGCACCAGGGCGGCGTCGAGATTGTCGATACTGTCACGGAGCCGCTGCAGCTCCTTTTGCACGAATTCCCGGTCACCGTCCATCAACAATTCCTCATTCCCTGCTGGTGAAATCCCAATTCAGGGAGCTTACTACCATGTCCGTATGAGCACGCACGGCTTCGTCCTCACCGCCGAGGGCCCCTTCGACTTCGCCGAGTCCCTGCGCTTCGTCGAGGACTGGCCCGCCACCAGCACGCTCGCGCCCAGCGACGGCACGGCCCTGCGCTTCGCCTACAACGCGGAGTCCGACTGGCGGCCCATCGGCGTGAGCGTGCGCGCGGCGCCCGGCGGCGTCGCCGTGGAGACCAGCCGTCCGGCCGGCCCGGCGATCCGCGCCGAGATCGCCCGCATCCTCTCCCTCGACGTCGACGGCACCGGCTTCGCCGCGCTGGCCGCCGCAGACCCGGTGCTCGGCGACGTCCTGCGCCTGCGTCCCGGACTGCGGCCGGTGTGCTTCTGGAGCCCATGGGAGGCGGCGTGCTGGGCGGTGATCGTGCAGCGCTCCTCGATGCACGTCGCCGCGCGCATCAAGCAGCGCATCGCCGAGCGGTACGGCGCCACGCTCGACGTCGACGGCCATCCCTGCGTGGCCTTCCCTCCCCCGATCTCCCTGGTGGAGGCCGGCGGGCTCGGCCTGCCCGTACGCAAGGAGGAATGGATCCACGACCTGGCCAGGGCCGCGCTCGACGGCGTCCTCACCACCGAGCACCTGCGCGGCCTGCCGCCGTCCGAGGCGCTCGCGGAACTGCGGACGCTGCCCGGCGTCGGGCCGTTCACCGCCGGGCTCATCCTGATCCGCGGCGCGGGCGCGCCCGACGCCTTCCCCGGTGACGAGCCCCGGTTGTTCGCGATCCTGCGCGAGGCGTACGGCCTGCCGGAGGACGCCCCGCCCACCGCCTACCGGAAGATCGCCGACTCGTGGCGCCCCTACCGGTCGTGGGCTTCCTTCCACTTCCGCGCCACCGGATATCAGGTGCGTTAGCCGCCGGAGGACTCGTACGCTGGCCTGCCATGGACCAGTTCCTGAACGTCGTGGACGTCGAGGCGACCTGCTGGCCGGGCTCCCCGCCGCCGGGCATGGTCAGCGAGATCATCGAGATCGGCCTGACCGTCGTGGACCTGGCGGCCGGCGAGCGCGTGGCCCGGCACGGCATCGTGGTGAAGCCCGTCCGCTCCACCGTCAGCCCGTTCTGCACGGAGCTGACCGGCCTGACCCAGGAGGAGGTCGACCGGGGCGTGCCGTTCGCCGAGGCCTGCCGCCTCCTGCGCGCCGACCACCTGTCGTACGCGCGCCCGTGGGCGAGCTGGGGCGACTACGACCGCAAGCAGTTCACCCGGCAGTGCGCCACCACCGGCGTCCGCTACCCCTTCTCCCACGACCACACCAACGCCAAGCTGGCCTTCACCCAGGCCCATGGCCTGCGCAAACGCCCCGGCATGGCGCAGGCGCTGGCCATCGCGGGACTCCCCCTAGACGGCCGTCACCACCGGGGCGAGGACGACGCGTGGAACATCGCCGCCCTCATCCTCCACCTGGCGTCCCGGTTCCCCCCGGCGGCAGGAGCGGAACGTCACCAGGACCGTGCTCGATGAGGCGCATCATCGCGCCGACGTCCAGATGGTGTTCGACCAGGTCGCCCAGCGCGTCCAGGCGCTCCTCGCGCAGCACGGCGAAGCTGACGCCGGGGTCCGGGGCGAAGGCGCGCCCGGCGCGCGCGGCCACGTCCGCGAGGAAGGCCCGGCGGAAGCCGTCGTTCTCCAGGGCGCCGTGCCAGGTGGTGCCCCAGACGTCGCCGACGCGGCAGCCGTCCAGGAAGGGCTCGCCGCCCTCGACGGCGGCCACGCCGTGGTGGATCTCGTAGGCGCTCACGGGCTGTCCGTAGGCCTGGCCGGTGGGGCGGGCGAGCGTCTTCTCCGGCCGGAACGTGACGGTCACCGGAAGTAGCCCGAGCCCCGGGACGTGGCCGGCGCCGGACTCCACGCCGTCGTGGATGTCGCGGGCGAGCATCTGGAAGCCGCCGCAGATGCCCAGCACCGGCCCCTTTCTCTCCTGTACGGCACGCGCCAGCCCGGTCTCCCGCAGCCAGGCGAGGTCGGAGACCGTGGCACGGGAGCCGGGCAGCACCACGAGGTCGGCGTCGTCCAGTTCGGCGGGGTCGGTGACGAAGCGGACGACCACGCCGGGCTCGGCGGCCAGGGCGTCCAGGTCGGTGAAGTTGGAGATCCGGGGCAGCCGGACCACGGCCACGCGCAGGGTCTGCCTGCCGTACGGGCCGCGGGTGACGACGCGGCGGTTGTCCAGGGCCAGGGAGTCCTCGACGTCGAGCCAGAGCCCGTCGAGCCAGGGCAGCACGCCGTAGACGGGACGTCCGGTCAGCGTGTGGAGGGTGTCCAGCCCGGGTTGCAGGAGTTCGACCGCTCCGCGGAACTTATTGACGATAAATCCGGAAATATGGGCTTGGTCGGCGGCGTCCAG
Source organism: Nonomuraea sp. NPDC050394 (assembly GCF_044459065.1). Classification (NCBI taxonomy): domain Bacteria; kingdom Bacillati; phylum Actinomycetota; class Actinomycetes; order Streptosporangiales; family Streptosporangiaceae; genus Nonomuraea; species Nonomuraea sp. NPDC050394. The sequence goes on along the minus strand of NZ_JBITIO010000019.1, from coordinate 13,572 downwards.
CAGCGCCACCGTCCCGTAGAAGGCGGCGAACACCCCGCCCCGGTCGATGTCGCCCACCACCACGACCGGCAGCCCCGCCGCCCTGGCCAGGCCCATGTTCGCGATGTCACCGGCCCGCAGGTTGATCTCGGCCGGGCTGCCCGCCCCTTCGCAGATCACCACGTCGTGGGCGGCGCGCAGCCGTTCCAGCGACTCCAGGGCCTTCTCCCGCAGCATGTCCTTGAGCGCCCCGTACTCCAGCGCGTCCACGTCCGTCAGCGGCCGGCCCATGAGGACCACCTGGCTGCGCCGGTCGCTGCCCGGCTTGAGCAGGATGGGGTTCATGTCCGCGACCGGCTCCAGCCGGGCCGCCCTCGCCTGAACCTCCTGCGCCCGTCCGATCTCGGCGCCCCCGGCGGTGACGAAGGAGTTCAGGGACATGTTCTGCGCCTTGAACGGCGCCACCTTCACACCCTGGCGGACCAGCCACCGGCAGATGCCCGCGGTCACCACGCTCTTTCCCGCGTCCGACGTCGTCCCCGCCACCAGCAACGCACCCTTCACCGCGGCATTTTTTCACACCTGCCCCATTTACAGCGCACCGCCCTTCTAGAACAATCTCCTAGAACGTCGCTCTAAGAGAGGTGCCGCATGGTCGGGACGTTCGGATCACCACGAACCGGTGTGATCAACGCACAGGACCGCGCGCCGTACGGCTGGACGCCGCTCGTCGTCCTGTTCATCGTCGGCCTGGTCGACCGCATCGAGTTCAACCTGCTGTCGGGCGTCCTCCCCCTGGTCCAGGCGGAATGGGGCTTCTCCGACACCGCCGCCGGATCCATCCCCACCGCCGCCGCCCTCGCCGCCGCGGTGGTGGCCCTGCCCGCCGGGTACTTCGCCGACCGCTACAACCGCACCCGCATCCTCGCCGTCGTCGTCTTCTGCTGGGCGATCGCCACCCTCGGCTCCGGCCTCGCGACCGGATTCGCCATGTTCTACCTGATGCGTGTCTTCCTGGCCGCCGCGGAGAACATCGACAACCCCGCCGCCGGCAGCCTGCTCGCCGACTGGTATCCGCCGCTCTCGCGCGCCAAGGCGTACGGGCTCACGCGCGTCACCACCTATCTCGGCGGCATCGGAACCCTGCTCGGCGGCGTCCTCGGCCAGGCCATGGGCTGGCGCAACGCCTTCCTCGTCATGGTCATCCCGGGCGTGCTCACCGCGATCCTGTGCTGGATGCTGCGTGAGCCCAAACGCGGCGAACTCGACCGGCTGGTCGCGGGCGGCACCCCGGCCGAGACGGCGAAGGCGCCGAAGCAGCCGTTCTGGCCGCAGTTCCGCCTCGTGTTGCGCAACCCGACACTGATGTTCGTCTGCGTCGGCCTGGCCCTGCTCACGCTCGGCCTGGCCGGGATCTTCTTCTGGCTGCCCACGCTGATGGTGCGCGCGTTCGGCGCCACCCCGGCCACCGCCGGCTCCTACAGCGGCCTGATCACGGTCGCCGGCACGCTCGTCGGCACCCTGGTCGGCTCATGGCTCGGCCGCAAGTGGCACGGCACCGTCAAGGGCGGACGGCTGCTGGCCGGCGGCGGCGGGATCACGATCGGCGCCGCGGTCCTCGCCGCCGCCCTCTCCATGAACTCCCTGCTCGCCATGGCCGCGCTCACCCTGCTGGCCTGCTCGCTCATGTCGATCGCCATCCCGAACATGACCGCCTGCCTGGCCGACGTGGTCGGGGCGGGCTCGCGCGGGCTCGGCTTCGCCGTCCTTCAGGTGTTCACGACCGCGGGCGGCGCGTTCGGCTCGCTGATCGTGGGCATCTTCTCCGACCGGCTGGGCTCCCTGGTCGGCGGCATGTACGTGCTGATCGTGCCCATGGTCCTCGGCGGCCTGATCACGCTGGGCGCGCGGGCCTCCTTCGAGCGGGACGCCAAGAGGGTCCTCGACGAGGCCAGGGACGCATAGCCGCCAGCACCGCCAGCCCTGCGGCCGTGAAGCCCACCGCCCTGGTCAGCCGGACCGCGCGCCTGATGTCCCGGACCTCGGGCGCGCGGCCGTCGCCCATGGCCGGACGGTGTTCCGTCCGCCCGCCGTACACGTTGGTGCCGCCGAGCGTCACCCCGAGCGCGCCGGCGAAGGCCGCCTCGCACCGTCCCGCGTTCGGGCTCGGGTGCCGATGCCCATCCTTCCTCAGTACGGCCAGCGCCCCCGCCCGATCCGGCCCCACCGCCACGGTGATCAGCCCGGTCACCCGCGCCGGAACGTAGTTGGCCACGTCATCCAGCCGCGCCGCCGCCCAGCCGAACCGCTCGTACCTGGGCGAACGATGCCCGATCATCGCGTCCAAGGTGTTGATCGCCCGATAGGCCAGCAACCCGGGGATCCCCGCCACCGCACCCCAGAACAACGGCGCCACCACGGCGTCCGAGGTGTTCTCGGCCAGCGACTCCACCGTCGCCCTGGCCAGCTCCGGCTCCTCCAGCGCCGACGGGTCGCGCCCGCACAGGTGCGGCAGGCGGCGCCTGGCCCGCTCGACGTCCTTGTCCTCCAGGGCGCCGGCCATGTGGGCACCTTCGCGGGCCAGCGTCGTACCGCCGAGCACCGCCCAGGTCGCCGCCGCGGTGAGCGCGGTGCGGGCCAGGGGGTGGCGTACGCGCTCCGCCAGGATGCCGACGCCGGCGGCCGCGCCCACGCACAGGGCGACGTGGGCCACGCCGTTCGGGCGGGCGTCGCCGTACAGGCGCTTCTCCAGTGCGGCGGCGGCCCGGCCGAACAACGCGACCGGATGCCCGCGGCGCGGGTCTGCGAACACGGTGTCAAGCGCGACACCGAACGCGATACCAGCGGATCTAGACCAGATGTGCATGGAGTTCATCTTCGTGCACATCGAGCCAGGCGGCCGCCCGGCGGATGCGCTCACCGGCGCCGTCGGCCCACATCGCCGCCCAGGCGCCGCCCTGGTCGGCCCGCTTCCGCATCACGTCGTAGCTGCGGTGGAAGCGGAGCCTGGCCAGGTCGAGCAGTCGGCGCCGGTCCCGGGGCGGCAGGCCGTACGCGTCGCAGAAAAGACGAAGCCGGGCACCCACGTCCGCGCCGCGCAGGAGCGGATGGCGGTCCAGCGGATCGGCGATGGGCGCCCAGTGGCGCAGCGTGGTGACCACGTCGAACAGCCGCGTGGTGGGCCTGGCCTGGTCGAAGTCGATCAGCGCGACGGCGCTGCCACGATGAAAGATCGTGTTCTCCGGCCGTAAGTCACAGTGCCCGATGACTTCCGGAGCCCTGTCATCGTTGGACCCCTCGACCCACCCCTGGGCGGAGAACCCCTCGGTGGCGTCATGAAACCCCCGCAACAACTCCGCGAGACTCCGCAACCCATCCTCGGCCGCGTTGTGCACGGTGAGGCCGCAACTACCCGGAATGAAGGTGATGACCTCGCGGTCGAACTCGTCGAACCCCACCACCCGAGGCGCCCCGGCGAACCCCGAGGCCTCAAGGTGCCGCAGAAGGGCGTGCACGGCGGGCGTGGACGAGCTTTTCGGACGGCGGACCGTATCCCCGACCCGAACCACCCCGTCCGTCACGTCCCCGCCCCGCAGCGGTGTCTCATGCAGGAGCGTCGCGACCATGCAACGGCATCTTAGACCCCTTTAGACCGATCCCGCCTGGCTTTTTGTGTCGGACCACCGCCCCGGCGCCGCCTGCCCATAACGTGGCCCGTATGCCGATCCTGCTGTCCGTAGTGGCGTTCCTGATGACGCTCCTGGGCGGCCTGGTCGCACACCGCGTCCGCGAACGCCGCAACCTCGTCCTGGGCGCGGCCGCCGGCGTCATGCTCGGCGTGGTCGCCTTCGACCTCCTGCCGGAGGCGCTCTCCCTCGACACCGTAACCCTGCACGGCGTCCCCCTGCCCATGCTCACCTTCGCCGCCGGCTTCCTGGCCGTCCACATCGTGGAACGCGCCGTCGCCATGCACGACACGCACGAAGGCGACTACGCCGCCCACCGCCACACCCACGCCGGCATGGGCCTGGTGGCAGGCAGCGCGTTGGTGGTCCACAGCTTTCTGGACGGCGCCGCGATAGGCGCCGCCTTCCAAACCGACGCCGCCCTCGCCGTGGCGGTGGCCATAGGCGTCATCGCACACGACTTCACCGACGGCTTCAACACCTACACACTCACCACCCTGTACGGCAACGCCCGCCGCCGCGCCGTCATCCTCCTCACCCTGGACGCCATGGCCCCCATCGCCGGCGCCACCCTGACCACGCTGCTCCCCATCCCCAAGGGCCTGCTGGGCGCGTACCTGGGCCTGTTCGCCGGCTTCCTCCTGTACCTCGCCACCTCCCACATCCTCCCCGAAGCCCACACCCCCCGCCGATCCACCGGCCTGACCCTGACGGCTACGCTGGCGGGCACGCTGTTCATGTGGGCGGTGATCGGACTGACCGAGTGACACGGGCAAATCGAGTGCGTGACAACTCGCCGGATCATGCACAATAAGGCGGGAGCGCCCTTAGCTCAGCTGGATAGAGCATCGGACTTCTAATCCGACGGTCGCAGGTTCGAATCCTGCAGGGCGCGCTTAGATCATGGCGTTGACCTGCTGAAACATGCGCTTGGCCGCCCGAACAGAACATAGTTCCGGCCATTCCGTGCTCGCCCATACCAACCCTGTACACACCATGATCATCATGCCGCTCATCCCTTCCGCCACATGACGAACGGCTTCGCTCCGCCGTGATGCCAGCGCAGCGAAGCCGTCATCTCCCCCGGCCGAGTCGCCCCCTGGTTACACGCGAAGCTGCCGCAGAACGCCTCGGCCCTCGTCGTCGTCGCCCAGCAACAGCGCCGCGGTCTTCTCCGCCGCCGCTGACGAGTGAAGTTCGGTACCGCCGCATCGCCGGCTCCACCGGCTCTCCGGCCTTCTCGCTCAACCAGAGCAAGCCCGTCCTCGCCCAATCAAGATCGAGATAATCGGACGCCGCCACCGCGCCAAAGCTGACGACCCGCTCCAGCTGCGCTGATGAAACACGAGCGGCATCCAACTCAGCCAACGGCACCCGGGCTATCTGCAACCTCACAGCCATGCCTACAGTCTGACAACCTTTGCATACCTCACCCCACCAAGCCCAGAACCGGGCACGCCAGGTGGCACCAGAATTCGTTCGTACGAAACGGGCCGAAGATCGGCAAGCGGCACCAGAACTTACGCGAAGCCGGCTCTCAAACTCGCTCACAGAATCACATCACCGAAGGCCTCGAAAATGGTGACAGCCTGCTCTTGTGCGGTGATCGCCGCCGACCGGCGCGGTGGCCCTTATCCTGGAGGAATTCGTCCTATGACTGCATGAGTGGACAGCGCAGGAACCTCGGCGATCAGTTTGGAATGCGCACTTCGCAGGAAGTTGAGAATCTCACGAACCAACTCTTCGCGTCCTATGGATGCTTGCACGGGACGCTTCGAAGAACGCATCGCAACGAGATCGCCATTCTGGCGTAGATGAATAACCTCCTCGTTTTCGGTGAACCCAAACGCGGCATCTTCACCGGACGCGATGCGCTGCGCCGCGTGAGAAAGGGACAAAGCCAGATCAATGAGCGTAACAAATCCCTTCCTTGAGACGATCTCGATGCCATCAACCGTAAGTTCGAAGTTCACTCCAAAGTACTTGTAGCGGAGGTCCATTTCCGTGACGGCAGCCGGATCGATCTGCCTGGCGGTGTCCCAGGTCTTCCGCCAGGCCGAATCCGGATCTGGGAGATAAAAGGAGAGATTAATCATGCTTTTCCTTCGTCGCTGCCCATCTAGTAAGGAAACGCCGTCACGACTTTTCCGTCGTCCACGACGACGCGGACTCTAGTCAGCTCACCTCCGCCATTCTCCCGGCCCGCCCTTCCGACGGGAGTTCCGAAGTCCCATTCATACACCTGGCCGGGGCGCGCTGCGCCCGTATCGGGGTCCGGCGTATTAGGCTGGGGTGTTCCTCGGTTAATTGTGTCGGCTATTCGCTGGCGAACCTGCTTCGTCTTGCCGGTAAAGATTCCAGCCTTGCCAGTCACCAGGGCCCCACCCGGTCGGTGACGGTCGACGATGTGCTGCCAGTCGCCGTTTTCCAGAGCCTCGGTTCCACACAGGCCATTCGAGTTGTGGACGAGTACTGGCGTGGAGGCCGCCAGTACATAGTAGGTGTGGATGTCGGCGACTGCCAGATTGAAGACGCGCTGAGTGGTCGTCCACTTCTTGACCGCTTGAACCTGGACGTAGGTGCCGGTCGCGGTGCGGAGCCATGTACCGCTCCGCAAGTCGCCCGCGTCCACCCACTCACGGAGTGTGGGAACCCAGAACGGATGGCTCGCGGTGGCCGTGAGTGTCGTGGAACTTCCTCCACTGTCACCCGCTGAGCTCACACTGATGTGAACGAGGTTCTTCACAGCCTGGCTGGACAGGGGTTTCGTTACGACGCGGAAAGAGGTCTGTCCCGTTCCCGGGTCCGTGGCCAGGACCTTGTCGCCGGCTTTCACCTTCTCGATTGGTTTGGCGGTCCCATCCGCCATAAGGACTCGCGTACCAGGGACGAAGCTGCTGCATGCCTTCTTGCCAGCCTGCTTCGCGCCTGCCTTGATTGCGGCCCTGATTCCTGCCTTTAGGACACCGCCGATACCAGTTGCCAGATCGATGGCAATTCCAACGTCATCTGTCTCGACGGCCCGTCCTGAGCAGCGACCTCCCTGGCAACGCTTCGCGAATTCCTCCCTGTTGCGGAACGCCTCGCCAGCCTCCTTCTTGTCCCGGATGAGGGCATCCCGTGTGCGCACCCGAGCTCGTTCCGCTTCTCGCTTGCGTGCTCGCTCGTACTGCTGGTGCCGCTTCCGGTGGACTTTCTGTTCGGTCTTGGTCTTCTTCTTGCCGCTGGCGTGGTGGGTTTTGGCGAAGGTCTGGTTGGCGTTCTTCTGCTTGCCGCGGGCGTAGCCGTAGCTCTTGTCGCTGCTGCCGCCTCCTGCGTCGACGCGGCGTCCGTCGGGGTCGGATTGGTCGATGGGGTTGCCTGCGGCGTAGGAGTAGGGGTTGGCCCATTCGGGGGTGCGGAGGTCGAGTTCGGGGTCGGTGGAGATGAATTTGGCGATGGCGGGGTCGTAGTAGCGGGCGCCGAGGTAGACGAGGTCGGTGCTGGCGTCTTCGGTTTTGCCGAGGAAGCCGAGGTCGGTGAAGGGCAGGTCGTCGCCGCCGCGGCGTTTGCCGTACGGGAGGTAGCGTTCGCGGCTGACGGCGTTGGTGGTGTCGCTGACGGCGAGTTGGGTGCTGCCGTGCTGGCCGGTCAGCAGCCAGGTGAGGCCGCTGGATTGGCGCATGGCGATCTTGGAGCCGTCGGAGGTGGTGTAGTAGCGCTTGCCGGTGACCTGGCCGCCTGCCAGGCGCAGCTCCATCGAGCCGAGGTAGAGGGTGGTGCTGCCGTCGGGGTCGCGGCGGATGAGGCGTTCGCCGGCGGCGTCGTAGATCATGCCGGTGGTCTGGCTGTCGACGGTGGCGGCCGCGAGCTGCCCGAGTTCGTTCCAGTCGAAGGTGGCCTGTTTGTTGCCGACGGTGCGGGCGGCGAGTTGGCCGGCGTTGTCGTAGGCGTAGGTGTCGGTGCCACCGGGGCGGGTGATGGAGGTGACCGCGTTGGGGCGGACGGCGGTGGGGCCGGAGGCGGGGTAGGTGTAGGTTGCCGCCTGCCCGGCGTCGGTCAGGGTGGCGATATTGCCGACCGGGTCGTACGTGAAGGCCTGGCTGTAGGGGTCGGCGCCGAGGGCGTCGCCGGTGCCGGTGCAAGTTCCGGCGGTGGTGGTGTAGGCGGTCTTCAGACGGCGCAAGCCGTCGTAGGTGAAGCATTCGGCCTGGGGGGTGGTGGCGCTGGAGGCGGCGTCCAGGATGCGGGTGATGTTGCCGGCGACGTTGTAGCCGTAGCGGTCGTCCTGGACGGTGTCCGGGTTGGTGGTGTCGGCTTTGGTCTGGGTGTGGACGCGGGAGAGCCAGTCGGTGGCGCCGTCGCGTTCCAGGGTGCGCTTGAGTTTGCCGCCGGTGCCGTGTGAGCGTGAGGCGAGTTTGCCGGTGAGGGTGAAGGCGGTGTCGTGGACGTAGGTCCCGGCGGGTGAGGTGAGGTTCTTGGCGAAGCCGAGGTCGGTGTAGCCGTAGGTCAGCTTCTCCTCCGGCAGCCCACCGGCCGAGGGCAGAGTCTGCTCACGCAAGTTGCCCGCGGCATCGTAGGCGGAGGTCACGGCGTAGTCGCGGCCGAGAGCGCCCTCGCTGGCCGGGATGGTGACCTTGGAGCCGGTGACCTGGTAGTCGTCGTCGTAGGCGGTGACGGCCTGGGTGTAGGGCTGGCTGCCGGTGATGCGGGTGGAGGTGGCGGGCAGGCCCTTGGCGACGGTGTCGTAGGTCCATTCGGCGAGTTTGGTACCCGTGGTGGGCTCGCCTGACCATTGGGTGCGGCGGCGGCTGAGGTCGTCGTAGGTGTAGGAGACCTTCTGGCCCTTGCCGTTGATGCTCCACAGCAGGTTGCCGGCCGGGTCGTAGCCGTAGCTGGAGGTGCCGGCGTCGGGGTCGGTGGCGGCGGTGCGCTGGTCCTGCCAGTCGAAGGTGAAGGTACGGACGTTGCCCTTGGCGTCCGTCATCTTGGTCAGGTTGCCGGCCAGGTCGTAGACGTAGGTGGTGTCGTGGTGGGTCGTCGCGTCGGCCCACTCTTCGACCTTGACCGGTTGTGCGTCGATGTCGGTGATGGTGGCGGTCTTGCCGCCGAAGGGTGGGGTGACCTCGGTGCGTTCGGCGCCGGGGTAGCTGGTGGTGGTGCGCCGTAGTTCGGTGGCCAGGTTGTAGGCGATCGACGCGGTTTCGCGTTCCTGGTCGTCATAGACGGTTTTGGTCCACTGCGGCAGCGAGGTGAGCGCCGGGTTGACCAGACCGCTACCAGGCGTGCCAGTGTTGTGGGCAGGCTCGGAGACGGCGGCTTCCAGCCCGCGCGTGTCGTAGACGGTGGCGACCACGATCCGGCCGCCCTGAGGGGAGGCCGTCTGCGCTTCGCGCGTCCGGCCAAAGCCGTCCTCGTAGCTGTAGGTCGAGGTGTAGGTGCTGCCGGTCAGCAACTGCCGGATGGTGGTTTTGGTCGGGCCCGTCGGTTGGCCGAAGCCGTTCCAGGGGATGTCGTAGGCGGCGGTGGCGCTGGCGGGGCCGCTGCTGGGCTGTCCTGGTTTCCACAGTTTGGTGGTACGGCCCAGCGCGTCGTACTCGATCTCGGTGATCTTGCCGTTGGCGTCGGTGACCGAGGTCGGCTCTCCCAGCCGGTGGGAAAGCTTGGCGGTGCTCTGGTAGCCGAGCGGATCGGTGGTGGTGATGCCGTCCTTGGGCCAGCCCACCGTCGGCGTGTAAGTGGTGGTCGTGGTCTTGTTGAGGGCATCGGTCGAGGTCAGCGGCCTGCCGTACTCGTCGAAAGTGGCCTTGACCGTCGAGAGCGCAGACGCGCTGGTGTGGGTGCGGACCTCAGTGGGGTTGCCGTCGCTGGGCTTGTTCGTGGCCGGATCCGTGCCCGCGTCATACAGCGTGACTTGCCTGCCGAACAGGGCGCCCGCCGTGCAGTCGTCGCCCGCCCGTTCCTCGACCACGGATGGCAGGCTGACCAGGTACTGGCCGGGGTCGGTGTTGCGGGCATAGCTGGTGGTGGTGCACGTGTTGTCCGTCGTGAGGCCGTCCTGGCCGTAGTCGTTGACCTTGGACGGCTGGCCGTCGGCGTTGTAGTCGGTGCGCTGGTCGGTGTAGCGCCACGCGCCGGTGGTGATCTTGTCCCTGGCCCGGGTCCGGGTGCGTAACACCAGCGCGGGGTCCATCGTCAGGGGGCCGTTGCCGGTGTTGCGGATCGTGTACTCGTAGCGGGTCGAGTCCACCTCGGTGTAGGCGCGCGGGTTGAGCGCGGTCATCTTCCACGACTGCTCCTGCAGTACTTCGCCCTGCAGGAGCGGCGCGTCGGTGATCGTGGTGTTGTCGAAGTCGGTGACCTGGCCACCGGTACCGCGGAAGAACGACCGTGAGGTGACCGTGTAGCCGGACGGGTCATCGCCGGAACCCTGGACGGTTCGCACTTGGTGGTAGCCGCGCCACTCCGACTTGTCCGGTGCCTGGTTCGGCTGGGCGAACTGGGTTGGCTTGGTCCAGTTCGGGTTGCCGAGGAACTCGTAGGCGTTGACCATGTCCGGTGAGCCGCCGACCATGTCCCGCTCGACGACCTTGGTGGCGAGTTGCTTGTAGAAGCGCGTCCACGCCTCATAGCCGGAGCCGGGATCGCTGCCCATGTCCACGTCGTAGCAGTCGCCGACCTTGTCGCTCAGATAGTTCGACCCGTCGCGCCCCTTGCCGCCGCCACAGGGGTCGTTCTGCGCGTAGGTGACCTCGATCCGGCCGCCCATCCCGTTGGCGATGCCGGCGATACGTGGCACCATCCGCCACGACACCTGGTTGGGCCAGTCGGAGTTGGAGACGTAGTCCATCTTCCCGGCCAGCATCACCGCGTCGAAGTCCAGCGGCGGCAACGTCACCTGCGGGTCGGCCGCCAACCCGGTCTGCTGCACGGTGTCCAGCCACATCACCGAATCGGAGGCCGGGCCTTGATCGGTGCGCTGGTACATCCACGCGTGCGTCAAATCCAGCCGATCCACCGGATCCCACACGCCCGAGGTCGGGTTCAGCGATTCGGTCTGGATCGAGGCCAGCTTGCGCGTGGAATAGAACGCGACCGCCGCGTTCGTACACCCCACCACCTGCGTGCACAGCAGATCCGTCGGCACGTCATCGCCACCCCGCGTCGCGGTGACGAAGCTGGTGCGCGCCGTCGGCACACTACCCGCGACCTGACTGTTGTGCCCCCAGGCCACCTTGTCCAGGAACCCGCCGCGGTCATACTCCAGCACCTTGTACGTCTCGGCCGTACACGAGGGCATGCAGAAGTAGTTGATCTCCCTTGTATAGGTGTAGTCGATCACGTTCTCGTTGGAGTCGGCCTCCTGATCGAGGTTCCACCGCCACACCCCGGTACACGTGGGCGGAATCGCGCCGGTGGTGAACCGGTTGTTACACGGCTCCCCCGTCTCGCTGCCGACAAAGGGCACTTGCCACTGCGCCTCGCGGGTGTAGCCGAAGCGCCACACCTGCCCGTCCTGCGTAGTGATCTTCCAATAGGGTTGGCCGTCCGCCCCGCCGGCGACCTGCTCGATCCGCCACCCGAAATCCGGCACCGTCTTGAACGCGCCCGACGTACGATCCTTGACGATCTGCGCCGACCGACCACCCGCGCTCAGCACCAGCTCCGACTGCGACTTGTCACTGGTCGACCCATCGCCGTCGTTGTCATCAGGCGACTCCCAGCACAACGCCCGCCCCGACACGCTGGTGGCCGACTCACTCGCCGTCCACACCAACTCGGCGGTGTTCGGGTCATAGTAGAAGTCCACCGAACAGCGCCGATACCGGCGCTCGATGAACCCGGCGCTCAGATCCCAGCCCACCCCCACCATTCCGGACTGGTTGTTGGTCCAGTGCCCCTGACCATCCACCGACGAGGCGTCGTACTGCAGGGACAGATCCGGCCCGCCACCAGCGGCCGACGGCGGCTCCGGCAACGGCACGTCATAGTCGAACCCGCCACCCGACGTGCCCGCCTGCCAGGTGCCCGACGGCTTCAGATCCGTGGCGCCCCAGTTCCCGTTCGGCCCCGTCAGCCCCGCCGCCAGGACATACACCGATCCAGCCGCGAACTGCGCCGCCGCCGCGTCCTTCCCCCGCGCGGCAGCAGCAGCGGAATCGGCGGTAGCGGAGTTCGCCGGGGCGACCTCCACCTCAGCCGCCAGCGTGCCCGCCTTCACATCGTTGACCGCGGCGACCTCCTGCGGCGCGGCGAGACACCAGCGCGCACGCGGCACCTGCAACACGCACACCGGTAGCCGCACCACCTGCAACCGGCTGGCGAAATCTCCGCCAAAGGCGTCCCGGAAGGCGGCGTAGGAAAACTCCGCCCGAACCTTCCCGGCGGCTGACTCGCCATCGGCTCGTACTATCCGCGCACCGACGCCCACTCCGCCCAGCGACGCCACCGCATCCGCAGCCAGCGTCTCCACCACAACCTTGCCCGGGCTCCCGCCCTTGTCCCGGCCAGCGTCGACGTGACCGACCTTGACCGGCAACCCGCCAACTCCGACCAGCTCATTCCCGGACGGTAGTGCCACCTCGGCGCGTCCCGCCTTCGGCCACACCGGCTTCTTCGGGGCAACCCACCGCGCCGACACCTCCGCCCCCTTGGCGGCCTTCTTCACCTCCACGGGGCGCGCATCCACCGATTTCTCCGGGTCTGGGCCAGACGCGGCCGCCTCCTGCATCAGGATCTCCGGGACACCGATCCCCGAGATCACCAGCATCCCGATCAGACCGGCGATTAACGCCGCCAGCCACACCTGAGTCCGCTGAACCCGCATCCGAACCTCCGCCAAGGCACGCTGACGCAGACCTCGGGACAACGAGGTCATGCGCACGTAAAGCCGGAATAAGACGATCAATCGGACTGTCCGTGAAGATCCAGAAACGGTCAACCGCCAAGAACGTCACCTGCCCGATACGCATCGTCGGCCAAAGCGGCTGACTTTTCTCATGCACGCTGGTCAACCAACTATTTACTGTCGTTGTTGGCCGAACGCCCATCCGATGTGATCTGCATCACAGCCACTCGTCCTATGAAGAAGTCATACCTGAGCCGGACTTCGAATTTCGTGGCGGGCTCCACGTTCGATATCCACTGCGACCAGCAGCGTTTGGCCAACAGCGCGGGATCGCCCAGACAAGCTCATCAGAATCCTCCGGTGGTCAGCGGTCCGGCAGGTTCAGCAGGTCGAGGAACGCGGTCGCCGCCGGGGTGCGTCCGATGCCGCTCCAGATGAGGTACTCGACACGCATGGGTGCGTCGGTGATTTAGATGGGGGCCAGACCGGTCAAGTGCGGGACGTAGGCCGAGGGCAGCAAGGCGATCGCCACCCCCTTCCGCACGAGCCGGGCCATCATGAAGTCTGCCGTGGTGACCTCGAAGGCGACCTCACGGCTCAGACCCGCGGCGCGAACGCCTCGTCCGACTGCGCCCGCGCGGCCGAGTGTGGCGGTAGGTCGATGAAGGTCTCGGTCGAGAGCCGGGCGAGGTCGACGGCCGATTCGCCCGCCAGCGGGTGGTCAGGGGCGACGACAGCGATCAGTCGGTCCCGGGCGAGTTCGCGGGCGTTGACGCCCACCGGTCGCGCGCTGGTGGGCAACTTGAGAAAGGCGACTTCGATCTTGCCCTGTCTGACCTGATTCCGTTTCGGTGTTTCCACGAGGTTTCGGTTCGGCCGTCCTCGGTTTGTCTGCGCTGGACGAACCGGGGTCACCGCTTCGTTCTGCTACCAGACGCGTGTGCTGTTCACGCAGCCCTTCTTCGCGGGCGAGTCTCCTTGCCTCATACTGAGCCGTTTTCATCCCCGTGCGGTGACTGCTGATCACAACATGATCGCAAGGTCGACATTCGTCTGATGACATGGCGAAACCCCTGGTAG
>NZ_JBITIO010000018.1:0-219520 GCF_044459065.1 Nonomuraea sp. NPDC050394 | reverse complement strand
GTCAGAAGGGCGTCCAGCTCAGTCTTCACAAACCGATCTTGGACGCCCTTCGCCATGCCCGCACACGATCAGCGAATTTCACATCAACGATCTAGGCGTGCCAGGGGTCGCCGGTCACCTTGTGCTCGGCGTGACTCAGGGCTTCGGTGACGAGGTTGCGCAGGTGGCCGTCGCGCAGCGAGTACACCACGCGGCGCCCCTCCCTGCGGGACTGCACCAGACTGGCCAGCCGGAGCTTGGCCAGGTGCTGGCTGACGGCGGGCTGCGCCGCGCCGCTGGCCGCGGCGAGGTGGCTCACGTCGGCCTCCCCCTCCGACAGCAGCCACAGCAGGTGCAGCCGCGTCGAGTCGGCCAGCAGGCCGAACACCCGGCTCGCGGCGTCCAGCTGCTCCCGGTCGGGCACCGGCCGGTGCCGATGAACCGTTGGGGACGAGGGCTGATCGCTCATGCAGTCATCGTAGGGCGAGGCGCGCGGGCGCGAACTTTCCCGGGCCGGGCGCTCTCCAACATGGAGTAAGCACCAGTTCCCGACGGGGGGATCACGATGAACATGTCAACCTGCCTGCGCTCGGCCGCGGTGATCGCGCTGGCCGCGGTCGGCTGCGCGGTGCCGGCCGGCGCCGCGGGGGCGTCGATGCCGGGCAAGCCGCCGGCGTTACCGGAGTCCGGCGCGGGGGCCGCGGCCTTCGCCTATCTGTGTGCCGCGGGCAAGGATCTGCTGCCCACCGGCACGTGCGACACCTGGCGGGTGGTGACGCTCGACGGGCGGGTCCACTCCTTCCCGGAGGCGCTCGCGTACGAGAAGGGCAAGAAGGCCGACGACGCCGGCGAGGCGGGGGCCTTCGCCATCAGCCCGGACGGCACCCGCGTCGCCTACCAGCGCGCTTCCGACGACCGCGTGGTGGTACGCGACCTGGGCACGGGGCAGACCTGGGAGCTTCCCCACCGGGCGCCGAAGGGGTCGGTCGGCTCGCCGTTCGGCCTGAAGTTCGTCCGGGACGGCGGCGGCCTGGCGATCACCCACCCGCGCCACTCCGACCACCCGGTCACCACCTACGTCGAGGTGGAGGCGGGCACGGCGCGGCACATGCCCAAGGGCCTGACGCTGCTGGACGTCGAGCCCGGTTCCGGACGGGTGACCTTGCTGAGCGAGCCCGGGATGGGACGGCGGGGCTGGTTCCGCACCGTCGCGGACGGGCACACGACCAAGGCCAAGATTCCGGAGAAGGCCGGCAAGCACCTCATCTGGGGCGCCTTCGCCGCGCGCGACGGCCGGGCGGCCAACTTGGTGCCCAAGGGCCCGCCCGCGTGCGGGCCGGACATGACGCCGGTGTGGCTGACGGTGTACTCCACCGCGACGGGCAAGATGACCAAGGTCAAGCCGAGGCTCCCGGCCGACGTGGACCGGGCCGACGTGATCGACTGGCTCGGCACGGGCGAGATCGTGGCGGCGGCCGGCCGGGAACGTCCGGGCAAGAAGGAGTCCACGGTGCCGGGCACCTACGTCTACGCGGTGAACGTCAAGTCGGGCGCCTCCCGGCTGCTGACGAAGCTGTCCACCGGCGAGCGCGTCTTCGAGGATCGCCTGGTGGTGGGCGGCTACGCGGCGGCCAAGGGCGGCGCGGCCGCGGGCAAGATCGCCAAGCCGGGCAAGCGCGGCTGCGGGTGACGGTTTGTCATCAGGAGGGGGGCAACCTGCGGGGTTGCCCCTCTTTCACAGACCCTTCAGGAACGCCGCGGCGACCGGGGCCGCGACCTTGCCGCCGCCACCGCCGCCCTCCACCACGATGGCGAAGGCCAGCGAGCCCTTGTAACCCATGAACCAGGCGTGGGAGTCGAGCTTGGGTCCGCTGCCGTACTCGGCGGTGCCCGTCTTGCCGCGGGTGCCGCCGGGCAGCCCGGCCGCCTTGGCGGTGCCCTTGGTGACCACGGCCGACATCATCGAGCCCAGCTTGTCGCTCACGCCCTCGGGCAGTTCGCGCGGCTCGGCCTTCTGCTTCATGTCGGGTACGAGCGTCGGCGGGCGCCAGGTGCCGTCGGCGATCGCGGCGGCCACCGAGGCCATGGTGAGCGGGCTGGCGGTGATGCGGGCCTGGCCGAAGGACTCCGCCGCCAGCTCCGCGTCGGACTCGGCCTTGGGGAAGCTCGGCTTGGTGGCCGGCACGCCGATCGCCAGCGGCTGGTTGAAGCCGACCCGCTCGGCCGTCTCCAGCAGCTTGTCGGCGCCGAGGTGCTGCTTGGCGAGGGGCGCGAAGGTCGTGTTGCAGGAGTAGGCGAAGGAGTCGGAGAAGCTGAGCGAGCCGTACTCGGCCCGCTCGGAGTTGCGGATCTTCAGCCCGCCGACGGTGGCGTACTTGGGGCAGGTGACCCGCTCCTGCGGGCCGACGCCTCCGGCCAGCAGGCCGATGGCGGTGACCGCCTTGAACGTCGAGCCGGGCGCGTACCGTCCGTTGATGGCCCGGTCGAAGCCGCCCCGGTTGTTGACCACGGCCTTGATCTCGCCGCTGCCGCTCTCGACGGCGACGAGCGCGGCCGGCTTGTCCAGGTCCTTGACGGCGGCGACGGCGGCGTCCTGGATCCGCGGGTCCAGGGTGGTCTCCACGCTCCCGCCCTTCTCGCCGTCGATCGTCTCCAGCGTCTTGCCGCCGAGCTGGATCTCGGTGGTG
Organism: Nonomuraea sp. NPDC050394; assembly: GCF_044459065.1. Classification (NCBI taxonomy): domain Bacteria; kingdom Bacillati; phylum Actinomycetota; class Actinomycetes; order Streptosporangiales; family Streptosporangiaceae; genus Nonomuraea; species Nonomuraea sp. NPDC050394. The sequence goes on along the minus strand of NZ_JBITIO010000018.1, from coordinate 216,854 downwards.
GGCGTGCCGGCCAGGCGCTTCTGGAAGTTCTCCTGCAGCCCGCCACGGCCGACGGCCTGGCCGACCTTGTAGGAGGGGCCGAGTTGTTCGATGTCCTTCTTGGTCGCCTTGTCGAGGAACCCGACCAGTTGCTGCACCGACCCGCCCACCTGACCGGTGTCGATGCGCGCGCCGGTGCTGTCGGTGATCTCGCCGCGCTCCGGCCAGCGCGTCTTGAGCGCGAACGCGGCGCCGTCGCTCATCGACGGGTGCAGGGTCTGCGGCGTCCAGTCGACCTTCCAGGTGCGGTCGGTCACCTTCACGGGGATCTGTCCCTGGTAGCTCCAGTCGCCGACGTTCTTGAGCTTCATGCTCGCCGTGTACGGCACCGCCGAGCGCCCGTCCTTCTCCGGGGCAGCCTGGCCCAGCGTGACCTTGAGGGTCTCCATGGCCAGGCCGGTGCGCATCTGCTCATACCCGGCCAGCGACTGCGGCGCCGCGAGTTCCCTGGTCATGGCGGCGTTGTCGCCGTTCTGCCAGGCGGCGGCGAAGCGCCCGGCGGTCTCGGCCGGACTTCCCGTGGTGCGCAGCAAGAAGTAGGCGCCGGTGCCGGCGGCCCCCAGTGCCACCACCGTCACCACGGAAACGATCGCGATGGTCGTACCACGCGCCACAGCTCAGCCCCCTGATCGTCGACGGATCCCCGAGCTTAGTAGGCGACAAATCCTGACATGTCCCACTTTCTCGGATCGCCCTGCCCGTCTCATCCTTCCCACCCCTACCACGATCCCCACCCGGGGGCCGACCGCCCGCTGACCCGATCCGACTGATTCTCCGCCCCCGCCCGCCCCCGCGCACCACGATCGGCGAACGCGGCACATGGACATCGGTGCGCCGCTCCCCCGCCGGCACCACCCTGCGGTACCCGACCTTCGACCGGACCACGACCGGCCATCCAGGCATGAACCCGCGGTCGGACCTGGATCCGGCCGGTCGTGTACGTGCCGCCGGAGTAAGCGGTAGAACCTTTGAGGTCGCCCACGGAGTTTGAGGTCGCTTACGGAGGAGGTCAGGCCGCCCTGTCGCTCGCGCGCCTTACCGCCGTCAAGTGACCGTCGGCGACTTCTCCGGACCATCCCTGATCGTGTCGAGTGTCGGCCAAGGAGGGCCCTCGCGCAGCGAGCGCAGGAGTTCCTCCCCGAATCGCCGCCCGTCCGGAAGCTGGTCGCCACGCCTCCAGCGCCAGGCTGCGACCATCGCGAGAACGAGCTGCCGGCACTCGTCCAGCAGCCCTTGGTCGACGTCCGGATAGTGCTCGCATACCGCCTCTGCGACATGGGCGAGGTCGAACTCGACGGGTCCACGGCAGCACGTCTCGAGGTCGATGAACAACGGGCCGTTCATCGTGGCGAGCACGTTGCCCGGATGCGGCTCGCCGTGGAGCAGCTGCTCCACGGCGCCGCGTTCCTCGATCGCCCGTCGCAGGCCGCCCAGCCTGCCGCCGAGGAACGCGCGGTCGGCATCGGCGAGCTCCGGCGAGAGATCCGGGTCGGCAACGACGGCTTCCGCCTCCGCGACGCGATCCGTGAACCGCGGGCTCGGCACGTCGACCTCGCGCATGCCGGCGTGCAACCGCTCCAGCGCCTTGGCGTAGTCGGCCGGTGAGGTGTGCGGTGTCACGGGTTCGTAGTAGGTCCACAGCGTCACGGTGAAGCCGTCGCGCGTGTACACACGTGGGTCCACCCGAGGTTCCAAGAGTCCCGTCGGGCACCCGGCCTGGGCGAGCCGTTGGGCGAGCTCGACTTCGAACCGTGCGGCCTCATGCCCCGCGGGGGCGACCCGGGCAAGGACGTCGCACGGCGTCAGCCGCAGCGCCAGCCTGTTCGAGTCGTGGAGAACGACGGCGTCGGCGGCCGGCAGGCCGAGCGACGCGGCGACCGAGGTCGCAGCCGCGATCGCGCGCGTTATGTCGGTCATTTCCACCCTCGCATCATGGCATCGAACGCCACCCCCGCGGCGTCTTGAGCGTTCTCCGCCGGACCATCGGGCCCCGCGTGACGGCGCGACTTAGAATACACTCGTATGCATACGAGTGTATTCAACAGGGGAGCGACACCAGTGCCCAGGAGCGTCGATCACGGGGAACGGCGCCGCCACATCGCGGCGGCCCTCCTGCGTGTCATCGAGAGGGAGGGCATGGAGGCGGTCAGCGTGCGGACCGTGGCGGCCGAGGCCGGATGCTCCGTGGGCGCCATCCAGCGCTACTTCACCAGCAAGGACGAGATGCTGCGGTTCGCGCTCGCCGAGGTGATCGAGGCCTCTGGTGAACGGCTGCGCAACGTCCCCCTGACCACGGAGGGCCGGCGCTTCCCCGAGGCGCTGCGCGCGGTGATCCTCGCGGTCCTCCCCCTGGACGCGGCCCGTCGTGGGGAGGCCCTGGTCTGGGCCGCCTTCCATGCGCAGGCGGCGTCCCGCCCCGACTTCGCCGCGGCCATCGCGGACGTGACCGGGGAGTCGCGCGCCCTCCTGCTGGAGGCGCTGCGGCTGGCGGAGGAGTGCGGGCGGCTGCGTCCCTGCCAGGACCACGAGGCGCTGGCCCAGCTGATCATGGCGGTCATGGACGGGCTGATGTGGGCGATTCTCGTGGACCCGGACGGCGTGCGCGGCAGTCACCTGGCCGCGGTGGACGCCACGGTCGCTCTGATGTGCACGGACGGCGAGGAAGGGAACCGATGAGAGTTCTGATCTGTGGTGCGGGCATCGCCGGACTGGCCCTGGCCGGGCTGCTGGAGCGCGACGGGCACGAGGTGATCGTCGTCGAGCGTGCTCCGGCGCCCCATGGAGCCGGGTACATGCTCGACTGCCAGGGCCCCGGCTTCGACGCCGCCGAGAGCATGGGGTTGCTGCCCGAACTGCGCGAGCGGGCGTTCACCTTGTCGGAGCTCGTCCATCACGACGACGAGGGGACCGTGACCGGGCGCTACGCCGATGACCGGCCCGGCTCCGACCGGATTCTGTCGATGATGCGGGGGGAGCTGGAAGACGTTCTGTACCGGTCGATGAAGACCCGGGTGCGCTTCGGCCGTACCGTGCGCGCCTACGACGACCTTGGCGACGGCCTCGCCGTGACGCTGAGCGACGGCGGTGTGGAGCGCGCCGACCTGCTCGTCGGCGCGGACGGCATCCACTCGCGGATCAGGACGCTGGCCTTCGGCGCGGCCGGGCACACGCTGCTCGACCTGGGATTCCACACCGCCGCCTACGTCTTCGACGACCCCGAGACCGCCCGCGCCCTGGGCAACGACCTGCACATGCTGGAGGCGCCCGGCCGGCAGGTGGGCGCCTATCCCGCGCGTGACGGGCGGGTCGCGACCCTGTTCACGCACCGCACGGCGCCGGGCGCGCCCCTGCCCGCCGACCCGCGTGCCGAGCTGCGCAAGGTGTACGGCGGGCGCGGCTGGCTCGTGCCACGCCTCCTGGACAACTGCCCGGCGGAGCCGTACTACGACCGCGTGGCCCAGATCGACCTGCCGGCCTGGAGCCGGGGCAGAGTGACGCTGGTGGGCGACGCCTGCCAGGCGATGTCCCTGCTCACCGGGCAGGGCGCGGGCATGGCGCTGGCCGCCGCCCACGCTCTGGCCGGCGAGCTGCGGGCGGGCGGCGATCTGGAGGGGGCGCTGGCCCGGTACGAACGCGCGGTCAAGCCGGTGGCGGTGCGCGTGCAGGCAGAAGGGCGGGCGATGGCCGAGGAGTTCGTCCCGGCCTCGTGACGCGCGCAAGGGGGAACCCGCGCTCCCCCGCTCTTCGGCCAGGTCTCAGTCGCGCTTGGGCCAGACCGGGCCCTGCTCGGTCCAGACGACGCCCTTGTTGCGGCACAGGCAGAAAGGGTGGCCGATCGGGTCGGTGTAGATGCGCCAGCCATAGCCTTCGGGGCCGATGAAGTTCCGCTGGAGCGTCGCCCCGAGTTCGAGGACGCGGCGCTGCTCGGATTCGATGTCGTCCACTTCGAAGTCGAGGTGGAACTGCTTGGGGTGCTCGGTGTCGGGCCAATGCGGTGCGCGGTAGTCGTCCACCCGGAAGAAGGCCAGCTCGATCTCACCGAAGGGGATACCGGCCCAGTCCGCGTGGCTGCCTTCCTTGATCGGGCGTCCCGTCACCTCGGAGTAGAAGGCCGCCAGCGCCATGGTGTCCGGGCAGTCGATGATGAAATCGGTGAGCTTGAGCATGCCGCGAGCTTGCCAGAAGATCACGGGTGCGTGAGAGCAGCGCCGACACGAGGCCAGGCTCGCGCGGCGTACTGCTTCTTGCCGACCGCATCACCCGCGGCACGCCCTGGAGCACTGGCACCGGACCGCTTCGGCGACCGGTTCACCACCGGGGGCAGGTCGTGGCGGCCCTCCACGCGGCGGCCTCTTCCTGATTCCGCCGGCGCGACCACCCGGCCCCTCTACAGCTGCCTCGAGGGAGGATCTGCCCCACGGTCGAGCCCGCCCCTGCGCGCCGGCTCAGCCTGGGCGGTTTCCGGGCAGGATTTCCAGGCGGACGTCGTCTTCTTCTTTGAAGACGAAGGTGCGGTGATGGCCGGCCGCCCAGTGGTTGGGGGTGATGTCGGGTATCAGGTAGTAGGTGTCCGCGCGGATCATCAGCAGGCGCAGGCCAAGGTATTGGAACTTGTAGGCGCCTGGGCCGAGGGGCTCGCGCTTGACGTTGAGGACGTTCAGGCCGAGAGAGTCCGCGGTGTAGAGGGCCACCTGCGGGCGATCTGCGACCTTGTCGATAGTGGCCTGTGCCGAGCGGGCGCCACGTTGCTGGGCGTAGATCGATGCCGCCCACAGCGAGCAGAAGATGGCGATGGCCACGGCCGCGGCGAACGCCACCCGTCCCAGCGGAGTGGCTCTCGCCGACCAGGTGAGCAGCAGCGGGCCGACGATGACCAGCAGCAGAAGAAGGTAGTTGCTGATGGGGCGGTTCGACAGCGCGGCCATGGCGAGGACCATCGCGGTGATCGTGATGACGGTGCCGAGGGCGGTCGGATGGCCCAGCGGCCGGATGAGGCGGTGCGCGCGGGCCGTGGTGATGAGGGCGCGTGCTCGCGCGGGCAGGCGAGGCAGCAGGGTGGCACGGTGGGTGAGGATGGCCAGCGCCAGCGGGATGGCCGCCATCCAGGGCAGGAATGCCGGGGAGAACAGGTTGAGGCCGTACAGGGCGTACTCGTCGGGGCGGTAGTTCAGGTCTGTCGGCTTCAGCAAGAACGGTCGCAGGTAGGCGTCGAGGTACGCCCATCCCATGTAGATGAGGATGGCCGCGCCGGTGGCCACCAGCAAGGTGACCAGCCCTACGACATCGAGCGGGCGGGGCCGCTCCGGTGGGGGCGGGGCAGCCGTCATGGCGACATCATCGATTCCGGCTCGGGCGAAATGTCCTCGGGCTCGCTCACGGAGGGAGACGGCGAACTCGGCGGCACTGTCGTCGTGGGTATCGGCACCGTGATGGTCGGAGTCGGGATCCGCGCGGAACGCACCGTCGGGCACGGCACCGCGACCGGATCTCCGCCGCCGGTCGGGCATGGTGGCGGCGTGCGCACCCTGGTTGACCGTGTGGGGCGAGTCGCCGGGGTAATCCCGCTCTCGCTCGCGGGGGGTGGCGACACGGTGACGGTCACGGTCGGCGCCGGTCCGGCGCCACACCCGCCGGCCCCTACGGCCAAGGCCACCGCACAGCCCGCCATGAGCGCCATGCCCTGCAGTCGACTCGCCGGCTCCTTGTCCACGAAGAGACATCTGCGCCAAGGAGCCCGGCGTTACAGGAACACATCATCCCATCACCCTCAGTACAGGCGATCACAAGAAGGCCGCCGGCATGGCTCCGGTCGCGGTGCGGCGGGCCGGAAGAGGGGTGAGCGCCCGCGCCGGACGTTCGGTCTTGAGGGCAGGGCCGCGGCCCGGGTACGCGGTGACGTTCCGGGCCGCGGTGGTCGGGAGGGGCGGGGGTTACGGCTGCAGGAAGCAGATCGCGCTGTTGACGACCTTCGTGCACTTGACGCGGGCGGTGGCGGACGCGCTCTGGCCGGCGGCGTCGGTGACCGTCAGCCGGATGGTGTAGGTGGCGGTGGCGGCGGGGTAGGTGTGGGAGGCGGTGGGACCGGTGGCGGTGCCGCCGTCGCCGAAGTCCCAGCGGTGGCTGGTGATGGCGCCTTCTTCGTCGGTGGAACCCCGCGCGTCGAAGCTGCACGAGGAGCGGTTGCACCGGCCGGTGACCACGGCGGTGGGCGGCAGGTCACCGGCCTTGACGAGCCTGCGGGTGCTGTTGGTCTTGCCGGAGTTGTCGGTGACCGTCAGCCGGACGCTGTAGTAGCCGGCCTTCGGGTAGGTGTGCGAGGCGTTCTTGCCGGTGGCGGTGCCACCGTCGCCGAAGTCCCAGGCGTAGCCGGTGATGGTGCCGTCGGGGTCGGTGGCGGTACCGCCGTCGAAGGAGCAGGTGGTGTTGGCGTTGGAGCAGGTCGCGGTGAACGCGGCGGTGGGGCGGCCGGGGTCGGCGTTGCCGGCCGGGTAGTCCTGGGTCGAACTCACGTCCAGCGACGGCTCCCTGATGCCGTCGCCGGAGTCGTCACGCCAGTCGCCGGTGCCGGTGTCGACGAGGCGCTGCCGTACGGCGAAGACCCCGTCGCGGTTGGTGGCCCGGTGGCCGCCCGCGGTCAGCAGCGCGGCGGCGCCCGCCACGTGCGGCGCGGCCATCGAGGTGCCGCTGAGCGTGGCGTAGCCGCCGTCCTTGTGCGTGGAGTAGACGCAGGTGCCGGGCGCGACGATCTCGACCGCGGAGCCGAAGTTGCTGAAGTCGGCCAGTGTGTCGTCCTGGTCGGCGCGGCAGGTGGACGCCGCGCGGCCACCCGGGGCGCCGTCGAAGTCGGCCAGCGCGGAGACGGTGATCACGTCCGGGTGGTTGGCCGGGGAGAAGGTGCGGGCGTCCTTGTGGTTGTTGCCCGCGGCCACCACGAAGACCACGCCCCTGCCCACAGCGTTGGCGATGGCCTGATCCAGCGCGTCGGTCTGGCAGTTCTCGCAGCCCAGGCTCATGTTCGCGACCTCGATCTCGTCGGCGTGCGCGGCGACCCAGTCGACGCCCGCCGCGACGCCGGACAACTGGCCGCTGCCCGAGGCGTTGAGGACCTTGACCGACCACAGGCGGGCGCCGGGCGCGACGCCGGCCACGCCGACGCCGTTGTCGCGGGCGGCCGCGCTGCCGGCGACGTGGCTGCCGTGCCCGTGGTCGTCCGGTCCGGCGTTGTCCTGGCAGGTGGTGGTGTTCAGGCAGTTGGTGCGGGCGACGACGGTCAGGTCGGGGTGGCCGGCGTCGATACCGGTGTCGATGATCGCGATGTCGGCGTCCGCGACGTAGTCCTCCGTGCCATTGATCTTGAGGTTGGGGTTGGCGGTGGCGTTGGCCCGGCGTAAGCCGGTGGGCAGGGTCTGGTCGGTGATGGACATGATCTGGTCGGGCTGGACGGAGCTGACGCGCGGGTCCCGGCGTAGCGCTTCGGCCGCGGTGGGGGTGAGCAGGGCCGAGAAGCCGCGCAGGGCGTGCCGGTAGACGTGGCCGGGCTGCCCGCCGTACCTGCGCACGTGCTGGGTGAGCACGGCGGCGGGGTCGGCGCTGGGCTCACCCAGGAGGACGATGTAGCCGGCGAACGGCTCCCGCGCGGTCGGCGCGGACGACCCGTCCGGTACGGCCTGCGCGGCTGCCGAGGTCGGTGCCACGAGCAGAGCCGCCAGACCGGCCCCGGCGATCAGGGCCTTGATCCTGTGCACGAAGGGTTCTCCTTCACTGGGGGGTGTTAGAGAGCACCTTGTGCGAGGTTTTGTACGAGAAACAATCCGGGAAATACTACGTATTCACTCCAGGCTCACCTCGGCCCTGGAGGTCGTTCCGAGCTTGCGCAGGACGCGGGAGACGTGCTGTTCCACGGTGCGAGGGGACAGGAACAGCACGTCGGCGATCTGCTTGTTGGTCCGGCCCAGCGCGATCAGCCGGGCCACCTGCTGTTCCCGGGGTGAGAGCTGCGTGCCGTACCCGCGCCTGCCTCTCCTGGGCTCGGCGCTGCCGCCGTGCTCGCGCAGCGCCCGCGCGCACCGCGCCGCGTCCCAGGTGGCGCCGAGCGCGGTGAACAACCGCGCGGCCTCGGCCACCTGCCCGATGCCCTCCGGCAGCGAGCAGCGGCCCGCGCTCTCCAGAGCTCTGGCCTGCTCGTAGGGACGGGACACGGCCGCCAGCGCGGCGGCGGCCCGGGCCAACGACTCCGGATCCTGCTCAAGGACGGCGCTGCCGTGCAGGGCCACCGCGTGGGCGAACGGGCAGTCGCGTGCGCTCACGTCGGCGGCGAACTCCTCCAGCAGCGCACTGGCCCGATCCTGCTCCCCCTGCCGCACCATGGCCTCGATCGCGGCGTCGACCAGCTCGCCCGCCCACGTCCACACGCCTTTGGCGCGGAACAGCTCCAGCGCCTGGTCCAGCTCGGCCGGCCACTGGCCGCGGGCCGTGGCCAGCCTGACTCTTCCGGCGGTACCCAGGACGAACTCGATCCCGTACCAGCCGATGGAACCATCCAGTCCCGGCCCGCCGAGGAACTGCGCCGCCTCCTCCCACTCCCCCCTCGACAAGGCCAGGTGTCCCAGGACCAGGGAGGCGTTCGCCGTGGCCGCGGGGCTGCCGGCGTTGGCTGTCAGGTGCCGGTGCGCGCTCTCGGCCAGCCCTTGACGCCGTCCCGTCGCCCAGCGGTGATAGAGCCGTACCTCCGCGATCCGGGCCTTCGGGTAGGAGGGGCCGGCGTGCGCGGCCAGTTCTTCGGCCCTGGAAAGGTACTGCGCCGAGGCGTTCGGGTAGCCCAGGGCCATGGCGGGCCCGGCGAGGTTGCAGTAGCCGCGGGCCAGTTGCAGCCGTTCGGCCGGTGTCCTGCCGTTCTCGGGCAGCTCCCACGCCGCCGCCCACGCCCGGTGATCGCCGATCTGCATCAGCGCGCCCGCGCGGTTGACGCCCACTCCCGTCAGCAGCGCCGCGTCACCGCGTTCCGGAACCGTCCGTTCGGCTTCTTCCAGCCACCACAGGTGCTCGTGAAGCGGAATCGCCGCACCGTACGGCAGGGCCAGCGCTGACATGGCCCGTGCCGCCAGAGCCGGTCGGCGGCGCAGTTCGCGGGCGGCACGGGCCAGCTCGCCTCGGCCCGCGGCGTCGCCTGCCTGGTTCATCATCACCAGACCCAGGTTCAGGCGTAACTCGCCGCGCAGCCCTTGCGGCAGCAGTGGATCGGCCAGGATCGCGCGCAGCAACGCGATGGTCTCCTCGCAGCGCAGGCCGGTGATCGCCAGCGTGCCCAGCTTGGCGGCGAGCTCGCGCCGCGCCCGGCCCGGCAGCTCCGGCTCGCTCAGCAGCACCCGCAGGACGTGCACGGCGCGGGCGGTGTCGCCTGCCTGCACGGCCTGGTCCGCCGCTTTCTGGGCGTACGTGGCCGCCGTGGCCAGCTGCCCCGCGGCCTTGAGGTGATGGATCAGCTCCTCCGGCTGTGCGCCACTGTCGTGTTCCCGCAGCGCTTCGGCCGCGGCGGCGTGCAGCTCGCATCGCCGCGCCACCGGGATGCCTTCGGCCACCGCCTGGCCCAGCAGCGGTGGGGCGAAGGCGAACGTGCCGCCTTCACGACAGGTCAACAGGCCCGCTCGTACGCCATCCAGCAGGGCCGGCTCGACTTCGCCGACCGCCACGCCGCAGATCCTCGCCACCACCGCCGGTCTGACGATCCTCGCGGGAAGCAGTTGCGCTCCGGCCGACCCGGCGATCGCGGCCGCCCAGACCACCTTCCGCGTGTACGGGTCCACCCCCGCGAGCCTTTCCCGCACCAGCTCCATCACCGTCCCGGGAATCTCCCCCGCCGGGCCGGCCAGCACTTCGGCGACATAGAGCGGCACCCCGCCCGTCAGCTCGTGCAGGTCCAGCGCCCACCGGCCGGGAGGCCGACCGGCGAACTTGGCGATCTCCGCCACCGGCATCGGACGCAGCTCGACACGATGCACGCCGCTGCCTCCCGCGGCCGGCGCCAACGGCGCGCCCAGCGGCGGCTGCTCTCCCGGCGAGTAGGTCATCACGAGCGCCACCCCCCGCGGCAGCCTGGTCGCCAGGTACCGCAGGACCTGCCGCGACCGCGCGTCCGCGCGGTCCACATCCTCCACCACCAGCAGGACGGTCTCGCCCGCGCTCCGCAGCAATTCCCGAACTGCCCGGCAGACGTCATAGACCCCGTCGCGCTCGATGGCTGCGAGCGCTCGCCGCTCCCGGGCCGTCTCCCCCTCGCACAGGCCCGCGATCAGTTCCCGGGTCACCACGTAGTGCTCCGACGGCAGCCCTCCGCACCCCACCGCCACGCGCACCGCGGCTTGGGATTCCGCCATGATCCGGCCGGCCAGCCAGGTCTTACCCATCCCCTTGGCACCGCCCACCAGCAGCGTCACCGGCGCTTTCGCGGCAAGCGCACGCACGCGGACCCAGGCGGCGGACTCATTCATGACCGGCTCGTCCTCCCATCCTGGCCGTTACACACTCACACCGGCAGCCGCCGGCTTTCAAGGCAAGCCCCTGGTGGAGCGAAAGTACTGGGGCTCGACGACGGCCGCCGTGGTGCGTACTGCGCGTGCGAGGACCTGCCGGGTCCGCCGCATGCCGGTGAACGCGAAGACGGTGATCCGGCCATGACGAGCGCGAGCGCCAGGGCGTTTGACCAGGTCGCGCGACCGTTCACGCCGCCGGCGGCGCATGGTGGAGTGCGGCGAGGTCCCTTTGGTGGTGACGCTGGCGCGACTGTGGGAGCCGTCGTTGGCGCCGCTTCACTGCCCGCGTGACAAAACAGTGTACGCAGAGGTAAAGACAAGCTTCGCCCCGGCGTGCATCCTGTCATTGGCTGAGAACTGAACCACGGCCGCCTCGTGAGCCTCCTCGTCGAAGGGACCAGAAATGTTCCGGCTCCGGCTGGCAGCGACCGTCCTGGCAGTGCCCCTGCTTGTCCTCGGCAGCGTGGCGAGCGCATCAGCGAGCCCACGCGGCGAAGGTTCCGGCGCCGCGTATCCTCCCGGCACTCCCGGCCCCTTCAAGGTCGCCAACCATGAGAATCTGGGGTTGTGCCTTGACACCACCGGCAACCTCGGCAGCAGCGTTTACCTGGGCCGTTGCCACAGCGGCGACCAAGGCCAGAGGTGGGGCTGGTGGAACGGCGGATGGCTCATCCACCTCCGAAGCAGCTACTGCCTGGCTGCGGTGGCCACGGGCACCGGCGTCCACGCGGCCGAGTTGCAGCGCTGCATTGACCATCGCATCCAGTATTGGACACACCAGAACTTCGCCATTCTCAGCACGAGCAGCAACCTGTGCCTGAGTCCCGCTTTCGACGTGGAGGGGGCGCACGTGTCGCCCGGAACCTGCGTCCCCCATCCCTCGCAACGGTGGAACGTGACCTACTGGTAGCCCGTGAGGCACCCACGGGCACCGCCGGCAGCGGAAGCGCCGCGTGAAGTGGACGTCGGGCCAGAACATGCCATAGTGACCGCGTGGAACAGGAGGATCTGCACCACCAGCTCGTCCTGCTGGGCCTGCGTGCCGACACGGCGAGAGTCTACGAACACCTGTTCAGAGTGCGACGCGCCACCGAAGCCGAGCTGGCGGCGGCACTCGACCTGCGCGGCGACGGCGTGCGCGCCGCCGTCAAGGAACTGATCACCTGGGGCCTGGCCGCCCGCCACGACACCGGCAGAGGCGTGCGCGCGGTGATCCCGGAAGCGGGCCTGGACGCGCTGGTACGGCGCCGCCAGGTCGAGCTGGAACAGGCCAGGATCGCGGTGAGCCAGTCCTTCGAAGAGCACCGCAGATCCGCGCGCCCGGTCGACGTCGACTCCCCGGTCGAGGTGGTCACCGGCGCGGCGGTGAAGCTGCGCATCCGGCAACTGGCGGCCGGCGTCCGCCACGGGATCCGCCGCCTGGACCGGCCGCCGCACCTGTTCGGCGCAGCCAACCGGGCCGAGATCGAGCACCTGGGCCGCGGCGTGAGCTACCGCGTGGTCTACTCGCGCGACTGCCTGGAGCTGCCCGGCTACCTGGAGGACAACGTCATCCCCTGCGTCGAGGCCGGCGAGCAGGCACGGGTGGCGCCGGAACTGCCGGTGAACATGACCGTCCTGGACGCCGACCTGGCCTGGCTGACCAGGCCGGGCGACGGCCCGGACGCGCGGCTGGTCATCGTGTACGCGGGCGGGCTGCTGGAGGCGCTGATCGGCCTGTTCGACCTGGCCTGGGCCACGGCGGTGCCGCTGCACCTGACCGGCGGGCCCGCGGCGGCCATCAAGCCGGCCGATCGCCGGCTGCTGGTGCTGCTCAACTCCGGCATCAGTGACACCAGGGCGGCCGAGACGCTCGGCCTGAGCCGCCGGACCTTCTACCGCCGCCTGGAGCAGCTCATGGCGCAGACCGCCACGACCAACCGCTTCCAGCTCGCCGCCGTCGCCGCCGGCCGGGGCTGGCTGTCGTGAGCGGCCGGAGCACGGAGCCGGCGCTGGCCGACGCGCTGGAGAGCGGACCGTTCAGCCTGGCTCTGCGTCTGGCCATCCAGGCCAGCGGGCTCAGCCTGGAGCGGCTCCAGCACCATCTGCGCGAGCAAGGACTCTCGGTGAGCCGGACGGCGCTGAGCTACTGGCAGTCCGGCCGCACCCAGCCCGAGCGCGCCGACTCCCTGCGGGCGGTCGGCGTCCTGGAGCGGATGCTGGACCTGCCCGGCGGCTCCCTGGTCACGCTGCTCGGCCCGCCGCGTCCCCGAGGCCGCTGGAGCGGGCACCACCCGTCGCGCCCCGACCAGGCATGGGCCAGGCCGGAAGGGCTGTGGCGAGCGTTGGCACAGCTGGAGGCCACCCCCGACTGCCTGACCCGGCTGGAACGGCTGCGGCACAGCGCGCTGCTGCGCATGGACGCGCACCGGCAGATCCGTTCCCTGACCACGCAGGTGGTGGTGCGCGCGCACCGGGAGCCGGTGTGGCGCGAACTCATGGTGCACCGCTCGTTCATGGCCGGCGTGCCGGGGCCGGAGATCGAGCAGGCGCGCGGCTGGCGGCCCGGCCGGATCAGGAACGACCCGGAGACCGGTTTCGAGGTGCACGAGATGCTTCTGGACCGGGAGCTGCCGGTGGGCGGGACCGCGGTGCTGGAGTACACCCTCGCCTTCCCGCCCGGCCACATCGACCGCTACGCGAGCTTCCGCGTCGATGAGGGAATGCGCGAGCTGACGGTGGAGATCGCCTTCGATCCGGCCGTGCTGCCCGCGCACTGCCACGCCTACTTCCAGCCCTCGGTCGCCCATCCGAAGCGCGCCGTGGCGCAGCTGCGGATCGGGTGCTCGGCCGTCGCCGCGCACGTCATGCTCGATCCCGAGCACGGCATCCACGGCGTCAGCTGGGAGTGGGACTGACCAGCGCCGGAGACGTGGCCTCGCGCCGCAGCAGCCGCGGCGCCCCGCCGCCGTCGGCGGGCACGGCGAACAGCGCCGGACGCCCGCCGGCCGGACGCGAGTAGGCCACGGTCGAGCCGTCCAGCCACGCCACCTGGTCGTCCACCCCGGCGGTTTCGGCCAGCGGGGTCTCCTTACCGCCGGCCAGTTTCCGGACGTGCAGCCGCCAGTGCTCGCCGACGCGCTTCTTGTAGACCAGCCGGGTGCCGTCGGGCGACAGGGACGGGCACTCGGCGTCCCGGCCGATCGCCGTGAGCGTGCGGGTGGACAGCTTGCCGCGCAGCAGCCAGATCTTCTTGGCCGAGCCCATGGTGGCGTAGAAGGTCTCGTCGTCGGCGGCGAAGGTCACGCCCCAGAAGTTGCGATCCTCCCGCCGGTACGGCTCGCCGTCCACGATCACCGAGAAGTCCTCCAGCGAGCCGTGGTGCGTGCCCGTGGCGGTGTCGTAGATGCCGGTGGTGGTGGCGAAGGCGCCCGGATCGTAGGAGTCGCCGCTGCGGAAGACCGTCCAGGCGGCCAGCCGTCCGCTGGGAGAGACGCGGGCCCGGCTGGGTGTGCCGTCGATGTGCAGCGGCTCGGTCACCGGCCGGTCCTCACGCGTGATCACCGCCTCGAACCCGGCGGGGAGCATGACCGGACGGAGGCAGATCGTGGTGCGGGCGGCGGTGTAGGAGCGCACGCAGCTCTGGCCGCGCGGGGCCGGGACCGCGCCGGGGTCGGCGGCGGGCACCTGGGCCAGGGTGCGGCCCTTGTCGAGGAAGACCAGCCGGGCGGCGCCGGTCGTGGCGGCCTGCCGTACCGGCTGCTCGTCTTGGTTGTCGACGGCCTGGGCCACGTAGCCGCCGCCCGCGCCGAGGATGGCCACGATGGACAGGACGCCGATCACGGTGCCGCGCTTCATGACGGGGACCTCCAGGCCGTCAAAAGGATCACAGCGAGCGCGAGGCCCGCGGCGGTGAACGACCACCCCAGGCCCAGCCCGGTGGCCAGCACGCCGAAACCGACCGCCCCGCCCGCGCGGGCCACGGCCTGCGCGGTCTGGGTGAGGGCCAGGCCGCTGGCCCGCAGGTGGCCGGGCAGACGGTGGGCCAGCAGCGCCATCAGCACGCCGTCGGTGGCCGCGTAGAAGAGCCCGAGCAGCGGCAGCGCGAGCAACGCCGTCGCCGGCAGCGCCAGCAGGACGTAGGACGACGCCAGCAGGGCGTGACCGATCAGGAAGACCCGCCAGCCGCCCATCCGGTCGGCCAGCCGGCCGAGCGGCACCGCCGCGAGCAGGAACACCAGCGAGGTGGCGAGCGGCAGCAGCGGCAGCGTCCCGACCGGTAGCCCGGCCTGCCGTTGCACCGCCACGAAGACGAACGCGTCACCAGCGGTGACCAGGCCGAAGAGCCCGGCGTACAGCGTCACCCGGCGCAGCGCCGGGTCGCTCACCAGCCGCAGACCGTCCTTGAGCACGACCTTCGGCCGCGTCCCGGGCTCGGTCCGGCGCTCCCGGACGAAGCAGGCCAGAATCACCAGCCCGATCAGCGCCAGGCAGAAGCTGGTGACGAAGACGGTGTCGTAGGCGTCGCCGATCACGGCCACCAGCGCGAAGACCGCCACCGGGCCCAGCAGCGCGCCCGCGGTGTCCAGCGCGCGATGCACGCCGAACGCGGTGCCGAGCAGCGGCGGCGGCGTCGCGGCCGTGATCAGGGCGTCGCGGGGAGCCGTCCGCAGGCCCTTGCCCGCCCGGTCGACGGTGATGGCCGCGCTGATCCCGGCGACCGCTCCGCCCGCCACCGGGAACAGCAGCTTGCTCAGCGCCGACAGGCCGTAACCGGCCATGGCCACCGCTTTGGGCCGCGCCAGGCGATCGGCCAGATGCCCTCCGGCCAGCCGTAACAGGGCGCTGGCCCCGGTGTGCAGCCCGTCGAGCAGACCGAGCTGCAGGTAGCCCGCGCCCAGCCCGTAAAGCACGTACATGGGCAGGAACGCGGCGATCATCTCGCTGGAGACGTCGGTGAAGAAGCTGACCAGGCCCAGTGCCATCACGGTGGCCGGGACGCGGAAGGAACGCGGGCGTCCGCCCGCGGGAGCGGGGGCGGCAGCCCTGGTGGAGGACAGGTACACAACACACCTCTGGGGAGAGAGGCGGGTGCGGGGCCCGGAATCCCCGCACCCGCGGCGGCGGTCAGAAGGTCAGGCTCCACCCGGTCAGGACGCCGTCGTCCTGCGCGAGGGTGTCCTTGACCCGCAGCCGCCACGTCCCGTCGGCCACCACGGCCGAGGCGTCGACGGTGGTGTCGAGCGCCAGGTCGGCGCCGTCCTGCTTGGTGTGCGGCGCCTTGACCGGGAAGACCCGGTTGTCCGGCGCCACCAGCTCGACCGCCAGATCACCCCGGTAGGGATGGGTGACCCGTGCCTTGACCCGGAGCGCGGCCGGGGCGTTGCCCGGCTGCCCGGTGACCTCCACCGGGCTTTCCACGGTGCCCTGGTCGGCGACGGGGAAGTCGGCGTCGTTGCCGAAGGTCGCCCCGCCGCTCCCTGACGCGGTGACGCTCACGTCGTCGATCGCGGCCTCGATGAGGCTGGCGGTGTCGGCGTCGGCCGTCTCCACCAGGATCCGGACGGTCTGTCCGGCGAAGGCCGACAGGTCGGCCGTGAGCGAGGTCCACGCGCCGTCCAGGTCGGTGCCGGCCGTGCCCTTGCGTTCCAGCACGGTGGCGGTGGTGGCGCCGGCCACCTTGACGCGCAGGAAGTCGGCGGCCGAGGAGTTGTCGCGGTGGGAGAAGGTGTGCGACAGCTTCAGCGTGGACGTCCCGGAAGGCAGGGTGATGGCCGGCGACCGCACGCTGGTGAGGCCGCCGTCGACGTCGTTGGCGCCCGGACCCGATCCGGCGAGCCTGCCGGTGACCAGCGTGTTGGTGCCGCTCACGGCGGTGCCGAGCTGCTTGACGCCGGACTCGGTGGTCTCTTCCGGGTCGCCGCGCTCCCAGCGGCCGGAGGTGGCCGTGTCGGTCCCGGCCGGGTTGACCTGCCAGCCCCGGTCCTGCTCGAAGTCGTCGGCGAAGACCGGGCCGCCGCCCGTGCCGACCGTGAGCCGGACCTGCGTGGTGTGGGACAGGGAGCCGGAGGCTCCGGTCACGGTCAGGGTGTGGGTGCCGGGCGGGGTGTCCCGGGCCACCGCCACGTCGAGCCTGGCGCTTGCCGTACCGCCGGAGGACAGCGTCACCGACGACGGCGAGAGGGTCGCGGTGATGCCCGGCGGTGCGGAGGCCGACAGTTGCGCGGTGCCCGTGAAGCCGTTCGTACTGGCCAGGGCGACGGTGGCGGAGCCGGACGCGCCCGGGGCGACCGTGAGCGCGGCCGGGTCGGCGCTCATCGTGAAGTCCGGGTCGCCGGTTGCGGCCTTGTGGCAGCGCTGGGTGCCCGAGTCGGTGAAGGTCCGGCCGGCGATCGGCACGAAGTCGAAGCGGTAGGACTCGGCCGTCAGGGTCAGCTTGAGCACGCCGTGGGTGTTGGCGTTCTTGACCTGGAGGTTGGCCGGGCTGCCGGAGCCGAGACTGTAGAAGCTCTTGCCGCCGGTGCCGACCAGGATCTCCCGGACCCCGTCGGCCTTCGCCGCGCCCTGATGGTCCTGCGGAGCCCAGCGCTGGTAGTTGTGGTCGTGACCGGCCAGCATCAGGTCGGCCTTGGCGTCATACAGCGCCTTCCACAGCGGCCGGGTGCCGGTGGAGGGACTGTGGTTGCCGACGTTGTAGAGCGGGTGGTGCAGGTACGCGGCCGTGCAGGGCTTGGTGTTGGCGGCCAGGTCCTGGCGCAGCCACTGCTCCTGGGCCGAGCCGGCGGCCATGGAGATGTTGCTGTTGAGGGCGATGAAGTGCCAGTCGCCGATGTCCCAGCTGTAGTAGCCCCGGCCACGGGTGCCGGCGCGGGCCCCGAAGTAATCGAAGTAGCCCGAGGCGCCGCTGGTCTCGTACTCGTGGTTGCCCGGAGTCGGATAGGTCTTGCCGAAGAAGGGGCCCCAGGTGCGGTGGTAGGCGCCCCGGTACTCGCTCAGCGTGCCGCTGTCGTAGGCGTTGTCGCCGGTGGTGAAGACGGCCGCCGGGTTGATGGAGGTGAGCAGTTTGCCGGTCTCGGCGCAGGCGCTGCCGCAGATGTCGCCCGCGCCGGCCACCACGACCTCGGCCGACGCCAGGGGACGTGTCCCGGCCTGCACGCCCTCGACGGCGTAGACGCTGGCCGGGTCGGCGAAGCGCGGTTCGACCTTGACGCAGTCGCCCTGGAACGCGCGGGTGGTGAAGCCGCGGTCGCGCCAGTGGGCGCCGGTGAAACGGAAGGTGCCACCGCGCGAGCCGGTCAGCGTCAGGCTGTCCTTGCCGCGCAGGTCCAGGCGGGTGAAGCGGAGGCGTAACCAGGCGGCGCCGCTGCTGCAGACGTCGCGGGCGGCGGTGCCGGAAGCGCCGGCGGCGGTGACGGTGGCACCGGCCTCGGCGAGCTGGGGGACCAGGTTCGCGGCCGGTGCGGCTTGCGTGCGAAGGCCGGCCTGCTGAGGTGGTGCGGTTTGCGTGCGAAGGCCGGTCTGCTGGGGTGGTCCTTGCGGATAGGGTACGGCTAACGCGGCGGTAACGGGCATGGCCTGGGCGGGAGTGGTGGTCGTGCCCAGGGCCGCCAGCATCACCACGCCCGTCGCGCCGGCCAGCAGCCGTCGTCGATGCTCGTGACGGATCACTGTGGGGGTTCCTCTCGGATTGGGGGGAGATCGCGAGTTGATCCGTGGGCCCACGGCGGACTGAAAACTACCCGCGCTGACGGTTGAGTCAATGGGCCGGTCAGGCCGAGCGGTTTCATTCAGTGAATAGCCGGGCGGGGTGGCGCGTCTTTGCCGAGGTGAAGGTGGTAATTTCGCGTGCCAAATCGGGTTGTTCCGCGATTTGACCCCTTGTCTTCGAGGGCATTTAAGCCCTTTTATGGTGATATATCGGTTTTGTCGCCTTGGGGATGGCACATTGGTGCCAGTGGCAATGAACGCGCCACACGTGCGAAATGTGGAGCGACCTTTCTGACCCATGAGACGAAGCATCCGCACCCTGGCCGTCGGCCTGATCGCTGTCACGGCCGTCGCGTACTCGCCGGTCAACGCCCACGCCGCCCCGCCGCCTGATCCACAGGCCATCCCCGACCGCTACATCGTCGTACTCAAGGACACCGGGGAGTTACGCGGCCGTGGTGTCGCTCCGGCGGCCCGGGACCTCGCCGCGCGTTACGGCGGCGAGGTGGAACGCACGTACTCCACCGCGATCAAGGGCTTCGCCGCGGCGATGAGCGAGCCGGCGGCGCGCGAGCTGGCCACCGACCCCGCGGTGGCCCATGTGGAGCAGGACTCCATGGCCACCCTCGCCGCCGACCGGCAGGACAACCCGCCGAGCTGGGGGCTGGACCGGATCGACCAGCGCGACCTGCCCCTGTCGCGCTCGTTCACCTATCCGGGCACCGGCCAGGGGGTCCGGGCCTACGTGATCGACACCGGCATCCGCATCACCCACGCCGACTTCGGCGGCCGGGCCTCCTACGGACGCGACCTCCTCGACGGCGACGACGTGGCCTCCGACTGCAACGGCCACGGCACGCACGTGGCCGCCACCATCGGCGGCACCGCCCACGGTGTGGCCAAGAAGGTCAGGCCCATCGCCGTCCGGGTGCTGGGCTGCGACGGGCGCGGTCCCAACTCCGCGGTCCTGTCCGGCGTGGACTGGATCGCCGCCAACGGCACCGCGCCCGCCGTGGTCAACGTCAGCGTGAAGACCGCCGTCAGCTCGGCCCTCACCACCGCTCTCCGCAACTCCGTCAACCGCGGCTACACCTACGTGGCCGCCGCGGCCAACGACAACGCCGACGCCTGTTCGGTCGGACCGGCCTCCGTCCCCGAGGTGATCACCGTTGGCGCGGCCAACTCCAACGACAGCCGCCGCAGCACCTCCAACTGGGGACGATGCCTGGACCTGTTCGCACCCGGCGGGGAGATCACCTCCGCCTGGCACACCTCCGACAGCGCCGTCAACACCATCAGCGGAACCTCGATGGCCTCGCCGCATGTCGCCGGCGCCGCGGCGCTGCTGCTGGGCGCCTCGCCGGGCAGCACGCCGGCCCAGATCCAGCGGTCGATCACCGAGTCGGCCACCCCCGGCAAGATCACCGGTGCCGGGTCCGGCTCGCCCAACCGCCTGCTGTTCATCCCCCAGATGGCTGCCTGCGGGCCGTTCACCGACGCCGGGGGCGCCGATCTGCCCGACCGGGCGACCGTGGAACGCCCGCTCACCGCGGCCGGGTGCGCGGGCACGGGCTCGGCGGCCGCCAAGGTGTCGGTGAACCTCCGCCACACCTACCGCGGCGACCTGGTCGTGGACCTGATCGCGCCCGACGGCAGCGCGTATCCGCTCAAGCAGGCCGATTCCGACGACTCCGCCGCCGATCTGGTCGCCGACTACCCCGTCGACCTCAGCGCGGAGGTGCTGGAGGGTGTCTGGCGCCTGCGCGTCCGCGACGCCTACAAGGCCGACGCCGGAGCGGTGATCTCCTGGACCCTGACTCCCTGAACGTCGCCGGCTCCGCCCATCTCCAGGACCGGCTGCTCCGCCCGGCCGCACGAGCCGGAGGCGTCCATGGACATCGCGGTCTGGGTCAGCGGCCTGATGGCTGTCACCGGAGTGGGGCTGGGTGGTCCGCCGTCGTCTCGAGCGCCCGGACGCCTTTCGGGGTCCGGGCTGCGGTCAGCCCAAGGCCGGTGAGTACGGCGCAGGCCAGCGTCACCGTACCCGCTGCGAGGAAGGCGCTGGTGAGGCCGGATTCGAAGGAGGCGCCGCCGGACTCCCGCGTGTGGACGATCGCCCCGAGTACCGCCACGCCGAGGACCGCGCCGATCTGCCGGGTGGTACTGCTGACGCCCGAGGCGAGACCGCCCTCCTGCGGGCTGACCGCCTGGATCGCCGCCCCGGTCAGCGGCGACATGGTGAGGGCGAACCCGATGCCGACGACCGCCAGCCGCCACCACACGTTCCCGTAGCCGGTATCGGCGTGGACGAAGCCCAGCGCCAGCAGCCCCAGCCCGGCCAGGGTCAGGCCGATGCTGACGACGACGCGGTAGCCGTACCTGGCCGCGAACCGGCCCGCGTACGGGCTGACGATCACCATGGCCAGTGAGACGGGCAGGGTCTGCAGCCCGGCGACCAGGATCGACGTGCCCTGGACGTAGACGAAGAACTGGGAGAAGAAGAACGACGACCCCATCAGCGCGAACCCGACCACGACCATCGCCGTGTTGGAGACCGTGAACAGCCGCCGGCGGAACAGCCTCAGCGGCAGCATCGGCGTCGGCACACGGCCCTCGACCACGACGAACGCGACCAGGAGCACCAGTCCGGCGGCGAAGCTGCCCAGGATCACGGGCGAGGTCCAGCCTCGGGAGCCGCCCTCGATCAGGCCGTAGGTCACGGTGCCCACGGCCGCGACGGACAGGACCGTGCCCGGCACGTCGATCGGCGGCGCGCCCGGGTTGCGGGACTCCTTGAGCACGCGCAGCCCGGCCAGCAGCAGGACGGCCCCGATAGGCACGTTGACCAGGAAGATGGCGGGCCAGCCGAAGGCCTCAACCAGGATCCCGCCCGCCAGCGGTCCGGCGGCCAGGCCGATGCCGCTGAACCCGGCCCACAGTCCGATCGCTCTGACGCGCTCGCCCGGGGTGGGGTACGCGGCGGCGAGCAGTGCCAGTGAGGCGGGGCTCAGCGCCGCGGCTCCGACGCCCTGCAGCACCCGTCCGGCGATCAGCCAGCCGATCGAGGGCGCCAGCGCGCACACCACCGACGCGGCCGTGAACACCACCACACCGGCCAGGAACACCCGCCTGCGGCCGAACCGGTCGGCGAAGACGCCGCCCGACAGCAGCAGCATGGCCACCAGCAGCACGTAGGCGTCGACGATCCACTGCAGGCCGGTCAGCCCGGTGTGGAGCCGCTGCTGCATGTCGGGCAGGGCGGCGCCGACGATCGTGTTGTCGAGCAGCACCATGAACTGACCCGCGCAGGTCAGGGTGAGCAACGCTTTCACGCACATCCCTCCTAAAAGCAGTCACAAACTGCGTTTAGAACAACTCTAACGCAAGTATCGACTGCGTTAAGGTGGAGGGATGGGTGAGCAGGGGCGGGCCAGGCGGCCCGGCGGGCGCAGCGCCCGGGTTCGCGCGGCCGTACACCAGGCCGTTACCGACCTGGTCAGCGAGCGCGGCTACGGAAACTTCACCATCGGCGACATCGCGGCCCGCGCGGGCGTGGCCGACACCAGCCTGTACCGCCGGTGGGGCAACCTCCACGCCCTGCTCGGCGACGTGCTGCTGACCCGGCTCAACGCGCAGTCGCCGATGCCCGACACCGGCACCCTTGCCGGCGACCTGCGGACCTACGCCGCCAACGTGGCGCGCGAGGTCACCGGACCCGACGGCCTGGCGCTGGTACGGCTGACCGTCGCGCTGTCCGGCGAGGGCCGGCAGGGCCTTCAGGCACGCGACGAACTCCTCGCCGACCGCACCAGGCAGCTGCGGGCCATGCTCGCCCGCGCCCGCGACCGCGGCGAGAACCCGCCCGACGCGCTGGAGGTGCTTGACCATCTCCTGGCGCCGATCTACATGCGTGTCCTGTTCGGCGCGGGCCCGCTCACCCCCGGATACCTCGACGGTTTGGTCGATCGGTTGCTCGCCTGATCCAGTCCGGCGGGGTGCCGCGACCGCTCCGCGCGGTTGCACGCCGACCTTGGGAGCATGGGCCAGGAGGCCAGGCAGGTCTCGGCCACCCTGGATCCCCGCGCCCCGGCACGGCCGCGACCAGGACCGAAGGCGAAAGGCGGCTTCGTGATCAAGACCCCGGAGATGTCCGTGGAACGGATGGGCCCTTGCCCATGCGCAGGATCAAGGCGACGGCGTCCTCCGACTGGACCGCCGGAGTCAGAACCTGCCGTAAGAGCAGGCCACGAATCGCGGCGATGGTGACGGTGGCCACGGTCAGCGCTTCCTTGGCGTCGCGCCCTTCGCGTTCCGCGAGCGAGGCCAGCATCTCGGTCAGGTCGTCGAGCGAGTCGATGAACTCACGAAAGTCCTCCGGCCCGTACGCGGCCAGTCCGACGACGTGAAAGAAGCCGCGTACACGCGACAACTGGTCCGGGCGGGTGTAGGTCCGCCAGATCGCCACGACGAGGTCGTCGAAGGTGCCCTGCTTGGCGACCTCGGAAAGCGCCTCGTTGTCACGGGATCGCTGCGCCTTGAGCATGGCGGCCAAGACGCCCGGAAGCGACCCGAAGTGGTAGCGCAGGAGGGCGTGGCTGGTCTCGGTCCGGGCGGCGATCTCCCGGAGCGACACCTCCGGCGAGGGAAGGTCCTCGTCGAAGGCGTCGAGAAGCCGGGCCAGGAGACGCTCGCGTGCGTCGCCCTTGCGTTCCGTGCTTGACAGGATCACTCCCACAGTTTATCCATTGGAAAAGAAAGAGCCGGCGGTGCCGTGTCGCTCCCCACATGGTCGCAGCCGGCTCGCGACGGCGGAGGGAACGACTCGTGGAACGGTTTCAGGTGGTCGGCGCGGCGGTCGCCGACGGGTCGGGGCGCGACCCCGTCGATGCCGACGTCACCGTCGAAGACGGGCGTATCACCCGGCTTGGCACCTCCGGCGCACCCGGCGAGCACCTCGATGCCGGGGGGCTGACCATGACGCCCGGCCTGATTGACGCTCACGTTCACCTGGGCCTGTCGAGCCCGATCCAGCCGCAGTTCTCGTTTCAGATCAGTGCCGCCGAGATCGCGGCCGACATCTTCGCCACGGCCGGCGCGACGCTCGATGCCGGATTCACCACCGTTCGCGACACCGGCGGGATCGACGGCGGCGTCGTCACCACGATCGCCAAGGGCAAGGTCAGGGGACCGCGCGTCCTGTCGTGCGGGCCGGTGCAGTGCCAGACCGGCGGGCACGGCTACTACGGAGCCGCATGGGAACCCACCGAGCTGTGGAGCAGCCATCACGTTCCCGGCCTGTGCGCCCTGTCCATGATGTCGGGCAACGCGGACGAGCTGCGAGGCAACGTGCGCGAGGCCTTCCGTCGCGGAGCCTCCTTCCTGAAGCTCTGTGTGACCGGCGGAGTGGTCGGCGCTCTCGACCGGCTGACCGACACCCAGTTCACCGTGGAAGAGATCGCCGTCGCCGTTCAGGAAGCCGCGGCGCGGGGCACCTATGTAACGGTTCACGCCCACAACAACGATGGCATTCGGAACGCGGTCGAGGCCGGGGCGCGCTGTGTCGAGCACGGCACCGACCTCGATGAGTCCACGGCCACCCTGATGGCCACGCGCGGGGTCGCCCTGGTGCCCACGTTCGCCGTCGTCGAGCGGTTGCTGCGTGACCCCGCCGAAGCCGGCCTCGGCGAGTCGGCCCGCGATCGGGTGATGGGCGTTCGTGAGCGGATGACGCGGGCGCTTGCCATCGCCAGGGCGGCCGGAGTGCGGATCGGGCTGGGTTCCGATCTCATCGGTCCGGCTCAGGGCCGTCGAGGCGAAGAGCTCAGGTTGCGCGCGGAGCTCGAGACACCGATGGAAGCCCTCGTGGCGGCCACGAAGACCAACGCCGAGATCCTCGGCCTGTCCGGCCAGGTGGGGGTCATCGCTCCCGGCATGCGGGCGGACCTCGTGCTCTGGAACGGCAACCCGCTCGACGATCCGAAACTCTTCGCCGACCCCGCCAACGCCATCGTCGTCGTCCAGTCCGGACGCGTAGTGAAGGACCTGCGATGAGCGCCATGTGGCAGGGCTGCCTCGCCGACACCGACTACTTCGAGCTGCGTTCCGGCGGCGGGCACGACTACGGCGTCTGGGTCACCACGCCACCGCGCTACGACCCCGCCACCATGCGGGCGCCTGTCGTGTACGTGCTCGACGGCAACTGGGCCGTGGGCATGACGGCTCCGCTCATCGTCACCCAGATGGACCCCATGCAACAGATCCAGCCCTACATCCAGGTCAGCGTCGGCTACGCACGCGAACAAGCACAGCACTGGGCACGGCTGCGCAACAGAGACCTCGTGCCACCCGGCGAGCCCATCGCCAAGGAGTTCATCGATGCCGTGGAGATGGGACTTCAGGCGGGCGCGATGACCCGCGAGGAAGCCGACGCCTACCTCGCCGAACTCCGTGACACCCGCGCCGACGCGTTCCTGGACTTTTTGACCGAGGAACTGCACCCACGGATCGAGCGCGAGTACGGCACGGCCACGAGCGGTCACGGCCTCTACGGCTACTCCTACGGCGGACTCTTCAGTCTCTACGCCTGGCTCACCGGCAGCACGCTCTTCGAGAGCGTCGGAGCCGGCAGCCCCGGCGTCGCCAGCGCGGACAGTCAGGTCTTCGCCCAGCTCAAAGAGATGGGTGACAGCCCGCATGCCACCAAGCTTCACGTGACCTTCAACGACCGGGAGCTTCTCGGAGACCTGGCCATCTACCAAAGCATCACGAGGAACACGGCCACCCTCCTTCACCGCCTCACCTCCCGCGGCGGAGCCGTAACCAGTGCGATTCTGCACGAAACTCACGTGACCGGCCTGCAGGCCTCGTTCCTCAGCTACCTCAGGACCTGCCGTGCCCGGTGAACGCGAACGCCGCGTCCCGGGCTCGATCGTAGGGAGGTGAGGGAACTCGGCCGGCAGGCAGTCCCGATCGGAGTGCCGCCTCACCACTCTCGCGGTCTCCGCCCCCGCCTCGCCGTCCTTTCCTCGCCCGGGTGCGCGTCAGCCGTGCGGGTCCGGGATCGTCACGGGCGGGCAGCGCGGGTCGAGTCGCACCTTGGCCAGATCCCGGCCGACGATCGTCCAGGCGTTGAACGAGCCAGGCTCGAACTGCAACTGCGGATTGGTGTGCCACTCGTCGCCCAGCCCGGTTGCCAGCAGCTTGGGCTGCGGCCCGAGCTCGTAGGCGTTGCCGCCGCCGAAGAAGGTGGAGGTGAACACCCGGCCTCTGTGGACGTACAGCTCTCCGTGACCCGAAAGCAGGCCCTGGTGCTTGATGGTCCCGGTGGCGGGGTCAAGTGCGATCCAGGCGCCGAGCACACGTTTGTAGACCGCGTACAGCAGCCCGTCGTGCACCTTGAGGTCCTGGAAGGTGCGGTGGTCCGGCAGGGGATCGATCTGCCACAGCA
This sequence comes from Nonomuraea sp. NPDC050394, assembly GCF_044459065.1. Lineage (NCBI taxonomy): Bacteria > Bacillati > Actinomycetota > Actinomycetes > Streptosporangiales > Streptosporangiaceae > Nonomuraea > Nonomuraea sp. NPDC050394. Next base: position 191,153 of record NZ_JBITIO010000018.1, on the reverse strand, counting down.
CCGTGCGCCGCCGCAGGTCGAAGGCGGCGATCGAGGCCGTCGCCCTGGTCGGCGGGGTGCCGCCTCCGCCGAGCACGTCGCCGCCGAGGTAGACGACGCCGCGCGCGGCGTCGACGCTCAGACTCATCAGGCTCTGGTCGGGGATGACGTCCGGGTAGACGTCCAGCTTCCCGGTATCGGGGTCGAGCACCGTCAGGGCGCCGCTCAGCTTCGCGCCGGTCGGCGCGGACGCCACCAGGATGGTGTCGGTGACGGGGTCGTGCTCGATGTCCCAGGGGCGGGACTGGCCATGGCCGATGTAGCCGTGGCCGCGCACCTCGTCGGTGCGCACGTCGATGGAGATGATCTGTCCGCTTGGATACAGGGCGGCGTAGATCTTGTCGCCCCGCCGTACCATGGCCTTCGGCTCGCCCACCACGCGGATTCTGCGCTGCTTTCCTGTCCGCAGGTCACGCACCTCCACGGCGAAGTGGCCGCCGATGTACAGCGCCCGGTTCGGCACCAGCAGCATGCTCTGGGTGCGCTCGGGACCCGCCGGGAAGCCCGCGTCGATGAGGTCGACGAACTCGGAGGTCCCGCTCGGCAGGTCGAGCCACCACATGCCGCCGCTGCCGGCGAAGCCGATGAGCTGCTGCCCGTTCAGCCGCAGCGCCCGGGTCTCCTCGCCCGGGGAGGGTGGGTCGGCGACCTTGACCACCGCGTCCTGCCCGGTGCGGTAGCGGTAGACGGCGCCGTCGGGGCGTGAGGTGAGGTAGACCGTGCCGTCAGGGGCGGCCTCGAAGGCGTCGATGATGCCCACTCCGGCTTCGAACTGCCGGCGGTCGGTGCCGTCCTTGCGCACGTCGATCAGCGTGCTCCCGCTGGCCGCCAGTACCCGCTCGCCGTACAGCGCCACCGTTCCGACGGCCGCGGGCCCCTGGGCGAGTTCCCTGACCGCGCCGCTGACCCGGTCGACGGCCAGGAGCTTGCTCTTTTCCAGCAGGCCGGCGTAGGCCGTGGTGTCGTCGACGGCGACGGCCCTGACATAGTGCTCGCCCTGGGCCAGCACGCCGTACCTGCGGACCGCGCCGGTCGAGGGAACGTACTCCCAGAGCCGGCCGTCGGAGGAGGTGCCGAGATAGAGGGTGCCGTCCGGCGCGGCCGCCATGCTCCAGACGAAGCCGCCGTTCGCGCCGAAGGAGCGCAGGTGCGTCACGTGGCCCGTGGCCAGGTCGTAGCTGTACAGGTCGGGCACGGGATAGGTGCCGATGTACAGCTTGCCGTCGGCGACCGCGGTGGCCCAGCCGCCTTCCGGCTCGCCCGCCGCGGGGCCGTCCGGCAGGGTGGCCATGCGTGTTGTCTTGCGGGTGGCCAGGTCGATCTCGGCCACGACCGGAGGCTTCGGCCCGCGGGAGACCACGTAGGCGTGACCGTCGTGGACCGTGGCACCGACGATCGCGCCGGTGACGGAGGCCGGGCCGTACGTGGTGACCGCCTGGGTGCCGCAGCCCGGCGCGGAGCTCGCGTGGGCGGAGACGGGGACCAACACAACGGTCAGGACCATAAGTAAGGCTGCACAGAGTCGCAGCACAGCAGACCTCCAGGCTGTCCATTCATGTTCAATTATGGTCTGGACCGTAATCTTTCGCGCGCGACACGTCAATACGGTGGACGGTCCCGGCTGGCTCGCGCGCGGCCGAACGGGCGGGGATCGGCGCTCCCGCGCGTCGGCCGCCGGTCCGGACGGGCACCCATCGGCCGGTCTTCAGGGCGGGCGACGGCACGACCCAGATGAGCCAGGCGGGCACGCCGGCGGCCGTTCCCGGCAGTCTCCGGCCACGGGTGGCCGGAGGTTTCACCCGCTAGAAGGTGTAGCGGGTGTGGCTGAACACCTGGCTGTCGTGCCCGAAGCCGTACGCCGTGCCGGGCTTCACCGCGAACAGCAGGTCCTTGCCCTCGCGGATGCTGTCGCCGAAGCCGTAGAAGGTTCCCTCCGGCGAGGTGACGTGGTCCCCGTACTGCGCCTCGAACGCGGCGATGACCTCGTCCTGCCTCGCCGGATTCGTCACCCGCTCCGCCGTGCCCTCGATCACGATGTCGAGGCCTTCGGACAGCGAGTTGTGCCCGGTGGTGAGTGCGCAGTGGGCGTTGCCGGCCAGGTTCTTCGCCTTCTGCTCGCCCGGCCCGGTGCTGAAGTGCAGCGCCCCGTCGTGCCAGGCGGCGATGAGGGGCGTGACGTGCAGCCGGCCGTCCGGCCGGACCGTGGTGATCCAGAAGATCTCGGCGGCCCGCAACCGTTGCTGGACGTGCTCCCAGTCGGTGGCGGTGACGTTCTCCGCGCCAGGGCGCGGGTTCAGCGCGGAGCTGTAGCGGGCGTCGAGCTCGGTCTTGGGCTGTTTCGGTGTCATACGGAACTCCCTTCCCCTTCTTGCCACGAAGGCTACGCAAGCCCGGCTTCAAGCCCGCTTCCGCCAAAGCTCAATGAGCTGGTTTCATCCACATGTGTCGGATTGGCCGGCCATGTCGCGGAAGGCTACGCGGCCCAGGCCGGAACACGCCGCACCTCCTCCTGCTGCCGTTCCAGGTCGGCCGGCCACTTGCGCGGAGAGCACACCACGACGAAGAGGAACCCGGTCAGCCCTGTGAGCGAGCCGGCCCACCACTTCTTAAATTCGCCGATGATGCCCACGGTGAAGACCGGCACTACGCACACGCTTCTCGTCGTTCGCGACCGATAACAAATCAAAAGCAACGCCCGCTACCGTTGCCCATGTCATGCATCCCCCATCCAACGAGAAGGATCGCCATGAAGAAAGGCATGATCACATCGGCCGTGGCCGCGGCCACATTGGCGGCGCTTGCGGCTCTCCCCATCCAGGCCGCACACGCGGACACCATGACCTGCTCGATCGCACCTCTGGCCCAAGGGTGCGACACCGGAAAGCTCACCGCGTTCAACAACGTGATCTGGACAGAAGTCCGCAACTGCTACGTCACCGGAATTGGCTCTTCGGTGAGCTGGAAACTCATCGATTCCGGAAACGGAAATACGGTAGCCAGCGGAACCGTGCCATGGGGTAAGCAGTTTCAAAAGACGACGACAGGGCTCTATTCCAAATACTACCTCCGGCTATACAACGGAAATCCGGGCGCACGCGGCAGAATGCTCAACACCAATCCGAGCTGGGGCGGAGGGTGGAGCAACTGTTAGACGGGGATGAAGCCTCCTCGTACCGGTTGCCCGATCCGCACGGGACCACCATCAGCTGTTGGGGGCGGGGCGGCGGGCCCAGGTGGCCCAGCGCCAGAGCCACTCGACGGGTCCCTGGCGGTAGCGGCGCAGCCAGAGGGTCGACAGCAGCCACTGGGCCGCCAGGATGGCGCCGGCGGTCCAGTACGCCGCCGTCAAGGACTGGCCGATCGGCAGGCCGAGGAGATGGCCGGCCGCCAGTACCAGGAGTGTGGCGCTCAGGTAGTTGGTCAGTGCCATCCGGCCCAGGGGCTCGAAGACGTACCGCAACACCGGTCGCAGGGGCGTCGCGAACAGGACCAGCAGACCGCACACGTACACGCCGACGAGCAGCAGATCGGCGAGGCTGGACGTGGCGGGCAGGTACGCCGCGACCCCCGCGGCACGCAGGCCGGCCTGGGCCCACAGGGCGGCGGCCAGCCCCGCGGCGAAGACCAGGCCCAGCAGGAGCGGCCCTCGGACCGACCGCCCGATCTGATCGATCACGCGGTAGCGGACCAGCGCCGAGCCCAGCAGGAACAGTCCCGCGATCAGCAGGGGTCCGCCGCCGCCGAAGATCAGTGCCGCCGGGATGAGCGCGGCGGACAGGCCCGCGACGGCCCAGCGCGGCAGCCAGATCGAGGGCACCAGCACCAGGATGCCGACGACGGCGTAGTCGGTCAGGATTTCGCCGGGCCACAGCAGCATGTGCGCGAGGCCGATCGCGAGCAGCGCCCCCAGCCTGCGCAGCATGACCAGGGGTGGTCGGGCGGCGCGGCTCGCGGCGGAGTCCAGCAGCAGCGCGAACCCGATGCCGAACAGCAGCGAGAAGATCGGCAGCCCGAGCCAGGGGTCCCACTCCCCCATCGGCTGCGCCAAGACGGCTGAGCCGCCGGTGGCCATGAGCTGGATGTTGGCGAGCAGGATCTCACAGAGCGCGAACCCGCGCAGGACGTCGAGCGCGGATATGCGCGGCCGTCCGGGGCCCGCCTCTCCGCCGCCCGGATGAGGGAGCAGGGGTACGCCGGGGGCGCCGGCGTCCGGTCCCGGAACGTGATCTTCATTGGACATGGGCCTCATCCTGCGGATGGGACCCCGGTGCGGGGTATCGGTCACAAGTCGGGTACGGCGGTGCGCACCCGTACTTTAGGCCAGTCCAGCGTTCCGTCCGTTGATCAGCCCATCACACCTGATTCCCACGCCCACGCGGCGACTCCCACCCGATTCCTGGCACCGAGTTCGGCGAAGATGCTGGCCACGTGAGTCTTGACGGTCGGCAACGATACGAACAGCTCCGCGGCCACCTCCTGGTTGGCGCAGCCTCCGGCCACCAGGCGCACCACCTCCAGCTCACGCTCGCTCAGCGGCTCGTTCGCCTCCAGCGCCACGGCCGGCCGAGGCTGGGTCAGGTGCCGCAACATGCCGTCGCCCGGAGATGATGGCGAGCGCTCCTGGTGCCGGTCTGCCCGCCCCGGCCTGGCCCCAGCCCCGCGACCTGCGGCACGATCTCCCCGCTGGTCAGCGGAGACGATTGACTATGAGGTCGATGTCCGCGTGTGTGGTGCGGTAGTTGGTGACGCAGGCGCGTATGCCGGTTCGTCCGCCGAGTGAGGCCGGGCCGAGCAGTGCGGTTCCCTCGTTGGCAAGGGTGGTCAGGATCGCGGTGTGGTCGGCGTCGGTGGCGTTCTTGATCTGGAAGCAGACGGCGGTGAGCGGTACCGGTGCCATGAGCCGCAGGTTCGGTTCGGCTTGGATGCGTTCGGCCAGGTACTGGGCGAGGGTGAGGGTGTGGTCGATCGCGTTCCGGAACGCTTCGACTCCGAAGGTCCGCAGCGCGCTCCAGACCTTGAGCGCCTTGAAGCCACGCGACAGTTGCGGCCCGTAGTTCATGTAGTCGGGCATGAGGGGGTCGTCGTTGACGGTCAGGTACGAGGAGGCGAAGGCATAGGTCGCGCGTAGCTTCTCGCGATCGCGGACGATCAGGCAACCGGCTTCCAGCGGCGCGAAGAGCAGCTTGTGCGGGTCGAGCGCGATGGAGTCCGCGCGGGCGCAGGCCGTGAACTCGGCACGCTTACGGTCGCTCAGGACGAACAACGCGCCGTACGCGCCGTCGATGTGGAACCACAGGCGCTCGTCGCGGCACACGTCGGCGATCGCGTCGAGGGGATCGATGGATCCGCTGGTGACGGTACCGGCGGTGGCCACCACGCAGAAGGGTTCCAGACCGGCGGCGCGGTCGGCCCGGATGGTCTCTCCCAGCGCGTCGACCCGCATCCGGTAGTCGCCGTCGGCCGGAATCCGGCGAACGTTGTCCAGGCCGAGTCCGAGGATCACCGCGGCCTTCTCCACGCACCGGTGGGCCTCTTCTGAGGTGTAGACGACGAGCGCTGATCGCGCGTCCTGCAGACCGCTCCGGCGGAAGCCGGGACGCCGGTCGTTGAGGGCGGTGGTCAGGGCATTGAGGGTTGCGATGGAACCACCGCTGGTGAGGATTCCGCCGGCCGTGTCGTCGTAGCCGAACAGGCCGGCGAGCCACCTGACCACCGACCGTTCGACGACACTCGCCGCCGGGGAGAGCTGCCAGAAGTTGCAGTTCTGGTTGAGGGCGGCCGCGATCGCCTCGGCGTAGGGGGCGATTCCGTTCGGCGGCCCCTGGACGTACGCGAGGAACCGGGGGTGCGCCACGGCCGTGGAGTTCGGCAGGATCTTGTCGCTGATGTCCCCGAAGAGCCGCTCGACGCCGATCCCCTTGTCCGGGAACGGTTCCTGGAGCAGGGCGGTGAGGACGTTCCGGTCGATGTCCGGGACGATGCGCGGCAGGTCCGGGAGGGAGCGTTCGTAGTCGTCGAGGAACGCGGCCAGGAGCCGGCCGGCCAGCTTGCGATCCTCTTCGTCCAGGGTCAGCAGTGGTGTCTGTGTCATGGGCACAGGGCATCCTTCTGATCTCACGAGCGTGCGTGGTGGGCACCTACGTGGACAAAGTAGCCAAATCGGGCTGGCATCCGGTGCCAAACATTGCTCTGTTCTGGGCGCGGGTTAGCATCACATGCCATGGATCGAGTGGATAGAGCAATTCTTGCGCACCTGATGAAGGACGGCCGGCTCGCCAACACGGAGCTGGCCGATCTCGTGGGCCTGTCCCCCTCGCCGTGCCTGCGCCGGGTCCGCAACCTCGAGAACAGCGGCGTCATCATGGGCTACCACGCCGCGGTCGCCCCGGCCGCGATCGGCCGCGGCTTCCAGGTGCTGCTGCAGGTGGAGATGGCGCTGCAGGACCGCGCGACGATCGAGGCGTTCGAGGCCGGGATCGCCCGGATCGACGAGGTCGTGGAGTGCCGTCGCATGTTCGGCCAGCCTGACTACCTGATCTGGATCGCCACCGCCGACCTTGACGCATACGAGCGGTTGTACATGGACAAGATCACCAACCTGGCGGGTGTCGCCCGGACGAACTCGCAGTTCACCATGAAGACGGTCAAGACCTCCGCCGGCCTCGGATCCGTCCGGTGATCGGTTCCGGGGCGGCTCCGGTGTTGTTGTCGTGGCCACCGGCGCCTACCCACCTTGGTCATGCGCACCAGGTGCTCGCTGAAGCCGGCCATACGGCTCGGCGTGCCGGTCGACCTGGTGCGGGCACTGTCCCTGCCGATGCCTTCCCTGGTGATCTGCGAACTGCCCGGCCTCCCCTGCGGCTCGCCGTACCGGCCGAAGAGCGGCGCTTCAAGACGGACGCCGTCGTCTACGGCGTCCACGAACTCCCGGTCGCCTGGTGAGCACCGCCTGGCACGTTTTCATGAGCATCGTCCAATATGCCCCTCGCCCGTTCGTCTTCTGGATGTGAGCCTTCATGAAGGGGCAGCCATGTCCTCAGCAGACCCGCCGCAAGCACGTGACCTCCCGCAGCGGCGAGCCGACACCCTTGACCGTCTGAGCGGCGGATTCCACATGTGGCTGGCCACCGGGAGCGATGGCCACGGGGCGCACCTGATCCCCGTCGCCTACGTCTGGAACGGCTCGGCCCTGACCACCGCGACCTTCCGCCGCAGTCGCACGGTCGCCAACCTGCGGACACGACCGACGGCGCGGTTGGCGATCGGGGACACCGCCGACGTCGTGCTGATCGATGCCTGCTCGATCCTGCTCGACGTACCCACCATCGACGTCGCCTCGGCCGAGGCGTACGCGCGGGTATCGTCGGACCCGCGCAAAACCCCGGACATGTTCCTGTACATCCGCCTCGTCCCCAAGCGGGTACTCGCATGGAATTCGCTGGCGGAGTTCGGCGGCCGTACTCTCATGATCAACGGCTCCTGGCTTGATGCCCCCGTTGACTGAGGCTGAGTGATCTCCCCCGTAGCCGCCGGTCCGATCAGCGGTGAAGGGTCACGGCCGGCCGGGAGCTGGTCGTGCCCGCCGAAGCGTTCCCCGCGGCATCTGGTGAAGACCGTCAGCGCACCCCGTCGTTCGAGGTGCCGGCGATCTGCGCGGCACCGGTTGTGGTGGCCGCGATGGGCAGGAGCGTCCTGCCGCTTGCCGGAGCACCGGCCGCTTGCGGGGCCGGGTTGGGCCGGGTGTGGTCGGCGGCGCGCCGTGCGGGATGCCGGGGCAGGCGGGTACGGCGTCCGGCGCGGATGCCGTTGCCGATGACCAGGACCTCGGCCAGCTCGTGGGCGGCCACGACGGTGGCCAGGCCGAGGACGCCGGTGGCGGCCAGCGGCACCAGCGCGACCAGGATGCCGCCGGACATGAGCAGGTTCTGGGTGAAGATGCCACGGGCCGCGCGGGTGTGGGCGATGGCATCGGGCAGACGCCGCAGGTCCTCGCCCATGAGCGCGACGTCGGCGGCCTCGATGGCCACGTCGCTGCCCATGACGCCCATGGCGATCCCGGCGTCGGCGGTGGCCAGGGCGGGGGCGTCGTTGATGCCGTCGCCGACCATGGCGACGGGGCCGCGGGCCTTGAGCTCGGTGACGATGCGGGCCTTGTCGGCCGGGAGGAGTTCGGCGCGTACGTCGGTGAGGCCCGCCTGGGCGGCGATGGCGGCGGCGGTGCGGGCGTTGTCGCCGGTGAGCATGACGACCTCGATGCCCTGCCGCCGCAGCATGGCGACGGCCTCGGCCGCCTCCGGGCGGAGCTCGTCTCGTACGGCTACCGCGCCGAGCAGGACCTCGTCGTGTTCGACCAGGACCACGGTGGCGCCCGCGTCCTGAAGCCGGGCCACGTCGGCGGCGAGCGGGCCGGGGTCGAGATAGCCGGGCCTGCCCAGGCGGGCGGGGTGACCGCCGACGCTGCCCAGCAGGCCGTTGCCCGGCACCGCCTCGACTCCATCGGCCGCCTCGGGGCCGGGCCGGGCGGCCAGGATGGCGGCGGCCAGCGGGTGCTCGCTGCGCGCCTCCAGAGCGGCGGCGACGGCCAGGACCTGCTCGCGGTCGGCGCCGGGCGCGGCGACGACGTCGATCACCGTGGGCTGGTTGCGGGTCAGGGTGCCGGTCTTGTCCAGTGCGACGATCTTGACCTTGCCCAGCGCTTCGACGGCGGCCCCGCCCTTGATCAGGACGCCCGCCTTGGAGGCGGCGCCGATGGCGGCGACGACGGCGACCGGGACCGACAGCGCGAACGCGCACGGCGCGGCGGCCACGAGCACGACCAGGGCGCGTTCGATCCAGACGTCGGGGTCGCCGAGCAGGCTGCCCGCGGCGGCGATCAGCGCGGCCAGGACGAGGACACCGGGCACCAGGGGGCGGGCGAAACGTTCGGCCAGGCGCTGGCTGGCGCCCTTGCGCTCCTGGGCTTCGTGGACGATGTGGACCAGGCGGGCCAGTGAGTTGCCGGCAGCCGTGGCGGTGACGGTGATCTCCAGGGCTCCGGCGCCGTTGACCGTTCCGGCGAACACCTCGGCGCCGGGGCCTACCTCGGTGGGCACCGACTCGCCGGTGACCACGGAGGTGTCGAGCGCGCTGCGGCCGGAGGTGACGACGCCGTCGGTGGCCAGCTTCTCGCCGGGCCGTACCACCAGCACGTCTCCCACGCGCAGCTCGGCCGGGGCGACGTCGGCCTCGGCCCCGCCACGCAGCACGCGGGCGGTGGGCGGCACCAGGTCGAGCAGGGCGCGCAGGCCGTGCCGGGTCCTGGCGACGGCGTAGCCCTCCAGCCCTTCGGCGACGGCGAACAGGAAGGCGAGCGTGGCGGCTTCGCCGTACTCGCCCAGAAGAACGGCGCCGGTGGCGGCGACGGTCATCAGCAGGCCGACGCCGAGGCGGCCCTTGATCAGGGCGCGCAGGGTCGCGGGGACGAAGGTGGCCGCGCCGGTCAGCAGGGCCGCCCACTGCAGCGCCGTGGTGGCGACGAACAGCGAGGCCAGCAGCAGCACCCCCGAGGCGGCGGCCATCTGGAGCTCGCGCACCTGCCAGATCGCGGCGGGAGGAGCCTGCTCGGCCTCGGGGGCCACGGCGGGCGCGCCGGGGGTGCAGCACGCGTCAGACATGGGGCTCCTCGTAGTCGCCGGGCTCGCAGTGCTCGCCCTCGGGGGCGGCGGCGCCCTGATCGACCAGCAGGACGAGGGAGGCCAGCTCGGCCAGGGCGTGGGCCAGCTTGGGGTCGGCGAGCTCGTAGCGCACCCGGCGGCCCACCGCCGTCGTGCGGACCAGCCCGCAGCCGCGCAGGCAGGCGAGGTGGTTGGAGACGTTGCCGCGGGTCATGGCGAGCTTGTCGGCCAGGTCGGCGGGGAACGCCGGTGCCTGCAGGAGCTCCAGGAGCAGGCGCCGCCGGTTCTCGTCGGCCAGCGCGGTGCCCACGCGGGCCAGCGCTTCGACGTTCACGGCTACGGCGAGGGCCCGGGGGTTGGTCGTTTCCACACGCTCGACAATACAGCGGTGACTGAATCAATCCAAGAGTTGATTCAGTCACCGCTGTATTCAGAGGCTCTGCCGACCGCTCTGATCACCAGGAGCGGGATGAGGGCGAGCACGAGGGCCAGGACGGCGTAGCCGTACGACAGCCCGGCGACAACCGCGACGGAGGCGACGAGCAGGGGCCCGGCGGCATCGCCGAGTTCGCGGCCGAGCTCGGCCGCGCCCATGGTCTGGCCGAGCCGCTCGGGCGGGGTGCTCGCGGCGAGGGCGGCGAAGCCGAGCGGGGTGATCAGCCCGGTGCCGCAGCCGATGAGCGCGGCGGCCGCCAGAACCCCGACGAGGCCGGGGACCATCGCGGCCAGCAGGCCCAGTGCCGCGAGCAGGAGTCCCGCCCCGAGCCCGGTACGGGTGGTCAGGCGCCCGGCGTCCAGGGCGCGTCCGGCCCAGGGCTGCACGAGCGCGGCGGTCGCGGCCAGTACGGAGACGGCGGCGCCCGTGGCCACCGGGCCCAGCCCCACCGCGGCGCCGGAGACGGGCAGGAACCCCACGCCGACCGACAGGGCGGCGGTGGCGCCGGCCAGCGCGGCCGTCGGGGCGAGGAAGGCGCGGTCGGTCAGGCGGCGAACCAGGTCGGCGACGGTCTGCCGCGCCTTGGGCAGTGGCGGCACCGCGGGTACGGCCAGCGCCGCCCAGATGGCGACCACGGCGGCGCACACCGCCATCGCCGCGAACAACAGCCGCAGCCCGCCCGCCCACACCAGCACCCCGCCCAGGAGCGGGCCGAGGGTGTAGCCGATGGACTTGTAGAAGCCGTAGCTACCGAACGCGCGCCCGTGCTTGGCGGCCGGGTTGAGCCGGGCCACCAGGGCGGAGGCCGACGGGGAGAACGCCGAGGCGGCGGCGCCCTGGCCCAGGCGGGCCGCCCACAGCCAGCCGGGACTGTCGGCGAGCACGTACAGCCCGGACGCGGCGGCGAAGGCGATCAGGCCGCCGAGCAGGACGGGCTTGGCGCCGACGCGGTCGGCGAGCGTGCCGAAGACCGGTTTGAGCACGACCTCGGCTCCGTCGTACAGCGCGAGCAGGCCGCCCAGCACGAGCAGGGAGGTGACGGCGTCCTCGGAGGCGCCGCCGAGGCTGGCCGCGACGCCATGCGCGCCGAAGGCGGTGGTGAACCCGGCCGCGTACAGCGGCCACATGGCCCTCCTGGGGGCGAGAGCGTTCATCAGGCGCCCTGGCCGCGGCCGTCGTGCAGGGCGGCGAAGACCCGCTCGGCGTAGTCCTCGCACGCGGCGGCGCAGACCTTGAGTCGCTCCCCCGCCTGGGCCGCTTCCGGTGTGCCGAATACGTCGCGAGCCGTCAGGTCCCGGTGCCAGCGCCGCAGCCGTTCCAGGCTCTGCTCTTCCTCTTCGAGTTCGGCCAGGGTGAACTTGCCGATCCGGATCTCCTTGGCGATCTCGGCCTCGAACTTGGCGCAGTCGGCCAGGAACTCGGCCCAGTCCTCGGACCGGGCCTGGGTGAACAGCGCGCGCAGCCGGGCCGCGTCGGCGGGGCCGCGGCCGTCGGCCCGCAGGCTGATGGCCTCGCCCTCGGCCCGTTCTGTCAGCTCCAGGACCCGGCCGATTCCTTCGGTGAAAGCCGGAACGTCGGGCACGGCCCACAGTCCCTGGCTGAGCGAGAGCGCACCGATTTTACGCAGCTCGCGCCAGATCGCGACGCGGTGTTTGGACGGCTGAGCGGGCACTTTGACCACGAGCACGAGCCAGCGCAGCTGAGGTCCGGCAGTTGTCACAAACGTGAATGTAGCAGCCGTTACATCAAGGATGTGCTCGGATGCACGATCCTGGAGGACGGCGCGGTCGAGGTGAACGACTTCGCCCAGGCCGGCGTGCCCGGGATGTTCGCGGCCTTCATCGAACGCCCGCCCGGCGCAGGGCGAGCACGGCGAACAGGGCGACCGCCGCGGTGAGGACGGCAGCGGCGGTGGCGGCGAGGTTGAGGCCGCCGGTGAACGCCTCTCGCGCGGTGAGCAGCAGCCGGTCGTCGGCGCCCGCCGCGACCGCTCCGGCGAGGGTGTCGCGGACGGCGCCGGGCGCGTGGCCGGGGATCTGGGCGCGGTAGGCGGAGGTGCCGAGGCTCCCGAGGATCGCGACTCCGAGGGCGACGCCCAGTTCGGTGCTGGTCTCGCCGAGCGCCGAGGCGGCCCCGGCCTTCTCCGGCGGCGCGGAGCCCACGACCAGGTCGGTGCCGAGGGCGGTGGTCGGGCCGGTGCCGACGTACACCAGGACGAACCCGGCGACCAGCAGTGGCAGTCCCACCTCGGCGTTCACCTGGGTCAGCAGTGCGAAACCGAGAGCGGATACCGCGAGCGCGGCGCCGATGACGGTGGCGGGCCGGACGCGGCGGGCGATGATCGGGGCGGCCATGGACGAGATGACGAGCGCGGCGGCGGCGGGGAGCAGCCACAGTCCTGCCAGCAAGGGCGACAGGCCTTGAACCAGCTGGAGGTACTGGGTGACGAACAGGTAGATGCCGCCGACCATTCCGGTGCTGACCAGCAGGCTCACCAGCGCTCCCGAGAAGGCCCGGTTGCCGAACAGGCTCATGTCCAGCAGCGGGTGGGCCAGGCGGCGCTGCCGCCGTACGAACAGAATCCCGGCGGCGATCCCCACGGCGAGCGAGAGCAGCGGCACCGGCCCCAGGCCGTGCTTGGGCAGTTCCTTGATGCCGTAGGTGACCGGAAGCATGGTGGCCAGCGACAGTGCCACGCTGGCGAGGTCCGGGCGCCCGGCCTTGGTGTCGCGAAACTCCGGAAGCAGGAACGGCCCGGCCGCCAGCAGCAGGGCCATGACCGGCACGCCCAGCAGGAACACCGACCCCCACCAGAAGTGCTCCAGGAGCACGCCGCCGGCGACGGGGCCGATGGCGATGCCCGCGGAGAACATCGTCGCCCAGATTCCGATGGCCAGCCCGCGCTGGCGGGCGTCCCGGAACATGTTGCTGATGAGCGACAGCGTGGAGGGCATCAGCGTCGCCCCCGCGATCCCCAGCAGCGTCCTGGCGGCGATCAGGGTTTCCGGGAGGCGGCGTAGGCGGCGACCACCGAGGCGGCGCCGAACGCGGCGGCGCCGATCAGCAGCAGCCGGCGGCGGCCGATCCGGTCGCCCAGCGTGCCCATCGTCACCAGGAATCCGGCGATCATGAAGCCGTAGATGTCGATGATCCACAGCGTCTGGGTGCTGCTGGGGCGCAGGCCGGCGGTGAGTTCCGGCACGGCCAGGTGCAACACGGTGATGTCGAGGGAGAGCAGGAGAGTGGGCAGGGCCAGGATGGCCAGCCCGACCCACTCCTTCAGTCCGGCGCGGGGGCGGGTGTCGGTGGCGTTCATGAAAGACAGGGCTCCAAGCTCGGTCGCGCGGGTGCCGTCAGGGGCGGGTGTTCAGGTAGTGGAGGGTGAGGCGGGCGATGTGGCAGGCGCCGTGGCCCGCGTCGATGACGCCCTGGGCGACGGGACGGACGGCCCCGAGCGGCCCGGGGTCCATGCCGCGGCTCTCGGCGGCGTGGATGATGTGGTCCATCGTGGTCACGTTCGAGGCGATGCTGGAGATCTCGGCGGGGAACTCGCGGCGGGCGAGCAGGCCGGCCATCTCGGTGACGGATTCGGGCAGGAGGCCGATGATGCCCTGGGCGAACGGCGCGAAGTCCGCCGCGTCGATGCCCTCGGCCTCGGCCATGGCGAAGGCGTGTGCGAGACCCGACATCGAGGTCCAGAAGATGTTGAGCAGGGCCAGGTCGAAGCCCGCGGCGCGGCCGGGGTCGGTGCCGAGGTGGGTGTGCGAGCCGCCGAGCGCGGCCAGGGTCTCGGCGTGCGCCAGGTAGGTCTCCTCGGAGCCGCTGTAGAGCAGAACGGCCGAGGGCGTGCCGATGGTGAAGGTGGGCGACATGATCGCTCCGTCGACGTAGTCGATGCCGTGCTCCGCGGCCCAGGCGGCGGCGGTGCGGGAGCGGGCGGGCGTGTCGGCCGTGAGGTTGACCAGTGTGCGGCCCTTCAGCGTGCCGGCGATCGGCAGGAGGATCGCGTCGGAGGCGTCGTAGTCGAGCACGCAGACGATCACCAGCGGGCTGGCGGCGGCCGCCTCGGCGGCGGACGCGGCCAGGACGGCCCCCTGCGCGAGGAGCCCGTCGGCCTTGGCCGCTGTGCGGTTCCAGACCGTGGTGGGGTGGCCGGCGTTCACGAAGGCGGCCGCGAGGGCGTGCCCCATCGGGCCGAGGCCGACAACGGTGACAGGGGTCTTGTGCGCGGTCATGTCGTTTCCTTTCGTCGTTCGGTGGCTCCACGGTGCCCGGGGGCGCCGTCGGTCGGCTGTCGGTGTGCTGTCGGCCGGTTAAGCTGCGGCTATGCGTTTCGGGGTGCTTGGTCCGCTCACGGTGCGGACGAAGGACGAGCGGCTCGTCCAGGTCCCCGAGGCGAAGGTCCGCGCGCTCCTGGCGGATCTTCTCGTCCATCGCGGCCGTCCGGTGCCCGCCGACCGGCTCATCGACGACCTGTGGGGCGAGCGGCTCCCGGCCAATCCGGCCGGGGCGCTGCAGATGAAGGTGTCGCGGCTGCGGCGCGCGCTGGGAGGCGCGGATTCCGTCACGTTCGGCCCCTCCGGATATCTGCTGCGGGTCCAGGCCGGAGAGGTGGACGCGGACCGGTTCCAGGCGCGGGTGACCCGCTCGCGCGGGCTGACGGACGCCGAGGAGCGGGCACGCGAACTGGACGACGCGCTCGGGCTCTGGCGGGGGCCGGCGTTCGCCGGTTTCGAGGATGAGCGGTTCGCGCTTCCGGAGATCCGGCGCTTGGATGAGCTGCGGCTGGCCGCTTTCGAGGATCTGGCCGAGGTACGGCTTTCGCTGGGTGAGCACGAATGGGCGGCGGGCGAACTGGCCGGCCTGGTCGCGGCCCACCCGCTGCGGGAACGGCTCCGCGCCGCCCACATCCGCGCCCTGTACGGCTCGGGCCGGCAGAGCGAAGCCCTGGAGAGCTACGAGGACGTGCGCGGGCGGCTCCGCGACGAACTGGGCGTCGACCCGGGCCCCGGACTCCAAGCCGTGCACACGGCCGTCCTCCGGCAGGACCCCGCCTTGCGTACGACGCGGACCGAGCCCGCGGCACGGGGCAACCTCCCGGCCACGCTCACCGGGCTGATCGGCAGGCAGGACGCGGTCACGCAGCTCGGCGGCCTGCTGAGCACCGGGCGGATGGTGACGCTCACCGGACCGGGCGGGGTGGGCAAGACCCGGCTGGCGATCGAGGCGGCCGGGTCGCGCGCCGCGCGTTTCCCCGGCGGCGTGTGGCTGGTCGAGCTGGCCGGCCTGCCGCCGGGGTGCGGGCGCGAGGACCTCGCCGACGCGGTGGCGACGGCCGTCGGCGTACGGCAAGGCTCCGCCGGACCCGAGTCCGGCCTCGGCCGGCTGGGGGCCGCGCTGCGCGGCAGGCGGCTGCTGCTCGTGCTGGACAACTGCGAACACGTCGTGGAGGCCGCCGCCGACGTGGCCGCGACCTTGTTGCGGGCGGCACTGGACCTGCACGTGCTCGCGACCAGTCAGGAACGGCTCGCGACCGCCGGTGAGCTGCTGTGGAGCGTTCCGCCCCTCGACGGCGACGCCGCGGTACGGCTGTTCGCCGAGCGTGCGGCGGCGGCCGAACCGGAGTTCGTGTTGTCCGGGGAGAACCGGGCGTCGGTGGAGTCGATCTGCCGCCGGCTGGACGGAATCCCGCTCGCGCTCGAACTGGCCGCCACCCGGGTCCGGTCGATGGACGTGGCCGAACTCGCCGAGCGCCTGGACGACCGGTTCCGCCTGCTGTCCTCCGGCAGGCGGGACGCCCCCGCGCGGCAGCGGACGCTCCTGGCGATGATCGAGTGGAGCTGGGAGCCGCTGGCCGCGTCCGAACGGGTGGTGTTGCGCCGGTTGGCGGCGCACACCGACGGCTGCACGCTTCACGCGGCCGAGGTGTTGTGCGCCGGTGCGGGCGTGGACTCCGCCGACGTCCTGGATCTGCTGGGACGGCTGGTGGACCGTTCGCTCGTCGTGCACCGGAACGGGCGCTACCGCCTGCTGGAGTCGGTCGCCGCCTACTGCGTCGAGCAGATGGGCCGCATCGGCGAACTGGACCGGATGCGGGACCGCCACCTGGCCTACTACCTCGGCTTCGCGGAACGCGCCGACCTCCGAGGCCACGACCAGCGGGCCTGGCTGAGGAAGCTGGACGCCGAGTCGGGCAACCTGCGGGCCGCACTGCAGCACGCGGGCGGTTCAAGGGACGGCCTGCGCCTGGTGAACGCCCTCGCCTGGTACTGGTTTCTGCGTGGGCGCCTCGGCGAGGTGCGGCGTTCACCGGCCCTCATGGTCTCCCACGATCGCGACGATCCGGTCGCGATCGAGGCGGCGGCCTGGCGGACCGGCATCGGGATGCTGCTCGGCGACGACGGCGACCCCGGCGAACGCGGCCGCAAGGTGCTCGAACGGCTCGACGCCAACGGAGTGCGGGCTCAGCGGGCGAAGTGGTTCCTGGCGTTCGCGCAGTTCGGCCACGGAGATCAGGAATCTCTGGGGGAACGGCTGCGCGAGGCGCTGGCGGAGTCCCGCGCGGAGGGCGACCGCTGGGGCATGGCGGCGGCACTGGTCACGCTGGCCTCGCACGCGCTACTCCGCGGCGACATCCCCGCCGCCCAGCGGGCCGGGACGCGGAGTCTCGCGCTGTTCGAGGAGGCCGGGGATCGCTGGGGGCAACTGCGCGGCGCCGCCGTGCTGGGCGATCTGGCCGAGGTCGCCGGCGACTACACGCGGTCCGCGCGGCTGCGCAGGAGCGGGCTGCGCATCGCCGAAGAGCTCGGGCTCTGGCCGGAGGTCTCCTTCCAGCTGGCGACCCTGGGCCGCCTCGCACTGCTGACCGGAGATCTCGACGAGGCCAACGACCTGCACGAACGAGCGCGCAGGATCGCGGCCGAGCATTCCAGCACCCACGAGGAGCAGTTCGCCGAGACGGGCCTGGCCCTCATCGCACGGCGGCAGGGCCGGCTCGACGACGCCGAACGGCACCTGCGCCGCTGGCTCGAATGGAACCGCAGCCGGGAGGGCGAGCCGGGCATCGCGCTGATCCTCGCCGAGCTCGGGTTCGTAGCGGAACTGCGCGGCGACGCCGAGGCCGCACTCGCCCTGCACCTCGAAGGGGAGACCTCCGCGCGGGCCACCGGCGATCCCCGGTCGATCGCGCTCGCGCTGGAGGGACTGGCCGGCGCCCACGCTCTCGGAGGACGGCATGAACAAGCCGCCGTCCTGCTGGGGACGGCGGCCGCGCTCCGCACGTCGGTGGGCGCGCCCCTCCCTCCGGCCGAACGAGGCGACGTCGACCGCATCACCGCCACCCTGCGCTCGGCGCTGGGAGACCGGGCCTTCACCGCGGCCTTCGACACCGGGCGCGGTTAGTTCCCCGGCGCGGCCGTTTCGGCTCCTGTCCTCGACCGGCGTCGGCCAGGATCGGACCTGGTTCCTCGGCGCTCTCGACCAGGCCCTCACCACGCGGTGAGCCGAGGCGGCGGGGACCCGGCCGCCTGCCCCGCCTCGTGAGCTCGGCGAGACTTCGAGGGCGAGCACCCCACGCCCGCCGGTCACCTGCGGCCCCACGCCCCACGCCCGCCGGTCACGTGCGGCTCCACGCCCCACGCCGGCCGGTCGTCTGCGGCTCCACCAGGAAAGAACGATTAGCCCTCGGTGACGCTGAACAGCTCGGATTCCACCTGGTCCAGCGCCAGCCGTACCGCACCCAGAGCGACCGATTCCGCGCCCAGGATCGAGGTCTCCACCTGCACCGGGAACAGGCACAGCCGGGCCAGCTCTGCTCGCAGCGGGGCGGCGAGCAGGTCGCCCGCCTGGGAGAGGCCGCCGCCGATGACCACGAGCTGGGGGTCGACGGTGAGCACGGTGGCGGCGACACCGGTGGCGAGGTCGGCCACGAAACCCGCCACGATCGCCTCGGCCTCGGGGTCGCCGTGCCGGACGGCGGCGAACAGGCGTTCCGGGCCGTAGGAGCGGACCCGGTCGAGCGCGCCGTACCAGCCGACCGCGCGCAGCACGCCGATCTCGCCCGCGCTGCCGTGGTGACCGAGGTGGAGCTTGCCGCCGAGGATGAGCCCGACGGAGATGCTGCGGCCCACCAGCAAATAGATCACCTCGCCGGCCGACCGCGCCGCGCCGCGCCAATGCTCGGCGAGGGTGGCCAGCTTGGTGTCGTTGCCGACGAGCACGGGGTACGGCCGGCCCGCGCCCAGTTCGCCGGCGAGATCGAGGCCCTGCCAGTCGGGGAGCCGGTCGCTGATCACCACCTTGCCCTCGGAGATCACGCCGGTCGTGCCGACGCCGAGCGCGCGCAGGTTGTGGCCGCGGGTGGCCCGCTCTATGACCTCACGCGTGGCGGCCAGCCGGTCGGCCGCGCTCATCGCGGGATCGACCTCCGCCCTGGCGTTGCCGACGATGTCGCCGCGCAGGTCGGTGACGAGGCAGAGCACCTTGTGCGGGCCGATGTCGACTCCGGCCAGGTATCCGGCCTCCGTGCGGAAGCGGTAGCGCTTGGCCGGACGGCCGACGGAGCGGGGCGTGCCGGGATCGGAGCGGACCTCCTCGGCCAGGCCCTGTTGCCCGAGGTCGGAGACGATCTCCTCGACGGTCGGCCTGGAGAGCCGGCTGGCCCGCACCAGCTCGGTGAGCGTGAGCTCGCCGGCGCCGTGTAGCGCCCGCAGCACCGAGACCACGTTGAGGCGGCGCAGCAGTGCCGGGTCACCACCCGACAACTCGACCATGAGCCTCCCCCTTGCCAACGAGTGGACGCAATGCTAAACCAGTGGCTAATTATTAAACAACCTACGGTTTAATAACTCTGCAGGAGCACCCCCATGAAGAAGGCACTCTGCCTCGGCGCGCTGGCCGTCAGCGCGCTGGCCGCCTGCGCGCCCGCGGGTGGCGGCAACAGCACCGGCGGCGCCACGGAGCCGGCGGCTGCCGGGAAGAAGGAGATCTCCTTCCTGGTCTTCGAGACGCCCAACCTCACCCCGCAGTACTGGGACGAGGCCATCAAGCGCGTCACCGACAAGCACCCGGACATCGTGGTGAAGAAGATCGTCGCGCCGAGCGCCGGTGAGCGGAATGCCTACGCCAAGCAGTTGCTGGCCTCGGGCCAGTTGCCGGACGTCATGCAGGCCATCGCACCCGCCGGCTTCGCCGAGAGCGGCAACCTCTACGCCTGGACGCCCGAGGAGCTGACGGCCTACGACTACCCGCGGTCCAACCCGCTGGGCGGCAAGATCTACCAGCTGCCGTACAACTCCCAGCCGACGCCGCTGGTCTACTACAACAAGAAGCTGTTCGCCGACGCCGGGATCACCGCACCGCCCAGGACATACGCCGAACTGCTCGACGTCAGCGCCAAGCTGAAGGGCAAGGGCATCAACCCGTTCGTGGTCGGCGGCGGCGGCAAGGACGCGTTCGCGGCCGGCTACATGTGGATCGCGCTGGTCGGCTCCGACGTCTACAGCCGGCAGCCCGACTTCCTGGTCAAACGGCGCGCGGGCGAGGTCACGTTCGGCGACCCGGCCTTCGTCAAGGCCACCCAGAAGATGGCCGACCTGGTGGCGAAGGGCTACATCGACAAGGCCGGCCTCTCGCGTGACTACCCGTCGACGGAGAAGGCCTTCCTCGACGGCAAGGGGGCGATGTACCCGATGGGCTCGTGGTTCGCCGCCTCCGCCGACGCCGGCAAGCCGCCGTTCGAGGTGGGTGTCTTCGCCTGGCCGACCGACGGCGGCGAGGTCGTCGTGCCCTCCTACACCGGTGGCGGCCCGATCGTGAACTCCAAGTCCAAGAACCTCGATGCGGCCAGGACCTTCGCGCTGCAGTTCAACCAGAACGCCGCCAACAACGACGTGCTGGTCAAGACCGACGCCGCCATCATCGCGATCAAGGGCTACCGGCCGCCGGCGATGGGCCCGGTCTACAACGCCACGCTGGAGGTGTTCAAGTCGGGCAAGGTGGTCAACGCCTTCACCGTCGAGACCGGTGACGACGCCCTCCTGCCCGGTGTCGGCGACAAGGTCTTCGCCATCGCGCAGGAGATCATCGCGGGTAAGACCAACGGCGCGCAGGCCGCCAAGCTCCTCGACGAGGAGTGGGTCAAGGCCGGCGGTCAGTAGATGTTTCTCGCCAGGAAGGCGCGGGGCCGCGTCCGCAAGCGGGCAGGACTGAGTTACCCGCTCGTCTTCGCCGCTCCCGGGCTGGTGGTCTACGCCTGCTTCGTGTTGGCGCCGATCATGCTGAGCTTCGGCTACAGCATGACCAACGCCGACCTGTTCCACACCGACTCGTCGTTCGTCGGGGCCGGCAACTACCTGACCCTGCTGAGTGACAGCGGATTCCTGCAGTCGCTTCAGGTCACCACGATCCTGACGCTGATCATCGTCATCCTGCCCAACGTGGGCGGGGTGGCGGTGGCTGTCCTGCTGGACCGCGAGGGCTGGCTCTACAACGCGCTGCGCAGTGTGTTCTTCGTCCCGGTCGTGCTCAGCTCGGTCGTGGTCAGCGTGGTGTGGATGGCCATGCTGCAGGACGAAGGGCTGATCAACCGGCTGCTCGGCGCCCGGATCGGCTGGCTGTCCGACCCGGACCTGGCGCTGTACTCGATCGGGTTCGTGATCTCCTGGCAGATGCTCGGCTTCTGCTCGGTGGTCTACCTGGCCGGGCTGCAGAGCGTGCCGGAGTCGCTGCTGGAGGCGGCGCAGATCGACGGGGCGGGCCCGTGGTTGCGCTTCCGGAAGGTCACCTGGCCGATGCTGGCCCCGGCGCTGACGCTCAACACCGTCATGCTGCTGATCACCGGTTTCAAGGCCTACGACCACGTGCAGGTGCTCACCGCCGGCGGCCCCGGCCTGGGCACCACGTCCACGCTGGCCTTCAACGTCATCCAGATCGGCTTCAACGAGAACCGCACCGGACTGTCGTCGGCGCTGGCGATCGTCATGCTCGTCATCGTCGCCGTGGTCTCGTCGCTGGTGTTGCGCTTCCTCAAGCGCAGGGAGGTGGATCTGTGACGCGCAAGCTCTTCGCGATCGCCATCACCAGTGCCTTCTTCCTGCCGCTCTATCTGGTGGTCACCAACGTCTTCAAGCACGGGCCGGAGATCACCGCCAACCCGGCGGGTCTGCCCATCCCGCCTACGCCGGACAACCTCACGCAGGCGCTCACCCGCCCCGACCGGCTGTTCTGGAACGGGCTGATCAACAGCGTCACGATCACGCTGATGTCGATCGTCGTACTGACGGTCGTCTCGGCCATGCTCGGCCACTACGTCGCCCGCACCCGGAGCCGCTTCGGCCGCATCGCTTTGCTGGTGCTGCTGGCCGGGCTGATGATCCCGCCGCAGGTCATCCTGGTACCGGTCACCCAGGTGCTGGGAGTGACCGGGCTGATGGGCACGATCAGCGGGATGGTGCTGTTCAACGTCGGCTACTACGTGCCCTTCGGCGTCTTCGTCTTCTCCGGCTTCATCCGGTCGATCCCGATCGAGCTGGAGGAGGCGGCGGCGATCGACGGCTCAGGCCGGTTCGGCACCTTCTGGCGGGTCGTCTTCCCGCTGCTGCGCCCGGCGACCGCCAGCGTGCTGATCTTCCTGGGCGTCTGGATCTGGAACGACTTCCTGAACCCGCTGATCATCCTGGGCCCGCAGGGCGGCACCACCGTCACCGTCGGCGTATACCGCTCTCTCGGGCAGTTCCAACGAGACTTCGGCGGGATGTTCGGCCTGATGTTCATGGCGACACTGCCGATCCTCCTCTTCTACCTCACGCTGCAAAAGCACTTCGTCAAAGGCCTCACCGGAGGAGCCGTCAAGGGATGACCACCGCGATCTCGACCCACGCGAACCTGCGTGGGCACCTCGGCGTGCCGTTGAACCGGCCGCTCACCCTCGCCGTCGTCGGCGCCGGCGCCCGTGGCGCCGCCTACGCCGAGCTCGCCGCGCAGTGGCCCGACCGGGTCGAGATCGTGGCGGTCGCCGAGCCCCGCGCACACCTGCGGGAGCGCTTCGCCCTACGGCACGGCCTGCCCCGCGAGAACCTCTTCGACGACTGGCGGGAGATGGCCCGGCGTGGCCGGATCGCCGACGCGGTGATCGTCGCCACGCTGGACGCGGATCACCTGGAGCCCACCACGGCCTTCGCCGAGCAGGGCTACGACATCCTGCTGGAGAAGCCGATCGCGCCCACGGAGGCGGAGTCGGTGGCCATCGGTGAGGCCGCCGCGCGCACCGGCGCGAGCGTCACGGTCTGCCACGTGATGCGCTACACGCCCTACACCCGCCAGGTGAAGGAACTGCTGCCGGAGATCGGGGAGATCGTCAGCATCGAGCACCTGGAGCCGATCGGCGCCTACCACTTCGCCCACTCCTTCGTACGCGGCAACTGGCGGCGCTCCGACGAGGCGACCTTCGCGCTGCTGGCCAAGTCCTGCCACGACATCGACTGGCTCGCCTACCTCGTGGGCAAGCCGGTGTCGCGCGTCTCCTCCTTCGGAGGGCTGTTCCACTTCCGCCCGGCGAGCCGGCCCGCCGAGGCGGCCGATCGCTGCCTCGACTGCCCGCTCCGGGACACCTGCGCCTACTCCGCGACCGCGCTCTACCGCGACGGGCTGCGCAAGGGTGGCACCAAGCGGTACTTCACCCGGGTGATGACCGCCGGGGTACTCACCGAGGAGGCCGTCACCGAGGCGCTGCGCACCGGCCCGTACGGCCGCTGCGTCTACGCCTGCGACAACGACGTGGCCGACCACCAGGTGGTCAACCTGGAGATCGAGGGCGGGGCCACCGTCTCCTTCACGATGACGGCGTTCACGCCCTTGGAGAACCGGCACACCAAGGTCTTCGGCACGGCCGGCCAACTCACCGGCGACGGCCGTTTTATCCATATTTATGACTTCAAATCCGAACGGACGACCACGATCGACACCTCCCTTGACGGCTCCAGCGCCGCCGAGGGCCACGCGGGCGGCGACGAGAACCTCACCAGGTCCTTCGTCGACGCCCTCCACCAGGGCCGCCCCGAGCTCATCCTCTCCGACATCGAGACCAGCGTCGGCAGCCACCGCGTCGTCTTCGCCGCCGAACGCGCCCGTCTGACCGGCACGGTCGTCTCCCTCTGAACGCGCGGGCCCGGCCGGCCGAACCCCCGGGCCGGGCCCGCGCGTCAGCTCGCCCTGACGTCAGTGCGCCGGCGGCGGAGACCTGCCCGTGCGCTGTCGTTGACGAAACTCCCGCGTGCCCGAGAGCCGGCCCGGATCGCCCGCTCAGGTGAGGCGGGCAAGCCAGCGGTCGCCGATCGGCAGGCAGCGGGTGGAGGGGAAGCCCGCGGCGTGGGCGACGCGGGCGATGTCGGTGGCCGAGACGGTGGCCCAGGTGAACCATGCGCCGGTGCGCTCGCCGCGGCGCAGCCGTATCAGGTCGACGCGGCTGGCGGTCCGGGGTGGCGCGACGTCGGCGAGTACGGCGCCGCCCGGGCGGACGAGCTGGCGGATGCGGCGCAGCAGGTTCTCCGGGTGGCCGCCGATGCCGATGTTGCCGTCGGCCAGGAGCGCCGTGGACCAGCGGCCGGCGCCGGGCAGGTGATCGAAGACGTCGCGCAGCAGGGCTCGTCCGCCCGCCTCGCGGGTCAGGGCCACGGCGTCCGGGGTGATGTCGATGCCGAGCGTGTAGACGCCGCGCCGGGTCAGGGCAGCGGTCAGGCGTCCGGGGCCGGAGCCGACGTCCAGGGTGGGGCCGGCACAGTGGCCGAGCAGGGCCTCGTCGGCGTCGTCGAGGTGGAACCACGGAGCGCTGTCCAAGGGGCGCACCGCGCCGTCAAGGTGCTCGATCTGCGCCGGTGTCCCGGTGAGCGCCTCGGCGTACAGCTGTCCGATCATCGGCTGAGCTCCCGCAGCACGGCGGCGAAGCGTGTGTGCGGCGCCCGGGCGGCGACGCGGGCGGCGTCGGTGGCGGTGTCGACGTCGGTGAGTTCGGGGAGATGGTGTACGGCCAGCCCCGCACGCCGTAGCCGGTCGAGCTGGTGCTTGCCGGTCTCCGGATGGGACATGGGAACGCCGAGCAGCAGTCCGGGATCCGGTGCGCGCAGGCCGAGGAGCCAGAAGCCGCCGTCGGCGGCGGGTCCGTACACGGCGTCGCACTGGTGCAGCGCCCGGGTGGCCTCGGTCAGCAGTCCGGCGGTGATCTGCGGGGTGTCCATGCCGATGAGGACGACGGGGTCGGGGCGCAGCCGGTGGGCGTCGGTGAAGGCGGCGGCCAGCCGTTCGTCGAGGCCGTCGCCGCGTTGCGGGATGATCACGTATCCGGCGGGCAGCCAGGCGCCGGGCAACCCGTCGAGCGCCAGCAGGCGTTGCGTGGCCGGGGTGGCGGCGACCGTGTGCAGGGTGTCGGCCAGCGCTGCTTCGGCCAGCGCGGCGGCTTGGCCGGGGGTGAAGGGCGGCGTCAGCCTGGTCTTGACCCGGCCGGGCACGGGCTCCTTGGCGATGACCAGGATCTGCGCGGGGCTAGGCATCGGGCTTGCTCCAGGCGGGTGGATGTTGCAGGAAGTGGCTGAACAGGCCGGTGGCGAAGGCGACGGTGAAGCTGACGCCCAGCCACAGGCCGAGCTTGGCGGCCACCTGTTCCGAGCGCAGCTTGCTGGTGAAACGCGGGATCATCGCACCGCCTCCAGATCGCGGGTACGGCGAGCGGTCAGGACCGCCAGGGCGGCCACGCCGTAGCCGGCCAAGGCGCCCGCGGGAGCCACGTAGGCGACGGCGCCCGCCAGGGCGAGGCCCAGCCACTCCCACCGGCCCGACATGGCGGCCAGCGCGACCACGAGCAGCGCGTACCAGGAGTAGCCGGGGGTGAACAGCAGGAAGAACGAGCCGGTGACCAGCAGTGCGCCGTCCCAGGGCCGGTCGGCGTCGCCGTACCGGAGAATGAACAGGGCCGCCAGGGCGAGCAGGACGATCGCGGCGTACGGCGCCCAGCCGTCGGGCAGCACCAGGCGCAGCAGCAGATACCGGCCGCCGCCACCGGCGGCGTCGTAGCGTTCCTCCTGGATGTAGCCGGGCAGGTACCCGGCGACGGAGCCGCCGGAGACCAGCAGGTAGGGCAGGTACGTCAGCCCCACCACGACCATGGCCGGCACCAGGACCGCGATGGCGCGCCGGCCTCCGGCCAAGGCGCCAGGAAACACCGTCACCGGCAGCAGCTTGGCGGCCACCGCCGCACCGAGCAGCGCCCCGCGCGCCCGGCTCGTGGACAGCGCCAGCACCACCAGAAGGACCGCGAGCATGTCCACGTGCGCGTTGTTGACCGCCTCGATGGGCACGGCGGGGCACCACGCCCAGCAGGCCGCGGCCCGGACGTCGCGCCGGGCGAGTACCAGCAGGACGGCCACCGCCATCAGCAGGCCGCCGGTCTGCAGCGCCTTGTGCCGCACGCCGTCCGGCGACAGCACGTGGACGAGCAGGAAGTACCCCTGGGCGACCGGCGGGTAGATGGTCGCAACCGTGGGCCGGTTGATGCGCGTGCACCCCCCGCCCGGCAGCCGGTACCGGCCGGGAGCCTCGCACGCGGCGGGGAACAGCCACGCGTCACGCAGCGGCGCCAGCGCCGGGCCGGCCGGCGGATGGTCATAGGGCGAGATGCCCGCCGCCTGCACCCGCCCGTCCCAGACGTAACGGTAGAAGTCGCTGCTGCTGCTCGGTGGCGCGCTCAGACCGGTCGCGGCCAGGACGATCCCGCCGCCCACGACGAGCACGCGCATCCGGCGCTCCGGCAGCCTTCTGCCGAGCCACAACGCGGCGGCGAACAGCACCCAGGCGGTCAGGTACCAGCCCAGGCGGGGCGGACCGGCCACCGTCGCCACCAGCGCGGCGGCCAGGAGTACGAGCACCGCCCCGGCCTTCACATCTGCAGTCTGACACCGCCACTGCGCTGTGTTATCGCACGGACACTCGTCGTCAGCAGGCCGTAATAACTCTTACGAAGCGCGAACGTCCTGGCATCACAGCGACGGCCCGGGATAACGTCGATCATGTGAAAGTGCTGGTCACCGGCTCGGCCGGGTTCATAGGCGGGCATGTCGTCGAAGCGCTGGAGGCCGCCGGGCACGAGGTCGCCCGCCTCGACGTCGTGGAAGGCGCCGACGTGCGCGACGCCGCCGCCCTCGACCGGCTGCTGCCCGGCGTCGAGGCCGTGGTGCATCAGGCGGCCAAGGTCGGCCTCGGCGTGGACGTCTCCGACCTGCCGGACTACGCCTCGGTCAACGTGTACGGCACCGCCGTCCTGCTGGCCGCGATGGCCAGGCACACGGTCCGCCGGCTGGTCCTGGCCTCCTCGATGGTCGTCTACGGTGAGGGCGCGTACCGCTGCGCCGAGCACGGTTCGGTGCGGCCCGGCCCGCGCTCGGTCCCCGATCTGGAACAGGGCCGCTTCGACCCCCTGTGCCCGCGCTGCGGCGCCGCGCTGCGACATGAGGTGATCGGCGAGGACGCGCCGCCCGACCCCCGCAACGCCTACGCCACCAGCAAGCTCGCCCAGGAACACCTGGCCGCCAACTGGGCCAGAGAGACCGGCGGGACCGCCGTCGCCCTGCGCTACCACAACGTCTACGGGCCCCGCATGCCCCGCGACACCCCGTACGCGGGAGTGGCCGCGATCTTCCGCTCCGAACTGGAGGCCGGCCGGGCTCCGCGGGTGTTCGAGGACGGCGGCCAGCTGCGCGACTTCGTCCACGTCCGCGACGTGGCCCGCGCGAACCTCGCCGCCCTGCGCACTCCCCCGCCCCCGGGCACGCCGGCCGCCTACAACATCGCCAGCGGCGCCCCGCACACCATCGGTCAGATGGCCCGCGCGCTGGCCGAAGCACGCGGCGGGCCCCGGCCTCGGGTGACCGGCGGTTACCGGCTCGGCGACGTGCGGCACATCCTCGCCTCCCCCGCCAAGGCGGCGGCGGAGCTGGGCTTCCGCGCCGAGGTCGAGTTCGCGGCCGGGATGAAGGAGTTCGCCTGGTCATGAGCGTCGACGTGATCCTGCCCTGCCTCAACGAGGAGGCGGCCCTGCCCTGGGTCCTGGAGCGCATGCCGGACGGCTACCACCCCATCGTGGTCGACAACGCCTCCACCGACCGCACCGCCGAGATCGCCCACGCCCTCGGCGCCGACGTCGTCTCAGAACCCCGGCGAGGATTCGGCGCCGCCTGCCACGCCGGTCTGCTGGCCGCGCGGGCCGACCTGGTGTGCTTCATGGACGCCGACGCCTCCCTCGACCCTCGCCGGCTGCCCGCGGTCACCTCGCCCGTCGCCGAAGGCAAGGCCGACCTCGTGCTGGGCGCCCGTCGTCCGGTGGCGTCGGGCGCGTGGCCGTGGCATGCGCGGCTGGGCAACGTCGTGCTCGCCCGGAGGCTGCGCCGCCGTACCGGAGCCGACCTCCACGACCTCGGGCCCATGCGGGCCGCGCGGCGCGTGGCGCTCCTGGAGCTCGGCCTCACCGACCGGCGCTTCGGCTATCCGCTGGAGATGGTGCTGCGCGCCGCCGCGACAGGGTGGCGCATCGCCGAGGTCGAGGTGGACTACCTGCCGCGCGCGGGACGCTCCAAGGTCACCGGAACGGTCCGCGGGACCATGCGCGCCATCTCCGACATGCGCCGCGTCATGGCCGAGCATTCCCCGGCACGAGGGTCAGGAGGCACCGGCGGTCCACGGCCTCCAGGTCCATCACGCGATTCTTCACCGCCTGAGTGACCCAAGGCGCCCCGCCACCTCGGCCTTCACCGCACCCTCAAGAGAGCACGGCCGGTGGGAGCGGCGGTCACGTTTTTGCCTCTGACATGACGCTGGCCTGGTGCGAATCCGGATAGGAGGGAGTACGAACCACCTCACAGGAGCCGCCGTGACCGCCTCGTTCGATGACCGGACCGATTTCGTCAACGCCGGCCGGGGATGCGCCGGGTCCGCGAAGGACACGCAGGTCCGGGAGCTGTCCGAGGGCGTCTACCGGGTGCGCGGGTTCGATCTGTCCAACGTCTCCTTCGTGCCCTCGGAGCTGTCGGAGCACGTGGAGTCCATGGGCGGGGCGCCGACCAAGCCGCAGCCGCCCGGGCTTGTGGTGACGGGGAGCCTGGACGGCGACCGCCGGACGCCGGCCACGTTGCCGGGACTCCTCGGCGACGCCGGCCAGAGCCTCGACGTCGTCGCCCCATGAAACGGCTGAGGGAGCGGCTGGTCCCCGCGGCGCAGCGGCGCACGCTGGAAGAGCTCACCGCCGACCTCGACCTGCGGGAAGGAGATCGTCCCTCTCGCTACTCGGCCTTCTGGACGATGCTCGTGCTGTCCTCGGTCATCGCCGCGGCCGGGGTGATCTCCGACTCGACCGCCACCGTGATCGGCGCGATGATCATCGCGCCACTGTCCACGCCCATCATGGGCCTGGCCCTGGGGCTGGTGAAGCGGTCCAGGACCGGGGCCGCCTGGTTCGTGCTGGGCGGGGTGTGCGCCGTCGTCGCGATCGGGCTGCTGGCGTCGCTGGCCATGCCCGGCACCTTCGATCTGCCGGCCAACAGCCAGATCGCCGGCCGTACCTCGCCGGGGATCGCCGATCTGGTCGCGGCGATCGCCACCGGCCTGGCCGGAGCCGTCGCACTGGCCCGCCGCGATGTCGCGGCGGTGTTGCCGGGCGTGGCCATCGCGATCTCGCTGGTGCCGCCGCTCGTCGTGGTCGGCGTGTGCCTGGGACGAGGCGCGCCCTGGCTCGCGCTCGGGGCGCTGGTGTTGTTCCTGTCCAACATGCTGTCGCTGGTGATGGCGGGGACGTTCGTCTTCGCCGCGCTCGGGTACACCACGCCGCCCGCGCCCAGCCTCTCGCGCAGGCGCGCGGTCCTGGTGCTGGGCGGCCTCGGCGTGGTCGTCACCGCCGTGCTGATCGGCAGCACCGTGGCGAACTACGTCTTCTCCCGGTGGGAGAGCCAGGTGAAGCAGACCGCGAGCGCGTGGCTGGCCGGCGACAAGGACGCCACCGTCACGGACGTGCAACTGCAGTCGAACACCTTCCGCATCGCCGTACGCACGCCCGGCGACCTGCCGCCCGTCGCCGACCTGCTCACGCGGCTGCGCGGTGTGGTCCCCGACGGCCTGCCGGTCGTCGTGCAGACCACCCAGGGCCGCCTGATCATCGCCGGGACGGTGGGCTCCTGACCATCGGCGCGGCGACATCGATCTGGCCGAGGACGCGGTACAGGAAGCGTTCGCCATCGCTCCGCGCAGGTGGCCCGCCGACGGGCTGCCGCCCGCACAAAGGCCGTCCGTCAGGTCATCCCTTGATGAAGCGGCGGATCATGTAGCGGCGGACCGGGGGCAGCGCGGCCAGGCGCAGAGGTAGCTGGGTCAGCCACAGCAGCAGCGGGCTGGTGGGGGCGTAGACGCCTTTGACGCGGCGGCCGAGTTTCTGCTTGCGTTCGGCTTCCGGCCGGATGGCGGCTTCCCACGCGGCGAGCGCGGCGGGGAGGTCGCCGGGATGGGCGGCCAGTTCGGTGCCGAGGCGGTCGGCGCCGCCGACGGCCAGGGAGGAGCCGTATCCGGCGAACAGGGTGACGCACCAGGCGGCGTCACCGAGCAGGACGACGCGGCCTTTGCTCCAGGAGGGGGCGACGACCTGGCTGATGGTGTCGAAGTAGACCGAGTCGGCTCGCGCCAGGCCGTCCAGGGCTTCGGGGATGATCCAGCCGAGGTCGCCGTAGACGCGCCGCAGTTCGGTGGCCACGTCCTCGCCGGGGCGGGCGTGGTCGGTGCGGTAGCCGAAGAAGGCGACGTTGCGGCCGTCGGGGATGCTGATGACCGCGGCGGTGCGGCCACGCGAGGACAGGGTGCCGGTGGCGCCGGGGGCGATGGTGGCGGGGCGCCGGTCGAGCATGTAGACGGCGACCTTGTGGTCCAGGTCGAGCAGGAAGCCGGATTCGGGGCCGAAGGTCAGGGCGCGGGTGGCCGAGTGCAGGCCGTCGGCGCCGATCAGCAGGTCGCCTTCCTCGGCGCTGCCGTCGGTCAAGGTCACGCGTACGGAGTGCTCGTCCTGGTCGATGGCGGTCAGGGTGGTGCCGAAGCGGATCTCGGTGTGCTCGTGGACGCGCTCGTACAGGACGCTTTCGAGGTCGCCGCGCAGGATGGTGATCGAGCGCGGGCCGGTGGTGGCGGCGATGGTGGCGCGGTCGAGGGAGAAGCGGCGCTCGCCGTTCGGCTTGTGGTAGACGAGTTCGTCGGTGTCGAAGCCCTTGGCGAGCAGGTCTTCCACGATGCCCATGTGTTCGGCGGCGTCGTAGCCGATGCCGCCGAAGGTGACCGCGTAGCCGCCGCCGCGCCGCTTGGGCGCACGTTCGACGATGAGGGTGTCCCAGCCGATCTGGTGCAGGCGCAGGGCGGTGGCCAGGCCGGCGATGCCGGCTCCGATGATGATGGCGCGCATGACAGGTGGTGCCTTCTTCTTTAGTGGGAGAGCTGGTCGAGCAGCCGCTGTTCGGCGGCGGCGTCCAGCCAGGTGTCGGGGGAAGGCGCGTCGGCGCGGGGCGCCGGGTCGCCTTCGGCCTGCAGCCAGGCCCAGGTGTCGGCGAGGGTGTCGCGCAGCGGGCGGGTGGTGAGGCCTTCGGCCAGGACGGCGCTGACGTCGGCGTCGTGCATGCCGCTCGGCGCGCTGCCGTCCGGCAGGCGGAGCCCGAGCTCCATGCCGAGCGGCAGGCCGTGACGCAGGAGCAGCTCCGGGGGTGCCCACACCAGTTCGGTGTCGAAGCCGGTGACTTCCAGCATCGTGGTGAGCAGGTCGCCGAGGGTGATCGCGCCGGGCGGGCCGGTCGTGGTGAAGGCGCCGCTCAGGCCGCGTTCGGCCGACTGGAGCATCCAGGTGGCCAGGTCCCGCACGTCGACATACTGCAGGAGCGTCTCAGCCGGGGCGGGGGCGAGGACCCGGCCGCCCTTCTCCAGGCGGCGCAGCCACCAGGGGATGCGGCCGACGTCCTCGTACGGGCCGAGGATCATCCCGGCTCTGGCCAGCAACGCGCGCCCATCGAAGGATTCCAGGACGGCGAGTTCGCCGCCGCGCTTGGCCGCGGCGTAGCCGGCCTCGTCCTCGCCGGCGGGGTCGCCGCCGTCCAGGGGCGCCTGCTCGTCGGCGCCCGCGGGCCAGGGCCAGCGGTGCACGCCACGGCTGGAGACGTAGCCGTAGTGGCCGGCCCGGCCGGACAGCAGGCGGGCGCTGTCGCGCACCACCCGCGGCGCCCAGGCCCAGGTGTCGACGACCGCGTCCCACTCCCCTCCGTCCAGCGCCCGGCGGACGGCCTCGGGGTCGGAGCGGTCGGCGATCAGCGCCCGTACCCCGGGGGCGGGGTCGCGGCTGAGGCCGCGATTCAGCGTGGTCACCTCATCGCCGCGCCGCAGCGCCGTTTCCACAACGGCGCGGCCGACGTGGTGGGTGCCGCCGAGAACAAGCAGCTTCACGATGCTCCTGAAGTGAGGGGCAGCCAGAGGGCTGACGGGTGCCGATGGTCGTGGAAGATCTCGTGCTGGGAGGGGCGCAGGCTCGTACCGGTCGCGAGTGGCTCACCGGTTCCGGGGTTGCGGCCGAAGCGGGGGTGGGCGCCGCCGGAGACCTGCAGCCGGATGCGGTGGCCGCGCCGGAAGCGGTGGGCCATCGGCCACAGGGCGATCTCGACGGCGCGCACGTCGCCGGGCTCGTGGAGCCGGACGACGCCGTCGCAGACGTTGACCGATCGGCCGCGGGCGTCCACGTCGCACAGCCTGGCGTAGTAGTCGGCGTGCGGGTTGGTCGAGCGGGCGTGCAGCTGGACGCGGACCGGCCCGACGGCCTCGACGTCGCCGGTCAGGGGCGTGGTGGTGA
The DNA here is from genome assembly GCF_044459065.1 of Nonomuraea sp. NPDC050394. Taxonomy (NCBI): domain Bacteria; kingdom Bacillati; phylum Actinomycetota; class Actinomycetes; order Streptosporangiales; family Streptosporangiaceae; genus Nonomuraea; species Nonomuraea sp. NPDC050394. The sequence continues at coordinate 159,127 of NZ_JBITIO010000018.1, read as the reverse complement.
AGGTGAGCACGTCGGCTCTGGCCTCGATGGCGCGGTTGTCCTTCGCCCCGGCTGACAGGCCCACCTGCGTCCCGCCGATGGTCGGGGTCGGGTCCGCGGGATCGTAGCGGTAGCGGCTGGGCTCCGCGTCGCCTTCTTGCGGGGTACGGCTCAGCCCGCCGCCCGCGTGCAGGAACCAGGGGGCCGGTTCGTGGGCGGGCGGCCAGGCGGGCACGTCGATCCAGCGGCCCGCGCCGGTGACGAACAGCCGCACACCGGTGGGTGCCGGACGCCCGAGCAGCGCGGCGTCCAGCATCGTGAGCGCGTCGGCCATCCCTTGGCGGGTGTAGAGACCACGCCCGTGGCTCCAGGGGCCGACCAGCAGCCGCACCTGCCGCCCGGCCGCGACCAGAGCGGCATGGTCGGCCAGCATGCCCGGCAGGAAGAAGTCGTACCAGCCACCCTGCAGGTGCACCATAGGCGGCATCCGCCCGACGTTGGCACGGTGGTCGGTGCTCGCCCAGTAGGGGTCGGCGGGGCCGTATCGGACCCAGTCCCGGTACCACGTCACGGTGTGCCCGGTCAGCGCCCTGTCGGCCTCCTGCAGCGGGAGGGCCAGCGTGGCGCGCGACAGCCGCCGCTCGGCGCCGACCATGCCGAGCACCTGACGGGCCATGCCGGTGCCGCTGGAGAACATCCGATCCACCAGTTGCACCCAGCCGAGCGCGCTCCCGGTCGCGAACGCTCCCCCCGGATACATGAACCCTTCGGCGAACGAAGACGGCGCGTCCTGGATCAACGCGATCTTCCATTCCGGGATGTCCCGGGCGGCCAGCTCCCACTGCGCGAAGCCGAGGTAGCTGGCGCCCCACGTGGCCAGCTCGTCGCCGAACCACGGCTGGGCGCGCAGCCAGCTCAGCGTGCCATCGCCGTCGGCAGGATCGATGACGAACCCGTCGAAGCGCCCCCGGGATCCGGCCGTGCCGCGCAGGCTCTGATACAACACCTGGTAGCCCCGCTCGGCCAGCAGCGCCGGGAGCCGATCCAGGGCGTTGCCCCGGCCGTACGGGCTGCGCAGCAACACCAGCGGCGGCCGCCGCTGACCGGCCGGGTAGTAGTGCGTCGCCAGCAGCCGCACACCGTCGGCGGCCGGGATCTCGACGTCGCGCCGCACGCGCACCCGGTGCCGCAGCGCGGGGCGAACGCCGAAAATGCGGCTGAGCAGGGTCATCGGGACAGCTCCTCATCGACGTGGGTTGGATCACACCTCGCCGACCAGGCTTCCCGGCACACCATCGCGACCTCGCTGAGGTCCGATGCCCATCAATCTAGCAAAGTTTCATGAATCTCTGAAGACTCGATACTTTCAATGCTGTGCAGACCCGTCGATCGCCAGAGCTCGGCCATCCCCGTGAACGTCGAGCACGACCAGGCCGTGGCCGACCGGTGGGAAAACCCGCAGGCCCGGCCGCGATGAGCAGTCGCAAGTTCGTGTGTGACCGGCCGGGACGAGCGACTTTCAGAGATCTGTAAAGATTCAGAGCACCTAGTAGCATTGGCGGATGGATGCGAAGGAACGGCTGCGAGAGGCGGCCGAAAGGCTCGCGCTCACCCTGTCGCAGGGCGGCATGCAGCGCTCGACCGCCCGGGTCATGACCGCGCTGCTCTACACGCAGCAGGAGACGATGACCGCGGCGGACCTGTGTGACCAGTTGTCGATCAGCTCCGGGGCGGTCTCCACCGCGGTCAAGCAGTTGCTTCCGGTCGGCCTGATCGAACGTGTTCCGGCGCCGGGCAGCCGCCGCGATCACTACCGTTTCCGCCAGGGCGCGTGGGCAAGGCTGATGTCCCAGCAGAACGCCATCGTGGCCACCATGAGCGAGGCCGCCCGGGAAGGCATCGACGCGGCGGGTGAAGACAGCGTCGCCGGCCGGCGGCTTCACGAGATGCGGGACTTCTACACCTACATGGCAGCCGAACTGATCCCGCTCATCGACGGCTGGCGCGAGCGCTACCTCGCCGAGCACGATGGTGGCGACCCGGCCGTGTGAGCGCGCTCCGCGACCCGGGGATCCGCCCGCACGGGACTGCCGCGGGCGAACGTGATCCTTGCATCGAACAACAATCTGTTAATCTCGGGAAAAGGGTGAGCCGGGAAGTCTGGTCGGCATGGCACGGTCATGCCCACCCCCGGAGGTCCTCGATGCCGCCCACGCTCGCGTCCATGGTGGCCAGGCCCCATGAGGTCGAAGGCAGCGCGCCCGCGCCAGTGGCGCTCGGGGGCCTTCCCGGCAGGACGCGGGCGAACCTTGCCGGCATCCACGGGTCAACGATCATGCTTGTCGTCGGCGACACGGAAGGGCCGAGGCCGGCCTCGACCGATGACGCGACGCCGGAGTTCGAGGACGCCTGATCATTGACAGCGAGGAGCGCGATGCCGCGGAGTCACCGTATGAGGTCGCAGACGGTCCTTCGCGGCCTGCCGTTCGTGGCCATGGCGGCGGTCGCCTCTGTTGATCTTCTCGCTGGGCGGAGCCTTGGCTTTCTCCCCTTGCTCACCCTCGGGCCCACGTTCGCCTGCGTGTCGGGAAGCGTCCGGAGGACCGCGGTGGTGGGAGCGATCGCTCTGGCCATCTGCCTGCCGCTGGCGTACTACAACGGCTCGCTGTTCCGGTGGCAGAACAACCTCACCCTCGTCACCATCATCAGCGTCACCGGCGCGAGCATGCTGGCCAGCGGGCTCCGGCTGCGTCGCGAGCGGGAACTGGCCAACGTCCGGCTGGTCGCCGAGGCGGCGCAGCGGGTTCTGCTGCGGCCCGTGCCGCGCCGGGCGGCGGATCTGCAGATAGCGCTCTCCTATACCTCCGCCGCGGCCGAGGCCCAGATCGGCGGCGATCTCTACGAAGTCGTCACCACGCCGAACGGAGTCCGGCTGCTCATCGGCGACGTGCAGGGCAAAGGCCTGGGGGCCGTCGAGACCGCCGCCTGGGTGCTCGGCGCCTTCCGCGAGGCGGCCTACGACGAAGACGACCTGCTCGGGGTGAGCGAGCGTCTCGAGGCGTCCCTCGCCCGGCGCCTTGGCGACGAGGCGTTCGTGACAGCGATCCTGGCCGAGCTGCGTGACGGCGAGCTCGTCGTGCTCAACTGCGGTCATCCCGCGCCGCTCCTGCTCACCCGTGAGGGCGGTGTCCGCCTGATGGACCCCCCGGAGGAAGGGCTGCCCCTTGGCCTCGCCGCGCTGGCGCCCGGCCATGCGAAGCCGTATCGGATCCCGTTCCGGCAGGGGGATCGGATCCTCCTCTACACCGACGGCGTCATCGAGACCCGCGACCGGACCGGCGCCTTCTACCCGCTCGTGGAACGGGCTTCGCTGCTGAGTGAGGCGGATGCTCAGCATGCGCTGGACACCCTGCGGGAGGACTTGCTGGAGCATGCGGGCGGTCCGCTACCTGATGACGCGGCGATGCTGCTCTTGCGCAGGCTCCGGGACCGAATCATGGAGGCACCGCTCTCCTCCTGACCTCCTCCACGACGGATGACGCGCCTCTCAGCCCTCCTCCACCTTCACCGTGCCCGCGCTCCCGTCGATCGTGATCAGTTGCCCCGTCCTGATCTCGTGGGTGGCGTTGCGGACGCAGATGACCGCGGGGATGCCGTACTCCCGGGCGACGGTGGGGCCGTGCGCCACCGGGGATCCGGTCTCGGTGACCAGACCGGCCGTGGTCATGAACAGCGGAGTCCAGCCGGGGTCGGTGGTGGGCGCCACAAGGATCTCGCCGGGTTCGATGTGCGCGCCCGCCGGGTCGCGAATCACCCGTGCCCTTCCGGTGGCCCTGCCCGCGGCACCGGCCATGCCGGTCAGAAGGCCGGCTTCCACGGGCCCGTGCGGAACGAGCGTCTCCACGTCGGTCCCGTCCGACAGCAAGGCACCGGGGACGGCGTGCCGCCGCAGTTCCCGGGTGTACTCGGCGCGGCGGCTCGCGGTCAGGCCACGCTGGTCGGCTCCATCGTGTACGGCGGCGCCGGCCTCGGACAGGTCGAGGAACATGATGTCGCCGGCACGCTCCAGCAGCCCGCGAGCGACCAAGTCGTCCCCGATCAGCAACAGCTGGCGGCGTGCCACCTGGAGGGCGGGAAGCCAGGCGAACTTGCCGATCTCCCGCAGCCCGGTGAGCTTGCGCGAGCGGCGCATGAAGAACGTCGCCAGCCGTCCGCGCACCGGCCTGCCGCGCCGTGCGCGCCGCGACAGCGTCTCCAGCATCGCTTCCGCCTTGCGCGCCGCCTGCTCGAAGCGCCGGTCGGGTGCCTGGTCGGGATCGTCGACGCGCAGGTAGTTGGCGATCGTGGCGAACAACGGGACCGGTTCTTCCTCCCAGCGGGGCATGCCGATGTCGATCTCGGCGGCGGCGCGCATGCCGTACTTCTGCAGGAAGCCGGACATCCCGATGTCCGGCAGGTCTCCCGCACGGTAACGCGCGGCCAGTTCTTCCGGCGGGGTGGTGAGGAACAGCTCTCGGTGCGCGCGCGCACGCACCGAGAGGTTCCACAGGGTCAGGTCCATCTCGGTGGTCACGTTGTACGGCATGCCGCCCAGGACGGTGTCCAGCTCGCTTGGCGAGGCGACGCCTTTGAGCAGCCCGGCCGGGGCGATCCCCGCCAGGATGCCGGCCATCAAAGGCCCCACGATGCCCATCATGTCGGGCGTCATGACGGCCCGGTGAGAGTCCTCGATCACCCAGCGCAGCCGCTGCGCGCTGGTGGCGGGTTCGGCCGGCGGCCGTGTCAGTCGTCTGATCTCCTGGACGCCGCGGTAGGCACGGGTCCGTGCGGCGTCCGGCCGGGCCAGGCTGCGGAGGATGCCGGTGATCGCGCCGGGCGCCAGCCGTACCGTCATCTTCAGGGCGCTGCGCGGACGGAACGGCAGGCCGCGCCGCGGCGCGAACCGGGGGTCGTCCAGCATGCGCAGGACGGCGCCCTGGACCCGGGGACCGTACACCTCCAGTGAGGTGCCGAGCCGGCCGCGCATGGCCTTGTTGCGCACGAAGTCGGTGAGGTCGAAGTACAGCCGCCCGCCGATGGGAACCATCCGGGGCAGCGGATCGCGCGGGTCGACAGCGGCGCCGGCGCCCTTGAACCACAGGCCCGCGCCGGTCTTGAGCATCGACACCCCCATCGGCGTCGTCGGCCTGAGCATGCCCTGGATGTGACCGAACTCGAGGTAGAGCCGCGTGTCACGCGTATCGGGCGGGGCCGGGAACAAGGTGGTGACCGGCCGGGACTGCAGCAGCCACAGCGTGCCGTCACCGTCGATCGCCCACTCGACGTCCTGCGGTGAGCCGAAGTGCTTCTGCAGCCGCCGCCCCGCCTCCCGCAGTCGTTCCAGCTGGTCAGTGGCAAGGCACCCGGTGGCGGTCCGGGGGGCCGGCGCCTCATGCCCGAGCACGTGGTGGTCGGGCACGACGGTCCCGTCGACGATGGCGGTGCCCAGGCCGGGCGCGGCGTCGACGACCATCTCCGTGCGGCAGCCCGTGATCGGATTGGCCGTGAACAGCACACCGGCGACCGCCGGATCGATCATCCGCTGGACCACCACGGCCATGGCGGCCTCGCCGATGCCCGCCGCCGCGCGATAGGCGACGGCACGCTCGTTGTGCAGGGAATCCCAGCACCGCCGGACGGCGTCGAGCAGCGGCCCGGCGCCCTCGACATTCAGGTAAGTGTCCTGCTGACCGGCGAAACTGGCGTCCGGCAGGTCTTCGGCGGTGGCGCTGGAACGAACGGCCACGCGGCCGCCGCCGAGCCGCTCATAGGCGGCGAGCAGCTCGGCCTCGGGCAGGTGCCGGGACTTGTAGGACTCGACCGTGAGGCAGAAGCCGTCCGGGACACGCTCACCAGCCTTGATCATCTCCCCGAGCCCGGCGGCCTTCCCTCCCACGAGATCGATCATCTGAGCGTCGATCTCCTGTAGACGGATCAGATTCATCCCTAACCCTCCTCGGGCTTTCACGCGGATCCCTCAGTTGCCGGTCAGGTCACGCCGGCGGAAGGTGAGAACACCGGCCCCCGCGCAGGCTACGGCGACGGTGGCGAGCCAGAGGAGCGGGCGCGCCGTCACCTCGCCGCCCGGGGCCTGGGGCAGGTGGGCATAAGGCGACAGGTTCCGCAGCGACCCGGGCAGTTGGAGGACCTCGCCAAGCTGCCCGAGCAGGGCGAAGCCGGTCAGCGCCGCCCAGGCCAATGCGGTGAGCCGGGGAAGCACGCCGTACAGCAGCATCGCCAGTGCGGCCGCCACCCAGACCGCGGGCAGCTGCACCCATGCCGCCCCTGCCAGCCGGAGTGCCTGCGGGCCCGCCTCACCGGTACGCAGGCCGTGGGCCAGCCCGACGGCGAATCCTCCCGCGGTGAGGATCACCGCGGCGCCGCCGAGGGCCATCGCCAGGTGAGCGAGTGTCCAGCCGGTGCGCGAGACGGCTGCGGCGAGCACGGATTCGGCGCGCAGCGCGCTCTCCTCGGTCTGGAGCCGCAGCACCGCCTGGACGGCGAAGCCGCCCGCGACCAGGCCCATCACGCCCAGCACGGTGGCCAGGAAGGTGTCGGTCAGCGCCCCTGCGCCGCCCAGTTGGTCCAGGATGGCGGCGAGCCGCGGGTTGCCGCGCAGGATCTGCCCGGCGCTGTCGGCCAGCGTGCCGAACAGCGTCCCCATGACGGCGAAGCCGGCGGCCCAGGCGAGCAGGCCGCCCCGGTGCAGCCGCCAGGCCAGGCCCAGCGGGCTGCCCAGGTACGGCGGGGCGTCGGCGGGCCCGCGCCGGGGCGGCAGCACCCCGGCGCCCAAGTCTCTGCGCCGGGCCAGCGCCGCGGCCAGAGCGACCAGCACGAGCGCGGCCAGGGCGGACAGGGCGAGGACCCACCAGCGCTCGCCGGCGAAGGCCCGTACCCGCTGCGCCCAGCCGAGCGGAGAGGCCCACGACAGCGCGTCGATCTGCGCGGCGTCGCCACCCGCGCGCAGCAGGAACGCCAGGCCGAGCATGGCGAGCGCGAGGCCGTTGGCCGTGCGGGCGTGCTCGGTCAGTTGCGCGGTGAGCGCGGCCACGGCGGCGAACAGCCATCCGGTGCAGGCGATGGCGAGCCCGAAGGCGAGGGCGCCCGTGCCGGGCAGGCCCTGTCCGGCCAGCGCGGCCGTGATCAGCAGGCCGATGAGCAGGTTCGCTCCTGCCGCCACGAGGAGGGCGGAGGACATGAGGGCATGCCGGCCGACGGCGCAGGCGCCGAGGAGCTCGGCCCGGCCGCTCTCCTCTTCCGCGCGGGTGTGCCGGGTGATGAGCAGCAGGTTCATCAGCGCGGTCAGGACGGCGGTGATCGTGGTGGCACGCCAGGCGGTCAGCCCGCCGACCGAGGCCGAGTCGAAGACCGGGCCGGTGATCGCCTGCAGGGCCGGTGTGGAGCCGATGGTCACGCCCAGGGCGACCCGCTGCCGCATGCCGGGATACAGCTCGCCGATCGCGGAGGCGGTGCCCGCGACCGCGACGACGATGAGCAGGATCCACACGGCGAGCAGGAGGCGGTCACGGCGCAGCGCCAGCCGTACCAGAGCGAGAGTGCCGGTCATGGCGTGGCCTGGTAGTGGCGCAGGAACAGCTCCTCCAGGGTGGCCGGGTGGCAGGCCAGGTCGCGCACGCCCGCGTCGGTGAGCAGCGGCAGCACCTCGCGCAGCCGGCCGGGCTCGATCTCGAAGGTGATCTTCGAGCCGTCGACGGCCAGGTTGTGCGCGCCGGGCAGATTCCCGGGGACGCGGTCGAGATCGGCGGTGACGGTGGTTCGCGTCAGGTGACGCAGCTGGGCGAGGGTGCCGCTTTCCACGACGCGGCCGGCGCGGATGATGCTCACCCGGTCGCAGAGGGCTTCGACCTCGGACAGGATGTGGCTGGACAGCAGGACCGTGCGGCCGTTGCCGCGTTCCTCGGCGACGCACTCGCGGAAGGTGGCCTCCATCAGGGGGTCGAGTCCCGCGGTCGGCTCGTCCAGGAGCAGCAGGTCGACGTTCGAGGCGAGCGCGGCGACGAGGGCGACCTTCTGCCGGTTGCCCTTGGAGTAGGCGCGGCCCTTCTTGGTGGGGTCGAGGTCGAAACGCTCCAGCAGGTACTGCTTGCGCCCGCGGTCGAGCCCACCGCGCAGCCGTCCGAGCAGGTCGATGGCCTCGCCCCCGGACAGGTTCGGCCACAGCACGACGTCGCCGGGCACGTACGCCAGCCGCCTGTGCAGTTCGACGGCGTCGTGCCAGGGGTGGCCGCCGAGCAGTTCGGCATGGCCGGAGTCGGCGCGCAGCAGGCCGAGCAGGATGCGCAGCGCGGTGGTCTTTCCCGCGCCGTTGGGGCCGAGGAAACCGTGTACTTCGCCTTCGGCCACGGACAGGTCGAGGCCGTCCAGGGCGCGGAGGGTGCCGAAGGTCTTGGTGAGGCCGCTGATGAGCACGGCGGGGCTGCCCGGCATGGGCGCCTCCCTGAAGCCGGTCCGATACGACGTGCCGACCAGGCTTCCCGGCGCTCCACCTTTGACGTTAACAGCGCCGGATCCGGCGCGCCAGACGAAGTACCGCCGAATCGTCCAGGGTCAGCCCGGACGGGCGATGCCGACCACGTGGCTGAACCGGCTGAAGGTGAAACGGTCGAGCCTGTCGACGGCGAACCCCGCCGCGCGAATGGCCGCGACCGGGTCGCGCGCGGGATGACAGCCGCCACAGGCGCGCGACCACAAGGGGGTGATGAGCGTCTCGATCAGGGCGAGCGGCCGGCGGGCCGAACGGACATGCTCGTAGAAGCGCAGCGCTCCCCCGGGCCGAAGGACCCGGCGCACGTCGGCGAGTGTCGCCCGCAAGGGGGCGCAGCAGAGCGTCAGCGAGCAGATCACGGCATCACATGAGCCGTCCGGCAGCGGGATCCGGGCAGGAGCGCCCTCGACGATGCGGATCGGCGTGGGGAGGGTGTCAGCCACCTGCTGAGCCGTGGAGCGCAGGAATCCATCCGGCTCGACCACGATGATCTCATCGAGGTCAGGCGGATAGCAGGTGAGTTTGACGCCGTCTCCCGCCCCGAGCTCCAGCACCCGTCCGGTGAGACCCGCCATCAGCCACTCCCGCTGGGCGGTCGGCCGACGTCCCATGCGCACGGGGCGGGGGTGGTGGAACTGCTCCATACCGGATCCGATGGTTGCTCGGCCGGCCGAAGGCCGGGGGGCAACATCCATCATGACTTCACTATCGACCGAAACCTCCGCCCGCGGCAGCGTTTGGCGGAATTCCTTGGCAGGTCCTGGGTGACCCATCCGCGGTCAGAAGCGGGATGGTGTCATCGGGTCACGACGGGGCCGCTCCGTCCTTGCGTTCCCGGATTCGGCGGACGATGCCGAACCAGGCGGGCACGTCGCGTTCGTCGTCGAAGCCGCGGGCGACGACGATGTCGGTGGAGGAGTGCACCAGGATCGACAGCACGATGGTGACCGCCACCAGCTGGAACACCTCCTGGGAGGCGGCGATGCCGGAGGCGAGCACGATCAGGCCGTAGACCACCGAGGCGAAACCCTTCGGGCCGAACCAGGCGACCGCCGCCTGCTCACGCATCGTCAGCCCGGAGCCGAGGAACGACACCCAGATCGCCACCGGCCGCGCCGCGACCAGTGCCAGGACGGCGAAGATCCAGCCCTGCCAGCCGACGGCCCCGAGCAGCGCGGGGGTGATGAGCGCGCCGAAGACCAGCAGCGCGGCCAGCTTGAACAGCTCGGCGATCAGCTCGCCGAAATGCTCGAACGACTCGCGCTGACGCTCGCCGAACGTCGCCACCGTGATCCCGGCGGCGAAGGCGGCCAGGAACAGGTTGCCGTGTGTGGCCTTGCCCAACGCCAGCACCAGCAGCCCGATCGCGAGCGCGTTGAGCGGCTCGTACTGCGTGGAGGCCGAGAACCAGCGCGTCTGCTCCAGCTTGATGGCCAGCCACGGCACCGCCACGCCGATCACCACGCCGATCCCGAGCTCCGCGCCGAGCGCGTCCAGGCGCAGGTCCGACGATCCGGCCGCGACGGCCAGGAAGAGCATGACGAACGGCAGCGCCAGTCCGTCGTTCACGCCGGATTCGACGTTGAGCAGCTGCCGCAGCCGGGGTGGCACCTTCTCGTTGCCGACCAGCGCGGCCGCGAACACCGGGTCGGTCGGCGCCAGGATCGCGCCGATCAGCAGCGACTCGATCCAGCCCAGGCCGACCAGATAGTGGGCCAGCAGCGCGGTGATGATCAAGGTGAGCGGTAGCCCCCAGCCGAGCGCCCGGCCGGGCAGCCGCCACGCGCCGCGCAGGTCCTTCCACCCGACCCGCATGCCATCGCTGAACAGCACCGCGAACAACGCCAGCTCGGCCAGCGTGCCGACCAGCGGCTCACCCGCCCGCAACGAGACCACGCCCAGCACCCCGTCGCCGAGCACGAACCCGGCCACCAGGAACAACGCGGCCGTCGACAAGATCGTGCGATGGGCCAGGCTGGACAGCAGCACCGCGGCCAGTAAGACGACGGCGAACGCCGTCAACAAGGTGCCCATCAGCACGCCTCCGCGTTTCGCACGTATGTGACGTTGCCGACCAGACTTCCCGGCGCACCGGGCCATACCGTATCAGCACGCCCGCGGCCAGTGTCCCTACGCGACCCTGACGGCATCCATACGCCTCGCCGACGCCGTCCCTGCTCTGCAAGATGCCGAGATCGCTCAGAGGTAACGCAGCCATAGATACGGCACGCACAGAGCGATCGTCACCACCGTGACCACCAGCCCGTATTTCGTGAACTGCCAGAAACTGATCGGCGTGCCGTTGCGGGCCGCGATGCCCAGGACGACCACGTTGGCCGCCGCTCCGACCGCGGTGGCGTTGCCGCCGAGATCGGCGCCGAAGGCCAGCGCCCACCAGAGCACCTGAGCCGAGTCGTTACCGCCGTTGGCCGCCACGAGTTCCGCCACGATCGGGCTCATCGTGGCCACATAGGGGATGTTGTCCACGATCGCCGACAGCCCGGCCGAGGCCCACAGCAGGCCCATGGTGGTCAGGCCGAGCTGACCTTGGGTGGCCTCGGTGGCCGCCGTGGAGATCTGGCCGATCACGCCGGTGTTCACCAGCGCGCCGACCATGACGAACAGCCCGGCGAAGAACACCAGGGTCGGCCACTCCACCTCGGCGATGGCCTCCTCCGTGGTGACCTTGGTGGCCGCCACCAGGATCCCGGCGCCGAGCACCGCGACCACCGACGGCTCGTAGTGCAGCACCGGGTGCAGCACGAACGCCGCCATCACCACGGCCAGCACCACCAGCGACTGCCACAGCAGCCGCCGGTCCTTGATGGCCTCCCGCTCGTTCAACGTCATGATCTCGGCGGCCCGTTCGGGGTCGTACCGGAAATGCCTGCGGAACATGAACCTGCACAGCACCACGAACACGGCCATCAGCACGATCACCATCGGCGCCATGTGGACGAGGAAGTCGTTGAACGACAGCCCGGCCCGGCTGGCGATGATGATGTTCGGTGGATCGCCCACGAGCGTGGAGGCGCCGCCGATGTTGGACGCCATGGCCTCGGCGATAAGGAACGGCGCCACCGGGAGCGTCAGCCGTTCACACACCAAGAACGTCACCGGCGCGATCAGCAGCACCGTCGTCACGTTGTCCAGCAACGCCGAGGCGGTCGCGGTGATCACCACCAGCAACACCATCAGCCGATACGGGCGCCCCTTCGCCCGCTTGGCCGCCCAGATCGCCAGGTACTCGAAGACCCCGGTCTGCTTCAGCACCCCGACGATGATCATCATCCCGAGCAGCAGGAAGATGACGTTCCAGTCGATTCCTGTCGACTCATCGAAGAACGCCGTCCCGGCGTCGGCGGCGTGAATCAACAGCATGATCCCCGCCCCGCCGAGCGCCGCGGCGACCCGGTGCACCTTCTCTGAGGCGATCAGCGCGTACGCCCCCAGGAAGACGGCCACCGCCAGCCACGCGGTCACCGTCATGAAGCGAGTGCCCGGTCCAGCAGCGCCTGCAGGGTGACCGCCCCGAGCAGCCGGCCGTCCTCCACGACCGCCACCAGCGGGCTGTGCGTGCGCGCCATCAGCGCCGCCAGTTCCAGGACGGTGGCGTCCGGGTCGGTTATCGGCAGCTCACGTTCCCCTTTCGGCAGCGCCGCGCGGACCGTGCGGCCGGCCAGCGTCTTCAGGAACTCGTCGGCGTGCGCCTCGTCGATGACCCGCGCGAGCGCGGGATCATCCTGGCAATAGCCCGGTACGGCCAGCCGCAGCACCTGGGTGCCGGGCAGGATGCTGGACGGCAGCCCCTGCTCGTCGACCACGATCAACCCGGGCAGGTCCTGATCGGCCAGCAACCTGGCCGCCTCGATCACCGGGGTGTCCAGCGTGACGACGGGGAAGTCGGCGAGCAGATCACGAGCGCGCATCCACGGGACCTTTCAGGATCGGCGACACGGCCGCCGGTCAGACGCCCCGGCGCACCTGCCGACAACGTATCAACGACCCCTGGACACGACATGCGCCTCCCGCCCGCGAAGGCCGGCATCGCGTGCGTGATGTCATGTCCGGTTCAGGTACGCCAGCACGGCCAGCACGCGGCGATGGATGTCGGTGGTGGCCTCGATGTCCAGCTTGGCGAAGATGGCGGCGATGTGCTTGCCGACGGTTCCCTCGCTGACGTACAACGCTCCCGCGATGGCCGCGTTCGAGCGTCCCTGTGCCATGAGCTGGAGTACGTCCCGCTCGCGCGGGGTCAGCCGGGCCACCGGGTGCCGCGGAGAGGTACCGCCGAGCAGCTTGGCGATCACCTCTGGATCCATCGCGGTTCCGCCGCAGGCCACCCTTCGCAGGGCGTCGACGAAGTGGCCGGTGTCGAAGACGCTGTGCTTGAGGAGGTAGCCGACGCCGCCGGCGCCGTCTGCCAGCAGTTCCCTGGCGTAGATCTGCTCGACGTACTGCGACAGCACGAGCACCGGGAATCCGGGGTGGCGCCGGCGCGCCTCCAGAGCGGCCCGTACGCCTTCGTCGGTGAAGGTGGGCGGCAGCCGTACGTCGGCGATCGCGAGGTCGGGCCCGTGGTCGGCGAGTGCGTTCAGCAGGTCTTCACCGGTGTCCACTGCGGCCACGACGGTGATGTCGTGGGCCTTCAGCAGGTGGACGAGCCCTTCCCGGAGGAGGAAGGCGTCCTCGGCGAGGACAACGCGCATGGGATCTCCAAGGTCGCTATGGTGGGCCCGCCGGGCGGGCTGACCAGCGTGAGGACGCCGTCGAACCCCTCAAGACGGCGGCGGATGCCGTGCAGGCCGCCCCCGGGTCTCGCCGTCGCGCCGCCCCTGCCGTCGTCGGTGACGGTGGCTTTCAGCACGCCGTCGGTGTGCCGCAAGTCCACCAGGACCTTCCTGGCCTGGGCGTGCTTGGCGATGTTGGCCAGCAGTTCGCTGACGCCGAAGTAGAGCGCCGTCTCGATCGGCGCGGCGGCCTGGCCGCCGACCGCTACCCGCACCTCGGCCTCCAGCGGTGCGTCCAGCGCGAGCGTGCGTACGGCGTCCGCGAGCCCCCGGTCGGCGAGCACCGGCGGGTGGATGCCGCGGATGAGCTCGCGAAGCTCCGCGAGCGCGCTCACCGACAGGTCCTTGGCCTTGGCCACCAGGTCCCCGGCCGCCTGCGGGTCGCGGGTGATGAGATCCTCGGCCGCTGCCAGAGTCATGCCCACGGCGATCCATCGCGTCTGCGCTCCGTCGTGCAGGTCGCGCTCGATCCGGCGTAGTTCGGCGGCTTGCGCGTCGCTGAGCCGTGTCCGGCTGGTGGCCAGTTCACCGATCCGCCGGGTCATCACCGCCGCCTTGGTGGGGCCGAGCAGCAACCGGCTCAGCGCGGCGTGCCCGCGCAACACCACGGGGCCGACGGCGAAGCCGAGCGCGGCGGCGGCCACGGCGGCCACCGGCGCGGGCACCCCGGCCAGGGCCGGCACCAAGGCGGGCAGCAGGTCGTCGGGCGACCACGGCACCCGCGCGCCGGCCAGGAGCAGGAGGCTGATCCACACCCACAGCCAGCACACCACGGCACCGCCGGCGATCAGCGCGGCCGGCCCGGCCAGCAGCACGGCGGCGACGGGGAGCTCCAGCGCCAGCCAGGCCAGATCGCGCCATGAGGCGGGATCGCGTACGGTCCACTGCCATCGCCGTGCGCGCGCGGCCGACTCCCGCGTGCGGTGCACCGTGCCGAAGTCCCCCCACGCCGTCCGGTACGACCCGTTGTGGTCCGGCACGGGCGCGGGAGGTTCCCCACGGTACGGCTCGGCGATCCGCGCACCCGTCCACGCGCCCATCTGCGCCCGCCGCCAGGACACGAACCGGCGAACGGCCGGCACGGTGTCGGGCCACAGCCGCGTCAGCGTCACGAGGATCGCCAGGAGCTGAACCGTCGCCAGGGCCGCCGCCACGAACGCCAGCCCCACGCTCACGCACACCCGCAGGCCGGCGCTGACACGCGGAGCGAGCACCGTTGCCGGGTTCGCGCGGGCCGGTGCGAGCAGCACCCCGCTCCAGCGGGCGTGCCAGCGCAGCGATGCCGGGCCCACGGCGATGCCGAGCAGGGCGGCCGCGCCGCCGGTGGCCGGGCGCTGCAGCCACGCCAAGGCCAGCCCGCCACCGAGCAGACCCGGCGACAGCAGCGCGAGCGGGCCGCCGATCACCGGATTGAGTGCCATCCACCACAGGTCACGCGTGGTCGCGGGATCGCCGGCGATCCACCGCAACCGCGCCAGATAGGCCGGGACGAACGCGGAACGGTACAGATCATCGCCGTCGCGATGCCAGCCCTCGGCGTCGCGCTTGGGCGGCTCCGGAGCCGGACGGTACGGCGCGGGGATCTCCACGCCGCCCCATCGCCCCGCCAGCCACCGGGCCAGCGCCGGCAGGCGGCGGGCGTGCTCGACGAAGAAGGCCGGAGACGGCAGCCCCATGTGCCCGGTCACGAACAGAACGACCAGGAGCGGCGGCCCCAGCATCGCCGGCACCGCGAGCGCCAGACCACGCACGGGGGCCGCGGCGAACGCCAGCACACGTGAGCCGGTGCCCACGTCAACCCCCCAAGACCTTCCCACCCGATCGATGAAACCACGCGGGCGGCGCCGGCGGTATGGGTGCAAGCCCCCACCCCGGCCGGGAGCCAGGCCCGTTACCCGCGCCTGGTTCCGTTCCTAGCGTGGCGGCCATGACCGTCACCGCCGTACGACTGCACTACCTTGACCGCGTCCGGGTACTGCTGACCGTGCTCGTCGTCCTTCATCATGTCGCCCTGACCTACGGGAGCTTCGCCCTGTGGTACTACCACGAGCCGAGCATGGGAAGGCCGTCGCCGCCGGGTGAGTGGGACCGGCTGCTGGACCTGTTCCTCCTGCTCAACCAGACGTACTTCATGGGGCTGTTCTTCCTGATCTCCGCCTATCTGATGCCCGGCTCCCACGACCGCAAGGGCGGGCGGCGCTTCCTCGCCGATCGCGCGATCAGGCTCGGAATCCCCCTGATCCTGCTGGTCTTCGCCGTCATTCCGCTCGCCAAGCTGCCGCTGTACCGCTGGGAGAACGCCCGCGCCCCGCTCCCCTATCCCGACTTCTACCTCCGCGAGCTCGAGCAGGGCCCCGGCTGGTTCCTGGTGACCCTGATGGTCTTCGTGACGGCCTACGCCGCCATCCGGGCCCTTCGCCCGGCACCTCGCCCGCAGCCGGCCACACCGCTGGGGGCACGCACCCTGATCGGATTCGCCGCGCTCCTCGCGGCACTCGGCGTCGCCTGGCGCCTGCTGCCCCTTGAACGCGTCCCCCTCGTGCAGTTCCCGGTGCCGGACTACCTGCCGCAATACGTCTGCATGTTCACCGCCGGGATACTCGCCCACCGGCGCGGATGGCTGACGGCCATCCCGGCACGGGCGAGCGGCTGGGGGTTCTGCGCCGCGGCCGTGGCGGCCGTGACACTGCTGCCCGTCGCGCTGGCGGGCGCGGACATCTCCGGCGAACAGCCGCTCCTCGCACAGGTGGCGCACGGGCTCTTCGACGGCGTCTACTGCGTGGGCATGTCCCTGGGGATCCTCGGGCTGTTCAGCCGCAGATTCACGGCGGAGCCGACCCCCCTCGGCCGCTTCCTGTCCGCCAACGCCTACGCCGTCTACGTCCTGCACTCCGGCGTGCTCGTCATGGTGTCCGTCGCGCTGTCCGGCCTTCCCGCCGGAGCGCTGGCCAAGTTCGCCCTCGCCGCGGCCCTCTCCCTGCCCTTGTGCTGGGTGGTGGCAGCCGCCGTTCGCGCGGCGCCGATCAGCCGGCGCGTGCTCTGAGAGCGGCCGCCCTGGCGGCCCGTTCGATCGTCGCGCAGTAGGCCGCACGGGCTTCCTCGTCGATCAGCTTCTCGTGTTCCGGGCGCACCCCGGTCCGGCCGTCGAGGCTCTCACGCAGGATGTCGGCGTGGCCGGCATGCCGGTTGGTCTCGCCGAGGACATGGACCATGATGGCGAACAGGTTCGTGTTGGGAGAGGGCTCCGGCCACCACGGCACGTGGCCCGGGGCGTCGAGGGGAAGCCCGTCGATCGTCGCGTCCGCGTGTTCCCACGTACGCCGGTAGAACCCGATGATCTGATCGCGGGTCTCGTCCGCGCTCGCCCACAGGTCGCTGCCGTCGGAGTCCTGCCACCGGGGCAGCGGTTCCGGGGAGGGGCGGTCGAAGACCTCGCCGAAGTACCTGGCCTCGACGCTGGCCACGTGTTTGACCAGGCCGAGGAGGTTGGTCCCGGTCGCTGTCAAAGGCCGGCGCGCGTCGTACTCGGACAGGCCGTCAAGTTTCCAGAGCAGCGCCTTACGATCCCGCCGCAGTCTCCCGTGCAGGTTGTCCTTCGCGAAATCGTCGATCATGGGTCCCGATTCTGCCAGGCCGCACCGGTGGGCCCAGGCGCCGTACCGTATCTGGGTTGCGTGATGATCGACACGACGATGCGGATCTCCCACGCCAAGGCCACCAGACGCGACCAAGAGGAGCCGTCATGACGAACACCGGCGAGGGTGGCCGGGCTCTGGTAGTTGGCCTCGGCGTCGCGGGGACCGCCACCGCGCAGGCCGCCCGCAGCCACGTCGCAGCCCTTCCAGCGCGGGCCGATGAATGGTATTCGGGTCATCCGGGGGTGGTTCACGGCCGAAGTAGGGGTGTCAACTCCTCGACAGGAAGATGAACATGACCGAGACACTCACGAAGATGCCCGTGTCCACCCCGCTCACCACCGAGGACGCGCAGCGCATCGTGGACCAGATCTGCGCGGACGACGAACTGGCCTGGCAGGTGGCGGCCGAACTCGACCGTGATCCCCGGCTCCTGCTCGCCCGGCTGTTCAAGCTCAACCCCGCCCAGCAGGGTGGGTTGCTCCGGATCAAACTGGAGCGCGCTCGGTCCACCTTCGCCATTGTCGCCCGCGCGCTGCGCGAGGGCGATCCCGTGGTCGTGCGCGTCAACCAGGCCGCCGCGGTCACCTCGGCGTTCAAGTGCTCCATCAGCGCCTCGATGGAGATGAGCCTGACCGGCGGTGGAACCGTCACCGTTGAGGCTTCCATCTCCTAGCAGCGGATTTCCCGCGCTGACCTTCGGCTGAGCGACTCGTACCCGGGCGGCTGGCACCGGGCACGAGCACCGAAGGGCCGCGACGGTGCTGAGGGTGAGACAACCGCACGGAACTGCGTACGGTCTACCGCTCGTCCCTGCTCTCATCCTCAGCACCGTCGCGGCCGGCACGTGGGCGTCGAACCTGGCGTCCGCATGCACCGGCTCGACCGCGACTTCTTCGCCCGCCGTGCGAGGAGCGCTCAGCCCCGCAGGCCCGGACGGTCGACGATCACCGATGCCAGCAGGGCCGTGCTCCACACCGCTCCCTTGCGGGCGACGGGTTCCGGCATGTCGGGGTGCATCTCATCGCGCAGCCAAACGGTTCGCCTGCCCAGGTAGCGGTAGGTGGCAGAGTCCAGAATGTCGTATCGGCGGTACGGCTGCGCGTCGCCGGGCCCCTCCAACCAGACGCCCAGCCCGCTACGACCGGCGGCGTCGCTCACACCCTGCTCGATCCGGACGCCGGGGATGAGCGCGAGAGCACGGAACATGGCAGCCTCCAGCCGCGGTGGCATCGAGCCGTACCTGCTCAGATAGAGCATGATCACGTGGTACGCCCGGATGTCGTCAGGCGTGACGCTGTCGGGCACCCCCTCTTCACGGGCTCCCTTGATCCAGTGGCGGTCGCCCGTGACCTTGGCCAGGAGCTTCTTCGGGTCGGTCGGCAGTTCGCGGAGTTTGGCGTCGTACTGCTGCGGCGTCAGGTCGTCGTCGTCCGCATCCAGGGGGTTTTCTTCGGGGCCGACGTGCAGTCGTCCGTCTTCATCGAAGCCGGCGGCCTGCATTCCGTCATAGCGCTGCCACCCCTCACTGGGCTCGGCCGTGTCCGAGTTCGGCTGCTTGTCCAGGGTCTTGGTGTAGTGCCACTGCGTCGGCAGCGGAACCGGGGCGCTCTCGCGCCTGCCCGCCACCTCGGCGGCACGGGCCAGCACCAGCGTGGAGTCAAACTGCACGACCGTGGCCGGAGTCGCCGGCTCCTGAGCGGGAGGCTGCGGCCGAAGGGTCACCACCGCGACCGTGATCGCGGCCCCCATCGCCCCAACCGCGAGCAGCCGGCGTCCCAGTGCCCTCCCTCGCCCCCGTATCCGCGTCAGCAGCCGCCGCCGCTCCGGGATGATCCACTCCGCGCCTGGTTCGGGTACGTCGGCGCGCCATTCGCGCAACGATCGCAGCTCATCCATCCGAAGACTCCTTTCGCGCCATCGCCGGGTTGGATCCGCCGAGTGCCTGGCGTGTCCTGGTCCGGGCCCGGTTCAGGCGGGATCTGACGGTGCCGATCGGGATGTCCAGCGCGCGGGCCACGTCCTCATAGGACATGTCGGCCCAGGCCACGAGTAACAACGCCTCACGGTCCCCGGGTGACAGCTCCATCAGAGCCTCCGCGAGCCCGGCCTGTTGCGCGGCCACCCAGTCGTCGACGCGTTCGGCGTACGGCTCGGCGATCTCGTCGACCCCGCTGCGGACCAGGGCCCGGTAGAACCGGATCTCCACTCTGCGATGCCGGCTGACGAGCCGGGCGGCGATGCCGTACAGCCAGGGACGCGCGTCAGGATGGCTGAGGTCGTAGCGGCCGCGACGCCGGAACGCGGTCAGAAACGTGTCGGAGACGATGTCGTCGGCCAGGGCAGGGCCCAGCCGCCGGGCAACGTAGCGCCGTAACGCGGGTGCGTGCCTGGTGAACAGATCGGCGAAGGCCTCCGGATCGTGCTCCGAGCGTCGTATCAGCTCGGCGTCGTCGGCCTTGCCGGTTTCTTCGGCGATCACATGCTGCTCCCGTCCTCATGCGCCGGTTCTCCCGCTTTCGCCCGGACGGCCAGCGTAAGTTCGCGCTTTGACAGGTGATCTGCGTCACTTCACGAGCGTCTCCGGAAACCGGACGCCAACACGCTCTGGGGCCCTGAGCCTGACCGGCATCCGTGCCGGCCCGGCGGCGCACCTGGGCGGCCGGTGGGGCACGTCACATCGCCGGTCTGTCACACGGATCACGCGGTCGGCGTCTCTTGGACGTCAGGGCGCCGAGCGCCTCGTCCATCGAAGGAGCCGAGCATGGCCGAACAGAAATATCAGAAGATCGCGCTGGTCACCGGTGCGAACAAGGGGATCGGGCGGGCGGCTGCCGAGCGGCTGGCCGTACTGGGGATGACGGTTCTGATCGGCGCCAGGGACCGGCGGCGCGGCGAGGAGACGGCGGCGGCGCTGCGCGCGACGGGCGCCGACGTGTCCGCGATCGTCCTGGACGTCACCGACCAGGCCACAGTCCGGGCGGCCGCCGAGCGGATCGAGGCGGACTTCGGCCGCCTCGACGTGCTGATCAACAACGCCGGCATCACCGGCTCCGGGCAGACCTCCCCCATGGACGCCACCGACCAGATCCCCAGCGCGGTCGACCTGGACATGGTGCGAGCGGTGTTCGAGACCAACGTGTTCGGGGTGATCGCGGTGACCAACGCCATGCTGCCGCTGCTGCGACGGTCACCGGAGCCGCGCATCGTCAACGTCAGCAGCCACGCCGCGTCGCTCACCCTCACCAGCGACCCGGACGGGCCCCTGGCCGGCCTGCTGCCGTCGGCCGCGTACACGCCGTCGAAGTCCGCGCTGAGCGCGCTGACCATTCAATACGCCAACGAACTTCGCAAGGATCACATCCTGGTCAACGCCGTCGCCCCTGGCTACGTCGACACCGACAGCAACAACCACACCGGCCACCTGACCCCCGCGCAGGGCGCCGCCGTCCTGGTCCGCCTCGCCACGCTCGGCGCGGATGGGCCGAGCGGCGGGTTCTTCAGCGAGGAGGGCCCCTTGCCCTGGTGACCATGCCCTCCCGGCGAAGTGACGGCGCGCACGGCCGTACTTCGGCACCCGGTGTTCCTGGATAGGGTCATGCGCATGCGATCGAGTTATCTCGCCTGGGACGACGCGGTGAGCCTGTTCGAGCGGCGCGGGCTGCCGAAGGAGGCGTACGAGAACCTCTATGAGGAGGAGTACATCCTGGTGCCGGGCCCCGCCGCGGTCACCGGCGAACTGCCCCTCGACGAGCACGAGCGGACCCCGTGGCGCGACGACACGCCCGAGGCCGCCACCGGGTACGTGGTGGACGGCGACCTCGTCGTCGACGGGAACGTGATCGACGTGGACTACGGCGACGCCGCGCTGATCGTCCTCGGCGACCTGCGGGCCAGGGACGTCTACCTGGCCGGTGACACGAAGCTGATCGTGAGCGGCGACGTGATCGCCGAGACCTTCGTCGGCGACATGACCGGCAACCTGGTGATGATCCACGGAGACCTGCGCGCCACCGTCTCGATCTTCTGGAACGAGTTCTGCCCCGACCTGATCGCCGGCACCCTCCACGGCAGGACCGTCGTCCCCTCCTACCTCGACCTGTCCACCGCCGACATCGGCGCTCTGGCCGACCCGGCCCCCGGCCGCCCGCTCGGCGACCTCGTCGTGCCCGAACTCCTGGTCACCGGCGACCCCGGCTCCGACGACCTCCACGAAGCCGGCATCCGGGGTGACGTCCTGCGCGAACGCCTGCTGGGCGGCCTGCCGCTCACCACGGGTCAGGGCGTGTAGGCGGTACGTCCCCGGTGGACGGCGGCGCGACCACGGGACGATCTCCTCCGTGTCGCGATCTCCCCTGGTCGTGGTCGCTGCCTTCGGCCTCGACCAACGGGCCGCCGAGCACCGAGCAGCGGGCTCCACACAACCCTTCATCGCAGTTGCACGATGAGCGGCGCGGGTAAGGGATCTTCAGAGACCCTGAAGAATGCCGGGAAGCCACGGTCATTCCTCAGTGGGCGAGCGGTAGCGCTCGCCCACCAGCTGGTGTGCGGCCTACTCGAAGGGGATGCCGTCGAAGGTGCCTGACACAGATCGCCGAGTGGAGAACGCCGTCCAGGACAGCGTCACCTCGTGAGTGCGTCCGCCGGTCTCGGCCGTGAGGGTGGCGGTGGCGCGGCCGTCCGGGGTAAGGGTGATCGGGCCGCTGACCTGAAGGTCGCGCACGAGCCGTACTCCATCGAGCGTGATGTCCTGACCGAAGGTGATCTGGCCGCCACGCAGTCCCGGCTCGTTCGTCCGCCCGAAGTGGTAGAAGGCCTGCGGGTTGCGACGGGCAGTGGCGTCGGCGGCGGTGGCGAAGGCGGCCGCGAGGATCCGCCGCCGGCTCGGGCTGAGCGTGCGGGCCGGGTGCGGTGCCACGTCCTTGAGCCTTTGCGGGAACGCGCCGACGGCGCGGTAGTTCTCGCCGGTGCATTTCTGGTCGACCACCCGCTTCGTGGTCAGGAAGGTACGCAGCATGCCGCGTACGCAGTCACCCAACGGCGACGGGAGAAAGGACTGCGCGTGAATCCCGAACGGAATCCGGATGACGGTCGCGTTCGGAAAGACCCGAAGCGAACGCTCCACCTCGGCGGGACGGTTGACGTCGAAGTCCCCTGCCACCACCAGGATGGGTACGTCGGGCAGCGCCTGTCCGGGCGGGCGCGGCGGGCTGTGTCGCGGGGTCGGCCAGTTGATGCACCACTCCAGGCTGGCGACCGCCTCGGGGTGGTGGAAGTCGGTGGGCCGGTAGGGCGCCAGCGGGCGTTCCCGCTCGTAGTACTGCTCGGCCTGCGCTAGTCGCTCGGCCGGCGACGCCAGCCGGTCGAAGGGGAAGGAACCGTCGCCACAGCGAAAGGCGAGATGCCCCGCGAGCCATGGAGGGTTGAACGGCGGGCTGGTTTTGGGGGTCAGCCGGGCCAGACGGCGTAGCGGGGCCGGGTCACCGTTGAGGTAGGCGTGCGCGGCTGCGACAACCTCACGGCCGAGCACCGCTTCGGCCGGCTCACGCAGGGTGAGTGCCTGGTGCAGCGTCACCTCCGGGTCGGGCTGCCTGCGCAGCAGGTTCACCAGTCTCGTCCAGGCGTCGGAGGCCTTGCCGGGCAGCGCGTCGCATACCTTCGATCGCTCGCAGACGAGGTCGAGGTAGTCGAGCCGGGCGTCGAATCCCTGCTCGGCGTACCCGTCGGGACCGATGACCATGGAGCTGTCCAGGAAGATGGCGTCCAGGCTGCTGGGATAACGGGCCGCATACGCCTGGGCGTAGAGGGTGCCGTAGGAATTGCCGAAGTAGCTCATCCTTCCCACGCCGAGCGCTCGCCGTACCGCGTCGAGGTCGTGGGAGGCCTGGTCGGCGGTGAAGTACGCGCCGCGCGGCCCCACGCTCTTGGCGCAGGCGGCGACGGTCGCCGGCTTGAAGGGGTCAGCGCCCGGGCACAGCAGCGGAGAGGACCTTCCCAGCCCGCGCGGATCCATGACCAGGAGGTTCTTCCGGTCAAGGACGGGCCCGAGTACTTGCTGGATCGTGGATGTCTCCGGCAGGGCCGGTTGGGGCCCGCCGCGATTGGCCGCCACCGTGCCGTCGGCGTCCTTGGCCGGAATGAAGGTGAAGGCTACGGATATGCGGTCGGAGGACGGGCTCTCCCAATCGAGGGGGACCTCGATGGTGCCGTCGCAGCGTGTGGTCGCGGTCGCGCACTCATGCAGGTTGGCCGGAGGGGTGGGGGTGCCGGGCAACAGGGCCGCTGCGAGAACGAACCCCAATGTCTTGGCGATCATGCTCCCCAGCCTCCCTGCCCTTCCTCCGGGTTTCCTCCGCACCAAGAAGGGTTGGGTTGTGGGAGCCTGCTCCCAGAGCCGTCTGAGACCGTGGGCTGATCTCTACGACGTCATCGACGTGATCCCCGCCGACCGGCCCGTGCCGGCATGCGGCCCCCGAGCCGTTCCCAGCCGCCGCGCCAGGGCTGGTCGTGTCCGGCGACGGCGGACGCGTAGATCCCCATACCCCGCTCGGTCTCGAACGGGTCGGACAGCACGTCCCTGCGGACGCCACCCAAGACCGACACCGGTGACCTGGAAGGTCTGCCGGCGTGGTTCGGCGACGCTCAGCTCGATCACCGGCCGTTCGTCGTGCTGCACGGATGAGCCTTACCTGAGCTCATAGATCAGAAACGTGTCCTTGCTTGGTTACCCTTCGCCACGAGGCACCATCCCAGCGGCTGAGGGCGGCCCCCGCGTAGCCATCCGTACCACCGCTCTCGGCGACCCACACCTCATCGCGGCTCGTGATGGCGACCGAGGTCGCCTGGTAGCTGCTTCGCCACGGCCGTGTCACCCACCGGCCCGCGACCAGTTGCCAGGGACCGTTCGCATCGAACCGGCACAGATCGTCGCAGTGGGCGAGGTGGCCAGTGTCCCGAAATCCCTGCTCAGGCCTTTGGGCGGTACGGCAGGCCGCCAGGAAGCGCCATCCCACCGCAGGAGAGCGGGCCCGCTCCGGGCAAGGGCAGTGGCACCGGTGGAGCCACCCTTCACGTGCACGGCCCTGGGCCGGGCACTGCCAGCCGGCCGCGACGATCGTGATGTCGAGGTGGCTCGGGGTGGGACAGGTCAGCCGACGCGGGTCAGGCCGGCCGGGCAGAATCCGCGGGAGCCCTGCAGCGCGCTTGCGCGATCTCCCAGACATGTCGTCTCCGGGGTGGTGCGCTGGTGCTGGTCGTGGGAGACGGCCGGCGCGTCCATCACCGTGGCCAAGGCGTACGCCAGCATCGGTTTGCCCGGCCTCCTGGTGCCCATCAACACCACTGCCACGGCCATGCCGTACAGGCCGGCGCGCTCATGTCGCAGGTATGTCGGGCCAGGAGGCAATCGCCGTCATGTCGGGCCGCTTCGAACCAAACGTCGTGCTCGCCTGTCTGATGAGGTGAACGAGGAGGGTATCGGATGAGAATCATGGCTACCGCGTTCGCGGCCATCGCGATCACATTGAGCGGAGTGCAGGTGCCGGCGGGCGCCCAGTCGGTCGAGACGCGGTTATGGACCAAGCTGGCGGGCACGGCGGGAAAGGTCGATGACAGGGCGGGAACGGTCAAGCTGGCCTCGTACTCCCTGATCTTCGATGCCGGCCAGCAATATCACGGGTATCTGCGCATGGGCGGCAGGTTCGTCAAGACGCGCTACCGCGAGGCGCTGGTGGCCCCGGGGCAGAGGTGGGTGGCCGGGATTCCCGACCCCAGGCTTTGGCTTCCACAGCAGAAGATCGACCTGATCGACCGGAAGAACGGGCGCACGCACCCGGTACGGCTGCCCGCGCCCGCGACCTCGCCCGAATGGTCACCGGACGGCCGGACGCTCCTGCTCACCGCGTACGACAAGCACCGGGACGGCAGCCTGACGATCATCGGCTTCATCACGATGAACGTGGCCGACCGCGTACCCCGCCTGGTCAAGGCCGGGCCGCGCCACCGGGTCGCGAACTGGTCCATCGGGCGGGAGTTCCGCTTCTACTTCGCGGGCACGTCCAGGCAGGTGCTGGCCGTTCACGGCAAGAACCGCATCAGCCTGTACGGGATGAACGGGAAGCCGCGCAAGGTGTACAAGAACGTGGGCGGTCTCGCCGAATGGACCGCGGCGACGGTCTTCTCTCCCTCGGGGCGGTTGTTCGCCACAGTGCTGCGTACGAACGACAAGGGGTCTCAGATCGGGATCGTCGAGGCGTCGACCGGGAAGATCCTTCACCGGACGGGCCAGGACATCGACGCCTTCGCCGGCTGGTACGACGACGAGCACATCATCGTGCGCAGGTTCCAGGGGCGGAACCAGGTCGTCTTCCAGCGCGCCGACCTCTCGGGCAAAGCGGACCTCGACCTGATCAGAGAGAGGCTGATCGTCGGCGTCGCCGACTACGCGCCGCATCTCGAGCGGGTCAACTTCGTGCGCTGACCCTGTCGTCCTCGGTGAACGCGGAGCATCGCCTATCCGCCGCGGCGTCGCGTCCAAGCAGGCCACTACGATCGGCAGCGTCTTGTCCCAGACCGGGATCACGACCCGAAAGGCCGGCCAAGCACACCACAACGTGGTCTGATGACCACCAACCACCGGGCCCCTGCCCCTTGTCCCAACGCAGCACAGGCCAGGCTCAGGATGAAGCTTTCCCTTGATCGTTGGCACCTGGAAACTGGGACATGTGAGCCCAGAGGAAGCAGAACCAGGAGTAAACGCTACTCCGAGGAGTTCAAGTGTGACGCCGTCGAGCCGGCCCGGTCTTCGGACCGGACGGTGTCCGAGGTCGCGCGTGAGCTGGGGATCAGCCCGGAGAGCCTGCGGAACTGGGTGAAACACGACCGACGTGCCGAGACGGATACCTCAAGTGGCCACAGCACGGAGACAATCTCGGCAGCTGAGCGGGAAGAACTGCGGAGGCGGCGGAAACTCGCCACCGAGCAGGCCAAAATGCCCGAAGTCGACACGTGTAGGCCCCAGCCGGACTTTCGCCGAACGGCCTGACGCCGCAGCACCGCCACCTCGTGCAACACCCTGGCCTCTGCGTCCTTCGACTGGTCAGAGCCGTCATGACTGGGCCTGAGGCGGTGTACGACTCCAGCACCTCGATCTGCCGCAGTAACGGGCACCCAGGTCAGAAGGATTCCCCATCGTGGGCTTCTATGTGCGCACCAGCCTCAGGGCTGGACCGTTCCGATTCACCCTCAGCCACGGCGGGATGGCCGTCTCGACCGCCATCCCGGGCCTTCGAGCAGGAATGGGCCCCCGCGGCAACGTCGTGCGCATGGGACGCGGAGCGGTCTCCTACCGGACCGTCGCGCCCGGCCGTGACGTGGTCATGCATGATGTCGTCAGCCTGATCCCGGCCCAGCCGAGTGACGTCGTCCAGCAGTTGCAGAAGGCCGCCGGGCGCCGGCCGTACTGGCCGTTCGCTCTGGCCACCGTGCTCGTCGCGGGGCTGATGACAGGACGCTTCGGCCTGGTCATCATCGCCGTCGGGCTGCCTTTCGTGCTCTGGGTGGCGTTACGCGACCGAGCGGCTCGCGCGGTGGTCGTCATGTACGACGTGACCGACGAGGCCGCTGCACGCTTCGACCACCTCGTCAACGCGATCACCGGCCTCCAGCGAACCCACGGCTTCTGGCTGATCACCGCATCCGGCGCGGTCGCCAGCACCTACCAGTTCAAGGTGAACGCAGGCGCCTCCAACCTGCTGCGCAGGATGAACGCCACGGCCCTGCTGGCAGGGCCACGGATCCTCATCACCAACGTCGCCGTCCCGACCCTCACCGCGGGCAGCCTGTCGGTGCACTTCCTTCCCGACCGCGTCCTGATCCGGGACGGCCGGCACATCGCCGACCTCGCCTACCAGCACCTCCACGTCGGCGTGGAACGCTCCCGCTTCATCGAAACGGGCCCGGTACCACGCGACGGCACGGTCGTGGACTCCACCTGGCGCTACGTCAACGTCAAGGGCGGCCCCGACCACCGCTTCAAGAACAACGCCCGCCTGCCCATCCTCCTGTACGGCAGACTCATCCTCCGCAGCCACAACGGCCTCAACCTTGTCTGGGACGCCTCCCAAGTTCCCCTCGTCCGGGCCGTGGCGAACGCACTCCACGAGTCCATCGCCGCTCGACCACCTGTGATCCACTCTTGAGGTGGCCTACTCCATCACCGGGCGTGCCCGGCGGGCGGCTGTCCCCGCGCTCCGATAACACCACGGTGGGTGAAGTGAGTCGTCTGCACGACGTCGCCGGGCGGCAACCGCGAGCGAGTGGAAGTGTTCGGCCACAACCGCCCGATTTCGAGCGCCCTCAACCACGCTAACGATCGCTTCCTCCACGGCGTGGAGGATCTCCCACGTCTTGGAGGCGGCGATCGTGTAGCCCAGGCGCGCCACTCCGCCTTGGATTCTTCTATGACCCCAGGTCGGGTTCTCCCCGCGCCCTCCGAACAATCAGTGCCTTGGCGGCGCCGCCTGTCTGTGAAGGTCCATGTATGCGCTACCAGATAGTGGTGCCAGCGCCGGGGCGACCGGGAGCACCTCCGCCCACCGGCGATCGCGGCCACCATCCCGATCACGCAGCAGAACCCCAGCTCACAGCGCGGAACCGGGTTTCCGAGCGGCACAAGATACAGCAGGCGAACCAGCGCAGGCCGCGATCTTGCCCGCGTGGCCTCTGGAGGTCGGGGGCGCGGATCAGGCGCCATCCGACGAAGTATGAAGCGGAACAGGTCCGGCAGCCGTGATCTCTTCGGTGCCCGTGGCCGCGGTCCACTTGAGCGTCACGGAGAGGTTGGCCTCGGCGCTGGTGTTGGCGATGACGACACCCGCCTGGGTGGCGAGCTTGACGGCGAACCCCACGGTCACCTCGTCCGGCGGGCGGGCCATGTCGCTCATGCGCCGTACCACGGAGTCCGCGGCCGAGCGCAGACGGGTCATGGCGGACTCGAACGTCTCGGTGGCCGTGCCCGCCACGTCGCGCAGCCGCCCCGCCTGGACGGTTCCTGCCCGAACCTCCACGCTCTCCACGATGAGGCTCTCACCGTTGGCCAGCGGAATCTCGACGTACTCCTTCACCCTGTGGGGTCCTCTCTAGGTCGCGCCAATGCGCAGTGTCCACGTCACTTCGCCGGAGGCCGGCACGACACCGGCTTCTCCGGGTCCGGCGTTGGCCAGCGTGGCCCGATGCCCGATCATGGGCTCGACGCCGGTCGAGCGGTAAGGGCCGGAGCCGGGCCAGCCGCCCAGGTTGCGCCACAGCATGAGGCCGCAGGGTTGATCCTTAACCTCGAGCGTCATCGTCAACCGGCTGTCGCCGTCCACGACCTCGGTGGCGGTGACGTCCGGGACGCGCACGCCCATCACGGAGCCGTCGCTCGGGCCGAACCGGCTCACGTCGATGTCACCGAGGTACGGCCAGCCGCAGGATTCGGATCTGTCCGGCAGATCAACGATCATCGGGATGCCCCCGGGCAGTTCCACCCCGGCGCGGTCGGACAGGTCCAGAAGGGCATGGGCGGCCCAGATGAACCTGTGTCCGGAGGCGGCTCGGAGACGGTAGGCGGCCGTCAGCTGACCGGCCGTGACCGTGACGCTCCTGCTGAGCTCGAAGTCGGAGCCCGTGACGCGCATCGTGTCGCCGTCCTCCTGCCAGGCCCGCGACCACACCTCGCCATGATCGGGTACGCCTCCGATCGTGGGATAGCACTCCTCCAGGCCACCGGCGTCGACGAAGGGGTCGCCGGGTGAGACCTCGTCCCGGGCCACGCCGGGCCGTCGCCACAGCCATTCCTTTCCGTCCGGGCCGATCAATGACACCCATCGGCCGCCGTGCCGGCTGTCGATCTCCACCCGCATCGGGGTCACTCCATCCCTTCGTCTGCGCGCTGCTCGATGATGTCACGAAGGACCGCGTCTTCCACGTGTGCCGCGAAATCGCGCAGTACCGGAGTGGCGAACAGGCTGCTCACCGGCAGGTCCGTACCGAATGTCGTGTTCACCCGGGAGATGAGCCGGGTCGCGGCGATGCTGTGTCCGCCGGCCGCGAAGAAGTGGCTGTCGGCCGTCACCGGAATGTCGAGTAGTGCCCGCCACAGCCGGGCCACCGCCTCCTCCGCCGCGGTCATGGGGGGCTTCGTGCCGGCCCCGGGTGTGGGATCCGGCAGCGCCGGCCAGTTGACCTTGCCGTTGGGCAGGAGGGGTACCGCGTCGATGAGGGTGATCATCGAGGGGACGAGATAGCCGGGCAATCTGTTCCCGAGGAAGTCGCGGAGCTGGGCTTCGGTGACCTGGCCGGCCGGCACGACCCACGCGAGGAGCCGCGATCCGCCCGACGGGTCCGGCCGTGGTCCGGCGACGGCCCGCCGTACCGCGGGATGGGTGTGAAGCGCCGCCTCCACTTCTCCGGGCTCGATCCGGTGCCCGCGGATCTTGAGCTGGCGGTCGGTCCTGCCGTGATATTCGATGGCGCCGTCGAGACGCCGGCAGGCCACATCACCCGTGCGGTACAGGCGAGCGCCCGGCACGAACGGATCGGGAACGAAGCGTCCGGCGGTCAGAACCGGATCACCGTAATAGCCCCGAGCCAAACCCGCACCACCGATGTACAACTCACCCGGCGTCCCGGGCGGCACCGGACGCAAATCCCCATCCAGGAGCAGGACCCGGGTGTTGGCGATCGGACGCCCGATGGTGACGGGCTCGTGCGGGACGCAGTCCGCCGCGGTGGAGTACGTGGTGGTCTCGGTGGGGGCGTAGAGGTTGGTGATACGGCGGCCGGGCAGCGTACCGGCGATCCGTTCGACGAGGCCGGCGCTCAGCGGTTCGCCCGCGACGTTCACGCGCAGGAGCCCGGGAAGCGGGGGCGCGTCGTCGAGCAGCGCGCCCAGGGCGCTGGGCACCGTGTTGAGCAGGGTGATTCTGCCCGCGGCCGGGCTGTCTCGCAGGGCGAGCACGTCGTCGAGGAGCTCGACCGAGCCCCCGGCCGACAGCGGCGTGAAGATCTCGAACACGGACAGGTCAAAGCATACGGAGGTGCAGGCGGCCACGCGGGCCAGTTCCTCGCCGGTAAAGGCGCGGCGACCCCACGTCACGAGGTTGAGCATGCCGCGGTGGGTGATCGCGACGCCTTTCGGCACGCCCGTTGAGCCCGAGGTGAACAGCAGGTAGGCGAGGTCGTCCTGGTGTGGCCGCGCGATCGGGTGCGCCGGCTCCGGCGCGCTGATCGCCAGTGCGCGCAGATCCATCACCGTCGTGCTGGGCGGGACGGCCACGACGCTGCCCGTCTTGTCGTCGGTCAGCAGGATGGACGGCTCCGCCAGCGCGAGCATGGCGTTCAGCCGCGTGAGCGGGTAGGCGGGATCCAGCGGCAGGTAGCAGGCGCCGGACTTGAGCACCCCCAGGAGAGCGACGACCAGGTCGGGTGTCCTCGGCAGGCAGACGGCCACGACGGTTCCCGGCCCCGCCCCTCGGGCGGCGAGATGACCCGCTATGGCGTCGGAGGCGGTGCGCAGCCGCGCGTGGGACACCGTCCGATCGCCACAGCGGATCGCGGTGCCCTCATGGCCGTGGAGCAGATCCGGCACGGTGCCGTCGGGGAGTTCGGCCCCTGTGTCGTTTCCGCCGGTCACGGCGTGGTGGTATTCGGCCGCGGGCATGACGGGCAGCTCCCGCAGGGGCACGTCGGGCCGGTCGACCGCGCCGCTGAGCACCGTCTCCAGCCGATCGGCGAGCCGGTCGGCGGTGACGGGGTCGATCAGGTCGCTCCGGTATTCGAGACGCGCGCGCACCGTGCCGCCACGGCGGCGAAGCGAGAGCCACAGGTCGAATTTCGCCGCGGGCGGCTCGACGTCACGCAGCCGCGCCCGCACGCCACCGAACGTCCACGACTCCGGCGGCTCCTCCACCCAGTCGCAGGCCACCTGTACCAGCGGGGCATGCGCCGTGTCTCGCTCCGGCGCGAGGACCTCGACCAGGGACCCGAAGGGCACCTCCGCGTGGTCGAGCGCTTCCAGCACGCCGGCCCGGACCCGGCGGAGGAACTGGGAGAAGGGCTCCTCCGGATCGAGGTGGATGGGCACCGGCAGGAGATTGGCGAACAACCCGACCGCGTCGTCGTGCTCCGGTCCGGTACGGCCGGCGGCGATCGTGCCGATCAGCATGGACTCCTGCCCGCCCGAGCGCCACATCAGCAGCGACCATGCGGCCAGCGCCACCATGAACGGTGTCGCCCGCGTCGTGTCCGCCAGCGCCGTCATCGCGCAGACGAGCCGGTCCGGCAGGGTGCGCCAGACCACGCCGCCATGATCGGTCTGTACCTGGGGACGGGTGACCGGGAGCTGCAGGGTATCCGGCACGGTACGCAACCGCGCCACCCAGGCCGGGGACGGCGGGGCAAGCTCGGCGTCGCCGGATGCCGGCGCGGGGGGAAGCGGATGTCCGTCGAAAGCGGTCGTCAGGTCGCGGAGGAACACGCTCACCGACGCGTCGTCCGTGACGATGTGGTGCATCGCGAACCAGGCTCTGCCCCCGTCCGGCCGTACGGCGACGCGGAGCAGGGGGTCTGCGGCGAGGTCAGTGGGACGGCCGGCCCAGGGCAGCTCCGCCACGTCGTCCACGGCGAACTCGAAGGCAGGGCCGGGGCGGACGAACGCCCGAGGCTCTCCGCCCTCATCCATGAAGCCGGTGCGCAGGACGTCGTGGCGCGACACCACCCGTGCCACGGCCCTGCGCAATCTCGCGGCGTCGATCGGTTTCTCGAAGTCAAGGGCGAAGGCGATCGTGTACGCGCTGCTGTGCGGACGCAGCCGGTCCAGGAACCACAGGCTTCGCTGCGCCGGGGTCACCCGCCGTGCCGTGGCCGGACCCGGTGGGTGAGCGGGGGCGGCGGCCGGTGGGCGCGCCGATCTCTCGATCCAGGCCGTCAGCGCGGCGACGGTGCGGTGCTCGAACACCTCTTCCACGCGCAGCTCCGCCGCCACCCGCCGGCGCAACCGCGCCGTGACCCGGACGACGTGCATGCTGTGGGCGCCGGCGGCGAAAACGTCGTCCTCGCGGCCCAGAGTGCCGACACCGAGAACCTGCCGCCACGTCTCGGTCACCGCGCGCTCCAGGTCCCTCCCGTCGCCGGGCGTATCGACGACGGCCGGAGCGGCAGGGAGCGGCGGAAGCGCCCTGCGGTCGATCTTGCCATTGGGCAGGGCGGGCAGTTCGGCGAGCGTCACGTACCGCAGGACCGTCAGCGGCTCGGGCAGCATCCGCGCCAGGTGAGCGGCCAGGCTTTCCGCGTCGGGCGGTACGGCGGCGCGCGGCACCACGTACCCCACCAGGACCGGTTCCCCGTTCTGCTCGTGCGCCTGTACGGCGGCGCCACGCAGGTCCGGGTGAGCCCGCAGGGCCAGCTCGATCTCGTCGAGTTCGACGCGGTGCCCGCGGATCTTGAGCTGGCGGTCGGTTCTGCCGTGATATTCGATGGCGCCGTCGAGACGCCGGCAGGCCACATCACCCGTGCGGTACAGGCGAGCGCCCGGCACGAACGGATCGGGAACGAAGCGTCCGGCGGTCAGAACCGGATCACCGTAATAGCCCCGAGCCAAACCCGCACCACCGATGTACAACTCACCCGGCGTCCCGGGCGGCACCGGACGCAAATCCCCATCCAGGAGCAGGACCCGGGTGTTGGCGATCGGACGCCCGACAGGCACGCGCGCGAGTCCGCCCAGATCCTCGGGGACGTCTGCCATCAGGGAGGTCATCGCACACTCGGTGAGCCCGTACTGGTGAACGATGCGCACCTGCCGCCCCCACCGGCGACGTGCCCGCTCCACGAGTTCGGCGGGGAGCGTCTCGCTGATGATCACGACCAGGCGCAGGTGTCCCGGGGGCGTGTCCAGGTCGAGAAGAGCCGACAGGACTTGCGGCAGGCAGGACAGCAGGCAGGTGACCGTGCCCTCGGCCAGCCGCCGGGCCACGGCCTGCACGGCCTGCGCGCCCTGGCCCTCCACCAGCTCCAGCGTCGCGCCGCTGGTCAGCGGCCCGAGAATGTCGCGTACGGCCGCGCTGTAGCCCACGTCGGCCAGTTGCAGCGCCACGTCACCGGGCCCGAGCCCCCACGCGGCGGCCACGTGCGTGAGCGTGTTGACCGCCGCCCGGTGCGGGACGGCGACCAGCTTCCGCCGTCCGCTCGTCCCCGAGGTGGGCAGCACATAGGCCAGGTTGCCGGGCCGTACGCGAGACACCGGGGCGACCGCGGGTTCTCCGGCAAATGCCGGATCGTCGACCAGAACGACCGGAACGGCGGTGTCCGGCGCGTAGGCCGACGCCGTGACGAGGAGGCGAGTCGGCAACGCCTCCTGCGGGGAAGCCGGATTCTGCGGCAGGTAGGCCATGCCCGCCTTGAGCACGGCAAGGACGGCCACGGGCAGGTCGAGCCCGCGCGGCAGGCGGATGCGGGCGACGGCGTCCGTCTGGGCGCCGGCCCGCAGCAGGCGGCCGGCCAGCCGGTTGGCGGCATCGGTCAGCTCGGCGTAGGTCAGCGTGCGCGCGCCCGCCCGGACGGCGACGCGGTCCGGGTCGGCGCCGACCAGATCGTGGAGTACCGCGCCCGTGCCGCGCGCGTCACCGTCCATCGTGCTCTCCGGCGGCAGGGATGCCGATCGCGCGGATGACGGCCGGCTCCTCGTCCCCGGCGAAGTCGACCACGCTCACGGCACCGCTGTCGAGCAGGGTCACGACACGATCGGCGACGTCCTCCCACGACGTCCCGGCGCTGCGGACGTTGACCCGCGCGACGATGAATTCGGCTGATGTCATGGGCACCTCACATCAACTGGGCGGTTACGTGATGGGCCAGCAGTTCGGTCACGCTCGCGAGACGCACGCCCCCGGTGACGGCGGCGACAGCCTGCAGATGGCCGGGCAGCAGGTCGTCGGGCACGTCGCCGAGGTCGAGCCAGATCGCGGGCAGGCAGGCGAGGCGGCGGGCGCGGGCCAGCCGGTAGCCGAAGGCACCGGGGTTACCGGGCGTGGCGCGCACGTGATGGACGTCGGCGCCGGCCAGCCCGTATTCGGCCGGCCGGTACGCGTTCCGCCACACGGGAAGGTCGAAACCGTACCCGGGGTCGTAGTTCACGCCGTGGCGCGGATTGTGGGCCTCACCCTGGGGCGCCAGCACGAGCCGCACGCCTCGTTCATACAGCGTCGCCGGTGACGCGTGCACGGGCGGCACCCTGTCCAGCAGAAGGAGCCGCGGATCGTCATGGGTATGGGGCACGCCGGGCAGTTCCCGTTCGGCGATCTTCCGCCGCTCGGAGGTGGTCCCGGCGCTGATGATCAGGAACGCGTCCGGTCCGGGCGGCGGTGGCTCCAGGAGGTCCAGCAGTCCTTCGGCGAGCCGCTCGGGCGCCGGTCGTCGTGCCTCGGGCCACGGCGGACGAGGCGGGGCGGCCAGGCCCGCCCTGGTCAGCTGGTACAGCGTGGCCACGTCGTCGCAGGCGGCCAGCCCTACCTGGGGCAGCGACCGGGCGACCAGCTCGGCCGTGGCCCGCTGGTCCTCGGCCCAGGAGAAGTTCGGCACGAGGACGGTCGCGGCCGGTCCCGACAAGGTCTCGCGCAGGACGTTGCTCCCCGGCCTGATCACGGCCACGCGCGCCGCGTGCAGCAGCGCCGGCAGTTGCGGGACGAACGGCACGTACGTCACGTTCGGCAGCTCCGCGGGTGGTGAACCGCGATAGTACGGCCCGGCCACCAGCACTACGCGTACCCGCACGCCGTCCTCCAGCAGCCGCGCGGCCACCTCGGTCATCGAGGAGAACAACCGCTCGGGGAACGCCTGGGTGGTCACGTCACCCCCCGCGCCCGCGCTCACCACCACCAGCGGCAGGCCGTCCGGGGAGAACCGTGCGGCGGCCGCCGCGACGCCCGTGGCCTCCGGCAGGGCGAAGACCGGGGCGTGGAAGCGAACGCGGCCGGAGTGGCGGAGCATCGTCCGGGTCGCCCGGGTCAGCTCAGCGGACTGGAGCAGGGCCGTCTCCTCCCGGGCGACGAGGATCCTGTCGTAGTGGCGCAGCAACCCGTCCTGGCGCAGGCGTTCCAGGTAGGCGCCCCTGGTCATGCCACTCATCACCAGGGCTTTCGGGACATCGCGAAAGGGTGCCAGAAACAGGTGGCGGGGATCGGGATAGGTGTCCTCGACCAGCAGCGACGGCGCCAGCCGGGCGCCGAGCGCGCGCAACAGGTCCAGGTAGGCGGCCTCCATCGCGTCGTTGGGCAGCCGCTCCAGCACCGGCAGATTCACCGCGGGCAGTGGCGTGCGGCGCAGCAGTTCGATGGGCCGGCCCTGGCTCATCAGCACCACGCGCACGGCCGGCGCGATCCGCGCGAGCGCCTCGGCGATCAGCAGCGTGCGCCGGGTGTGGCCCAGCCCGTGGCGGCCCTTGAAGCAGAAGAGCACCGTCGTGGTCATGGGCGGGCGGCCTCCGCGGGCGCCGCGCCGCGGGCGGCGGCGGCGAGGGTGCGTGCCCACCGGCGGCGTGGGGAGAATCCCCAGCGCCCGGCGGCCAGCGCACCGCTGAACCGCCGGTGTGTCGCGTACAGGCCGGACGGTTCGCCCTCTTCCATCGCGATCCGCAGTCCGCGCAGGCGGAGCAGTTCCATCGCCAGGGTCCGCCAGCCGAAGTGCCCGCCCACGGCGTTCACCGGCCCGTCGGGTGGCCGCCGCAGGCACTCGGCCACGAGCCAGGCAAGGTCTCGGGCGTCCACCCAGGCGTGTCCGCGCCGCGCGGGTGGCAGGACCAGCGGCCGGCCGGACCTGACCGCGTCCTCTACCGGTGCTCCCGCCGTCTGGCGCAGCTGCCACATGCAGTAGGGGTCCGGTGCCCAGACGAAGGGCGGACGCAGCTCGGCATGACCGGGACCGGTGGCGGCGAGCAGGGCTTCGCACGCCGCCTTGGCACGCGCGTACTCCGTCACATCCGGAGAAAGGGGGTGGTCTTCGGCAACCGCGGAGGGGCCGGGCGGACGGCCGTAAACGTCGGCGCTGCTGATGAAGACGAACGGGCGTCCCGATCGTCGTGCCGCGAGCGTCTCCATGGCCGCGAGGTCGACGTCGGGTTCGGTGAAGGTGCACGCGGCGTGCACGAGCGCGACCGCTCCGTCCGCCGCTTCGGCCAGGGTCGACGGGTCGGCCAGGTCCCCTTCCGCCACCTCGTCGGCGATCCGCAGGGCACGCGTGCGTGAGGACGGCCGGGAGAAAGCGCGTACGGCCATGCCGCGCCGCCGCAGCTCCGCCGTGACCGCCTGGCCCACCAGCCCGGTGGCGCCGGTCACCAGGACGACCGGGCCGTGCCCGCGGGCGGACGCGGGAAGCGGTGCCGTGGCGGCGCTCAGGGCGCGGGCCAGGGCCGCCACGGTCGGGTGCGCCATGAGCAGGCGGGACGTCACCGGACGCCCGGTCCGGGCCGACAGGGCGTCCGCGGCCCGGAGCGCCAGCAGTGAGTGGCCGCCGAGCTCGAAGAAGTCGTCGTCCCTGCCGACGGCGGTGACGCCGAGCACCGCGGCGTAGGTCTCCGAGACGATCGGCTCCAGCGGGGTGGGCGGGCCGGCCTGGACGGTACGCCTGCGGGAGGGCGGCGATGGCGAGCGGGGCACGACCGGGGCGAAGCCGGCGATTGGCCGGTGGGGATCGCGGCATGCGGCGGAGACGAGTTCGCCGTATCTGCCGGCCATGGCGGTCACCGTGGCGGTGTCGAGGACCTGAGTGGCGTACTCCCAGGAGATCGCCCAGCCAGCGGCGTCCGGCTCCGGGGCCATCATGACCGTCAGGTCCAGTTTGGCGGCGCCGTTGTGCACCCGATGTCCCAGGCCGATGCCGTCCATGCCGAACATCGTCCGGTAGAGAGGATTCCTGCTCGCGCCGGGCATGGCACCTATCTCGCGGACCACCTCGGCCAGGGGCAGCTCCTGATGGGTGTGGGCTTCCAGAACGGCTCGCCGTACCCGGCCGACCACCTCGGCGAAGGAAGGGCCGCCGGACAGGTCGCAGCGCAGCGCCACGGTGTTGACCAGCATCCCCACGGCGCCTTCGAGCTCTTCGAGGCGGCGGGCCGCCATGGGCACGCCCACGAGGAGGTCGTCCCCGGCGCCGCCGCGGCGCAGCTCCACGAGGAAGGCGGCGAGGAGCGTCATGAACGGCGTGGCGTGCAGTGAGCGGGCGAGATCGGCCACCGCCGGCGTGACCGAGGTCCGCACCACGTCGCCGCGGAAGTCGGGCCGTGGCGACGGAACCCGATCGTACGGCGGAGCGGTCACGGGCCGTGGCGCGGCGAGCCGCTCCCGCCAGTAGCCGCGCTGGCGCTCGAGCTCGGCGGAGGCCAGGCAGCGCCGCTGCCAGCGGGCGATCGCGCCGAAGCACGGTGCCGGCGGCAGGTCCGCCCCGTCGAGGAGCGCGGCCAGTTCGCGTTCCAGGAGGGCGAGCGACCACCCGTCGAGGGCGAGGTGGTGGGCGACGAGCGCCAGCAGCGCCGGCCCGTCCCGGTCGCGTGCCAGAAGCCAGCGGACCGGCGGAGCCTCGGCCGGCGCGAACGGCTCGCGCGCCGCGGTGGCCAGGAACGCCGGCAGCTCCGATGCGCGAACGCTCGTCTCGGTCAGGTCAGCGGACGGCGGTCCGTCGGCGACCTGTCGCGGTTCGCCGTCCACCATGGGATATCGGGTCCGCAGCACGCAATGCCGCCGGGTGAGCTCGTCCAGCGCGGCACGGAGCCGGAGCGTGGCGACGTGATCCGGCACCGGCAGGACGGCGTGCACGTGATAGGCCAGGCCCGCCTGAGGATCCTGGCAGAGCAACCAGACCTGGTGCTGGGCGACGGTGAGCGGCGCGGCCTCGTCGTGATCGTGACGGGCCGGGCCCACCGGGGGCACTTCCGCCGGTCCGAGGCCGTGCAGGGCCCGCGCGGTCGCGGCGACGGTCGGATGGTCGAGGAGCAACCGCAGGGGCACGTCCACGTCCAGGCGGGTCCGCAGACGGGCGGCGACGCGGGCGGCGAGCAGCGAGTGCCCGCCGAGGTCGAAGAAGTCCTCGTGCGCGTGGACCGGTGACCTGCCGAGAACCTCCTGCCACACCTCGCGGATCACCTGTTCGACCTCGCCGCGCGGACCGGTGTGAGCGAACCTCGCCGGGGCCGGGGCGGGTGCGGGCAGCGCGCGCCGGTCCAGCTTGCCGTTCGGAGTCAGCGGCAGGGCGTCGAGCACCACGAAGGTGCCGGGCACGAGGTGAGCGGGCAGCCGCTCGCGAAGAGCGGCCCGCAGCTCCGCGGTGGCCATGCCGGACTCCCCCACCACATAGCAGGTCAGCACCGGCTCTCCGGCCGGCCCGGCCACGGCGGTGACGGCCGCGTCTTCGATCCCCGGCAGCTCACGCACCGCGGCCTCGATCTCACCCGGCTCGATGCGCAGACCGCGGATCTTGAGCTGTTCGTCCAGCCTGCCGAGGTAGTGCAGCGTGCCGTCGTCTCGCAGGCGGGCCCGATCCCCGGTGCGGTACAGCCGCTCGCCGCGGGCATGGGGGTCGGGCGGAAACCGTTCGGCGGTCAGGCCGGGCCGGCCCCGGTACCCGCGGGCCAGCCCCGCTCCGGCCAGGCACAGCTCGCCGGGGTTGCCGGGCAGGACAGGCCGCAGATCGTGGTCCAGGACATACGCCCGGGTGCCGGGCAGCGGCCGGCCGATCGGCACCGGCTCGCCGGAGTGATCGAGCCGGTGGGCGGTGGTCCAGATCGTCGCCTCGGTCGGCCCGTAGACATTCCACGCGCTTTCCGCCATGCCCGCGATCCGCGGGGCCAGATCGGCGGGCAGCCGATCGCCGCCGCACAGCGCGACCCGCAGACCGGGGATCGGGCCCGGGCCGAGTACGCGCCAGGTCACGGGCGTCGCCTGGAGGATGGTGACACCGTGCGCCGCGGCGAGGGCACGGATCAGCTCGGGGTCCGCTGCCGCGCCGGAGGGCGCGAGCACCACCCGCCCGCCCCGGGTGAGCGGGAGGAACAGCTCCAGTGCCGCGATGTCGAAAGCGACGGTGGTGATCGCGAGGAGCGCGTCGTCCGGGCTCACGTCGATCAGCTCGCCCATCGCGTGCAGGATCGTGGCCAGCCCTTGGTGGGTGATCTCGACGCCCTTGGGCGGGCCGGTGGAGCCGGAGGTGTAGATCACATAGGCCAGGTGGCCCGGCCGGGCAGCCGCGGAGACCTCACCGGCGCCCTCGTCGCCCGGTGTCACGACCCGGACCCCGGCCGGGGCGTAGCCGGCGAGCTCAGGCGTCGTCAGGAGGATCCGCGCGCCGGCGTCGGCGAGCAGCGCCCGGGTGCGCGCCCGCGGGTGGTCCGGGTCGAGCGGCAGGTAGGGGCTGCCGGCGCGCAGCACGCCGAGCAGTCCGGTCACCAGGTCGCAGTCGCGGTTCATGAGCACACCGACGGGTATGCCGGGTCCGGCGCCCACATCCGCCAGCCGTCCGGCCAGAGCGCGTGAGCGGCTGGTCAGCTCCCCGTAGCTCAGCGCCCGCCGCCCATCCTCGACCGCCACGGCGTCCGGCCGGCGTCCGGCCCATCGGTCGATCGCCTCCAGGACGGAACCGGATGGGACCGGGGCGGCGGGCGGGGCGACCGGCCGGGGCGGCGGCGAAACCAGGCTGTGGAGGGCCTCGGCGAGGTCGCGCACCAGGCGGTGCCCGGTGCCGGGGGCGAAGAGACCGGTGGACGAGACGAGCCGCGCCTGCCATCCGCCGGCGGTGCGGTCGATCGACAGCCCCAGATCCACGCGGGCCGGGGCTATCGGCATCGGGATCGGCTCGGCTTGAAGGTCGCCGAACCGCCACGGCCGCGGCAGCTCACGCCGAAGGTCGAACGTTGCCTGGAAGAGCGGATGCCGTCCCGGCGGCCGTGGCGGGCGCACCGCCGCCACCAGCCGCTCGAATTCCAGTGCGGCATGGTCGAGCGCGCCGAGCAGCGCGTCGCGGGCGGCCGTCACCAGGTCGTCACGCGAGGCGACCGGGCCGCAACGCACCCGCAGCGGCACCAGGTTGACGAACGGCCCGACGACTTCCTCGGCGCCCGGCGTGTTCCGTTCATCCACCGCCGTTCCCACCACGATGTCGTCCTGGGCACTGTGCCGTCGCAAGACCGAGACCCAGGCCGCCAGCAGGACCGACGACAGCGGTGCCCCGTGCGCCAGGCCGAGCCCGGCGGCCGCGTCGATGAGCCCGGCGGGCAGGGGAAGGATGTCCACCGCGCCGCGCTGCGCGGAGTGTGGCAGGGGTCGCGCCCTGGCACAGTCGAGGTCGAGCGTGGCCGGGACGCCGGACAGGGTCTCCCGCCAGTACGCCAGGTCGCGCGCCCGTGTCCGTGCCGCCTGCCGTTCCGTCAGCTCCGCCAGGTCGGCATACCGGTGCGCGGGCGGGGACAGCGGCCGACCGGCGTACGCGCGGCCGAGATCGCGCATCAGGATGCCCATGGAGGCGGCGTCGCAGACCAGATGGTGAACCAGCAACAGGACGACGTGGTCCGCCGGTCCCACCGTGATCAGCTGGACGCGGACGTTGGATCCGGTCGCGGGGTCCAGGGGCCTGCCGGCCAGGTCCGCCAGCGTCTCCTCCAGGGACGTGCCCGCGCCCAGGTCGGTCTCCTCCACCGGCACCGCCACGGACGGAAGCGTGCGGGCCTCGGGCACGCCGTCCCGCTCGGCGACGATGGTGCGCAGTTCCGCGTGCGCGGCGACCACGGATTCGGCGGCGTGGGCGAGCGCCCGCCGGTCAAGCCGGCCGCGCAGCCGTACGGCGAGGCTGACCGTGTTGATCGGCTTCCCCTCGTCGAGCCGGTCCATGACCCAGATGCGATGCTGTACGGCCGGCAGCCGGCGAGCGTCGGCGGGGCCGCGGCGCGGCGGTTCCCGGGGCGGAGAACCGGAGAGGCGATCGAGCAGGGCCCGCTCGATCTCGGGAGGAAGATTGTGCCGGGCGTTGGCGCTGCTCATCGCCTGACCTGATGGAAGGCGAACCTCTCTCCCGCAGGTGACATGTGAGGAACGTAACACCCATCCCAGGGCGCGAACAGTGGCGATCTAAAGAGGCCAGAACACCTCGTACTCCCCTGCGGGACCGTCCGGAAATCCGGGTCCGGCGCTCGCGACGAGTGCGGCGAACTGGCTGCGATATTCGCGTACGGCCGCGCTCTTGGCGGCCGCGGCGGACCGGGAGAGCCTGCGCACCCGGGCGCTCTGCGGTGACAGCCTTCCCGGCATCGATTCCAGCTGCGCGGCGAACCAGCCGTCCACGTCGATGTCCTGGCGTGGGGGGCGACCGGTCACCCATGAAGGCCACCCGAACCTGACCGCGTACGGCTGGTCGGCGTAGAGCAGCAACCGCCGCCCCGCGCTCGCCGCGAGGACGGCGTCCCTGGTCGCCACGTGGTCGGGATGCCCGCCGATGGCGGCGGGGGCGTACACCGTGCCCGCGTCGCCCATGGCCTCCTCCAGGGCCGTCTCCAGGACGCGCCGGTCAAGGGGCCGCCGCCGGTGCGCGGCGCCGGCGAAGGGAAGATGCGTCGCGGCGCAGCCGGCCAGGGCCAGCGCCCGTCTGTCCTCTTCGTGACGCTCG
This sequence comes from Nonomuraea sp. NPDC050394, assembly GCF_044459065.1. Classification (NCBI taxonomy): domain Bacteria; kingdom Bacillati; phylum Actinomycetota; class Actinomycetes; order Streptosporangiales; family Streptosporangiaceae; genus Nonomuraea; species Nonomuraea sp. NPDC050394. The sequence goes on along the minus strand of NZ_JBITIO010000018.1, from coordinate 117,497 downwards.
GTGGCCCGCTGACGCGGATCGGCGGCACGGGTCAGCCGGTCCCACGCGGACAGGGTCGTACCGGGTTCCGGCACCCCGGCGAAGACCGTCACGACACGCCGCACCCCCGCCTCGGACAGCACCCCCCAGCACGACAGGACGGCGTCGTCGGGATGCGGCGACACGACGATTGTCGACGTCCGGGCCCCGGCATGTTTTTCTGTTTCCGTGTCGATGCGCGTGTTCGAGCCCGGCTTCACGCCCTCCACCTTGCGAGCCGAGGTGTACGCAGGTCAATACAGCTGGTGTGACGACGGCTGGATGGGCAGTATGCGACTCAGAGCAGATTTGTCCGGTAAGTACACCAGCTACCGTTTCGGTACCACCCACCGCGTGTCCGCCCAGGTCGCTGAGGACCCGCCTCATGAGCTCGTACTCGACATCCACGACTTCAACGGGCTCGCGGCGCAGCGGTTCACGGGATACCTGGCCACCGAGAGCCGCGGCCTGATCGCCGGCTACACGCGGTGGCGGGAGGAGCGCTATGGCTTCTACGCGCGGCGTGACCTCCCCCGGCCGCTCGCCGCCTTCCGGTCCGGCGAGGTCGCTCCGCCGGATTTCGCCGGTCTCTACACCCTGCGCTGCGACGGCGGCCCGGCCGCTCTCGAACTCCTGCACGTCGGCGATCGGCGGCTGAGCGGGCACTGGCGGCCTCCCGGCGGCGAGCCGCACCAGATCGACGGCGAGATAGATCAGGGTGACCCCCTGCTGGTACGGCTCACGCTGTCCACCCCGGCCGGACCCGCGACCCTCACGGGATCCTTGTTCTCCCGGCCGAAGAACGTGATCGCCGGCTGGATCGACCTGCCTGCGGCCCGGATCCCCTGCTACCTGCTACGGATCGGGTGAGCGCGGGTGCGAGGTGATCTGGGTCGCTCGGTGGTCCGCGTTCTCGACCCGCGCGGCCAGACGGCCGGGACGGGATTCGCCGCCGGTGTGGAAGGGCTCGTCCTGACCTGCGCGCACGTCGTGGCGGACGCGCACGCGGGTCCGGGAGAGGAGGTGGAGCTCACCTTCGGCGAACAGGCCTTCCGCGGACTGGTCGCGGCCGATCACTGGCGTCCACCCGACGGCGATGACGTCGCCGTCCTTCGCGTGGACACCTGGCCGGACGGGCTGACGCCGCTGTCGCTGATGTCATCGGAGGGCGCGGCGGGAGCCTCGTACGAGACGTGGGGTTTTCCCGACGCCTCGCCGATCCACGGACTGCGCGCCAGAGGCATGGTCACCGGACCCATCCGCGAGCCGGATACCGGCCAGCCGGTACTTCAGCTGGAACGCAGCGGCAGCGTGACGACCGGCTACAGCGGCGGCCCGGTCGTCGACCTCACCACGGGCCACGTCATCGGAATGATCCACTCGATCACGAGACAGGACCAGTACGGCAGGCAGAGTGAGATCGCCCTCGCCACCCCGGCAGAGTCGCTACGCGAAGCCTGCCCCGACCTGCGGCTCGTCGAGATCTGCCCCTACCGGTCGCTGGAGGTCTTCGACGAGGAGCACGCCCGCTTCCTGTTCGGCAGGGACCCGTTCATCAGGCAGATGCTGGAGAACCTGCGCAGACGACCGCGCTTCCTGGCGGTGCTCGGCCCGTCAGGCAGCGGCAAATCATCGGTGGTCCGGGCCGGGCTGCTGCCGGCCATCGCCGAAGGGCGGGTGCCGGACCTGGCCGGGCACGAGCGGATCGTCACGCGTCCCGCCGGGCAGGCCGCGCTGGAACGCCGTCTCCCGGGCGCGGGCACGGACCTGCCGGCCGCCGTCGCCGGTTTCGGGCGTGGTGTCGTGCTCGTGCTCGACCAGTTCGAGGAGGTGTTCCTCGAACCCGCCGAGACACGGGGACGCTTCATCGCGCAGGTGTGCCGCCTGCTCGACTCCGCGGTCCAGGCCACGATCGTGCTAATCATGCGCGACGACTTCTACAGCAGGCTCGCCGCCGAGGCGCCCGAGCTGATCAGGTGGATCGAGCGCGGCCTGGCCAACGTTCCCGCCCAGCTCGATCCGGAGGACCTCATGGACATCGTGCGCGAGCCCGCCCGCGCCGTGCGCCTCCGGTTCGAGGACGGCCTGGCGGAGGCGATCGTGGACGACGCCGTACGCGCCTCGGCCGCGGGCCGCGCCGCTCCACCCGCCGCCCGTGGCCGGGGCGGCTCTGTCGCGCAGAGCACCGTCCTTCCGCTGGTGGAGTTCACCCTCACGCAGTTGTGGCGGGCCCGTTCTGACGGCATGCTGCTCTGGCGGCCGTATCTGGACGGCAACCGGGTCTCCGGCGCGCTGACGGCCTGGGCGGACGACGCGATCCTGGCCATGCCGCCGCATCTGCTCGACGTGACCCGCGCCCTCTTCACGAGCCTGGTGCACCTGGGAGACGAACGTGCCGGTGTGCCGGACACCAGGCGCAAGCGCCGCATCGCCGACCTCTACCGCACCATCGACCAGCACCAGCGGCTGGATGCCGTGCTCGCCGTGATGACCGCGCGGCGGCTGCTGGTGACGGCGGGCGACGAGCAGGAGGGCGACGAGACGGTGGAACTCATTCACGACGTGCTCCTGCGCGAATGGGGAGAACTGGCCGGCTGGCTGGAGCACGACAGGAAGTTCCTCACCTGGCGGCAGTGGCTCGAGCCCTGGGTGGCGGCCTGGCGCGCGGAGCCGGAGCTGACGGACCGGCTGCTGCGCGGCGGCGACCTGGCCACGGCTGAGGGATATCTCGCCGAGCGCCCGGCCGACCTCGACACCGGCACCCGCGCCTACATCGAGAAGAGTGTTCAGGAGCGGGACAAGGCGCTGCGCGAACGGGCCGAGGTCGAGCGCGCCCTGGCCGACCATCGCCAGGTCACCCTGGAGAACCGGCTGCGCGACGAGGCCGCCGACGCGGCCAAGCTGACCGGCATCGAGCCGGCTCAAGGACTCCTCCAGGCCGTGTCGGTCGTCTCGGCGAACCTGGCCGCGCTGCCCGGGGCCGAACCGCTCGGCGCCGTCCGCGCCGCGCTCAGGCTGGGCCTGCAGCGATCGAGGGAGCTTTCCGTCCTGCCGGGCACGGCCGCGGTACGCGCTCTCGCCTGCGCCCCCGACGATCTGATCTTCGCCACCGGCGGCGACGACCGCCTCATCCGGCTCTGGCGCCGGGACGGCGTCCCGATCGGCGATCCGGTGACCGGCCACACCGACAGCGTCAACGCCCTGGCCTTCAGCCCCGACGGCCGCGTCCTGGCCAGCGGCGGCGAGGACGGCCTCGTGCTGCGGTGGAGCCGCGACGGGCGGCCGCTGGCACGGCACGAGGCCGGCGCGCCCGTCCATGCGCTGGCCTGGACGCACGCCGGGTCCCTGGCCTGGATCGACGAGGCGGGGCGGCTGCTGGCGGACGGCTCGCCGCTGGGCCGTGACGCCGGCCCGGCCGATGCGGCCGACCCGCTCACCGCGCTCGCGTGCGCGCCGGGCACACCGCTGCTGGTGGTCGGCACCCTCCAGGGCACGCTCCACGTGGTGCACGGTGATGTGCCGGCCGCGCGTGGCATGTCCGTCAGGGCCGCGCACGACGGTTTCGTGGCCGCCCTCGCCGTACATCCGGACGGCTCCCTGCTGGCCAGCGGCGGCGCCGGCGGCGCCGTCCGGCTGTGGTCCTGGAGCGCCGACGGCGAGCTTGAGCCGTTCGGCCTGCCCTGGCAGGCACATGACGACGCCGTGCACGCGCTCGCCTTCAGCGCCGACGGCGACGTTCTGTCGAGCGGCTCGGCCGATGCCGTCGTCCGGCTGTGGGACGTCCGCTCCCGCCGTCCCGCCGCCGACCCCATGCTCGGTCACGACGGGCCGGTGACGGCGCTGGCGCTCAGCCGCGACTGCACCAGGATCGTGAGCGGGTCCGCGGATCGCACGGTGCGGGTCTGGCAGTGGCGTGGCCGGCGCCCCATGGTCGCGCCGGCCGCGCCGGATGAGCTCATGTTCGGTACCGGCCGCTGGGATCCTCACGGCCTGCAGACGCGGGCCGCGGAGCCACGCCACCGCGAGCACATCTACCGGCTGGCGATCAGCCGGGACGGTCAATGGCTGGCCACCGCGAGCGACGACCGGACCGTCCGCGTTTCCGACGTCGAGGGCATGTTCGCCGCCGAACCGCTGACCGGTCACGAGGCCGGCGTGCGGGCCGCGGCGTTCAGCCCGGACGGGCGCGTGGTGGCCAGTGCCGGAGCGGACGGAACCGTGCGCCTCTGGAACCGCCGGGGTACCGCCCTGGGCGTGCCGGTGACCCAGGCGACGCCGATGCTGGCCATCGCCTACGATCGGGACGGCGCCAGGATCGCCGCGGGCGACGCCGCCGGTGCCGTCACCGTCCTGGACGCCTCCACCCTGATGCCGCTGGGCGTGGCGAGGCACGGGGCGCCGGTGAACGAGGTGGTCTTCCACCCCGGTGGCTCCCTGCTCTACAGCGCCGGCGATGACGGTCTCATCCGGGGCTGGTCGAGCGACGGGCAGCCGGCGTCGCCACCGCTGAGCGGTCACGACGGACCCATCCGCGCGATGGCCGTGTCGGCCGACGGCAGCCTGCTGGCCACCGGCGGCGACGACTCTGTGATCAGGCTCTGGGACGACGAGGGGCGGCCGGTGGGCCAGCCGTTCATCGGGCACGATGGCGACGTCCTCGACGTGACGTTCACGCCGGACGGATCGATGCTCCTGAGCGCGGCCCGCGACGGCACCGTACGCCTGTGGGCGCTCGACGGGACGCAGCTCGGCGACCCGCTCGAAGGGCACGCTCCGTGGGCCACCTCCGTGGTGGTCACACCTGATGGCCGCCACGCGGTCAGCGCGGGCGCCGAGGGCATGCTGCGCACCTGGACGCTGGGGGGCTGGCGAGACTGGGTGGCCGAGGCCTGCCGGCGGCTGCGGGGGCATCCGCTGATGGCGCTGCCGTCGAGCAAGCCCGTCCGTGAATTCTGCGCCCGTGCCAACGAGGAGGCGGTGTCGTGAGAACGACCGTGCTCGACCAGGGCCGCGGCTTCCCGCTGTGCGTGGAGCCCCGCGGACGGCAGGACCTGGGCGTCTTCGTGACCGAGCATCGTCAGCTGCTGCACGAGAATCTCGCCGAGCACGGCGCCGTGCTGCTGCGCGGCTTCGGCGGCACCCGCGACGGCTTCGCCCCGGCCGTGTCCGCGCTGGCCGATCGCCTGCTCCCCTACGTGCACGGCAACTCCCCGCGCACCAAGGTCTCCGACGCCGGGATCTACACCTCGACCGAGTACCCGGCCGAGTTCGCCATCCCGCTCCACAATGAGCTCTCCTATGCCGCGCGCTGGCCCAGCGTGCTGTTCCTGCACTGTGTGACCGCGCCGGAGCGGGGTGGCCAGACGCCCATCGCCGACAGCCGTGAGATCCTGCGCCGCCTCCCGCCCGGTGTGCGCCGGCGCTTCACCGAACGCGGTGTGATCTATCGCCAGCGCCTCCACGGCGGCGTCGGCCTCGGCCGATCGTGGCAGCAGACCTACGAGACGGGCGACCGCGCGCTGGTCGAGCGCCACCTGCGCGAGCTCGGCGCCGAGTTCTCCTGGACCGCCGATGGCGGCCTGCGGACGTCCCAGCTCCGTCCGGCCACCGTGATCCACCCCGTGCTGGGCGAGGAGGTCTGGTTCAACCAGGCCGACCAGTGGCACTGGACGGGAGCCGGGCCCGACACGGGAGAGGAACTGCTCGAACTCCTCGGCGAGGACGACCTGCCGACCTCGTGCCGGCACGGAGACGGGACGCCCCTCGCGCCGGAGGACCTCTCCGACATCAGGCGCGTGGGCCGGGAGTGCGCGGTCCGCTTCGACTGGGCGCCGGGCGACCTCCTCATGATCGACAACGTCCGGGTCGCGCACGGGCGGGAGCCCTATGCCGGTCCGCGCCGCATCCTGCTCGCGATGGCGTGACGCCGGCCCGCGTCACCGGGAGGCAGGCGGTATTTCTCACAGAAGTAGGGACACTCCAGAACATCGCAGATCGAGGCCCGGTCACGCCGCGAGAACCAGTGCTCGGCGACGTTCCCGATCACGTCATCCGGGCCGCATCGCCGTATCTCACCGCTCGGCACGATGCGCACGAACAGGTGACCCGCTTCGCAGAGGTCTCCCCGGTAGTCGGGGAGCCGTTCCAGGAAGAGGTGCTCGTCCATGAACGGGTTGACCGTGGGGGGCTCGTCCCGGCGGCCGAACTGGCCGGCGTAGAACTCCGCGGCTCTGGCGGTGTACTCGCGAAACAGGGCACGTTCCGTCTCGGTGTATCCGCCGGGATAGCGGCGTCCCAGATGGGTGCCGCGCAGCGCCTTGGGGATGACGACGACGCCCTCGCTCGCGTAGCGCCGCCACAGCTCGGGGAACGTTTCGAACAGGTCCGGATACATGACGCACGAGACGAACACGTCGAATCCCGCCGAGCGCATGGCCAGAACATTCGTCACGAAACGCCGCGTTCCGCGGCGCACCTGGCGCTCGCGCTCGTGAACCCCGCAGTTGATGAAATCGACGCGGCCCGGGTTCACCTCATCGATGAAGGCACGGATGTGCGGTGAGTCGGCGTTGGTGTTGACGCTGATGAGATGGCGTCTGGTCAGCAACGAGCAGAGCCGGACGAAGTCCGGATAGATGAAGGGCTCGCCACCCGTGAGATGGAGCAGCCAGGTCAGCTCGGTCCGGTCGAAGAACCCGGCCAGCCGCTCCACCGGGGCGATCGGCTCGATCTTGGCACCGAGTGCGTCCTCGTCCCAGAAACAGTAGCCGCACCGATAGTTGCAGGTGCTGAAGAGGATCCAGTCGCCTTCCACATCGTACGGCCGGCGGACGGTGATCTCGGCGGGGTGGATATAGGTCGTCATGTCTCATCCCGGGATCCAGGCGCCGGCTCTGCGGCGCTCAGGCGGTACCACGGCGCGAACGGTGCGGTTCCCGCCGGACTCCCCTGTGCCAGATGATCCAGTGCCCAGGCCACGAGCCCGTCCGGAAGGGCCACCCCCGGTGAGCCGGCCCACGGCACCGGCGTGAGCCGTACACCCCTTCTGTGCAGGTCGTGATAGGTGTCGAGCGTAACGGCGGGCTCCGCGGGGCGGGCGGCCAGCAGCACGCGGCCCAGGTCCGGCGCCATCGCCAGAGCCGAGGCGATCCCGTCGCCGGTGCCGGTGGTCTCGACCACCGCCTCGCCACCGCCCCGGGTGGACGCGGCCGCCAGGCGCACGAGCGACGCGAGCGCTCCGTCGCCCACCACGGCCGCGTCCCGGCCCGCCATCGCCGCGGCGGCGAGCGCGGTGCCCACCCAGTCCACGGCGGCGACCCGGTCCGCGTCGGCGCCTTCGTACCCGCGGGCCCAGGTGAAACGACCCCGGGTCCCCTCGACGTACCACACCATCCCGGGGTGCGGGTCGAGGCCGGTCGGCGGCGTCGGCCCGACCGGGCGCCACCCGATCATCGTGCGGCCGCCTCACCGAGGAGTTCCGCCGGCCGTACGGCATGGCGCAGAGAGGCCGATCGGTAGGCCGCTGTCACGATCGCCTGTACCGCGAGTGCGTCGCGCACCGTCACGTCGGGAGCCGCGCCGTCGCGGGCCGCGGCCGCGAAGCGGGAGATCGCCGTCACGCGCGGATCGGCGCCCGCCCGAGGGGGCTCGACCGGCGGGATCTCGCCCGCGGAGGTCACGGCGTGGTCGGGCAGCACCCGCACCTGACCGGCCGCACCCCAAAGATGGAGGCGCTGGCCGTCACCTCCGGGCACGCTGGCCCCGCCCGTCAGGGTGGCGACGACCTGACCGAACCGGAGGATGACGGCGACCGTGTCCTCGACCTCGGGGGCGATGGCGGACGGCGCCATTTCCGCGTAGACGCTGTCGCATTCGGCGTCGAGGAGCGACCGGATGGCGTCGACATGATGGATCACGTTCATGATCAGGAAACCGCCTCCGGCACGGGCCTTGGACAGCCGCCAGGACGAGATGGCCCGCTGGCTGAAGCCGCCACGGAAGTACGAGGTGGGCTTGTGCACGGCGTAAGAGGCGGCGGCGCCCAGCGGCGTCCCGATCCGCCCCTGCCGCACGGCCGTCCGTGCCCGCCGGAACCTCGGATCGGCACGCAAGGGGAACAGCACGCTCACCGTGGTCCCCGCGCCGGCCGCGGCCGCGGCGATCCGCCGTGCCGATCCGAGGTCGTGCGCGAGCGGCTTCTCCAGCAGGACGTGCTTGCCGGCTGCCAGCGCGGCCAGGGCGACCTGCTCGTGGGTATCGTGCGGGGTGGCGATGATCACGGCGTCCAGATCGGTCCTGGACAGCATCTCCTCCAGCGTACGCTCGGCACGCGCGCCGAAACGGGTGGCGATGTCGTCGGCCAGAGCGTTCACCGGGTCCAGGCAGGCGACCAGGTCGATGTCGTCCGCCGCGGCCACAGCCTCGGCGTCCTTGACACCGATGTCGCCACAACCGATCACGCCGAAGCGCATGATGGTCTCCTTGCCGCCGGTGGCCAGATGAAAGCGGCGCCGATGAAGGTACGGTCGGTGACGAGCCTCCGGTAGACCAGCGGAGCGTCCCGAGCCGGATGTTCCTCCAGCACGTCGGAGATCGCGAACGCGCCCTTGCCGAGGAACTCGAAGAACGACCGCGTCAGGACCGCGGCGTGGTGATCGTCGAGGTTGACCGTGTGCGCGCCCACCACCTGAACGTCACGGTCGTAGGCCGCCCGCAACGCCACCTTCGCCGACGTCGCCCGCGGGGATCCCAGCACCACCACCGTGCCGCCCGGCGCCACCGCCGCCAGGGCGGTGTCGAGTCCGTCAGGGGAGCCGGTGACGTCGAGGACGAGGGGTGGCCTGGTCCCCCACCGCCCCGGATCGGCGGCGAAGACGGTCGCGGGTTCCGCTGCGCACGCCCGTGACTTGGCCGTGGACCGTGCCGTCACCAGAACGACGTCCGCGCCGCGCACCGCGGCCAGCCGGCGGACGATGACGCCCAGCAATCCGGCGCCCACCACGCCGACCGGCTCTCCGGCGCGCTGCCCGCCGATGTCGAGGCCGTACATCGCGGTGATCGCCAGCTGCCACACCGCCGCGTCGGTCAGCGAGGCGCCGCCGGGTACTTCGTGCAGGTCACCCGGGCGCCCGATCGCCACACTCTGGTGACCCGCGCCGCGTAAGGCGACCCGCGCGCCCACCGGGAGCCGGCCACCCCCACGCACTCTGCCGGCCGCCATGTAGCCGGGCACGTGGGGGAAGGCGACGGCCGCCGTGGGCAGGCCGAGCAGCCGGGCGCGCTCGGTGCCCGGACTGAGAACGCTGACGTCAACGTCGACGATCGTGTCCTGGGGCCCGGACGTACGGGGCTCGTCACCCACAACCACGCGGCTGACCCCCACCTGGGACCAGACCACTGAACGCATGTCGCCTCCGTGGCGGCCGTCATGGGTGATCGGCGATGCCGTCTCACTGTAAGCCGGGCGCGCGCCCATCGACCAGATGGGTTCTTGCCGCCGCCGCTCATGCGCACGTCCGACGCGGGGCTATGCGGGGCGCAGAAGCTCCTCGCGCCAGGTGAGCAGCTGGGCGCGCTCGGCCGGCAACTGCGTGCGACGCGCCTTCAGGTGACTCCCGGTGTCACGCACCCACCGCGCCAGCTTCATCACCTCGGCCCTGGTCTTCTCGATGCGCTGATGCTTGAGCGCATCGCTGATGATGTTGTCGAAGAAGGTGTCCACGAACCACCGCGTGTCCACCTTGGGCATCATCGGCCGGGCCGCGATCCCGGTGTCGGCCAGCTCGCGGGAGAAGACGTCCAGAGCCCGCTGGGCATGCCAGGCGGCCTTGTCCGCGCCGGTCAGCTTGTGGTGCTCGTAGGCGTCGGCGAGCAAACCGCCGCCGAACATGTCGAAGGTCGAGGCGTTCCTGGCGGAGTCGAGCAGGCGCGACACGACGCCGAGCGCCTCGTGCGCCTCCTGCCCCGCCCGGTGGGCCTCCTCGCACTCGCGCACGTCGGCGCTCAACCGATCGAGCGCGGCGCCGAGGTCGGCCAGCTGATGCATGCGCGGATCGCCGCTCCGGATGAGTTGCCGCTCCTTCTCGGCCAGCAGCTCGGCGTACTCCCGGGGCGCGGGTTCGAGCCCGGCCAGCTCGGCGTCGGCCGCCACCGCGTCGGCTTCGAGCCGCGCGAGCCGGGCCCGGTGACCGTGGACGCGTTCCCTGGCCACCGCCGCCTCGGCGCGCTCGCGCTCCAGACGCTCCTCGCGGTTGCCCAGCAGGCGGGCCAGGACGGCGGACAGCCCGCCTTCCAGCCGGGCGACGTCACGCTCCTCCTCGGTCAGCTCGAACTCCAGGTCCTCCAAGGCGCCGCGGACGTCCGCGATCTGCCGCGCGGTGGTCTCGCGCAGGCGCCGGACGTGCTCGGCGCGGCGCATCCTGGCGGACGCCTCACGCAGCCGTTCGTCAAGTTCCGGGAGGAGGCTCACGCAGTGACGACGAACGGGCCGACCCGGACGTTCCGGACGGTCTCCGGCCCATCCCTGGGCCCAAGGCAGAAGGTTGGCCAGGCGCTGGTTACGGACGGAGCGATGGTCGGGGCGGTTCGGGAGCTGAAGGTTTCCTGGACGGCCCGGTAAGTCCGATGAGCTGCGAATTCTCCGCCGCCACCGGCCAGAACGTGACCAGTGCTTGGCACCGCTTGGAATACAGGGTGCCGGAAGTCGGTTAGAGTCGAGTGGCCGCTGTGGTTAGTGTCCCCCGGGCCGCAAATTACCGCCTTCACGGAATACCGTTCGGCTGGAGCCGTGTTGTGCCTCTCGCCGAGGAGGCGACCGCCACAGCGGCCTTAACGTCCTGCCAGGCGCCCCACATCGAGTGGGGCGCCTGGTTTGTTTGCGCCGCATGTCGCGCTGTCCAGTGCCCCGGTTCGCCGGTCGGGCCGAACGACACGCACCGCCGTTGTGCCGGCCGGGGCGATCAGGCCCTTAAGGCGCTGGCCAACGAAGCGTGGCGGCGATGTCGGTCTCGATGGCTTCGACGGCGGTGATCACGCCGTAGGCGAGCAGGTGGGTGGTGCAGTGGTCGCTGAGGCGGCGGTCACTGGCTCGCCAGTCCGCGACGTCCTCGTCGGTGAGGGCGTCGGGGGCCAGGCCGGCCAGGAGGGCGACCTTCGCGCCCGCCCGGCCGCCACCCTCCAGCGGGGCCAGGGCCTCGTCCAGCCACGCACCGGCGGGCAGGCGCCGGCCGCGGTGGGCGGTGATCGTCGTGGTCACGACGTCCGACGCGGCCGGGGAGAGCAGCGCGGCGCCCTGGCCCGCGACCGCCGTCAACGCGGCGTAGGCGGCGCCGATCGGGGTGCCCTCGGCCCAGGCGGGCTCCTCGCGGGAGGGCAGGCCGTCCAGCAGCGGCAGGGTGGCGCCCGGCTTCAGGTCTCCGGTGGGCTCGCGCAGCACGGGAGCGTCCTCGAACGCCGGCGGGTCCTCGGGGTCCAGGGTGCCGGGCCTCAGGCCCGCGGGCAGCATCGCCGCGGCCACCCGGTTGATGAAGTGGGTGAACAGGACGGTGCCGACCAGTTCGGCGGCGGTCTCGCCGGAGAAGGGCGGCTCGCCCGGCTCACGTACGCCGGTGGAGGAAGCCCAGGAAAGCAGTACGTCGGCCGGATCTTCACCACGCTGGACGGCGCCGGCGAGCGCGCCCGCCCCCAGCCGGCGCACCACCACCACAAGCGTCTCGATCTCGTACGGCAGGCCGTTGGCCAGCGCCGCGCCCAGGGCGGCGACCGCCTTGTCCAGCATCGGGGCCGCGCCGGCCAGTTGCGCCTCCCGCATCAGCGACCACCCGGCCGCCATCAGCTCCTCCGACTGCGACAACATCATCACCGCCGGGCCGATGCTGCTGAACTCCCTGTTCACCTGCGCGTACACCTCGGCGACCAGGCCCTGGGCCCGTTCCGGCCGGACAGGACTGACATGGCGGATGAGGGAAGACATCCCCGGCGCTCCTCACGATCGTGCGACTGGAGCCCCGATCCTCGCCGCCCGCCCACCGGTGCGTCGTCGCACCGGGGAAGGCATCCGGCGGGGGTAGGGCGGCTACGACGAGGGGCGTACGGCAGGGCGTCAGAGGAGGACGCGAGCGATGACCGGCCACTTCCGCGGGCCCTCGCCGCAAGGGGCCATGCCCGGCACACGCTCGGACGGGTAACGAGCGGTCAAGCTACTTGATGTCGGCCCCGGCTGGTTCTACGTCTCGCGCCGGGTGAGCACCAGGGGGACGTCCTCGGTGATGGCGATCGTGTGCTCGGAGTGGGCCGTGCGTGAGCCGTCGGCCGAGCGGATGGTCCAGCCGTCGGCGTCGTAGACGATCCGGTCGGTCGTACGCGCGAACCAGGGTTCGAGCGCGAGGGTCAGCCCCGGCCGGAGTATCAGGCCGCGGCCCGCCCGCCCCTTGTTGGGAACGTGGAGCTCCTCGTGCATGGTGCGGCCGATGCCGTGGCCGCCGAACTCGGTGTTGACCGGATAGCCGTGGTCGCGGGCCACCGCCCAGACGGCCGCCGAGATGTCACCCAGGCGGTTACCCGGACGTGCCGCCTCGATCGCCGCCTCCAGCGCCTCCTCGGTGGCGCGGATGATCCGCAGGTCTTCCTCCGCGGCGGTGCCGACCACGACCGTACGCGCCGAGTCGGCCACCCAGCCGTCGATGCCGACCGCGAGGTCCGCGCTGAGGACGTCCCCGTCGCGCAGGGTGTAGTCGCGGGGCAGGCCGTGCAGGACGGCGTCGTTGACGGACAGGCAGATGACATTGCGGAACGGGCCGCGCCCGAAGGATGGCGCGTAGTCCCAGTAGCACGAGTCCGCCCCGCGCCGTTGGATCATGTCGCGAACATGGCGTTCCAGCTCCAGCAGGTTGACGCCCACCTCGGCGAGCCGGCCGATCTCGGAGAGCACCTCGGCGACGAAACGCCCGGCCACGTGCATGCGCTGGATCTCGGCAGGCGTCTTCAGTTCAATCACGAAAACCTCGCGTCAAGTTGGTATTACTATACCGACACCTTAACACTTGCCGGTATAGTAATACCAACCCTATGCTGGGGACATGGTCCGTCAACCGCTCACACCTGAGCAGATCGAAGCCGGCAGGCGTCTCGGCACCCTGTTGCGCCGCGCGCGAGCGGGACGCGACCTGGCGGAGGTCGCGGACGCGGCCGGCATCTCGCCGGAAACCCTGCGCAAGATCGAGACAGGGCGGCTGCCATCCCCCGGATTCGGCACGATCGTCCGCCTCGGCGAGGCACTCAACGTGCCGGTCCAGGAACTGGCGGCCAGCTGGCGCGGCGCCGACGTACCCCTGGAAGCCGCCTCGTAGCCCCTCGAAGAGACACGACCGCAACGCCCCACGGCCAAGAGCCTGCGGGGCGTTGACTTTGTCGCAAGGAATGTCGCACCATATTGCTACAAACCTTGCGACAAAGGAGGCATGGTGACCCGTGAACCATTACCGGACGCCGATTCGCCGAGCCGTGCGGCCGATCTGCGGCTGGCGGGCGAGTGGCTCGCCCGGCACGACCTGGCCGACGCCCGGCCGACCCCTCTGCTGGCCAGCCGGCTGGCGGTCCGCAGACGCGCCCGCCTGGCCACGTACGTCATCCTGGCCGCGTTGATCATCGTGAGCGCCCTGGCCGCCACCTCCGCCTTCGGCGGCCTCCAGCCGTATCGCCCGCTCCTGCTGCCGGCCCTGACCGCGTCATTGGCCGGGCTGCTGCTGGCACAGTCCCTGCTCGACCGGTGGGTACGACGCGTCGACCAGCGGGCGGGCGCGACGCTGTCGCGCCGGGCGGCCCATCCGATCCAGCCCGGCTGGCGGGTCGTGCTCGGCCGGCCGTACGCCGTCTTCGTGGTCGCCACGTTCACCGGTGCGATGGCGCTGGCCGCGAGCGCGCTGACGGTTCCCGACCCCACCGTGCGGCAGCTCGCCGTCGTCGTGCTGATCGGGCTGCTCGGCGCGACGGCCATCACCGCCATGCAGCTGCGCCACCTGCTCAGGTTCCCGGTCGTGGCGGAGGACGAGGAGTCGCTGACCGCCGACGTCCTCATGCGCGTCGAAGACGCCCGCGAGCTCACCACGCCGAGCGTGCAGTGGTCGCTGCCGGTGGTGCTGTTCGGCACCGCGCCCGGCTGGTGGGGCGCCGCCGCGTTCGCCTACATCGTCCTGAGCCTGGCCGCGTGCGTCGCGCTCCATGCCAGGACGCCGTCGTGCGCGGCGGTGGCCCGGCAGGCCATGATCGTTCAATGATCGTCATCGACGCGACCTCGCCGGTGCCGCCGTTCGAGCAGCTGCGGGTCCAGCTCGCCCGGCAGATCCAGGACCGCACGCTGGCCGTGGGCGCCCGGCTGCCGACCATCCGCCACCTCGCGGCCGACCTCGGCCTGGCCGTCAACACGGTCGGCCGGGCCTATCGGGAGCTGGAGGAGGCGGGGCTGATCGAGACGCGCGGCCGGGCGGGCTCGTTCGTGTCGGCCGCCGGCGAGGAAGGCCGGGAGCGTGCCCGCCGGGCCGCCGCCGACTACGCCGCCGTGATCGCCAGCGTCGGCCTCGACGCGGGCGAGGCGATCCGCATCGTCCAGGCGGCACTGGCGTCCGGCACGACGGCACCGGCCGCGCGCTGACCGCCTCCCGCGACCTCGCCGGCCCGCCGGGAGGACGCCGGACTCATGATCCACGAAACGTCGTTTCGGAATATTCACGGAATGATCAACGTTGGAGGATGCGGCCGGCCCCGCTCCGGCGCTGATCAGGCGACGATTTCGCACGCGAATCGATATTGCACATCGAGTGGGGCGCCTGCTTTATGGTGGGGTGCGCCGGAGCGAGATCGATTCAGGAGACCTGTTGCTGTACCAAGTGGTCAAGTTCGCTGCCACCCCCCTCGCGAACGTCATGTGCCGCCCGCACATCTCGGGTGGGTCGAACGTCCCCAGGACCGGCGGTGCCATCCTGGCCGCCAACCACCTGTCGATGATCGACTCCTTCCTGCTGCCCGCGCTGCTGCCCCGCCACGTGACCTTCGCCGCCAAGAGCGAGTACTTCTCCGGCAACCCGGTCTCCCAGTGGTTCATGCGGCTGGGCGGCAGTCTGCCCACCGACCGCGACAGCGCCCACGCCGCGCAGGCCATGCTCGACGCCGCCGCCGACCTCCTGGAGCGCGGCGAACTGTTCGGCATCCACCCCGAGGGCACCCGCTCCCCCGACGGCCGCCTGTACCGGGGCAAGATCGGCGTGGCCTGGTTGGCGCTCAGGACGGGCAAGCCGGTGCTGCCGGTGGCGCTGTCCGGCACCGAGAAGGTCATGCCGGTCGGCGCGAAGGTCCCGCGCCCGGCCAAGATCGGGATCACGATCGGCGAGCCGATGCGCTTCGAGGGCGACTACAGGAGCGCCCGCGACCGGCGCCGCGTGACCGACGACATCATGTCCGCCATCCAGAAACTCTCCGGCCAGGAATACGTCGCCCAGTACGCCGCCAGCCTCAAGGCCGCCTCGTAGCGCCCCGCCGCGCTTCAATCGCTCCGCTGTTGCGTCACGCCGCTCATCCGCCGTGGTGTCCCTGTCCTGTCTCTCCGTCACGCCGCTCATCCGCCGTGGTGTCCCTGTCCTGTCTCTCCGTCACGCCGCTCATCCGCTGTGGCGTCCTGTCCGTCACGCCGCCCATCCGTTACGGCAAGCCGCCCCACCCCCACCCGCCGCCATGCGCGGGCGCCGATCGTGGGGATCGCTTCTCACGTCGGACGAACGCACCGCCGTAACGGCCCGCGTGGACCAGCGGCGCTCTGATGGCCCGGGACGGGACCGCGTAACGAACGGCCGGGGTGGGATCTCCCGCCCCGGCCGGCCCCCGCTTGCTAGGTGTAGTTCTGGACCCGGACGTAAGCCGTGCAGTTGACGGCCGCGACCCGGACGTCGTAGTAACGCGACGGGTTCAGTCCGGTGATCTTGGTGGACCTCGCGATTGGGAACGCCCACCTGCCGCCGAAGTAGGTCTCCCGGTTGGTCGTCCGGTCCGTGTACCAGAAGTTCAGGTAGCACGATGCGGAGTTGACCGCGGAGTAGCGCACGTAGAGCCACCCCTCAGGGTTGTGCGGTTCGATGGGGCCGGACTGCGAGCCGGCCTGGTTGACCACGCAGTCGATGATCACGTAACTGGGGGCGCACCAGCGCCACCCCCAGGGGTCGGCGCTGGCCGGCGCCGGGTTCGCGGTGAACAGGGCCACGGCCGTCGCGAGCGTCGTCGCGAGCACGACCAGGGTCCGCTTGATGCGTTTGCGCATGTCTCTCCCCGTGCTGTCGAGCAGGTGTGAGCTACCGATCGAGGCCAGCGAAAGGGATCTCCGGGGCGAGCGGCAACGGGCCACGAATTCTCCGCACAAGGCCGCACAAAAGGCCCGGCGCTCCGCCACTATGGGTGCGATGTCGCGCCAGGTTCGCGGAGGATGGCATGCCCGATGGCTTAGATCGTCCCGACCCCGACCGGGTCACCACCCCCGAGGAACCCCACCCCGACCGGGGCACCACCCCCGAGGAACCCCACCCCGACCGGGGCACCTCCCCCGGCGATCCCGACCCCGACCGGGTCGCCACCCGTGAGGAAAGCCATCCCGACCGGGTCACCATCCCCGGCGATCCCGACCCCGATCGGGTCGCCACTCGTGAGGATCTGGCTCGTGAGCTGACTCTCCTGCGCAACACGGCGCGAAAGACGATCAGGGAGCTCGGCAAGGCCGTCGACGTCCCCTACGGCACGCTGGGCGGATGGTTTCGCGGGGCCAACGTGCCGCTGGCCTCGCAGGCCGGCCAGTACGAGAAGGTGCTGCTCACCTGTGGCGTCACCGACCCGGAGCAGCGGGAGCGATGGGTGCGGGCGCTGCTGCGCGTACGGCGGGCGCCGGGCCGCCGCTCGGCCGACCAGGCGCCGCCGTACCGGGGACTGGAGTGTTTCCGCCCCGAGGACGCCGGCTGGTTCTTCGGGCGGCAGGAGCTGACCAGGCGGCTGGTCGACCGGGTGTCGCCGGGGCTGACCATGGTGGTGGGGCCGTCCGGGTCGGGCAAGTCGTCGCTGCTGCGCGCCGGGCTGATCCCTGCCCTGCCGTCCTGGGTGCTGCTGAATCCCGGCGAGAGCCCGTACCCGCGAGCGACCGACGGGGTGGTGATCGTCGACCAGTTCGAGGAGATCTTCACCGCGGCCCTCACGGAGGGCGAACGGCTGCGCTTCATCGGCGAGCTCACCGATCTGGCCGAGGCGGCGCCGGTCGTGGTGGGCATGCGCGCGGACTTCTATCCCCATGCCCTGCGCCACCCGGCGCTCGCGAGCGCCCTGCAGACGCGTCAGCTCGTGGTCGGGCCGATGACCGAGAGCCAGTTGCGCCAGGCCATCGAGGGCCCGGCCCGCCGCGCCCGCCTCGACATCGACACCGGGCTGGTCGAGCTGCTGCTGCGTGAGATCGCCCCGCACGAGGCGGGCACGCTGCCGCTGCTGTCGCACACGCTGCTGGCCACCTGGGAGAACTCCCGCGGCCGCAGGATGACCGTCGAGCACTACCGGGCCAGCGGCGGCTTGCAGGGCGCGGTGGCGGCCACGGCCGAGTCCGTCTACGCCGAGCTGACGCCCGCCGGGCAGGAGCTGGCCAGGCAGGCGTTCCTGCGGCTGACCCACATCGGAACCGACACCGCCGACACGCGCCGCCGGGTCACGCGGGACGAGCTGGCCGGTGAGGCGGGGCCGGTGCTGGACCACTTCGTACGGCGCCGCCTGCTCACCGTGGACGCCGACACCGTGCAGATCAGCCACGAGACTCTGCTGTCGGCGTGGCCGAGGCTGCGGTCGTGGATCGACGCCGACCGGGCGGGACTGCGCGTGCTGCGCCAGCTCACCCAGGCCGCCCAGTCGTGGGAGGCCGGCGAGCGGGACCCCGGCGCGCTCTACCGGGGCGGACGGCTGGAGGCGGCCCGGGAGTGGGCCGGCGACCCGGTGCGCCGCGCCGAGCTGAACCCGCTGGAGCGGCAGTTCCTCGACGTGAGTCTCCACCAGCACCGGCGCAGGAACCGCCACCTCTACCAGCTGCTCGCCGCCCTGACCGTGCTCGCCGTGCTGGCGGGCGGGCTGGCCGCGTACTCCCAGTGGAAAAGGGTGGAGGCCGACCAGGCGCGGGACATGGCGATCTCGCGGACCATGACGATGACGGCGGCCCGGCTGCGCGGCACGGACCCCGTACTCGCCGCCCAGCTCGCGGTGGCCGCCTACCGGCTCGCACCGACGGTCGAGGCGCGTTCCGGCCTGGTGGAGGCGGCCGGCGCGCCCGCGGTCACCCGGATGGTCCGCCCGAGCCGGGCGTTGCAGGCGGTGTCCACCTCGCCGTCCGGGCGGCTGCTGGCCGCCGCCGGCGCCGCCGTGACCGACAGCGCGGTCCTGCTGTGGGACCTGTCCGACCCACGCCATCCGGTACGGCTCGGCCCGCCGCTCACCGGGCACACCAGCTCGATCTACGCGGTGGCCTTCAGCCCGGACGGCCGCGTCCTGGCCACCGGCGGCAAGGACCGGACCGTCCGGCTGTGGGACGTGTCCGACCCGGCACACGCGAAGCCGCTGGGCACCCCGATCAGCGGCCCCGCCGACACCGTCTACGCGCTCGACTTCAGCCCGGCCGGGCAGGTGCTGGCCATCGGCAGCCGCGACGGCACGATCCGCCTCTGGAACCTGCGCACCTCCACCCTCACCACCCCGGCCCCCGCAGAAGGCCAGGACACCACCAAGGACCCGGAGGGCGCTCAGGGCGCGGTGCGGACGCTGGCGTTTCGGGCGGACGGGCGGGTGCTGGCGGTGGGGAGCGGGACCGACACCGCGGGGTCGCTGCGGCTGTGGGACACCGGCGACCTGACCGCCGTCCGGCCCGCCGGTCCCCCGCTGCCGCTGCCGAGCCGGGTCAACGCCCTGGCCTACCACGGCACGCTGGTCGCGGTCGGCAGCAACGACGGCTCCGTGCGGCTGTGGGACACCATCCGACCTGACCGGCCGGAGCCGTTCGGGCGCCCGCTGGTGGCCGAGGTGAGTGTGTGGGTGAACGCGGTCTCGTTCAGCTCCGACGGCCGCCTGCTGGGGGTCGGCAGCGCCGACAACAGCGCGCGTGTGTGGGAGGTGGCCACCGGGCGGGTGGTCGGCCTGCTGCCGCATCCGGAGCCGGTGACCGCCGTGCAGTTCAGGAACGGCGACCGCCTCGTCGTCACCGGCGGCGCCGACGGCGTGGCCCGCGTCTGGGACCTGCCGGGACCGGTGATCGAGGCGAGCGAGCACCCGATCGACAACGTGGCCTTCAGCGGCCGCTCCACCCTGCTGGCCGCCGCCGCGGGTGACATCAGGCTCTGGGACGTCGCCGGTCGCCGTCCCTCGCCGGTGAGCCCGCCGCTGACCGCGCCGGCGCCGTACGACCGGATGGGCAGCACGGTGGCGATCAGCCCGGACGGCCGCACGCTGGCGGGTGGCACGCGGCTCGGCAACGCCGTACTGCTGTGGGACATCACCGACCCGCGGCGGCCGGTGCGCCGCGCCACGTTGCCCGGCCCGGCGGCGCTCGTGCAGGGTGTGGCCTTCAGTCCCGACGGCGGGCTGCTGGCGGCGGGCAGCGACGACGGCACGGTGCGTCTGTGGGACGCGCGCACGTGGCGGGCGCTCGCCACGCTGAACCCGGGTTCGGGGCAGGTGTTCGCCGTCGCGTTCAGCCCGGACGGGCGGCGGCTGGCGGCGGCGACGCAGGGCGGCGTGGTGGCGCTGTGGGACGTGCGCGATCCGGCCGCGCCGGGGCGGGCGACGACGCTCCTGACCGCGATGGGCGACGACGTGCGCTCGGTCGCCTTCAGCCACGGCGGCGCGCTGCTGGCCGCGGGCAACGCGTCGGGGTCCATCCGGCTGTGGCGGCTGGGCGGCGCGTCCGGACCAGTCCTCGCGGGCGCGCCGCTGACCGGGCCGGACGGGCGGGTCTTCGCGGTGGCCTTCGACCCGCGCGACGGCATGCTGGCGGTGGGGACCGGCGCGGGCCAGCTGTGGCTCTGGGACATCGCCGACCCGGCGGCGCCGCTGCTGCGAGTGGCGGTCAACAGTCCCGGCGAGAGCTACACGGAGCTGGCCTTCAGCGCGGACGGCGGCATGCTGGCCAGCGCAGGGGGCGACGTGCGGCTGTGGGAGGTGGATCCGGCGCGGATCACGGCCAGGCTCTGCCGGGAGTCGGGGGACGCGATGACCGAGCCGGAGTGGCGCAAGCACGTGACCGGTGTCGCCTTCCGGCCGCCCTGCCCCGCGTAAATATGTGCCGATTGCGCATTTTTTCTGGTTCGGCAAGTTGCTGGACACCTACGAGAGCGAGCGGCGCCCAGTCTCGGAACGGGTCGCCATGCGGGCCCAGGCCCAGTCGGCGCTGATCGCCCCGGGCAGCGAGGTGGCGGAGGCGTGCGGGCTGAGGGCCGGTCATCTCCTGGTCCAGGCGGGCTGGGTGACGTCGAAGACGCGTTGTTCACGGCCGCGCAGGCACACCTCGGCGAACTGCCACAGGATCGCCCCCGTCGGCGCGTGCACCAGGATCGCGGGTCCCAGCGGCATCTGCAGCAGGGGACCGCGCCAGCGCGGCACGCCGGGAGCCAGCAGCCGCTCCAGCGGCACCTCGTGCACGGAGGCGACCTCCCGGGGGTCGGGAACGGCCCGCTGATCGTCCCCGAACGCCACCACCGGAGTGATCACGAACCCGGAGTCGGTGACGAAGTCGTCCAGCAGCCCGGCCACCCGCACCCCGGTGATCCCGGTCTCCTCGGCCAGCTCGCGCAGCGCTCCGCGCACGGGCTCCTCGCCGTCGTCCAGCCGCCCGCCCGGCAGCGCCCACTGCCCCGCGTTGCGCCCGCGCGGCGCCCGCTTGATCACGATCAGGTACGGCTCGCGCCCCTCCAGCACGCACACCGTGACCGCCGCCCCGCGCAACCCTTCGGCATGCGGAGCCGCCCGGCGCTCGAACCCGTCCAGGTTGGCCCGCACCTTCGCCTCCAGAGCCTCCATACCCTCCAACGCCTCGGACATCGGCCCAGGATCTCACCCCGCCCCGGCTCAGGAGGCGGCGGGCCGTATCGGGAAGGCGAGGGAGAGCTGGTGGAAGGCGCGCCCGGCGGCGGCGGCCGCCTCGGGGTGGACCTCGCCGGCGGCGCGGCCCCGGGACAGCTCCAGCCACGTACGGCGGGCCAGCACCCGCTGCGCGGCCAGCGCCTGGGCGGCCAGCAGCGCCGCGGACAGCTCGTCGTAGTGCCCGGCCAGCGCGCCGGCGAGGGCGCTCTCGTCGGCGGCGACGTACACGGCCACCCGGGCGGCCAGGCTGGGCGTCTCGAACACCATGCGGTGGAAGGCGAGCACCGCGGGGTGGTCGTTGAGGCCGGTGACCGGGTCGCGGCGGGCCAGCCCCGCCAGGAAGTGATCCCGCAGGGCCGGGAGCGGATCGCCGCCGGCGGCGCGCACGACGCGGGCGGCCTCGCCCTGGTGGTCGGCGATGCGGTGGACGACGAGGTCCTCCTTGGTGGCGAAGTACTTGAAGAGCGTGGGTTTGGAGACGTCCGCGGCGGCGGCCACCTCGGCCACGGACACCTCGTCGAAGCCCCGCTCCAGGAACAGCGTGATGGCCGCCGCCGAGATCGCCTCGTGAACCTGCTGCCGCTTGCGCTGGCGTAGTCCCGTCATGCCACCATGTTAACCTGGTAAATAACTTAACCGAGTTAAAGGAGTTGGATGAGCGCGCTGGACCAGGAGCGTGACCACGTCGAGTCGTGCCGCGCGGGGCTGCGGCGCATGCTGGCGGGAGCGCGCGAGAACGTCATCATCGGCGAGAGCGTGGCCGGCGACCGCTACAGCGCCGAGCGGCTGGGCCGCTACCTGAAGAGCCTGGCCAAGGAGCTCAGCGAGGAGCCCGACGGGCCGCCGTTCTTCGGGCGGCTGGCGTTCGGCCAGGGCGAGCACCGCGATCGCTCCTACTACATCGGCCGCCGCCACATCCCCGGCGAGCACGGCGGCGTGCCGCTGGTCATCGACTGGCGGGCGCCGGTCTCGCGCGCCTTCTACCGGGCCGGCGCCCGCGACCCGCAGGGCGTGGCGACCCGGCGCCGCTACGGGTGGTCGGGGCCGCGGCTGACCGGGTTCGAGGACGAGGACCTGGGCCGGGGCGAGCAGGGCGGCGGCGCGATCCTGACCGCCGAGATCGAACGGCCGCGCGTGGGCCCGATGCGCGACATCGTGGCCACGATCCAGCCCGAGCAGGACGACCTGGTCCGGGTGGAGGTGGGAGAGTCGGTGTGCGTGCAGGGCGCGCCCGGAACCGGGAAGACGGCGGTGGGGCTGCACCGGGCGGCGTACCTGCTGTACGCGCACCGGGCGCGGCTGGAGCGCTCGGGCGTGCTGGTGCTGGGACCCAACCGGGCCTTCATCGGCTACATCTCCGCTGTGCTGCCCGCGCTGGGCGAGGTGGAGGTGGAGCAGACGACGCTGGAGGAACTGCTCGGCGGCGCCGAGGTCCGGGCCACCGACCCGGCGCCCGCCGCGGCGGTCAAGCACGACGCGCGGATGGCCGAGGTGCTGCGCCGGGCGCTGTACGGGCGGATCGCCAGGCCCGTGGAACCGGTCGTGGTCAGCGACGGGGCGGCGCGGTGGCGGGTGTACGAGGACGAGCTGCGGCGCATCGTGGACGACACGCGGCGCGAGAGCCTGCCGTACCTGACCGGGCGCGAACGCGTGCGCTCGCGGATCATGGCGCGGGTCGCCCGCCAGGCCGAGCTGCGCGGGCACCCCGTCAACCCGGCCTGGACGAAGCGGATGGGCCGGCAGATCACGCCGTTCCTGGACGCGGTCTGGCCGGCGCCCAAGCCCGAGCAGGTGCTGGCCGGCCTGCTCACCGATCCCGCGAGTGCGGCCGGCGGCGTCCTGGACGAGCACGAGATCGAGGCGATCACGTGGGCGCGGCCGCCGCGCTCGTACAAGAGCGCCCGCTGGTCGGCCGCCGACGTGGTGCTGCTGGACGAGCTGGCCGGGCTGCTGGAGCGGCCCGCGGGTTTCGGGCACGTGATCGTCGACGAGGCGCAGGACCTGTCGCCGATGCAGTGCCGCGCCATCGCCCGGCGCAGCGAGCACGGCTCGCTGACCGTCCTCGGTGACCTGGCCCAGGCCACCACGCCGTGGGCAGCGCGCGCGTGGGCCGCCCAGCTCGCCGCGCTCGGCAAGCCGGGGGCGCGCACGGTCGAGCTCACCACCGGCTTCCGCGTCCCGGCGGCGGTCGTGGAACTGGCCAACCGGCTGCTGGCCGCCCTGGAGGCCGACGTGCCGGCGACCCGCTCCTTCCGCCGTGACGGCGCGCTGAGCGTGCGGGAGGCCGCCGACCTGCCGGCGGCGGTCGTGGCCGCGGTGCGGCGGGCGCTGGAGCTGGAGGGCTCGATCGGGGTGATCGCCGCCGATCCGGCCGTGGACGGGCTGCGCGCGGCACTGTGGGACGCCGGCCTGGACGCCACCCTCGTCGAGCCCGGGACCGGCGGCGACACGGCGTTCCGGGTCAGCCTGGTGCCCGCCTCGGCGGCCAAGGGACTGGAGTACGACCACGTGATCGTCGCCGAGCCCGCCGAGATCGCCGAGGCCGAGGCGCGCGGGCTCAACCGGCTGTACGTGGCGCTGACGCGGGCCGTGTCCCGGCTGGACGTCCTGCACGCCCGTCCGCTGCCCGGCCCGCTGAGCACCGCAGACTCGACAGGACGTGCGGCTTCGGTGTGAGATGAGTCCTAGACAGGCACGACTTTCGGGGGTCCACACCTAGGGAGTAGTCCTATGACCACACCAGACGATCCGAACGCCCGGCCGCAGTGGTCACCGCCGCCCGAGCAACCGGGGCCCGCTCCTCCCTATGACCAGCCGTACGGCCAGGCCGGCTACGGAACCCCGCCCAAGAGCGGCTCGGGCGTCCAGATCCTGTCGATCATCGGGTTCGTGTTCGCGGCGATCGCGCTGCTGTTCATCCCGATCCTGTTCGGCCTCATCGGCATCGTGCTCGGCATCGTCGGGCACACCCGGGGCGAGTCGCTCGGCAAGTGGGCCGCGATCGCCTCCGGCGTCACCATGATCCTCGGCATGCTCATCGGTTTCCTGGTGGTCAGGAGCATGACCGGTTGACCTTGTCGTAGCGTCAAGGTCTTTCATAGAGGTATGCGGATAGGAGAACTCGCCGCCCTGGCCGGCGTCTCGACCAGGGCGGTGCGCCACTACCATCACCTCGGCCTGCTGCCGGAGCCCGGACGGCGGGCCAACGGCTATCGCCTCTACACCCTGCGCGACGCCGTCACCCTGTCACGCATCCGGCGGCTGTCGGAGCTGGGCCTGTCGCTGGAGGAGATCCGCGACGTGCTGGCCGACCAGCAGGGCCGCGAGCTACGCGAGGTGCTGACCGAACTCGACGCCGACCTGGAGAGGCAGGAGGCCGAGATCAGGGAACGGCGCGCCCGCCTGGCCACACTGCTGGAGCAGGAGAACCCGCAACCCGACGACGCGCTCTCGCCCGACATGGCGCGCATCCTCGGCCGGCTGCCCCAGGGCGGCGGCGGCATGGCCGCGCGCGACCGCGAGCTCCTGGCGTTGCTGGACACCTCGATGCCCGCCGACCGGCGGGCCGAATTCGTGGACCCCGTCCTGGCCCTGCCGGAGACCGACCCGGAATTCCACGCCCAGGTCATGCGGGTCTACGCCGACCTCGACGCGTTCGCCGACATCGTCCCCGACGAGGACGACCCTCGGGTGGAGGAGCTGGCCTGGCGGCTGATCGAGCTGACGCCACGCGAGCTGATCCCCGAAGGCGACCTGACGATACCCGGTGAGGACGACCCGTTCGTGCGGGCCTTCTTCGCCGACCTGAGCCCCGGGCAGGCGGTCGTCATCCGCCGCGTCATGAAGCTGCTGAGCAAGCCGTGAGGGTGGCGCGCCGCATGCTGGCGCACGAACTGCGCGCTCTGGCCAGCCTCGGCTACTGGGTGCTGGGCCGCCGCCACGGCGTCGGGCCCGGCCAGGTCGCCCTTTCCTACCACGCGGGCGGGTCGATCACGCTGTGGATGTTCCTGTTCGCGATCGTGGTGGAGGGGGTGGCGCTGGAGCTGTGGCTGGGCTGGCCGGTCCTGACCGTCGTGCACGTCTACTTCGTGCTCGCCAACCTCGGCATGATCGCCGCCGCGCGCTCGCGGCCGCACGTGGTGGGCGAGCATGAGGTACGGCTGCGCCAAGGAGCCGCCTTCGACCTGCGCGTCCCCCGCGAACTGATCGTCTCGGCGCGGGCCGCGAGCCGCATCCACGACTCCGGGTTCGTCACCCTGGGCGAGGGACGCCTGGAGCTGGTCGTCGACTCGCGCACCAACCTCGTGCTGGAGCTGTCGGAGCCGGTGACGGTGGTGCGGCCGCTGGGCCGTACCGGGGAGGTGAGTTCGATCAGGTTGTTCGCCGACGATCCGCGAGAATTTCTCCGGACGCTGTCGATTCCCGCGCCGCCCGCGCGTCATGGCAGTGACCGAAGGGAGAAATCATGAAGTACGTGCTGCTCGTCGTGGGCGATGAGAGGCCGTGGTCGCAGGCGGGCCCCGAGGAGCGTGCCGCCGTCTATGCCCGGTGGGGCGCCTACACCGCGATGCTCACCGAGCGCGGGGCGAACCTCGGCGGCAACGAGCTGGCCCACTCCTCCACCGCCACCACCGTCAGGAAGAACGGCGATCAGGTCCTCATCACCGACGGACCCTACGCCGAGACCGTGGAGCAGATCTCCGGCTACCAGATCGTGGAGGCCCGGGACCTGGACGAGGCGATCGAGCTGGCCTCGGCCATGCCGTCCGACGTGGAGATCAGGAGGTGCGCGTCGTGAAGTACGCCCTGCTGCTGTACGGCAACGCCACCGAGTGGGCCAGCGCCACCCCGGAGCAGATCCAGGAGGGCATCGCCCGCCACGGCGCCTACATCGAGATGCTCAAGGGCCGCGGCGCCTACCTGGAAGGAGAGGAGCTGGGCGCGCCGGGCGAGGCGGTCTGCCTGCGCAGGGGCGAGGGGGAGGTGCTGCGCACCGACGGGCCGTTCGTGGAGACGGTCGAGCACCTGGGCGGCTACTACCTCATCGAGGCCAAGGACCTGGACGAGGCGATCGAGCTGGCGACCGCCTGCCCGGAGCGCACCGTGGAGGTGCGGCCGGTGGTGGAGTACCCGGGATGAACGCCGTCGAGCAGGCGTACCGCGAGCACTGGGCGCGCCTGCTCGCCATCCTCACCGCCGAGCTGCGTGACCTCGACCTGGCGGAAGAGTCATTGCAGGACGCCTTCGCGGCCGCGGTGCCGGCCTGGCCGCCGGTGCCGGACAACCCGCCGGCGTGGCTGCTGACCGCGGCGCGGCGGCGGGCGGTCTCGCGGCTGCGCCACATGGCGGTCGCGGCCCGCAAGCTGCCGCTGCTGGTGGTCGACGAGCCGCAGGCGGGCGACGACCTGCTCAGCCTGATCTTCACCTGCTGCCATCCGGCACTGTCGATGGAGGCGCGGGTGGCGCTGACGCTGCGCTGCGTGGGCGGGCTGGGCACGCGGCAGATCGCCCGGTTGTTCCTGGTTGGCGAGGCGACGATGGCGGCCCGGATCACCCGCGCCAAGAAGAAGATCAGCCAGGCCGGCATCCCGTACCGGGTGCCGTCCGGCCCGGAGCTGGTGGCGCGGCGCGACGGGGTGCTGGCCGTCCTGTACCTGATCTTCACCGAGGGGTACGCGGCGGCCGAGGGCGAGGACCTCATCCGCACCGAACCGGCGGCGCAGGCGATCGCGCTGGCCCGGATGCTGGCCGCGCTGATGCCGCACGACAGCGAGGTCGGCGCGCTGCTGGCGCTGATGATGCTGCACCACGCGCGGCGCGATGCCCGGCTGGACGAGCGGGGGCGCATCGTGACGCTCGCCGAGCAGGATCGCGGGCGCTGGCACCGCGAGGAGATCGCCGAGGCCCTGGGCCTGCTACGGCCGGGCCCGCCCGGCCTCTACCAGGTGCAGGCGGCGATCGCCGCCGAGCACGCCTCGGCCCTTCTGCCCCAGGACACCGACTGGACCGCGATCGCCCAGCTGTACGAACTGCTGGAGGCGCTGACCGGATCGGCCGTGGTCCGCCTGAACCGGGCCGTCGCGGTGGCCGAGTCCCAGGGGCCCGCCGACGGGCTGGAGCTGCTGGCGGGCCTGGAGGAGCGGTTGCCGCGCCACCACCTGCTCCCGGCGACACGCGCGGAACTGCTGCGGCGGCTGGGCAGGCTGGAGGAGGCGGTGGAGGAGTACGGCAAGGCGCTGGCGCTGGTGGGCACGGCTCCGGAGCGCGAGTTCCTGCAGTCCCGCCGCGCCACCCTGCACCCTTGACCCGCACCCTTGACCTGCGCCCTTACCCCAAGCCCCTGGCCTGCGCCCTTAACCCGCCCTGGCCCACGCCCTGAGCCGACGCCCCTGAACCCACGCCCTTGATCCGCGCCCGTGGCCCGCGGACGAGCTAGCCGGTCGGCCGCGTGTGACGATCACGCGGGCTTGTTCAGCCAGGTCTCGTGCAGGTGCAGCCAGCGCAGTTCCTCGCCCACGCGCCGGAAGACGATCGTGGACTGGCGGGCGCCGCCCTCCTGCCACTCCTGGTAGGCGGCCACCAGCAGCGGCCCGGCCTCGGCCACCACGCGCACGTCCCGGATCTCGATCCGCAGTCCGGGCACCGCGCCGCGCAGTTCGCGCACCTGCCGCATCACCTGTTCCCGTTCCAGGGTGCGGCCGTCGGGCCCGGTCAGGGTGAAGGCGGCCGCGTGGGCCCGGTCGAACTCCCCGAACTCCTGCCCCGGCTCCCCCGACAGCCAGCGTTCGATCACCTGGTGGTGGCGGACGATCTCCTCCCGCGCCGTCATCGGAGCCGTCCGGCGAGCCAGTCGATCGGCGCGGCGGGCCGTACGCCCAGGAGGTCGAGCGCGGCGGGGTCGGCGGCCAGCAGCGAGCGGTCGGCGGCGGCCCAGCGGTAGGTGTCGGCGACGGCCGCGGCGGTGACCGGGCCCGTGAGAGCGCTCAGGGCCGCCTCGAAGTCGGCGGGGTCCTGGGCGTGGAAGCGGGCGCCGATCGCGGCGGCGAGGTCCGCGCCAGTGACGGCCTCGGCCGCGCCGACGTTCAGGATCTCGCCCTCCAGCCCGTCGAGGGTCAGCGCGGCGTGGGTGGCGGCGGCCAGGTCGGCGTGCGACAGCCAGGCCACGGGCAGGTCGGCGGGCAGCGGGTAGGCCAGCACGCCCTCGGCGGCCAGCGGTCCCGCCACCCAGGGGGCGGCCAGGTTGTCGAGGTAGATCGGCGGGCGCAGCTCCACGACCGGCAGCCCGGCCGCGCGCAGGTCGTCCCCGGCGCGGCGGCGGGTCTCGAAGGCGGGCACACCGGTCCCGGCGGCGGGCAGGCGGTTGCCGGTGGTGAACACCAGCCGCCGCACCCCCGCCGCCAGCGCCGCGTCCCGCACGTTGCGGACGTAGAGGTCCACGGTGCCGGGGTCGTAGACCATGGGCAGCATCACCGAGGCGTGGGTGACGCCGTCGAAGGCCGCCTTCACCGCCGCGCCGTCGGCCAGGTCTCCCGTGAACGGCCGCGCCCCCTCGGGAGCCGGGCCGCCGCGGGTGAAGGCACGTACGGCAAGGCCCTCGGCCAGCAGGTGGCGGGCGACCGCGCCGCCCTGGGCGCCGGCGGCGTTCATCACAAGGAAGGTCATGCAAGTCAGCCTGCCCGGTCCACGGGATACGCTCCATAAAGCACACTCTCGCAATCTTTAAGGATCGTCCGGTGGATGGGGATCTGCTCAGCGACCTGCTCGCCCCGCTGCGGCTGCACGGCGTCTTCCACAGCCGCTGGCAGGCCCGCGCGCCCTGGGGGGTGGCCGGGCAGCGGGAGAACTGCGCCCTGTTGCACTACGTCGACCAGGGCTCGTGCACCGTCGAGCTGCCCGGCCTGCCGCCCGTCACTCTCGCCACCGGCGACCTGGCCGTCTTCCCGCACGGCAGCGCCCACCGGCTGGCCGACCGGCCGGGGCGGGCCACCGTACCGCTGAGCGGGGTCCTTCCCGAACGCCAGCCCGGCGGGGTGCGCACCGTCGAGATCGACGGGCCGGGCGCGCGGACCGTCATGCTGTGCGGCGGCCTGCACTACGACCGGGCCGCCGCCACTCCCCTGTACCAGGCGCTGCCGCCGCTGTTCGTGCTGGAGAGCGCGCGGTTGCGGGCCCATCCGCTGCTGGGCGCGACGCTGGAGCGGCTGGCCGGCGAATGGGACACCGCCGCGCCCGGCGCCCAGCTCGTCGCCTTGCGCGCGTTCGAACTCGTCTTCGTCCTCGCGCTGCGCGCCGCCCTCGACGCTCCAGGCTCGGCGCTGCCGGCGGGCGCGGCGGTCCTGGAGGCGCTGCGCCATCCGGGCGTGGCCGCCGCGCTGCACACCGTCCAGACGCGTTTCGCCGAGCCGTGGACCGTGGAGACGCTCGCCGCGCAGGCGGGCATGTCCCGTTCCGCCTTCGCCGCGACCTTCCGCCGCCTGGTGGGTCAGGCGCCCATGCGCCACCTGACGGCCCGCCGCATGCAGGAGGCGGCCCGCCTGCTGTCCGAGACCGCGCTGCCGCACAACCGCATCAGCGAACGCGTCGGCTACGGCACGCCGGTCGGCTTCCACCTGGCCTTCCGTCAGTGGTACGGGCTGACGCCCGGCGAGTACCGCGCCGACGCCCGGCCGTGACTACAGGAGGGTCAGCTGTTCGGCGTCCGGGCCGGGCTCGGCGGGGGCGCGCCCGGCGAGGCGGCGGGGGCCCGCGGGGCCGGATCCGCCGATGCCGTGACGGCGGGCCAGCTCCTTCACCTGTGCGCCGACGCGCTCCTGGTAGGCGCGGGGCGCGTAGGCGCCTCTGCCGTAGAGCTCCAGGTAGCGCGGCACCAGGCGTGGGTGTTCCCTGGCCAGCCACCCCAGGTACCACTCCCTGGCCCCCGGCCGCAGATGCAGCACCAGCGGCGTCACGTGCACCGCGCCCGACGCGGCGATCGCCTCGACGGTGCGTTCCAGCTCGGCCGGGGAGTCGGTCAGATACGGCAGGACGGGGGCCATCAGGACGCCGCACCGGATCCCGGCGGCGTTGAGGCGGGCGCAGGCGGCCAGACGGCGTTCGGGATGCGGGGTGCCGGGCTCCACGGTGCGCCAGGCCCGCTCGTCGACGAAGCCCACCGACACGTTGACGGACACGTCGGTCACCTGCGCCGCCTCGGTCAGCAGGTCGAGGTCGCGCAGGATGAGCGTGCCCTTGGTGAGGATGGAGAACGGGTTGGCCGCATCCCGCAGCGCCTGCAGAATCCCCCGCATCAGCTGATACCGGCCCTCGGCCCGCTGGTAGCAGTCGACGTTGGTGCCCATCGCCACGTGCCCGCCCTGCCAGCGGGGGGCGGCCAGTTCGCGGCGGGTCAGCTCGGGGGCGTTGACCTTCACCACGACCTTGGAGTCGAAGTCGAGGCCGGCGTCCAGGTCGAGGTAGGTGTGGGTGTTGCGGGCGAAGCAGTAGCGGCAGGCGTGGGAGCAGCCACGGTAGGGGTTGATCGTGTGCTGGAACGACATGCGGCTCGTGGCCGGCACCCGGCTGATGATCGAGCGGGCCCGCACCTCGAAGAAGGTCATCCCCCGGAATTCGGGCGTATCAAATCTCCGCGTCACCGCCTCCTCGGCGAACAGCGGCACCGCAGGATCACGGTCGTCGGCCCCGGTGAGCCGCAGGTTGTCCCAGCGCATGGCATGATTAGAACAGAAGTTCGACAGTGATCGCAAAGGAAAAGAGCGCACAATTACTGGGCAAGCTCACGGCTAATGATCTTCATGGTTGGGCAGAAAGTCGGAACAGAGCTTGCGTTCCGGAGGTGCACCATGGCCTGGTCGCAGGACGAGGAGAGGTTGCTGGCCCAGATCGAGCGCCACCTCGTCGACGAGGACCCGCGGCTCGTCGCGCGCCTGGAGTCGTTCAACGAGCGAGCCCGGCGCAGCGAGGCCAGGGCCAACGCGGAGTCGGTCCCGCGCCGCCGTCCGCGCCGCTCCACGATCATCATCATGATCAGCTGGCTGCTCATCGCCACGCTCGTGGCCACCCTGCTCATCCTCGTACTCCGCAACGAGGCCGCCGCTCTGGCGTTCTGATCCGGGCGTTCTGATTCAGGCGCACGGCCCCGCGCCCCGCCACGCCCACCCACAGGCGATATGTCGGATTTATGGCACAAGTGGGTATTAACGGCGTTGATGTCGTATCGGGCATCGCGAGTACATCGGGGGAAGAGAGCCATGGCAGAGCAGCGCAAGAAACCCGCCGCCAAATCCGGCAAGGCCAAGAAGGCCACCATCAAGGCCACCAGGCAGGCCAAGGCCGCCAAGCGCCAGGAAACGCGCAAGCCGGTGGAAGAAGCATAAGAGCCACCGGCACTGAAAGGATCAGACAGCCGGGACACCACGTCCCGGCTGTCTGACCACGGAGAGACGATGCCCGCCTACCTGCGCTTTCCCGCCATCTTCCAGGACGTCGTCGTCTTCGCCGCCGAGGACGACCTCTGGATGGTCTCCGCCCAGGGCGGGCGCGCGTTCCGTCTCACCGCCGGGCTGGCCGAGGCCGGATACCCGCGCATCTCCCCGCGCGGCGACCAGCTCGCCTTCGTCGGCCGAGAGGAAGGACCGGAAGAGGTCTACGTCATGCCCGCCGAGGGCGGCGCCGCGACCCGCCTGACCTACCACGGCGCCCGCTGCACCGTCACCGGCTGGGACCACGACGACCGCATCCTGTACGCCAGCGACGCCGGCCAGCCCTTCGAGGGCCGCAAGTGGCTTCACCGGGTCGCCCCGGGCGGGGTCCCGCAGCGCCTGCCGTACGGCCCCGCCAACTCCATCGCGTACGGCCCGCACCACATGATCGTCCTTGGCCGCAACACCGCCGATCCCGCCCGCTGGAAGCGCTACCGGGGCGGCACCGCGGGCGACCTGTGGATCGACCCCGACGGCCACGGAGACTTCCGCCGCCTCATCAAGCTGCCCGGCAACCTCGCCTCACCCTGCTGGAGCGGCGAGCGCGTCTACTTCCTGTCCGACCACGAGGGCACCGGCAACGTCTACTCCTGCACCCCCACCGGCGAGGACCTCCAGCGCCACACCGACCACAGCGACTACTACGCCCGCAACCTCACCAGCGACGGCCACCACCTCGTCTACCACGCCGGCGCCGACCTCTACCTCCTCCCGCCCGGCGCCGGCCGCGCGCGGAAGATCGACGTGCGCCTGGCCTCCTCCCGCACCCAGCGCAACCGTCGCTTCGTCGAGGCCGCCGACTACCTCGACAGCGCCACCCTCGGCCCCGACGGCACCACCCTGGCCCTCACCACCCGCGGCAAGGCCTACACCATGGCCGCCTGGGAGGGCCCGGTCCGCCAGCACGGCGCGCCCCACGGCGTCCGCTACCGCCACCTGACCTGGCTCAACGACGGTGAGCGGCTGGTCGCGGCGGCCAGCGGCGCCGACGGCGACGAGACCGTCACGCTCCTCGGCCCCGGCTGCGCCACGGAGCTGGCCGAGCTCGGCCGCATCAACGAACTCGTCCCCGACCCCGCCCACGACCGCGTGGCCGTCACCAACCACCGGGGCGAGCTCCACCTCCTCGACCTCGGCACCGGCCAGGCGACGCTGGTCGAGGCCAACCCCCACGCCGGCCCGCGCGACCCCGCCTGGTCGGCCGACGGCACCTGGCTGGCCTACGCCAGCCCGCTCAACGCCCAGACCACCGCCATCAAGCTCCACCACCCGGAGTCGGGCCGCATCATCCAGGCCAGCGAGCCCATCCTGGAGGACAGCGCCCCCTGCTTCGACCCGGAGGGCCGCTACCTCTACTTCATCGGCCAGCGCACCTTCTCCCCGGTCTGGGACCAGCTCCAGTTCGATCTCGGCTTCCCGCTCGGCACCCGCCCGTACGCCATCGCCCTGCGGCACGACGCGCCCGACCCCTTCGTCCCCCGGCCCCGCCCGCTGGAGACCAAGGACGAGGAGGAGAACGAGGAGGAGGACCCCACGCCCCTCCAGGTCGACGCCGAGGGCCTGATCCATCGGGTCACCGCCTTCCCGCTGCCCGAGGGCCGGTACGAGCGCATCGCCGCCCTGCACGGCAAGGCGCTGATCCTGTCCAGCCCGCTGGAGGGCGAGCCCGTCCTGCACCTGTACGACTTCGCCAAGGCCAAGAACGAGACGTTCGCGGAGGACGTCACCGACCTCGAACTCGCCCGTGACCACAAGACGCTGCTCTACCGGGCCGACGCCCGGCTACGCGTGGTCAAGGCCGGAGAGGTTCCCGAGCACGACGACGACCCGCCCAGCCGGGAAAGCGGCTGGATCGACCTGGCCCGCGTCAAGGTCTCGGTCTGGCCGGAGCACGAGTGGCGGCAGATGTTCCGCGAGGCCTGGCGCCTGCAGCGGGAGAACTTTTGGACCGCCGACATGTCCGGCGTCGACTGGCAGGCCGTCTACGAGCGCTACCTGCCCCTCGTCGAACGCGTCAGCACCCGCGGCGAGTTCTCCGACCTGCTGTGGGAACTGCACGGCGAGCTCGCCACCAGCCACGCCTACGAAAGCGGCGGCGAGTACCGCCCGGGTCCCGACTACAGCCAGGGCAAGCTGGGCGTCGACTGGGACTACCGCGACGGCGTCTACCACATCGGCGCCATCGTCACCGGCGACCCCTGGGATCCGGAGGCCACCTCGCCGCTCAACCGCATGGGCCTCGACGTACGGCCGGGCGACGCCGTACTGGCGATCAACGGGCACCCCATCGGCGCCGAGACCACCCCGAACGAGCGCCTGGTCAGCCAGGCCGAGCAGGAGGTCGAGCTCACCCTGCGCCGCGGCGAGGACACCTTCACCGCCACCGTCAGGGCCATCGCCGACGAAGGGCCCGCCCGCTACCGTGACTGGGTCAACCTCAACCGGGCCCGCTGCCACCAGCGCTCGGCCGGCCGCATCGGCTACCTGCACATCCCCGACATGAGCACCACCGGGTTCGCCGAGTTCCACCGCGGCTTCCTGGCCGAGTACGACCGGCACGCCCTCGTCGTGGACGTCCGCTTCAACGGCGGCGGCAGCGTCTCGGCCCTGCTGCTGGAGAAGCTGGCCCGGCGCCGCCTGGGCTACGACTACCCGCGCTGGGGGCACCCCGAGCCCTACCCGGCCGAGTCCCCGCGCGGCCCGCTGGTCGCCATCACCAACGAGTGGGCCGCCTCCGACGGCGACATCTTCAGCCACACCTTCAAGCTCCTCGGGCTCGGCCCGCTCATCGGCAAGCGCACCTGGGGCGGCGTCGTCGGCATCTGGCCGCGCCACCGGCTGGCCGACGGCACCGTCACCACCCAGCCGGAGTTCTCCTTCGCCTTCGACGACGTCGGCTGGAAGGTGGAGAACTACGGCACCGACCCCGACATCGAGGTCGACATCACCCCGCAGGACTACGCGGCCGGAATCGACACCCAACTGGAGAAGGCGATCGACATCGCCCTTGACCTGCTCGAACGCAAACCCCCGCACACACCGGCAACTCGCGTGCAACCTTGACGGGGTGAACAGCGTCTAAAAGGTCATAGAAGGGGCAGTGCCACGGGGACATCGGTGCTGCCCCGGCTACACAGATCCTGGAGCCGGTGGCGGGAACCTTCCGTCACCGGCCACGTGTGTCATGACACCGGACGAGGGGACAAGGACAAGGTGCGCGCACTGGCACGCAAAGGGAAGGCCGCGGCCGCCCGGCTGTACAGGGGATACAACCGGCGCAGGCAGCGCAACGCGCCGCCTCCCTCCATCGGCACGATCCGCATCCTGCTCCTGCACGCCAACGGCATGGGCGGCACGATCAGAACGGTGTTCAACCTGGCCAGCTACCTGGCCGCCACCGGGCGCGACGTGGAGATCGTCTCCATCCTCAAGGAAGCCGAGCAGCCGTTCTTCCCCGTCGACGAACGCGTGAAGTTCCGCTTCCTCGACGACCGGCTCAAGCCGCGCCGCGGCGTACGCGCGATGCTGTCGAAGGTGCCCAGCCGCCTGATCCCCGAGGGGGAGTCGGCCGCCCACCGCTTCAACGCCTGGACCGACCTGCAGCTTGCCCGCTACATCCGCTCGCTCGACACCGGCGTCCTCATGGGCACCCGCCCCGGCCTCAACCTGGCCATGGCGCAGCTCGCCAACCCCAACGTGATCACCGTCGCGCAGGAGCACGTCGGGCTCAACGCCAAGCCCGAGGCCCTGCAGGCGCTCATCAAGTGGCGCTACCGCCGCTTCGACGCCCTGGTCACCCTCACCAAAGCCGACCTGCGCGACTACCGCAACACCCTGCCGAAGCGGCCCAAGCGCCTGGTGCGCATCCCGAACGCGGTGCCGCCCATGACCGGCGGCCAGGCCAAGCTCGACGCCAAGCTCGTCGTCGCGGTCGGCCGCATCACCCGGCTCAAGGGCTTCCACCGCCTCATCACCGCGTGGGAGCAGATCGCCAAGGCCCACCCCGACTGGAAGCTGCGCATCTTCGGCGACGGGCCCCAGCTCGACAACCTGCGTACCCAGATCGCCGAGGCGGGCCTGGAGGACAAGGTCGAGCTGCCGGGACCCACCCAGGACGTGGGCGCCGAGCTGGAGAAGGCCTCGATCTTCGTGCTGAGCTCACGCCACGAGGGCTTCCCGATGACGATCCTGGAGGCCATGGCCAAGGGTCTTGCCATCGTCAGCTTCAACAGCCCCCACGGCCCCAAGGAGATGATCAGCGACGAGGTCGACGGGCTGCTGGTCAAGCCCCGCACCAACGACAACCTCGCCGCCTCGATCCTGCGCGTCATCGAGGACGAGCAGCTGCGCCGTTCCCTGGCCGCCGGAGCCCTGGAGACCGCCCGCACCTACGACGTGGACGCGGTCGGCCGCATCTGGGACGACCTGCTCGAAGAACTGCTGGCCCGCCGCAACGGCACGTACGTGCCCAGGCCCAAGCCCGTCGCGTAGCCCCGCCCGACCGGCCGTCCCTCCGGAGACGGCCGGTCAGACCGTCAGCTCCAGCGGCTCGGCGATCACGTCCACGAGCGCGCCGTTGCGGTAGACGGTGATCGGCAGCGGGCGTCCGATCGCGTCGGCGAACATCAGCCGCTGCAGGCTCTGCGCGTCGCCCACCGGCGTACGGCCCGCGCTGAGCACCAGATCCCCGCCCCGCAGCCCGGCCCGCTCGGCGGGCGAACCCGCCACCACCTCCACCACCCGCAGCGCCGCCGCCTGCCCCGTGCGCCTGCGCAGCGGCTCCGGCAGCGGCGCCGGCGAGGTCACCAGGCCGAGGAAGGCCCGCCGTACCCGGCCGTCGCGGATGAGCGCCGCGATGATCGAGCGCGTCGTGCTGTTCATGGGTACGGCCAGCCCCACCCCCATCCCGGCCACCGCGGTGTTCACGCCCACCACCCGGGCCCGTGAGTCGGCCAGGGCGCCGCCGGAGTTGCCCGGGTTCAGGGCGGCGTCGGTCTGGATGACGTCCTCGATCATCCGTACCGCCGACCCGGCCCGCGCCGGCAGCGAACGGCCCAGCCCCGAGACCACGCCGGCCGTCAGCGACCCGGCCAGCCCGAGCGGGTTGCCGACCGCCACGACGAGCTGCCCGACCACGAGCTTGTCGCTGTCGCCCAGGACCGCGGGCTCGGGCGTGGGCCCCTGCGCCCTGATCACCGCGAGGTCCGACAGCGGGTCGCGGCCGACCACGGCGAACTCCTCCACCGTGCCGTCGGCGAAGGCCACCGTGCCGGCCCGCGAGGAGCCGACCACGTGCGCGTTGGTGAGCAGGAATCCGTCGGAGGTGAACACCACCGCCGAGCCGCTGTTGCGTCCCGCCCGTACGCCGGCCACCTTGGGCAGCAACTCCGCGGCGACGGAGGAGACCACTTGAGAGTAGGCGTCGAGGGGATCCGCCATCGCGCGCTCCTTCGTTGCTTACAGGATTACACGCTAACCCGTCACACCCGGGCGTGCGACTTCACGACCAGCCGTACCTCTTCCTGACCGGGCGTGCGTCTTCACGACCGGGCGTGCGACTTCACGACCAGGCGTGTGCGAGGGCCGCACCGGCCGCGGCGGCGCCCAGCCCGGCCGCCACGCTGAGCACCGCGTTGCCCGCCGCCGCAGGCCCCGCGCCGCCCTCCGCCAGCCGCAGCGTCTCATATCCCAGCGTCGAATAGGTGCTCAGCGCCCCGCACAGCCCGGTGCCCGCCAGCGCCATCAGCCCCTCACCCGCGGGCCAGGCCACCAGGAACCCCAGCACCGCCGAACCGATCACGTTCACCACGAGCGTCCCCCAGGGGAACACCACCGCGCCCCGGCCGCGCGCCGCCACCCAGCCCTGGACCGCCCGGTCCAGCAGGAACCGCGCCGGCGCGCCCACCGCCGCCCCGATCGCCACCAGCAGCACGTTCATCCGGCCCACCGCCGGGCGAGCAGGCGCGCGAGCCGTACCCCGGACCAGGTCGCCACGACGGCGCCCGCCATCGTCCCCACGAGGTAGACCAGCGCGAGCCAGAAGGGCCCCTCCCCCGCCAGGAACCGCACGTCCACCACAAAACCCGAGAACGTCGTGAAACCCCCCAGAACCCCGACCCCCAGGAACGGCCGCGCCAGCCGGTGCATCCGCGGCACCACCACCATGAGCATCCCGATCAGCACGCAGCCCGCCACGTTGATCACCAGGGTCGCCCACACCGACGGCCACCACGTCTGCAGCCCGAACCGGGCCAGCGACCCCGCCACCCCGCCCGCCGAGACCGCGCCGAGGACCCGCCACTGCCCCACAACACCCTCCTTCATCGTGTCAAAGCAGGCGATCATGGGAATTCACCGAGAAGAGGCCAAGCCTACGGAGGCTCCTTGAGCACACGGGACGCGGTCGCCCTCCTCGCCGGCGGCGTAATGATCGTTTCCTTGCTCGGCACCACGAACCGCACCCAGGCGGGCACCGCCACCAGCCCCCTGGCCAACACCACCGGCACCGGCCCGAGCCTGGCGCCGCTCACCAGCCAAGCCGACAAACAGGGCGCCCGCGCCCTCATCTCCCGCCTGCGCGTCAAGGACCGTGGTTCCAGCACCGGCTACCAGCGCACCAACTACGGCGGCAACTGGGCCGACTCCGCCCCCGGCGTCCCCTACGCGGGCAACGGCTGCCGCACCCGCGACGACCTGCTGGCCCGCGACGGCCGCGACGTCGTCCGCGCCGGCTGCACCGTCCTGTCGTTAACCCTGACCGACCCCTACACCGGCCGCGACATCGACTGGCGTGTCTCCGACGCCGACGAGATCCAGGTCGACCACGTCGTCCCCCTTTCCTACGGCTGGCGCATGGCCGCCAAGTCCTGGCCGAAGTCCAAGCGCCTCGACTTCGCCAACGACCCCCTCAACCTCCTGCCCGTCGACGGCCGGGCCAACGAGGAGAAGGACGGGTCGGGACCCGCCGCCTGGCTGCCGCCCCAGCGCCGCATCCGCTGCGCCTACGTCACCCGCTTCGCCCAGGTCGCCGTCAAGTACGACGTCCCCGTCACCCGCGCCGACAAGCAGACCATGCTCGCCCAGTGCCGCTAGCCCTGCCGGCGCGCGTCCGTCCGGTCGAAGCCGTGCTTGAACGTCTGATCGGCCAGCGCCCGCTGCCCCGCCGCGTTCGGATGGAAGAAGTCCCACTTGCTGATGTGATCCAGCGTGTACGGGAAGGAGAACACCGCCCCTCCGTCGCTGCGGCAGTTGGGCCCGTAACCGGCGCAGGCCCGCTCCAGCACCCGGTTGAAGTCCATGACCCGATCCCGCACCCGCGCCCGCCGCTGCACGTCCTTACGCTTGGTCGAGTCCGGCGCGGCCAGCATCGGCCGGCAGATCCGCCCCAGCGTCCAGAACGTGCGCGCGATCGGGTTGTCCTTGCCCGCCTGCCACAGCCGCCGCAGGTCCGGAATCGAGGCCACGAACACGCGCGCCCCCGGCAGCCCCGTCCGCAACGCCGCCAGCGACTCCGTCACCCGCCGCTCGAACACCGGCACCGGCGTCATCGTCTTCTCGGTGCCCGCGCACACGTCCTGGGCACCGATGAGAATCGTCACATATTCCGCCTTCGCCGCCACCGCCTTGCCCACCTGAGCGCGGAGATCGGCGCTCGTCGAGCCCGGCACCGCGAAGTTGAGATTGCCGTCCTTCATCCCCAGCCGGGTGAAATGACTGCCGACCGCGGGGTCCTTGCCCGCCGCCCACGAACGCGACGTGCACGAGACGTACCACCCGCACGCGTTGAACCCCGACGTGATCGAATCCCCCAGCGCCGCCATGACCTGCGGAACCGGAGCGACGATCGACCCAGACACCAGCACCGCGACCGCGGCCAAAGGCGTGATCATGGACACAAGGTAGATCGGCCCTTGCCTCCCGGCCAGGCGAACGGCCCGCACCACACCCACTTCGCATCGCCGCTTGACACGCCCGATCCGCAACACGCGAAAATTTTCGTGTTCATGGTCCGTAACCGGTCATTCACGGGGCCGGGAGTCGAACGTGTTCAGTTCCCGCATAGAGTGTCTTGAGTGAGTGTCGCGCTCGGAATCACCCGCCCTCTGCCGGTTCGCACCACCTCGGTAGGCGACCCCGGCGACCTGCTGCAATCCCTGCCGAAGACCGCGCCCTATGCGTGGATCCGGCATGGACAAGGACTGGTCGGCTGGGGAGAAGCCGCCCGCGTGGCCGTCCCGCCCGGCCCCGGGCGCTTCGCCTGGGCCCGCGAGTGGCTCACCGACGTCTTCGGCCACGCCGACGTCCGCGACGACGTGGGCACC
This sequence comes from Nonomuraea sp. NPDC050394, assembly GCF_044459065.1. NCBI lineage: Bacteria > Bacillati > Actinomycetota > Actinomycetes > Streptosporangiales > Streptosporangiaceae > Nonomuraea > Nonomuraea sp. NPDC050394. The sequence continues at coordinate 77,551 of NZ_JBITIO010000018.1, read as the reverse complement.
CCCGGCACCGGGCCGGTGGCGTTCGGCACCTTCACCTTCGACGAGGACTCCCCCGGCTCCGTCCTCGTCGTCCCGCAGGCGGTCCTGGCCCGCCGCGACGGCCACGCCTGGCTCACCACGATCGGCGACGCCCCCCTCGAACGCTTCAGCCCGATCCGCACCCCCGGCCGCATCAGCTACGGCGACGGCAGCCTCACCGCACCCGAATGGGAGACCATCGTCGCCCGCGCCGCCCAGCGCATCCGCGACGGCGAACTCGAGAAGGTCGTCCTGGCCCGCGACCTGCTGGCCACCGCCGAGCGCGCCATCGACATCCGACTGCTGCTGGGGCGCCTGGCCACCCGCTACCCCGACTGCTACACCTTCTCCGTGGCCGGCATGGTCGGCGCCACGCCGGAACTCCTCATCCGGCGCACCGGCCAGGAGATCGAATCCCTGGTCCTGGCCGGCACCACTCCGCGCGGCACCAGCCCCTCCGACGATCTCTCCCGCGGCGCCGCGCTGCTGGCCAGCGCCAAGGACCGGCACGAGCACGAGTGCGCGATCGCCAGCGTCCGCGACACGCTGGCCCCGCTCTGCTCGGCCCTGCAGACCCCCGACGAGCCGGAACTCCTCGTGCTGCCCAACGTCCAGCACCTGGCCAGCCACGTGAGCGGCCGTCTGGCCGACGGCGCCTCCGTCCTGGACGTGGTGGCCGCCATGCACCCCACGGCCGCCGTAGGCGGCACCCCCACCGACACCGCCATCGACGTGATCCGCGAACTCGAGGGCATGGACCGCGCGGGCTACGCGGGCCCGGTGGGCTGGATCGACGCCCACGGCGACGGCGAGTGGGGCATCGCCCTGCGCTCGGCCCAGATCAGCGGCCGCCGCGCCCGCCTGTTCGCCGGCGGGGGCATCATGTCCACCAGCGACCCCGCCCTCGAACTCGCCGAGGCCCAGGCGAAGTTTCGCGTCATGCAGTATGCCCTGGAAGGTCCCTGAAACACCCTTCCATCCTTTACGGCTCCGCCACCCCTCACACCACCCGCCGACGCCGGCGCGCGCAGGCCGGGGGGATCGCTTCTCACGTCGGACGGGCCGGCCGCCGCAACGGCGCCCGCCGGCCACCCGAACGGGAAACCCTTCCCCAACCCCGGCCATCCCGACCACGGCCGGCCCGGATACCAGAGCGGCGGAGTGCCGGAGTACCGGAGTACCGAGTGTCGGGGTGCCGGGTGCCCGATTTTGGGGGTGTTGGGGGTGGTGGTTGGGCTAGGGGGTGAGGCCTGCTGCCGCGATTCTGCGGCGGGTGTAGCCGATTCGGGTGTAGACGCCCAGGGCCGGTCCGTTGTCGTCGTCGACCATCAATGCGGCCCGGCCATAGGCGTGCACCAGTTCCCGTGACATCCACCGGCACACCCGCTCCCCCAACCCCTTTCCGCGGAACGGCCCCGCGGTCGCGACCCCGGCCAATAAGCCCACGTCCGGCGCGCTCCACGCGTCCGCCGCCACCGCGGCCAGCTTGCCCCGCGCCCGCAGGCCCGCCCACCGCGTCACCCCGGCGGCGCCGGGCACCGCGTACGACTCCGGGGCGAAGTCCGTCAGCAGCGCCGCCACCTCCGGGGACGCCTCGCCGGGCAGCCAGCTCACCTCAAGCTCGTCGGCCGCAGCAGGGACGGACGGCTCGGACGGCAGGCTCATCCAGGAGAATTCGCCTGCCACCTCCATCCCCTCGACCTTCGCCGCCACCTCGGCGATCGTCCGCGTCCCGCCCAGCGGGCGGTAGGCCGGGCCCAGCTCCGCCAGGGCGTGGCGGACCAGCGGGACGGCGCTCGCCGTACTGCCGCCAACCGCCAGGCGGTCGCGGCGGGCGAGGTCCGGTGCGGCGGTCACCACCGCGTCGCCCAGTGCCCACGCCCGCGCGCCCGGCCCGAGGCCCTGGGCCGCCCACATCAGCAGGTCGTCGTCGCCGCACGCGGCCCGGACCTGCGCCGGGGAGGTGAGCTCGTGGATCACAGAATCGAACCCGGCCGGTACGCCGCCGCCTCCGGGTGGGCCGAGACCACGTGGCCCACCCGCTGTGAGACCGATTCCACCTGGTCGGCCGCGGCGCCGGTGAAGGACACGCGATCGGCCAGGAGCGCTTCCAGTGCCGCGCGGTCCAGCGGGAAACGTCCGTCGGCGGCCAGGCGGTCCAGGAGCTCGTTGGCGGCGCCGCGCGAGCGCATCGCCAGCGCCGCCGCCACCGCGTGCTCCTTGATCAGCTCGTGCGCCTGCTCCCTGCCCACCCCGGCCCGCACCGCCGCCATCAGCATCTTCGTCGTCGCCAGGAACGGCAGATAGCGGTCCAGCTCGGCGGCGATCACCGCGGGGAAGGCGCCGAACTCGTCCAGCACCGTCAGCATCGTCTCCACCAGCCCGTCGAAGGCGAAGAACGCGTCAGGCAACGCCACGCGGCGCACGACCGAGCATGAGACGTCGCCCTCGTTCCACTGGTCGCCCGCCAGCTCGCCCACCATCGAGGCGTAGCCGCGCAGGATCACGGTGAGGCCGTTGACCCGCTCACACGAGCGCGTGTTCATCTTGTGCGGCATCGCCGACGAACCGACCTGGCCCTCCTTGAAGCCCTCGGTCACCAGCTCGTGCCCGGCCATCAGCCGGATCGTCCTGGCCAGCGACGACGGCGCCCCGGCCAGCTGGACCAGCGCGGTGACCACGTCGTAGTCCAGCGAGCGCGGATACACCTGCCCCACCGAGGTGAAGCGCCGCTCGAAGCCCAGGTGCGCGGCGACCCGGTTCTCCAGCTCGGCCAGCTTCTCGCGGTCGCCGCCCAGCAGGTCGAGCATGTCCTGGGCGGTGCCGACCGGGCCCTTGATCCCGCGCAGCGGATAGCGGGCGATCAGCTCCTCCAGCCGGGTGTACGCCACCAGCAGCTCGTCGGCCGCGCTCGCGAACCGCTTGCCCAGCGTCGTCGCCTGCGCCGCCACGTTGTGGGAACGGCCGGCCATCACCGTGGCCTCATGCTCCTCGGCCAGCGTCGCCAGCCGGGCCAGCAGCGCCACCGTGCGCTCGCGCACCAGCAGCAGGCTGTCGCGGATCTGGAGCTGCTCGACGTTCTCGGTGAGGTCGCGCGAGGTCATCCCCTTGTGGACCTGCTCGTGCCCGGCCAGCGCGTTGAACTCCTCGATGCGCGCCTTCACGTCGTGCCGGCTGACCCGCTCCCGCTCGGCGATCGAGGCCAGATCGACGTCCTCGATCACCTTCTCGTAGTCGGCGACCGCACCCTCGGGCACCGCCACGCCCAGCTCCGCCTGCGCCCGCAGCACCGCCAGCCACAACCGCCGCTCGGCGACGACCTTGTGCTCGGGAGACCACAGACGCGCCAGCTCAGGGGAGGCGTAGCGGGCGGCCAGGACATTGGGGATACGCGGCTTAGTCACGTTCCATGAGTCTATGGTGCGCCGACCGGCCAAGGCACGCCGCCCCGGCCACACTGGGGCAGGTAGTGGCGGGTGGTGCGACCCGCAGGTGGGCGAGCGCGGCGGGCGGGGCACCACGCCCGTCCGCCGCAGCGCGTCCATGCCCGGATCAGGGCGCCGAGGCCAGGACCTTCGGCTCTTCCTCCACCTCGGCCGCGGGCTTGCGGCGCAGGCGGTCCTTCGTGCGCTCGACCATCGTGTACAGGGTCGGCACCAGCACGAGGGTCAGCAGCGTCGAGGAGATCAGGCCGCCGATGACCACGATCGCCAGCGGCTGCGAGATGAACCCGCCCGACCCGGTCACGCCCAGCGCCATCGGGGTGAGGGCACAGATCGTCGCCACCGCCGTCATCAGGATCGGCCGCAGCCTGCGCCGGCCGCCTTCGACGACCGCCTCGACGATGCCCATCCCCTGCTCGCGGTACTGGTTGATCAGGTCGATCAGCACGATCGCGTTCGTTACCACGATGCCGATCAGCATCAGCATGCCGATCAGCGCCGGCACGCCCAGCGCCGTGTCCGTGGCCACCAGCAGGCCGATCGCGCCCGTCGCCGCGAACGGGATCGACACCAGCAGGATCAGCGGCTGGATGAACGAGCGGAACGTCGCCACCATGATCATGAAGACGATCGCGATCGCCGCGAGCATCGCGATGCCCAGGTCCGAGAACGCCTCCGCCTGGTCGGCCGAGACGCCGCCGATGGTGTAGGAGGCGCCGGCGCCCAGGGCCACGCCGTCCAGCTTCGTCGTCAGCGTCTGCGTCACGCTGCCCAGGTCGCTTCCCGCCGCCTTGGCCGAGATCGTCGCCGAGCGCTCGCCGTCGATGCGCGAGACCTGCGTGGGCCCCGCCACCTCTTCGACGTCGGCCACCGACGACAGCTTCACCAGGCCCGCCGCGGTCGGCAGCTTCAGCTTCTCGATCTCCTTGATGTCGGCGGGCGCGTCGTCGCCGCGCAGCACCAGGTCGGAGGAGCGGCCGTCGAGCGTGACCTCGCCCAGCGGCGCGCCGCGGAAGGCCTGCGCCACGGCCTGGCCCACCTGGGCCTCCGACAGGCCCTTCTCCGCCGCCTTCTCCCGGTCCACCCGCACCTCGACGCGCGGCGCGCTGGCCTCCAGGTTCGAGGAGACGTCACGCAGGCCGGGCACGTCGGTCATCGCGGCCTTGACCGCCTCGGACGCCGTGCGCAGCGACTCCGCCTCCGGCGCCTGGACGATCACGTCGATGGAGTCGGAGGAGAACCCGCCACTCTGCGCGCCGACCTTCACCTCGCCGACGCCGCTCAGCCCTTCCAGCCGCTCGCGGATGCGCTGCTCGACCGCGACCGTGTCGACGTCCTCCTTCAGCGTCACCGAGTACGAGGCCCGGTCGGCGCCACCGCCGACGCCACCCTGCATCTGGTTGCCGCCGCCCACGTTGACCTGGTAGGACTCCACGCCGTCCAGCCCGGACAGCGAGTCCTCCACCTTCTTGGCCGCCGCGTCGGTGGTCTTCAGGTCGGTGCCGACCGGCATCTTCTGGCTGATCGAGATCGTGTTCTGCCCGGAGGAGTCCAGGAAGTTCGTCCGCATCTGCCCGGCCAGGCCCATCGTGCCCACGAAGACGGCCACGCCGATGAGCAGCGTCACCACCCGGAAGCGGGTCGCGAAGCGCAGCACCGGCAGGTACATGCGCTGCAGCGGACTGCGCAGTTCCTTCGCCTCGGCCTTCTCCCGGTAGGCGCGCGCCTGCTCGGGCGTCAGCTTCGGCGTCTTCAGGAACCAGTACGCCAGCACCGGCACCACGGTCAGCGACACCACCAGCGAGGCCAGCAGGGCGACGGCCACCGTGACCGAGAACGGGCCGAACAGTTCGCCGACCATGCCGCCGACGACCGCGATCGGCGCGAACACCGCCACCGTGGTCAGCGTCGAGGCCGTGACCGCGCCCGACACCTCGCGGACCGCGGTCAGGATGGCTTGGAGTTTGGCCTCGCCGTACGCGAGATGGCGTTTGATGTTCTCCAGCACCACGATCGAGTCGTCGACCACGCGGCCGACGGCGATCGTGAGCGCGCCGAGCGTGAGCATGTTGAGCGAGTAGTCGCCCGCCCAGAGCGCGATCAGCGCGATGACGACCGACAGCGGGATCGAGACCGCGGTCACCAGCGTCGAGCGCACCGACAGCAGGAAGACCAGGATGACCAGGACGGCGAAGGCCAGGCCCAGCAGGCCCTCGGTGGTCAGGCTCTTGATCGACTCCTGGACGTAGGGGGCCTGGTCGAAGACCACCTCGACCGCCGTGTTCGAGGAGTCGCCCAGCGACTTGGTCAGCTCGGGCAGCTTCTCGCGGATCTCGTCGGAGATCGTCACGGCGTTGCCGTCGGGCGACATCGTCACCGACACGCCGAGGCTGGTGTGGCCGTCGGTACGGGTGATCGTGCTCGCCTCGGCCAGGCCGCGCTCGACCGTGGCCACGGAGCCGAGCTTGACCGGCTTGAGCGGCTTCGGCGTCGGGATCGCCTGCGCCGGAATCTGTCCGGTCTGCGGGCGCCCCTGCGGCTGCGCCTGGGGCTGACCCTGCGGCTGGCCCTGCGGACGGGCCTGGGCCGGGTTCTGCGGCTGCGCCTGGGGCTGGGCCGGGGTGAGGTAGAGGTCCTTGAGCTTGTTCAGCGAGTCGATCCGGGCGCCCACCTGAACCGACAGCGACTTGCCGTCGTCGGTCAGCGAGCCGGCCGGGATCGGCGTGCCGTTGGCCTTCAGCACCTCGGGGATCTGCGCCGCCGACACGCCCGCCTTGGCCATCTTCTTGGCGTCGGGCGTGATGGTGACCACCTCGTCGCGGGTGCCGGTGACCGACGCCTCGCGTACGCCCTCGACCGCCTGCAACTCCGGCACCATGATCGTGCGCAGCTTGTCGGCCATCGCCCGGGGGTCGCCGCCGTCGCCCACCGACAGCACCATCACCGGGATGTCGTCGGTGTTGCCCGCAACGACCTGCGGATCGACGTTGTCCGGCAGTTGCGACTGGATGCGGCTGACCGCCGTCTGCATCTTGTTGAGCGAGGCCTCGATGTCGGTGCCGAAGGCGAAGGCCACCTGGATCTGCGCCAGGCCCTCCTTCGAGGTGGAGGTGATCTGCTCCATGCCTTCGATGCCCTTGAAGGAGTCCTCGATGGGCTTGGTGACCTGATCCTCCACGATCTCCGGCGAGGCGCCCGGATAAGGAGCGACCACGAACGCGCCGGGGAAGGCCAAAGAGGGCAGCAACTGCTGCTTCAACTGCGGAATCGTGAATGCGCCGAACGCGCTGAGCACGATCGCGACCAAGATCACAAGGCTGCGGTTGACAAGGCTCAACCGGGCGAGAGCGGTCATGGGGGTCCCTTCAGAGTTCGCCCCAGACTAACACTTCGCCTTGCACGAATATTTAACGAGCAGTGGACTTCCTGATAACCTTCTCAGGAAGCAAGGGGTGAGAGTGGACGACGAACGCGCCGAACTGATCCGCCGGATCACCGATACTCAGCGTGACCTGGGGCGATTCCTCACCCAGGATCGATCACCTCTCTTCGACAGCAACCTGACCCTGCGCCAGCTCAAGGTCGTCATGATCGTGTCCTTCCACGGCTCGGCCTCCGGTCAGGACCTCGCGCACAACCTCGGCGTCGGCCTCGGTACGGTCACCGGCATCGTCGACCGCCTCGTCGCCCACGGCCTGGTCAGCCGCTACGAGGACCCCCACGACCGGCGGGTACGCCGCATCCGCCTGACCGAGGCGGGCCGCGAGCTGATCGAGCAGATCAACGACACCGGCCTCGGCCACTTCCGCCGCATCATGGAACGCCTCGACCTCGACACGCTGAAGACCCTCGCCGAGGTCACCGACAAGATCCACGAAGTGGCCCGCTGCCTCTGACGCGCGGGCGCCGCTACGCCGGGGACTCCAGCCGGGCCAGCACCCTCGGCAGCGGCCCTTCGTGCACCACCGTCAGCCGCCGCGTCGCCCGCGTCACCGCCACATACAGGTCACGCCCGCTCATCCCCGCCGGATCGACCACCACCACCGTGTCGAACTCCAGCCCCTTGGCCCGCGTCACCGTCAGCACCGCCACCGGCGCGTCGAGGTCGTCGCCGCCGGGGAACAGCGCCGCCACCCGCGCGTGCTCCGCATCGGAGACGATCACCCCGGCCCGCCCCTCCCCGATCGCCGCCAACTCGGCCGCCACCAGGCCGGGCAGTACCTCGGGCCCGCCCGCCACCGCCCTGGGCTCGGCGCCGCCCTCACGCACCGACTCCGGCGGCTCGTGGCCGGGGTCGATCTCCAGCAGCACGTCGGCGGCCAGCCGCATGATCTCCACCGGCGTCCGGTAGTTGACCAGCAGCCGCTCCTCGCGCCACCTGCCCTCCAGATACGGGTCGAGCATCTGCGCCCACGTGCGCGCCCCGGCCGCCGAGCCGGTCTGCGCCACGTCGCCCACCACCGTCAGCGAACGGGCCGGGACCCGGCGCATGACCAGCCGCCAGGCCATCGCCGACAGCTCCTGCGCCTCGTCCACGATCACGTGGCCGTAAGCCCACGTGCGGTCGGCGGCGGCCCGCTCGGCCAGGCTCCGCCACGGCCCGTCGTCGTGGTGACGCTCGGCCAGGCCGCCGCCCTCCAGCAGGTGACCGACGCCGGTCAGCCGCACCACCTCGCCCGCGAACAACTCCTCCTCCTCGCGCTCCCTGTCGCCCTCGCGGGCTGCCGCCCGCCGGGCCGAGTCGTCCTCGCCCAGGAGTTCGGCCGCCTCGTCCAGCAGCGGGACGTCGCCGACCGTCCACTCCGCGTCCGGTGGCCGCAGCAGGGCCCGGTGGTCAAGGCCTTCCGGCACGGTCCTGGCCAGCGCGTGCGGGTCGGCGAACGTCTCGCCGATCAGGCGCTGCGGGGTCAGCTCCGGCCAGAGGCCGTCGACCGCGCGGCGTACGCCCTCATCCGCCCACAGGCGCTCAGAGCCCAGCCTGAGGTCGGTCTCGTCGAGGTCGCGATCCAGCTCCAGCGGCGCGTACTCGGGGTCGTCCAGGTCCTCGATGCGCAGTGCCGCCTCCAGGGCCCGCGCCTCGGCCGCGACCAGTTCCTTGAGCAACTCGGTCACGAACAGCTTGCGGGCCATGTTGTGCGGCAGGCGGACCGCGCGGGCCCGCCGCCGCAGCGCGGCGCAGGTCTGGTGCGCCACCCGCAGGGGCAGGCCGTCGTAGACAATCTCCAGGTCGCCCTCGGGCAGGCGCTGACGGTCGCGCACCGCCGCCGCCACGAAACCGGCCATCCGCAGGTCGCCCTTGACCAGCGCGACGGGGGCCGGGTCATGCGCGGTGGCCCGCACGCCGGGAAACAACTCGCCCACCGTCGCCATCACCACCTGTGTCTCGCCCAGCGCGGGCAGCACCTGGCCGATGTAGCGAAGAAACATCGGGTTCGGGCCGACCACGAGCACGCCGCGCCGGTCGAGGACGTCGCAGTGGGTGTAGAGCAGGTACGCCGCCCGGTGCAGGGCCGCGACCGTCTTTCCCGTGCCGGGTCCGCCCTGCACCACCAGCGCCCCCTGAAGCCCGGCCCTGATCACCCGGTCCTGCTCGGTCTGGATGGTGGCCACGACGTCGGTCATCCGGCCGGTGCGCCCCCGGCGCAGCGCCGCCAGCAGCGCGGCCTCGCCGACCAGGTCGCGGCGGTCGTGCTCGCTCATCCCGGCCAGGTCGAACACCTCGTCGTCCAGTCCCACCACCGTGCGCGCGCGGGTGTGCAGGTGGCGGCGCCGTACCAGGCCGGCGGGGTCGGCGGGGGTGGCGACGTAGAAGGGCCGCGCGGCCGGCGCGCGCCAGTCGATGAGGACGGACTCGTGCTCGTCGTCGCGCAGGCCGATGCGGCCGATGTAGATGGCCCGGCCGCCGCTCTCGTCGACGCGGCCGAAGCACAGGCCCCGCTCGACCGCGTGGAGCCGGGCCAGGCGGCCGGCCTGCTCGCCCGCCGTCACCTCGCGTTCGACCAGCATCCGGGCGGTCAGCCCCGCCCCGCCACCGCCGTGCACCTCGCGCAACGCCCGCTCGGCCCGCTCGCGCGCGAGGTCAAGCCTGCCGTACAACATCGAGACCTTGACCTGCTCGGACTCGATCGCCTCAGCCAGAGCACTATGACGATTGGACATCGCGTGGTATACTCCTCACAGGAGATGTGTAGCCACAGGCCAATTCTCCATCATACTACCGCGTGCGATCGCACGCGGTTTTTGCGTCTTACGACCGTTTTACGGCGTGCGGCATTGACTCCCCGGTAGATCGAGGAGGCATGCCATGACCGACATAGACCCTGTCCGCGTGATCCCGCGCAAACTCATCGTCGGCGCCGTCGCCGCACTGGTGATCACCACCGCCGGCGGAGCGGGCGTGGCCACCGCGGCCAGCGCCTCGCCCACCCCCGCCCCCAGCGACAGCGCCACCCCCACCGAGACCCTGGCGCCCACCGAAGAGCCGACCGCGGAACCCCCGAGCGCGAGCCCGGAACCGCCCAGGCGCGCCCGCCTCAGGGCCATGGGCGGCATCCGCAGCGAGGTCGTCGTGCCCAAGGCCGGCGGCGGCTACCAGACCGTCGCCACCCACACCGGCGAGGTCACCGCCACCGACGCCGACAGCATCACCGTCAAGAGCGAGGACGGCTTCTCCCGCGAGTACGCCGTCAACGACACCACCCGCGTCAACGCCGGCCGCGAAGGCCTCGGCGGCGTCAAGAACGGCGACACCGTCCACGTCACCGCCACCGTCGAGGGCCAGAGCGCCACCGCCCGGCAGGTCACCGACCTCACCCGCCCGGAAGCCGGGCCCGAGACCCTGCCCGGCCACTTCAAGGTGCTGCCCGGCATCATGCCGCCCGACTTCGCCATCAAGAAGCGCCTGCCCGAAAGGGAGTGACGGACGCGCTGCTAACTTCGAGGCCGTGTCCGCTTACCTGACCGAACTGTTCTCCCTGGCCGGCCGCCGCGCCCTCGTCACCGGCGGCAGCTCCGGCATCGGCTACACCATGGCCGAGGCCATCGGCCGCGCCGGCGCCGAGGTGGTCATCGTCGCCCGCCGGCTGCCCGAGCTGCGCCGGGCCGCCGACCGGCTGGCCGCGCACGGGGTCAAGGCCTCATGGATCAGCGCCGACCTCGGCGACCGGGCCGATCTCGACCGGGTCGTCGAGGAGGGCGGCGAGATCGACATCCTCGTCAACGACGCCGCCAACAACATCCGCAAGCCCATGGCCGAGCTCACCGACGACGACTACGAGCAGACCATCGCGCTCAACCTCACCGCCCCCTACCTCCTCGGCCAGCACCACGGCCCCCGCATGGCCGCGCGCGGCTGGGGCCGTATCCTCAACGTCGGCTCGCAGCAGACCAACAGCGCCTTCGGCAACAGCGGCGTGTACGGCGCCGCCAAGGCCGCCATCGCCGGCCTCACCCGCTCCCAGGCCGAGGCCTGGTCCCGCGACGGCGTGTGCGTCAACACGATCATCCCCGGCTTCGTGCTGACCCCGCTCACCGAACCCGCCCAGGCCATCCCCGGGCGCACCGAGGAGCTCGCCGCCCGCCACATGAGCGGCCGCAACGGCCTGCCCGCCGACTTCGCCGGCGCCGCGGTCTTCCTCGCCTCCTCCGCCTCGGCCTTCGTCACCGGCCAGCAGCTCTTCGTCGACGGCGGTTTCTCGGTGCACTGACGTCACCACGCGCCTGATCGCCGAGTCCGCCCGCCGCCCCCGGCGAACGGGGCGCTGGAGGACGAGCCCTTTACGTTGTAGATTTCTTGGCCGGGCCGGCGCGCCGGGCCCGGTACGCGGCGGCCTTGGCCCGGTTCTGGCAGGCCAGCCCGCAGAACCGGCGCGAGGCGTTGCGCGTGACGTCGAAGAACACCATCTCGCAGCCGGTCGCCTGGCATGAGGCCAGCCGCTCCCCCTGCCCCACGCCGATGACCATCGCCAGCGCCGTGCCCGCGTCCGCGGCCATCGCGCCGGCCACGTCGGCCTCGACCGCGTGAAAGGCCAGGACCGGAGGCTCGCCGTGGAGGTTGGGGACGGCGCCGTGCCGTACCAGGAGGGCGTTGAGCTCGGCCACGCCCGCGTACGGCCCGGCCAGGAACGCGGGGCGCAGGGCCATGGCCGCCTCGGCCAGCCGGCCGGTGTCGGGCGGGCCGGTGTCGGGTGGGCCGCCGTCGCCCGGGGCGCGGGGGTGGCGCTCGCGCCAGTCCGCCAGCGCGGGTTCGAGCGCCGCCAGCCGTTCGGGCGCCGTCGCGGGAAGGGGCCGGGTACGGCCCTGCGCGTGGTCGACGGCGAGGGCGTTCACCAGCACGACGGCCAGCTCCGCCCACCGCCCCACATAACTGTCTATTTGGGATTGACCAGTGATGCGCCACACGTCTATCGTCACTGCCATAACCTTATTAGACAGTGAGAGGACGTCTCATGTCCACGATCTCCAGGCTTGCCCGCAGCATGTGGCACCAGCTGGAGCCCGTCCACGCCGCCGTCTACTTCGCCCCGCAGGCCTTCGAGCGGGCCGCGAAGCTCGGCTACGACGTCGAGTCGCGCTGGCCGAGCTACTTCGCCTGGCGCACCGCGCCGCTGGGGACGGCCGGCCCGCACCTGGTCAGCGCCGCCTACTACAGCTTCAGCCCGGCCATGGTCGCCGGGCACGTACCCGGGATCTGGGCGACCGCCTCCCCCGCCGAGGTGCTGACGGCCCGCCTGGACGCCGTGGACCACCTCTACCGCGACTGGCTGGGCGGCCATCTGACCTCGCCCGCGCTGGCCGAGGCCGCCGAGCTGGCCCGGTCCGCCGCCGAGAGCGTCACCACGCCGGGACGCCCCCTGGCCGCCGCCAACCTCGACCAGCCCTGGGCCGCCGAACCGCACCTCGTGCTCTGGCAGGCGGCGACCATCCTGCGCGAGCACCGCGGCGACGGGCACCTCGCAGCGCTCCAGGCGGCCGGGCTGGACGGCTGTGAGTCGCTCGTCTCCTTCGCCGCCATCGGCGCCGCGCCGGTCGAGACCTTCGCCGGGCGCGGCTGGAGCCCGGGGGAATGGGCGGCCGCCACGGAACGGCTGCGCGAGCGCGGGCTCGTCGGCGCCGACGGCCTGGCCACCGGCGCCGGACGCGCGCTGCGTGACCAGGTGGAACGCATGACCGACGACCTGGCCGCCGCGCCGTGGCGCAGCCTGGGCGAGGAGCGCGCCCAGCGCCTGGCCCAGCTCAACGGCCCCGTCCTGGGCGCCGTCTTCCGGGCCGGCGTCCTGCCCATGACCAGCACGCTGGGCATCGCCACGGTCAAGGCCCCGGACTGACGATGATCGAGCGACTGACGGGTGAGTCCGCGCGGGCCCGCGTCGAGGCCCTGGTCGAGGTTTACCGGGAGGCGTTCGGGCCACCGCCGTGGAACGAAGGCGAGGACGAGGTCGAAGCCTTCCGCGTGCGGCTCGACGAGGACTCCCGGCGGGCGGGGTTCGTGGCGGTGCTGGCCACCGCGGACGGCCGCCCCTGCGGATTCGGTACGGCCTTCCCCACCCCTTCTCCCCTCCCCCGGCGCAGGTCCTACGGGCGGGCGGCGGAGATCGCCGGGACCGAGCGGCTGACCGGAGCGCTGGAGGTGACCGAGCTGGCCGTCTCGCCGCGTGCCCGCGGCCGGGGCCTGGCGGGCCGGCTGCTGGAGGAGCTGTGCGCCGGCCGGCCGCGACGCTGGCTGCTGACCTCCACGCAGGCGCCGGACGCCGTCCGGCTCTACGAACGGCTGGGCTGGCGGCGCCTCAACGACGGGCCTGGGGTGATCGTGTTCACCTGGGATATGGTTGCCCCAGACGTTAACGGTTAAGGGCTGGGGACAGTGAACGACCTGGACGCCACGCTATCAGCGCTCGCCGACCCGACCCGGCGCAAGGTGGTCGACCTGCTCCGCGAGGGGCCGCGACCGGCCGGGGAGCTGGCCGAGGCGGTCCAGATGAGCGCGCCCGCGCTCAGCCGGCACCTGCGGGTGCTGCGCGCCGGCGGGCTCGTCCAGGCGGAGACCGGTGACGCCGACGCCCGCCTGCGCCTGTACTCCCTGCGCCCCGAGCCCTTCACCGCGCTGCAGGCCTGGCTGGACCAGGTCCAGGCGTTCTGGGCCGAGCAGCTCGGCTCGTTCAAGGAGCACGTGGAGCGCGACCGGTGAGCGGGGCCACCGACTCGGTCACCGTGAGCGTGACGGTGTCCGCCGATCCGGGCACCGCGTTCCGGGTGTTTACCGACGAGATCGACGCGTGGTACGTGCGCGGGCCCTACAGCTGGGTCGACGCCGAGCGGGCGGCGGGGATCCGGTTCGAGGACGGCTACCTGCGCGAGGTCTGGAAGGACGGCGGGCACGTCGACACCGGGCGGATCCTCACCTGGGAGCCGCCCCGGCGCCTGGTGTGGGCCGACCTGCTCAACGACGGCGCGATGGAGATCGAGGTGGAGTTCCGCGGGGTGGCCGGCGGCACCGAGGTCGTGCTGGTGCACCGCGGCCTGGACACGCTGCCACCGGATGTGGCGGGGCGGATCCGCCGCGGATACTCCTGGAACATCGGCCTGAAGTGGTACGCCGATTTCCTCGGCCGCTGAGGGGTCAGCGTCTGCCGTACTTCTTGTGCGCGGCCTGCTTGCTGACCCCGATCGCGTCGGCGATCGTCGCCCAGGGCAGTCCCGCGACCCGCGCCCGCCGGACCTGCACCGCCTCCATGCGCTCGATCTCTCGCCGCAGCGCGGTCGTGGCCCGCAGGGCCAGCAGCGGGTCCTCGTCCTGTGCCTGCCGTACCAGGGCTGCCAGGTCGTTCGTCATGGACTAAAGGTAGTCCAGCAACAGCGTGGTGATCACCTTCGGACGTTCCAAGGACGGCAGATGACCGGCCCAGTCGAGCTCGACGAGCCGCGCGTCCGGCAGGTTCTCCGCCAGGTGACGGGCACTGCGCCGGAAGTGGAGCAGGTCGTGGGCACCGCCGACGACCAGGGCGGGCACATCGATCTCGGCGAGCGTGAAGTCTGGCTCGAACTCGTCCACGTCACGGCCGAGCTGCAGCGAGAAGGCGTTCGCCTGCATCTCCACGACCAGGGCGCGCGCCTCGTCCGTGGCGTGGGGGCCGAGCCACGTGGCGGCGTTCAGCTCGGCGGCGCCCCTGATGTCGCCCAGCTCCAGCAGCCGGTCCTCTTCGGCGCCGAACGCCTTCATGTCGTCGGTCTTCGGCACGTCGGAGGAACCCGGGTTGAGCAGCACCAGGCGGGTGGCGCGGCCCTGGCGGGCCAGCTGCAGGGCGATGCGGCAGCCGTAGGAGGAGGCGACGATGGCCACCCGCTCGTGACCCTCCGCGTCCAGCACGTCCGCGACGTCTCCACAGGTGCTGAACGGCTCCGCCGACTCATAGGGGGTACGGCCGAAGCCACGGTAGTCGGGGGTGATGACACGGAAGCGCCCGGTCAGCTCCGCCACCTGGGGCTCCCACATGCGGGAGTCGGCCACACCGGAGTGCAGCAGCAGCACCGGGTCGCCGGATCCGGCGGCGCCGTACCAGATCGTCATCGTGCCTCCAGGACCAGGCGCACGCCGAGCCCGATGAGCACGACGCCGGAGATCTGCTCCAGGCGGCGGCGCACGGACGGGCGGGAGAGCACCGCCTTGGCGCGCGCGACCATCCAGATGACCAGGCCGTACCAGAGGGTGTCGACGAGCACCCAGATGACGGCGAGGGCGACGAGCGTGAGCGGCACGTTCTGGCCCTGGGGCACGAACTGGGGCAGGAACGACATGGCGAACACCGCGGCCTTGGGGTTGGCCAGGCAGGTGCCGAGGCCGGCGAGGTAGGACCGGCGCCAGCCGTCCACGGCGACGGGCTCGGCGAGCTCGGGAGCGGCCTCGTCCCGGCGGCGCTTGCGGGCCTGCCACAACGACTGCGCGCCCATGTACAGAAGCACGCCGGCGCCGGCCACGCGCATCACGTCGTAGGCGAGCTGGGAGGCCAGCAGCAGAGCCGACAGGCCGAAGGCGGCGGCCAGGGCCCACAGGAAGATGCCGGTCTCGTTGCCGAGGGTGGCGGCCATGCCCGAGCCGCGGCCCGCGCGCAACGTCTGGCGCAGGATGATCGCGGTGCTCACCCCGGGGACCATCGCCACCAGGACGCACGCGCCGATGAACGCGAGAAGATACATGGCGGACATACTCCCACGGGCCCGGACAGGTCAGCCGTAGATTTTCCCCAGCTCGGCGACCGCCTCGGCCATCAGCTCGCGCAGCTCAGGGGGCCCGAGCACCTCCACGCTCGCGCCCATGCGCAGCAGCAGCCAGCGCGCGTGGGTGATCGACTCGATCGGCACCGTAAGCGTGCGCCGGCCCTCGGCGTCCGGCTCGCCCGCCGCCGCCATCGCCCCGGCCACGACGTCGTCGCCCATCGTGTAGGCCAGCAGCTTCTCGACGCCGGGCGCCGTCCTGATCACCGCCTCGGCCGTGTACATGCGTTCGCGGAACTCCTGCGCGTAGGCCCGCCAGAAGCGACCCAGCTCGAAGTCGTCCGGCCGCTCGAAGGAGTGCCCGCCCGGCTCGGCCGTCAGGACGCGCGAGACCCGGTAGGTGCGCGGATCGCCGCCCCCGGCCGGAGCCGCCACCAGGTACCAGGAGCCGCCCTTCAGCACCAGCCCGTACGGATGCACGAGGCGCTCGACCACCTGCTGCCCCCAGCGCTGGTAGGTCATCCGCACCGCCCGTTGCTCCCACACTGCCTCGGCCACCACGCTCAGCAGCGGCACGTCGTCGGCCCCCCGGTACCAGCCGGGCACGTCGAGCAGGAACCGCTCGCGCAGGCGCGAGGCCTGCGAGCGGGGCTCCGGCGGCAGCGCCGCCAGCAGTTTGAGCTCGGCGTTGGCCACGACCTCCGACAGCCCCAGTTCCGCCGCCGGGCCGGGCAGGCCCGCCAGGAACAGCGACGAGGCCTCCTCGGCGGTCAGGCCGTTGAGCCGGGTGCGGTAGCCGTCGAGCAACTGGTAGCCGCCGGCCGGGCCGCGGTCGGCGTAGACCGGGACGCCCGCCGCCGACAAGGCGTCCACGTCGCGGTAGACGGTCCTGACCGACACCTCCAGTTCCCCCGCCAGCTCGCCCGCCGTCATCCTGCCCCGCGTCTGGAGCAGAAGGAGCAGGGAGAGTAGGCGGCTGGCGCGCATGTCAGCACCCTACGCGATAGGTTTCTTGCCGCATTTGGCCGGACAGAAGGGATGATCTCATCGTGGTCGACGACAGCGGCCTGCGGGCACTGCGCGAGGCGGCGCGCCTGTCCCCCGACAACCTGCCCCTGCGCCGGCACCTGGCCGGCCTGCTGCTGGACAAGGGCTACCTCGCCGAGGCCGAGAGCGAGTATCGCGCCGCCCTCCTGCTCGCGCCGCGCGACCCCGGCATTACTGCCGGTCTGGCCGAGGCGTTCGCCCGGCAGGGCGCGTACGGCGCGGCACTGTCGGCGCTGGAGCCCTTCCTGGCCGAGCCCGGATACCCGCCGCGCATGGGCGTGATCGCCGCCCGCGCCCTGCTCGGCGAGGGAGACGTCGCCCAGGCCGGGTTCCGCTACCACGAGGCGGTCATGCGCGCGCCGCAGGCCGCCGATCCCGAACTGGCCGCCCGGCTGGCCGCGCCCGCGGCTGCGGCTGCGGCTGCGCCTGCGGCTGCGGCTGCGGCTGCGGCGCCCCGGGCTCCGCAGCCGGTGGAGGGGCCGGCGGAGCCGTACGAGGCGACGGACGACAGGCGCTCCGGGGTCACCTTCGCCGACGTGGCCGGGATGGAGGGCGTCAAGGAGGCGCTGCGGGTCAAGCTGCTGCTGCCGGTGCGGCAGCCGGAGCTGTTCGCCGCCTTCGGCAAGCGCGCCGGCGGCGGGGTGCTGCTCTACGGGCCGCCGGGCGGCGGCAAGACCCACCTGGCCAGGGCGGCCGCCGGCGAGCTCGGCGCGTCGTTCGTGAGCGTGGGCCTGTCCGACGTCCTCGACATGTACGTCGGCCAGAGCGAGCGCAACCTGCACAACATCTTCGACGCCGCCCGCCGCAGCCGGCCGTGCCTGCTGTTCTTCGACGAGGTGGACGCCCTGGCGGCGCGCCGCTCCGACATGCGGCAGGCCCACAACCGCCAGATCGTCAACCAGTTCCTGGCCGAGCTCGACGGCGTCGACGACAGGGCCAACGAGGGCGTGCTCGTGCTCGCCGCCACCAACGCGCCCTGGTACATCGACGTGGCCTTCCGCCGTCCCGGCCGCTTCGACCATCTCGTGTTCGTGCCGCCGCCCGACCTCGCGGCGCGGGCGGCGATCCTGCGCATCCTGTGCCGGGACAAGCCGCTGGCCGAGATGGACTTCGACGCCGTCGCCAAGGCCACCGCCGACTACGTGGGCGCCGACCTCAAGGGCCTGGTCGAGCGGGCCGTGGAGGACAAGCTGCGCGAGTCCATCGCCGCCGGGCGCCCGGTTCCGCTGACCACCCGCGACCTGCTCGCCCTCACCACGTCGCAGCGGCCGAGCTCGGTACGCGAATGGCTGGCCACCGCGCGCAACTACGTCATGCACGCCAACGACTCCGGCGCGTGGGACGAGCTCCTGCCGTGGGTCAACCGGACATGGTGAGCGCCGGGGACGGCATCCGGCGCGCCCGCGCCCTGCTCGACCTGCGCCGCGCGCCCGAGGCGGCCCGCGAGCTGCACGGCGTCCTGGCCCGGGACCCCGGCAACTCGCCCGCCCACGCCTACCTCGCCCTCGCCCTCAGCTACCAGGACCGGTGGCGGGAGGCGTCGGACGCCGCCGCCGAGGCGATCAGGCTGGCGCCCGACACCTGGTTCCCGCACTACATCGCCGGCCAGGTCCACCACCGGGCGCGCCGCCCGCACGAGGCCCTGCCGCCGATCCAGGCCGCCCTCGCGCTCAACCCCGAATGGGCGCCGCTGTGGGAGCTTCTGGCCCGGGTACGGCTGAGCACCGGCCGGTACGACGAGGCCGTCGCGGCCGCCCGTCAGGCCCTCGCCCTCGACCCCGAGGACGCCGGCCCCGCCACCCTGCTCGCCCTCGCCCTCACCGGGCTCGGCCAGGTGCCCGACGCCCGCGCCGCGGCCACCCGCGCCCTCGCGCTCGACCCCGAGAACGCCAATGCCCACCTGGCGCTCGGCCGGCTCGAACTGGCCCACGGCGACCCCGCGCGCGCCGCCGACGCCTTCCGCGAGGTGCTGCGCCTGGCGCCCGGCTTCGACGACGCCCGCGACCTGCTCGTGCTCGCGCTCAAGCGGCGCAACCCGCTGCACCGGGCCCTGACCCGCGTGCGGGAGCGTCACCGGGGCGGCTGGCGCCTGCTCCTCCTTCTTCCCGCGGTCCCGCCGATCATCCTCGTGTTCATCGTCATCGCCCTGCTGCACTGGGCGGCGTGGCTGGCCGAGGCGTGGGCGACCCTGCGCCTGCACCTGGGCGCCCGCACCCGCCTGTTGCTGCCGCCCGCCGAGGCCCGCACCGCCGCGCTGAGCTGGGCGCTGGCGATCATCGGGCTGGCGACGCTGGTGACGGGCATCGCGCTCGGCCACGAGCCGCTGGGCACGGCGGGGTTCGCGGTGATGACGCTGGTCACGCCCCTGCAGGAAGCCGCCCACACCTCCGACCGCCGCGGTCGCGCCCTCCTGTACGGCTGGGCCGCCCTGCTGGCCGCCACCGTGGTGACCTCGGCGGCGCTCGCCTCGGGGCAGACGCTGGGGCTGCTGGGCGCGTACGCGGCGCTGGGCACGATCTGGATCGCCGGCGGAGTCCGCCGCCTGGTCACGCGCTAGCTCCTACCGGGGAGCGCGGTCCTGGGTTCCGGGCGCCGGACGGAGTCAGGCGAACTGCTGCCAGGCCAGGCGGGTGACCATGGCGGCCACGACGATCAGCAGCACGATCCGGACGAACGAGGCGCCGCGCTTGAGTGCCATGCGGGCGCCCAGGCGGGCGCCGGCGATGTTGCACACGGCCATGCCGAGACCCAGCGCCCACAGCACGTGCCCCTGCAGCCCGAAGACGACGAGCGCGCCCACGTTGGTCCCGATGTTGATGATCTTCGCGGTGGCGCTGGCGTTGACGAAGTCGAGGCCCAGGATGGTGGTGAACGCGATGATGAGGAACGTTCCGGTGCCCGGCCCCATGATGCCGTCGTAGAAGGCGATGCCCACGCCGCCGACCGCGACCGCCGCGACCACCCGCGCGTTGGTGCGCAGGTGCGGTTTCGGCACCTGGCCCATCGCGGGCCGCAGCGTGACGAAGGCCGCCACCGCCAGCAGCACCACCATGACCACCGGCCGCAGCACCTCGGCGCTGATCGCGACCGCGGCCGTGGCCCCGAGCCCGGAGCTGAGCACCGCCAGCGCCCCGGCCGGGATCGCCACCTGCCGGTCCAGCTTGGTGGAGCGCACGTACGTGATGGCGGCGGTGGTGGTGCCGAAGACGGACGACAGCTTGTTGGTCGCCATGGCCTGCACCGGCGGGATGCCCGCCACCATGAGCGCGGGCAGTTGCAGCAGCCCGCCCCCGCCCACGACCGCGTCCACCCATCCGGCTCCCGCGGCGGCCACGAGCAACACGACGACCTGTTCCAGCGACACGCCACTCCCCCGTCACGGCCCACACGGACCGCAAAGAGGGTACAAACCCCACCCAAACTCCCCAGCACCCGGGGTCGCCCGGCGAGCCCACAGCACCCGTGTCACCGGCGGAGCGCTCCCTGCAGCGTCGCCAGGACCCGCCGAGAGCACGGGTGGCCGCGGCGCGATGGCTTCTCTCCCCGGCACCCGGGGCTGCGCGTGTGCCGGAGCGCCGGGGAGCCCGAGGGCGTCGGCCGCCCCCGGGAACAGCGGGGGTCATCTGAGGGCGTCTGCCGCTCCCGGGAACAGCGGGGTTCAGCGGGGGATGAGCGTGCGTTTGCGGCCGGCGAAGACGTCGTCGATCAGGCCGTAGGTGCGGGCCTGTTCGGCGGTGAAGATGCGGTCGCGTTCGAGGTCGCGCCGGATCTCCAGCTCGTTTCTGCCGGTGTGCCGGGCCAGGATGTACTCCTGCTGGTCACGCATGCGCAGGATCTCCCTGGCGTGGATCTCCAGGTCGCTCGACTGCCCGCGCCCGCCCTCCGTGGACGGCTGGTGCAGCAGCACCCGGGCGTGCGGCAGCGCCGCCCGCTTGCCCGGGGCCCCGGCCGCCAGCAGGACGGCGGCGGCCGAGGCGGCCTCGCCGATGCAGACGGTCTGGACCTCGGGACGCACGTACTGCATGGTGTCGTAGATGGCGGTCATGGCGGTGTGGGAGCCGCCGGGCGAGTTGATGTAGAGCTGGATGTCCTGGTCGGGGTCGATCGACTCCAGCGTGAGCAACTGCGCCATCACGTCGTTGGCGCTGGTGTCGTCGATCGGCGTGCCGAGGAAGACGATCCGGTCCTCGAACAGCTTGTTGTACGGGGTCATCTCCTTCATGCCGTAGGAGGTGCGCTCGGTGAAGGAGGGCAGGACGTAGCGTCCGCTCATGGTCAGTTCACCCCGCTGCTGGAGATGTGGTCGACGAATCCGTACTCCAGGGCCTCCTGCGCGGTGAACCAGCGGTCGCGGTCGGAGTCCTCCCTGATGCGCTCCAGCGGCTGCCCGGTGTGGAAGGCGATGAGCTCGGCCATGCGCCGCTTGGTGTACATCAGGTTCTCGGCCTGGATCTGGATGTCGGTGGCCGACCCGCCGATGCCGCCGAGCGGCTGGTGCATGACGATCCGGGCGTTGGGCAGCGCGTAGCGCTTGCCCGGCGCGCCGCCGCACAACAGCAGCTGCCCCATGGAGGCGGCGAAGCCCATCGCGACCGTGGCCACGTCGCAGGGCACGAACTGCATCATGTCGTACAGCGCCATGCCGGCGGACACGGAACCGCCCGGTGAATTGATGTAAAGGGTCACGTCGCGCTTCGGGTCCTCGGCCGCGAGCAAAAGCAGCTCACCACAGAGCCGATTACAAATCTCGTCGTCGACCTCCTGGCCGAGAACGAGGATGCGCTCCTTCAGCAAACGCTGGCCCAACTGCTCCGGCCACTGCTTCGTCTCCGTCATGACCTGCCTTTCCGTGGAAGTGCAATTACTTCCGACGGTAGACCCGGCGGCCCTGAATTCGGCTTTCTTTTCGCTCACGGGGGATTTCTCCAAAGGCGTATTATGCCGTGCGCGAATTTCGTCGACATACAATGCCCCCTGTGAGAAAGAACCTCGCCAGGCGGTGGGCCTGCCTGGTGCTCGGTGGCGCGCTGCTGATGCCGTACATGATGGCCGGGGTGCTGATGTCCGGCGTGCTCAGCGGCGGCAGGCGGGTGCCCGACCTGCTGCTCCCGGTCGAGCTGGGCGTATTCGCGGCGGTGCTGCCCGTCGTGGCGCTGACCGGGCTGTTCCTGCCGGTGCGCGCCCTGGAGGTCAACGCCGCGCAGGGCCTGCTCGGCGTGCACGTCGACACCCCGCCGCGCCAGGCCCGCCGCAGCTGGCAGGAGCGCCGCCGCACCGCCGCCTGGTTCACGCTCCACCTGGGCGTCGGCGGGATCATGAGCGGCTGCACGCTGGCGATCGTGCCGTTCACGTTGTGGACGCTGGCGCTGCCCTGGCACGGCGCCACCTGGCTCGGCTACTCCATCGGGCCGGGCTGGGCCGCGCTGCCCTGGACGCTGGCCGGGATCGCGCTGCTGGTCGTGCTGGTGTTCGCGGTGGCGGGGACCGGGGCGCTGCTGGCCAGGCTGGCCCCCGTGCTGCTCGGCCCCACCCCGGACGAGCGGCTGGCCGCCGTCGAGGAGCAGGCGCGTGGCCTGGCCGAACGCAACCGCCTCGCCCGCGAGCTGCACGACTCCGTCGGCCACGCGCTCAGCGTCGTCACCCTCCAGGCCGCCGCCGCCGGCCGCGTCCTGGACCGTGACCCCGACACCGCCCGCGCCGCGCTGGCCGCCATCGAGCATTCGGCGCGCTCGGCCCTCGACGACCTCGACCACGTGCTCGGCGTCCTGCGCGAGGACCGCGGCGGCCGCGGCGGCACCGAGCCACAGGCCACGCTGGCCGACCTCGACGCGCTGGTGCGCGCCTCGGGCGCCGAGGTGCGCGCGGAGGTGGGCGATCTGAGCGGGGTGCCCGCCGTGGTGTCGCGCGAGGCGTACCGCATCGTGCAGGAAGCGCTCACCAACGCCATCAAACACGGCCATGGTCCGGTACGGCTGGCGGCGGCCGTCCAGGGAGACGATCTGAAACTCGAGGTCAGCAACCCCGCGGCGGCCCGGGAGGGACGCGGCGGCGGGCGGGGCGTGGCCGGGATGCGCGAGCGCGTCCGGCTGCTGCGCGGCGAGCTGGAGGCCGGGCCCGCCGAGGGCGGCTGGCAGGTCGCGGTACGGCTGCCGCTACGGTCGAGCCCATGACAGTCAGGATCGTGATCGCCGACGACGAGGACCTCATCCGCGCGGGCCTGCGCGTCATCCTCGGCTCCGAGCCCGATCTCAGCGTCGTGGGCGAGGCGGCCGACGGGGCCGCGGTGATCCCGGTCGTGCGGCGGGAGCGGCCCGATGTGGTGCTCATGGACGTGCGGATGCCCGCCGTGGACGGCATCCAGGCCACCCGGCAGCTCGTGGCGATGGAGGAGCCGCCGAAGGTGCTGGTGGTGACCACGTTCGAGAACGACGACTATGTCTACGACGCGCTGCGGGCCGGCGCCGACGGTTTCCTGCTCAAGCGGACCAGGCCGGAGGAACTGGTGAGCGCGATCAGGACGGTGGCCAGGGGCGAGTCGCTGCTGTTCCCAGCGGCGATCAGGGGGCTGGCGGGCGGCCGTCCCCGGGTGCCGGTGCCGGGGATCGAGCGGCTGACCGGGCGCGAGGGCGACGTGCTGCGGCTGATGGCCAAGGGGCTGTCCAACGGCGAGATCGCCGCCGAGCTGGTGGTGAGCGCCGAGACGGTCAAGACGCATGTCGGCAACGTGCTGACCAAGCTCGGCGCCCGCGACCGCACCCAGGCCGTCATCGCCGCCTACGAGTCGGGGTTCGTCAGCCCGGCCTGAGGCGTCACCTGCTCGCGCGCAGGATCTCGGCGGCGGGCAGGCCCGAGCTGCCGGCGGCGCTCATGCCGGTGGCGGCCAGGTGGGCGTCGACCAGGCGCAGCCCGACCGCGTATCCGGCCATGTCGGGGATGCCGCGCGGCTCCCCGCCGAACTTGCGCACCGCGCTGTCGCCCAGCACGTACGCGGGCGTGTGCCGCATCCCCTGCAGATCGATGTCGGCCATGATCGTGCGATAGGCGTCCTCCAGCGGCTCGCCGCTCACCATCGACGACCACGGCCCCATCGCCTGCGGCCCGGACAACTCGCGCACGAACGCCTCCGCCAGCCCCTCGGCCACGATGTGCTCGCCGACGGTGACGGTCTCCGGGTCCCACACGACGTTGTGGTAACGGATCTGGTGGTGCATCTCGTGGACGGCGCAGTGGGCGATGCGCTCCACGTTCTCGTCCGTGGGCCAGGCCAGCAGGTAGAGCCAGCCGGGGGCGCCGCCCATGCCGTAGTAGCCGCGGGCGGTGGTCATGAGGTGCTCGTTGTCGGGGTTGCCGAGGACGAACATGACGCGTACCCGCTCGGGCTGCTTGAGGTGGGCCAGGCCCGCGCCGGCGCGTTCCAGTTCCTTCTCGATGCGGCCCTTGAGGTCGATCGAGATCAGCCGCTCGATGGCGGGCAGGTAGCGCGGATCCTCGAGGTCGGCCCGGAAGCCGCCGCCCTCGTGGTGGATGTCGACGAGGTCGCCGGGGAACGGGATGATCTCGCCGACCGGGGCGAGCATCTCGCGCAGCAGGTCAGGCCGCTCCGGTAGCGGGGCGCGCAGGATCGCGGCCATCGCGTCCAGGTTGTCGTGAACGATGAGTTCCATGCCGGCGACGCTAAACCCTCCCGTTACGGGAGGGTCAAACCGGTTTCAGATGGGGGCGCCCTCGCCGGACTCGTCACCCGGCGTCGGTCCGGGGGTGCCGCTGCCGCTCTGGCTCGGCGACGGTGACGGCGTCGGCTGCTGTGGCTCCGGCGTGAGCGGCGTCGGCGGCGCCGTCGGCACCTGCACCGTCGGCGGCAGCGGGCGCGGCAGCGGCTCGCTCTCCTGCCTGCCCAGCAGCAGGACCAGCGCGATCACCACCCCGACCAGCAGCAGCGCCAGCAGAACGGCCAGCGCGAGCAGCACGCGCCGCGCGGTCTCGGTCAGCGGCCTGGCAGCACCCGGCCGCCCCGGCAGCGCCGGAGCCCGGTCCCCCAGCCAGTACGGCACGAAGTCCGGCCCGTGCGCCTGCCCGATCAGCGTCCCGCCGACCATCACCGGCTCCAGGAAGCGCTCGGCGCCCGGCCGTCCCGGCAGGTACGGCACCGCCACCCAGGGCGCCACCCCCGCGTCCATGGCCAGGACCTGGGGCGTGCCGTCGAGCACCGCCGCCCGGCCCGTGGCCCGGCCCAGCCACCCCCGCACCCCGGCGGGCGCCGACTCGCGCACGGCGGTGACGAACCGGTCGCGCGCCGCCGCGTCCAGCGCCGCGCCCTTCGTCAGCACGGCCAGCGACACCGCCCGCCCGTCCTGGGCCTGACCGAGATAGACGAACCCGGCGGGCAGGACCTGCAGGCGCGCCTGCACCGTGAACGGGCCCAGAGAGGGCGGATCACCGTGCTGCAGCGGACTGGCCACCCACCCATGAAATCACAGCCCGCCTGCCGCGCCGGCGTGAGCAGGCGGCCCGGCCGGGGGTGCCTCCGTGCGAGTTCGCGGCGCGTTTGGTGAAATGGCACCCATGACCGTCGCTGAAGAGCTGCCCAGCGGAACCGACCCGGCCGTGCTGCGCAAAACGCTGGACGAGGTCCGGCGCGTCATCGTGGGCCAGGAGCACATGGTGGAGCGCCTGGTCGTGGCCCTGCTCGCGCGCGGCCACTGCCTGCTCGAAGGCGTACCGGGCGTCGCCAAGACCCTGGCCGCCGCCACGCTGGCGACGGTGGTGGGGGGCACGTTCGCCCGCATCCAGTTCACCCCCGACCTGGTGCCCAGCGACATCGTCGGCACCCGCGTCTTCCACCCGTCGAGCGAGAAGTTCGACGTCGAGCTCGGCCCGGTGTTCGTCAACTTCCTGCTGGCCGACGAGATCAATCGCGCCCCCGCCAAGGTGCAGTCGGCGCTGCTGGAGGTCATGGCCGAGCGGCAGGTCACGCTGGCCGGCGTCACGAACCCGCTGCCCAGGCCGTTCATCGTGCTGGCCACGCAGAACCCGATCGAGTCCGAGGGCGTCTACCCGCTGCCCGAGGTCCAGCGCGACCGCTTCCTGTTCCGCGTCCGCGTGCCGCACCCGAGCGCGCACGAGGAACTGGAGATCCTGCACCGGATGAGCGTGACGCCGCCGGTGCCCGAGCGGATCCTGGAGCCGGACACGCTGATGGCGCTGCAGGAGCAGGCCGAGCAGGTCTCGGTGCACCAGCTCGTCGCCGACTACGTGGTGCGCCTGGTGATGACCACGCGCTCGCCCGCCGAGTACGGCCTGCCCGACCTCGCCGAGATGATCGAGATCGGCGTGAGCCCGCGGGCCACGCTGGGACTGGTCTCCGCCGGGCGGGCGCTGGCACTGCTGCGCGGACGCGACTACCTGCTGCCCGACGACGTGCGCGACGTGGCCGTGGACGTGATGGCGCACCGGCTGATGCTGACGTTCGACGCGCTGGCCGACGGGGTGGATCCCGAACAGGTGGTCAGGCAGATCCTGCACGCCGTACCGCCGCCTCTGGTGGTCTGGAACCAGAACCGATGACGGAGGCGGGAGCCGTACCCCCGAAGAAGCGCGGTGCCGAGCACGCGCTGCGGCGGCTGGAGCTGACCGTCACCCGGCGCCTGGACGGGCTGCTGCACGGCGCGCACCAGGGACTGCTGCCGGGGCCGGGCAGCGAGGCGGGCGACAGCCGCGTCTACGTGCCCGGCGAGGACGACGTGCGGCGCATGGACTGGGCGGTGACGGCGCGCACGACGGTCCCGCACGTGCGGGACCTGATCGCCGACCGCGAGCTGGAGACGTGGGCGCTGGCGGACCTGTCGGCCAGCATGGACTTCGGCACCGCCGACACCGACAAACGCGATCTCGTGGTGGCGGCGATCGGCGCGATCGGCTTCCTGTCCAGCCGGATGGGCGACCGGTTCGGCGCGCTGGTGCTGCACGAGGAGTTCATCCACCGGCTGCCGGCGCGCACGGGCCGCCCGGCCCTGTACGGGCTGCTGCACGCGCTGATGGACGCGCCGCGCGGCGGTCCCCGGCAGGACGCGCCGGACCTGGCCGAGGGCATCGACGTGCTGGCGGCCACGCGCAGGCGGCGCGGCATGCGGTTGGTGGTCTCCGACTTCCTCGACGCCCGGCCGTCCCTGGACCCCGACGCCGAGCGCCCATGGGAGCGCCCGCTCCGGCGGCTGGCGGCCCGGCACGAGGTCCTGGCGGTCGAGGTGATCGACCCCCGCGAGCTCGAACTACCCGATGTCGGGCAAATCGCGTTCACTGATCCGGAGAGCGGGAAGGTACGCGACGTGCACCTTTCACCCAAGGTACGGCAGGCCTACGCCGAGGCCGCGGCGCTGCAGCGCGAGGGCACCCGGGTCGCCCTGCGCCGGGCCGGCGTCGCCCACCTGGTGCTGCGTACCGACCGCGACTGGGTGTTCGACGTCGCGCAGTTCGTGCTCCGCCGCCGCAGGATGGCGCACCTCGCCCACCGGAGGGGCGCGTGACGTTCCTGTCCCCGGCCTGGCTGTGGCTGTTCGCGCTGGTGGTGGCGCTGATCGGCGGCTACGTGGCGGCCATGTTCCTGCGCCGCCGCTACACGGTGCGTTTCACCAACCTGGCCCTGCTCAACCTCGTCGCCCCCGAGGGCCCCGGCTGGCGCCGGCACGTGGCGCCCGCGCTGTTCCTGGTGATGATGTCGCTGCTGGTCATCGGCGCCGCCCGGCCCGCCGACCAGGTACGGGTGCCGCGCGACCGGGCCACGATCATCATCGCGCTGGACGTGTCGCTGTCGATGGAGGCCGACGACGTCCAGCCCAACCGCATCAGCGCCGCCAAGGCCGCCGCCCAGGCCTTCGCCCGCGACCTGCCCGAGCGCTTCAACGTGGGCGTGGTCGCCTTCGCCCGCTCGGCCAACGTCGTCATCTCCCCCACCACCGACCACCAGGCCGTGGTGACCGCCATCGGCAACCTGACCACCCGGCCGGGCACCGCGATCGGCGAGGCCGTCTTCAACGCGCTCGACTCGATCCGCTCCTTCGACCAGCAGGCCGCCACCGACCCGCCGCCCTCGGCGGTCGTGCTGCTGTCCGACGGCGACAACACCTCCGGCCGCTCGGTGCCCGAGGCGATCGAGGCCGCGACGTCCGGGCGCGTGCCCGTCTCCACCATCGCGTACGGCACGCAGGAAGGCACCGTCTCCATCGACGGCCGGGAGGTGAACGTGCCGGTCAACAAGCAGACGCTCCAGTCGTTGTCCGAGGGCACCAATGGCCGCGCCTACGCCGCCGAGTCGGGCACCGAACTGCGCGAGGTCTACGAGCAGATCGGCACCTCGCTCGGCTTCAAGCTCGTCAACCAGGAGATCAGCCAGTGGTTCATCGTGGCCGCGGTGCTGCTGGGCGCGCTGGTGGCCGGTGCCTCGGTCTGGTTCGGTGCCCGGATCCCGTAACGTTTCTGCACGTGGCCCACTACTTCTCCGAGCGGCCTGACACGAGCCACAAGCCGGGCTCGGTCAGTCTCGTGCTACCCGATCTGCACCTGCGGCTGGAGACCGACAGCGGCGTGTTCTCCCCCGAGCGGGTCGATCTGGGCACGAAGATCCTGCTGGAGAGCGTGCCACCGCCGCCGCAGGACGGCGACCTGCTCGACCTGGGCTGCGGCTACGGGCCGATCGCGCTGACGATGGCCACGCGGGCGCCCGGAGCGACCGTCTGGGCGGTCGATGTGAACCGGCGCTCGCTGGAGCTCACGGAGCGCAACGCCCAAGCCGCTGGCCTTTACAAAGTAAGACCGATTCATATCGACGACGTACCAGATGACGTGAAATTTCGGGCTATCTGGTCTAATCCGGCGATCCGGATCGGGAAACCGGCACTTCACGCCATGCTCACCAGGTGGCTGTCGCGGCTGACCCCCGACGGCGCCGCCCACCTGGTCGTCCAGAAACACCTCGGCTCCGACTCCCTGCAGCGCTGGCTCGGCGAGCAGGGCTGGCAGGCCTCCCGTGAGGCTTCCAGGGCCGCGTACCGAATCCTGAAGGTGACACGATGAGAAGGCAGCTTCGCCCCACGGACGTGAAGCGGCTCAACCGCACCTGGCGGCGCGGCACCGAACACCGGATCGCCCTGATCCTCGAATCGGTGACCGGCCCGTTCAACGTCGGCTCGATCTTCCGCAGCGCCGCCGCGTTCGGCGTCGACACCATCTGGCTGGCCGGCAACGCGACCCCGCCCACCCATCCCAAGGCGGGCAAGACTGCGCTCGGCACCGACCGTCTCGTCACCTGGCACGAGCCCATGCCCGCCGTCGACGCGGTCAAGGCGGCCCGCGAGGACGGCTACGCCGTACTGGCGATCGAGCTCACCTCCGACGCGCAGCCGATCTTCCGCGCCGACCTCGCCCGCGACGTCTGCCTGGTCGTGGGCAGCGAGGACCACGGCTGCTCGCCCGCGTTGCTCGACGCCATCGACGGCGCCTGCTACATCCCGCAGGTCGGCCGGGTCGGCTCCTTCAACGTCGCGGTGGCCGCGGCCATGGCACTGGCCGAGACCCGCCGCCAGGAATGGGCAGCCCTGCCTGATTCGTAACCCAAACGTTCACCCACGGAAGGCATACTCGACCCGTGCTCAGCCGTCGATTCCCGTTCCTCGACCATCCGGGCCCCCTGGCCTTCGCCCATCGGGGCGGGGCGCTCGAAGGACGGGAGAACACCGCGGCCGCCTTCGAGCGGGCCGTCGCGCTCGGCTACACCTACCTGGAGACCGACGCCCACGCCACCTCCGACGGCGTGCTGCTGGCCTTCCACGACCACACGCTCGACCGGGTCACCGACCGGCGCGGCCGGATCGCCGACCTGCCCTACAGCGCGGTACGCCGGGCCCGCATCGGCGGCGCGCACGAGATCCCCCTGATGGAGGACCTGCTCGGCAGCTTCCCCGAGGCCCGCTTCAACATCGACGTCAAGGAGGCCGGCGCGATCGCCCCGCTGGCCGAGGCGGTCAGGCGCACCGGCGCCCACGACCGCGTCTGCCTGACCTCCTTCTCCGACGAGCGCCTCGAACGGGCCAGGGCGGCGATGGGCCGCGAGGTCTGCTCCTCCCTCGGGCCGCGCGGCGTGGCCGCCCTGCGCACCGCCGCCAGCACCTCAGGCTACGGCCGGCTGCTCACCCGCCTGGCCCGCTCCGGGGTCCCCTGCGCGCAGGTCCCGGTCGGCTTTCGCGGCCTGCGCGTGACGACCAGGGCCCTGGTGCACACCGCGCACGCCGTCGGCATGCAGGTGCACGTGTGGACCATCAACGACCCGCTCCGCATGGAACGCCTGCTCGACCTGGGCGTCGACGGCATCATGACCGACAACATCTCGGGCCTGCGCGACGTCCTCGACCGGCGCGGCCTCTGGCATCCCGGCTCCCTGGCCGCATAGGAGAAGCATGACCGTCCCCTCACCCCCCGCGGTCTTCGACGACTCCCCCGCCGCGCGCAAGCGCGAGCAGTGGGGCTGGTACTTCTACGACTGGGCCAACTCCGCCTTCCCGACGACGGTCCTGACCGTCTTCCTCGGGCCGTACCTGATCACGATCGCCGAGGCGGCCGCGAACGGCGCGCCGTACGTGGACGTGCTCGGCTTCGACGTACGGCCGGGCGCGTACTTCTCCTTCGTCGTCGGCGTCGCGGCCATCCTGCAGATCATCTTCATGCCGGTGGCGGGCGCGCTGGCCGACCACACCGGGCGCAAGAAGCAGCTGATGGGCTTCTTCGCGATCCTGGGCGCGCTGGCCACGGTCTGCTTCTGGTTCGTCGGCGACGGCCGCTACATCCTCGGCGGCCTGCTGTTCCTGATCGCGAACGTGGGCTTCGCGTGCGCGTTCGTCATCTACAACTCCTTCCTGCCCGACATCGCCACGCCCGACGAACGGGACAAGGTCTCGGGCATGGGCTGGGGCTTCGGCTACCTCGGCGGCGGGCTGCTGCTGGCCGTGCACCTGGTGCTGTTCCTGTTCGGCGAGGACCTGCTCGGCATCGACAAGGGCACCGCGGTGCGCATCGCGCTCGCCTCGGCGGGCCTGTGGTGGGGCGGCTTCACGATCATCCCGCTGCTGCGGCTGCGCAACCGGCGCGGCGCCGCCCCGCGCCGCGAGACGGCGGGCCAGGCGATCGGCGGCTCCTTCCGCCAGCTCGGCCGCACCGCGATGGGCCTGAAGGCCTACCCGCTGACGCTGGCCTTCCTCGTCGGCTACCTGCTCTACAACGACGGCGTCCAGACCGTCATCTCCTTCTCCGCGACCTTCGCCGAGAAGGAACTGGGCCTCGACACGACCGTGCAGATCGGCGCCATTCTGATGGTGCAGTTCGTGGCGTTCTTCGGGGCGCTGCTGCTGAGCTTCGTGGCCTCGCGGATCGGCGCGAAGAAGGTCGTGCTGATGGCCCTGGTGGCCTGGACTGCCGTCGTCGCGATCGCCTACTTCCTGCCCGCGGGCTCGGCCGCGGCCTTCTACGCGCTCGGCTTCGCGATCGCCATCGTCATGGGCGGCACCCAGGCGCTGTCTCGCTCGCTGTTCTCCCACGTGATCCCGAAGGGCAAGGAGGCGGAGTACTACAGCCTCTACGAGATCAGCGACAAGGGCTCGACCTTCCTCGGCTCGGCCACCCTCGGCATGGCCATCCAGCTGTCGGGCAGCTACCGCCTGGGCATCATCTCGCTGGTCGTCTTCTTCATCCTGGGCGGCGCCATCCTGGCGGCGGTCAACCTGCCCAAGGCCATCCGCGCCGCAGGAAACGAGGTCCCGGACAAGCTCTAGTCCGGCTTGGCCAGCACCATCGTCCCCGGCCCCTGCGCGGCGCCGGGGCCGCCGACGATCGTGATCGTGTCCGCGCCGGCGGCGCCGCCGCAGTGCGGGCACGTCACCTCGGGCGTGAACTGCCGCCCGCAGGAGTGGATCAGCAGCGCGGGCGGGCCGCCGGGCGGCGTCGCCCACCGGTCGCCCCACGCCATCAGCGTGATGAGCGCGGGCACGATGTCGCGGCCCGCCTCGGTCAGGTGGTACTCGTGGCGGGCCGGCCGTTCCTGGTAGGCGACCTTCTCCACCACGCCCGCGGCCCGCAGGCGCTCCAGGCGTTGCGTGAGCAGGTTGCGCGAGATCCCGAGGTCCTCGCTCAGCTGGTCGAACCTGCGCAGGCCGAGGAAGAGGTCGCGCAGGATCAGCGGCGTCCACGGCTCCGCCACCACGCCGACGGCCTGGGCGATGGAGCAGTGCATGTCCCCGAACCTGTTCATGACCCCAGCATAGTCAGTTGATAAAGTGAACCCATGACAGTTCATTTTCAGGACTCACTCAACGAGGTCAGCCGCCGCTACCGCGAGGCGGGCGAGGCCAAGGACGTCGACGCCCTGATGGCCACGCTCTCCCCCACGGTCACCTTCCACTCCCCGCTGAGCGCCCGCGCGGGCTTCTCCGGGCACGCGCAGGTACGCGGGCTGTTCACGGTGGCGCTCGGCGGGCTGCGCGACCTGCGCTACCACACCGACGTCGGCGACGAGCGCACCCGCATGCTCGCCGCCACCGCCCGCCTCGGCAAGCACGAACTGGAGGAGGCCGCCCTGATCAGGATCGGCGAGGACGGCCTCATCGAGGACGTCACCATGTGGATCAGGCCCCTGCCCGCGCTCACCGCCATGATGGCGGCGCTCGGCCCCGCCCTCGCCCGCGCCGCCGGCAAGCCCGCCCTGGCGGCGATGGTCGGCGCCTCGGTCAAGCCGCTGGCTTTCATGACCGACTTCGGCGACCGCACGCTGGTGCCCCTCGTCACTCCGAAATGACGCGTACGTGCGCGCAGTGGCGGAAGACGTCGTCCGGATCCCAGGCCGACTTCACCCGCCGCAGCCTGCCGTAGCGCTCCTCGCCCATCGCCCAGCGCACCCGGTCGTCGTCCGGCGCCTCCAGGTTCAGGTAGGTGCCGGTCACCTCGTGACCCCGGATCGCGGCGGTCACCTTGGCCGTCCAGGCCCGGTTGGCCTCGTCGTCGGCCGGGTCCGTCCAGACCGCCATGGGATGGATGAGGTAGCGGCCGCCCTCCCGGCCCGGGTAGGCCGAGCCGGGGCCGTTCCTGACCGCCTCCGGCATCGCCGCGACGACCAGTTGCGTCAGCGGGCTCGGGGCGGTCATCGCGGCGTCCTGCAGGTCGGCGACGAGGTCCGGCGGCAGGTCACGGACGAGCTCGGCGCTCCACCGGTTGCGCCAGCCCGGCTGGGCGCTACCGTCGATCATCGACTGCAGCGCCACGTAGGGCATCGGCTGGACGGCGTCGAACAGCGGCTCGGCCGCCGCGTACAGGGGCCTGATCAGCTCCTTTCCGGCGTCCGGGTCGCCCAGCCACACCGGCGCCACCGCGAGGACCGGCCGGCCGACCACGTGGCCGGGCACGAACGGCTCCGGCGGCGCCGTCATGAAGATCACCGCGCCGTTGTAGTCGGGGAAGTCCTCCAGCCCGGCCAGCGCGTCCAGGACCGCCGGCGCGTCGGCCACGCGGTAGCCGATCAGCCCGCCGAGCATCAGCGGCTCCACCGGATGCAGGCGGAAGGTGAAGGAAGTGACGACGCCGAAGTTGCCACCGCCGCCGCGCAGCGCCCACATGAGCTCCGGCTCGTCCCGATCGGTGACGGAGACCACGCGGCCGTCGGCGGTGACCATCTCCACGCCGATCAGGTTGTCGGAGGTCAGGCCGTGCCGTCCCGACAGCCATCCGTGGCCGCCGCCCAGCGTGAGCCCCGCCACGCCGGTGTGGCTCACCCGGCCGCCGGGAACGGCCAGGCCGTGGGCCTGCGTGGCCTGGTCGACGTCGCGCCAGGTCGCGCCGCCCCCGACCACCGCGGTGCGCTCGCGGGCGTCGACGGTGACGCCGCGCAGCGCGGACAGGTCGATCACCAGGTCGCCGCCGAGCGCGAGCCCGGCCACGCCGTGCCCGCCGCCGCGCACGCTCACCTCCATGCCGCGGGAGCGGGCGTGGGCCAGCGCCACCACCACGTCCTCGGTGCCGCCGGCGCGCACGAGCAGCGCGGGCCGCCGGTCGATCATGCCGTTGTAGAGCCTCCTGGCGTCCTCGTAGCCCGGGTCGTCGGGGGTGAGCGCTTCTCCTCGTACGGCGAGCCGCATCGTTGTCTCCTCAGGCCGTGAAACCGATGTCGCCCAGCCTGGACGGGTGACCTTCCACCTCCGTTTCACCGGCGTCTCACCGGCGAGCCTGGGATAATCCAGCCCATGTCATCGCCCTCCGGCCTGGACGTCCTCGTGCTCGGACCGGTCGTGATCCGTGCCGGGGAGGCCCTGGTCCGCCTGGAGCGCCCGCTCGAACGCGCGCTCCTGGCCCGGCTCGCGCTGGCCGGCGGGCGCCCCGTGCCCGACGAACGGCTCGCCGCCGACCTGTGGGGCGAGGCCGAGCTCACCCGGCCCACCGAGCGGCTGCGCGTCCTGGCCTCGCGCCTGCGCACCGCTCTCACCGCGGCGCCGTCCCCGGACGCGCCGGGAGCGCGGCTGGTCAGGGCGGCCGGCGGCTACTCCCTCGACGCGGGCCCCGCCGATTTGCGCGCCGCCCGCGAGGCGGCAGAGAGCATGCACGCCGCCGTGCGCGCCGGCGACCACCGCTCGGCCAGGGCGGCCGCGGCCGAGGCGCTCGGGTCGTGGCGCGGCTCGTCGCTGGAGGACCTGCGGGCCGTCCCGTTCGCCGCCGCTGAGGGCGAGCGGCTGGACGCGTGGCGCTTCGACCTGCTCGTGGAGCGGCTGCGGGCCGACCTGGCGCTGGGCGCCGCCACCGAGGCACGGCCCGAGCTGGAACGGCTGGCCGCCGAACACCCTCTGCACGAGCGGGTGCACGGGCTGCTGGCCACCGCCCTCTACCAGGGCGGCAGGCAGGCGGAGGCGCTGGAGCGGCTGGCCAGGCTGCGCCGTACGCTCGCGGAGGAGCTCGGCGTGGACCCGGCCCCGGAGACGGCGCGGCTGGAGATGCTCATGCTCCGCCAGGACCCCTCCCTGCTCCATGAACAGCCCGGCCCCACGCGGGACCCGGGCACGGCACGCGACCCCGCCCCCGGCGGGCCGCCGAATAGGGACGAGCTGCCGGCTGAGGACGGGCGTCCGAAAGAGGACGAGTCTCCGGGAGAAGACGGGCCTGCGGGAGAAGACGGGCGGCCGGGAGGAGGGGCGGTGCGGCTGCCCGGGCCCGCGACCAGTTTCGTGGGCCGCGACGGCGACCTGGCCGCCCTGGTGGGCCGGTTGGCGCGGCCGGGGCTGGTGACGCTCACCGGCGGGCCGGGCAGCGGGAAGTCCCGGCTGGCGATCGAGGCGGCCAGGTCGGTGGCCGGGCGGCGGCCCGTGGCGGCGGGACGGCGACCGGTCACGGCGGCAGGACAGCGGGCGGCCGCGGGAACCGGGCAGCGGGCGGTCACGGTGGTCGAGCTGGCTCCGCTCCGCAGGCAGGACGCGATCTGGGCGGCCGTCGGCGCCGACCCCGGCGACCCGGCCGAGGCGGCCGCGCGGCTCGACGGCTCCCTGCTCGTCCTGGACAACGCCGAGCACCTGGTCGAGGCGGTGGCGGAGCTGGTGATGGCGCTGCTGGGCCGTACGACGGGGCTGACCGTGCTCGTCACCTCACAGCGGCCGCTGCTGGCCCCCGGCGAGGAGCTGCACAGGGTCGGGCCGCTCGCGCCCGCGGCGGCGGCGCGGTTGTTCCTGCAGCGGTGCGCGCCCGACCAGAGCGGCGCCGACCCCGCCCACCTGGCGGCGATCTGCGCCGCGGTGGACCGGCTGCCGCTCGGCATCGAGCTGGCCGCGGGACTCACCCGGGCGCTGACCGCGGCGCAACTGGCCACACGCGTGGAGGACCGGCTGCGGCTGCTGGTCGGCGGCGCGCGCGGCGCCGGCGGACGGCACACGAGCCTGCGCTCGGCCCTCGACTGGAGCCACGACCTGCTGGAGGCCCGCGAGCGCGCGGTCCTGCGCCAGGTGTCGGTCTTCAGCGGCGGCTTCACGCTGGAGGCCGCCGAGCACGTGGCCGCCGCGCGCATGCCGGCCGGCGACGTCGCCCCCGCGCTGGCCGAGCTCGCCGACCGCAGCCTGGTGACGGTGGAGACCGGCGGTGGCGGGCGCAGGTTCGGGCTCCTGGAGACCGTCAAGGACTACGCCACGGTACGGCTGGCCGCCGCCGGCGAGACCGAGCCGGCCCGCGCCGCACACCTGGCCTGGTGCCTGGACTTCGTCAGGCAGGCCGGCGACCCGGACGACTTCGCCGGCGCGGAGGCGGTCGGCGCGGTGTTCGCCGAGTGGCCGAACCTGCTGGCCGCGCTGGACGGCGCCCCGGACACCGGACGCGCCGCCGACGGCCTGCGGCTGGCCCTGGAGCTGCACACCCCGTGGCTCATCAGAGGCTGGTACGCCGAGGCCAGACGCCACTTCGCCGCCCTGTCCGACGCCCCGGGCAGCACCCGGGCCGAACGCGCGGCCGCCCTGTGCGACCACGGCTTCGTCACGACCATGGTCGGCCGCTTCGACGAGGCCGCGGCCCTGCTGGCCAAGGCCGCGGAGCTGGCCGACGACGACACGCTGACCATGAACGTCCGCTACTACCGCGGCATCGTGGAGATCGAGCGCGGCCGGCTGAAGGACGCCCTCGCCCCGCTGCTGGAGGGCCAGGAACTGGCCGAGCGGCTGGCCAACAGGCAGCGCAGGTCCGCGTTCGCCGACGCGCTGGGCACCCTGTACCTGTACACGGGCCAGGCCGAGGCGGCGCTCGACCGCTACGTCACCGCCAACGCTCTCGACCGGGAGAGCGGCGACGAGCACGGCCTGGCCAGGGGCCTGAGCAACCAGGCCCAGGCGCTGCTGGCCATGGGCCGTACCGGCGAGGCGATGGCCTGCGCCGACGAGTCCGGCCACTACGCGACCCGGCTCGACGACCGGCAGATCCTGCCGCTGAACGAGCTGATCAGGGGCAACGCGCGGCTCGCCGACGGCGACACGGGCGCGGCGCAGGCGCACCTGCGCGCGGCGCTCGCCTACGCCGCCGAGGACGGGACCGGGGCGAGCATGGCGCACATCGACCTGGCCGACGTGCTGATCCTGCGCGGCGACCTGGACGAGGCGGGTTCGCTGCTGCGGGCGGTCTACGCCGACGCGCCGGAGGGCAGCACGCCGTGGCTGGCCGCCAGGGCGGTCTCGGCGGCGCTGACGCTCGCCTCCGGCGACCGGGCCGGCGCCGGGGATCTGGCCGAGGCGACGGCCTCCGCGTACGCCGCCTCGGGGTTCGGCTGGCCGAGGTACACCGCCCGGCTGGCCGCGGTCCGCCGGCAACTGAGCCTCTAGCCTTCGGCGATCCGGACGTCCAGGGCCTCAGCGATTGGTGATCTGCGCGTCCAGGGGCCTCAGCCTTCGGTGATCTGCGCGTCCGAAGGCCTCAGCCTTCGGTGATCGGGGCGTCCAGGGGCTCGCCGTACCCACCGAGCCGGACCTTCACCGACGCGACGCTCTCGGGGGGCGCGGGCAGCAGCCCCCACAGCGTCACCTCGGCGCCGGCGGGCAGCACGTCGAGCTTGCCCGGCATGAAGCCGGAGCTGAGCGTGCCGACGAAGTCGAAGTAGGTGGGCTCGGCGAACCCGCACAGCTCGTGGCGGCTGCCGGGGCCGCTGACCGACAGCTGTCCCGTGGTCAGCTCCTTGGGCGTGAAGTGGTTCTCGTACGGCAGCGGCGCGGGCTCGGAGCCGGGGTTGGTCACCTTCACCGAGGCCAGCAGAAAGCCCGACAGCCGCCGCACGCTGTCGACCTCGGCCCGCAGACCGGCGTCGGACAGTTCGCCGCCGGAGACCGGCGCCTCGGGCTCGCGACGGCCGTCGACCTCGACTTCGACGCGCCGGTTCTTGGCCCGTCCCCGGGGGTCGTCGCTGCCGTCCGGCTTGGCGTTCGGGGCGACGGGGTCGCTCTCGCCGTGGCCCTTGGCCCGGTAGTCGAAGGAGTCGCCGAGCGAGGGCCCCAGCGCCTGGCGGACCGCCTGCGCCCGGCGCTCGGACAGCGTCTGGTTGTCGGCGTCGCCGCCCACCCCGTCGGTGTGGCCGTCGACGGTGACGGTGCCGGAGGAGGCGCCGACCCGCTCGCCGAGCCCGGTGATCGCCGACCTGGCCGCCGGTGACAGCTTGGCGCTGCCGAACTCGAACAGCACGTCGCTGGGCAGCGTGAACGCCTCCTTGCCGCCCTTGCCGACCTTGCAGACCAGCGCGCCCACCTGCGGGTCGCCCTGGACCGGCGGCACCGCGCCGTCCTCGGGACCGGCGGGGCCGATCGGCACCATCACGGGCCGCAGGCCGTTGAGCGCCACGAGCAGTTCGGAGGTCTCCTCGGGCGGCGCGGTGAACACGGCCGTCACCGGCGTGCTCCCGCCGGGCTCCACGTCCACGTCCTCGCTGATGCGCCCTTGGCCGGAGCCGCCCGCCAGGCCGTAGGCGGTGCCCGTGACCGGGTCGACGAGGGCCACGAGCCGTTCGCGGGCGTCCAGGCCGAGCGTGCCGGGCGACAGTACCTTGTCCGTGCCGTTGAACAGGTCGAACCGCAGCGCCAGTTCCTTCTCCCCGGACCTGGCCAGGCGCAGGTTCCTGCCCTCGACGGGCAGCGCGGTGGAGACGGCGGGGGCGACGATGCCGGGATCGGGCCGCCGCGGCCGGGGCTTGTCCGCGCTCGGCCGCGGCTCGTCCTCCGTGGAGCGGGGCTCCTCCCCCGCGGGGGTGGAGGGCTCGTCCCGGCCGGCGGCGGGGGGCGGGAGCGCGCCGCAGGCGGACAGTCCGATGACGAGGGCCACGCCGCAGGCCACGCGCCGGGTGTGAGGGGTCATGCCGAAAGCGTGCCGGGGGCGCGTTCCACGGACATCTCACCGGCGTCTCACGCGAGACATCTCGCCGAGAGCAGTGCTCTTGACATAGACGCTCTCTTTCGAGAGCATTGCTCTCACTAAAGAGCAATGCACTGCAAGGAGATCCGATGCCCGCCCCCGTCTCACCTCCGCCGCCTTCGCGGCCACCGGCCTGATGTTTCTGCTCTATCCCGTTCTGCGCCCCTCGGGCGACGACGCGGCCGCCATGGCCTCGGCCAACTGGGTCGTCGGGCACCTCGCGGCCATGCTCGGGTTCATCCTGCTCGGCCTCGCCGTACTCGGGCTCCACCAGGTCCTCGGCGACCGGCTCTCGCTGCGCGCCGCGGTCGTGACCTGGATCGGCGCCGGGCTGACCCTGCCCTACTACGGCGCGGAGGACTTCGGGCTCAACGTCATCGCCA
Source organism: Nonomuraea sp. NPDC050394 (assembly GCF_044459065.1). NCBI lineage: Bacteria > Bacillati > Actinomycetota > Actinomycetes > Streptosporangiales > Streptosporangiaceae > Nonomuraea > Nonomuraea sp. NPDC050394. Next base: position 38,508 of record NZ_JBITIO010000018.1, on the reverse strand, counting down.
GACGCTCCCTGCGCGACGGCGCACCCGCGCTGATGGAACTGGCGCAGGAATTCCGTTACGGGACGGTCGAGGTCACGATGTTCGCCGGCGGCCTGCTGCTGCTCGGCGTCGGCACGGTCATGGCCGCGATCGCCGTCTGGCGCACGGGCGTGCTCGGCAAGTGGAGCGCGGTGCCGCTGGCGGCCGGGTTCGCGCTGTTCATCCCGCAGTTCTTCGCGCCGGTCTACGCCCTGCGCATCGCCCACGGGGTGCTCATCATGCTGGGCGCGCTGTGGCTGGCCGGGGAAATGTGGCGCTCGCGAACCGCGTGAAACAAGAACTTCCTCCCACTCCTGGCGGCCTGAGCGGTTGGATCACGCTCCGGGTGGGAATCCCATCACGGTACCAAGCGTTAGACACCGTGGGAGACAGACCCCCCATCTTAGTGGGGGCCCTGTAGGAGGCATTTAGACATGGGCGAGCGCGCACTTCGTGGCACCCGGCTCGGGGCAACCAGCTACGAGAACGACCGTAACACGGATCTGGCCCCGCGCCAGGAGGTGTCCTACACCTGTCCGAAGGGCCATCGCTTCGAGGTTCCGCTTGCCGCTGAAGCCGAGATCCCCGCCACCTGGGAGTGCCGCATGTGCGGCGTGACCGCGGTGCGCGTGGACGGCGAGCAGCCGGAGTCGAAGAAGGCGAAGCCACCGAGGACGCACTGGGACATGCTCCTGGAGCGGAGGTCCATCGAGGACCTGGAAGAGGTGCTCAACGAGAGGCTGGCCGTCCTACGTGCCCAGCGTCGCAAGAGCGCCTGACACAATCTCACGGTGAAGCCCCCGGGCCCTGACGGGTCCGGGGGCTTTGGCTTGTCCGCGACCGGCCGCTCAACCGCCGTCGCGCTCCTCCCTGATGACCTCGCCGTGCACGACCTTGCCGCCCGACGGGTCGGCCGGGCGGTTCTGGTCCGCCCGCGGGAAGGGCACACCCAGGTTCGCGTACGGCGAAGCCGCCGCCATCGCCTTGACCCGGCGGGCGAAGAACCACGACCCCAGGCGGCGCATCATCGGCCGCGTGAACGGCAGCACGCACAGGAACCCCACGATGTCGGTCAGGAACCCCGGCGTCAGCAGCAGCGCCCCGCCCACGAGGATGAGCCCGCCGTCGGCCAGTTCCTTATCCGGCATACGACCCGACTGCAGCGACTCGTTGATGCTGCGCCAGGCCCGGCGCCCCTCGCGGCGCACGATCCACGCGCCGAACAGGCTGTCGGCGATCAGCAGCGCCACCGTGGTCCAGCCGCCGATCACGGAGCCGACCTGGATGAGCACCCAGATCTCCAGCACGGGCACGACCAGGAAGGCCAGGAAAAGCAGGAGCCGGACCATCGATTTCCTCATTCGGGCAGGCGGACGCCGTTTACTGACGGTACAACGTCCGGGCCGCCCCGGACGTTCCGCGCGAGGACGGTGTCAGCGGCGGCGGCGCAGGCGCGAGGGCAGCCCGGTGACGCCCCAGAGACTCACCCGCCACAGCGCCTCGGTGATGACCTTGCCGCTCATCTTGCTGACCCCGTTGACCCGCTCCACGAACGTGATCGGCACCTCGCGGGCGCGCAGCCCGCTGCGGACGGTACGCAGGGTGAGGTCGACCTGGAAGCAGTAGCCCTGCGACTCCACGCCCGACACGCCGATCTTCTCCAGCGTGGCGGCGCGGTAGGCACGGAAGCCCGCCGTGGCGTCGCGGATCGGCAGCCCCAGGATGAGGCGCACGTAGACGTTGGCGCCCCGGGACAGGAACTCGCGGTGCGCCGGCCAGTTGACGACCTTGCCGCCGGGCACCCAGCGCGAGCCGATCGCCAGGTCCGCGCCCTCGGCCAGCGCCTCCAGCAGCTTGGGCAGTTCCTCGGGCTGGTGGGAGCCGTCGGCGTCCATCTCGACGAGCACGTCGTAGCCCTCGCTCATGCCCCAGCGGAACGCGGCGATGTAGGCGGCGCCGAGCCCCTGCTTGCCCGGCCGGTGCAGGACGTGGACGTGGTCGTCCTTGGCGGCCAGTTCGTCGGCGAGGTCGCCGGTGCCGTCGGGGCTGTTGTCGTCGACGATCATGAGGTGCGCGTCGGGCACGGCGGCCCGGATCCGTTCGGCGATCAGCGGCAGGTTGTCACGCTCGTTGTACGTGGGTACGACGATGAGCACCCGGCCAAGCGTCTCCATGGTCAGTCGTTACCTCATCCGATCGTCTCGGCGCCTGCCGCGCCACGCGGCGACGCCTACGGCCCCCACACCCATCACCATCAATGCCCATTCGGGCGCCGCGCCCACCGTGGTGGCGAGCGTGGCCCGGGTCCTTACGGGCACCTTGACCACGTTCATGTCGGCGACCCCCTCGCGGGTCTGCCAGGAGACCTTACCCTCCGGCGTGACGAAGGCGGAGATCCCCGTGGTCGCGGCGGTCACCACGGCTCGATTGTGCTCCACCGCGCGCAGCTTGGACATGGCAAGTTGTTGCGGGGGAAGATTGGACAGTGCGTAGGTGGCGTTGTTCGTCTGCACGGCCAGCGGCGTGCCACCGGCCCTGACGGTCTCGCGGACGGTCGCGTCGAAGGCCACCTCGTAGCAGTTGACGGCGCCGATGGTGACCGGGCCCATCGGGAGGTTGCCCGGCCTGGTGCCCGCCACCGACTGCCGCCCGACGAGCCTGGCCCGCTCGAACAGCGCCAGGAAGACCTCCTTGAACGGCGTGTACTCGCCGAACGGGACGAGCTGCCGCTTGTCGTAGTAGGCGCCGGGCCCCTTGACCGGGTCCCAGACAAGGCTGCGGGTGGCGCGCTCCGTGTCGCCGATCGAGACGACCGCGCCGACCAGCGTGGGCACCCCGACGTCCTTGACCGACTCGTCGATGACCGAGCGGGCGAAGTCGCTGCGGTAGGGGTCGATGTCGGTGGAGTTCTCGGGGAGGATGACGATGTCCGGCTTGAGGACCTTGCGCTCGCGCGCGGCCTGGGCCAGGCGCTTGGTCTCGTTGGCGTGGTTCTGCAGGACGATGGCGGGTTCCTCGCCGAAGGCGTACATGCCCTTGCCGGGGACGTTGCCCTGGACGATGCCGATGTTGACCGACCTGCCCTCGTCGCCGGGCCGCGGGATCGCGAGCGCCGCCAGCGGTACGGCCAGCGCGAGCGCCAGCGGCGCCACCGCCAGGCGCCTGTCACGCGGCGCTGGGGCGCCGGTGGCCCGGCGCGGGGCCGGAAGGTACCGGACGGCGGCGTAGGCGATCAGCGAGCCGCACAGCGCCACGACGAAGGTCACCAGCGGCACGCCGCCGAGCGCGGCGTAGGGGGTGAACGGCGACTCGCCCTGGCTGAAGGCGACCCTGGCCCAGGGGAAGCCGCCCACCGGGAAGGTCGAGCGGCACCACTCCATGCCCACCCACAGCGCCGCCGGCCACAGCGGCCACCAGGGCAGGCGCAGGGTGAGCCGGGTCAGGAAGGCCCAGGCGGCGTAGAAGAGGCTTTCGACGGCGACCAGCGCGATCCAGGCGTCGACGCCGATCGGGCTGACCCACCACAGGGTCGGCAGCAGGAAGACCACGCCCGCCAGGTAGCCGAGCCAGGCGGCGCGGCGGGGGCGGCAGCCGTACACGGAGATGACCAGGAGCGCCAGGCCGATCGGCGCGCTCCACCACCAGTCGAGCGGCGGGAAGGCGAGGAAGAGCGCGAGCCCTCCGGCGACGGCGGCGGCCACGCGGGCGAGCAGGCGCGCGGGCGGTTCCTTCGGCCACTTCACCGAGGGAGGGGCGGGCGCGGCGGGGCCGGGGAGGGGCGAGGGCGGTGGGGCCGCCGCTTTCTCCTGCACCACGCCGGTCTCCTCGCGATCGCATCAAGCCGTCGCGCAAACGGTACCGCCTGACCGGGGCGATTGGCTCCGCGCCTGGCCAGGAGTGCCGTACCTGGCAGGGTGACCTCGCGGGCCGTCGGCCGCGAGATCACCCGGCGCTTGTGGTGATCCACTGGCACGGGAGCGGGAAGAGGGCCCGGAAACCCTTCGGACCGGACCCGTCTCGTCGGCGGCGAGCGCGGAATTCCGTTGTCTACTGGGCTACCGGGCCCGTCCCGGGTCCAACCCCCCGCCCGGTTGGGGTGCCCCGACTCGACGGACCGACGGCCCTGCACCTGGCTGTGTGGACGGAGTCGCGCACAATATGTCACGCTCCGTCACGGACGCAGGATCCGACGATGTCAGAGACGGCCAACCGGCCAAGTCCCGTGCTGGACTGCGCAGCAAACTACCGACTCCAACTCAGATGTCAACCGTGTCCCGATCAGCGGAAACATCAAGTTTTCGCAGGTAGTCCATGGGAGCGGCAGGGGGACCGCGCGGTGACCCACCCGGGGTGCGGCCGAGCTAAAGCCCATTTGTCGCCCCATTTCCTCGCGGCCGCAAGCGGCTCAACGCGGGCCCCAGCGGGCGATCGTGGGCGACGCCGAGGCGTTGTGTGGCGCGGGTCAGGGCCACGTAAAGATCGCTCGAACCACGCGCCGACTGCTCGACGATCAGTTGCGGTTCCGTCACGATCACGGAGTCGAACTCCAGCCCTTTCGCGTCCGCCACGCCCATCACCGCCACCGGCGCGTCCAGTGCCGCCGCCCCGCCGCCCACGGCCGTGCCGGGCACCGCCGCGGCGACGCTCGCGCCGAGCGTGCCGACCAGGACGTCCGGGGCGACGACCACGACCTTGCCGCCCTCGCCCACCTCGGCCTTCACCAGGTCGGGCAGCTCGGTCAGCGGCGCCGACCAGGGCGTCGCCCCGCTCTCGCGCACCGAGGTCGGCGCCCGCAGCCCGGGGTCGATCGTGGCCAGCACGTCGGCGGCGACCGCCATCAGCTCCACAGGGGTGCGGTAGTTCACCGTCAGCTTCTCCTGGCGCCAGCGCCCGGCCACATAGGGGTCGAGGACGTCGGCCCAGGCGCGCGCCCCGGCCGCCGAGCCGGTCTGGGCGATGTCGCCCACGATCGTCATCGAACGGGTGGGGATGCGGCGCATGAGCGCCCGCCAGGCCATCGGCGACAGTTCCTGCGCCTCGTCCACGATGACGTGACCGTAGGCCCAGGTGCGGTCGGCGGCGGCGCGCTCGGCCGTGGTCAGGTAGGGGCCGCCGCCGCGCTGGCGCTCGGCCAGCCGCTCGGCCTCCATGACGTCGGACAGACCGGTCAGCTCCAGGACCTCGCGCGCGTAGGCGAGCTCCGCCTCGCGCTCGTGCTCCTCGGCCTGGCGGGCCGCGGCGAGGTCCTCCTCGGCCTGGGCGGCGCTGGCGCGCAGCACCTTCTCGTCGATCTCGCCCAGGAGCTCGGCCGCCTCGTCGAGCAGCGGGACGTCGGACTCGGTCCACTCCCCGCCCTCCCTGCGCAGCAGCGCGCGTTCCGCGGGGGTCAGGGCGGCGGCGGCGTAGTCGAGGCGTTCGGGCGAGCCGTACAGGCCGAGGAGAAGACGCTGCGGCGTCAGATACGGCCAGAAGCGGTTGAGCGCGGTGCGCACCACCTGCTCGGTACGCAGTTCCTCACGCAGGTCCGCCAGTTCCTCGTCGTCGATGAGGCCCTTGCCTATCTTCTTCGCCGCCTGGCGGGCCAGGGCGTTGAGGATGGAGCGGACGAACACCGCGCGCGCCTGGTTGTGCGGGCGGCGCGAGCGGACCGCCTTGTTGCGCGCGGCGTCGAGCATGCCGGGCTCGATCGTGAGCGTGTAGCGGCCCAGCGGGAGCTGGACGGGCTTGCGCTGGACGCGCTGGCGGTCGCGCACGGCCCGCGCGATCACCTCGGCCATCCTGATGTCGCCCTTCAGCGCCGCCACCGGCGGCCGGTCGCGGGCGGTGGCGTTCAGGCCCGGGTAGAGCTCGCCGACCGTGGACAGCAGCACGTCGGTCTCGCCGAGCGAGGGCAGCACCTGCTCGATGTAGCGCAGGAAGGTCAGGTTGGGGCCCAGGATGAGCACGCCGCGCCGTTCCAGGCGCTCGCGGTGGGTGTAGAGCAGGTAGGCGGCGCGGTGCAGCGCCACGACCGTCTTGCCGGTGCCGGGGCCGCCCTGGACGACCAGGACGCCGTTGAGGTCGGCGCGGATGACGCGGTCCTGCTCGGCCTGGATGGTCGCCACGATGTCGCGCATGCGGCCGGTGCGCTTCTCGTCCAGCGCCGCCAGCAGGGCGGCCTCGCCGTTCAGGGTGGCGCGGTCGGCCTCGCTGATCCCGTCGAGATCCAGCAGGTCGTCGTCGACCCCCACCACGGTACGGCCGCGCGTCTGCAGATGCCGGCGGCGGGTGAGGCCCATGGGAGCGGCCGGCGTGGCGCGGTAGAACGGCTGGGCGACCGGCGCGCGCCAGTCGATGAGCAGCCGCTCCTGCTCGTCGTCGGTGAGGCCGAGCTTGCCGATGTAGAGCCGGCCTTCCTCCGTGTGGTCCAGCCGGCCGAAGACCAGTCCGCGCTCGACCGCCCACAGGCGGGCCAGGCGGTTGGCGTACATGTCGGCGAAGGTGTCGCGTTCGGAGCGGTTCTGCATGGTGCCGACGGCTCCGGTGGCCAGGACGTCCTTCAGCTGGCTCTGGGTGCGTTCGCGCAGCACGTCAAGCCGGGTGTACAGGCGGGAGACGTACTGCTGCTCCTTGGCCAGCTCGGTTTGACGGGCGGTGGTGGGACCACTAGTGTTTGTGGTGTTAATGGGACACTCCGGGCCATTCTGCTAGTTGTTACGACAAATCACGACCTTAGCATGCCTGTTGAGACACCCAGGATCTTCCTTTCCTTGAGACGGTCACGTCTTGGTTTCACCTCTTGACCGATCCTGCCAGGACTCCGTACGTTCACACCAAGTTAGGAAACTTTCCTAACCCTCAACCCGGTAGTCGGGACCCGGTAGTCGGGACCCGGTAGTCGGGACCCGGTAGTCGGGACCCGGTAGTCGGGACCCGGTAGTCGGGACCCGGTAGTCGGGAGCCCCAGATCCCAGGGTGGGGGTCGGGTGAGGATGTGGCGAGGGAGATGTCGTGAGTGGTCCGGTTCCTGGTACTCCAAGTCTGCTACGCGCGATCAACGACCGCGCGGCCCTGCAGGCGCTCCTGGAGCGAGGGCCCCTGACGCGCCCCGAGATCGGCACCCTGACCGGCCTGTCCAAGCCCACCGCCTCCCAGCTCCTGTCCCGTCTGCAGGATGCCGGCCTGGTGGTCCTCGACGGGATCAGGGAAGGACTGCCGGGCCGTACAGCAGAGGTTTACCGGATCAACCCCGCCGCCGCCTACGTCGGCGCGCTCGACGTCACCCCCGACCGCGTCCAGGCGCGGGTCGCGGACATCACCGGCGCCGTCGTGGGCGAGTTCACGCTACCCACGACGCGCCGTCCCTCGGGCACCCTCGTCGAACGGCTGCGCGCCGCGCTGGACGGCGCCAACCCGCCCGGCCCGCTGCGCCGCGTGGTCATCGGCGTCCAGGGCGCGATGGACCCGACCACCGGCCGCCTCGGCTTCGCCACCGCCAAGGACGTGCCGGGCTGGCTGATCCCCGACCTGGTGCCCACCCTGGCCGAGGGCCTGGACGCGCCGGTCGACGTCGAGAACAACGTCAACCTCGTGGCGCTGGCCGAGCAGGCCCACGGCGTGGCGCGGGGGCACGGCGACTTCGTGCTCCTGTGGGCCGACGAGGGCATCGGCATGGCCATCGTGCTGGGCGGGCGGATGCACCGCGGTGCCACCGGCGGCGCCGGTGAGGTCGGCTACATGCCCACGCCCGGCGCCCCCACCGCGCGGGAGGCCGGGCGCTACGCCAACCACGGGTACCAGGCGCTCAGCGGCGGGCCCGCCGTTCACACACTTCTTCAGTCCTACGGCGTGCGCGGGTCCGACTTCCGCCAGGCCATCGCCAACGCCACGCGCGCCGCCCAGGGAAGCGGGCAGCGCGCCGACGACGCCAGGGCGGGGCTGCGCGATGTCGCGGCCCGGCTCGCGGTGGGGCTGGCCTCGATCACCTCGGTGATCGACCCGGCGCTCATCGTGCTGACCGGCGGCACCGTGCTGACCGGCGGCGAAACCCTGCGTGAACTCGTCGAACACGAGCTTCACGCGCTCACCACCCTTCGACCTCAGGTGCGCTTGTCGACCATGGAAGGCAATCCCGTCCTCGCCGGCGCGCTCGACCTGGCCCTCGACACAGCCCGTGACGAGGTCTTCAGCAGTACGGTTTCCACGCCATGAGGAGGCACCCCCCGTGCGCTTCGTCCCCCTGGCGGTCGCCGGGCTCACAGCCCTGGTCCTGACCGCCTGCACAGCGGGCAAGGAACCGGCGCCGTCACTCGGCGCCCAGCCCAAGCCCTCAGGATCGGCCTCGCAGGCGCTGCCCGCGGCCACCCTCGAACTCTGGCACGGCTTCGCCACCGATGCCGAGGCCAAGGCGTTCGAGGACTCCATCGCGGCCTTCAGCAAGAAGTTCCCGCAGATCACCGTCAAGACCAAGAAGGGCGTCCAGGACGACCAGATCACCGCGGCCATCCGCGGTGGCAAGGCGCCCGACGTGGCCGCGTCCTTCACCACCGACAACGTCGCCCAGTGGTGCAAGTCGGGAGCGTTCCAGGATCTCACCGCGGTCATCAAGCAGGACGGCATCGACCTGTCGGTGCTGCCCGAGGCCTCGCGCGCCTATTCGGAGTTCGAGGGCAAGCGGTGCACGATGCCGCTGCTGGCCGACGCCTACGGCCTGTACTACAACCGCGCCCTGATGAAGGGCAGCGAGCCGCCCAAGACGCTGTCGGAGCTGACCGAGCTGACCAAGAAGCTCACGGTCCGCGACGCCAACGGCGACATCAAGGTGGCCGGCTTCATCCCGAGCGCGCAGTACTACGAGAACAGCCCGTCGCACCTCGGCCCCATGGTCGGCGCCAAGTGGTACAACGACGACGGCACCTCGGCCATCGGCTCCGACCCCGCCTGGAAGCAGTTGCTGACCTGGCAGAAGGAGCTGGTCGACTGGTACGGCTACGACAAGCTTGAGAAGTTCCGCAAGGGCCTGGGCGACGAGTGGGGCGCCGAGCACCCGTTCTTCAAGGGCAAGGTCGCCATGATCCTCGACGGCGAGTGGCGCAACGCCATGATCGCCAATGACCCCAAGGCCAAGAGCCTGGACTACGGCACCGCCCCCCTGCCGGTCGCCGACGACAAGCCCGACCTTTACGGCAGCGGCTTCACCGCCGGAACCGTCATCGGCGTCCCCAAGGGCGCCAAGAACCCGCAGCATGCCTGGGAGCTGATCAAGCACCTGACGACCGACACCGACTCGCTGGTGACGCTCTCGAACGCGCTGCGCAACGTGCCCACGACCAAGGCCGCGATGGAGTCGCCCAACCTGGCCAAGGACGACAACTTCAAGACCTTCCTCGACATCTTCGCCCACCCGAAGACCTCGACGCTGCCCGCCAACGTCAACAGCGTCTTCAACCAGGACGCCTTCTCGACCTTCATGGCCTCCTGGGAGAAGGGCCAGGTCAAGGATCTGGACGCCGGGCTGAAAGAGGTCGACAAGCGGATCGACGACAAGATGAAGCTGTCCGGAGGCTGATGTGGCTTCCCGCGCTCACGCTGCGCCGCCGTCCCGGTGGCGGCGCAGCGAGGGCCTGCGCGCCCTCGTGTGGCTGTCGCCCTGGCTGGTCGGAATCTCGATCTTCTTCGTCTACCCGCTCGTGGCGACCGTCTACTTCTCCTTCCACCGCTACGACCTGTTCACGCTGGAGTTCATCGGCCTGGACAACTGGCGCTACCTGTTCAAGGACGACCGGGTCTGGACCTCGATCCAGAACACGCTGTGGCTGGTCGCGTTCATGGTCCCGGCGCAGCTGATCTTCGCGCTCGGCGTGGCCCAGCTCATCACCCGGCTGAAGTCCGGCCTCGGGCTGATCCGCACCATCGTCTACCTGCCCTCGCTGGTGCCGATGGTGGCGGGCACGGTGGCGTTCGTCTTCCTGATGAACCCCTCGACCGGCCCGTGGAACCAGATTCTGGCCCTCATCGGCATCACCGGCCCCGACTGGTTCGGCAACCCCGCCTGGTCGAAGCCGAGCCTGACGCTGCTGGCGATGTGGAGCTGCGGCAACATGATCGTCATCTTCATGGCGGCGCTGCTCGACGTGCCCAAGCACCTCTATGAAGCGGCCTCCATCGACGGGGCGAACGCCTGGCGGCAGTTCCGCAGCGTCACGCTGCCGATGATCTCGCCGGTGCTGCTGTTCTCGACGATCACCGCGGTCATCTACGCCCTGCAGTACTTCACCCAGGCGATGATCGCCTCCCGGGTCGCGTCGGGCTCCACCGACTCGGCCGGGTCCGTGTTCACGCCCGGCTATCCCGACCAGTCGCTGCTGACCCTTCCGCAGTGGCTCTTCCACGCCGGCTTCCGCGACTTCTCCATGGGCTACGCCTGCGTGATGGCGCTCCTGCTGTTCGCGGCGGCGATGTTGTTCACCACGGTCCTGCTGCGCAGGTTCCGCTACGCGGAGGAGGTCTCATGAGCGCCACCGTGACCGCACCCGCCCGGCGGCCCGCCGTACGCACAAGACCGGCGCCCGGCGCCCGGCGCAAGACGCTCATGTGGATCGCCAAGCACGCGATCACCATCGTGCTCTGCATCATCTTCATCGCGCCGCTGGTCTTCGTGTTCCTGACCGCGCTGATGACCGACGAGCAGGCGCTCACGAGTGAACTGTGGCCGCAGACGTGGAACTGGTCGAACTTCGCCGCCGTGTTCGCCAAGTCGAAACTGGTGCAGTGGACGCTCAACACGTTCATGTACGCCGCGCTGGCGACGACGTTCACGCTGCTGTCGTCGATCCCGGTCGCCTACGCGCTGGCCCGCTTCCGCTTCCGCGGGCGCAAGCTGGCGTTCCTGCTGGTCATCACCACCATGATGCTGCCGCCCCAGGTGGTGGCCGTCCCGGTCTACCTCATCTGGGCCCGCTTCGACCTGACGGACTCACTGTGGCCGCTGATCCTGCCGATGCTGCTGGGCGACGCCTTCTCGATCTTCCTGTTGCGCCAGTTCCTCGTCACGATCCCCCGCGACTACACCGACGCCGCCCGGGTGGACGGCTGCTCGGACGTCAAGACGCTGTTCAAGGTCATCCTTCCGATGGCCCGCCCGGCGATCGCGGCGGTCGCGCTCTTCCAGTTCTTCTACTGCTGGAACGACTACTACGGCCCACTCCTGTATGCGGGAGTCGACCAGGAGGGGTGGACGCTATCGCTGGGTCTGGCCACCTTCAAGGCCTTCCACAGCGTGCAATGGAACCTCACCATGGCGGCCACGCTGCTCGTGACGGCTCCGGTCATCATCATCTTCTTCCTCGCGCAGAAGGTGTTCATCGAGGGGGTGACATTGACGGGGGTGAAGGGCTGATCCTGGCCATCGACGGGGGCAACAGCAAGACCGACGTCGCTCTGGTCGCCGCGGACGGCCGGGTCCTGGCCACCGCTCGCGGCGGCCCGTTCACGCCGCACACCGACGGCGTCCCCGCCGCCGTCGCAACAGTCCTCCACACGGTACGGCGGGCCGGCATCACCACCTCCCCCACCCTGGTCGCGGCCTTCCTGGCCGGCGCCGACCTGCCCGCGGAGGAGGAGATCCTGGCGGCAGAGTTCACCCTCCAGGGCTTCTCCGGCCAGATCGTGGTCCGCAACGACACGTTCGCGCTCCTGCGGGCCGGGGCGTCGGGACCGTGGGGAGTGGCCGTCGTGTGCGGCGCCGGCATCAACGCGGTCGGCGTCTCCCCCACCGGCCGGGTGGCCCGCTTCCCCGCCCTGGGGAAGATGTCGGGCGACTGGGGCGGCGGGCAGGACGTGGCGGAGGAGATGCTCTGGCACGCCGTCCGCGCCGAGGACGGCCGCGGCCCGGCGACCTCGCTGAGCACGCTGGTCAGGCGGCAGTTCGCCGTCGGGTCCGTCGAGGAACTCGTGCTCGACATGCACTTCGGCCGGATCGATCCGGCCCGCGTGCTGGAGCTGGCGCCCGGGTTGTTCACCGCCGCGGGCTCCGGCGACGCGGTGGCCGGGTCGCTGGTGCGGCGGCTGGCCGAGGAGGTGGTGGTGATGGCGGAGGTGTGCCTGCGGCGGCTCGATCTGCTGGAGACGCCCACGGAGGTGGTCCTGGGCGGCGGCATGCTGACCGCGCGGGACCCGCTGATGACGGCGTTGCTCGACGGTGAGTTCGCCGGGCGGGCGCCGCGGGCCAAGCTGCTCGTCGCCGACGTACCGCCGATCGCCGGTGCGGCGCTGAGCGGCCTGGACCTGCTCGGCGCCACCGAGGAGGCCAAGGCCCTCCTGCGCGCCCAGTACGCGCCCCGGCTGCCCTGAACGGCTTCCCCGCTGCCCCGCGGGGAGCCTGTTTAGGCGCTCTGAGCTGCGGATACTAATCACCTCGGCATGAGTTTCGCGACTCTGGGTGATGGTGTGACCACGTTGTGTTCGCAGATCAGATCGGCGCGGTGGCCGGCGGTGCTGGCCGCGTTCTGGCTGTGCGTCGCGCTGTGGTCACCCGGTCACGCCGCCTGGGCGGCCGAGTCGGTCGCGGTGGCCTCCGCCGTACATCTGGGCGAGGAGTGCGGCACCGACGAGGCCGGGCCGCGCGGCAACCGCCGCCCGCCCGTGAAGCGGCCGCGCGCCGCGGCCGCCCGCCCTTTTCCCGAGGTACGGCGGGCCGCGGCGCCCACCCGGGCGACCGGGAACACCGAGCGCCTGGTCCTGCTGAGCGTCTGGCGGCTGTGAGCCGGGGGGACACCACTCCCCCGCCCGTCAGCCATCCGCACATGCCAGGAGGGTGCTTCGCCATGCGCGAAACCGACGTCTTCTCGGAAATCTGGACCTTCTTCTGCCAGCGCTGCTCACACGTCTGGCAGGACGAGTACGAAGCCCGCCACCTCGACGACGGGCACGGCGGCGACACCGTCGCCTGGCGCCACCACGGCGTGCACAGCATGCCGCCATGGGCGCACGCGACCTGCGTGAGCTGCGACGGCGTCATGGTCACGGTGCTGCCGGCCATTCCCGGCCAGCGCTGAGCCTCCCGGTGGCCTCCCGCCAGCCGGGAGGCCGCCACCGGAGTCAGCCGACGGGGTCCGCACCGTCCTCCAGCAGCGGGGGGCGGTGCTCGTACGGGGTGCTCAGGACCACGGTCGTGCGCGTGGAGACGTTGGCGGCGGCGCGGATCTGCTGCAGCAGTTCCTCCAGGCCCACCGGCGAGGCCACGCGGACCTTGAGTATGTAGCTCTCGTCACCGGCCACGCTGTGGCAGGCCTCGATCCCGTGCAGATGGGCCAGCCGGTCGGGCGCGTCGTCGGGCGCGGCGGGGTCGATGGGTTTGATCGACACGAACGCGGTCAGCGGCAGCCCGATGGCGTCATGGTCGATCACGGCGGCGTAGCCGCGGACGATGCCGCGCTTTTCCAGGCGGCGCACCCGCTGGTGCACGGCCGAGACGGACAATCCCGTCTCCCTGGCCAGATCGGTGAAGCTCATCCGGCCGTCCTGGGCCAGCAGCGTGACGATCCGGCGGTCGATCTCCTCCATCGGTCAAAGGTAGCGGCTTCGTGTCACGGCGCGGTTCCGACGGGCTCGGCGCCCGTCCGCAGCGCGTGCTCGACGAGCGTGATGAGCACCTCTTTGCCCGAGTCCTTACGGCGGGCGTCGCATAACACGATCGGGATCTCGGGCTCCAGCTCCAGCGCCCTGCGCACCTGGCCGACGGTGAAGGGGCGGGCGCCGTCGAAGCAGTTGAGGGCGACGACGAAGGGGGTGCGGTGGCGTTCGAAGTAGTCGATGGCCGGGAAGCAGTCGGCCAGCCGCCGGGTGTCGGCCAGCACGACCGCGCCCAGCGCGCCGAGCGCCAGCTCGTCCCAGACGAAGTAGAAGCGCTCCTGGCCGGGCGTGCCGAACAGGTAGAGCATGTAGTCGTCACGGATGGTGATGCGGCCGAAGTCCATGGCGACCGTGGTCGTGGGCTTGGTCTCCACGCCCGACAGATCGTCGACACCCGCGCTGACGTGGGTGATCATCTCCTCGGTGCGCAGCGGGCGCGTCTCGGAGACGGCGCCGACCATCGTGGTCTTGCCCGCGCCGAACCCGCCGGCGATCAAAATCTTGATCGCGGTCGGCAGTCGCCATCGTTCAGAGCGACCGAAGTCCATCGAGCACCGCCCTGTGAAGTGCCCTGGTCAGAGTGACCTGTCAAGGCGCAGAGAAAAGGTCCCATCCACTTACCTGGCAACGAGACACCCTAGCAACGCCACAATTTCCACTCAAGGCACAATCCATCACAGGAAGCCATATGTCCCTCTTTGTCGCCTAGAGCACGGTAATACATGGCGGCCCGTTGCGCTCCCAAACTCCGGAGTCAGTGAGTTGTCAGGCCATGAGGCCCGAAATGCCATGAAAACCGGTATTAAATCCGATCTGACGGCGCAGGTACGCGGCCGTCAGCGGGCTCACCTCGCGCAACGGCCCGATCAGCGCCGCCGCCTCCTGGGCCAGAACGGTCATCCGGTCGGTCACGTCACCGTGACTGACCCCCAGCATGAGCACGTTGAGGTCGCCCCAGCTGACGTCCCGGCGGTAGGAGGCCAGGTCACCCAGCAGGTGCAGATACCGCTGCACATGCCGGCTGGCCGGCTCCAGCTCACCCAGATGACGCCGCGCCCACGGGTCGCCCGCGTAGATCCAGTGTGACAGATCGACGAAGCTCGAACCGCAGCTGTCGGCGTTGTCGAGATAGCGCCCGAGCGAGGGCACCATCCCCGCCTCCCGCCACACCCAGGCCCGCTCCATGGCCGCCAGCATGCGCTCCAGCTGCGTCCGCCAGCGCCCCCGCAGCCCCTCGAACCCCTTGACCGTCGCCATCTCGTCCCGCAGATCCGCCAGGAACCGGGTCGCCGGTACCCTCGGCGCCGCCCCGTCGGCGACGGCCATGCAGTCGCGGCTCAGCTCGTCCACCTCGTCGCGGGTGGCGGCCGCGTGCTCCACCAGCCACCCGACGGCCCGCACCCACAGCGCCGCCCGGTTGGCGACCTTCAGCCGCTCCGCCGCCGACCAGGGCGAACTGAACGCGGTGGACAGGCACAGGGCATGGTAGAGATCGGGGTCGAAGGCGGCCCTGGGAAACAGCCCGCCGTACATTTCCACGCACCGGCGCAGGTCACGGGCGCATTCGGCGGCGAGCGCACAGACGCGACCAAGCTCGGAGGCCTCGCCCAGCTCGTCGCCCGCCACCCTAGGGCCGCTCGCTCAGCGTTCGCACCATGACGCCGACCCCCACACCGCGTGTATCGACCTGTGGGCGCATTGTCACATGATCGCGCACTACCGATCAAGGTATGCCCCCGTTCCTTCCCCACTCATCCCCAACCCCCAGACCCAGCCACCCACCCCTTCCCATCCAGCCCCACCCCAGGACATCCCACCCGGCCCTCCGCGCCGCCTCCCCCGCGCCGCCGAGCTGTGCCTACACCCCACAACCCACGCCCCACCCCGCACGCCCCACGTTTCGTGGCCCCGGCACTGCGCATCCCGCGCTCCGCGTGTCCCGCGCCCCACATCCCGGCGCCCCGCGTTTCGTGTCCGCTTCCCGCGTTTCGCGGACCCCACATCGTGGCGCCGGCACTGCGCGTGCCGCGCCCCGCCCGCGGGTCCCACACCTCGCGAACCCCGCGCAGCTGCCCGCGTCCCGCGCACCACTCATCGCGGGCCCGGTGTCGCGCATCCACGCGTTCGGCGCGCCGCTTCCCACGCACACCGCGTCTCTCACGCTCCGCTTCCCGGGCCTCGCCTCGGCCCGGGCGCCCTGCGTGGCACCCCGCTGCCTCGGGGGTCGCGTGACGGTGGGCCCGGCGTGCGGACATGCCTGGTGACGCCAGGTCTGCTCAGTGGCCGGAAGGTCGTGGGCGAGCTGGCCCGAGGGCTGTGTGGTTTGTCAGGAGCTAGGGGCTGCCCGAGTTACTTCAGGGTGTCGAGGAGGCGGTTGAGTGGGCTGTCGAGGTCGTAGCGGTCGGCTAGCTGGACCAGGGCCTCCGGGTCGCGGGGCTTGGTGGGCAGGGTGAGGTCGGTGGCAGGCAACCGGGCGTCGGAGGCGACCTCCACCACGGCCGGGGCGACCCGGAGGTAGTCGCGGGCGGCGGCCAGCTTGGTGCGGGCACCGGCGGGGAAGCCCTCGGTGGCGCCCTCGTCCAGGGCGGTCAGGAGAGCGTCCAGGGAGCCGAAGCGGGTGATCAGCGCGGCGGCGGTCTTCTCCCCCACGCCCGACACGCCGGGCAGCCCGTCGGACGGGTCGCCACGCAGGGTGGCGAAGTCGGCGTAGGAACGGCCGGGAATGCCGTACTTGGCGGTCACGAACGCCTCGTCCACGACCTGGAGGTTGCGGATGCCGCGCGCCGTGTAGAGGATGCGAACCGGCCGCGAGTCGTCGACCAGCTGGAACAGGTCCCGGTCCCCCGTCACCACGTCCACCGCGCCGCCGCCGGCCGCGTGGGTCAGGGTGCCGATGACGTCGTCGGCCTCGTACCCGGGCGACTCCAGGCGGGCGATGCCGACGGCGTCCAGTACCCGCTCGATCACCGGGATCTGCGGCACCAGCGTGTCGGGCACCTCCTCGGTGTCACCGTGGGCCACCCGGTGCGCCTTGTAGGTGGGAATCGCCGCCACCCTGAAGGCCGGGCGCCAGTCGGCGTCCATGGTCGCCACGAGCTCGGCCGGGCGGTACTTGCGCACCAGCGTGGCGATCATGTCGATCAGCCCGCGGACCGCGTTGACCGGCATGCCGTCGGGGGCGGTCATCGACTCCGGGATGCCGTAGAAGGCACGGAAGTAGAGCGAGGGTGTGTCGAGAAGCATCAGCACCCGCCCATGTTCGCACCCCGCCCCGACATTCCGCTCCCCACCACCCCCTCCACCACCCGTTTTCCGGTACGCCCCCAACTTCCTCCGGCTAGGAGGCAAAGCGGTGGGCCCGAGGCGGGTCGCCCAGAGCTCAGTGCCGGAGACGCACAGTCCGGGGCTGGAGGGCTGGAGGACGGAGGCGGGAAGGCGAAGACAGGAGGCGGAGGAGCAGAGGGCGGTAGGGGCAGAGAGGCAGGTGAGGCGGGAGTGCAGGAGGGCGGAAGGCAGGAAGGCGGAGGGGCAGAGAGCGGTGGGGCAGGTGGGGCGGGAGTGGCGGGAGGGTGGGTGGGTGGGTGGCAGTATCCGGGTTGGGCTTGCCGGGGCGCGGGCCCAGGGTGGAGTCGTTACGGCGAGCAGCCCGTGAGCCCTCACGACCGGCGCTCGACGGGTGGTCACGCACGACGGCGGGGCGGGTGGGGCGGCTTGCCGTAACGGATAGGACAGAAAAGGAGGAAGGAGGCTAGATGCCCACGCCGACGGCGAGGAGGCAGGCGTCGTCCTCCGGGTTGGGGCCGCCGATGTCGGCGAGGAGGCGGTCGAGGCCGGCGTCGAGGTCGGTGGTGAGGAGGTGGGCGGCGGCCGACACCGCCAGGTCGAGGCCTTCGTCGATGTCGCGGGTGCGTCGTTCGACCAGGCCGTCGGTGAACAGCAGGAGGAGGTCGCCGTCGCGGAGTTCGACGCTGGCCAGGCGGTAGGGCTGGTCGCAGGTGGCGCCCAGCAGGACGCCCCTGGGCTGCGTCAGGGTTTCGGCTTTGCCGTCGCGCACCAGGATGGGCGGCAGGTGCCCGGCCTGGCTCCAGGTGAAGATCCGGGTCTCGGTGTCGAGGTGGCCGATGATGGCCGTGGCCGTGGTTTCCTCCAGCCGGTGCAGGACGAGTTCGTTGAGCCAGGCGAGGAGCTGGTCGGCGGGCTGGCCGGTCATGGTGAGGCCGACGAGGGCATGGCGGAGCTGGGCCATGTGGGCGATCGCGGGCAGGCCGTGGCCGGAGACGTCGCCGATGGCGAGCATGACGCGGTCGTCGGGCAGGGCGGCGGCCTCGAACCAGTCGCCACCCAGGTTGGCGGTCTTCTCGGCCGGTACGTAGCGGACGGCGATCCTGGTGCCGGGCAGGTCCAGGCGGCCGGTCGGCTCGGGGAGGATGGCCTCGCGCATCGCGAGCATGACGTGGCGTTCCTCGGCGGCGCGTTCGCGGGCCTCCAGGAGCTGGCGGCGCGATTCGGACATGATGCGTTCGGCGCGGCGGCGGCCGGTGATGTCCTGGACGACGCCGTGGACGCCGATGGGACCGCCCGGGGCGATGAGGGGTTCGAGGACGACGCGCAGGTTGCGTACTTCGCCGCCGCGCCGGATGCGGAACTCCGCCTGGACCGGCTCCACGCCCTGCACCACGCTCCACAGGAGCTGGTCGAGGGCGCCGAGGTCGCAGGGTTCGACGTAGCCGGCGAGCTCGGGCAGGCCGAGCGGGCCGTCGGCGCGGTCGCGGCCGAAGATGACGTAGACGTGGTCGGACCATACGGCGTCGCCCGTGCGCAGGTTCCACTCGGCCCAGCCCATGTTGCCGAGCCGCTCGGCGTGGGACAGGCGGATGGCCAGCATGGCGGCGTCGTGCTCGCCGGCCTGCTGCCGGGTCAGGTATCCGATGAGCTCGGCCGCGCTCATCGGACGGTGGTCCGGTGATGGGAGGGGTGGCTGATGGCCGCCCGTAACGTCGACCATAGTTCACTCGCAAACGACATGGATCGGGACAAGAGGTCCCACAGTATGTGATCGTCCTTGAACGGAGTGTAGCGATGGCTTGCCGTGTTGTGAGAGCTTTTCGCGGATTTTAGGTGAGCGGTGACGAGTAGATTGGGGCCCGTGACGTCCCAAGACTTGTATCCCGTGTCCCGTCTGGCCGCCGCCCAGGAGGCCACCGCCAAGGCCGGGCTCGACGCCCTGCTGCTCACTCCCGGGCCCGATCTGCGCTACGTCAGCGGCTACCAGGCGCTGCCGCTGGAACGGCTCACCTGCCTGGTGGTTCCGGCGGCCGGCGAGCCGTACATGATGGTGCCGCGGCTGGAGCTGCCGGCGGCGCAGGCCTCGCCCGCCTCGCGGCTCGGGCTGGAGTTCGTGGCGTGGGACGAGACCGACGATCCCTATGAGATCGCCGCCAAGCGCCTCGGTTCGGTGGCCAAGGTGGGGCTGGCCGACCGGATGTGGGCGATGGCCTCGCTGGCCTTCCGCGCCGCGATGCCGGGGACCGAGCAGGTGCTGGCCGGGACGGTGCTGCGCGAGCTGCGCATGCGCAAGTCGCCGGCCGAGGTCGAGGCGCTGCGCGAGGCCGGCGAGGCGATCGACGCCGTGCACCGGCAGGTGCCCGGTTTCCTGCGGGCGGGGCGGACCGAGCGTGAGGTGGGCCGCGACATCGCCGACGCCATCCTGGCCGCCGGGCACGAGACGGTCGACTTCGTCATCGTCGCCTCGGGACCCAACGGCGCCAGCCCGCACGCCGAGCTGTCGGACCGGGTCATCCGGGCGGGCGAGCCCGTCGTGGTGGACATCGGCGGGCAGTTGCACAACGGCTACTGCTCCGACTCCACGCGCAACTACTGCGTCGGTGAGCCGCCTGCCGAGTACGCGGAGTACTTCGAGGTGCTGCGCCGCGCCCAGGACGCCGCGTGCGAGGCGGTACGGCCCGGCGTGTCGTGCGAGTCGATCGACGCCGCGGCCCGCGAGGTGATCACCGAGGCCGGGTTCGGGGAGAAGTTCATCCACCGCACCGGGCACGGGATCGGCATCGAGACGCACGAGGAGCCGTACATCGTGGCGGGCAACGGCGAGCTGATGGAGCCGGGCTTCGCGTTCTCGGTGGAGCCGGGCATCTACCTGGCGGGCTCGCACGGGGCGCGGATCGAGGACATCCTGGTCTGCACCGACTCGGGCGGCCTGCGGCTCAACAACACCCCGCGCGACCTGGTGATCGTCTAACTCGGCCACCTCGGTTCGAGCAGGTCGAAGATGGCGTGCATCGCGGCGGCCGTGTGGGCGGCCAGTGCCGGGCTGACCGGCGTCGACCCGGCCCGGAGCCTCCGCTGACCGTCAGCCGGTGCCGAACCGCGGCACCGGCAGGTCCTCGGTCGCCAGGTGCACGATCGGCGAGACCGTGTACACGTCGATGCTGTGCCGCCCGCCCTCGCGGCCCAGGCCGCTGGCCTTCACCCCGCCGAAGGGCGTGCGCAGGTCGCGGACGTTCTGGGAGTTGACCCAGAGCATCCCGGTCTCGATCGCCTGGGCCATGCGGTGGGCGCGGCGCAGGTCGTTGGTCCACAGGTACGCGGCCAGGCCGTACCGGGTGGCGTTGGCCAGCTCGATCGCCTCGGTCTCGGTGCCGAACGGGGTGACGCACACGACGGGGCCGAAGATCTCCTCCTGGAAGATCCGCATGTCCGGGGTGACGTCGGCGAAGACGGTCGCGGCCAGGAAGTTGCCGTGGGGCAGGTGCGGTGGACGGGCGCCGCCGGCGGCGAGGCGGGCGCCCTCCTCGACGCCGAGCCGTACGTAACCGGCCACCCGCGCGTAGTGCTCGGGGTGGATGAGCGCGCCCAGCTCCGTCGCCGGGTCGGAAGGGGCGCCGACGCGTACCTGGGCGGCCCGCGCGGCCAGCCGTGCGGTGAACTCGGCGTAGATCGAGGCGTGCACGAGCACGCGGGAGCTGGCGGTGCACCGCTCGCCGTTGAGGGAGAACACGCCGAAGACGGCGGCGTCCAGCGCGCGCTCCAGGTCCGCGTCGTCGAACACGATCAGCGGGGACTTGCCGCCGAGCTCCATGGACAGGGTCTTCAGCGTGCCGGCGGCGTTGCGCATGATGGCCTGGCCGGTGGCGCTCTCTCCGGTGAAGGAGATCACCGGGACGTCGGGGTGCGCCACGAGCGCCGCGCCGGCCTCCTCGCCGATGCCGTGCACCAGGTTGAACACCCCGGGCGGCAGGCCCGCCTCCTCCATGATGTCGGGCAGCAGCCCGGCCGACAGCGGCGACCACTCGGCGGGCTTGAGCACCACAGGACAGCCGGCCGCGAGCGCGGGCGCCAGTTTCCAGGTCTCCAGCATGAACGGCGTGTTCCACGGGGTGATCAGCCCGGCCACGCCGGCGGGTTTGCGCAGGACGTAGTTCAGCTGGGCCGAGCCGACCCGGTAGACGTCCTCGCTGAGCGTGGTGACGACGTCGGCGAAGAACCGGAAGTTCTGCGCCGCGCGCCTGGCCTGCCCGCGGGCCTGGGTGATCGGCAGGCCGGTGTCGCGGCACTCCAGCGACGCGAGGCGCTCGTCGCGCGCCTCGATCGCGTCGGCGATCCTGCGCAGGATCACGGCCCGTTCCTCGCCGGGCAGCCGCGGCCACGGACCGTCGCTGAAGGCCTTCCTGGCCGCGGTCACGGCCGCGTCGACGTCCTCGGCGCGTCCCGCCGCCACCGTCAGGTACGCCTCGTTCGTCGCCGGTTCCACGGAGGTGAAGGTGGCGCCGGAGATGCTCGGGACGCGGGCCCCGTCGATGTAGTGCTCCAGGGTCATCGGGTCAGTTCCTCACAGTCGGCCAGCAGCGCCTCGATCCGGGTGATTCCGGCCGGGGTCGGCGGGATGAGCGGCGGCCGCACGTGTCCCGAGGCAATCCGGCCCCGCTGCTCCAGCACCCATTTGGCCGGGGCGGGGTTGGTCTCCACGAACAGCAGCTCCACGAGCGGGTGCAGGGCGTAGTGCAGGTCGAGCGCGGTCCGGTGGTCGCCTTCGGTGTACGCGGTGTACATGCGGGCCACGGCCGCCGGAGCCAGGTTGGCCGCCGCGCTGACGAACCCGGTGCCGCCGATGGCCAGCAGCGGCAGGCAGAGCAGCTCGATGCCCGACCACATGAGGAAGTCGCGGCCGCACCGGTGCAGTACCTGCGAGAAGTGCTCGAAGTCGCGGGTCGTCTCCTTGATGCCGGCGATGTTGTCGTGCGCGTGGCGGAGCCTGGCGACCGTCTCCGGCGCGATGTCGACGGCCGTGCGGGAGGGCACGTTGTAGATCACGATCGGCAGGCCGGGGAACTCCGTGGCGATCGTGGAGTACCAGCGGAAGAGCGCCTCCTGCCCCGGCCGGGCGTAGTACGGGGTGATGACGAGGACGGCGTCGGCGCCGAGCCGTTCGGCCTCGGCGGTGAGCAGGAGGGTCTCGTCGAGCTTGGCCGAGCCGGTGCCGGGCAGGAACGGCACCCGGTCGCCGACCTCCTCGGCGACGGCGGCCATGGCGGCGATCCGCTCCTCGGCCGACTGCGCGCCGGGCTCGCCGGTGGAGCCGCCGATGGAGACGCCGTGCGAGCCCTGGCCGAGCTGCCAGCGGACCAGGCCGCGCAGCGAGGCGAGGTCGAGCGCGCCGTCGGCGGTGAACGGCGTCACCACCGGCGCGATGGACCCCCTGATGGCGGCGGGGTCGGAACGGTACTTCACGCGTCTCCTCCTTGCTGCCAGGCCCGGTAGGACGCGCGCCAGGACTGGTTCATCGGGTAGAGGCCGTCGATCGAGGCGCCGGCCGCGACCCGCTGGTAGATGAAGCGCTCCTCGTCCTCCTGCCCGGCGGCGGCTCCCGCCACCTCGGCGGCCAGGGCGGGCGGCAGCACGACCACGCCTTCGGCGTCGCCCACCAGGACATCGCCCGGCATGACGAGTACCCCTCCGCACGCCACGGGCACCTGCGACTCGATGGGCACGTGCCGGCGCCCGAGCACGGCGGCGTGCGGCACCGCGTAGTAGGCGGGCAGGTCCAGCTCGGCGAAGGAGGGGCTGTCGCGCAGCCCTCCGTCGGTGACCACCCCGGCCGCTCCTCTGCGCAGGGCGCGCATGGCGAGGATGTCGCCGAGCGTGCCGGCGCCGTGCTCGCCGCGCGCCTCGATCACCAGCACCTCCCCGGGCCGGATCTCCTCGACGGCGCGCTTCTGGGCGTTCATGCCGCCGCCGAGCTCGGCGAAGACGTCCTCGCGCAGCGGCAGGTAGCGCAGGGTCCGCGCGAGGCCGACCATGCGCAGGTCCGGCCGGGTGGGCCGGACACCTTCGATGAAGTGGTGGTCGATGCCGCGTCTGCGCAGCTGCGCGGAGAGCGTCGCGGTGGAGACCGACCGCAGCGCCGCGATCGTCGGATCGTCCAAGGGGTACGGCGCCGCCCGCCCCCGCCCGACGGCGGCGGCCCGGCTCTCCTCGTCGGCCCTCGGCTGCGCGCCCCACGCGGCGGGGGCGGCCCGGGGCTCGGCGACGACCTCGTTGCGCAGCCGTCCGGCGTCTTCGAGCTCGACCTCGACCACGTCGCCCGGCTCCACGACGGTCGAGCCAGCGGGTGTCCCGGCGAGGATGAGGTCGCCGGGCTCCAGCGTCATGTACCGCGACAGGTCGGCGATGAGCAGGTCGAAGCCGAACAGCAGCTCGCCGGTGTCGGCCTCCTGCGCGAGCTCGCCGTTGACGTAGGTCCGCAGCCGCAGGGCGCCGGGGTCCACGCCGGTGAGGATGGCGGGGCCGACCGGCGTGTAGCCGTCCTGGCCCTTGGCACGAAGGTTGGATCCCCGGTCGGCGTGCCTGAAGTCGTACACCCCGAAGTCGTTGGCGGCGGTGTAGCCCGCGACGTGCTCCAGCGCCCGCTGCGGCGGCACGCACCGGGCGCGCGCGCCGATGACGACGGCGATCTCGCCCTCGAAGGTGAGCAGTTCGCACCCGGCCGGGCGCACGACGGGCCGGCCCGACCAGGACAGCGAGGAGGGTGGCTTGAGGAAGTAGGAGGGCGCGGAGGGGAGGCGTCCCCGTTCGGCGGCCCGGCCGCGGTAGTTGAGGTGAACGGCGATGATCTTCCCCGGCGCCAGGCCGAGCGGGTGATCCATGGCGACTCCAGATCATATACGACATCGTGGATGATAGCGGATCCGAAGGATGGAGTACTATAGACAAAGATATCTGAGTTCGTACATGATTTTGCGATGCCGGGGGGTGGAACAGGCCCCCCGCCCTTCGGCATACTCAGTGAGCCGATGCCGGGCCTGGGAGGATGCGCATGGGAGAGATCGTCCTGGCAGCCAAGATCACACACGTCCCGTCCATCTGGCTGTCCATCCAGCCGGGCAAGCACTACGGCATCCGCCGGCCGGCCGAGATGGCGCTGACGGAGATCGGCAGGCGCGCCCGCGAACTCGGCACCGAGACCTTCCTGGTGGCCGACACCCACTGGATGAACAGCATCGGCTTCCACCTCAACGGCAAGGAGCGCCACCGCGCCTCCTACGCCAGCCACGAACTCCCGCACTTCATCCACGACCTCAAGTACGACTACGACGGCGACCCCGAGCTGGCCGAGCTCATCGGCGAGGAGATCGTCGCCGGCGGCCAGAAGGCGCACGTGCACACCTACAAGGACCTCGGTCTCGAGTACGCCACGCTCGTGCCCATGTACTTCGTCAACGGCGACGCCGCCATCAGGGTGCTGCCGATCGGGTGCAACATCTACTCCTCCATCGAGGAGAACCGCCGGATCGGCGAGGCGCTGCGCCGCGCGATCCTGCGCAGCGGGCGCAAGGTGGCCTTCCTGGCCAGCGGCTCGCTCTCGCACGCCTTCCCGCCCAACGAGATCGCCGAGACCCTGCTCAACGAGGTCAGCAGCGCGTTCAACCGCAAGACCGACATGGCGGTGCTCGACCTGTGGACCGAGGGGCGGATCGCGGAGTTCCTGGAGATGCTGCCCGACTACAACCTGCGGTGCACGGGCGAGGGCGCCATGGCCGACACCGCCATGCTCTTCGGGCTGCTCGGCTGGAAGGAGTACTCGGGCAAGGGCGAGCAGCTCTGCCCGTACTTCGGCAGCAGCGGCACCGGGCAGGTGGTGGTCGACTTCCCGGTGCCCTCGTGGAGTAACATCTGAAATCGTATGTGAAAGGTGCTGGAGTCATGGGAGAGCTGGCCGTACGCGTGTTCGCCGCCGAGGTGACGGCCGGTCCCCCGGTTCTGCTTCTGCACGGGTTCGCCAGTGACGGGCAGCGCGACTGGGTGGCGACCGGGATGGCGGACGCGCTGGCCGCGACCGGCCGCCGGGTCGTGGTCGCCGACCTGCCGGGGCACGGGGACAGCGCGGCGCCGGTCAGCCCGGCGGAGGCGGGGGCCCGCCGGATCGCCGAGGCGCTGGTCGCGGTGATGGACGACGGGGTGTTCGACGTCGCCGGGTACTCGCTGGGGGCCAGGATCGCCTGGGAACTGCCGGGCGTGGCGCCCGGCCGGGTGCGCAGGGCGGTGCTGGGCGGGCTCAGCCCGTTCGATCCGTTCACCGCCGTCGACGTCGAGGAGCTTCGCCGGGCCGTGGCGGGCGGTCCCGCGCCCGCCGGCCCGCTCACGGCCATGATCGCTGATATGGTCCTCGCCCAGGGCCATCGGGCGGCCGGGCTGGTGACCTGCGTGGAAGGGTTGCGCGCCACCCCGTTCGAGCCGGGGGCGTGGACCGGCGCGGAGCCTCCGGTGTTCGTCGCGGGGCAGGAGGACGTGGTCGTGGCCGGAATCGAGCGTATCGTCGGGCAGGTGACGGGTGCCCGGCTGGTCACCGTCGCGGGCGACCACTTCCAGGCGTTGTCCGGTCCCGGCCTGCGCGAGGTCGTGACGACGACGCTGGCGCCTTGACAGCGAGGAGGTCCCGATATGAGAGGGATCTCGACATGAGGGGATCTCCACGTGAGGGGGATCTCGACGTGAGGGGGATCTCGACGTGAGGGGGATCTCGACGTGAGGGGAATGAGGAAAGAGCGGTGAGTACCGCGAAGGGGTCCACGCGGGCCAATGCGTCCAAGGCCGAGATCAGCTACGAGCTGCTGCGCTCGCGCATCCTCGACGGCACCTACGGTCCCGGCTACCGGCTGGTGATGGACCAGCTCGCCCGCGAGACCGGGGTCAGCACCATCCCGCTGCGCGAAGCCGTACGGCGGTTGCAGTCCGACGGGCTGGTCGAGGTGGTGCGCAACATCGGCGCCCGGGTGGCCGTCTTCGACGCCGCCCAGGTCGAGCACGCGCTGCAGGTGCTGGCCCGGCTGGAGGGGTACGCCACGGCCATCTCGGCGCCGCTCATGACCCCGGAGCAGCTCGCGCGCGCCCGCGCGGTCAACGACCGGATGGTCGAGGCGCTGGAGGAGTTCGACCCGGTGTCGTTCACCGCGCTGAACAGGGAGTTCCACTTCGCCATCTACGCGCAGTGCCCCGACGAGCACCTGCTGGCGCTGCTGGAGGCGGAGTGGGCCAGACTGGACCACATGCGGCGCTCGACGTTCAGCCACGTGCCGGGGCGGGCACGCCGTTCCGTGGAGGAGCACGAGCACATGCTCGACCTGATCCAGACGGGAGCGCAGGCCCAGGAGATCGAGCGGGTGGCCTGCGCCCACAAGATCGCCACCGCCGACGCCCTCCACAAGGCCCAGGCCAAACACCTCAAGAACGGCTAGGTGTTCTGTCCTGGAGGTTGGAAGGCCCACGACACGTCGGCGAACAGGCGGCCGGTTCAGGTGAGGAGCTGGCCGCCGTCCACCTGGATGACGGTGCCGGTGATGTGGCGGGCGGCGGGCGAGGCGAGGAAGACGACCAGCGGCGTGATGTCGCCGGTCCCGGCGATCCTGCCGAGCGGGATGCGCGACTCCCAGGCGGCGCGGGCCGCCGGGTCGGACATGAGACCGGCCGTCATCGGGGTCAGCACCGGGCCGGGCGCGACCCCGTTGGCCCTGATCCCGTGGGGGGCGAGTTCCAGGGCGGCGGTCCTGGTCAGGGCGTCCACGGCGGCCTTGGTGGCCTCGTAGTGTCCCAGGCCGGCGGTGGGCTGGCGGGCGCCGATCGAGCTGATGTTGACGACGCAGCCGCCGCGCCCGGCCGCGATCATGCCGGCGGCGACCGCCCGGGTGACGGTGAACGTGCCGCGCAGGTTGACCGCGACGACCCGGTCGAAGACCTCCAGCGGCAGCTCCACCAGCGGACCGCCACCGGCGACGACCCCGGCGTTGTTGACCAGGACGTCGATCGTGTCCCCCACGCGGGCCAGCGCGGCGTCCACCGACGCCGCGTCGGTGACGTCCATGGTCACCGGAACGGCCCCGATCTCGGCGGCGGCTTTCTCGCCCGCCTCCCCGTCCACGTCGGCGATCACCACCCGGTCCCCCGCCCGCGCGAACGCCCGGGCCACCGCCTTCCCGATCCCGCCGGCCCCGCCGGTGACCAGCACCAGCCGTCCCGCGCGATCCTGCCCGCCCGAGGAGCCCGTGGCGCTCGTGGAACCCGAAGCGCTTGGGCCCTGATCCGGCTCGCCGGGCGCTGCGGGCCCGTCGTGCGGGCTCATCGGGCGTACGCCACGATCACGCGAGGGCAGCCGGGCAGGCACAGGGTCTGGCCGGGTTCCCAGCCCGCCTCGGTGAGCCAGCCGCGTACCTCGTCCTCGGGATAGACCGTCGTGCCGTCGATGACCAGGTACTCGGCCGCGTGCAGGGCGTCCACGACCCGCTGCACGGGGTCGGCGTCAAGGAAGAAGTCCAGCAGGAGCAGCGTGGCGCCGGGCGAGGCGAGTTCGCGGGCGCGTTCGGCGTAGCGGATGTTGCGTTCCGGGCCGAAGCGGTGCACGACGTGCTCCAGCAGGACGAGGTCGTAGCCGGTGGTCAGGTCCGCGGCGAACGGGTCGGCGGCGGCCAGTTCCGCGCGGTCGCCGACGCCCGCCTCGTCCAGCGTCCGCTTCGCGAAGGCGGCCAGGTCGCCCTCGGCGCAGAACGTGCCGCGCAGTTCCGGAGCCGCGGTCATGGCCTGGGCCAGGAACGCCCCGGACAACCCGCCGAGGTCCAGGGCGCGGCGGTGCGGGGTGAAGTCGTAGTGCGCGGCGAGCGTCCTGGCGTGCAGGGAGTTGTAGGTCATGACGCCGGTGAGGAACACCTCCATCCGCTCGCCTTCCAGGTCAAGCGGTGCGGGCTCCCCCGTACGGGCGCTGGCGCCGAAGCCCAGCCAGTGCGGGTAGCTGATGGCCTCCAGGAAGGTGAGGAAGGGGCGCAGGTCGAGCTCCCCCGCGGCGCCGGTCAGGTGGCGGTCGGTGGCGGGCGTGTTGGTGTAGACGCCGCCGGTCCGGGTGAGCAGGCCGAGGCCGGACATGGCGTCGGCGAGGATGCGCACGGTCCGCTCCGGCAGGCCGGTACGGCGGGCCAGGTCGGGCGCGCTCGCCGGGCCGGTGGCCAGGGCGGCGAACAGCCCGAGCTCTCCCGCCGCGAAGAGCTGTTTGGCGGCCATGTATCCGGTGGCCACCTCCACGATGCGCGCCGCGCCGCTGCTGTCCTGGTAAAGCGACATGTGACACCCCTTCAGGAGCGAACAGTATCGGGAATGCTATACGATTCTTGCGCGTGGCCGCCAGGCCCGTCGTCGCTCGGCTCAGGAGGTGTGCGGTGCGATACCCCGGTGCGGTGCCCAGGCGCAGGCTCGGCGTACGGGGGCCCTTGGTCCCCATGGCCGGGCTCGGCTCGTGGAACACCTGGGATCGGATGGAGTTCGGCGCGGCGGTCGAGCTGATCGGCGCCGCCGTACGCCATGGGGCGAGTTTGTTCGACGTCGCCCACTACAACGCCGGGCCGCACGCCGAGGACGCGACCACCGACGTCATCTTCGGCAAGGCGGTCAGGGAGGCGGGGATCGCGCGCGAGGAGTACACGCTGTGCGGGAAGCTCTGGTTGTGGGACTACCCCGCCAGCTCCTTCGCCGCGCAGATCGAGACGTCGCTGGAGCGGATCGGCACCGACCGGGCCGACCTCGTGGTCGTCGGCGACTTCCTGGGTGAGCTCGACCTGCGCGCGGTGCTGACCGACGTGTCGGAGCTGGTGCGGGCGGGGCGGTTCGCGGCCTGGGGGGTCAACAACTGGGCGGCGCGCGATCTCGGGCGGGCGTGCGCGCTGGCGGCGGCCGAGGGGTTCACGCCGCCGTCGTTCGCCCAGCTCAAGTACAGTCTGGCCCGGCGCTCGGTGCCCGAGGGCCTGCCGTACGGCCGGCTGCTGTCGCAGGCGGGGCTGGGGCTGCAGGCCTCCGACGTGTTCGAGGGCGGCATCCTGGCGGGCCGGCTGCACCCGCGGCGCAAGATCGGCGCGGACCCGGGCGGCATCCGGGAGCGGATCCGCGCCTCGTTCCCGCTGGTCATGCGGGCCGCCGAGCGCTTCGGCGCCACCCCGGCGCAGCTGGCCGTCGCCTTCTGCTTCACGCACCCGGCGGTCGCGACCGTGTTGTTCGGGGCGAGCGGCCTGCGCCAGCTCGAGGAGAACCTGGGCGCGCTCACCCTTCTCGAACGGCACGGCCCCGAACTGCGCGAAGCCGTGGCCGAACTGTGGCTGGACCGCGGCGTGGTCGACCCCGAGGCCTCCTGGGGAACCGCCTAGGCCTGGTGCACGACGCGGCCGTCCACCATCGTCAGCGCGACGGGCACCCCGGGCAGCGCGGCCGGCTCGACCGCGCGCAGGTCGGCGCCGAGCACGCACAGGTCGGCCACCTTGCCCGTCTCCAGCGTGCCCTTCCAGTCCTGGGCGCCGTCCTGCCGGGCCGGGACGACGGTGTACGCGCGCAGCGCCTCCCCCATGGGCAGCCCCGCCTGGGCCACGCCCACCCGCCAGTCGGGCGTGAGCACGGGCGCGTCCGAACTGAGGCAGAGCCGTACCCCCGCCGCCAGCGCCTCGCGCAGGGGCCAGGCGCCCGCGAGCGCCTCCGGTCCCAGCGCGGCGGCCAGCATGTCCCCGGTGGCCACGGCGATCCCCGGCTGGGTGTTGAGCCCGATCCCCGAGCCGGCCATCGCGGCGAGTGTCCGCGGCGCGACCAGGTCGCCGTGGATGACGTAGTGGCGCCGGTCGCGGCCGTCGCGGGCGGCGGCGGCCCGCATGGCCTCGACCGCGGCGCGCACGGCCCTGCCACCGGTGGCGTGCACGCCGACCTGGTACCCGGCCGCGTGCGCCACGGCGATCATCTCGGTCAGCGCGGCCGCCCGGTCCTCGGGTGAGGAGCCTTCGACCAGGAGCCCGCCGTGGCCGCCGTGCGCGTACGGCTGGTCGGTCCACGCGGTGCCCATGGGCGGGATGCCGTCGGCGAAGATCTTGACCCCGGCCACGCGCAGCCACCCCGGCACCTCGGCGGGGGGCCGGAAGCCGCGCAGCCCCTCCCGCAGGTCCGCCAGGGTGCTGGGCCCGTCGAGCTCCCCGAACAACATCAGCGCGGTGACCCTGGCCGTGAGCCGCCCGTCCGCGGCCAGCCGCGCGTAGTCGCGCAGCGCCGCCGACCCGAAGCAGCCGGTACGGCCGGCGTCCTCCCCCGGCCCCAGCCCCGGCTCGGTGTAGCTGGTGACGCCGAGCGAGGCCAGCAGCCGCCCGGTGCGCAGGATGGCGGCGCGCCGCTGCCGTCCGTTCTCCAGCCGGACCGGCTCGCCGTCGTGCTCGCCGGCGGCCAGCCGGTCCATGAGCAGATCGGGCCACATCGCGCCGAGCCACACGCCGTGCAGGTGCGAGTCGTTGATGCCCGGCAGCACCGACCGCCCCCGCAGGTCGATCACCCGGGTGCCGGGTCCGATGAGCGGCGCGACCTCGCGGGCGGAGCCGGCGCGGGCGATGAGCCGGCCGCGTACCGCGAGCGCCTCGACGACACGATCTTCCTGGTCGAGCGTGTGCACCACCCCGCCCGTGAGCACCGTGCCGGCGGGCCGGGAACCGTTGCGCAACATCTTCCTCCCCACTCTGGACACCACTGCGTGGATGCCCATAACGTACACGGAATCAGATACGATTCGAGTTCTGGCCCCGGGTGCGTCTCTCACCCAGGCGAGCGGAGGTAGGCATGCCTTTGCATCCCGACGCGCAGGCGATCATCGACCGCACTCCCGCCGTAGAAGCAGGCCGGCCCGTCGTGCTGGACCCCCAGACCATGCGCGAGCAGTTCCGCACCACCTGGCGGCTGCCCGACATCCTGCCCGCGGTGCACCGGGTACGCGACACCGCGATCCCCGGCCCGGCCGGTGAGATCCCCGTGCGCGTCTACACCCCGGAGGGCACCGGGCCCTTTCCCGCCTTCGTGTGGTTCCACGGCGGCGGGTGGACGATCGGCAGCCTTGAGGAGAACGAGTACGCCTGCCGTACCGTCTGCGCGCAGGCGGGTGTCGTCGTGGTCTCGGTGGACTACCGGCTCGCGCCCGAGAACCCCTATCCGGCCGCGGCCGACGACTGCTTCGCGGCCGTGCGCTGGGTGCACGGGCACGGGGCGGAGATCTCGGCCGATCCGGAGAGGATCGCGGTCGGCGGGGAGAGCGCGGGCGGCAACCTGGCCGCAGTGGCCGCGCTGAAGGCCCGCGACCTGGGCGGACCGCGGCTGGGGCTGCAGGTGCTGGTCTCGCCGGTGCTCGGGCATCCCGACGACGGGCGCGCCTCCTACCGGGACTTCGCCGAGGGCTATTTCCTGTCCCGGGCGAGTATGGAGTGGTTTTTCACCCTTTATCCGCGTGATCCCACGAACCTGCGCGACCCCTACCTGCTGCCGCTGCGGGCCGAGGACCTGTCGGGTCTGGCCCCGGCGCTGGTGCTGGGAGCGGAGTACGACGTGCTGCGCGACGAGGGCGAGGACTACGCGGCCCGGCTGCGCGAGGCCGGGGTGCCGGTGGAGGTGGTCCGCTACGACGGGCTGATCCACGGCTTCTTCGGCCTGCTGGCCACCGAACTGCCCGCCGCGCGCGTGGCACACGACCGGGTCGTCCAGGCGCTGCGGGCGGCGTTCGGCGGAGGCACGCGGTGAGCGGCAGCGCCCCCGGCCCGGAACCCGGCACGGAAACGGCCCTCGACCCGGACCCGCACCGCGGTCCGGACGCGGCCTCCAACCCGGACCCGCAGCCCGGCCCGGACGCGGTCCTCAACCCGGACCCGCACGGCAGTCCGGACGCGGTCCTCAGGCTGGAGGCGGTCGGCGTCAACCGGGGCGAGGCCGAGATCGTCCACGAGGTCTCGCTGGAGGTCGGGCCCGGGACGGTGACCGTCGTCCTGGGCTCGAACGGGGCCGGGAAGACCACGCTCATGGACGGCATCGCCGGAGTCGCCCGGGTCTCCTCGGGCGCCATCCGGCTCGGCGGCAGCCCGATCGAGAAGCTGCCGGCCTACCGGCGGGCCCGCGCCGGCCTCGGCTACGTCGAGCAGTCACGCACCGTCTTCCGCACGCTCACCGTCGAGCAGAACCTGCTGGTCGCGCGTAGCGGGCAGGGCGAGCTCGGCCGCGTGTTCACGCTCTTCCCGGAGCTGGAGCGCCGCAGGAAACTGCAGGCCGGGCACCTGTCGGGCGGCGAGCAGCAGATGCTCGTGCTCGGCCGGGCGCTGGTCAGCGACCCGCGGGTCATGCTCATCGACGAGATGTCCATGGGCCTGGCGCCCGTGGTGGTGCGCCGGCTGATGGGCGCGGTGGGCGACATGGTCGGCCTCGGCATCTCGGTCCTGCTCATCGAGCAGTTCGCGGCGCTGGCGCTGGAGATCGGCACCCGCGCGTACGTGCTGCGCAAGGGACGGGTGGTCTACGACGGCTCGTGCGCGGAGCTGAGGCGGGACCCGGAGCTCCTGCACGAGTCCTACTTCGGGCCGGCGGCGGCATGAACCCGCGTGCCCTGGCGATCGGGCTCGGCCTGGCCGTGGCGGCCTGCGTCGCCGTACCCGCCCTGTTCTCCGCCCACTGGGTCTTCCTGGCGATCACCGCCATCGTCGTCTCGATCATCATGCAGAGCTACGGCGTGATCGTGGGCAGAGCCGGAATGATGTCGCTGTGCCAGATGTCGTTCGCGGCCATCGGCGCGTGGGTGGTGCTGAAGCTCAACCTGCACGACGCCCCCGGCGGGTTCCTGCTCTGGCTCGTGCTGGGCGGTCTCGCCGCGGTCCCGGTGGGCGTCCTGATCGGCCTGCCCGCGCTGCGCATCCGCGGCGTCAACCTGGCCGTGGTCACGTTCGGGTTCGCGGTCTCGACCGACATCGTGCTCAACGCCAACCAGTTCCCCGGAACCGGTGAGCTGAAGACGGTCGTGCGGCCCGCGCTGTTCTCCGGCGACCGGGCCTACTTCGTGCTCACGGTGATCGTCTTCTGCCTCATCGCGGTCGGGCTGAGCCTGTTCAACCGCACCCGGCTCGGCATGTCCTGGCTGGAGCTGAAGCACTCCGAGCGGGCGGCGGCCGCGCACGGTGTCTCGGTGGCGCGCAGCAAGCTCGCCGCGTTCGCCATCAGCGCGTTCGTCGCGGCCGTCGGCGGCGGGCTGATGGCCGGGCAGCTCGGCCTGGTGGTCGCGCAGAACTTCTCCATGGGACAGTCGCTGGCCTTCTTCGCGGTCGCGATCCTCATCGGGCCGCACCACGTGGACGGCGCGATCATGGGCGGCCTCTTCGGCGCGATCATGGCCACCATCCTGGAACGGCTCCACCTGCCGCAGGACCTGGGCGGCATGCTGTTCGGCGTCTTCGCCGTGCTCGCGCTGCGCTCCGGCGTGAGCCAGACCGACTTCGTCCAGGCGCGCAGGCGCGAGCGGGCGGCCCGGCCCCTGCTCGAAGGGCGCGGCGAGGTCCCCGAGGCGGTGCCGCCGGCGCCCGTGCCGCCGTCCGGTCCGCCGGGTCCCCCGCTGCTGGAGGTCAGCGGGCTCACCGTGCGCTTCGGCGAGGTCACCGCGCTGCACGAGGTGGACCTCACGGTGCCGGAAGGCACGGTGGCGGGTCTCATCGGGCCCAACGGGGCGGGCAAGAGCACGTTCATCGCCGCCGTGACCGGTTTCCTCGGCGGCTACCGGGGCTCGATCGTGCTCGCGGGCCGGCCGCTGGACGGCCTGCGGCCCGACGTCCGGGCCGGGCGCGGGCTGCGCCGTACCTTCCAGACCACGACGATCCCGGCCGAGCTGACCCAGTACGAGTACCTGACGATCGGGGCCGGGCGCCGCCTGGGCCGGGGCGAGGCCGGGGAACTGCTGGAGTTCTTCGGCTGCCCGCCGGCGGACGTGCCGGTGTCGCTGCTGGACGCCGGGACCCGGCGGCTGCTCGACGTGGCCGCCGCCGTCGCCGCCCGGCCCAAGGTGGCGCTGCTGGACGAGCCGGCGGCCGGTCAGTCGGGGGCGGAGTCGCTGCGCTTCGCGGCGCGGCTGGCCGAGGTGCCGGCCCGCTTCGGCGTCGCCGTCCTGCTGGTCGAGCACGACATGGAACTCGTCTCCGCGGCCTGCTCACACCTCACCGTCCTCGACTTCGGGCGGGTCATCGCCTCCGGCCCCACCAGGGACGTCATGGAGGACCCCGCCGTCGTCAACGCCTACCTCGGCATAGCGGCTGCCCCGCTGGCCTGATCTCCCTGAGGAGGAAGCACGCACATGCAGCTTTCACACAGGCTCGCCGCCGCGTTCGGGGCCGCGGCGCTCGCGCTGACCGGATGCGCCGCCGGCGGCGGCACCGACGGGCCCATCAAGGTCGGCTCGATCAACGGCATCACGGGCCAGTTCCAGGCGCCCGAGGTGCCCAAGGCCGTGCAGGCCGTCTTCGACGAGGTCAACGCGGCGGGCGGGATCGGCGGCCGCACGATCGAGTTCATCAGCAAGGACGACGCCATGAACCCGCAGCGCTCCACCGAGGCGGCCGTGGAACTGATCGAGTCGGAAGGCGTGGTGGCGCTCGTCGGCTCCTCCAGCGCCGTCGACTGCGGCCTGAACCGGGCCAAGTACGGCAGCGCCGGCATCGTCTCCATCCCGGCCGTCGGCGTCGACCCCGCCTGCTTCACCAGCCCGAACATCGCCCCCGTCAACCCGGGCCCCTACAAGCTCCTCACCGCCGCCCTGTACTTCCTGTCGCAGACCAAGAAGCACGAGAAGGTCTGCGCCTACCTGACGGTCCTGCCCGGCAGCGGCGACGGCATCGAGAACGCCATCAAGGAGTGGTCCACGGTCACCGGCAAGCAGCTGACCGTCAAGGAGACCTCCGTCGGGACGGGCGACCCGACCCCCTACCTGGTCAAGGCCAAGGAGGCGGGCTGCACGGGCATCGTCTACAACTCCCAGGTCGGCCCCTGGTTCGCCCAGGCCAAGACCCAGGGCATGACCGCCGTCGACTTCGCCATGCTGGCCAACAGCTACACCGACGCCAACGCCCAGGCGATCCCCGACGGGCTCAACGTGTACTCGGCCACCGAGTGGCAGCCCTACACCGACGAGAGCCTGCCGGGCAACGACAGATGGGCCAAGATCGTCGGTGCCAAGGGGATCCCGAAGACCGCCTTCAGCCAGGGGGCGGTCATGGCGGCCGACGTCTTCGTCCAGGTGCTCAAAGGCATCCGGGGGCCGATCACGCGCGAGTCGGTGACCAAGGCCTTCAAGGAGATGAAGCCGGTGGACTATCCCATGGTCGGCACGCCGTACGTGTTCGGGCCCGGCGACGCGCACAACCCGGTCGAGGGCGCCAGGTTCGTGAAGGCGGAGAACCGCGCGTGGCGGGTGCTGCCCGAGGGGTTCGTCGTCCCCGGCAAGGGCTGAGCGATGCTCAACTCCCTGATCGCCGGGCTGACGAGCGGCGGCGTGTACGCGCTGCTCGGGCTGTGCGTGGTGCTGACCTACCGGCTGGTCGCCGTGGTGAACTTCGCCATGGCGGCCACGGGGGCGGTGGGCGCGTACGTGATGGTCTCGCTGATAGGCGTGGGCGTGCACGGGGCGCTCGCGCTGGCCGCGGGGGTTGTGGCCGGCGCCGCGCTGTCGGCGCTCGTCGGCGCGGTGCTCGTGCGGTGGTTCGGCGAGCACAGCGAGCGGACCAAGGCGGCGGTGACCGTCGCGCTCTACGTGGCCGTCATGGCGATCGGGCTGCGCGTGTTCGGCGGCGCCACCACGGGCACCCGGCGCTTCCCCGCGCCGCTGGAGGGGCCCGCGTTCGTGCTGGGTGACGTCGTCGTGCCGGTCTCCACGCTGGTCTCCCTGGCCTTCGCCGCGCTCATCACCGCCGGGGTGGGGCTGTTGTTCAGCCGGACCCTGCTGGGCCTGCGGCTGCAGGCGCTGTCGGAGCGTCCCACGACCGCGCAGGTGGTCGGCATCGCCGTGCCGCGCCTGGCCATGGCGGTGTGGGCGGTGATCGGCGGGCTCAGCACGCTCGTCATCGTCCTGGTCGCGCCCCGGCTGGGCGGCGACTTCGCCACGCTCGGCAACCTCATCACGACCGCGCTGGCGGTGGCCATGGTGGGCGCCTTCCGCAGCCTGCCCATGACGCTGGCCGGCGGGCTGATCCTCGGGCTGCTGGAGGGCGCCGCCGTGTCGCTGAGCGGCCTTCAGGCCTACCGCGGCGTGGTGCCCTTCCTGGTGATCCTGGTGCTGCTGTGGTGGCGTAGCAGGAACGAAGTCTGGGACACCGCCCACACCCGCTGAGAAAGGACCCCGATCGTGCCTGCCCCGACCGCCACCCGCGCCGCCGTGCTCCGCGAGCATGGCGAGCCGCTGGTCATCGAGGAGCTCCCGCTGCCCGAGGAGGTGGAGCCGGGCGCGGCCGTGGTCAGGATCGGCTGCGCCACCCTGTGCGCCACCGACGTGCACATCTGGTCCGGGGCGATGTCCTGGCCCGGGATGCTGCCGATGGTGCTCGGCCACGAGATGTCGGGGACGGTCGCCGCCGCCGGTCCCGGCACCCTGGACGCGCTGGGCCGGCCGGTGCGGGCCGGGGACCGGATCGGCTGGTCGGAGTCGACGTGCGGGCACTGCCACGGCTGCACCGTGCTGCGTACTCCGGTCGCCTGCGCCCAGCGCGGGTACGGGTTCACGCAGCGCGCGGACGCGTGGCCGTACTCCACCTGCGGTCTGGCCGAGTACGCCTACGTCCGGCCGGGCGCGCTGAAGCTCCTGTTGCCCGACGACGTCCCCGACACCTGGGCGGCCGCCGCGGGCTGCGCCGTCAAGACCGTCGTCCACGCGTACGGCAGAGCCGGCGGCATCCGCCCCGGCGCCGCGGTCGTCGTCCAGGGCGCCGGCGCGCTGGGCCTGGTGGCCACGGCCATGGCCGCCGCCTCGGGGGCGGGCACCGTCATCACCGTCGGTGCCCCGGCGGCCCGGCTGGAGCTGGCCCGCGGCTTCGGCGCCGACGTCGTGATCGGCCTGGACGGCACGCCGCCCGAGCGCCTCGGCCAGGTGCTGGAGGCCACCGACGGGCGCGGCGCCGAACTCGTGCTCGACCTGGCCGGCGCGCCCGGAGTGGCCGCGGAGGCGGTGGACATGGCCGCCTGGGGCGGCACGTTCGTGGTCGTCGGCAGCACCGGCCCGCGCCCCGACCCGGTCCCCATGGGCACGGTCATGGGCAAGGAACTGAGTGTCCTCGGCTCGCTCAACGGCGACATCGGCGACTACCACCGCGCCCTGGAGTTTCTGCGCGCCTTCCGCGCGCGCTTCGACTGGAACGCCATGTTCGGCGCCCCCGCCGGGCTGGGCGCGGCCACCGGCGCGCTCCGGTCGATGTCGAGGCTCGACGAGGTCAAGGCCGTCATCCACCCGTGGCTACCGTGACGAGGAGTCCCATGCACACCGTTCCCCGCCGCACGATCGGCACGCACGGGCCCGAGGCCTCGGTCCTGTCCCTGGGCTCCTGGCACATCTACGACCGCATGGACTTCGCCGAGGCCGTCGCCATGGTGCGCCACGCCGTCGATCTGGGCGTCAACCTGTTCGACGTCGGCGTCTACGGCATGCCGGGGCACCCGCCGGTCTTCACCGACGTGCTGTTCTCGGCCATCGTGCGTGCCGCGGGCGTGGCCAGGGACGACTACCTGCTGTCGGAGAAGCTCTGGCTGGAGCGCTACCCCGAGCAGCCTTTGCGTGAGCAGCTTGAGCACGCGCTGTTCCGGGCCGGCGCCGACCGGGCCGACCTGGTGGTTCTCGGCGACGTCAGGCGCGCCGACCTCGACCTCGAACGGCTGGCCGGCGACCTGGCGGAGCTGGAGCGCGACGGGATCATCGGCTGCTGGGGCGTGAACAACTGGTCGGCCGGCACGATACGGACCATCCGCGGGCACGCCCTGGCCGCCGGCTCCCCCGGTCCGCAGCTCGCGCAGCTCAAGTACAGCCCGTGCCGCCGCTCGATTCCGGACGGCGGGCCGTTCGCGCCGCTGTTCGCCGAGGGCCTGTCGCTGCAGGCCTCCGACGTGATGGAGGGCGGCATCCTGGCGGGCAGGACCAGCCCCTCCCGGCAGGTCGGCCGCGACCCCGGCGGCGTCCGCGAGCAGATCGTCCGGGCCGCCCCCGCGCTCGCCGAGGCCGCCGCGGGCGTGGGGGCGACCGCGGCCCAGCTCTGCATCGCCTTCGCGCTGTCGCATCCCGCGACTTGCACGGTGCTGTTCGGCGCCAGCAGTACCCGGCAGCTCGTGTGCAACGTCGGCGCGCTGGCCGTGCTGGAACGCGTCGGCGCGCCAGGGATCAGGGAGCTCGTGGAGCCGTTCTGGGCCGACCGCGACGCGGTCGACCCAGAGGGTCCCTAGCCGTCTAGATGGTTGATTCCAAGGGCTGAGGTTCGTTAATC
Source organism: Nonomuraea sp. NPDC050394 (assembly GCF_044459065.1). Lineage (NCBI taxonomy): Bacteria > Bacillati > Actinomycetota > Actinomycetes > Streptosporangiales > Streptosporangiaceae > Nonomuraea > Nonomuraea sp. NPDC050394. The sequence continues at coordinate 58 of NZ_JBITIO010000018.1, read as the reverse complement.
GGCTGCGGGCGTACAGCGAGGGTGTCCAAGCTCCGTTTGTGACGACAGAACTGAACAC
>NZ_JBITIO010000017.1:0-248107 GCF_044459065.1 Nonomuraea sp. NPDC050394 | reverse complement strand
GCCTCGTTTGCGGGGCTGTCCCCGCGAAGGCATCACATGATCGTCCAGGTAGACATAGAGTGCCGTCAGAAGGGCGTCCAGCTCAGTCTTCACAAGCCGATCTTGGACGCCCTTCGCCATGCCCGCACACGATCAGCGAATTTCACATCAACGATCTAGCCGGCAGCGGGCGGACCCCGGGCAGGGCGGGTGGAGCGGAGCGGAGCACCTTGTCCGGGGGTGGGACCCCAACTGGCCAAGTACCTAGCCGGGCAACGGGCGGGCCTCAGGCAGAACGCGCGGAGCGAAGCGGAGCACCTCTGTCCAGGGCGGGATCCAACTGGCCAAGCACCTAGCCGGGCAACGGGCGGGCCCCAGACAGAACGCGCGGAGCGAAGCGGAGCACCTTTTTGTTAGATTTCGCAGTTGGTTTCGGTGTCCGGGTCGGGGCCGCCGTCGCAGTCGTCGGCTGCTCCGGTGCCGCCGTCCAGGTGGTCGGTGCCGTAGCTGCCGCGTAGCGTGTCGTTGCCCGCGCCCGCCTCCATGGTGTCGTTGCCTGTGCCGCCGTTCAGGGTGTCGGTCAGGGGGCCGCCGTAGAGGGTGTCGTTGCCGCTGCCGCCGGTCACCGTGTTGGCTCCCGGGCCGCCGTACACCGTGTCGTGTCCGGCGTCGCCGTACAGGATGTCGTTGTCCCAGTCGCCGAACACCTCGTCGTCCCCGGAGCCTCCGGACACGGTGTCGTTGCCCTTCACGCCGCTGACGAAATCGTTGCCTATACCGCCGTAGACGCTGTCGTCGCCGTCCCAGCCCATGATGGTGTCTTCGCCCGCGCCGCCGCTCAGCACATTGGCGGCGGCCGTACCCTCCAGGCGATCGTTGCCTGAGCCGCCCGTGACGTTCTCGATGCCGGGCAGGCCGTCGTTCTCTCCTGGTTCGCCGCACGGGCACGCGGCCAGCTTCACCGTCACCGCGGCCGTCCGGGCGGCGTAGCTGACGGTGTCGGTGCCGGAGCCGCCGTCGATGGTGTGACGGCCCGGCCCGGAATGGATGACGTCGTTGCCCGTGCCGCCGCTCACCAGCGAGCCGACGCTTCCCGGATAGCCGTACGCGACGTCGTTCCCGGCTCCCAGGCCGATCAGGGCGTGGTTGGGGCCGGTCGGGTTGACGATGTCGTCCAGGTCGCCGACGTCGATGATGAGCTGGCCGCTGAACGTGGCGGCGGCCGTGCATTCGACGAGTGTCGGGTCGGCCGGGTCGGGGTGGGCGCAGCCGTTCAGCGGGGTGATGGGGACGATGTCGTCCACGAGGTAGGTGTCGGCGTCCGGTGCGGTGAAGGTCACGTGGTTGACCTGGCCGGGCGCGGCCTTGTACTCGAGCTCGCCGGACATGACCCGGGCGAAGGTGTCCGCGGCGGAAGCGGGGTACGCGGGCGCGGCGCCGAACGCGACGAGGAGGGCCGCCGTGGCGGCCATGGCTAACGTGCTGGCTGGTCTCATGGTCGGACTGTGCGCCCGTCCCATTGCTCCGGACTTGCAGCCTGCTGACAGTTAGGGCGGATGCCCGATACCGCCGGAAGCCCGGGAAATCTAGCGTTTTGACCTGCAAGAATTCCCGCTTCGAGGAGCGACATGAACACCGCGATAGCCGTCCAAGGGCTTCACAAGAGCTTCGGCAAGGCGCCCGCGCTGAACGCGCTCGACCTGACCGTCCACACCGGTGAGGTGCACGGCTTCCTCGGCCCGAACGGCTCAGGAAAGTCGACGACGATCCGGATTCTGCTCGGGCTGATGCGGGCCGACTCCGGCTCCGTACGCCTGCTGGGCGGCGACCCCTGGAAGAACGCGGCCGACCTGCACCGGCGGCTGGCGTACGTGCCGGGCGACGTGAGTCTGTGGCCGTCGCTGACCGGCGGCGAGGTGATCGACCTGCTGGGCCGGATCCGGGGTGGCCTGGACCGGACGCGGCGCGCGGAGCTGCTGGAACGCTTCGAGCTTGACCCGCGCAAGAAGGCCAGGACGTACTCCAAGGGCAACCGGCAGAAGGTGGCCCTGGTGGCCGCGTTCGCCTCCGACGCCGAGCTGCTCATCCTGGACGAGCCCACCTCGGGCCTGGATCCGCTGATGGAGGCGGTCTTCCAGCAGTGTGTGGCCGAGCAGAAGGCGCTGGGCCGCACGGTGCTGCTGTCGTCGCACATCCTGTCGGAGGTGGAGGCGCTGTGCGACCGGGTGAGCATCATCCGTGCGGGCCACACGGTCGAATCGGGCACTCTATCCGAACTTCGCCACCTCACGATGACCCAGATCTCCGCCGAAATTTCGGGGGAGATCCCGGTGCTCCCCACCGCCCGCAACCTCACCACCAACGGCCGGAAGATCAGCTTCCAGGTCGACGACCAGGACCTCGACAAGTCCATGCTGGCCCTCGCCCAGTCCGGCATCGTCAGCCTGACCAGCACCCCGCCCTCCCTCGAAGACCTCTTCATGCGCCACTACGCGGCCGGAAAACCCAGCCACACCGCGACCGGGCAAGGCGGCCACTCCGTGACCGGGCGAGCCGGACGCTCCGCGGATGAGCGAGCCGGCCGCTCCGCGGATGAGCAAGGCAGCCGCTCCGCGGCCGGGAAGGGCAACTGACCATGCACGGCACCTGGACCCTCATCAAGCTCGTCATCCGCCGCGAACGCCTCATCACCCCCGCCTGGATCCTCCTGCTGGCGGTCCTCGCCGCCGGCCAGGCCAACCGGTACGCCCAGAGCTTCCCCACCACCCAGTCCGTAGCCGACTTCGCCCGCGAGATGACCGCCAACAAGGCGCTGACCGCCTTCGCCGGCGAGGTCTACTCCCCCACGATCGCCGGCATGGCCGTCTGGAAGAACGCCGACGCCATCTACACGATCCTCGCCCTGATCGCGATCCTCACCGTGATCAGGCACACCAGGGGCGAGGAGGAGTCCGGCCGCGCGGAACTGGTCGGCGCCGGCGTGATCGGCCGCCTGGCCCCGCTGACCGCGGCGCTCGCCGTCACCGCCACCTCCATGCTGCTGGCGGGGATCGTCACCGCGTTCTCCATGATCAAGCTCGGTTTCGACGTCACCGGCTCGCTCGCCTTCGGCGCCGCCATCACCGGCATCGGTCTCGTCTTCACCGGCGTGGGCGCGCTGGCCGCCCAGCTCACCGAGGGCGCCAGGACCGCGATCGGCCTGGCGGCCATGGGTCTCGGCCTGTCGTACCTGCTGCGCTTCGTCGCCGACGGCGGCGCGGGGGCCGCGGTGAAGTGGGCCTCCCCGCAGGGCTGGTCGCACCTGGTCCAGCCGTACGCCGCCAACGACCTGGCCGCGCTCCTGCCCAGCCTGGCCCTCGCGCTGGCCACGATGGCCGCCGCCTACCGGCTCAACGCCCGCCGCGACCTCGGCCACGGCATCCTCGCCCAGCGTCCCGGCCCGGCGCACGCGCGCCGCCTGTCCTCCCCGCTGGCCCTGGCCTGGCGTCTGCACAAGGGGCTGCTGACCGGCTGGAGCATCGGCTACGCCGTCGCCGGGCTGGTGCTCGGCGCCCTGGCCCTGTCGATTCCCGAAGTCTCCCGCCAGGGCGCCTCGGTCGAGGAGTTCCTGCGCCGCTACACCGCCTCCCCCGAGGCCGGCATGACCGACGCGTACCTGTGGCTGATCAGCCTCTCGCTCGGCTACGTCGCCGCCCTCTACCCCCTGCTCGCCCTGCTCCGGCTGCGCGCCGAGGAGACCACGGGCCGCGCCGAACTCCTGCTGGCCCACCCCGTCGGCCGCCTGCGCTGGGCCTGGAGCCACCTGGTGTTCGCGCTGGCCGGGCCGGTCGTCATCCTGGGCCTGGCGGGCCTGGCGATGGGTGTGGCCGTCGGCGACCCGCTGTCGGTGCTGCCCGGCACGCTGGTGCAGGTCCCGGCGGTCTGGGTGCTGGCCGGTGTGGGCGTGCTGGCCTTCGGGGTGCTGCCCAAGGCGGCCGCCGCGATCAGCTGGGCGGCGTTCCTGTTCGTCAACCTCTTCGGCGAGGTGCTCGGGCCGATCATCGGGATCGACTACTGGGTCGCCAAGTACTTCGTGCCCTTCCCCAACCTGCCGATGGTCCTGTCGGGCGAGGCGTTCAGCGCCGTCCCCCTCCTGATCATGACCGCGCTCACCGCGGCGCTCACCGCCGCAGGACTGACCGCCCTCGGCCGCAGGGCCCTGGTCTGAGTACGTCAGGACTCCAGGTAGGCCAGAACCGCCAGCACCCGGCGGTTCTGGTCGTCGCTGGGCGGCAGCCCGAGCTTGGCGAAGATACTGGACGTGTGCTTGCCGATCGCCTTCTCGGTGACCACCAGCCGGGCGGCGATGGCGTGGTTGGACAGCCCTTCGGCCATCAGTCCCAGCACCTCCCGCTCGCGCGGCGTCAGGGCGGCCAGGGGCTCGTCCCGCCCGCGCCGGGTGAGGAGCTGGGCGATGACCTCGGCGTCCATGGCGGTGCCGCCGGCGGCGACCGTACGGACCGAGTCGACGAACTGCTCGACATCCCCGACCCGGTCCTTCAGCAGGTAGCCCACGCCACCGGATCGGTCGGACAGAAGCTCGTGGGCGTAGAGCTGCTCCACGTACTGCGACAGGATCAGCACCGGCAGCCCCGGCACCCGGCGGCGGGCCTCAAGGGCGATGCGCAGGCCCTCGTCGGTCTGGGTTGGCGGGAGCCGTACGTCGACGACGGCCACGTCGGGGCGATGCTTGAGCAGGGCGGCGAGCAGCATCGGGCCGTTGTCGACCGCCTCGACCACATCGAAGCCGTGCGTGGACAGCAGGCGGATCAGGCCGTCCCGGAGGAGTGCGAGATCTTCCGCGATGACAACGCGCACGGCAACTCCATGGTCAGTTCGGTCGGCCCGCCGGCGGGGCTGGCCACGGTGAGCGTGCCGTCGAAGGCGGACAGGCGGCGTTCGATGCCGAGCAGGCCCGTCCCGGCGGAAGGTCGCGCGCCGCCCCGGCCGTCGTCGCCGACGGTGAGCCTGATCCGGTCGCCGGGGTAGCGCAGCCGTACCCACGCGCGGGTGGCCTGGCTGTGGGCGGCCACGTTGGAGAGGGCTTCGGCGGCGGCGAAGTACAGCGCGGACTCCACCGGCGCCTCGGGACGGCCGGGCAGGTCGAGGTCGAGCTCGACCGGCACCGGGCAGAGCATCGCGGCGGCCCGGATCGCGCCGGTGAGGCCGCGGTCGGCGAGCACCGGCGGGTGGATGCCGCGCACGAGGCCGCGCAGGTCGTCCAGTGCCTGGGCGGCCGAGTGCCAGGCCTCCTCGACGAGTTCGCGGCTCTGGGCCGGGTCGGTGCTCTTCCTGGCCAGGCCGAGGTTCATGCGCATGGCGATGAGCCTGGCCTGGGCGCCGTCGTGCAGGTCGCGTTCGATCCTGCGCAGTTCGGCGGCCTGCGCGTCGACGGCGGCGGCGCGGGAGGCGGTCAGCTCCCTGATGCGCCGTGACTCGGGCGTCTCGCCGAGCAGAGCCAGCGCCAGGTAGTCCTGGACGCGGACGGAGATGTAGGCGGTCAGCGCGCTGAGCAGGATGATCGCCATGATCGACAGCGTGAACGCGATCGTCAGGTTCTTCGACGGGTAAGGGGTGTAGACCCTCCAGATGACCCCGATCATGGAGAGCATGCCGCCGATCACCAGGGCGGTGCCGGGTCCCGTCACCCCGTGAGCCGCCAGCCAGGCGATGACGCGCAGGTCGCCGGGGTCCGGCTCGCGTACCCGGCCCAGGGTGCGGGCGGCGCGCAGGACCGGGCGCGGCGCGAACGGCAGCGCGAGCAGCAGTGCCAGCGCCGCCACCCCGGTGAGCACGTTGCGCGCGGCGCGCACCGCCCATCCCTGTCCGATCCTCTTCACCTCTGCAGTCTGCCCTCTCCCCGGCGGTGCGTCGGTAGGCCTAGACCTACCCCCGGAGTGGGAGTGCGCCCATGGCCCGCGCGTACGCGGAGCGCGAGCCTGGAGCGGTGATCGAGATACAAGGGCTCACCATCAAGTACGGCGCCGCCGTCGCCGTCGACGAGCTGACCTTCGCCGTGAAACCCGGCCAGGTGACCGGGTTCCTGGGACCCAACGGCGCGGGGAAGTCGTCCACCATGCGCGCGGTCGTCGGCCTGGAGGCGCCGCACGCGGGCATCGCGCTGGTGGACGGCCGGCCGTACGGCATGATCGGCAGGCCGCTTGAGCAGGTCGGCGCGTTGCTGGACGCGTCCGCCGCGCACGGCGGGCGCACGGCGCGCGCGCACGTGGCGTGCGTGGCGCGCAGCAACGGCATCGGCGCCCGGCGGGTGGGGGAGGTGCTGGAGCTGGTGGGCCTGGCGGGGGTCGCGGGGCGGCGGGTGGGCGGGTTCTCGCTCGGCATGCGGCAGCGGCTCGGCATCGCGGTGGCGCTGCTGGGCGATCCGGGGGTGCTGATGTTCGACGAGCCGGTCAACGGGCTGGACCCGGAGGGGATCCGGTGGATCCGCGGGCTGCTGCGCACGCTGGCCGAGGAGGGCCGCACGGTGCTGGTGTCCAGTCATCTGATGGGCGAGATGGAGAGGACGGCCGCGCACGTGGTGCTCATCGGGCGGGGCCGGCTGATCGAGGACACCTCGATGGCCTCGCTGGTCGGGCGGTTCGGGTCGCTGGAGGACGCGTACATGGAGCTGACGGAGTCCAGCGTGGAGTTCGCGGCGGGGGGACGGTCATGATCGGGGACGCGATCGCGGCGGAATGGATGAAGTTCCGCACGCTGCGCTCGAACCACTGGCTGCTGGCGGCCTCGCTGCTGTCGGTGCTGATCAGCGCCGGGCTGGCGGCCATGGTGGTACGCGGCTTCGCCGGGCAGGAGACGGCGGATCGGATGCGGTTCACCAGCATCGGCGACGGGCTCGGACCGGGGTTGCAGGTGGCGTTCTTCGTCATGGGCGTGCTGGGCGCGCTCGCGGTGACCGCCGAATACTCCACCGGGCAGATCCGTACGAGCCTGACGGCGGTGCCGAAGCGGCACGTGCTGTTGCTGGCCAAGGTTCCGGTGCTGCTCGGGGTGGGGCTGGTGGCCGGGCAGGTGCTGGCGTTCTCCATGCACTACGGCGCGATGGCGATCCTGGGCGGGCACGCCGGGCACGTGCTCATGGACGGGCGCACGCTGGGCACGCCGCTGTCGGAGCCCGGCGTGCTGGGCGGCGTGCTGTTGTCGGGCGTGGCCATCGGGCTGGTGACGCTGGTCGGACTGGGCATCGGGGTCGTGGTGCGCTCCACGGCCGGGACGCTGGTGGTCCTGATCATGATCGTGCTCGTGCTGCCGACCGCGGCGGCCACGCTGCCGCAGCCGTGGCAGGCGCGGGCCGGATCGGTCATGCTCGACCGTCTCGTGGGCGACGGGCTGCTGCCGCCGGTCGCCGCGCTGGCGTTGCTGCTGGCCTATCCGGTCGCGGCGCTGAGCGCGGGTGCGGTCGCGATCGCGGTCAGGGGCGAAAGGACGCACCCGATGATCGCCGGGCTCGCCGCCACCGGCGTCCTGCTGGCCACGGTCGTCGTGGCGCAGCCCGCGCAGGCGTCGGACTTCGCCTGGAAGCCTTGCAAGAAGGACATGGAGTGCGCGGCCGTACAGGTGCCCGTCGACTGGAACAAACCGCAAGGGCGAAAGATCACCCTCCCCCTGGTACGGCTGCCCGCCACCGGATCACACCGCCGGATCGGCACCCTGTTCGCCCTGCCCGGCGGCCCCGGCGGTTCCGGCATCGAGGACCTGGAGAAGAAGGGCGCGGTCTTCGCCCAGCTCCGTCAGCGTTTCGACGTGATCAGCTTCACCCCTCGCAACGGCCTCGACCTGGGCGTCCTGTCCAAGGACTGCCTGCTGGGCGGCCCCTGGATCCGGCTGCCGTCCAACGAGGCGGAGTTCGACCGCCAGGCCGAGGTCAACCGGGCGGCGGCCGAGAAGTGCCGCGCCAAGGACCCCGAGCTGTTCGGCAACCTCAGTTCGGCCTCCGTGGCCAGGGACGTCGAGGCGATCAGGATCGCGCTGGGCGAGGAACGGCTCAGCTTCCTCGGCACCTCCTATGGCGGCGTCACCGCCATGAACTACGCCCGCCTGTTCCCCTCCCGGGTCCGCGCCATGGTCCTCGACGGCGCGGTCAACCTGCTGAGCCAGCGGCGCCTGCGCCACCAGGTGATGGAAGGCCAGCTCGTCAAGTTCGCCGCGTGGTGCGCGGGCACCACCGAGTGCGTGCTGAACGGCCAGGACGTGGCCAAGGCCTGGCGGGAGGTGACCTCGGCGAAACGTATCCCGGTCAGGGGCCGGCAGGTCTCCTATGACGGCTTCGACGTCCAGGTCGCCGCCGGGCCCCACTTCATCTCCCCCGGCACCGACCATTTCCGCTGGAAGGAGCTGGCCAAGGCGATCGTGCTGGCCAGGGCAGGCGACGCGTCCGGCTTCGCCGACTACGTCAAGGCGGGCACCGGCAGCCTGAAACCGCCGTCGCCGGTCGGCATGAACATGACCCACTGCCTCGACGGCGTCGGCTTCCGCGACTACGCCGACTTCACCGAAGCCAGGAGCCGCAACCAACGGATGGCGCCCAACTACCCGCGGCACGAGCTCTGGCACGGTCTCGCCTGCCCCGGCTGGCCGGAGCCGCCGGCGAACCCGCCCCGGCCGCTGCCGTCCACCGGTCTGCCGCCCCTGCTCGGCGCCGCGAGCTGGACGGAACCCGACGTGGACGATCTGGTCCGGCAGGTGCCGGGCTCGGCGACGATCCGCTTCGACGGCCACGGGCACGGCCTCTACCTCAGCGCGGAGCCCTGCACGATCGGGCACGTCAACAGGTATCTGACCTGGCTGAAGCTTCCTCCGCCCGGGGCCGTCTGCCGGTCATGACCAGCGGCGCAGGAGCGCCTCCGCCTCGGCGAAGCCCGCGACGACCGCGGCGGCCGGGCGCTCCTCGCGTACCATGCCGGCCGCCTGGCCGGCGTAGATGCAGGCGGTGTCGTAGTCGCCGGCGGCGCGGGCCGTCCTGAGCTCGTCCGCCGCCCGCTCGTCTCCGGCCAGTTCGCGTTCGCGGCCGTGCCAGGTGTCGAAGAAGTGGTTGCGGAGGGCGCGGCCGCCGTACTCCCAGGGCCACGCGAGCCGCTGGCCCACGTCGAACACCCGCCCGTAGGCGGTGTCCTCCTCACCCGCTTCGAGAATCCGCCGCTTGGCCGGAGCGGACCCCCGCGCCTCCGTACAGGCCAGGAACGCCGTTCCCACCCAGGCCCCCTCGGCGCCCGCGGCCAGTACGGCGGCCAGTCCCCGCGCGCCCGCGATGCCTCCGGCGGCCAGCACGGGCAGGCTCACCTCGTCCAGCACGCTCTGCAGCAGCGGCAACGTGGCCACGGTGTCCCTGCCGTGCCCGCCGCCTTCGCCGCCACGCGCCACGACGGCGTCCACCCCGGCGCGCTCGGCCTCGACGGCTTCCCGCGTGGTGCCCGCCTGCGTCACGACGGTGATTCCCGCCTCCCGCAACGGCGCCACATACGGCGCGTAGTCCCCGAAACTCACCGACACCAGACGCGGCCCCGCCGCGATCACCGCGTCCACCTGCGCCGGGTTCTCAGGAAGTGTCCAAGCCATCAGCCCGATCCCGAACGGCAGGCCGCCCGCCCCCGCGATCGCCGCCTGCTCCGCGATCCACTCCGGCGTGTCCGACGGGCCCACCCCGAACATCCCCAGGGCCCCGGCTCCGGACACGGCCGCCGCCAGCCGTCCCCCGCCCGCACCGGCCATCGGCGCCCCGACCAGGGGCACCTCCCGCCCGAACCGCTCCGTCACCCAGGTACGCATGCACCCCAGGCTAGAGGGTGAGGAGGGCCGTGATCCTGGCGCCTTCCGCGTCGTCCGTGTGCTCGTGGTCCCTGCGGCGCGATCCCAGAACCGGCAGGTAGCGGCGGGCCGCGTCGGTGTCGACGTGGTCGAGGAAGGCGGCCAGCAGGTCGGGGCGAAGCTCTTCCAGCGCCGGGTCCAGCGGAGCCGAGGCCAGCACGATCCACGTCGAGGCCACGTCGGCCGCGGCGGCCCCCCTGGCCGCGTCGGCCCAGTCGATGACGATGGGGCCGTCGGCGGTCAGGAGCACGTTGGCCGGGTGGAGGTCCAGGTGGAGCAGGCGGTTGCCCGGGCAGCCGTCGGCGGCCGGCAGCCAGCCGGGGGCGCGGATCGCGCCGAGCCTGGTGAGCAGGCCGGCGAGCAGGCGGCCGTGGCCGGGCAGGTGGTTCGGGTGAGCGCGGGCGTCGTCGGCCACGCTCACCCCGTCGAGGTGCTCCATGAGGATGTCGGGGCCGTCGGCGTCGTACACCTCGGGAGCGGGGAAGCCGTGCCGCCGCGCGTGCCGCATGATCGACGCCTCGCGCTCAAGGCTGCGGCCGTCGCGGGCGCGCCGGATGACCTTGCCGGAGCCGGAGGCCAGGATGTGGCAGTCACGGCCGGAAGCGATCAGGTTTCCCGCATGCATGCCATTAAGCCTAAGCACGGATCGGCAAAAACCGCACTGGCCAGAATTTGCGGTAACTAGTGGCCAGTGACAACGCTCACCTGCCCTGATGTCCAGTATTCGCAGAGAACTTCCTGCCATAAGCCGCCTAATGCATATGGGGCTATGGTGGCGACGACAGCCGATTTAAATCGAATTATTGGGCTGCATTCAATAAGGCACCTGAGGAGGTGCGCGTTGCTGGAAGTAGTCGATCTTGTCAAGCGTTATGGCCCGGTCACGGCATTGGACGGTTTCACCCTGAGCGTCGCGTCCGGCGAGATCGTCGGGCTGGTCGGGCACAACGGGGCGGGGAAGACGACCTTCGTGGAGATCGTCTCCAACCTGCTGCGCCAGGACAGCGGCCACGTGACCATCGACGGCAAGCCGCCGGCCGACGTACGCGGCCAGGTCGGTGTGGCGCCCCAGCACATCGCGCTCTATCCCACCGTGACGGTCCGCGAACACCTGGTGTTGTTCGGCCGGCTCGGCGGGCTGCGGCGCGCCGCCTTGGACTCCGCCATCGACGACCTCGCCGTACTGCTCCGCCTCACGGACCTCATGGACCGGCGCGCCGGCCGGCTTTCCGGCGGGCAGCAGCGCCGTATCCAGGCCGCGACCGCGCTGATCCACCGTCCGCGGCTGATGCTGCTGGACGAGCCGACGGCGGGCGCCGACCTGGAGACCAGGCAGGCGATCCTCGACGTCGTCAAGCAGCGCGCCGGCGAGGGCGCGGCGGTCGTGTACACCACCCACTACCTTCCGGAGATCACCGAGCTTCAGGCCACGATCGCGGTCGCCCGCGACGGCCGCGTGATCGCCCGGGGCACCTACGACGAGCTGATCGAGGGCCTGCCCGGAGAGGTACGCCTCACGCTGGACAACGAGGAGGAGATCAGCGTCTCCACCACGGAGCCCACGGCCACGCTCATCGACCTGCTCAACCGGGCCGAGCGCCCGGTCAGCGCGGTCGACCTGCGCAACCCGTCCCTGGACGACCTCTACCACTCGCTGGCGGCCCGCGATGCTTCTTGACGCCGCTCCCCGGGCGGGGGGCATATTCTACCGGATCGCCGCCATCGCGCGGCACAACTGGATCGTCCGCCTGCGTGACCCCGGCCAGATCATCAGCTACATCGCCATGCCGATGGTGCTCATGCTGGTGCTCAAGCCCCTGTACGTCAGGGCGCTGGACGCCGGCTCCACCCAGGTGGCCACCGGCCTGATGGTGATGTTCTCGGTCTTCGCGATCGGTCTGGCCGGCAACTCCATCCTGTCGGAGCGCACCTGGCGCACCTGGGACCGGCTGCGGGTCAGCCGGGCCCCGGCGGTCGAGCTGCTCGTCGGCAAGACGTTCCCGATCTTCCTGGTCATGGTCCTGCAGCAGACCATCCTGGTGATCTACGGCGTGCTCGCCATCGGCCTGCCACTGCCCGCCGAACCCTGGTGGGTGATGCTGGCCATTCTCATCTGGGCCTTCGCGCTGCTGGCGATCGGCGCCGCGCTGGCCACGCTGGTGCGCAGCCACGGCGAGCTCAGCGTGATCTCCGACGTGGGCGCGCTGACGCTCAGCTCGCTCGGCGGCGCGCTGGTGCCGCTCAGCATCATGCCGGAATGGGCGCAGATCGCCGGTCACGCCTCGCCCGGGTACTGGGCGCTCACGATGCTGCAGGCCGCGGTCGCCGGCAACGAGTCGGCGATGCTGCTTCCCGCCTCCGTCCTGCTCGCGATCGGCCTGCTGGCCGGCGCCTTCGCCGCCCGGCGGCTGGCCCGTGGCTGGAGCCGCGGCAAGTTGATGTAAGGGCCCACAAGCCAATTCCGTGAAGAGGGGCATGTTGATGGACCAGCACCACTCACCGGGCGAATCCGATGTCGCGATCATCGGCATGGCCGGCCGGTTCCCAGGGGCCTCCGACGTGGGGACGTTCTGGCGCAACATCAGCTCGGGCGCCGAGTCGTTCACGACGTTCACCGACGAGGAACTGATCGAGTCCGGCGTCAGCCCCGCGACGTTCCAGCAGCCGAACTACGTGCGCATCCGGCCGATCCTGGAGGGGATCAAGGGGTTCGACGCCGCGTTCTTCGGCTACAACCCGCGCGAGGCGACGCTGGCCGATCCGCAGCAGCGCATCTTCCTGGAGTGCGTCTGGGAAGTGCTGGAGTCGGCCGGGTACGCCCCCACCGACGGCCGCGGCAGCGTCGGCGTCTTCGCCGGCATGAACATCAGCGGATACCTCCTCACCCGGCTCGGCGCCTTCAACATGGGCATCGACACCTCCGCCCTGATGATCGGCAACGACAAGGACTCCCTGGCCACCAACGTCTCCTTCCGCCTGGACCTCAACGGCCCGAGCCTGTCGGTGCAGACGTTCTGCTCGACCTCTCTGGTGGCCGTCCACCTGGCGGGCGAGAGCCTGCGCCGCGGCGAGTGCGACATGGCCATCGCCGGCGGCGTCTCGGTACGCATCCCCGACCGCATGGGCTACCTGTGGGAGGAGGGCGGCCAGGAGTCGCCCGACGGGCACGTGCGCACCTTCGACGCGCAGGGCCGCGGCAGCATGTTCGGCGACGGCGCGGCGGTGGTCGCGCTGAAGCGGCTCGACGACGCCGTACGCGACCGCGACACCGTGCTCGCGGTGATCCGCGGCTCGGCGATCAACAACGACGGCGCGATCAAGTTCAGCTACCTGGCCCCGAGCATCGACGGCCAGCGCCGTTGCGTGTCCGCCGCCCTGAAGCGGGCGGGCGTGGACCCCAACGACATCTCCTACGTCGAGGCGCACGGCACCGCCACCGAGGTCGGCGACCCGATGGAGGCCGCCGCGCTCACGCGGGCCTTCGGCCAGACGAAGAAGAAGCAGTACTGCGTCCTCGGCTCGATCAAGCCGAACGTCGGCCACCTCGACCGCGCCTCCGGCGTCACCGGCCTGATCAAGGTGATCCAGTCGCTGCGCCACGAGCTCATCCCGGGGACGCTGCACTACACCTCCCCCAACCCGGAGATCGACTTCGACAACAGCCCGTTCCGCGTGACGGCGGAGAACACCCCGTGGCCGCGCGAGGCCGAGCGCGAGCGCGTCGCCGGCATCAGCTCGCTGGGCATGGGCGGGACCAACGCGCACGTCATCCTCGCCGAGGCGCCGGTGCCCGCGCCGCGCAAGCAGCGCGCCCGCCGCTGGCAGATCCTGCCGGTCTCGGCCAAGTCGGCCGCCGCCGCGGAGAACTCCTGCGCCAGGCTGGCGGAACGGCTGCGCGACAACGACGTGGACCTCGGCGACGTGGCCTACACGCTGCAGCTGGGCCGCCGCGTCTTCAACCACCGCAAGATCGTCATCGCCGACTCGACCGGCGAGGCCGCCTCCCGGCTGGCCGACCCGGCCGGTTCGCTGGGCCGTAACGACGCGACGGTCGGCCGCAAGGCCGGGTTCCTCATCGCCGGGGTCGGCGAGCAGTACCCGGGCATGGTCGCCGAGCTGTACGCCGAGGAGCCCGCCTACCGCGCCGACGTCAACGAGTGCCTGACGGTGCTCGGCCTGACCGAGCCCGGCCAGCTGTCGGACATCTTCGTGACCCCCTCGGGCGAGAGCGAGGACACCGCCGGCGACCTGGCCAGGCTGCTGGGCCGCAGCGCGCCCGCGCCCGCCTCCGCCACCGAGGCGCACCTGGTCCAGCCGGCCGTCTTCGTCGCCGAGTACGCGCTGGCCCGCCAGTTCATCCGCTGGGGCGTGCGGCCCGAGGTCATGGTCGGCTACAGCCTCGGCGAGTACGTGGCCGCGTGCCTGTCGGGCGTGCTGTCGCTGGAGGACGCGCTGAAGCTGGTCGCCTACCGGGCCAAACTGATCACCTCGCAGCCCGAGGGCGCGATGCTCGCCGTCGCCGCCGACGAGCGGCGGCTGAAGACGGTCCTCGGCTCGCTGTTCTCCGACGAGCTGGACGTGGCCGTCAGGACCGGCTCGCAGGTCGTGCTGGCCGGGCCGGTCGAGGCGGTCGAGTCGGCCATGGAGAAACTGCTGGAGGTCAAGATCGGCCACCGGCGCCTGGAGACCACCCACGCCTTCCACTCCCGGATGCTGGCCCCCGTCGCCGACGAGCTCACCACCTGGATCAGCGACAACATCACGCTCAACGCCCCGGAGATCCCCTACGTCAGCAACGTGACCGGCGAGCTCGCCACCGCGGAGGTCGTCACCGACCCCGGCTACTGGGCCCGCCACATGTGCGAGACGGTGGAGTTCGGCGCCGGTCTCGAGCACGTGCTGAGCGTTCCCGAGCTGGCCCTCGCCGAGATCGGCCCCGGCCAGTCGCTGGGCGCGCTGACCCGCGGACACGCCGCCTGTGACCGCAACCAGTGGCCCCTGATCGTCACCACGCTGCCCGCCGCCGGCGACCGCCAGGACGCCAACGCCGCCGTCGCCGCCGCGCTGGGCCGCCTCTGGCTGACCGGCGTGCCGGTCGACTGGGAGGTGCTCCACGACGACGAGGGCTGGCGGCCCGGCCGCGTACCGCTGCCGACCTACCCGTTCGAGCGGCAGGACTACTGGCTCGACATCGACCTCAACTCGCCCATGATGGGCGGCGGCAGCGGCGCGGCACTCTTCGACGAGAGCGACCCGACGAGCATCGCCAAGGCCTTCCCGCGCCTGCCGGACACGGAGTGGATCCACACGCCGGTGTGGAAGCAGACCGCGCACCGCCCCGCCCGCGCCGACGAGGCCACCCGCTGGCTCGTCTACACCGACGACGGCCTCGCCGACTCGCTCGCCGCGCGGCTGCGCGCCGAGGGCCGCGAGATCGTTCTGGTACGGCCCGGCGACCGCTTCACCAGCGACGGCGACGTACTGACCGTCCGGCCCGGCTCCCCCGAGGACGCCGTGTCCGCGCTGCGCGAGCTGCACGGCCGGGACTGGCTGCCCGAGCGCATCGTGCACATGTGGAACGCCGGGCACGGCAGCGAGCCGATCGAGAGCTGCCTGCAGCGCGGCCTGCACAGCATCGTGGCCTTCGCCCGCGCCGCCGGCGACCTGGGCCTGCCGGGCTGGTGGCTGGACATCGTCACCAGCGGCAGCCACCACGTGCTGCCCGGCGACCGCATGACGCCTGAGCGCGGCACGCTGCTCGGCCCCGCCCGGCTCATCCCGGTCGAGTACCCGAGGGTGAAGACGCGCCTCATCGACATCGACGAGGTCAGCGCCCGCGAGGTCGTGTCCGAGCTGCTCACCGAGCCGACCGACCAGGTCGTCGCGCTGCGCGGCGGCAGGCGCTGGATCCCCGACTACGAGGCACTCGACGCCGCCTACATCGAGGCGGCCCCGCCGGCGGCGACGGTCCGCAAGGGCGGCGTCTACATGGTCACCGGCGGTCTCGGCGGCATCGGCCTGGCCATGGCCGAGCGCCTGGCCGAGGACTACCAGGCCCGCCTCGTCCTGCTCGGCCGCACCCCGGTGCCGCCGCAGGACCAGTGGAACCAGATCCTGGCCGCCGACAGCACCGCGAGCGAGGTGCGCCGGCGCATCGAGGGCCTGCGCCGCCTGCAGTCGGCGGGCATCGAGGTGCTCACGGTCGCCGCCGACGTCTCCAAGCCGGACGACGTACGGCGGGCCGTACGCGAGACCCTGGACCGCTTCGGCGAGCTGAACGGCGTGCTGCACGCGGCCGGTGTGCCCGCGGTGGGCCTGATGCAGTTCAAGACCGGCGCCGACATGGACCGCGTGCTGGCCCCGAAGGTGGCCGGGACGCTGGCCCTGGCCGAGGTGCTGAAGGACGTGCCGGTGGACTTCCTGGCGCTGTTCTCCTCGACGACCTCGGCGACCGGCGGCGGCGCCGGCCAGGTGGACTACTGCGCGGCCAACGCGTTCCTGGACTCCTTCGCCTTCAGCGACGCGCTGCCCGGCGTGGCGCTGGCCTCGATCGACTGGTGCGAATGGGAGTGGAACGGCTGGACCGACGGCCTGGAGAACTACGACGAGGGCTCCAAGCAGTACTTCGAGTGGTACCGCGGCGAGTTCGGCCTGTCGTTCGACGACGGCTGGAAGACGCTGCAGCGGGTGCTGGCCAGCGGCCAGCGGCACGTGGTGGCCTCCACGCAGGAGTTCGCCCCGCTGGTGGCGATGAGCCGCCGCTCGTCCATCGAGAGCCACCAGGCGACGGTGAAGAAGATCCGCGACGCGTTCGGCAGGCACCCGCGGCCGGACCTGTCGACGGCCTACGTCGAGCCGCAGAGCGAGACCGAGACCAAGATCGTCGAGGTCTGGGAGGAAGCGCTCGGCCTGGAGCAGGTCGGCATCCATGACAACTTCTTCGAGCTCGGCGGCAACTCGCTGCTCGGCATGGAGATCATCGCCGACGTCAGGAAGGCCCTGGAGCTGTCGTACCTGCCGCCGCACATCCTCTACCAGGCGCCCACGGTGGCCTCCCTGGCCGAGGCCGCCACCGCGCAGGACAGCGGCGACGACGACGAGCAGGACGACGCCAGGGACCAGCAGCGCTCCAGGATCGCGCAGCGCCGCAACATGCTCAGGAGTGGGAGGAACAACGTATGACGGAGACCACCGACTATGACTCAGCCATCGCGCTGATCGGGATGTCCGGGCGGTTCCCCGGGGCGAGCAACGTCGATGAGCTGTGGAGCAACCTGCTGGCCGGCGTCAAGGGCCTGCGGAAGATCACCGAGGAGGAGCTGACGGAGTCGGGCGCCGAGCCCGGCACGCTGGCCGACCCCCGTTACGTCCGCGTCGGCGGGCCGGTGGACAACCTGGCGATGTTCGACGCCTCGGTCTTCGGGATCAACCCGCGTGAGGCGGAGTCGATGGACCCGCAGCACCGGCTCTTCCTGGAGTGCTCGTGGGAGGCGCTGGAGAGCGCGGGCTACTGCCCGACGGACGTACCCGGACAGGTGGGCGTGTTCGGCGGCTGCGGCTTCCCCGACTACATCGTCAAGAACATCAACCACCTCATCTACCAGCCGGGCGGCGCGCTGCTCATGGCGGTCGGCAACGAGCGCGACTCCCTCGCCTCGCTGGTCGCCTACAAGCTGGGCCTGCGCGGCCCGGCGATCTCCGTCCAGACGTTCTGCTCGACCTCGCTGGTCTCCGTCCACCTGGCCTGCCAGAGCCTGCTGACCTACGAGTGCGACATCGCGCTGGCCGGCGGCGCCTTCACCCCGCTGCCCCAGCCCTCCGGCTACCTGTACGAGCAGGGCGGCATCATGTCGCCCGACGGGATCGTGCGCAGCTTCGACGCCGAGGCCGGCGGCACCGTGATGGGCAGCGGCGCCGGCGTGGTCGCGCTCAAGCGCATGTCAGAGGCGCTGGCCGACGGCGACGTGATCCACGCGGTGATCCTGGGCTCGGCCGCCAACAACGACGGCCGCATGCGGGCCGGCTACACCGCGCCGGGCGTGGAGGGCCAGGCCGAGGTGATCGAGTCCGCGCTGGGCGTGGCCGGGGTCAAACCCGAGACGGTCGGCTACGTCGAGTGCCACGCGACCGGCACCATGCTGGGCGACTCGATCGAGCTGGCGGCCATGAACCGCGTCTTCCGCACCGGCCGTGACACGCCGTGCGTGCTGGGCTCGGTCAAGCCGAGCCTGGGCCACCTCGACCGCGCGTCGGGCGTGACCGGCCTGATGCGGGCGGCCATGAACCTGAAGAACGAACTGCTGCCCGGCACCCCCAACTACCAGACGCCCAACCCGGCGCTGGCCTCCGCGCAGGACCGGTTCACCGTCCTGACCGAGCACCGGCCGTGGCCGGAGGGCCCGCACCCGCGGCGGGCGGGCGTCAGCTCGTTCGGCCTCGGCGGCACGAACGCGCACGTCGTCCTGGAGCAGGCGCCGCCCCGCGAGGAGCGGCCGGCGCGGCCCGGCCCGCACCTGCTGGTGTACTCCGGCGGCGACGACCAGGCCCTCACGGACGTGACCACCCAGCTGCGCCGCTACCTGGAGGACGAGGACGGCGTGGACCTGGCCGACGTGGCCTACACGCTCCAGGTCTCGCGCGGCGGCTTCGCCAAGCGCCGGGCGGTCGTGGTCCGCGACCGCGACGACGCGATCGCCGCGCTGTCCGACCCGTCGCGCTGGATCGACGGCAAGACGCAGCGCCGCCACGCCAAGGTCAAGCTGATCCGGCCCACGGGCGAGGTTCCGGACGGCTGGTGGGCCGACCTGCGCGCCGCCGCCGCCGAACTGGCCACCGGGGAGGCGGCCGCGAAGCTGCGGGCCGTACCGGATGAGACGGCGGGCGAGGACGACGCGAGCGGCCGTGAGGCGGCGCTCACCGCGTTCGCCTACAGCCTGACCGCGCTCGGCATCCGCACCCTGCGCGACGGCAAGGACCAGGCCAACGGCGTCGAGGAGCTCGTGGTCGAGCCCGACGGCGACCTGACGGCCGCCGAGTGGGTGCTGTCCGCGCTGGCCAGGCTGTGGCAGGGCGGCGTCACCGTCGACTGGCCCGCGCTGCACAAGGGCGAGGGGCGGCGCGTGCTGCTGCCGACCTACCCGTTCCAGAAGCGCAGGTTCTGGGTCAAGCCGCTGCCCGGCCAGGCGCCGGTCGCCGAGGGCAAGAACTTCGACCGCTCCCAGTGGACCTACCTGCCCACGTGGAAGCAGCGGCCGCTGTCCACCACCGACCTGGACGAACGGCTCAGGCTGGCGGGCCCGTGGCTGGTGTTCACCGCGGACGCGCGCGGCGAGGCGCTCGTCGGGCGGCTGAACCAGGCCGGCGCCGAGGTGACGGCGGTACGGCCGGGCGAGCGCTTCGAGCAGGACGACTCCGGCGACTTCACCATCCGGGTGGACAAGTCCGACGACGTGGCCGAGCTGATCTACTCCCTCGTGGCCGGCCCCCGCGCCATCGTGCACGGCTTCAGCCTGGCGAGCCCGGAGGCTTCCGGCGACCCGGTCGAGCACTTCACCACCGAGCAGAACCGCGGCTTCTACTCCGTTCTCGCGCTGGCCAGGGAGCTGGTGGACAACACCGGCTCGGCCCCGCGCGCGGAGCTGGTGCTGCTGACCTCGCAGGCGGTGGGCGTGGCCGGCGCCGACCTGCGCCACCCCGAGCACGCCACGCTCGCGGCCCTCGCCCCGAGCCTGGCCCAGGAGAACCCCCGGCTGCGAGCGCGGCACATCGACGCCGACGAGGTGGCCGAGGACGCCCTGCACCTGCTGGCCGCCCAGATCCTGGCCGCCTCCGTCGCCCCCTACGAGGGGCCGATGGCGGTACGCGCCGGCGAGACGTTCGTGCGTGCCTACGATCAGCACCCCATCGCCGAGCCCGAGGGCGAGGCGCGGCCGATCCGCGACGGCGACACCGTGCTCATCACCGGCGGTCTCGGCGACGTGGGCCTGGTGCTCTCCCGCCACCTGGCCAGCACGTACGGCTGCCGCCTCGTGCTGACCGCCCGCTCCCCGCTGCCGCCGCGCGAGGACTGGGACGCCTACCTGGACGGGCACGACGGGGACCGTACCTCGCGGCACATCCGCAACATCCGCGACCTGGAGGCGAGGGGCGCCACGGTGCTCCCGCTGTCGGCGGACGTGGCCAACGAGGAGCAGATGGCGGCCGTGGTCAAGGCGGCGGTCGGCCGGTTCGGCACCATCGACGTCGTGGTCCACGGCGCCGGGGTGCAGGACGGGGCGTACTTCAACTTCGCCCACCTCATGGACCGTCAGCAGTGCGACGCCCACCTGGCCGCCAAGGTCACCGGGTTCCACGTGCTGCAGAAGGTCCTGGGCGAGCGCTGCCCGGAGCGCCGGATCACGCTGTCGTCCATCGCCTCGGTGCTGGGCGGGATGACACTGGCGCCGTACGCGGCGGCCAACGCCGCCCTGGACGCCTACGTCAGGCAGGCCAGGACCGCGGGCGAGGGCCGGTGGGTCACCGTCGACTGGGACACCTGGGCGATCGACCCCGACCGGGTCGAGGGCCACAGCGAGGCCGTGGTCGGCTACGCGATGGCACCCGCCGAGGGCGTGGACGTCTTCGAGCGCACGCTGTCGGCGGCCGACCGCGCCGGCCACTTCGTCATCTCGACGGGCTGGCTGGAGACGCGGATCGCGCAGTGGGTCACCGGCGACATCCACGACACCGACGGCGACTTCGACGAGCAGGAGCGCCACCCCCGGCCCGAGCTGAACAACGCCTACGTCGAGCCCGCCCCCGGCACCGAGACCACGCTGGCCGACATCTGGTCACGGGTGCTCGGCATCGAACCGATCGGCGCGCTGGACAACTTCTTCGAGCTCGGCGGCCACTCGCTGCTGGCGATCGAGCTGACGACCCGCATCCGCCGGGCCGTGAGCGCCTCGATCCCGGTGACGGGACTGCTGGAGTGCCCGACTGTCCGCCAGCTCGCCGCTCTTCTCGACGCGAGGGACGAGGATGAAGCAGCCTGAGTACCTGCGGACGGTACAGGCCTTCGCCCGCCGCGAACTCCTGGGCAAGGACGCCTACCTCGACTCGCTGGCCGAGGCTCCGCTGCCGCTCTACGAGCGGTTCGCGGAGACCGGCCTGGCGAACTGGTGGCTGCCCGAGGAGAGCGGCGGGCTGGGCCTCGGCCTGGAGGAGAGCGTGCGGATCACCGCCGAGCTGGCCTACGCCGACGCGGGGGTGGCCTTCACGCTCTTCATCCCGGTCCTGACGACGAGCATGGTCTCCTGGTACGGCAGCGCCGAACTCAAGGAGCGCCACCTGAAGCCGCTGGTCAACGGCGGCTACGCGGCGACCCTGGGCAGCGAGCACGCCGCCGGCAGCGAGCTGGCCAGGATCACCACCACGGCCCGCCGCGAAGGCGACCAGATCGTGCTCGACGGCGAGAAGGCGTTCTCCACCAACACCGGCTTCGCGAACTTCCTCGTGGTGGTCGCGCGCGCCCAGGACGACCCGGCGGGCTACCTCGCCGTCCTGGTCCCGCGCGAGACCCCCGGCGTCAAGGTCGACAAGCGCTGGGACGTCATCGGCCTGCGCTCGTCGGCCACCTACCAGGTCTCCCTGTCGGGCGTGCGCGTGCCCGCGGCCAACGTGCTGCGCGGCAACGGCCTGCGCCTGCTGGAGATCGGCCTGAACGCCAGCCGCATCCTCATCGCCACCACGGCGCTGGGCATCGCCCGCCGCATCCGCGACGTCTGCATGGAGTACGGCAAGGCCAAGCAGGTCAAGGGCGCCCCGCTGGCCGGCAACGCGGTCTTCGCCTCCCGGCTCGGCCAGTTCGAGATGCAGATCGAGGTCATGGCCAACCAGTGCCTGGCGGCGGCGCGGGCGTACGACGAGGTGGCGGCCAGGCCGGACGCCGGCGAGGAGTTCCTGCGCGTCGGCACGCTCAAGCAGGCGCTGACCACGAAGATGTTCTGCGGCCAGACCGGCTGGCAGATCGCCTCGGCGGCGTCGGAGATGTTCGGCGGGCTCGGCTACACGCACGAGTCGGTCATCGGCAAGCTGATGCGCGACATGCGCTACGTCTCGATCGTGGAGGGCGGCGACGACGTCCTGCGCGAGCTGGTCTTCAGCCGGTACGTGGTTCCGGTGTCGAAGCGGTCGTGACGATCCGCCGTGCGGCGTCGGTCGCCGGTGTGGCGGTGGTCGCCGGTGTGGCGGTGGTCGTGACGAGGGCCGCGGCGTAACCGGGCGCCACGTCCAGCCACCGGACCGGCCACTCGCCGTCAAGGGAGCGCGAGCCCACCAGGGCCGCGCTCCCTTCGTGTGCCGGGGTGACCCGGGTGTCGCGCAGCCCGGCCAGGCCGACGCCGGTGGCCTTGATGTAGGCCTCCTTGGCGGTCCACAGCCGGAAGAACTCGGGCGCGCCCGCCGCGCGGACGCGCTCGGCTTCCTCCGGTTGGTACATGCGCGCGGCCAGCTCCAGGATGTCGGCGTCGGAGCTGACGCGCTCGACGTCGACGCCGACCCGCCGGCCCTCGGGAGCGACGGCGATCAGCGCCCACTCCCCCGAGTGCGACAGGTTGAAGTCCAGGCGGTGATGGTGGTGGTCGAGGCGGGGGCGGCCGCCGCCTTCCGTGCGGAAGGCGAGCCGGGCGGCGGGGATGCCGCACAGCTCGCCCAGGATCTGCTTGAGCGTCGAGCGCGCCACCACCCAGCGGCGGCGCTCCAGCGGATCGGCGAAGCGCAGCGCCCGCTCGCACTCGGCCTCGGAAAGGGCCGACCAGCCGGGCATGCCCGGCCGGTCGAGGTACACCTTCCACACCTTCACACCCACGGCCGCAGCGCCTCCGCGAGGATGCGGTGCGTGAGCATGGCCTGCTCGAAGACGGCGAAGTGGCCGCCGTCGAAGGGCCGCAGCACGAACGCCGCCGCGGTCTGGTCCCGCCAGCCGATCACCTTCGACTCGGCGATGCGCGGGTCCCTGGTGCTCGGCAGCGCGGTGATCGGCAGGTCCAGGGGCGGTTCCTGCGCATACGTGTAGGTCTCCTTGATCGTGAAGTCGGCCTGGATGGCCGGCAGGATCATCGCCATGGCGCCCTCGTCGCTGAGCAGCCACTCCGGCGTGCCGCCGAGCCCGCGAAGGAACGACACCAGCTGCGGCCTGGTCATCGTGCGCACCGGCTGGCCGTCCTCGTAGGTGACCTGCGGCGCGTCGCAGCCGGAGACGAACAGGTGCACCGGCTCCGGTCCGCCGCGCCGCCGGATCTCCCTGACCAGCTCGAACGCCACGAGCGCGCCGAGACTGTGCCCATAGAGCGCATAGCGCCGCCCGGCGGCGTTCAGCTCCACGTCGGACAGGACGACATCCGCCAGATCGGAGACCAGGGCCCCCATCCGCTCGTAGGCCGGCTCCTTGTGCCTGGCCTCCCGGCCGGGCGGCTGCACCGGCTGGACCGCCACCCCCGGCAGCTTGCGCTGCCAGAGGCGGAAGGCCGAGGCCGCGCCGCCCGCGTGGGGCAGGCAGTACAGCGGGAGCGCGCCGGGTTCGGCGCCGGTCTGCGTGCGGAAGGGCAGCCAACGGTTGAGCGCGTCCGTGCTCATCACGTCGTTGACGGTCATGGGGGGCGCCTCATTCCACGATCTCAAGCTGCACGTACGACGGCGGCGGCTGGACCACGCTCAGGTCGGCCTCCAGGACCACGTGCGCGCCGTCCCTGCTCACCTCCCGGAACCCGGCGAACGCGTAGGTGACCTGCATCATGCGGTTGCGGCCCGTCTCCACGAAGTCGGCGCGGACCGCGGCCCCGGCCTCGGCTGCCAGGCGCATGATGTGGTTCAGCAGGACCATGCCGACGCCGCGTGACATCACCCGGCACGACATGAGCATCATGTTGAGCCGCCAGACCTCCTCCTGCTTCTCCACCAGGGCCAGCCCGATCTTGCCGTAGCTGCCGAACTTGTCGGTGAGCGAGGCGACCAGGACCAGATGGTCGGGCGACTCGCGCAGCGTGTCGAGCTCCTCGTAGGAATAGGTGCGGCCGGTGGAGTTGAGCTGGTTGGTGCGGACCGTGAGCTCCTCGGCCCGCTGCAGGTCGTCGCGGAGCGCTGGCGCGATCGTGAACGACATCTCCAGGCTGGCGAGGAACTCCTCGTTGGTGCCGACGAACTCGTTCTCCAGCTCGTCGCGGGCGATCTGGCCCTGGTACATCTCGCGGCGCAGCGCCGACTCGTCGGTGACGAAGCGCGGCTGGAACTCCGGCCGCTCCAGCGCGTCGTGCAGCTCCAGGATGTCGACGCAGGTCACCTCGGGCACCTCGTGCGCCACCTCGGCCAGCTCGAACGGCTGGTCGTCGACGAAGGCGAAGGCGTCCAGGCCCAGGTTGAGCGCCTTGGCGATCCGGCGGATGGAGTCCGACTTGGCGTTCCAGCCGATCTGCGGGAACAGGAACATCTTGTCCAGGCCGAGCACGCGCAGCTTCTCCAGCGCGGTGTCCCGGTCGTTCTTGCTGGCGACCGAGTGGAGCACGCCCTTGCGGTCGAGTTCGTGGATCGCCTCCACCACGCTCTCGCGGACGTGCACCTCCTCGTCCTCCAGCAGGACCCCGTCCCACAGCGTGTGGTCGAGGTCCCAGACGATGCACTTGATCCGCCCCTGTACGGGTTTCTCGGGGAGGAGGGCGACGGTCTCTACGGTCATGGCTTCTCCCGATCTGCCTGACCAGCGATGGTCATGCGCTGGATCTCGTTGCTGCCTTCGATGATCTCCATCACCTTGGCGTCCCTGTAGAAGCGCGCCACCGGGTAGTCGGGGGTGAACCCGTTGGCGCCGTGGATCTGGACCGCCTCGGAGGCGTGCTTCGCCGCCGCGGTGGAGGCGAAGTACTTGGCGATCCAGGTGGCCATGAGCGTGGCCGAGTCGCCCGCGTCCTTCAGCCGGCCGGCCTCGGCCAGCAGCAGGCGGGCCGCCCGCGCGTCGGTGACCATGTCGGAGAGCTTCGCCTGGATGAGCGGGAGGTCGCGCAGCGGCTTGCCGCCGACCTCACGCTTGGCGGCGTACGCCGCGCTCGCCTCCAGGCAGCCCTGGACGATGCCGACCGACCCGGCCGCCACGCTGTAGCGGCCCAGGTCGAGTGTGCCGGTGAGGACCATCCCGGCGGTGAAGCCGCTCGGGCCGAGCAACGCCTCGCGCTCGACCTCCACGTCCGTGAAGGTGATCTCGGCCAGCATGGACGCCCGGGTGCCCAGGATCTCCTCGATCGGGCGCACCCGGATGCCCGGGGTGTCCTTCGGCACCAGGAAGGCGCCGATGCTGGAGGCGGTGCGGGCGAAGACGAGGAACACGTCCGCCCGCTGACCACCGGTGGTCCACTTCTTGGTGCCGTTGATCACCCAGCCGCGGCCGGTCTCCGTGGCGGTGGTGGTGATGCCGGAGGTGTCGCTGCCGGCGCCCGGCTCCGACAGGCAGAAGGCGCCCAGCGCCGCTCCGCTCGCCAGTGCCGGGCCCCACTGCTCGCGCTGGGCCGGGGTGGCCCAGCGCTGCACGGTCCACGACAACATCGTGTGCACGGTGAGCAGGCTGCGGACCGAGGAGCAGCCCCGGCCCACCTCCTCGTGCACCTCGCCCAGCGTCACCATGTCCATGCCGGCGCCGCCGTACCGCTCGGGCAGGAAGGGGGCCCACAGGCCCGCTTCGCTCGCCTTGCGGATCAGGTCCTCGGGCACGCGGCCGTCGAGGTCCCAGGCATCGGCGTGGGGGACGATGTGCGCGTCGACGAACTCGCGGGCCGAGCGCCGGTCGGTGACCCTGCCCGTGGTCACGCCGCCACTCTCGCCAGCCTGTCGACCAGCTCGGCCATCGAGTCGGCCGTGCGGAAGTTGTCGATGCGCAGCTCGTCGTTGGGGATGGTGACGCCGAAGGTCTTCTCGACGAACATCACCAGCTCCATCGCGAACAGCGAGTTGACGAAGCCGAGGGCGAAGATGTCCTGCGCGGCGTCGAGCTCGGCCTGCGGGAAGCGGCCACGGACGAAGTCGAGGATCTGGCCCTGAGCGGTGTTGGACATGGTGGTGAACCCTTCTCAGTTGTAGGTGTAGAAACCGCGGCCGGACTTGCGGCCGTGCAGCCCGGCGTCCGTCATCTGCTTGAGCAGGGGGCACGGCCGGTACTTGCTGTCCGCGTAGTGCTCGTAGAGCACCTCGACGGAGTAGAGGATGGTGTCGACGCCGATCAGGTCGGCGGTCTCCAGCGGGCCCATCGGGTGGCCGAAACAGCTGCGGAAGACCTCGTCGACGGACTCGGCGGTGGCCACGCCCTCGTGGACCAGGTACGCCGCCTCGTTGACAGTGAGCATGAGGACCCGGTTGGAGACGAACCCGCAGGCGTCCTTGACGTCGATGGCCTTCTTGCCCATGGCCTTGAGCAGGTCGCGCGTACGCTCGACGGTCTCGGCCGAGGTGTGGAAGCCGGGGATCAGCTCGCAGGCGGGCTTGGCCGGGACCGGGTTCATGAAGTGCACGCCGACGACCTTGTCGGGACGCCGGGTGATCGAGGCCATCTTGGTGATCGGGATCGCCGAGGTGTTGACCACGAAGACCGTGTCGGGCCCGCAGACCTCGTCGAGCTCCTCGTGGACGGCCCGCTTGACCTCCCAGTTCTCGGTGACGTTCTCGATGACGACCTCGGCCTTGGCCGCGCCGCCGACACCCACCGACGTGGTGATCCTGGACAGGATCTCGTCGGCGTCCAGCGCCGGTCCGCCCATGAGCCGGCTCATCCGCGCGTTGCGCGAGATGGTTTCGAGCGCCTCCTTGAGGATCTGCTCGTCCTTGTCGACCAGGACCACGTCGTGCCCGGTCTGCGCGAGGTTCTGGGCGACGCCGACGCCCATGACGCCTGCGCCGATTACGCCGATCAAAGCCATGACATTCCCTTCGTTACCGGCCACGCCTGCGGGCGGCCGAGGCTTCGAGTCCTGATCTGCGGAGCTGGGCGCGCACCTGGCTGCCGCCTTCGGCGCCGCCGTCGGTCTGCGCCTCTCCCGAGGCCATCGCCTCCACGGTCTGGGCCAGCGCGGCCACCGTGGGCGCCTCGTAGAGGATGTGCGGGGGCAGCTCGTCCAGCTCGAACGCGCGGCGGACCGCGGCCACGATGGTGACGCCGAGCAGCGAGTTGCCGCCGAGTTCGAAGAAGTTGTCCAGGACGCCGACCCGCTCCAGCTTGAGCAGGTCGCACCAGATCCCGGCGATCTTCTCCTCCGCGGGGCCGGTGGGCTCCTGGTAGGAGGTGACCAGTTCGGGCCTGGGGTGACGCTCGCCGCCCGACTCGGCGGCGGTGACCGCCTCCAGGGTGAACATCGAGCTGCCCTCGACCAGCGTCGGGAAGTCCTGGGTGGAGACCACGACGCGGGTCTCGCCGCTGGCCAGCACCCGCAGCAGCGAGCGCCAGCCGTCCTCGAACCCGATGCCGATGCGCACCCGGTTCTTGCGGAAGAAGTCCTGGAGCCCCTCGTCGTAGCCGGCCAGGCCGGCCTCCCAGGCGTTCCAGGTCCACTCGCCCCAGTCGACCGACACCACGCGGGTGCCGGAGGCGGCCATCCGGTGGGCGTAGGCGTCGAGGTAGGCGTTGGCGGCGCAGTAGTCCACCTGGCCGGGGCCGCCGCCGGTGGCGGAGGTGATCGAGGAGAACAGGACCAGGAAGTCCAGCTCGGCCTCGTCCGGCTCGCCCAGGCGCAGCGCCTCGGCCAGCGCCCGCATACCGGCGATCTTGGGCGCCATGACCTCGTCGAGCTCTTCCGGCCGCTTGAACTGCATGAGCCCCATACCGGGCACGCCCGCCGCGTGCAGCACGCCGTGCAGCGTGCCGAACCGCTCGCGGGCCCGCCCGACCGCGCGGGCGACGTCGTCCGCGCTGGCCACGTCGCCGACGACGACCTCGACCTCGCCGCCGGCCGCCTCGATCGCCAGCACCCGCTCGACGCGGTGGCGTACCGTCTCGCCGGCCTGCTCGGCGCCGCCCAGGATCGCGGCCCAGCGGGAGCGCTCCGGCAGGCCGTTCCTGGCCAGCAGCACCAGCTTGGCCTGCGACTCCTTCGCCAACTGCTCGGCCAGGCCGAGCGCGATGCCGCCCAGGCCGCCGGTGATCAGGTAGACGCCGCCGTCGCGCAGCGGCTCGGCCTCCGGCAGCGGCATGCGGTCGTAACCGGGCACCCAGCGCCTGCCGCGCCGCAGCGCCACCGTCCTGGCGGACTGCTCGCGCAGCAGCTCGGCCACCAGGTCGGCGGGGCCGTCCTGCTCGGCGTCGATGAAGCGGGTGCGGACGTTCGGGTACTCCAGCGGGATCACCAGGCTCGGGCCGATCAGCTGCGCGCTGTCGGGGTTCGTGACGTCCTCGCCGAGCACCTGCTGGGTGCCGGTGACCGCCACGTCCAGCGACCAGCGGTCCACGCCCGACTCGCCCGCCGCCCTGGCCAGCGCGACCAGTGTGTGGGGGCCCTGCGCCGTCGCGTCCAGCCCCCAGAGATGGACGACCCGGTCGAGGGGACGGCCCGCGCCACGCAGGTCTCTGAGCAGGGCCGCGGTGTCGGCCACGTTGCCGGGCCGGATCGTGTAGCCGTCCGGGGAGGTGGTGTAGGAGTCGCCCGGCCGTACGACGGAGATGGGCTTGTCCGTGCTAAGGCGGAGCTCGGCCACCACGCGCTCGGCCAGCCCGTCGCGGGCGTAGACCAGCCAGGTGGCGGGCTCGGCCTTCGCCGAGGCGGTGACCTGGCGCCAGACGGGCTGGTAGAGCCACTGGTCCTCGGGCAGCTTGGCCAGGCTCGTGATCGCGTCGAACAGTGAGCCCTCGGCGATCGCGTCCTCGACCGTCCTCTTCCTGCCCTTGCTCGCCGGCGGGTCGATCCAGTAGCGCAGCCGCTGGAACGGATAGGTGGGCAGCGGCACGCGGCCCGGCAGCCCCGCGGGGTCGGCGCCCTCGACGCGGCCGTGGTAGGCGTCCCAGTCGAGGGTGGCGCCGCCCAGCCAGAGGCGGGCCAGGCAGCCGGCGAACACCTCGTCGTCGGGCCGGTTGTCCCCGGCGGCCGGCAGTACGTGGGAGATGAGCGGCCAGCGCTGCGGCGGGCAGCCCGCGCCGCGCACGAGCGCGCCGAGCGACTGGCCCGGCCCGATCTCCACGATCGCCAGCTCCGGGTCGGCCAGCAGGCTCTCAAGCCCGGCGGCGAAGCGCACGGTCTCGCACATGTGCCTGGCCCAGTAGCCGGGGTCGCGCACCTCCTCGCCGGCCACCTCGCCGGTCAGGTTCGACACGTACGGCAGCGCCGGGGCGTTGAGCCGGACGTTCTTCTTCACCCAGTCGGTGAGCTCGGCCGCGATCGGCTCCAGCATCCTGGAGTGGAAGGCGTGCGTCGTCCGCAGGGGCCGGCACGGCACCTCCGCCGCCCGCAGCCGCCCGGCCAGGGCGTCCACCGCCTCGCCCGGCCCGGCGACGACCGTCACCTGCGGCCCGTTGACGGCGGCCACGTCCAGCCCGTCCAGCGGGAAACGGCGGCGCAGGCCGTCCTCGGGCATGGAGATCGCGAGCATGGAGCCGCCGGGCAGTCCGGCGATGAGCCGGGCCCGGTGGGCGACCAGCTTGAGCGCGTCCTCCAGGGACAGGACACCGGCCAGGGTGGCGGCCACATACTCGCCGAGGCTGTAGCCGAGCATGATCCGCGGCTGGAGGCCCCAGTCCATGAGCGTGCGGGCCAGCGCGTACTCGACCGCGAACAGCGCGGGCTGGACCAGCTCCGTGCGTTCCAGCCGGGCGGCGCGCTCGTCGGCGGTGTCGCCGCCGCGGCCCAGCAGCGCGGCCAGGCCGGGCGCGCCACCGCGCTCGCCGGTCAGCAGGTCCGCCAGGTCCAGTTCCCGCAGCTGCTCCAGGCAGGTGTCGAGGTGGGCCTTGAAGACGGGCTCGTGCGCGTAGAGCCCGCCGGCCAGGCCCGGGTACTGCTCGCCGACGCCGCCCAGCAGGAAGGCGACCTGCCGTCCCTGCACGGTGTCGACCCGGTTCAGGACCCCGGTGCCGGTCAGTTCCTCCGCCGCTTCCCCGACGGTGGCGGCGACCAGGGCCCGGCGGTGCTCGAACGTCTTGCGTCCCACCTGAAGGGTGTACGCGACGTCGGCGAGCCGGGCCCCGGTCGCCTCTCTCAGGTGCTCGCCAAGGCGTTGGCACGCCTGGTCCGCCGCCGTGGCATTGCGTGCGGACAGCGGGAGCACCTGGTACCTGCGCGGGGACTCGGGGGCGGTGTCCCTGGCAGGCGCCTGTTCGACGACGAGGTGCACGTTCGTGCCGCCCATGCCGAGCGAGTTGAGTCCGGCGATGCGCGGGCGCCCGTCACGGGTGCGCCACTCGGCCAGCTCGGTGTTGACGTAGAACGGGCTGTCGTCGAAGTCGATCTCGGGGTTGGGGCTGGTGTAGTGCAGGCTCGGCGGGATCATCCCGCTGTCCAGCGCGAGCGCCGTCTTGATCAGGCCGCTGGCGCCGGCGGCGCGGTCGAGGTGGCCGACGTTGGTCTTCACCGAGCCGATGGGGCAGTACCGCTTGTCGCTGGTCTGGCCGAAGGCCCGGGTCAGCGCGGCCACCTCGATCGGGTCGCCGAGCTCGGTCGCGGTGCCGTGGGCCTCGATGTAGCTGATGTCGTCACCGCTCACGCCGGCGTCGGCCATCGCGTCGGAGATGACCCTGGCCTGGCCGACCACGCTGGGCGCGGTGTAGCCGACCTTGAGCGCGCCGTCGTTGTTCATGGCCGCGCCGCGGATGACCGCCCAGACGTGGTCGCCGTCGCGGATCGCGTCCGGCAGCCGCTTCAACAGTACGGCAGCGGCCCCGTCGCCGAACATGCTGCCCCGCGCCCGCGCGTCGAACGTGCGCACGTGCCCGTCGGGCGACTCCTGCCCGCCCGGCCCGAACTTGTGGCCCACCCGGTCCGGCACCCGGATCGAGACGCCGCCGGCCAGCGCCAGCTCGCACTCGCCCGCCCGCAGGCTCTGCACCGCCATGTGCGCGGCCACCAGCGAGGTGGAGCAGAACGTCTGCACCGCCACGCTCGGCCCGTACAGGTCGAACAGGTAGGACACGACCGTGGTCAGGGCGTCCTTGTCGTTGCCCATGATGACTTCGAAGTCGCTGAAGTCGTCGCTGCCGGCGCCGAGCAGGTGGTCGCTCATGCGCAGCAGGTAGGTGCTGATGTTGGCGCCGCCGAACACGCCGACCCGGCCCCGGTTCTCGGGGGCGGCGTACCCGCCCTGCTCCAGGGCCTCCCAGCAGACCTCCAGGAAGGCCCGCTGCTGCGGGTCGGTGATCGCGGCCATGCGCGGGCTCATCCCGAAGAAGGCCGCGTCGAACTCGGCGACCTCGTCCAGCACCGGCCGCGCCGGCACGTAGGCCGGATCACGCACCAGCTCGGGGTCCACGCCCGCCGCCACCAGCTCCTCCTCGGAGAAGAACGTGATGGACTCGACGCCGTCACGCAGGTTGCGCCAGAAGGCGCCGACGTCGGAGGCGCCGGGGAAGCGGCCGGCCATGCCGACGATCGCGATCCGCCGATCGTCGTCGTCCTTGCTGGGCGCCGCCCGCTCGACGACTCTCGCGGGCACTCTCGCGGGCGCCGCGGACACCGCCGCGCCGCGCTCGTCGAGGATCGCCGCCAGCCGGTTCACCGTCGGCGCCTCGAACAGCATCACCGTCGGAACGGCCACGCCGAACCGCTCCTTCACCAGCCGGAGCATCTGCAGCGCGACCAGCGAGTTGCCGCCCAGGTCGAAGAAGTTGTCCCGGGTGCCGACCGGCTCGACGCCCAGCACCTCGGACCAGAGCTCGGCCAGGCCGCGCTCGGCGTCCGTGAGCGGCGGGCTGTACGGCTGCGGCAGCTCAGGCCGGGGAAACCGGTCCCCCTTGGCCGTCACCGGCGTGGTCGCGGCCGCGCGCGGCAGCCGGTCGTCCAGCCCGCCCGCCGCCACCACCAGACCCGGCTCGGGCGCGGCCAGCAGCCGGTCGAAGGCGGCCATGCCCTCTTCCGTGCTCATCGAGTGCGCCACCATCGCGGCGCCGAGCCCGCCGCCCAGGCGTTCCAGTGAGACCGCCCAGGTGTCCCAGCCCGCCGCCACCCACGTGGTCGGGGTACGGCGGGCGTGGACCCGGTGGGCCAGCGCGGTCAGGGCGGCGTTGGCGGCGGCGTAGCTGCCGAACGTGATGCCGCCGAGGATCGAGGAGGTGGAGGAGAACAGCACACAGAACGCCGGCGGCCGCTCCATCTCGTCGAAGACCCGCTCCAGGACCATGGCGCCGGCCACCTTGGCGGCGAAGTGCCTGGCCACGGCGGTCTCGTCCAGGTCGCGCAGGGAGACGAAGGTGTCGGGGCTGCTCTCGGCGGCCAGGTGGATCACGCCGTCCACGCCGTCGAGGGCGGCGCGCATGGCGTCCGGGTCGGTGACGTCCACGGCGGGGGTCAGCACCTCGACGCCGCGCGTCCTGAGCCGCTCCACGGCCGCGTGGCGCGGGTCGGCGGCCTGCCCGTTGGGGCTGCGCAGGCCGTTGCGGCCGGTCAGGACGAGGCGGCCGGCTCCGGCGTCGGCCAGGTGATCTGCCAGCAGGAGGCCCACCGGGCCCAGGCCGCCGGTGATCAGGTAGGCCCCGCCCTTCTTGACGCCCTCTCGCGGGCCGGCGGGCTTGACGCCTTCTGGCGTGCCGGCGGACTTGACGCCTTCTCTTGTGTCGGCGGGTTTGACACCTGCTCGTGTGTCGGTGGGGCGTACCGGCTCGAAGTCGCGCAGGAGGCGGCGGCCGTCGCGGTAGGCGGCCAGCACCTCGCCCTGCGGCGCGGCGAGTTCGGCGGCCAGCAGCGCGGCGGCCTCCCCTGCGGCCAGGCCGGGCGGCAGGTCGACGGCGCGGCAGTCGAGGTTCAGGTACTCCTGGTTGGCCACCAGCGGCAGCGTCGCCACGGCCGCCTGGGCGGGCGACGGGCTCTCGCCGGGAAGCACGGCCTGGCCGCCGGAGGTGACCACGAGGATCCGGGTGTTGTCACCGCTCTCGGCCCAGGTGTCCAGAAGCGCGGACACGGGCAGCAGGGCCTCGCGGCCGTCGCCGCCGTCGTCGGTGTGGTCGAGCATGCGCAGGTCGATGACCACGTCGGCGGCTCCGGGACCGGCGTCGATCTCGACGTCGGTGCCCGCGGCGCGCAGGGCCTGTGCCAGGGCCTCGGCGACGCCGCCGCGGTCGGCGACCAGCACGGCCCGCCCGACCGGCGCGGACGCCCCGGCGGTTTCCGCGGCGGTCCACTTCGCGGCCATCACCCGCACGTGCGGTTCCGGCGTGGCGGCCGGTGCCGGGATGCCGGCCGGCGCGACGGCCGGCGCCGTGGCGGTGGGCGCGTCCACCCAGTAGCGGGTGCGCTGGAACGGGTACGGCGGCAGCGACACCTTGGCCACCGGGCGGTCCTGCTGGTAGCCGGCCCAGTCCACCGGTACCCCGGCCAGCCACAGCCGGCCGACCGCCTCGGCGAGCACCTTCCCGGCGGGCCGCTGGTCGCTCTCGGCGGGCAGCGCCTGCACGATGAGCGGCCACCGCTCGCGCGGGCAGTCGCGGTGCCCGCGGACCATCGCGCCCAGCGACGGCCCCGGGCCGATCTCCAGCAGCGCGGCCTCGCCGTGCCCGAGCAGCGTGCCGATGACCTTGTCGAACTGCACCGGCGCGCACATGTGCTCGGCCCAGTAGCCGGGGTCGGTCACCTGCTCGGCGGTGGCGAGGGCGCCGGTCACGTTGGAGACGTAGGGGATGCGGGGCGGGTTGAGCGTGATGGTGGCCGCGATCCACGCGGTGAGCTCGCCGCGGATCGGCTCCATCATGCGGGAGTGGAAGGCGTGGGTGGTGGCCAGCGGGCGGCACGGGATCGACTCGGTCTCCAGCAGCGCCCGCACGGCCGCCATGCCCTCCGGCTCGCCGGAGATGACGGTCAGCTCGGGGCCGCTGACGGCGGCCACGTCCACGCCGGGGACGGCGGCGATGCGCGCCCGCACCTCGGCCTCGGCCAGCGGGACTGCGCTCATGCCGCCGGCGGGCAGCTGGTTGATCAGTTTGGCCCGGTGGGCGACCAGCGCGAGCGCGTCGTCCAGCGAGAGGACTCCCGCCAGGGTCGCGGCCACGTACTCGCCGAGGCTGTAGCCGGCCAGGATCGACGGCTCGACACCCCAGGAGCGTACGAGCCGCGCCAGCGCGTACTCCACCGCGAACAACGCGGGCTGGAGCAGGTCGGTCGAGGTGGCGTCCGAGGCCTCGGCGCGGCCCAGCATCCTGGCCAGCGCGCCCGCCTCGCCCGTCACGCGGGGGCGGAGCATGCCGGCCAGCGGGTCGGCGCCGTCCATGAGCCCGCGCAGCGCCGTACGGCACCGGTCGAGCGTCTGGGCGAAGACCGGCTCGGTGTCGTAGAGGTCGGCGGCCATGCCCGCGTACTGCTCGCCGGTGCCGGCCAGCAGGAAGGCCACGGGCCGGTCGTCACGGGTGTCGGAGCGGGTGAGCACGGCCGGCTCGCGCAGCCCGGCCACGGCCTCGGCCGTGTCGCCGGCGACCAGTATCCTGCGGTGCCCGAACAACTGGCGGCCCGACTGTAGCGTGTGCGCCACGTCGGCCAGCCGTACGCCGTCCTCGGCCTCCAGGTGGGCGGCCAGCCGGTCGGTCATCGCGTCCGCCGCCTCGGCGGTGCGCGCCGACCAGACCAGAAGCTCGGCCCTCGGCTCCGTCTCCGGCCTCGGCACCGGCGGCGCCTCCTCCAGGACCACGTGGGCGTTCGTGCCGCCGATGCCGAAGGCGCTGACCCCCGCCCTTCTGGTACGGCCCGCCGCCCGCGGCCATGAGCGCAGCTCCGTGACGACCTCGATATCGGCGTCGCCGCTGCTGAGCTGCTGGTTGGGCGTGACCAGGTTGAGCGTGGGCGGGATCTCGTCGTTGCGCAGCGCCAGCGCCGCCTTGATGAGGCTGGTCACCCCGGCCGCCCGGTCGAGGTGGCCCAGGTTCGTCTTCACGGAGCCGACGAGCAGCGACTCGCCGCGGAAGACCTGCTGGATCGCGGCGAGCTCGGCGGCGTCGCCGAGTGCGGTGCCGGTGCCGTGCGCCTCCACGTAGTCGATGTCGGAGGGGGCCAGGTCGGCGGCGGCCAGCGCCTCGGCCATGACCGCGGCCTGTCCCTGCACGCCGGGCGCGGTGAAGCCGACCTTCTTGCCGCCGTCGTTGTTGACCGCCCAGCCGCGGATGACCGCGTAGATCTGGTCGCCGGCGTCCAGCGCGTCCTCCAGGCGGCGCAGCACGATCACGCCGACGCCGCTGCCGAGCGGGCTGCCGAGTCCCGCCGCGTCGAAGGCGCGGCACTCGCCGTCGGGCGGGGCGATCCCGCCGGGCTGGTAGATGTAGCCGACCCGGTGGGGGACGTTGACGGCGACGCCGCCGGCCAGCGCCATGTCGCACTCGAACCCGGCCAGGCTCGTGGCCGCCGCGCAGATGGCGACCAGCGAGGTCGAGCAGTAGCTCTGCACGCCGTAGCTGGGTCCGGTCAGGCCGAGCGTGTGCGCGACGCGGGTGGTCAGCGAGTCCTTGTCGTTGGCCAGGCCGAGGGCCAGATGGCCCATGACCTCGCCGATGCCGCCGGGCAGCAGGTTGTTCTGCATGTAGGAGCTGTGGGCGCAGCCGCCGAAGACGCCGATGGAGCCGTCGAAGCGGGTCGGGTCGCAGCCCGCGTCCTCCAGCGCCGCCCAGCCGTGCTCCATGAACAACCGGTGCTGCGGGTCGAGGATCTGCGCCTCCTTGGCGCCCAGTCCGAAGAACGAGGCGTCGAACAGGTCGATGCCCTCGATGACCGGGTTGGCCTTCACGTAGCTCGGGTCCTGGAGCTGCTCCTCGGTGACACCCTCGGCGCGCAGTTCCTCGTCGGTGAAGCGGGTGATCCCCGATCTGCCCGCCCTGATGGCGGACCACAACTCGGCGACGCCGGGCGCGCCCGGGAACCTCCCGGACATCCCGACGATCGCGATGTCGGTGCCGGCGCTCTCGTCACTCACGGTTCCTGTCCCTTCCGGTGCTGGGCCTTCCGCTTGCGGACCGGGCGCGGCGGCGCCGCTGACCCCTCGCCGAGCTGCTGGTCAGTACTTCCTGCGTGGCCGACTCGCCGCCGTCGACGGCCGCGGCGAACGCGGCCACGGTCGGGTGCTCGAACAGCACGGCCGGGGCGATCGGGACGCCGAGCTCCTTCTCGATGGCGAGCACCATGGCCATCCCGACCAGGGAGTTGCCGCCGAGGTCGAAGAACGGGTCGTGCACGCCCACCTGGGCGATGCCGAGGTAGGCGCCCCACATCTCGGCGATCAGCGTCTCCCGCTCGTTACG
Organism: Nonomuraea sp. NPDC050394; assembly: GCF_044459065.1. NCBI lineage: Bacteria > Bacillati > Actinomycetota > Actinomycetes > Streptosporangiales > Streptosporangiaceae > Nonomuraea > Nonomuraea sp. NPDC050394. The sequence goes on along the minus strand of NZ_JBITIO010000017.1, from coordinate 211,851 downwards.
CGGCGGCGCGTAGTCGGTGCGCAGTTGCGGGCGGGGGAAGCGCTCGCCGCGCGGGACCGCGGAGGCGGCGCCGATGAGGTTGTCGATGTCGAGCATCGCCGTCCACTCCCTGACCACCTCCCCGAGCGGCTGCCTGGCGGCCAGGACGTGGCCGTGGCCGCCCTGGATGATCGTGTCGAGGAGCTCGTTGCCGGCCTCCTCGGCGAAGCCGTACCTCTCGCGGTAGGCGCGTACCCGCTCGGCCAGGCCGCCGGTGCCCTTGAAGTTCTCGGCCTGCCAGTCGTCGTGCAGCCAGGGGCCCCAGGAGATGGAGACGACCTTGGTGGAAGGGGCGGTGGCGGCCAGCGCCTCGCCGTAGGCGTCGAGGACGCTGTTGGCGGCGCAGTAGTCGCCCTCGCCGATGCCGCCGAACGCGGTGACCGCCGAGGAGTACAGGACGAGCAGCTCCGGCCGCTCGTGTTCGGGGGTCCGCGCGCCGACCAGTTCGGCCAGCGGGCCCATGGCCAGGACCTTGGGCGCGAGCACCGCGCGGGCCTCGGCGACGGTCCTGCGCTGCATCAGCCCGCCCGCGGGCAGACCGGCCGAGTGGATCACGCCGTGCAGGGCGCCGTAGTGGCCGCGCACGTCCTCGATGGCCCGCCCGAACCGCTCCGCGTTCCCTGTGTCGGCGGCCACCAGCAGCACCCGCGCGCCCGCCGCCTCCAGCGCCGCGACGTCCTGGAGCGTGCGCTCCGCCCGGCTGCCGGGCTCCGGCGTCGCCTCCCTGTCCAGTGGGGTACGGCTCAGCAGCGCCAGCTTCCTGACCCCGCTCCGCACCAGATGCCTGGCCAGCCCCATCCCCAGCCCCCGGGTACCACCCGTGATCAGGTAGACCCCGTCGGCCCGCCAGGGAGAGCCCTCGCCTGATGGCGCGGACGGCACTTCGGACCAGGCGCGCAGCCACCGGTGGGAGCGGCGCCAGCCGGCCAGGGCGTCGCTGCCGCCGACCTCGGCGACCAGTTCGGCGGCCAGTTGCCCGGCCACCGGCGCGTCGGCCGGGGCGTCCGGGTCGAGGTCGACGCCGGTCCAGCTCAGGTCCTTGAACTCGTGCTGCACCGCCCGCCCGAACCCGTGTGCCATGGCCTGCTGGGGCGCGAGCGCGTCCCCGCCGAGGATCTCCGTGGCGCCCCTGGTGACGGTGAGCAGCCGGGAACCGGGGGCGACGTTCATGGCCTGGGTGGCCAGCAGCAGGCTGTCGAAGCCGTGGCCGATGGCCGCTACCAGGTCGGTACGGTCCGACAGCAGGCTCCACAGGTGCGCCACGTGCACGGGACCGTCGGGCAGGTCGCCGAACACCTCGGCGTAATGGGCCGGGTCCGCGGGGTCGATGGTCAGGCGGCGCCCTTCACGGTGGGCGTGGGTGCCGGGGAGGACCTCGATGACCGTGGTGCCGCCGGCTTCGGCCAGGCCGGCGAGAGCCGTACCGGCGAGGCCGTCGGAGAAGATCACGAGCGGGCCGGGCAGGGAGAGGAAGGCCGGGAGTGCGGGGCGTGCGGCGGCCCGCTGCCACGCGGGCACGAACCGGAAGTCGGCCGGGTCGCTCGAACGGGCGGGGGCTGTGGTCCCGATACCGGTGGCGGCGGTCCCGAGGCCAGTGGCGGCGGTCCCGAGGCCGGTGGCGGCGGTCCTGATGACGGTGGCGGGGGCGACGTCCCGGCCAGGCTCGGGCCAGAAGCGGGTGCGCTGGAACGGGTAGCCGGGCAGGGTGGTCACGCCCGCGCCGGACGGGCCGGTCAGGTCCCAGCGGATCGTGGCGCCCAGTTCCCACAGCCGGCCCGCGCTCTCCAGCAGCTCGGTCCTGGAGTCGCGGCGCTCGCCGGTCGTCCACAGCGCGGGCAGTGTGCCGAGGACGGCGGCGGGCCCCGCACCGGCGAGGTTCTGGCGGACCAGCCCGCCGAGCGTCTGCCCGGCGCCCAGTTCGATGAAGACGTCGATGTCCTGGTCCACGCAGTGCCGCACCCCGTCGGCGAAGCGGACCGGGCTGACGAGCTGGTCGGCCCAGTAGGTGGCGCTGACGGCCTGTTCGGGGGTGAGGGCGGCGCCGGTGAGGTTCGCGACGATCGTGGTGGCCGGCGGCTTTCTCGGAACGGTCTCCAGCAGGGCCAGCAGCTTGTCGCGGGCCGGCTGCAGCAGCGAGCTGTGGAAGGCGTGCGCCGAGCGCATCGGGCGGCAGGCCAGCCCGGCGGCCATCAGGACGGCGGTGGCCTGCTCGATCTGGGCGGGCAGGCCGCTCAGGACCGTCATCGACGGGCCGTTGAGCGCGGCCACGTCGACCTCCAGGCCGGGCAGCGCCTCGCGGATGCGCTCCTCCGAGGCGGCCACGGCGACCATGCGGCCCGCGGGGACCGCGTTGATCAGGTGGGCCCGCTCGATCACCACGTGCAGGGCGTCCTCAAGGGTGAAGACGCCGGCCAGGCACGCGGCCACGTACTCGCCGAGGCTGTAGCCGATGAGCATGTCGGGGGTGACGCCCCAGTGCGCGAGCAGCTTGGCCAGCGCGTACTCGACCGTGAACTGGAAGGGGTGGGCGATCGGGGCGTGGTCGAGCGGGTCATCGGCGCGCTCACCGGTGTCGCGGCCGAGCAACGTGGCCAGGTCGTCCTGCCTCGGGGCGGCCTCGGCCTCGAAGAAGGGGCGCAGGTCCAGGCCGGCGTGCGCCAGCACCTGTTCGACGCACTCGTCCACAGCCTGTGCGTAGACGGGCTCGCTCGCGTACAGCTCCTTGCCCAGGCCGGCGTACTGGTCGCCGACGCCGGGGAGCAGGAAGGCGATCCTCGGGTTGTCCTTGGCCCGGGGCGGCGCGGGGGCTTCCGCCAGGGAACGCAGGCGGGTGACGGCCTCGCGCAGGTCCGCCACGACCAGCAGGCGGCGGTGGTCCAGGTGGGCGCGGCCGTTCTGCAGCGTGCGGGCCACGTCGGCCGGGCGCAGGTCCGGCTGCCCGGTCAGGTGGGCAGCCAGCCGTCCCGCGTGCTCGCGCAGCGCCGTCTCGCCGCCGGCCGAGACGGGGAGGGCGTAGACGGGGGCGGCCACGGGCGGAGCTTCGGGGGCGGGGGCCGCTTCCAGGACCACGTGGGCGTTCGAGCCCGACAGGCCGAACGAGCTGACGCCCGCCAGCCTCGGCGCCAGCTCCAGCACCTCGTTGACCGGCTGGACGGTGCCGTCGCCGGGGATGGCCGTCGCGGGACGTTCCAGGTTGAGGTTGGGCGGCACCAGGCCGTTCTCCAGCACGAGCACGGTCTTGATCAGCCCGGCGACCCCCGCGGCGGCCTGCGTGTGGCCGATGTTGGTCTTGATGGCGCCCACCCGCAGCGGCCGCTCGGCCGGGCGCTCGCCGAACACGTCGTGCAGGGCCGACAGCTCGATCGCGTCGCCGAGCTGGGTGCCCGAGCCGTGCGCCTCCACGTAGTCGACCTCGTCGGCGCGGACGCGGGCGGCGGCGTGCGCGCGGGTGATCACGTCGACCTGGGCGCTCCTGCTGGGCGCGGTGAGCCCGTTGCTGCGCCCGTCCTGGTTGACCGCCGAGCCCTTGATGACCGCCCGGATACGCCGCCCGTTGGCCAGCGCCTTCGACAGCGGCTCCAGCACCACCAGGCCGCCGCCCTCACCCATGACGTAGCCGTCGGCGCCTTCGTCGAAGGTCTTGCACCGGCCGTCGGAGCACATCATCATGCCCGCGCACGCCTGGATGAACATCGACGGGTGCAGGGTGAGCGAGCAGCCCGCGGCCAAGGCCAGGTCGCACTCGCCCCTGCGCAGGCTCTCGACGGCCAGGTGCACGGCGATCAGCGAGGAGGAGCAGGCGGTGTCCACGCTCATCGTGGGGCCGGTCAGGTCGAGCTGATAGGCGATGCGCCCGGCGGCCACGCTGGAAATGGCGCCCTGGCCCAGGTACGGGTCGGCGACCGCGTCCCGGCCCTGGAGCTCCATCTGGAGCCGGCCGTACTGGAGGGTGTCCATGTAGCCGACCATCACGCCGGTCCTGCTGCCGGCCATCCGGTCGGGGGCCAGGCCCGCGTTCTCCAAGCCTTCCCACGCCAGCTCCAGCAGCAGCCGCTGTTGCGGGTCCATGCGCAGCGCCTCGCGTGGCGAGATGCCGAAGAACTCCGCGTCCCAGCCGGTCACGTCGTCGAGGAAGCAGCCGTAGCGCGTGTACATGCCGCCCGGCTTCTGCGGGTCGGGGTCGTAGTAGTCATCGATGTCCCAGCGCGCGGGCGGCACCTCGCCGACGGCGCTCCTGCCTTCGCGCAGCAGTTCCCACAGGCCCTCGATCGTGTCGCCGCCGCCCGGGTAGCGGCAGGCCATGCCGACGACGGCGATGGGCTCGTGGCGGCGGTCCTCGGCCTCGGTGAGGTTCCGGCGCGCTTGGGCCAGTTCGACGGTCACACGCTTGAGGTAGGCGCGCAGCTTTTCCTCGGTCCCCATCGGGCGAACCTTTCCGGTAACGGGAGTCATGGGTTCACAGTTCGTTGTCGATGAGCGCGAAGATCTCCTCATCGGAGGCGGCGTCGATCTTCTCGACCATGCCGTCGGCGTCGTTCTGGCCCGCGCCGTACCGGGCGAGGGCGGTCTGCAGGATCGGGACGAGCCGGCCGCGGATGGCCTCGCCCTCCCCGTTGGCGCTGGTGAGCATGGCCTCGACGCGCTCCAGGGCGCTTTCCAGCACGTCCTCGGGCGACGGCGTCTTGGGCGCGAGCGTGCGGAACAGGTAGTCGGCCAGGGAGGTCACGGTCGGGTGGTCGAAGACGAGCGTCGCGGGCAGCCGCAGGCCGGTCTCCGCGTTGAGCCGGTTGCGCAGCTCGACCGCGGTGAGCGAGTCGAACCCGAGCTGGCTGAAGGCGGTGCCGACGTCGATCTGGTCAGGGCTGGCGTGGGCGAGCACGGCCGCGACGTGCGCGCGGACGGTGGCGGTCAGCAGGCGCAGGCTCTCGGTGTGCGGGAGCGCCGCCAGCCGCTCGGCCAGCCCGCCCGCGACCGTCACGTTCGACGCGGTACGGCGGGGCCCGCGCACCAGCCCGCGCAGCATCGCGGGAAGGTCGTCGTTCTCCGCCCTGGCCCGAAGCCCGGCGGTGTCCCAGCGCACCGCCACGACCACCGCCTCGTCGGTGGCCAGCGCCGCGTCCAGCAACTCCAGCCCCTGAGTGGAGTCGAGCGGGGCGACGCCGGAGCGGGCCAGCCTGCCCCGATCGGCGGCGCTGAGCCCGCCGGTCAGGTCGGTGGAGGTGTCCCAGAGTCCCCAGGCGATGGAGACGGCCGGCAGCCCCTCGTCCCTGCGCAGTTCGGCCAGTGCGTCGAGGTAGGTGTTGGCGGCGGCGTAGTTGCCCTGACCGGCGTTGCCGAGGATCCCGGCCAGCGAGGAGAAGAGCACGAAGACCTTGAGGTCGCGGTCCTTGGTCAGCTCGTGCAGGTGATGGGCCGCGTCCAGCTTGGGGGCGAAGACCCGGTCGATCCGCTCCGGCGTCAGCCCCTCGATCGTGGCGTCATCCAGAACCCCCGCCGTGTGCACCACACCGGTCAGATCCGCGATCCCGTTCACCACCGCGGCCAGCGCCTGTCGGTCGGCCACGTCACAGGCCAGCACCTCGACCCGCGCGCCCAGCCCTTCGAGCTCCGCGCGCAGCTCCCCGGCCCCCGGCGCGCCGGGGCCGCGCCGCGACAGGAGCACCAGATCGCGCACCCCATGCCGCTCGACCAGATGACGGGAGATCAGACCGCCCAGGCCGCCGGTCCCGCCGGTGACCAGGACCGTGCCGGAACCGATGGGCTCCGGTTCCCCGGCGGTTCTGCGGGCCACGCGCGGGGCGAACAGCTTGCCGTCGCGCACCCGCACCTCCGGCTCGCCGGTCGCCAGCACCCGCTCCCAGTCCGCGAACCCGTCCGGGACATCGGCCAGGACGAACCGGCCCGGCTGCTCGGTCTGCGCCGTCCGCACCAGCCCCCGGACCACTGCGGCGTCCAGGCCACGCGGTGCGAACACCACCTGGTGGTCCTCGCCGGCCACCGCCGCCAGAACGCGGGCGGTCAGCTCGCGCGGCGTGCCCTCGGCCAGCGGCACCACCGTGAACGCGCCGGCCGGATCGGCCGTGGGCGCGACCTCCACCCAGTCCAGGCCGTGCGGGGCCACCTGGGCGGCGGCCGGTCGGGGTGCGGCCTGCCGTACGCGGAGGGAGTCGATCGAGAAGACCGGGTGACCGGCGGCGTCCACCGCCTCGATCCCGGCGTCGTCGGCGCCGCGCGGCGTCAGCCGTACGCGCAGGAGGGAGGCCTGTGCGGCCGACAGGCGCACGCCGCGGAAGGCGAACGGCAGCCGCAGCGCGCCCTCCTCAGCCGCCAGCACGAGCGGGTGGAAGGAGGCGTCCAGCAGCGCGGGGTGGATGCCGAACCCGGTCACGTCCACCCCGTCGGGGGCGCTGACCTCGGCGAACAGCTCATCACCCGCGCGCCACATCGCGTTCACGCCCTGGAAGGCGGGCCCGTACTCGTAGCCCTGGGCGGCCAGGCGCTCGTAGGCCACCTCCACCGGCTGGGCGCCGTCGGGAGGCCAGGTGGCGGCCCAGCCGGGAGAGGCGGGTCCGGTGACGGCCAGGGCGCCGGAGGCGTGACGGACCCAGGCGTCGCCGGTCTCGGAGAAGATCGTGATGCCGCGCCGTCCGTCGGTCCCGGCGGAGACGACGACCTGGAGGCGGGCGGTTCCGGTGAGGATCAGCGGCGCCTCGATGATGAGTTCCTCGACCAGTTCGCAGCTCGCGGCGGCGGCCGCTTCGAGCGCCAGTTCGGCGAAGGCGGCGCCGGGCAGCAGGACGCCGCCCTCGACCGCGTGGTCGGCCAGCCAGGGCGCGACCTTGGTGGACAGCTGACCGCTGAGCACGAGCCCGCCGTCGGCCACCGGCACGACCGCGTTCAGCAGCGGGTGCTCGGAGCCGTCCACGCCGGGCACGCGCCCCGCCCGCGCGCCGGCGTCCAGCCAGTAGCGCTGCCGGTCGAAGGCGTAGGTCGGCAGGTCCACGTGCCGGAAGGGAGTGGCGGCGAGCGCGGCGGCCCAGTCGACCTCGGCGCCCAGCACGAACGCCTGGGCGAGCGCGGTCAGGAAGCGCCGCCAGTCGCCCGCGCCCTTGCGCAGGGTGCCGCAGATGCCCGCGGACTCGTTCATCTCGGCCACGTCCGCCTGGAGCACCGGGTGCGGGCTCACCTCGACGAACAGCGGCGCTCCGGTGACCGATCCGATCGCCTGCCGGAACAGGACCGGATTGCGCACGTTGTCGAACCAGTAGCCGGCCGTCAGCCGGTCGGTGTCGATGAAGTCCCCGGCCATCGAGGAGCAGAACTCGATGTCGGTACGGCCCGGCCGTACCTCGCCCAGAAGGGCGGGCAGCTCGTCGCGCAGGACCTCCATGTGCGGCGTGTGCGAGGCGTAGTCCACCGCGATCCTGCGCGCCCGGTAGGGCTCCTCCCAGGCGGCGGCCACCTCGTCGAGCGCGTCCACGTCACCGGCGACGACGCACCCGCCCGGCCCGCTGTCCACGGCGATCCACAGCCGTCCCTCGTACGGCGCGGCCAGCTCGCGGACCCGCTCGGACGGCAGCGCGACGGAGAGCATGCCGCCGGTGCCGCCGAGCCGCTCGACGATGACCCGGCTGCGCAGCGCGACGATCCTGGCGGCGTCCTCCACCGAGAGGACCCCGGCGACGCAGGCCGCGGCGATCTCTCCCTGCGAGTGGCCGACGACCGCGGCGGGCTCGACGCCGAGCGAGCGCCAGAGCTCGGCCAGCGCGACCATCACCGCGAACAGCACGGGCTGGATGACGTCGGAGCCGGTCAGCTTCTCGCCCGAGCGCAGCACGTCCTCCACCGACCAGCCGGTGTGCGGCTTGAGCGCCTCGTCGCACGCGCGCAGCCGCTCGCGGAAGACCTCGCTGGCCTCGAGAAGCTTGACGGCCATCCCCGGCCACTGTGATCCCTGGCCGGGGAACAGGAAGATGGTGCGGGCCGCGGCGGCGACGCCCTCCAGGACGGCGGGGTGCGGGGCACCGTCCGCGAGCGCGTCGAGGCCGGCGAGCAGTTCGAGGCGGTCCGCGGCGATCACGACGGCGCGGTGGGCGAACCTGGCCCGGCGGGCGAGCACCGGGCCGGCGGCGGCCAGGTCGGCGAGCGGCGCGGTCGCGGCCCGCCCGCGCAGCCTGGCGGCCTGGGCGCGCAGCGCGCTCTCGGTCTTGGCCGACACGACCCACACCAGCGGCGCGTCCGCCTCGGGGGCGGGCTCCTCGTCGGGGCCGCGCTCCAGGATCAGGTGCGCGTTGGTGCCACTCACGCCGAAGCTGGAGACGCCGGCGCGCGGCGGGCGCTCGCCCTCGGGCAGCTCGACCTCGTCGGTCAGCACCCGTACGCCGCCCTGCGACCAGTCCACGTGCGGGGTCGGCTCGGCCACGTGCAAGGTGCGCGGCAGCACCCGGTGCTCCAGCGCCTTCACCATCTTGATCACGCCGCCGACCCCTGCCGCCGCCTGGGCGTGCCCGAGGTTCGACTTGAGCGAGCCCAGCCAGAGCGGCCGGTCGGCCGGCCGCCTGCGTCCGTAGGTGGCCAGCAGGGCGTGCGCCTCGATCGGGTCGCCGAGGGTGGTGCCGGTGCCGTGCGCCTCCACCGCGTCCACGTCGTGGAGGTCGAGGCGGGCGTCGGCGAGCGCCTGCTCGATCACGCGCTCCTGGGCGGGTCCGCTCGGGGCGGTCATGCCGTTGCTGGCGCCGTCCTGGTTGACCGCGCTGCCGCGTACGACGGCCAGGATGCGGCGGCCGTTGCGGCGCGCGTCCGACAGGCGCTCCAGCAGCAGCACCCCGGCGCCCTCCGCCCAGGCCACCCCGTCGGCCGTGGAGGAGAACGCCTTGCAGCGTCCGTCGGGCGACAGCGCCCGCTGGCGGGAGAACTCCACGAACGGCACCGGTGACGGCATCAGCGTCACGCCGCCGGCCAGGGCAAGCGTGCACTCGCCCCGGCGCAGCGCCTGGGTGGCGAGGTGGATGGCGACCAGCGAGGAGGAGCAGGCGGTGTCGATCGAGATCGACGGGCCCTCCAGGCCGTAGACGTAGGAGACGCGGCCGGACAGCACGCTGGCCACGGAGGAGGTGAACAGCGTGCCCTCGATCGCCTCTGGCGAGCCGTCGAGGAAGCGGTTGGAGTAGTGCTCGTACATCACGCCCGCGTACACGCCGGTACGGCTGCCGCGCAGCGTCCCCGGGTCGATCCCGGCCGCCTCGAACGCCTCCCAGGTGGCCTGGAGGAACAGCCGGTGCTGCGGATCGGTGCCGAGCGCGTGGCGCGGGCTGATGCCGAAGAACGCGGCGTCGAAGTCGAACGCGTCGGGGATGAAGCCGCCGTTGCGCGTGTAGCTCTTGCCGATCGCGTCGGGGTCGGGGTCGTACAGGTCATCGAGGTTCCAGCCGCGGTCGTCGGGGAAGTCCCCGATGGCGTCGCGGCCGGAGCGCACGAGCTCCCACAGTTCCTCGGGGCTGCTGACGCCGCCGGGGAAGTGGCAGGCCATGCCCACGATGGCGATGGGCTCGTGGCGACGGCTCTCGTCCTCGGTCAGGCGCCTGCGGGTCTCCGCCAGTTCGACGGTGGCGCGCTTGAGATAGTCGCGGAGCTTGTCCTCGGTACCCATCGCTCGGGCCTTTCCTGTCATGGTTCACAGTTCCTTGTCGATGAGTGCGAAGATCTCCTCATCGGAGGCGGTGTCGATGTCGACGCCCTCGTCGTCATTGCTCGCGGTGCCCCCGAACCTGGTCAGGCCGCTCTGCAGCACGGCGACCAGGCGGCCGCGGATGTCCTCGCCGTTGTCCTTGGCGGTGGTGATCATGGAGCCGACCCGTTCCAGGACCCCGCGCAACAGGTCCTCGGGCGACGGCGTGGCGGGTGCCAGGGTCTCGTGCAGGTACTTGGCCAGCGCCGAGACCGTCGGGTGGTCGAACACGAGCGTCGCGGGCAGCCGCAGGCCGGTCTCGGCGTTGAGCCGGTTCTGCAGCTCGACCGCGGTGAGCGAGTCGAACCCGAGCTGGTTGAACGCGCTGTCCACGTCGATGTGGTCGGCGCTGGCGTGGGCGAGCACCGCGGCCACGTGGCCGCGGACCGTCGTGGTGAGCAGCCGCATCGCCTCGGACTCCGTCAGCGCCGCGAGCCGCTCGGTGAGCCGCCCCGTCCCCTTCTTCTGCGCCGAGGTACGGCGCGGCGCCCGCACCATCCCCCTGAACAGAGGCGGCAGCATGCCGTCCTCGGCTCTGGCGCGCAGCCCGACCATGTCCCAGCGGGCCGCCACGACCACCGGCTCGTCCCCGGCCAGTGCGGCGTCGAACAGGGCCAGCCCGTGCTCGACCCCGAGCGGGGCGACACCGGCGCGGGCGAGCCTGGCGATCTCCAGGTCGGTGAGCGCGCCGCCCATGCCGCCGTCCCAGAGTCCCCAGGCGATGGAGACGGCGCGCAGTCCCTCGGCGGCGCGCTGCTCGGCCAGCGCGTCGAGGTAGGTGTTGGCGGCGGCGTAGTTGCCCTGGCCGGCGTTGCCGAGGATCCCGGCCAGCGAGGAGAAGAGGACGAAGACCTTGAGGTCGCGGTCCTTGGTCAGCTCGTGCAGGTGATGGGCGGCATCCAGCTTGGGGGCGAAGACCCGGTCGATCCGCTCCGGCGTCAGCCCCTCGATCGTGGCGTCATCCAGAACCCCCGCCGTGTGCACCACACCGGTCAGGTCCGCGATCCCGTTCACGACCGCGGCCAGCGCCTGTCGGTCGGCCACGTCGCAGGCCAGCACCTCCACCCGCGCGCCCAGCCCTTCGAGCTCCGCGCGCAGCTCCCCGGCCCCCGGCGCGCCGGGGCCACGCCGCGACAGGAGCACCAGATCGCGCACCCCATGCCGCTCGACCAGATGACGGGAGATCAGGCCGCCCAGGTCGCCGGTCCCGCCGGTGACCAGGACCGTGCCGGAGCCGAGCGTGACCGGCCCTTCCACGGTCCGGCGCGCCAGGCGGGGGGCCAGCACCTTGCCGTCGCGCACCCGCACCTCCGGCGCGCCGGTCGCCAGCACCCGCTCCCAGTCCGCGAACCCGTCCGGCACGTCGGCCAGGACGAACCGGCCCGGCTGCTCGGTCTGCGCCGTCCGCACCAGGCCCCGGACCACCGCGGCGTCCAGGCCACGCGGCGCGAACACCACCAGGCGCTCTTCCCCGGCCATCGCAGCCAGCGCCCGTGCGGTCAGCTCGCGCGGCGTGCCCTCGGCCAGCGGCACCACCGTGAACGCGCCGGCCGGATCGGCCGCCGGCGCGACCTCCACCCAGTCCAGGCCGTAGGGCGCGGGACCGGTCGAGTGGCCGCCGAGCGCGCCCGCGGCGACCGCGCGGACGCGGGCGGACTCCAGCGCGAACACCCGCAGGCCCGAGGCGTCCGCCGCCTCGATCGAGCAGCCGTCCTGGCCGTCGCGCAGCAGCCGCACCCGCAGCGCCGTCGCCCCCGGGCTCACCAGCCGCACGCCGCGGAACTCGAACGGCAGCCGCAGCTCCGCCGAGGGCGCGCCGATCAGCAGCACGTGGAACATCGCGTCGAACAGCGCCGGGTGAATCCAGTGGCCGGCCACGTCGAGTTCACCCACGGCCACGTCGGCGAACAGCTCGTCGCCCGAGCGCCACAGCGCGCGCACGCCCTGGAAGGCGGGCCCGTACTCGTAGCCCGCGTCGGCCAGCGGGCCGTAGGCCACCTCGACCGGCTCGGCGCCCGGCGGGGGCCAGGTCTCCGCCCAGTCGCAGGCGGCGGGGGCCGCGGGCTCCGGTGACAGGGTGGCGCGCACGTGGCGGGTCCAGGGGGCGTCGGGATCCGCCACGGGGCGGGAGTGGACGCGGGCCTGCCGTACACCTTGGTCGTCGGGGGGGTCCGCGACGATCTGGACGGTCACGCCGCCGCGCTCGGTGAGCATGAGCGGCGCCTCGAAGACCAGTTCCTCGATCTGGCCGCCGGCTTCCAGCAGCAGGTCGGCGAAGGCAGCGCCGGGCAGTACGGCGGCGCCGTTGACGGCGTGGTCGGCCAGCCAGGGCGAGTCGGACAGCGAGAGGCGGCCGGTGAGCACGCTCGCGCCGTCGCCGGCCACGTCGAGCGCGGCGCTCAGCAGCGGGTGGGTGACCTCGCGCAGGCCGGTCGCGGACAGGTCGGCGACGCGGGCGGGCGGGTCGAGCCAGAAGCGCTCGCGGTCGAAGGCGTAGGTGGGCAGGTCGACCGGGGCGCCGGAGCCGGTCAGCTCGGGCCACTCGACGCGGGCGCCGATCACCCAGGCCTGCGCGAGGCAGGTGACGAGGGCGTCGGCCTCCGGGCGCTTGCGGCGGCTGAGCGTCAGGACGGCGGCCTCGCGGCCGTCCAGGCAGTCGTGGGTCATCCCGGCGAGCACCGCCTGCGGGCCGATCTCCAGGTAGGCGTCGGCGCCGAGCGAGTCCAGCCGCTCGATCATGGCCTGGAACTGGACCGCGCGGCGGATCTGGGCCAGCCAGTACTCGCGGTCGGCCCACGAGCCGCCGTTGAGGTTGGTGGCGAACTCCAGCTTCGGCTCGGCGAACTCGACGTCCTCCAGCACGGCGGCGAAGGGGGCCAGCATCGGCTCCATGAGCGGCGAGTGGAAGGCGTGGCTGACGGCGAGGCGGTGGATGCGCCGGCCGAGGTCCGACCAGTGCTCGGCGAGCGCGAGACAGGCGGCCACCTCGCCGGAGACGACCACGCTCTTGGGCCCGTTGACGGCGGCGACGCCGATCAGGTGCTCCTGCCCGGCCAGCGACGAGGCGATCTCCTTGGCCGTGGCCTCGATCGCGACCATCGCGCCCGGCGTGTCGAGTCCCTGCATGAGGCGGCCGCGGGCGGCGATCAGCCGGGCGGCGTCGGGCAGCGACCAGACGCCCGCGGCGTAGGCGGCGGCGAACTCGCCCACCGAGTGGCCCGCGACGATGCCGGGGTGTACGCCGAGCGACTCCAGCAGCCGGAAGGCGGCGACCTCGAAGGCGAACAGCGCGGGCTGCGTGTAGGAGGTCTCGTTGAGCAGCTTGGCCTCGGGGGTGCCGGGCTCGGCCCACATCACCTCGCGCAGCGGGCGGTCGAGGTGGCGGTCCAGCTCGGCGCAGACCTCGTCGAGCGCCTTGGCGAAGGCGGGGAAGGCGGCGTACAGCTCGCGGCCCATCCCGTGCCGCTGGCCGCCCTGGCCGGTGAACAGGTAGGCCAGCTTGAGGTGCTCCTTGGCCTGCCCTTCCACGACCTCGGCCGGGGCCTCGCCGCGCAGGTGCCCGCCGAGCCCGGCCAGCAGCGCCTCACGGTCTCCCCCGAGTACGGCGACGCGGTGCGTGAAGGCGGCGCGGCGTGTGACCAGCGAGTGGGCGACGTCCCGGGCGCCGGTCTCGGGCCGGTCCAGCACGAAGTCACGCAGCCTGGCTGCCTGCCCGCGCAGCGACGTGGCCGTCTGCGCGCTGAGCGCCCAGACCAGCGGGCCGTGACCGGCCTGACCGGTGGCGGGGACGGCGGGCTCCTGGGTGTACTCCTCCAGGACGGCGTGGGCGTTGGTGCCGCTGATGCCGAAGGCCGAGACGCCCGCGCGGCGGGGCCGCTTGTCGTGCGGCGTCCACTCGCGGGCCTCGGTGAGCAGGTTGACCGCGCCCGCCGACCAGTCCACGTGCGGGGTCGGCTCGGCCACGTGCAGGGTGGGCGGCATGACGCGGTTCCGCAGCGCCATCACGGCCTTGATCACGCCGGCCACTCCGGCGGCGGCCTGGGCGTGTCCGATGTTCGACTTCACCGAGCCGAGCCACAGGGGCCGATCCGCCGCACGATTACGTCCATATGTGGACAAAATGGCCTGTGCTTCGATCGGGTCGCCCAGCTTGGTGCCGGTCCCGTGCGCCTCGACCACGTCCACGTCCGCCGTGGTCAGCCGGGCGTCGGACAACGCCTGCGCGATCACGCGCTCCTGGGCGGGCCCGCTCGGGGCGGTCATGCCGTTGCTGGCGCCGTCCTGGTTGACCGCGCTGCCGCGGATGACCGCGAGGATCCGCCGGCCGTTGCGGCGCGCGTCCGACAGACGCTCCAGCAGCAGCACCCCGGCGCCCTCGCCCCACGCCACCCCGTCCGCGGTCGAGGAGAACGACTTGCACCGCCCGTCGGGCGACAGCCCCCGCTGCTTGGAGAACTCCACGAACGTGTCCGGCGGCACCAGCACCGTCACGCCCCCGGCCAGCGCCATCCCGCACTCGCCGTCGCGCAGCGCGCGTACCGCGAGGTGGATGGCCACCAGCGAGGAGGAGCAGGCGGTGTCCACCGAGATCGACGGACCCTCAAGACCGAACGTGTAGGACACCCGCCCCGACAGGACACTCGGCGTGCTGGAGGTCAGCAGCAGGCCCTCGACCGACTGCGGGATCGCGCCGTGGGTGAACCTGACCGAGTAGTCGTTGTACATGCACCCCGCGTAGACCCCGGTACGGCTGCCGCGCAGCGTCGCCGGGTCGATCCCGGCCCGCTCGAACGCCTCCCACGACGCCTCCAGGAACAACCGCTGCTGCGGGTCCGTGGCCAGCGCGTTGCGCGGGCTGATCCCGAAGAAGCCGGCGTCGAAGCTCGCCACGTCGTGCACGAAGCCGCCGTGCCTGGTGTAGGACTTGCCGGGTGCCTCCGGGTCCGGGTCGTAGACGTCCTCGTCCCAGCCTCGGTCGGCGGGGAACTCACCGATCGCGTCCACACCGGACCTGACCAGGTCCCACAGCTCCTCCGGGCTGGACACGCCGCCCGGATAGCGGCAGGCCATGCCCACGATCGCTATCGGCTCGTGGCTGCGCGCCTGCGCGTCCGCCAGGCGCTGCCTGGTCTCGGCGAGTTCGACCGTGGCCCGCTTAAGGTAATCGCGGAGCTTTTCCTCAGTTGCCATGATCGGGTCCTTCCGCCATGCTCCGGTTGTCGATCAAGGCGAAGATCTCCTCGTCGGAGGCCGAAACGATCTTCTCGGCGGCGCCGTTCGCCGCGGTGCCACTGCTGCCGAACCGGGTGAGGGCGCTCTGCAGGATGGCCACCAGCCGTCCCTTGATCCCCTCGCCCTCCCCGTTGGCCGCCAGCAGCATCGACTCGACCTTCTCCACCGCGCCGCGCAGCGTGTCCTCGGGCGAGGGCGTCTGCGGGGCCAGGGACTGGAACAGGTGCTCGGCCAGCGCGCTGACCGTCGGGTGATCGAAGACGAGCGTCGCCGGCAGCCGCAGCCCGGTGTCGGCGTTGAGCCGGTTGCGCAGCTCGACCGCGGTGAGCGAGTCGAAGCCCAGTTCGTTGAACGACTTGTCCACGCCGACGTGGTCGGCGCCGCCGTGGCCGAGCACCGCCGCCACGTGCGAGCGGACCAGGCCGGTCAGGTGGTTGCGCGCGTCCGGCCCGCCCATGACGGCCAGCCGCTCGACCAGCGCCACCGGCCCGGCCGCGGGAGCCGTACCGTTCCTCGCGGAACCACCCTTCTCCGCGGTACGGCGGGGCGCGCGCACCAGCCCGCGCAGGATCGAGGCGAGCTCCCCCGCCTCGGCCCGCTGCCGCAGCGCCGCGGCGTCCCACCGGGCCGCCACGACCACGGCCTCGGCGGCCGGCGCGGTCAGGACGGCGTCGAAGAGGTCGAGACCCTGCTCGGCGGTGAGGGCGGCGACACCGGCGCGCGACATCCGCGCGACGTCGGCGCCGGACAGCTCACCGGCCATCCCCGTCTCCCACGCGCCCCAGGCCACCGACACCGCGGGCAGCCCCAGGGCGTGGCGGTGCTCGGCGAGGGCGTCGAGGAAGGCGTTGGCGGCGGCGTAGTTGGCCTGCCCCGCGGTGCCGATCACGCCGGCCACCGAGGAGAACAGGATCAGCGGACGGTCCCCGGCCAGCTCGTGCAGCCGCCACGCGGCGTCCGCCTTGGGCGCGAGCACGGTGTCGAGCTGCGTGGCCGACAGCCCGGAGACCGTCGCGTCGTCCAGGACGGCGGCCGTGTGCACGACCCCGCCCAGCTCGGGAATCCCGGCGACCAGCCTGCCCAGCGCGTCCCGGTCGGAGACGTCGCACGCGGCGATCGTGACGCGGGCGCCCAGCGACTCCAGCCGCCCGGTCAGCTCGGCCGCGCCCGGCGCGCTCGGGCCGCTCCTGGAGACCAGCACCAGGTCGCGCACGCCGTGCCGCGCGGCCAGCCGTTCGGCCACCAGCCCGCCCAGCGCACCCGTGCCGCCGGTGACCAGCACGGTCCCCCCGGCCAGCGTGCCCGCGAGAGCACCCGTCGGCGCACGGTCGGAAGCGGAAGCGGGAGCGCGGTCGGAAGCGGGGTCGGAAGCGGGAGCGGGGGCCGGCGAGCCCGGGTCCGCCGTGCCCGGGTTCGCCGGCTTCGCGCCCGCCGGACCCCCGGTCCGTCGGGTCAGGCGGGGAACCTGAAGGCTGCCGCCGCGCACCCGCAACTGGGGCTCGTCGGTGGCGGCCAGCAGTCCCCAGTCGGTGAAGCCCGCGTCCACGTCGGCCAGCGCGAAGCGGCCGGGGTGCTCGGCCTGGGCGGAGCGCACCAGTCCCCACAGGGGGCCGGTGACGACCGCGGGTCCCCTGGTCACGAAGACCATCCGGGACTGCCAGAACCGCTCGTCGCCCACCCAGCCCTGCACGAGGTCGAGGGCCTGGTAGAGGGCGTCGTGCACGGAGTAGGGCAGGTCATCGGCGTCCGGCTCGAACGGGACGAGCACCGCCCGCGGCGCGTCCACGCTCATCTCGGCCAGCGAGGCCAGGTCGTAGTAACGCTGCCCGCCGGCCTCGTCGGCGAAGGCGTCGTAGCCGACCGTGGCCCAGGTGACGTCGCCGCGTCCGGGCTCGGGCAGCTCGGTCCAGTCGACGCCGTAGGTCTCGGCGGACGGGGCGGCGCCGGTGCGCGGGACCGCGCGCAGGGTCAGCGATTCGGCCGTGGCGATCGGGGCGCCGGACACGTCGTAGACGGTCAGGGCGTGGCGGTCCTGGCCTTGGGGGGCCAGCCGTACGCGGAGGGTACGCGCGCCGCCGGTGCTCGCGTGCACGCCGCTCCACGAGAACGGCAGCAGCAGCGTGCCCGGCTCGCCCGCGGCGTCGAGCACCAGCAGGTGGAGCGCGGCGTCGAGCAGAGCGGGGTGCAGGGTGAACCGGTCGGCGCCCTCGCTGACGTGCTCGGGCAGGTCCACCTCGACGTAGGCGTCCGTGCCCGCGCGCCAGGCGGCGCGCAGGCCCTGGAAGGCGGGGCCGTAGCCGTAGCCGCGCTCGGCCAGGCGCTCGTAGGCGTCGTCGAGGTCCACGCCTGTGGCGTCGGCCGGGGGCCAGGCGGTCAGCGGCTCGGCCGTGCCCGGTCCGCCGGATGCGGCGGGTGTGCCGTCCGACAGTGTGCCGGTCGCGTGGCGCGTCCACGGGGCGTCGGGATCGCCCGCCGGGCGGGCGTGGACGGACAGGTCGCGGTGGCCGCCCTCGTCGGAGGCGCCGACGGCCAGCTGGATCTGGACCGCCTCCGTGGCGGTCAGGCGCAGCGGAGCCTCCAGCGTCAGGTCCTCGACGGTCGCGGCGCCCACGGTGGCGGCGGCCTCCAGGGCCAGCTCCACGAACGCGGTGCCGGGCAGCAGGACCGTGCCGTCCACGGCGTGGTCGGCCAGCCACGGGGTGGCGGCGAGCGAGAGCCTGCCGGTCAGCAGGTGCCCGTCGCCGGCGGCCAGCGGGACTGCCGCGCCGAGCAGCGGGTGGCGGGCGGCGTCCAGGCCGGTGGCGGACACGTCGGTGCCGCCGGCCGTACCGTCGAGCCAGTAGCGCTGCCGCTCGAAGGGGTAGGTGGGCAGTTCGGCGAGGGGGCCGGCGCCCAAGGCGGCGGGCCAGTCGACGGAGGCGCCCAGGACGTGGGCCTGGGCCAGCGCGGTGAGCAGGCGGGCGCGCCCGCCGTCGCCGCGCCGCAGCGTGCCGGTGGCGCCGCCGGGGCGGCCCGCGGCGGTCAGCGTGTCCTGGACGTGGCCGGTCAGCACCGGGTGCGGGCTGGTCTCGACGAACAGCGGCGTCCCCGCGAACGACTCCACGGCCTCCTGGAAACGGACGGGGTTGCGCAGGCTCGTGTACCAGTACTCGGCGGTCAGCTCGGCGTGCTCCACCGGGCCGCCCGCGTAGGAGGAGCAGAAGGCGACCTCGCCGGCGCGCGGCCTGATGCCGTCGAGCGCGGAGAGGATCTCCTCGCGCAGCGCCTCGATGTGCGGGGTGTGCGCGGCGTAGCCGATCGCGACCCGCCGGGCGTTCAGGCTCTCACCGTGCGCGGCGGTGAACTCCTCCAGCGCGTCGGCGTCCCCGCCGATCACGCAACTCTCCGGCCCACTGTGTACGGCAAGCCAAAGGCGGCCCGCCCACGGCTCGATCAGCTCGCGCCCCCGCCCGGCCGGGACCGGCAGGGCGACCATGCCGCCCCGGTCCCCGAGCCGCGTCAGCGCCCGGCTGCGCAGAACCACGACCTTGGCCGCGTCCTCCAGCGTCAGGGCGCCGGCCACGCAGGCGGCGATGATCTCGCCCTGCGAGTGCCCGACGACCGCCGACGGCTCGACGCCCAGCGAACGCCACACCTTCGCCAGCGCCACCATCACCGCGAACAGCACCGGCTGGATGACGTCGGAGCCCTCCAGCTTGCCCTCGGCGCGCAGCGCGTCCTCGACGGACCAGCCGGTGTGCGCCCTGAGCGCCGCGTCGCAGCGGCGCAGCTCGATGCGGAAGACCTCGTCGGAGTCCAGCAGTTCGACGGCCATCCCGGCCCACTGCGAGCCCTGGCCGGGGAAGACGAAGACCGGCTGGACGTCCCTGTCCGCGACGCCGCTCACGAGCGCGGCGTGCGGGACGCCTTCCGCCAGCGCGTCCAGGGCGGCGAGCAGTTCTCCGCGCTCGCGGGCGACCACGACGGCGCGGTAGGCGAACCCGGCCTTCCTGGCCAGCGCCCGTCCGGCGGCGGCCAGGTCGGACGCCTCGGCGGCGACCTCGCGCAGCCGGGCGGCCTGGGCGCGCAGCGCGCTCTCGGACCTGGCCGACACCACCCAGGCCAGAAGCTCCTGACCGGACGGCGGCGCGGGCTCGGGGGCGTGATGTTCTGGGGCGGCGGGGGCCTGTTCGATGATCAGGTGCGCGTTGGTGCCGCTGATGCCGAAGCTGGAGACCGCGGCCCGCAGCGTGCGGCCCTCGGGCAGGTCCACGGGCGAGGTCAGCAGCTTGACGTTCCCCGCCGACCAGTCCACGTGCGGGCTTGGCTCGTCGGCGTGCAGGGTGCGCGGCAGCACGCGGTGCTCCAAAGCCTGCACCATCTTGATGACGCCGCCGACTCCCGCTGCGGCCTGGGTGTGGCCGAGGTTCGACTTGAGCGAGCCGAGCCACACGTCGTCGTAGACCGACATGACGGACTCGGCCTCGATCGGGTCGCCGAGCGTGGTGCCGGTGCCGTGGGCCTCCACGACGTCCACGTCGGCGGAGGTGAGGCGGGCGTCGGCCAGCGCCTGGCGCATGACCGCCTGCTGGGCCAGCCCGCTGGGCGCGGTGAGGCCGTTGCTGGCGCCGTCCTGGTTGACCGCGCCGCCCCTGATGACGGCGAGCACGGGGTGGCCGTTGCGGCGGGCGTCGGACAGGCGCTCCAGCAGGAGCATCCCGGCGCCCTCCGCCCAGCCGGTACCGTCGGCGGCGGCGGAGAAGGCCTTGCAGCGGCCGTCGCGGGCCAGCCCGCCCTGGCGGCTGAATTCCACGAACATGCCGGGCGTGGACATCACGGTCACCCCGCCGGCCAGCGCCATCGTGCACTCGCCACGGCGCAGTGCCTGCGTGGCGAGGACGATCGAGACCAGCGACGACGAGCAGGCCGTGTCCGTGGTGAGCGCCGGGCCGCGCAGGCCGAGCGTGTACGCGATCCGCCCGGAGACCACGCTGAGCGCGGTGCCGGTGAGCAGGTGGCCGTCGGCGACGCCGCCGGACAGGTGCAGCCGGGGACCGTAGTCGGGCGCCATCGCGCCCACGAACACCCCGGTCGCCGTGTCACGCAGCTCGGCCGGGTCGATCCCGGCCCGCTCGACCGCCTCCCAGCTGATCTCCAGCAGGAGCCGCTGCTGCGGGTCCATGGCGGCGGCCTCGCGCGGGCTGATGCCGAAGAAGGCGGCGTCGAAGCGGTCGGCGTCGTGCAGGAAGCCGCCGTGGCCGGTGTCGCTGGTGCCCGAACGGTCCTGGCCGGTGGCGAACAGCGCCGCCAGGTCCCAGCCCCGGTTCGCCGGGAACTCGGTGATCGCGTCGGTCCCCTCGCTGACCAGCTTCCACAGGTCGGCGGGCGAGGCCACGCCACCCGGATACCGGCAGCCCATCCCGACCACCACGACCGGGTCGTCGTCGAGGTGGGCCCGCTCCTGGACGTCCGCCCGCGGCGCCTCCCGCGCCAGCAGCGCGCGCAGGTGGTCGATCAGCTTCTGCGGGGTCGGGTGGTCGAACAGCAGGCTCGTCGGCAGCCGCAGCCCGGTGGCCGAGCGCAGCCGGTTGCGCAGGTCCAGCGCGGTGGCGGACTCGACGCCGAGGTTCTTGAACGTCCTGGCGGGCTCGATCCCGGCGGCGTCCTCGTGCCCGAGCAGCCCGGCCAGCGTGGTCAGCACCAGCTCCCGGACATCCCCGGTGAAGCCCGCGACCGCAGCGCCGTCCGGGTGGTGAGCGCCGTCCGGTTCGTCTGATGTGTGCGGAGCCGTCCCGCCGTTGAGCGCCGCCCGCGCGGCCGGGGCACCTTCCGCCGGTACGGCAAGCCGGTGACGACGGCGCTGGAACGGGTAGGTCGGCAGGTCCACCAGCCGCCCGCCCCCGCAGGGACCGGCCCAGTCGACCTCGGCTCCCCCGGCATAGGCCTCGGCCAGCGAGCGCATGACCCGCTCCGCCCCGCCGTCGTCGCGGCGCAGGGTGCCGACGGCGGCCACCTCACGCCCGGCGGCCTCGGCGGTCTCGCTCACCCCCGGCACCAGCACCGGGTGCGGGCTGCACTCCACGAACACCCCGGCGTCGTGCTCAAGCGCGACCCTGACCGCCTGCCCGAAGCGGACGGGCCGCCGCAGGCTGGCATACCAGTAGGAGGCGTCCAGCTCGGCGGTGTCGATGGGGCGGCCGGTGAGCGTGGAGACGAAGGTGGTGCACGTGGAGGCGGGCCGTACCGGGGAGAGGGCGGCGAGGACCTCGTCGCGGACCTGCTCGACCTCGGCGGAGTGGGAGGCGTAGTTGACCGGGATGATCCGGCTGCGGTACTCGGGCAGCCGGGACTTCAGCTCGGCGAGCGCCTCGTCAGGGCCGGAGACGACGAAGGACGTGGGCCCGTTGACGGCGGCGACGGCCAGGTGGCGGGAGACGCGCGCCATCGTGCTCTCGATCACGCCGAGGGGCGCGGCCAGCGACATCATGCCGCCCTTGCCGGCGATCCCGGCGATGGCCTTGCTGCGCAGCCCGACGACGCGGGCGGCGTCCTGGGCGGACAGGGCGCCGACCGCGGTCGCGGCGGCGATCTCGCCCTGGGAGTGTCCGATGACCAGGTCGGGACGCAGGCCGTGCGACTGCCAGAGCGCGGCCAGGCCGGTCATGACGGCCCACAGCGCGGGCTGGACCACGTCCACCCGGTCGAGGCCGGGCGCGCCCGGCTTCTCGCGCAGCACGTCCATGAGGTCGTAGTCGGTGAAGGGTGCGAGCGCGAGCGCGCACTCGGCGACCCTCTCGGCGAAGGCGGGCGAGCTCGACAGCAGCTCACGGGCCATGCTCGGCCACTGGGCGCCCTGGCCGGGGAAGACGAAGGCGGTGCGCCCGGCGCCGGAGCCGGTGACGGCCGCGTCGTGCGGCAGGCCGCCGGCCAGCGCACGCAGCGCCTCCCGCTTGGCGGTGCCGAGGACGACCGCGCGATGCTCGAAGGCGGCGCGGCTGCGCACCAGGCTCCACGCCACGTCGGCCGGGTCGGCCTCGACCTCGGCGAGTTGCCCGGCCAGCTCCTTCAGCGCGGCCGGGGACCGTGCGGAGAACACCCAGGGGGCGCCGCCGCCGGGCTCCTTGCGGGCGGGCGGACGCCGGGAGCCGCCGATGCTGAGACGCGGCGGCTCGGTGACGAGCAGGTGGCAGTTGGTGCCGCCCATGCCGAACGAGCTCACGCCGGCGACCAGGCGGCGCGCGGACCACGGGAGGGTCTCGGGGACGACGCGCAGGCGCAGCGAGTCGAAGGGGATCTCCGGGTTGGGCGTCTCGCAGTGGAGGCTGGCGGGCAGCTCGCGGTGCTTCAGGCTCAGCACGACCTTGAGCAGCCCGGCGATGCCCGCCGCGCCCTCCAGGTGGCCGATGTTGGTCTTCACCGAGCCGACCAGCAGGGGCTCGGTGGCCGGGCGGGCCTTGCCGTACACGGAACCGAGGGCGGTGGCCTCGATCGGGTCGCCGACCTTGGTCCCGGTGCCGTGAAGCTCCACGTACTGCACGGCACCGGGCGCGACCCCCGCCTGAGCGCAGGCCAACTCGATGACCTCGGCCTGCGCCCGGCTGCTGGGGACGGTCAAACCCTCGCCGCCGCCGTCGTTGTTGACCGCGCCGCCCAGGATCACCGCGTGGATGACGTCCCGGTCGGTTACGGCCGCGGCGAGGGGCTTGAGCACGACGAGCCCGCCGCCCTCGCCGCGTACGTAGCCGTTGGCCCGCGCGTCGAAGGTGTGGCAGCGGCCGTCGGGTGACAGCGCGCCGAACTCGCCGATGGCGTTGGTGGTCTCGCCCAGGAGGTTGAGGTTGACGCCGCCGGCGACGGCCAGGCCGATCTCGCCGCGGCGCAGGCTCTCGCACGCCATCTGGACGGCCACGAGCGAGGAGGACTGGCCGGCGTCCAGGGTGAGGCTCGGGCCGCGCAGACCGAGCAGGTAGGAGACCCGGTTGGCGATCATCGCCCGGTTGGCGCCGGTGTAGCCGTGCCGGCCACCGGCTCCCAGCGACGCGAAGTCGTTGGAGATCGCGCCCAGGAACACGCCCGCCGCGCTGCCGCGCAGCTCCGCGGGCAGCACCCGCGCGTTCTCCAGCGCCTCCCAGGCCAGCTCCAGCACGAGGCGCTGGTGCGGGTCCATGGCCGCGGCCTCGTTCGGGGAGATCCCGAAGAACGCGGCGTCGAAGCCCTCGACATCCTCCAGGAATCCGCCGAAGCGGTAACCGGCGGCGTTCGGCCACCGGCCCTCGGGGGCCGGGGTGACCGCGTCCACTCCGTCACGCAGCAGGTGCCAGAACCGGGCCGGGTCGGCAGCCTGAGGGAGCCTGCAGGACATGCCGACGACGGCGATCCCAGCCAGCTGATTCGACTCACCAACCATCAATGCGCCACCTCAAGCCGGGGTATTGAATATTCGCGACTATTGGCCAGTAATTAAGACCCTAATCGCGGACTTTGCTGAGGCACATGGAAGGACGGTGGCACGTAGTTACCGCAACTGTTGGCCGCCCAGCTACGGTTGACGGTGTGGGCACGGCTGGGCAATGAATGGCAACATGCCCGTAGAAGCTGCACTCAGTTTCGGCCAGTTGTTCAGCTGGCGCGATATCGAGCGGCACCCGCACGACTGGATCCACGAGGCGAACCTGCCGGCGATGTGGGACCTGCGCGGACTGACACTCGACCGGGTGACGGGCGCGCTGCGCGCCCTGGTCGATCGGCACGAGGCGCTGCGCACCACCTACCACGTGCGGGACGGCGTGCCGTACCAGAGAGTGCACGAGACGGTGGCGCTGCCGATCGAGCTCGCCGAGCGCGACGGCGGCGACCAGCAGGAGGCGGAGCGCACCGCGGCCGAGCTGATCGGGCGGCCCTTCCCCATGGAGGGGAACCTCAACTGGCGTGGCCTGCTGGTCAGCGTGAAGGGCGAGCCGAAGTTCCTCGCGCTGTCGATCTCGCACCTGATCCTCGACGCCTGGTCGGTGCAGCACCTGCGGACACAGTTCCGCGCGCTGGTCGGCGACCCGGGCGCCACCGCCGAGCTGGGCCCCATCCCGAGCACGCTGGCGCTGAGCCAGCGCGGCCAGGAGTGGGCGGCCCGCCGGACGGGCGCCGAGCGCCACTGGCGCGGCGTGCTGGAGGACGGGCTCATGGACGAGCTGCCCACGCTGCCCTCGCGGGCCTACCGCAACCGCCTGGAGGCGACGCTCCACTCGCGCCGCATCGGCGGGCTGGCCCACGCGGCCGCCAAGCGCCTCGGCGTCACCGCGCCCGCCGTCGTCATGGCGCTGGTCGCGGCGGGTGTCGCCCGGCAGACCGGCGCGGACCGGGTCACGATGAGCCTGATGGCCTCCAACCGGTTCTCCGCCGGCAACCAGCGCGCCGTCGGCACGCTCAACCAGCTCGTCCCGGTCGTCCTGCCCGTCGACCAGGGCGCCACCCTCGCCGAGCACGTACGCGGGCTGCACTGGGCCGCCACCAAGGCCTACCGGCACGGCAGCTACGACATCGACCGCATGGCCGAGGTGGCCGCCGAGTACGGCAGGCCCGAGCACGGCTGCTGGTTCAACCACCTGCTGCGCTGCTGGTTCAACTACCTGCAGATCGACGACAAGGTCGCCGACCCGGCCGACGACAGCCCCGCCGAGCTGGTGTGGACACCGCTGGCCCAGCAGTACGGCCAGCCGTTCCGCGTCCGGGTGCAGGTGCAGCGCGGCAGGACCTCGCTGCTGATGCTCGCCGACCCGGACGTCGTCCCCGCCGACGGCATGCTCGACATCCTGCGCGGCGTGGGCCACGGGGTCCAGCTGGCCGCGAGCGAGCCGGAGACCGGGCTCAAGGAGCTGTGGAGCGGCAAGGAGCTCGACCCGTCCCTGTTCCCGCGCGAGGCCGACGGCCCGCCGCGCTAAGCCACTTCCGGGAGATATGCCGTGGCACGGACCCTGTACCAGTGGTTCGCCGACAGCGTCGCCCGCCACGGTGACGCCGTGGCGCTGGAGGTGGCCGGCGACCGGCTCACCTACGCCGAGCTCGACGAGCTGGCCGGGCGGATCGCCGCCGGCATCAGCGGCGACGCCCCCCGGATCGGGCTGCGCGCCGACCGCACGGTGCTCGCCTACGCCGGATACCTGGCGATCCAGCGGCTCGGGCGCACGGTCGTGCCGCTGAACCCGGCCGCGCCGCGGGCACGCAACGAGACCATCGCGCGCGCCGCCGGCCTCGTGCTCGCCACGCCCGCGCCCGCCGGACGGCCCGCGCCGGTGGGCGCCCAGGATCCGGACGGCCTCGCCTACATCCTGTTCACCTCGGGCTCCACCGGCGTGCCCAAGGGCGTGCCGCTGCGCCACGGCAGCGTGGACGCCTACCTGTCGTACGTGATCCCGCGCTACGAGCTGGGGCCGGGCTGCCGCGTGTCGCAGACCTTCGACCTGACCTTCGACCTGTCGGTCTTCGACATGTTCGCCACGTGGGGCAGCGGGGCGACGCTGGTCGTGCCGCTCAAGTACGACCTGCTCAAGCCGGTGGCGTTCGTGACCAGGCATGAGCTGACGCACTGGTTCTCGGTACCGTCGGTGGTCTCGGTGGCGGCGCGGCTGCGCCGGCTGGGGACCGGCGCGATGCCGTCGCTGCGCTGGAGCCTGTTCTGCGGGGAGCCGCTGACGCTGCAGCAGGCCGACGCCTGGCGGGCGGCCGCGCCGTTCAGCGTCCTGGAGAACCTGTACGGGCCGACCGAGCTGACCATCAGCTGCACCCAGTACCGCCTGCCCGCCGAGCGGGCCGACTGGCCGGAGCCGGCCAACGGGACGGTGCCGATCGGCGTGCCGTACCCGCACGTGGAGCACACCGTCATGGACGGCGAGCTGTGCCTGAAGGGCGTACAGCGCTTCCCCGGCTACCTCGACCCGGCCGACGACGAAGGCCGCTTCGCCGGCGAGTGGTACCGCACGGGCGACCGGGTGGCCTGGGAGGACGGGCTGCTGGTGCACCACGGGCGGCTGGACCAGCAGGTCAAGATCGCGGGGCATCGCGTGGAGCTCGGCGAGATCGAGGCGGCGCTGCGCCGGCAGCCGGGCGTGAGCGAGGCCGTCGTGCTGGCCCTGCCCGGCGCCGACGGCGAACTGGTCCTGGAGGCCGCCTGCACGGGCACGGGCGTCGACACCGCCACCCTGCTCAGGGGCGTCGCGCAGGTCCTGCCGCGCTACATGGTGCCGCGCTCGGTGACCGTACTCGACGAGCTGCCGCTGAACGGCAACGGGAAGGTCGACCGGCGCGCCCTAGCCGATATGTACGGCCAGCGCCTCCCATAGCGAGCCGACCGTGGCGAACGTCTCCTCGTCCAGGATGTCGTCCGGCAGCGCGACCGCGTAGCCGTTCTCGATGTCGACGAGCAACTGAACCACGCCCATCGAGTCGAGCCCGAGCCCCGCCAGCTCGTCACGGGCCGAGAACGCCCCCGAATCGGCGTACGGCAGGTGCGGACGCAGGAGACGCTGAAAGTCAGCAGGTATTTCCAACATATGCCACCTCGCAATAAATCTGCCTACCACTAACCGTCCCCTATTCATAAGGGGAACCGCTAGTGGCAGCTTCTCGCTATCCCCTAGCGGCCACCGCGCACCCATTGTGGTAACCCCAGGGAAACCCAATTCTGAAAGCGTGAAGACTGCGAAGCTGTGCTGGGGTCAGCGCTACATGTGGCTGCGATTCCACCAGCTACCCCCTGCTCACCGCCACGAGACGCACGTCGTGCTCAGGCTGGGCGTGCACGAGGGCATCACGCTGGCCAACTGCCGGGCCACTCTCACGTACCTGGCCCGCCGGCACGAGGCGCTGCGCACGACCTTCCACCTCGACGGCGACGGCGACCCCTATCAGAAGGTCAACCCCCCTGGACCGGTCAGGGCGATCGAGGTGAGCACCGAGCGGGACGGCACCCCGACGCCCGCCGAGGTGGTCGAGGACCTGTCGAGCCGCCCCTTCGACCTGGAGTCCGAGTGGCCGATCCGCGCCTGCGTGATCACCACCGGCGGCGTGCCCAGGCAGATGGTCATGGTGCTCAACCACCTGGCCGTCGACGTCTGGACGATCGGCGAGCTCAAGCGCGAGCTGCGGATGCAGCGCGCCGGCTTCGCCACCCGCCGCCCGGCCGCGATCCAGCCGGTCCGGCACCAGCCGGCCGACCTGGCGCGCTACGAGGCGTCGGCGGAGGCGGCCGTGACCGCCGCCCGCGCGGTCGCCCACTGGGAGAACGAGATCGCCCAGCTCCCCTACGACCTGTTCGCCACCCGGCGCACCCGCCCGGAGGGCCCGCCGGCCCGCCACGCGACGCTCATCTCCCCCGCGCTCCTGTCCGCCTCCCGCGAACTGGCCGCCACGCACCAGGCCTGGCCGTCCCTCATCCACCTGACCGCCTACACCGCGACCATGGCCGCCTACACCGGCAGCGACACCGTCGGGCACCTGTCGTTCGTCGGCAACCGCGACTCCCACCCCTTCGGTGACGTGCTCACGTGCATGTTCTCGCCGACGCTCGTGCGGGTGGACTGCTCGGGCGACCCCACGTTCGGCGAACTCCTGGCGCGCGTCTCGGCCGCGTTCACGCTCGCCCGCGAGCACGCGTATCTGCCCTATGACGAGGTGGTCGAGCTGCTGTCGCGCGAGGGCTCGCGCCGCGCCCATCCGGTACGGCTGGCCTCGGAGTTCAACTTCATCAAGCAGGCCTCCCGCGAGTACAAGGGCCGGCGGACCGCGTTCACCTCGAACCCGGTGCCCGAGTCGTGGGCGCACACCGGCACCGACACCTACGTGCGGGTGGACGAGTGGAAGGACGCGGTGGCGGTCTCCCTGCACGCGACCTCCGCGGTCATGGACGGCGACGCGGTGGAGCGGTTCCTGCGCGGCTTCGAGGCCGTGCTGCTGGCCGCCCGCGACGACGGCCTCCGGCTCTCGGAAGCGGCCCGGCTCGCCGGCTTCACACCTCCGGGCGGCGAAGCGGCCGAGGAGGGGAAGGCCGCCGCCGGGTGTGGGGGCGCGCGGCCGTACCTCGGAGCCTCGGACGCCGACCCGGCGGCCGAGCAGGATCTCGCGGAGATCGTCCGGCAGGTGAACGGCCTGCGGAAGACGGACCTCACGCGCAGCTACACGCTCGCCGGCGGCCGCGCCCTGCGGATCCCGCGCGTGCTGGCAGAACTGGGCGCCCAGGGCTGGACCGGACTCGACGTCCGCCAGCTCGCCGGTCCCACGCCGCTCCGGGCGCTGGCCCGACGGCTCGTCCCCCATCCCACGCAAGATCGGAACAGACTCGGAGTGGTCACATCATGAGCGTTTCCAAGCACCACGAGCTGGTGGCGTCCGAGCAGGAGCTCCGCGACGTCGTCAACCGCGAGCTGGCCGGCACCGGCACCGGCTCCGACCTGGTCATCATGGGTGGCCACTTCATGCTTTTCGAGAACGAGGAGGGCAACCTGGTCTCGGGCATCATCGAGGAGCAGGACTCCGAGGTGATGAAGCGCCGCATCGCCGGCCGCGTGGGCATCTTCCCCGGCTACACCTGGCGGTTGTCGGTGGATCTGCTGCGCGACCACCCTGAGGCCCGCCTGCTGCTGCTCATCAACGACTGGCAGTACGTCCCCCAGAACGGCAGGCCGGCGAGCGAGCTGCGCGCCGAGTACTACGAGGGCTTCAACCAGCTCCCCTCCTCCTACGAGAAGGAGCTGCGCAGCGTGGGCCTGTCCCCCGACAGCATGCTGCCCAGCAGGAAGCACCCGCTGGCCTTCCCCGAGACCTGGCTGAAGTACCGCTTCCAGAAGACCGCCGCCAAGCTCGTCAAGCAGGGCCGCCTGGAGAAGCGCTACCTGGAGTCCGGCGAGAGCAAGCCCGAGGTCTCCTTCCTCGACGACAACGGCAACTACCGCACGCTGATGAGCTGCGGCATCACCGGCTGCGCCGGCGAGATGACCGAGATGGTGGCCGAGGTCTACAACGCCGGCTACCGGACGCTGCTCGTCTACGCGCCCGGCGAGTGCCTGAACCCCGTCGAGACCGGCGTCGACATCGCCCTCAGCCTGTACGGCCTGCCCGGCATGACCGTCATCATCACCGACCCGGGCGGCAGCGGGGAGATGTCGGCCGACGAGATCTTCGGTGGACTCGTCACGGTGTGCACCATCAGGAGCTGATTCCGTGAACATCATCTACCTGGACAACTGCGCCACCACGCGCGTGGACGAGGAAGTCCTCGACGCGATGCTGCCCTACCTGCGCGAGGACTTCGGCAACCCGTCCTCGCCCCACGTCCTGGGCAAGCGCGCCCGCCGCGCGGTCGACCTGGCCGCCGCGTCGGTGGGCGAACTGCTCGGCGCCGACCCGAGCACGATCGTCTTCACCTCGGGCGCGACGGAGAGCAACAACATCGCCCTGCTCGGCCTGTTCGAGCACGAGGACCGGGCGCCGGTCAACGCGATCTTCTGCACGACCGACCACAAGTCGTCGCTGTCGATCGGCGGCGCCCTGGCCGCCCGCGGCGTGGAGACCAGGACGATGGCGGTGCGCGAGGACGGCCAGGCCGACCTGGCCGACCTGCGCGCCAAGCTCGACGCCCACACCCGGGTGGCCACCGCGGCCTGGGTCAACAGCGAGATCGGCACCATCCAGCCGATCGCCCAGATGGCCGCGCTCTGCCACGAGGCCGGCGCGCTGCTGCACGTGGACGGCGCGCAGGCGGCCGGCCGTATCCCGATCGACGTGCACGCCGAGGGCATCGACACCCTGTCGCTGTCCGCCCACAAGGTGCACGGCCCCAAGGGCGTCGGCGCGCTGTACGCGCGCCGGGAGGTGCGCCGCGGGCTACGCCCCGTCATGTACGGCGGCGGCCAGCACGAACTGCGCAGCGGCACGATCCCCACCCATTTGGTCGTCGGCCTGGGCGCGGCCTGCCGGCTGGCCCAGCGGCGCCTGAACGACAACTGGTCGGCCATCACGCGCCTTCGCGAGATGGCGCTGAAGGTGCTGTCCGACAGGGTGCCGGGGTTCCGCTTCAACGGCGACCCCAACATCTCGGTGCCCCACGTCCTGAACGTGGTGCTGCCGGGAGTCCGCGGGGAGAGCCTGGTGTCCGGGTTGCACCGGGTGGCTCTGTCGACCGGGTCGGCGTGCAACTCCGACTCCCAGGAGCCGTCCTACGTCCTCACCGCGATCGGCGTCACGGCCGACGACGCCAACAGCTCGGTCCGCATCTGCCTGAGCCCTCAGTTGTCGGAGGAGGATCTGGTGACGGGGCTGGAGCTCGTGTGCGAACGCGCCAGAGGCCTCGCCGAGGTCGTCACCGGCGCCTCCGCCCACTACCGCTGACCCCGCCACGACCAACCCAGCCACGACCAACCCGGCCAGGGGCCACCCGAAAGGGCGGCACCCCCGAAGGAGCGGCACGCGCAGGAGTGCGGGCTTGGGGTTACGACCCGGAAGGAACGGCCCGGGGGGTGCCGGAACGGGAAGGGCCCGACGGCCGGTGTGGTCGTCGGGCCCGGGAAGGAGGTGAGTCAGTGGCCGTTGGGGAGGAACTTGCGGGCGGCTTGGACGCCGGCCTGGAAGCGGCTGGTGGCGTCCAGGTCCCGCATGAGCGTGGCGATGTGCCGGCGGCAACTGCGCACGGACATGCCGAGCTTGCGGGCCACCACCTCATCGGTGTACCCCTTGGCCATCAGGGCGGCGATGGACTGCTGCAGGTCGTCGGCGACGTCGGCGTACCCGGCCTCGATGCCCTCCAGCGGCGTGGCCGTCTCCCAGAGGTGGTTGAACAGGTCCAGGAAGAACTGGGCCACCCCCTGGTTGTGCACCCGCGCCACGTTCGCCTCGCCGTCGGCCACGCCGAAGAGCACGACGAGCGAACGGTCGAAGACGATCGCCGAACGCGGGATGTGGCTGACGGTGTAGACCGTGGCCCCCGCCTCGGTCAGCCGCTTCATCTTCATCCGGGTGGCGAGGTCGGCGCGGTTGCGGTGCTGGCAGATGATCCGGACGGAGATGCCGCGCCCGAGCAGCGTCAGGTACGTCTGGGCGAGCTCGTCCCCGTCGATCCCGCTGGACTGCAGCACCAGGACCTCGTCGCGGCAGGCGTCACCGGCCATCTTCAGGAAGCCGCGCACCTCCATGCTGCCGACCAGGTAGTCGATCGAGCCACCGGGCGTGGCACCGTCGCCGGCGTAGTCCTGGCGGAAGACGTCGATCCGCTCCCTGATCTGGTCGATCAGCTCCCGCCGCTGGTAGATCTCCCGCTCCACGTAGGACACGAGAGAGGCGGCGGCCACCTCGGGGTCGACGGGCAGGAACCGCTGGCCCCGCCCGTCGCCGGGCCGCAGCAGGCGGCTGCCGACGAGCTGGTCCACCGCCTCCCGCATCTCATGGATGCCGATGCCCAGGTCGGCCGCGGCCACCTCGACGGCCTCGATCGCCCCCTTCCGCGCCGCATATCGGTATACCGCCGACACGTGGTCCCCCTCGACCGGCGCCCGTCCCGTGAAGAACGCACTCGTCGTCATGATCTACCTCCCCTGTTCTGCGAACTGCTCGGCCACCGAGATCACGTACTGGCCGTACGCGGACTTCTCCAGTGCGACGCCGAGCCGGTGGCAGGCCTCGGCGTCGATGTATCCCATGCGCAGGGCGATCTCCTCCAGACAGGCGATCCGGACTCCCTGGCGCTGTTCCAGAAGCTGCACGTACTGCCCGGCCTGGAGCAGGGACTCGGGTGTCCCGGCGTCCAGCCAGGCGAAGCCGCGGCCGAGGTCGACCAGCGTGGCCTTGCCCCTCCGCAGGTAGTCGCGGTTGACGTCGGTGATCTCCAGCTCGCCGCGCGCGGACGGGGCGAGGTTCTTGGCGATGTCGACCACGTCGTTGTCGTAGAGGTACAGGCCCACGACCGCGCGATTGGACTTGGGTACGGCCGGCTTCTCCTCCAGGGAGAGCAGGCGGCCGTCGGGGGCGGTTTCGGCGATGCCGTACCGCTGGGGGTCGCTGACCGGGTAGCCGAACAGCACGCAGCCGTCCACGTCTTTGCACTCCTGGCGCAGCACGCCCTGGAAGTCGTAGCCGTGGAAGACGTTGTCGCCCAGGATCAGGGCCACGCTGTCGTCGCCGATGTGCTCGGCGCCGAGCACGAACGCCTCGGCGATGCCGTTGGGCTCGGGCTGTTCGGTGTAGTCGAGGCGCAGGCCGAACTGGGAGCCGTCGCCCAGCAGCCGGCGGATCTGTGGCAGGTCCTCCGGAGTGGAGATGACCAGGATCTCCCGGATGCCGGCCAGCATGAGCACCGACAGCGGGAAGTAGACGAGCGGCTTGTCGTTGACCGGGAGGAGTTGTTTGGAGACGGCCAGCGTGGTCGGCAGCAGCCTCGTGCCGCGCCCGCCGGCGAGGAGAATCCCCTTCATCGTGGTCCGCCTTTCGCTCGGTACCACTGGACGGTCGCGGCCAGCCCTTCGGCGAAGGGCACCTCGGGCCGGTAGCCCAGACCGCGGATCTTGGAGTCGTCGAGCGAATAGCGCCGGTCGTGGCCGGGCCGGTCGGCGACGTGGTCGATCATGTCGGGGCCCGCGCCGCAGGCCCGCAGGAGCAGGTGGGTGAGCTCGCGGTTGGTCAGCTCGGTGCCGCCGCCGATGTTGTAGACCTCGCCGGGCGCGCCGTTCTCGGCGACGAGGAGGATGCCTCTGCAGTGGTCGTCCACGTGGACCCAGTCGCGTACGTTGCGGCCGTCGCCGTACAGGGGAACCTTCTTGCCGGCCAGGAGGTTGGTGACGAAGAGCGGGATGAGCTTCTCGGGATACTGGCGTGGGCCGTAGTTGTTGCCGCAGCGGGTGATGCGCACGTCCAGGCCGTGGGTGCGGTGGTAGGCCAGGGCCATGAGGTCGGCGGCGGCCTTGGCGGCGGCGTAGGGCGAGTTGGGCTTCAGGGGGCAGGTCTCGTCCCAGGAGCCGGTGTCGATCGAGCCGTAGACCTCGTCCGTAGATATCTGGATAAATCGGCTTACTCTGGCGTCCAGTGCGGCCCGCAGCAACGCCTCGGTGCCCGCCACGTTGGTCCGGACGAACTCCGCCGCGCCCGCGATCGAGCGGTCCACGTGGGTCTCGGCGGCGAAGTTCACCACCATGTCGTGGCCCGGGACCAGCTCGGCCAGCAGCCCGGTGTCGCACACGTCGCCCTTGACGAAGCGCACCCTCGGGCCGGCCGGCACGTTGGCCTGGTCACCGGCGTAGGTGAGCTTGTCCAGCACGGTGACCCGCCCGGCCGGACGGCCGAGCAGGTGCCTGACGTACGCGGATCCGATGAAGCCGGCCGCGCCGGTGACGAGGATGCGCATGGCGATCAGGTCCCCGCTCTCGTCCGCCGGCTGAAGAGGATGAGCGCGGCGCCCAGCAGCAGCGCGGCCATCGCGGCCAGCACCGCCAGCTCCGGGAGCACCGCGAGCAGGCCGGTGCCCGGCCGTGACAGCGCGAGCAGCGCGTCCATGCCCCACGCGTGGGGGAAGAAGTGGCCGATCGTGTTGAGCGTCTCGCCCGCCGCCTCGCGCGGCCACAGGCAGCCGCCCAGCATGCCGAGCACGACGCCGAGCGACGGGCCGATGGCCGGGGCCTGGTCGGGGTTGTTCAGCAGCGTGCCGACCAGGATCGCCGCCGCCGTCGCCACCAGCGCGAACACGCCCACCACCGCGGCCACGCCCAGCGGGTCGCCCCACCGCACGCCGAAGGCCAGCGAGCTGACCACCACGATGAGCACGGCCTGCGCGATCGCGACCGCGAAGCGGCTCAACGCCTCGCCGATGAGTACGGCTCCGCGCTTCACCGGGGCGGTCAGCGCCCGCTGGAGCATGCCGAGGCGGCGGCTCTCGACCATGGCGGCGGCCACGGCCATGGAGTTGATGAACGTGAACAGGAGCAGGTTGGCGGGGGCGGTGTAGGCGAAGCCGCGGGGTTCGCCGCCGGGCGACTCGGTGTCGACGACGGTGACGCGGCCGGTCTGCGACTGCGCCTGCCGTACCAGGAGGGCGGCTTCCTGGGGGGTGGAGCCCGTGCGCTCGGCGGCGGCCGAGGCGGCGAGGACACCCGAGACACGGCCGACGGCGACCTCGATGGCGGCACGCGCGGCCACGCCGCTGCCGTTGTTCTCGGTCGCGACGAGGTCGAGGCGGGACGAACCGGGGGTGATCACCAGACCGGCGGCCAGCGAGCCCTCGCGCACGCCCGGCTCCAGCTCGGACTTGGCGGCCACGGGCGTGATCTCCAGGTCGGGGTGGCGGCGGAGCTCGGCCAGCACCGCGGCGGTGACGGGGTCCCCGCCGGGCGCGACGACGCCGACGGGCAGCCGCTCTCCCACGGTGCCACCGCCCAGCGCCATGCCGACGAAGATGATCGAGACGAACGGCATGACCGCCATGAAGAACAGGCCGGTCCTGTCACGGGTGTGACGGCGCAGATTGGCCAGCACAAGCGCCAGCACCGGACGGGGCTTCATCCCAGCAGTCCCTTCTTGAGTCCCATGGCGGCCAGGCCGCCCGCGGTCAGTGCGATCGCGCACAGGACGCCGATCGGCAGCGCCACGCTGGACAGTCCGTCGCCGGAGCCGGCCAGGCCGACCAGCGCGTGCGAGGTCCAGCCGTTGGGCGTGAACAGGGCCACGGCCTGCAGGGCGTCGGGCAGGTTGGGGATCGGCACCAGGCTGCCGCCGAAGAACGCGGCCACGAACGAGACCGCCATGATCACGCCGTCGGCCTGCGCGTCGGTCTTGACCCGGCTGGCGACCAGCATGGTGATCGCGGCGGCGGCCAGCACGTGCGCGCACAGCACCGCGAAGACGGCCACCGGGTCGCCCCACGTGGTGCCGAAGATCAGTGTCGAGGAGGCCCAGGTCACGCAGACGCCGAAGAGCGCGAGCGCGAAGCCCACGATCGCCTTGCCGGCGACCGGCACCCAGGGGGCCAGCGGCCCGGCGCGCATCCGGTTGAGCGTGCCCAGCTTGCGTTCGGTGAGCAGGCTGCGGAAGGAGGCGCCCACCACGAAGAAGGCGAACAGCGCCGCCATGCCGGAGCCGTAGTAGACGGAGAGGTCCACCTTGCCCCCGGCGAGGGGGTCGCTCACCACGCTCAGCGGTTCCGCCGGGCCCGCGGCGAACCGCTCCGTCAGTGCCCTGGACTCCACCATCACCGCGATCCGCTCCACCAGCGACCTGGCCACCACTCCGGCCAGCGGCGACTCGGGGGTTGTGAGCACGGAGACCTGTCCTGAGCCGCCCGCGCCGACCGTGCGGCTGAAGTCGCGGCCGAACACGATCGCCGCGCCGACGCCGCCGTCGTCCACGGCCCGCCGCGCCGCCTGCTCGCTCGGCAGGTCGCGCAGCGTGAGCACGCCCTTGAACTGCTCCGCCGCGGCGATCTCGCGCCGCACGTCGGCGGGCAGCCGGCCGCGGTCGAGGTCCACGACGCCGACGGTCGCGCGCAGCGGCGGGTCGTCGCCGCCGAGCGCCAGCCCGAACAACGTGGCCAGCGCCACCGGCACGATGACCGCGATGATCAGCGCGGTGCCGTCCCGCAGCCGCGTACGCAACTCCAGGGCGCTCACTGTCAGCAGGGGTCGCATCATCCTCAGTCCCTGAGCGTGCTGCCGGTCAGGTGGAGGAAGGTCGCCTCCAGGTCGGGTTCGATGACCTCGGTGGCGGTGACGGTGGCGTAGCCCTCCACGGCGGTGATGAGCGCCGGAAGCAGGTACCTGCCGCCCTCGGCCAGCAGGCGCACCGAGCCCTCGCCGGTCCTGACCGCCTCCAGCACGCCCTCGACGGTACGGAGCTTCGCGAACGCGGCGTCCACGTCGCCGTCGAGCACCAGCTCGATCTTGTCGGCGCTGCCGACCATGGCCACGAGCTCCCGCCGGGTGCCTTCGGCGACGATCTGGCCGTGGTCGATGATGGCCACGCGGTCGCAGACCCGCTCGACCTCCTCCATGTAGTGAGAGGTGTAGAGCAGTGCCATGCCCTCGGCGACCAGGTGCTCGACGCCGTCCAGGATGGCCTTGCGGCTCTGTGGGTCGACGCCGACGGTGGGCTCGTCGAGTATGAGGATCTCGGGGCGGTGCAGGAGGGCGGCGCCGATGTTGATGCGCCGCTTCATCCCGCCGGAGTAGGTGTCGAGCTTGCCGTCGGCGCGGTCGGTGAGGCCGACCAGTTCCAGCACCTCGTTCACGCGGCCGGCCAGCTGTTTGCGCGGCAGGCCGAACAGGCGGCCGAAGAAGCGCAGGTTCTCCCGGCCGGTCAGCTCGGGGTAGAGGGCGATCTCCTGCGGTACGTAGCCGATCTTGGCCTTGGCCCGCAGCGGGTCGGCGCCGAGGTCGACGCCGCCGACCGTGACGTTGCCGGAGTCGGGGCGCAGCAGGCCGACCAGCATGGAGATGGTCGTGGTCTTGCCCGCGCCGTTCGGGCCGAGCAGGCCGTACGCCTGACCGGGCGCGATGGAGAAGCCGACGTCCCGTACGGCGACGACGTCGCCGTAGCGCTTGCTCAGGCCGTGGCAGGACAGGGTCGCGCTCACGGGTTCCACCCCTTAGCGTCCACGGGCTCGCCCTTGTCGGCGCGGTTGCCCCAGATGGTCTGCCGGTCGAGATCGCAGCCGAGCTGGTAGTCGAGCGGGCTGTTGCCGGTGACGCGGTTCCACAGGATGTGGTTGTCCAGGGCGTCGTCACCGCCCCAGTCCTTGGAGGAGCCGACGGTGAGGGCGGCGCCCATGACCGACTCCCCGCTCGGGTGGTTGCCGTGGATGCGGTTGTCCACCACGCTCACCCGGTGGGTGCCGATCAGTGCCAGGCCCACTCCGGAGATCGGCGGCCCGGCCGCGCCGAGCCCGTCGGGCTGGATGCCGGCCGCCAGGTTGTTGCCGAACGACTCGTTGCCCGCCACCAGGCAGTCGCGGACGCCACCCTCGGGCTCGCCCTCGTAGATCTGGTTGAGGAGCATGATGCCGATCGCGTTCTCGTGGCAGGAGTTGCGCAGCACCCGCGTGCGCGAGGAGTTGTCGACGAAGATGCCGAACGCGTTGCGGACGACCTCATTGCCGGTGACCTCGCCGCCGGCGTCCGGGCAGAAGCTCAGCGCGATGCCGCCGTACTGGGTGCCGTAGGCGCGGCACGCCACGACCTCGCACCCGCTCGACTCGCGCAGGTAGACGCCCCACACGGCGTTGTCGGCGGCCTCCACCTCGCGCACCGCGACGCCGGCGACCGTGTGGGCGTAGACGCCCGCGCCGGTGAAGCCGCGCACGGTCAGGCCGGAGATCTTCACGCGGGCGACGCCGTTGGCGCTGATGCCGCTCAGCACGCTCGCGTCGGCGTCGTGCAGTTTGGGGATGTCGGGCAGCACGTCGCCGCCCGGGACCAGGACCGTCCTGCCCATGCCGGCGCCGCGCAGCGTGACGTCGTCGTGCCTGATCCAGACGGTCTCCGCGTAGACGCCTTCCTCAAGGAGGATCTCGGCGCCGGGGCCCGACTCGTCGAGCGCGCGCTGGATGGACTCGCCCGGCTTGACCACGTGCATCAGTGGGTTCCCTTCCGACGGACGTAAACGATCGCGAGGGAGACGAACAGGCCGGAGCCGTGGCCCCAGCGGGCGGCGCCGGTGACGCGGCCGGCGTGCGGCGGGAGCCGTACGAGGGCGGCCTTCTCGCTGGCGCCGCTGACGGTGAAGACCGCGCGTCCGGGCAGGTCGAGACCGGTGGAGGCGATCAGTTCCGCGGCGGCGTCGTCGAGCAGGCGGCCGGCCCAGCCGGACGGCCGCTCGCCGGTCTCCTGGAAGTCGTGCCAGCTGAAACCGGGCGGACGCCCGCCCACGGCCTTGATGAAGCTCTCCTTGACCGAGAAGGTCGGCCCGCCGCCGCCCATGACGCGGTCGAACGTCTCGCCACCGCGCCGGGCGGCGGTCGCGAGCCGGTCGGCGGCGACGATGTCGACCCCCAGGAGGACGGCGGGCAGGTTCATGAGCCTGCCTCCGGAGTGCGTGCCGGCGACCGAGGAGCGGAGCGCGGAAGGCGGGTGGGCGACACGGTCATGCCAGCGCTCCAGCGCAGCGCCCGGCGAAGCCTTCCAGCGCCGCGGTGTACTCGTCGCCGCGCTCGATCATCGGGATGTGGCCGCTGTCCTCGACGACCACGATCTCGACGGGGTAGCCGGCCAGCACGTCCAGCCACGGGTCGACCGGCGTCATGCGGTCGTGGCGGCCCCAGATGTAGATCGACGGGCAGGCCACCCGGTCGAGGGCGGGCTTGACCTGGTAGGTGCGGGTGGCCTTGAGGCTGCGGGCCATGCTGACCATCGACTCGGGCCGGCGCAGCATCTCGCCGACCTCGTCCTTGCGCTCGTCGGAGAAGGCGCGCGAGCGGTCGTGGAAGAGCGCGGCCAGCATACGGTCGCCGAACTCCTGGCCGAAGGGCTGCACGCTGCCGCGCCGGTCGAAGCTGAGGCCGACGTCCGGGTCGGGGGTCAGGCCGGGGGCGCCGCTGACCACGATGCCGCGTACCCGCTCGGGGTGGCGTCCGGCCAGGTCGATGGCGACCAGCCCGCCGAGCGAGTTGGCGCAGACGATCACCTCGCCGGCGCCCGCCTCGTCACAGGCCGCCAGGAAGGAGTCGCCGAGCCGTTCGATCGAGCCCGCCACCCGGCGGTCCAGCGCGCAGATGGCCTCGTGGGTACGCAGCACCGGCCAGCCCTGCTCTTCCAGGCGGCGGTAGGGGTGCTCCCAGATCCAGCCACCGGCGAACAAGGCGGACATGAAGACGACGGCCGGCCTGGACCCGCCGTCCAGCCGGTGCTCGGTCGTGAAGTCGGTCATCGGGGCTCCGTTCACAGGTGTGGTTCACAGCAGGGAGGCGTCGTCGGGGATCCATCCGCAGCCGCAGGCCGTACCGGTGCCGACCGGTACGACCGACTCGCAGCTCGGGCAGCGTGCGTACTCCCGCGACTTGGCGGGAACCCAGATGCTCGTGTGGACGCGGGTGCACAGCCCGCTCTTGAAGAAGCGGCGCATGGCCCGCTGGTGCGGCCTGGCGTGCACGGCGCGTACCGATTCCGGCCGGTCGAAGGCGCTCAGGGTGTACTTGCGGTTGCCGACGTCGACGGTGGTCACGCCGAGGAACCCGCGCGAGGCGCGCAGCGACTTGACGATCTCCACGCTGAGCAGGTCCACGTCGGCCGCCTCCGCGGCGTCGCGGATCTCCAGCCAGGTCAGGGAGAAGGCGCCGGGCCGGTCGGTACGCCCGCTCGCCGCCCGCGCGCTCACCCCGAACTCGCGCACGTCATCGGCCTCCGGCACGAACCTGGCCGAGTAGCCGAGCGCCTCGGCCAGCGCCAGCCGGTCGAAGATCCGCCGCACCCGCCCGTCGGCCGTCACCAGGTCGGTGCCGGACACGCGGGCGGCGCCGCCGGTCGCCGGCATGCCCAGGTAGGCGGCGCGGTGGTCGGCGGTGAGCGTCCAGGAGACGGTCACGCCGTCCTCGTCGCCGGTCACCGTCCCGACCTCGAAGCGCAGGCCCTTGAAGCTCTCCATCAGAGCGGCGGCGTGCGCGGCCAGTTCCTCGCCGCTCAGCGGCCCGCCGGAATCGGGGTCCTCGTAGCGGGTGACGCAACCGGCCACCATGGCGGCGTCCTCGCGCCGCCACGCGTCCAGGTGCTCCTCGGCGATCTTCCTGGCGTCCATCTCAGTTGTCCTCCGGAAGCCGCGCGGCCGCGACCGCGACCGCCAGCGCGTGGCCGTCGGTGTGGCTGAGCGAGATGCGGATCCGCTCCCCCGACCTCGCCCGCGCGGTCAACTCCCCGCTCAGCTGTACGGCCGGCGGATGCCCGTCCAGGCAGGCCGCAGACTGCTCGCACACGGGCGTGGGCCGGGGCAGCACCTCGACCGAGCCCAGGAGTTCCGCGGTCGGCGGCAGGTCCAGCAGCCGCAGGACCGCGTACTTGCCGGCGAGCCGCCCGGCCCAGTGCTGCAGCGTCCGGCCGGCTCCCGACCTGACCCGTTCTGCCGGAGTGTAGACGGCTTCCAGAGCCATCGCCCCGACCAGCTCCTGCGGTCTGGTGAAGTCGCCGAATCGCACGAGCGCGCTGCCCCACCGGTTCACGCCGCCACCTCCCTGGCCAGCCGGCGCAGCGTGCTGGGCTCGGCCATGCTGAGGCAGCGGGCGCCGGAGCGGCGCGAGAGCCCGGCAAGCACCTTGCTGTCGCCGACCTCGACGCTCGGGCCGAGCGCGTCGACCACGGCCACGGTGCGCGTCCACAGGACCCGCCCGGTGAGCTGGCCGACCAGCGCCCGCCTGATGACGTCCAGGTCGGTGGTGGGTTCGGCGGTGACGTTGGGCACCACCGGCACGAACGGCGGGCGCATCGCGGCCACCTCGACCGCGGCGCTCCACTCGGGCACGGCCGGGTCCATGAGCGGCGAGTGGAAGGCGTTGCCCACCGACAGCTCCACGATCTTGCTGGCCGAGGTGGCCAGCTTGGCCAGGCGGTCGAGCGCGCCCATGGCTCCGGAGACCACCACGTGGCCGGGCGCGTTCTCCAGCCCGACGACGAGCGGCTCGTCCGGACCGGCCGCCCACCCGACCATCTCCTCGACCTGCTCGACCTCGAGTCCCATCACCGCGTGCATGCCGCCGATGACGTTCACCCGCGACATCAGCCGGGCCCGCAGCTCCACGAGCCGGGCGGTCTCGGCCAGGTCCAGGACGCCCGCGGCGTAGAGCGCGCTCAGCTCGCCGACGCTGTGCCCGGCGACCACGTGCGGCCGGAATCCCTCTTCCTCCAGTACGGCGTGCGTGGCCAGGTTGCAGGCGGTGACGGCGATCTGGGCGTGCTCGGTGGAGACCAGCCGGTCCAGCGGCCCGCGCGTGCAGATGGGCGAGATCGGCCGGGACAGCCGCTCGTCGAACTCGTCGAGCACTCTCCTGGCCACGGGGTTGCGCCGTAGCCACGCGCCCATGCCGACGCGGACCGTGCCCTGCCCGGGGAAGAGGTAGCCGACCATGATCTGCTCCTTAGAGGCGGCGCCGGGGCCGCCGCTCCGGCTCTGCGGGCTGCTCCGTGCCGAGGAAGCCCAGCAGGAGTTTGCTGACCGTTTCTGGGGCGTCGAGCGGGATGTAGTGGCCGGCGTCCTCGACGCGCTCGTAGCGCCAGGGGCCCTTGACGAACTTGCCGGAGTTGGCCATGCCCTCCTCCAGCAGCGCCTTGTCCTCGGTGGACCAGATGCCGAGCGTCGGGGCGTAGATGGGCGGGAAGGGCCGCTGGTGACGCAGTTCGGCCTCGGGCGAGCGGTTGGCGCGGTACCAGTTCAGGCCCGCGGTCAGCGCGCCCGGCCTGGCCATGTCGCGCAGGTGCCGGTCGTAGTCGCCCTCGCGGCCCATGATCTCTTTCCACAGCCGCCAGCCGTTGCGCTTGAGCAGCTCCTCGGCGGCCGGTGACTGGTAGAAGAGCATGTACCAGGAGGCCGCGCGCTGCTCCAGCGTCGGGTAGGAGAAGACGCCCGGGTGCCCGACCGACAGCACCGCCAGGTGGTCGATGCGGCGCGGCATGAGGAACGCGTACATCCAGGCGATCGCCGCGCCCCAGTCGTGGCCGACCACGTGCGGCCGCTTGATGCCGAGCTGGATGGTCATGGCGACGATGTCGTTGACGATCGTCTGCATCGTGTAGGCCTCGATCTCCTGCGGCTTGCTGGAGTCCCCGAAGCCCCGCAGGTCCGGCGCGATCACCCGGAAGCCGCCCTCGACGAGCGCGGGGATCTGGTGCCGCCACAGGTAGGAGGAGTCGGGGAAGCCGTGCAGCAGGATGACGGTGTCGCCCTCCCCCTCGTCCACGTAGGCGATGTCCACGTCGTTGACGTGGATGATCTTCTTCTCGGTCATGCCGACTCCCTGAACAACCGCTCGGCGAAGAACTCGCTGAAACCGAACTCGGGCACTTCCTCGGGGGCGACCATGTTGAGCAACCCGGTCACCTGCGCGGCGAAGTTCTTCGCCATCAGCTTGCGGACCCTGCGCCGCCGCTCGACGGCGGCCGGGCCGAACTCCACGTGCAGCCGGCTGATGATCTGGGCGCCGAAGTCCAGGCGCGACAGCCGGAACTCGCGCTCCTTCACGTACGGCTCGAAGACCGGCGGCGACCAGTCGTCGGAGTCCAGGAGGATCTCGCACACGGTCCTGGAGTCCCGCATGGCGCATGACAGGCCGGTGCCGAGCACGGTGTCGGCGTTGCCCGCCTCGTCGCCGATCAGCACGACGCCCTCGGTCAGCGGCGGGCCCTCCGGCACGCTGGAGACCGACGGCCACACCGACAGCGGGCCCGCCTGACGCGACTCCACGACGGCACGGCCACGGTCGGGCAGGCACTCCAGCTCGAAGGCCTTGAGGAAGCGGTCCATGGCGCCGGGGCCCCGGTACTTGCGGCTGTCCTTGGTGCCGAAGTTGAGGTAGAGGCGGGCGCGGCCGTACCCCTGGGGGAAGACCATGAACATGACGTCGCCCTCGGTGCCCATCGCCTGGACGTCGGCGGGCCAGTCGTCGAGGCCCTCGACCATCACCCCGCCGCCCCAGTGGTGCATGTGGTTGCTCATGGTGATGCCGACCTGGCGGCCGACGGTGCAGCCGCGGCCGGTGGCGCCGAGCACGATCCTGGGCCGGATCTCCTCGCGGCGGCCCTCGGAGTT
The DNA here is from genome assembly GCF_044459065.1 of Nonomuraea sp. NPDC050394. Lineage (NCBI taxonomy): Bacteria > Bacillati > Actinomycetota > Actinomycetes > Streptosporangiales > Streptosporangiaceae > Nonomuraea > Nonomuraea sp. NPDC050394. Next base: position 169,133 of record NZ_JBITIO010000017.1, on the reverse strand, counting down.
CAGGTAGGTGACCGACGGGCGGGGGCCGGCGGTCACCTCGATCTTGCCCGCGTCCATGATCAGCGTGGCGCCGCTGTCGGCGGCCTGGGCCGCCATGAGCTCACAGACCTGGTGGTGCGGGAACGAGTACGGCCCGCCGATCCCCGGGATGAACCGGGTCATGTCCACGGCCTCGACCTCATGCGGGTCGACCGCCTCGTCCCAGGTCATCCACTCGCGGATCTCCCAGGCGCCGCCCGCCCCGAAGCAGTCGTAGACGCCCAGGCGCTGGGCCTCCCTGATGCCCCACGGGGCCAGCCACTCGCCGCGGACCAGGTCGTTGTAGCTCTCCTGCTTCTCCAGCAGCACGACGGAGAGCCCTCCGGCGGCCAGCTTGCACGCCGCCGACGCTCCCGCGATGCCACCGCCGACGATGACGACGTCGGTCATGACTCCCACCTCTCCCAAAACGTGCGTTCCTTGGCGCTGACGCGATCGGCCGGGCGGAAGTCGGTGCCCACCGTGTAGGCGACCGGGATCATGCACACCTGCGTGACGCCGGACGGGATGCCGAGCAGCTCGCCGACCGGCCCTTCGTGGGCCACGTGCAGGCAGGTGATCGTGCTGCCGAGCCCTCTGCTGCGCAGCGCGAGCTGGAAGGACCAGATGGCGGGGAAGATCGACCCGTAGAAGATGCTGGCCCGCATGGAGCCGTGGGTGGAGCGGTGGCCGGGGTCGTCGTCCTCCTTGGTCGCCATCCGCCTGCGCCACGCCTCGTCGATGGCCGAGATGTCCGGCGGCCGCCCCAGCACGCAGGGGATGACCAGGACCGGTACCCGGGCGATCGCCTCGGCCAGCGCCTGAGCCGATTCGTAGTTCTTGCGCGCCTGCCGGTCGGTACGCCGCCGGCCGGCGTTGGTCCACATGTCCATGCGGTGGAACTGCCACGACAACGAGGTCAGCTCGGCGATGCGGTCCTTGACGCCGTCGTCGGTGACCACCATCCACCGCCAGTTCTGGTGGTTGTTGGCGCTGGGGGCCTGGATGGCGATCTCCAGCGCCTCCTCCACCACCTCTCTCGGCACCGGCCGGTCGAGGTCCAGGCGGCGGCGTACCGACCGGGTGGTGGTCAGCAGGCGGTCGGTCTCGGCCACGTCGAACGGCAGGCCGGTCATGATCTCCACGGGGGCGGTCATATCGCCCCCAGGAGCACCGCGCCGCGTACCGATCCCGGCGACTCCGACAACACCAGCGCCTGCGCGGGCGGCGCACCGAGCTCCGGCTCGGTCACGAACCCGTTTTTCCCGTCGTCCGCGGGCGCCGTGGAAGGCGTGCTCGCTGGTGCGGTGGAAGGCGTGCTCGCTGGTGCGGTGGAAGGCGTGCTCGCGGGCGCGATCCCGTCGCGCACCGCCAGGGCGCCGAGCGCGAGGTTCAGCGCGCCCGAGGCCGCCTGGCAGTCGCCCGCCAGCCGGGTGCTCGTGGTCAGGACCGCGTCGGGCAACGCCGCGCGCACCGCCGCCGCCTCGTCGGTCCCGCCGGCGCCCAGGACGAGCTCGGGTCGCGCGTCCCGCAGCCGGTCGAGGCCGCGGGCGAGCTCGCCGGGCAGGTGGCTGGTGCCGAGGATCCTGGCGTACGGCGTGCCGTCCCGCCCGGCGCAGTGGTCGGCGGACTCGACCACGAAGGCCACCGCACCCGACCCCTTCACCGGCTCGCCGGGCGGCCGGGCCGTACCGTGGACCGCTTCGTCCGCGGCGACCACCAGCACGACCTCCGCCTTGCCCGCCCTGATCATCTCGACCGCGCAGTCCAGGGCGATCGAGGCGGAGGCGGCGCCGTTGCAGATCGTGGTGGTCGGCCCGCGCAGCCCGAGCGTCTGGCAGACCGCGCCTCCGGTGGCGTTGAGCACCACGTTGGAGAAGCTCAGAACGGCCGGCTTGTTGGGGTTGAGCGCGATGCTCTCGTCGAAGCCGCCGGTGCTCTCCGCCGATCCGGCGCCGGTCGCGAAGACCAGGCCGACGTCGTCGAGCTCCTTCCTGGGCAGTTTGAGTCCTGAGTCCTCCCAGGCCAGCCGGGAGGCGGCGATGGCCATGCGGGAGAGCTGGTTCATGTGCCGCCACAGCGAGCGGGGCGCGAACGTGCGGCCTTCGAGCGTCGGCGCCTCGCCCGTGGCCTCGCGACCGGCCAGGATGGCGGCGCTGAGCTCGGCGATGCCGGTGGCGGCGCCGATGACGGGGCCGAGGCCGGTGATGACGGCCTCACGGTGCGGGAACTCCTCGTACTCGCGTGGCGGCTGGGGGGTGGTCAGCACCAGCGAGACGTTGTTGCCGCCGAAGGCGTAGTTGTTGGAGACGACGGTGTCGATGGGCATCGGCCTGGCCGCGTTGGGCACGAAGTCCAGGTCGCGCGGCTCGGCGTCGTCGTCGAAGCCGATCGTGGGCGGCGCGACGCCGTGGCGCAGCGCCAGCACGCTCGCCACAGCCTCGACCGCGCCGGCGGCGCCGAGCGTGTGGCCGACGAACGACTTGATGCTGCTGGTCGGGACCTGTCCGGCACGCTCGCCGAACACGACCCGCATGACCTTGGCCTCCATGGCGTCGTTGGCGGGGGTGCCGGTGCCGTGGCCGCTGACGTAACCCACGTCGGCGGTGGTGAGGCCGGCGTCGGCCAGGGCCCGCCGGACGGCGCTGGCGCCGCCACGGCCGGTGGGATCGGGGGCGGTCGCGTGGTAGGCGTCGGCCGACAGCCCGTAGCCGGCGACCTCGGCCAGCGGCGTCGCGCCCCTGGCCAGGGCCAGGTCGAGCGGCTCCAGCAGGAGGAAGGCGGCGCCCTCGCCCAGGTTGAGGCCGTCGGAGTGGCTGTAGGGGCGGCAGGGTCCTGTGCTGAGGGCCTGGAGGCCGGCGAAGCCCGCGTACGTGCCGAAGAGCAGCGGGTCGACACCGCCCGCGAGCACGACGTCGGCCTCGCCGGTGAGGATCTTGTCCTTGGCGAGGCCGACGGCGTTGCCGCCGGCCGCGCACGCCGTGGAGACGAGGATGCGGGGGCCGCCCAGGCCGAGGCGCTCGGCGACCACGTCCTGGGTGCGGTGCATGGGCTGGTAGAGCCCGGCCGCGTCGGGGGTGGCCTGGCACTTGCCGAGGATGATCCCGAACCGGTCCGGGTCGAACCCGCTCAGACCCGCCTGCTCGACCGCCTGCCTGGCGGCGATGAGCGCCAGCTGGGCGGTGCGGTCCAGGTCGGCGTCGGAGCCGGTGAGCTGACTGGTGATCCACGCGTCCGGGACCTGGCCGGCGTACCTGGCCTCGAACACCGCGTAAGCCTCGTCCTCGACCGGGGCGAGACCGCCCTGGCCGGCGAGGAGCCGCTGCCAGAACTCGGCCGGGTCGCGCCCGGCGGCGCAGATGATCCCCAGACCGGTGACGACGATGGGCCGCAGCGCCATTGCCTTCTCCTTCAGATGATCGGGATGCTCCAGCTCTTGGGCACGATGTACGGGCTGGTGAGCGTGGTGACCTCGGAACCGGCGACGGTGAACTCCAGACCGGCGGCGGCCAGGTCGGTGTCCACCCTGACCAGGCCGAGCGTGGTGCCCAGGCCGACGCTGTGCACGGCGTGCACGACCTCGCCGACGTCCTCGCCGCCCGCGTACACGCGGGTGCCGGGGGTCGGCACGCCCTCGCCGCCGACGAAGCCGACGGTGCGGCGGCCGGTGCCGGACTCGAACGCCTCGAGCACGGCGTCCTTGCCCACGAACGCGTCCTTGGTGACGTCGACCAGCCAGTTGGCGCCGATCTCGATCACGTTCGCGCCGCCGGTGACCTCGTGGCGCGGGATCGGCTGGCGTACCTCCAGCATGGCCAGCTCCAGGGCGTCCTGGCCGGCGGCCTGGGCGTGCTCCAGCGACTGGGTCCACAGCTCGCCCACGGCGGTCTTGGGCACGAGCATCTGGTAGCCGTACTCGCCGGTGAAGCCGGTGCGGGCGAAGATGATCTCGGCGTCGTTCCAGGTGGTGTCGACGACCGACTCGAACGGCAGCGCCGCCAGCTCGCCGTCGATCAGGCGGCCGACGACGCCCCAGGCGTACGGGCCCTCCAGGCCAAGGACGGTCAGGTCGTCGCGCTCGGTGATCTCGACACCCTCGTCGTTGTGGGTGCGCAGGTGCTCCAGCAGCCGCGCCCCGGCGCCCGCCGAGCTCTCCAGCAGGATGCCGTCCTCCCGGCCGAAGGCCAGGACCTGGTCGACGACCTGCCCGGACTCGTCCAGGACCAGGCTCATCATGCAGCGCTCGGAGGTGAGGTACTCCACGTCGCGGGCGAGCACCCGCTGCGCGAAGTCGATCGCCTCGGCCCCGGTGACCTCGATCAGCAGGTGGGCGCTCAGGTCGAGGATCGCGGCGCGCTCCCTCAGCACCTTGTACTCGGCCGAGAGCGCGTCGGGCGCGGCGGAGAAGCGCCGCGGCAGGGAGGCGTCGCCCACGTCGCCGTAGACGGTGTCCTCCGGATGAAGGTTCGTGAGGACGCTAGCCATTCTTCACACCTTTCGGGTCAGCGATCGTGAGGTTTCCTTCAGCGGCGATCTGGCCGTCGACCCGGGCCGAGACCTTGTACTCGGCGAAGCCCCTGCCGCCCGCGGTCCGCTCGGCGCTCAGCACGAGCTGGTCGCCGGGCACCACGGGACGGCGGAAGCGCATCGACCTGACTCCGGCCAGGTAGCTGATCTCGCTCGCGCCGGCCAGCGCGAAGACCACGCCGGCGAGCTGGGCCAGCGACTCGATGATCACGATGCCGGGCAGGACCGCCTCGTTCGGGAAGTGGCCCTGGAACCACAGTTCGGTGCCGGCGACGTTCTTGGTGGCGCTGCCCTTGACGCCCGGCTCGACCCGGGTGACCCGGTCGAGCAGGAGCATGGGCCAGCGGTGCGGGAGCACGGCCCGGATCTGGTCGTGGCCGAGGCCGGTCAGGACCGGCGGCGCCGTCGTCGCGGTCATGACGCCCGCAGCGCGGGGTTGACCTCGTCGGCCAGGCGGGAGACCGACCCGAAGACGGCCATCTCGCTGTCGTAGAGGGCAACGCCGAACTCGGCCTCGATGGCCACGTAGAGCTCCAGCACATCCAGGCTGTCGAGCTCCAGGCCGCGGCCGAACAGCGGCTGGTCGTCGGTGATCCAGTCGGGCTCGATCTCCAGGTCGAGCCGGGAGACGATCATCTTCTTGATCTGGGTGCAGGTCTGCTGGCGCTCGGCGGCCTTCGCGCGAAGCTCGTCGATGGTCATCTGTCCTCCTAGTAGTGACCGGGGTCAGCCGAGGCCGCCGCCGTGGGCGACGATCACGGAGCCGGAGATGTACGACGCCTTGTCCGAGGCGAGGAAGCTGACGATCGACGCGATCTCCTCCGGGCGGCCCATGCGGCCCAGGCGGATGCGCGACTCGTACTGCTTCCTGATGTCCGTGGGCACCTTGCGGGTCATGTCGGTGGACACGAAGCCGGGGGCGACCACGTTGGCCCTGATCCCGTGGGGCGCGGCCTCGTTCGACAGGGCCGAGGTGAAGGCGATGATCGCGCCCTTCGATGCCACGTAGTTGGTCTGGCCGGGGAAGCCTCCGTCGAGCCCGCTCGTGGAGGAGATCGTCACGATGGAGCCGCGCTTGTGGTTGCGCATCAGACGCAGCGCCTCGCGGCAGGCCAGGAAGGTTCCGACGACGTTGACGTCGAGCGGGGTGCGGAACTGCTCCTGGCTCATCGTGATGAGGTATCGGTCGAGGGTGAGGCCGGCGCTGGTCACGAGGACGTCGAGGCGGCCGTGGTCGGCACGGATGCCGCGGAACATCTCGCGCACGGCGTCCTCGTCGGCGACGTCCGCCTGTACGGCCTCGGCGCTGCCGCCCTCCTCCTGGATGAGCGCCACGACCTCTTTGGCGTCCCGCTCCGACCTGGCGTAGTTGACGATGACATGGGCGCCTTCTCTGGCCAGATCGAGCGCGACCGCCCGGCCGATTCCGCGTGAGGCGCCCGTCACCAGGGCCACTGAGCCTTCGGCAAAGAGCATCTTCGTTCTCCAGGAATTCGACAGCACATTATCTGGATCTTCACTGAACAAGTTACTAAAGGGCGATATCACCCCTGTATCATTCAGTTATTAGTGCATTGACTGGGGAAATTGGATATATCACCCTTGCATCATGGACGAGCTCGACGTAGAAGTTTTGGTCGTCGGCGGCGGCCCGGTCGGCCTGTCCGCCTCAATTGAGCTCTCGCGCCACGGAATATCGACGCTGCTCGTCGAGAAACACGCGGGCACCTCGATATTTCCGAAGGCCAGGCTCATCACCACCCGGACGATGGAGATCTTCCGCGCCTGGGGAATCGTGGCGGACGTCGAGCGCGCCGGAATGCCGCGCGAGGAGTTCCTCGCCGTGGGCGTCGGCAGCTCGCTGTCCTCCGACGACTTCATCCGCTCCGCGGCGGCGATCGAGCGCGACGCCCCGCAGAGCCCCACCTACGCCTACCTGTGCTCGCAGGACCACCTGGAGGTGATCCTGCGCCGGCTCGCGGAGCCGATGCCGTCCGCCCAGGTCAGCTACGGCGCGACGATGACCGGGCTGCGTGACGTCGGCGACGGCGTCGAGGCGGTCGTCGAGGACGGGCGGGGCCGTACGCTGGTGCGCGCCCGCTACGCCGTGGCCGCCGACGGCGCCAGGAGCGGCGTCAGGGAGCAGCTCGGCATCGAGGTCGAAGGCCCGCCCACGCTCGGCCACATGATCAGCATCATGTTCGAGGCCGACCTGAGCTTCCTGCCCTCCGAGCGCCGGGCCGCGCTGTCGTTCCTGCGCGACCCGCCGTGCGCGGTCGAGGCCGTGGACGGCGGCAGGCGCTGGATGGTGCAGACCGGCTACGAGCCCGAGGAGGGCGGCAGCCCCGCCGACTTCACCCCGCGGGTCTGCCTCGACGCGGTACGCGGCGCCGTCGGCGTGCCCGGCCTGCCGGTGGACATCCTGGGCGTCATGCCCTGGCTGCAGCAGGCCAAGGTGGCGACCACCTTCCAGAAGGGCCGCGTCTTCCTCGCCGGGGACGCCGCGCACGTGGCCACGCCGCAGGGCGGGTTCGGCATGAACTGCGGCATCCAGGACGCGCACAACCTGGCCTGGAAGCTCGCCGCCGTGCTCCACGGTACGGCGGGGCCGTACCTGCTGGACACCTACACCGCGGAGCGGCACCCGATCGCGGCCAGGACCGTGGACGAGAGCCTGAACAACGCGCTGATCACCTTCCACATGATGGAGGGGCACCTGTCGATGACAGAGGCGATCGAGCAGCAGGCGGGCCGGCGCAGCTCGGAGGGCCTGGTGCTGGGCTTCCACTACGACTCGGCGGCCGTGGTCGCCGACGGCACGCCCGCCCCCGCGCCCGGAGACCCCTACCGCACCTACGTCCCCGCCGCCCGCCCCGGCCACCGCGCCCCGCACGCCTGGCTGACCGGCGAGAACGGCAGGATCTCCACGCTCGACCTGCTCGGGCCAGGGTTCACGCTGCTGACGCCGGCCGGGAGCGGCTGGCTGCAGGCGGCGAAGGAGGCGGCCGAGTCGAGCGGCGTGGTGATCGCGGCGGTCGAGATCTCGGCCGACGGGTCCGGCGGGCTGACCTCGCCGACCTGGGCCGGGGAGTACGGCCTGGAGGAGAGCGGGGCGGTGCTGGTCCGCCCCGACGGTCACGTGGGGTGGCGTTCGTGCGCCGGGCAGCCCTCGCAGGCGGAACTGCTGGAGGCGCTGGACAGGATCCTGGCGCGGTCATGATGGACCAGGTCACGATGCGGCTGAGCCGCATCGTGACGGGCCGGATCAAGACGAGCGGGATCATGGCGCGCGGGGTCGTGGTGGGGGCGTGAGCGGGTGCGCATCTTGGCCGCGGCGAGGCGCAGCGACAGCGGGCTGCCCGAGGTCGCGGCCAGGACGCGGCCGCGGGCCGTGCCCACCAGCAGGTCGGCCAGCCGCCGGGCGTCGGCCGCGGGCAGCGGCCGGACGAACTCGCGGTGCGCCCCCTGCCTGGCCACCAGGTCGTCCAGCGGGTCCGTGCTGACCACGACGACCCGGCAGTGCGCGCCGCCGGGCAGCAGCGGCACGACCTGTTCGGCGTCGGTGACGTTGTCCAGCACCACCAGCAGCCTGCGCCGCGCGGTCCAGGACCGGTACAGCGCCAGCTTCTCGTCGGCGTCGAGTGGCAGGTCGGCGGCGGGCACGCCGAGGGCGCGCAGGAACCGTTCGACCACGGTCTCCGGCTTGGCCCCCGCCATGTCGGCGAACAACTGCCCGTCGGGGAACCAGTCGATCCGCTCGTGCGCCCACCGCAGCACCAGGGCGGTCTTGCCCATGCCCGCCGGCCCGCTGACCACGGTCGTGGCCGGGGCCGCCGCCTGGTCCTGGCTCAGGGCCGCGTCCAGGGCCGCCAGCTCACGCTCCCTGCCGACGAATGGCAGGATCTGCGGCGGCAGCTGCGACGGAACCACCTGCGCCGGCGCCGGGACACGCGGCACCGGACGCATGAGCGCGACCTCGTCCCTGAGGATCTGGTCGTGCAGGCGCCGCAGCGCGGGACCGGGCTCCAGGCCGATCTGCTCCAGCAGGTAGCGGCGCGTCTCCTGGTAGGTGCGCAGCGCGTCGGCCCGCCGTCCCGCGCGGTACTGGGCCAGCATCAGCTGGGCGCGCACCCGCTCGCGGAAGGGCGACTCGTTCACCAGGGCCAGCAGGTCGGGGATCACCTGGTGGTGCCGGCCGAGCTCGATCTCCAGCTCCAGGCAGGCCTCCATGGCCTCCAGCCGCGACTCCTCCATCCTGGCGACGTCGTAGCGCAGGCCCCTGATGTCCTCGAACGGGTTGCCCCGCCACAGGGACAGCGCCTCGCGCAGCAGTTTGACCGCCGCCTCGCGCTCGCCGTCGGCCGCCGTCGCGCGTGCCCGCGCCACCAGCGCGCCGAAGCGCAGCCAGTCAATGCTGTCCGGCTCGGCGCGCAGCATGTAGCCGGGGCTGGACGTCTCGATCACACCCGCCCCCAGCGTACGGCGCAGCCGCGAGACGCAGATGGCGATCTGCCGCCACGCGCTGGCCGGGGCCGAGCCCGCCCACACCGTCTCCACCAGGCGGTCCACGCTGACCACCCGGTTGGCGTTGAGCAGCAGGCTGGCCAGGATCGCCAGCTCCCTGTTCGCGCTCATGTGCAGATCGGCGCCGTCCTTGGCGACCTTGAGCGGGCCGAGGACGCCGAACTCGAAGGGCCTGCTCATGCCGGGTACCGCTCTAACTCGTCGGCCGCTCTGGCCGTGCCGCCGGCTTCCCGGATCTCCCGCGCCATGGCGGCGGTGGCCTGCCGTACCCGGTCATCGGAGACGACCGCGAGCACGTCGGCGACCAGGCGCTCGGGCGTCAGCTCCGCAGGGTCGACGACGCGGCCGAGGCCGAGTTCGGCGACGCGGCGGGCGGGCGGGCCGTCGATGGCGGTGGCCGGGACGATGACCGTGGGGCGGCCCCAGTACAGGGCTTCCATGGCGGTGCCCATCCCGCCGTGGGTGACGGCCACGTCGGCGTGCCGCAGCACGCTCATGTGCGAGACCCAGCGGCGGACCTGGACGTTGGCGGGCAACGGCCCCAGGTCGACGGCTTCCGGCACGGTCACCACGGTGTGCCAGGGCAGCTCGCCGAAGGCACGCACGCAGGTGCGGAACAGGTCGGGACGGCTGCTGGCCACGGTGCCGAAGGTGAGCAGCGCGATCGGGCGGCCGTCGCCTGGCGGCGTCCAGTCCGACAGGAAGCTCCGCTCGCCCAGGCACGGCCCGACGAAGGCGAAGCGCTCGTCGAAGGTCTCCCCGGCGAACTGGAAGGAGCGCGGCAGGTTGACCAGGCTGAAGTCCTGCACCTGCCACCACAGGTCGGCCGGCGGCACGTCCACGCCGTGGTCGTGCGCGAGCGCGGCCGTCCTGGCCAGCATGTCGTCCACCCAGCCGGGCAGCGCGCCGCCGTCGCCGCCGTCGCCGTAGATGGAAGAAAGGTAGGAGAAATGCTCGTTCGACGCGAACACCGGAATGAGTTGTACGGCCGGCCGCCCCCACTTACGCGCCAGAATCCGCCCGGCGTGCAGAACGGAGATGTCATAGACCACCACGTCGGCCTTTTCCTCGCCAACGCTTTCCAGCATGACCCGGCTCTCGTCGAGAAACAGCGAGATGAGCCCGAGCGGGTCGTCTTCGAGCCGACGCAGATCGGCCTTGTGATAAATGGAGTCGTAGCCGATGACGGTGGCGCCCGCGGCGCGGACGACGTCGGCCATGCTTTCACCGGTGACGTAGGTGACCCGGTTTCCCCGGCGCACCAATTCGGCGACCACGGCCAGGTTGGGAATCACGTGGCCATGATCGGGCTGACACATGAAGAGGTAATGCCGTGCCATACGCACAAAGCTAGTGAGGACGGGGCATAACGTGTCACCCCTAACCCCGTGATAGGGGTACCGCCGGTACGGGGCCCGGTGATTACGTTGGGTCATGGCCACTCGTGTCTGGGACTACCTGCCGGAATACGACGTCGAGCGGGACGATCTGATCGACGCCGTCGAGACCGTGTTCCAATCCGGCCAGCTCGTGCTCGGCGAGAGCGTGCGCGCCTTCGAGGCCGAGTTCGCCGCCTACCACGGCGCGCGCCACTGCACCGGAGTCGACAACGGCACCAACGCGCTCAAGCTCGGCCTCCAGGCTCTGGGGGTCGGCAGGGGCGACGAGGTGATCACCGTGTCCAACACGGCGGCGCCGACCGTCGTCGCCATCGACGGCGTGGGCGCGACCCCGGTCTTCACCGACGTGCACCGCGACACCTACCTCATGGACGTCGAGCAGGTCGAGGCGGCCATCACGCCGCGCACCCGCTGCCTGCTGCCCGTCCACCTGTACGGCCAGTGCGTCGACATGGCTCCGCTGGAGCGCCTGGCCGAGGCGTACGACCTGGTGATCCTGGAGGACTGCGCCCAGGCGCACGGCGCCAGGCACCACGGCCGCGTGGCCGGCTCGATGGGCCGGGCAGCGGCGTTCTCCTTCTACCCGACCAAGGTGCTCGGCGCCTACGGCGACGGCGGCGCGACGATCACCTCCGACGACGTCGTGGACGCCAACCTGCGCAGGCTGCGCTACTACGGCATGGAGCAGACCTACTACGTGGTGCGGACGCCGGGCCACAACTCCCGCCTGGACGAGGTGCAGGCGGAGATCCTGCGCCGCAAGCTCACCCGCCTCGACGCCTACATCGCCGGCCGCCGCGCGGTCGCAGAACGCTACGAGCGCGCCCTGGGTGACACCGAGCTGGTGCTGCCCGCGACCGCGGAGGGCAACGAGCACGTCTACTACGTGTACGTGGTGCGCCACCCCCGGCGCGACGAGATCATCGAGGCGTTGCGCGCCTACGACATCCACCTCAACATCTCCTACCCGTGGCCGGTCCACACGATGACCGGCTTCGCCCACCTCGGCTACCGTCCCGGCAGCCTGCCGGTGACCGAGGAACTGGCCGGGCAGATCTTCTCGCTGCCCATGTACCCCTCCCTCCCGGTCGAGGTGCAGGAGAAGGTCATCGCCGCCCTGCGCGAGGTGCTGTAGATCACCACTCGGGAAGCAGTCCGAGCGCGGCCGCCTCACCCAGCGTGGGGGCGGCCGCGTCGCGTTCCGACAGGATCGGCGCCGGCTCGGCGGGCAGGCCGAGCGCGAGGTCGGTGTCGAAGACCGACAGCGTGAGCTCGTTCTCCTTGCGGTACTCCGCCGACAGCAGGTAGCACACCACCGAGTCGTCCTCCAGCGCGGCGAAGGCGTGCCCCACGCCCGGCGGGAAGTAGACCGCGCGCCCGTTGGCGAGGCTCAGCTCCGCCGCCTCCCACCGCCCGAACGTCGGCGAGCCCACCCTGAGGTCCACCGCGTAGTCGAGCACCCGCCCCGCCGCGCAGTACACGTACTTGGCCGTGCCCGGCGGGATGAGCGTGTAGTGGATGCCGCGCACCACGCCGCGCCTGGAGACGTTCCTGCTGGCCTGCGCGACCGGGAAGAGCCCCTTCCCGGTCGCGGCGATGAAGGCCCCCTCCTGGTACGGCGAGGCGAACGACCCGCGCTCGTCGGGGAAGACCGCAGGGGTGAACTCGAAGGCGCCGGCGACGGCGAGTTCGCGATGGCGCATCACACGACGTGGACGTCGGGGACGTACAGGATCCACCGGCCGCCGGACTCGCGGAAGCCCGTCTCCTTGGCCATGATCTCCTCGGCGTGGTTCCAGGCGAGCAGCAGCGCGTAGTCGGGGTAGGGGTCGCGGAAGGCCTCGGGCCCGAGCACGGGGATGTGCGTGCCGGGCGTGAGCCGTCCTTGCTTGGCCGGGGTGGTGTCGCTGACGAAGGTGAGCAGTTCCGGGCCGATGCCGCAGTAGTTGAGCACGGTCGCGCTCTTGGCGGTGGCGCCGTAGCCGTAGATCGTGGCGCCCTGGGCGCGCAGTCCCTTCAGCAGCGCCGTGAGCCGGTCGCGGTTGCCCTCGACGGTGGCGGCGAAGCGGTCGAGCGCGGACAGCCGGGTGATGCCGGCCTCGTCCTCCTCGGCCAGCATCGCGGCGACCGCGGGAGCGGGCGTCCTGGCTCCGGTCCTGGCGAGGGTGTAGCGCACCTCGCCACCGTGCACGGGCAGGCGCTCGACGTCCACGAGCTCGAAGCCGTGGCGGGCGGCCATCCTGCTCACCGAGCCGGCGCAGAAGAAGTAGAAGTGCTCGTCGTAGATCTGGTCGAAGGAGGAGCGGGCCACGATGTCGGCCAGGTAGGGGTCCTCGAAGACGAAGACGCCGTCCGCCTTCAGCAGCGTGTCGACGCCGCTGAGGATGGAGTCCATGTAGGGGATGTGGCACAGGGTGTTGGCCGCGTAGATCACGTCGGCGGGGCCGTCCTCGGCGCGTACGCGGGCGGCGGTCCCGGCCTCGAAGAAGTCCTTGGTCACGCGCACGCCCTTGGCGGCGGCCAGGTCGGCCACGCCGCCGGACGGCTCGACGCCGAGATGCCTGACCCCGGCGTCGGCGACGACCTCCAGCATGGTGCCGTCGTTGCAGCCGAGCTCGACGACGAACGGGTCATCGCCGCTCAGCTCGGTGGTCAGCAGCCGCTTGGCCAGCGTGTGGAAGTGCTCGCGCATGACCGAGGAGCCGGAGGAGACGTAGGGGTAGCCCTCGTGGAACATGCGTTCCCTCGGCACCTCTTCGAGCAGCTGCACCATCGTGCAGCTCTCGCAGACGCCGACCGCGAGCCGGAAGAAGAACTCCTCGCGTGGGTCACCGGGTTCGACGAAGGCGTCGGAGATCGGCTGCCGGCCGAAGTCCGCGAACTCGCGGAGCCGGCCGGAACAGATGCGGCACGCCATACGATCCTCCTGAAGATTGCCGTCAGCGGCGGTACTTCACCCACACGTCACCGGTCTGCACGTAGCCGGTGAGCCGCACGACGACCGCGGCCTGGGTGGGCGAGACGATGGGCCTGTTGTGGACGGCGCCGAGGAGCCGGCGGGTCACCGCGTCGTCCTGCACCCACCAGTCGTAGGGGGCGACGATGACGACGTCACCGAACCACGAGGTGATCTGCACGTCGACGGTCACCTCACGGTAGGCGCACTCGGCCCTGGTGAAGTCGACGCGCACGGTGCCGAACCTGTGTGCCCTGGTCGTGATGAGCGGCGGCACCACCCAGCGCCCGTCCTGGCGGATCTTGCCGCTGCGCGTGTGCAGCTCCAGCACGTCACCGGGGTGGGCGGCGGGCAGCGGAGCGGCCGCCACGGTGGCGGGCAGCAGCGCCGTGGCCGGGGGGCCGCCTTGGGGTAAGTCCTCGACGACCTCGTCCAGCTCACGGAGCGTACGCGCGCCGTAGGTGCGGTCCAGGCGCTCGTTCAGCTCTTCGAGGTCGATGCGTCCCTCGCTGACCGCGACTCTCAGCATTTCCGCAATTCTGTCGCGATCCTGGTCACTGGCTCGGATTTCCGGACGATCGGTCATGGCGTCCACCCTAAGAGCGTATGAATGGCCGGTCCCAGAGATAACCCCTATTTTCCATCACCGAAAAGCAGGGGTTGAGGTGTTATGAGGGCTCATGCGAGCTTCGGCGGTAAAGGCCTGTTGTTAGGAGACCGCCATTCTTGACGTCAGGAGCTGGTTCGAGGAAGTCGCCGAGCACACCGCGATGACGGTGGAGCGGCTTCCTCTGGAAGAGCTGGGCGGATGGAGCCGGTGTGAGAGCACCGGGAACATCAGCCACGACAGCGGCAAGTTCTTCACCATCCAGGGGCTCGACGTGCGCTTTCCCGGCAGCCCCGTGGACGCCTGGACCCAGCCGATCATCAACCAGCCCGAGGTGGGCATCCTCGGCATCCTCGTCAAGCGCGTGAACGGCGTGCCGCACCTGCTGATGCAGGCCAAGAACGAGCCCGGCAACCACGACGGCCCCCAGGTCTCGCCCACCGTGCAGGCCACCAGGAGCAACTACACCCGCGTGCACCAGGGGCGGCCGGTGCCGTACCTGGAACACTTCCGCGAGCCGAGCGGGCGGGTGCTGGCGGACGTGCGCCAGTCGGAGCAGGGCGCCTGGTTCTATCGCAAGCGCAACAGGAACATGGTCGTGGAGACCGCCGAGGACGTCGAGGTGCTCGACGGGTTCCGGTGGCTGCCGCTGGGGCGGGTCCACGAGATGCTGGCCGTGCCCGACCTGGTGAACATGGACGCGCGCACCGTGCTGGCCTGCATGCCGGCGCTGGAGACGCCGCTCCCGGGCGAGGACGGCTTCCGCGCGGCGCTGATCCGCTCCCGCGACCCGCGCCAGAGCGCCGTGCACGGGATCGACGAGGTGCTGAGCTGGCTCAGCGGCATCCGCTCGACCGTCGACATCAGCACGGAGCCCATCCCGCTCAACCGGCTGCGGCAATGGCGCCGCGGCGACGGGCGGATCTCGCACGACAGCGGCCGCTTCTTCGACATCATCGGCGTGCGCGTCGCCTCCACCGGGCGCGAGGTGAGCGGCTGGACGCAGCCGATGATCGAGCCGGTGGGCACCGGCGTCATCGCCTTCCTCGTGCGCCAGATCGGCGGCGTCCTGCACGCGCTGGTCCACGCGCGGGTGGAGCCCGGCTACACCGACGTGGTCGAGCTGGCGCCGACCGTGCAGTGCGTGCCGGAGAACTACGACCACCTGCCACCCGCCGCCCGCCCGCTGTTCCTGGACGAGGTGCTGGGCGCCGCGCCGGGGCGCATCCGCTTCGACACGGTCCTCTCGGAGGAGGGCGGCCGCTTCTACCACGCCAGGAACCGGTACCTGATCGTGGAGACCGGCGAGGACCTGGCCCCCGGCCACCCCGACTTCCGCTGGCTGGCCATGCACCAGGTCGTGGAGCTGTTGCGGCACAGCTACTACCTCAACGTCCAGGCCCGCACGCTGAGCGCCTGCCTCGACAGTCTCAGCGCAGCCGCTCGATGACCTTGCCGAAGTCCTCCATGGCCGCCTCGGTCACGGTGAAGTAGGCGAAGCCGTACCTCTCGCTGTCGCGCAGGACCTGCTCGGCGAGCTGCGCGGGCGTGCCCACGAGCAGCGTCGGGACCTCCATGAGCTGCTCGGCCGTGAGGTCGGGCGCGTAGCGGCGCAGGCTCTCCAGGCCCGCGCGGCGCTCGCGCGTGAGCACGGTGGCCTTGGGCAGCAGGTTCAGCTCGGGCTCGCGACCGCCCGCCTCGGCCCTGACGAAGGCCACGCGCTCGGCGAGCGCGTCCGCGTCCACGAGGGCGGTCCTGCCGTATTCGGCCCGGTACGGCGCGCCGGTGAAGCTGACCGTCCGGGCGCGCTGGGCGGCCAGGCGCAGGATGCGGTCGCCGTGCCCCCCGATCATCAAGGGCGGCGCCGACTCCCCCAGCGCCGCGTCGAGCTCCTTGACCAGGCTCTCCAGCCGGTCGGCGCGCGAGGACGCGGTGCCGAACGGGATGCCCGCCTTCTCGAACTCGGCCTTCACGTAGCCGGTGCCGAGGCCGAGCTCCAGCCGGTCGCCGAGGAGCTGGGCGGTGGTGGCCACGTCCCTGGCGAGCAGCGCGGGCAGGTAGAAGCTGGAGTTGAGCACGTACGTGCCGATCCTCGGGCGCGTGGTGGCCTCGGCGGCCAGCACGGCGCAGGGAAAGGGCGCCAGCAGGTTCAGGTGGTCGGGGACGGCGACGACGTCGTAGCCCAGTGCCTCGGCCCGCCGGCACTTGTCCATCCACTCGGTCCTGGAGCAGCCTTCGGTGATGAGCACCACGCCGAATCTGATCATGTCATCCCGATCCTCGCGATCGCGGTGACGATCAGGCCGTTGCGGATCAGCCACCGCCCCTGCCACCGCAGGCCTTCCGCCATGATGTGGGCCGAGAACGTGCCGCCGAACGGGTCCACGTCGATCTCGGCGTCGTAGAAGCCCAGCCACCGGTTCGTCATCGGGAACCAGGCCTTGTAGACGGACTCCTTGGCGCTGAACAGCAGCCGGTCCCAGCAGGGCCCGGGGCTGGCGGCCGCCAGCCGGCGCAGCATGTCACGCTCGTGCGGCAGCGACACCGCCTCGATCACGTCGTCGCCCACCGGGGCGTCGGGCTCGGCGTCGATGCCGAGCATGGCGGGCTTCCTGGTGAGCGCGGCGGCGCGGTAGCCGGTGCAGTGGGTGATGCTCCCGGCGATGCCGGGCGGCCAGGTCGGCTCGCCCCGCGGGCCGCGCAGCACGGCCACCGGTGCCATCCCCAGCTTCCCCATGGCCCGGCGGACGCAGTAGCGCGCGGTCGCGAACTCCCTGCGGCGCTTCTCCACCGCCCGCCCGATCAGCGCCTCCTCCTCGGGGAAGAGCACGGTGCCGGGAGGATCGTCGAAGGTCTCGAAGGCCTCGACCTCCGGGGGGAGGATGTCCTCGATCACCCAGCCAACTTACCCACACGAGGCAATTCGCCAATAGGGCGGTAAAGATGATTCCGGGGCCGGTCCGCGAAATTAGGGGTGCGTCCTATAGGGGCGACGGAGTGCGAGTTAACCCGGAATTTGACCGCTTTTTGAGCGGTATTCGCTATCAAGGAGGATGCGCTATACGCGGTTGGGGCGGGCGGGACCGGCCGTGTCCCGGATGGGGCTCGGCTCCCTGGCCCTGGCCGGCGCCTACGGTCACGCCGATCAGCACGAGGCGGCCGGCCTGATCCGCCGCGCGCTCGACGCCGGAGTGACCCTCGTCGACACCGCCGACTTCTACGCCGCCGGCCAGGTCGAACGCGTGGTCGGCCGGGCCGTGGCCGGACGCGCGCACGAGGTCGTCGTCTGCACCAGGGGCGGCGCCCGCGTCCTCGGCAGGACGATCGACTTCGACGGCAGGCCCGAGTACCTGGAGCGCGCCTGCGAGTCGTCGCTGAAGCGCCTGGACGTCGAGAGCGTCGGCGTCTACTTCCTGCACTGCCAGGACCCCCGCGTGCCGATCGAGGAGAGCATGGGCGCGCTGGCCGCGCTCGTGGCCGCGGGGAAGATCCGCCACATCGGCCTGTCGGGCGCCACGGCCGCGCAGCTGCGCCGGGCGCACGCCGTACATCCCGTGACGGCGCTGGCGGTGGAGTTCTCCCTGTGGGTACGGCGGGCCAACGCCGCCCTCCTGGCCGAGGCGGAACGGCTGGGCGTGGGCGTGCTGGCCGCCCGCCCGCTGGGCCGGGGCTTCCTCACCGGCCGGATCAGCTCCGCCGCCGTACTCGGGCCCCACGACTGGCGCCACGGCGACACCCGCTTCCTGCCCGAGCGCGACGTGCCCGCGCTGCGCCGCCTGGAGGCGGCCGCGGCCGAGCTCGACCTGGGCGCGGGACGGCTGGCGCTGGGCTGGCTGCTGGCCCAGGACGAGCGGGTGGTGCCGGTGCCCAGCACCCGCGACCAGGTGCACCTGGAGATGAACCTCGCCGCCACCACGGTGGCGCTGGGCCGCGAGACCCGCGACGAGCTGACCGGGATCTTCCCCGACTACTCGCCCTCGCTCCTGCTCTGAGGCGCGAGCAGGGAGGCCGCCACCGCCTTGTTGACGGCGTCGATCCGCGAGACGGCGTTGAGCTTGACGAAGATGTTGCGCATGTGCCGCTTCACGGTCGCCTCGGCCAGGCCGAGCCGCCGGGCGATCTGGGCGTTGCTGAGCGCCTGGGCGGCCAGTTGCAGGACCTCCAGCTCCTTCTCGCTCAGCCCGCCCGAGGGCGGCGCCGACTCCACGTGCGCCAGGCTGTGCCGGGAGACCGCGAGCACCACCCTGGACGGGTCCTCGTGCACGCTCTTGACCGCGGCGATCAGCTCGTGCCTGTGCACGCTCTTGAGGAGGTAGCCGCGGATGCCGGCGGCCAGCAGCCGGGTGAGCAGCTGCGGCCCGTCGTACATGCTGAGGATGATGATCTGGGTCTCGGGCGAGATCCTGCGTACCTTGCCGACGGTCTCGGTGACCTCGTCGCCGGGGATCTCGACGTCGAGCAGGAGTACGTCCGGTTTCGTGGCGCCGGCCATGGCGACGGCGCCGGCCGAGTCGCCGGCCTCGCCGACGATGCCGATGTCGCCGCCGGCCTCCAGGATCTCGCGCAGCCCCTCCCTGAAGAGGGCGTGGTCGTCCACGATGCCGACGGAGATCAGCGCGTTACCCGGGGTCGTGGTCATCGTGCCGCTTCTTCAGTGGGATGAACACCTCCACGAGGCAACCGCTGCCGGGGGCACTGGAGATCGTGACCCGCCCGCCGAGCAGTTCGGTGCGCTCGCGCATGGAACTCAGCCCGACGCCGCCCCTGCCGCGCACCACGGCGGGGTCGAAGCCCCTGCCGTTGTCCTGCACGGTGGCGACGAGCTCGTGAGGGGCGATGTCCACGCGCATGAGGATCATCGTGGGCGCCGCGTGGTTGATGGCGTTGCGCGCGGCCTCCCTGACGACCAGGAAGGCCTCGTCGAGAACCCGGGCCTCGGCCCAGCCCTCGTCGCCGTTGACGTGGAGCCCGACGGAGACCGTGTCGTCCTCGACCGACTCCAGGAAGCCGAGCAGCGCCTTCTCCAGGCTCTTCAGCGGCACCTGGGGGTGGAGCTCCGAGGTCATCTGGCGCAGGTTCTCCATCGTCTCCTGGATGGCCTGCTGGGCGACGCCCATCTTGGTGGAGGCGCGGGCGGCGTTGGTGACCCGGTAGACCTCGGCCAGCGCGAGCTGCTGGTGCGCGACGCTGATGCCGTGGCCGATGCGGTCGTGTAACTCCCTGGCGATCCGCCTGCGCTCGTCCTCCTGCGCCTCGTGGACCTGGTTGAGCAGGAAGCCGTGGTAGCTCTCCGACGCCTCGCGGATGCGCAGGGACAGGCTCTCCTCCATGCCGGTTGCCACCAGCGTGAATGCCTCGGCCGGCGATTCCGATTCCGCGGCCACCTGAAGGGCGAGTCGTGTCATCGCGACACGAAAGAAAAGTGAGCCTGCCTCAAGAGAAGCTTTCGGGTGTACGCCGGTGGCGGCACGGCGGCTGCCCACTTCCCACGCGTGGAATTTATACAGGTTGTTAATCTGCACCTTTCCGGCACGGAGAGTAGCCGCCACATCGTCCAGGACGTAACGCGCGGTCATTAGGGCCTGTCGCTTGGCCTGCGGATCCGTGTACAGAACGTTGCCGGCGGCGAGGAGGGCGGCCTCGAATTCGACGAGGATTTCTTCCCGACATGCGTCCACGATTCGCGCCGGGTCGCCCCCAACCCCGTATGCCGCATCCAAGGATGTCCCTTCCGCCCATGGGACCGAGCACTCAACTATCTCGCAGCCTGGCCATCCTGGCAACATATAACGTCAAATGCCGGATATCAGCGCGGTAATGTGAACCAGGTGTTGTGTGGCCATGAACGCGCGGTACGGCCGGCG
The DNA here is from genome assembly GCF_044459065.1 of Nonomuraea sp. NPDC050394. NCBI lineage: Bacteria > Bacillati > Actinomycetota > Actinomycetes > Streptosporangiales > Streptosporangiaceae > Nonomuraea > Nonomuraea sp. NPDC050394. The sequence continues at coordinate 149,237 of NZ_JBITIO010000017.1, read as the reverse complement.
TTGTTCGCGCCGGCTTCCCCCGCCCAAGCGCGCCCGCTCCCCGCCTAAGCACGCCCGTCCCCCGCCCAAGCGCGCCCGCTCCCCGCCTAAGCGCACCCGCCCCGCGCCGGCCACGACCACCGCGACCGCCCCTGCCGCCATCGCCACGACCACCCAGACCAGCGCCACCCCCAGCAGCACGACCACCGCGGACAACGCCACGACCAGCACGCACGCCGCCACCGACATGAACCACCTGCAGGCCCGCTCACCCCTGGTCACCACGATCGTGCGCCGCCCCGCCGCGGCATCCCCCTCGCAGTCGGACAGATCCTTGGCCGGCACGCCGACGAGCGTCATCCAGTAGATGGAGGCGGCGGCGAACACCAGCAGCCCGATAGGGGTGCCGGTGGCCTGCCCCCCTGTGGCGAGCGTGAAGCCCCCCAGGTACGACAGCAGCCCGGACAGCACCAGCACCGCCACGGTGCCGCCGGAACTGCCCTTGAGCGGCACCGGCGGGCCGGAGTAGAGGTAGCCCAGCACCAGGTTGGCCCCCACGATCAGCGTCATCGGGCCCGGCAGGTCGAGCGTGGCCGCCAGCGAAAGCACCGCCGCGACACCCGCCACGAACAGCGCCGACCCCGGATCCAGCGCCCCTCGGGCGATAGGCCTGGCCGATCCGTTGACGCGGTCTCCCGCCACGTCGGTGACCCCGTTGAACAGGTAGATGGCGAAGATCGACAGGACCCACGCCGCGACGCCCTGCAGCACCTTGATCGGCTCCGGAGCCACCGCCGTGACCGGAAGGGCCAGCACCACGCCGGTGAGGAAGCGCATCGCGGACACGGTGAGGACGGCGGGCCTGGCCTCGGCCACGCACATCGCGAGCATCGAAGGGATCGAACCTGTCGCGTTCCTTGACGCGGTTACTCCAGCCATGGCCGGATTCTTGCCCCCGGCACCGGCGAAGATAAGGGGGGTGATACGAAAGTTGTAGTCCCGGATGATTCCTCGGATACCCGGGCTACAACCTCCCGGGAATCCATCTTGCCCGGCCCGCGAAACCCCGGCTAGCTTCGCCTCAAGTCGACCCAACGCGACCATAGGGAATGTCATGCTGGATTTCAAGCTGCTCGGGCCTGTAGAGGTGCGCGACGAATACGCTGGAATACTGGCACTGCGTGGCCCGAAGATTCGCCAGGCGATTTCCCTGTTGGCGCTCAATGCCGGCCGTACGGTCGGGTTCGATCAATTCATCGATGAATTGTGGCCGGCCAGGACGCCGAAAGACGCGTTGAAGACCCTGCAGACCCACATCTATTACCTGCGCAGAATGCTCGGGCCCGCCGCGGGGCCTTTGGTCGTGACCAAGCCCGCCGGCTACGTGCTGCACGCCGACGCGGACCGCGTCGACGCCCTCGTCTTCCCCCGCCTGGTGGCGCGGGCCGGGGAGCAGGCCCGCGAGGGCAGGACCGCCGCCGCCGAACGGCTGCTGGAGCGGGCGCTCGGCCTTTGGAGCGGCTACACCGCCCTGGCCGACGTGCCGCTCGGCCTCGTTCTCGGCCCGCCCGCGACCGCGCTCGACCAGCAGCGGCTGCGCGCCCAGGAGACCTCCATCGACCTGCGGATCAAGCTCGGCAGGCACACGGAGCTGATCGAGGAAGTGCGCGCGCTGGTCGCCGCGCATCCACTGAACGAGACCTTCCACTCCCAGCTCATCACCGCGCTCACGCGCGCCGGCCGGCGCACCGACGCCCGGCGGGCCTACGAGGGGCTGCGCATTCTCCTGGACGCCGAGCTGGGTGTGAAGCCCACGTTCGAGCTCCCCGCTCTGCATTGAAAAGGCCTGCGAAAGGAAAACCGATGAAGGGTGTCGAGCGTTACGCCGGATTCACGCCCATCGACCTGGTCGACCGCACATGGCCCGGCAATCGAATTCGCACCGCGCCGCGCTGGCTGTCGACGGATCTGCGCGACGGCAACCAGTCCCTCGCCAATCCGATGACCCCCGAGCGCAAGCTCATGATGTTCGAGCTTCTGGTGGATATGGGATTCACGGAGATCGAGGTCGGTTTTCCCGTGGCCAGCCGGAGCGACCACGACTTCGTGCGCATGCTCATCGAGCAGGACCGCATTCCCGACGACGTCCGCATCACCGTGCTCACCCAGGCGCGCGAGGAGCTCATCGAGCAGACGATCGACTGCCTCAAGGGCGCGGACCGCGCGATGATCCACATCTACAACGCCACCTCACCGGTCTTCCGCGAGGTCGTCTTCGGCATGGACCGCGACGGCTGCAGGGAGATGGCCGTGCGGGCCACCCGCGTGATGATGGACGGCGCCGAGCGCCGGCTGCGCGGCACCGACGTGGCCTTCCAGTACTCCCCCGAGCTGTTCAACGAGACCGAGCTGGACTTCTCCCTGGAGGTCTGCGAGGCGGTCATGGACGTCTGGCAGCCCGGCGAGGGACGCGGGATCATCCTGAACTTCCCGACCACGGTCGAGCGTTCGCTGCCCAACGTCTTCGCCGACCAGATCGAGTGGCTCGGCCGCAACCTGTCCAGGCGCGAGCACGTGTGCCTGTCCGTCCACCCGCACAACGACCGCGGCACCGGCGTGGCCTCGGCGGAACTCGCCCTGCTCGCGGGGGCCGAGCGGGTCGAGGGCTGCCTGTTCGGCAACGGCGAGCGGGCCGGCAACGTCTGCCTCGTGACCCTCGGCATGAACATGTACTCCCACGGCGTCGACCCGGGGCTCGACTTCTCCGACATCAGCGCGATCCGGCGCACCGTCGAGATCTGCAACGAGGTTCCCGTCCACCCGCGCCACCCCTACGGCGGCGACCTCGTCTACACCGCCTTCTCCGGCTCGCACCAGGACGCCATCAAGAAGGGCTTCGACGAGCTGGAACGGCAGGCGCTCGCGCGAGACCTGCCCGCCGGTGAACTGCCGTGGCGGGTGCCGTACCTGCCGGTGGATCCCAAGGACGTGGGGCGCACCTACGAGGCGGTCGTGCGCGTGAACAGTCAGTCGGGCAAGGGCGGCGTCGCCTACGTGATGAGCGCGTGGCACGGCATGAACCTGCCGCGCGGCCTTCAGAGCGACCTGGCCGCGAAGGTGCAGGCGCACGCGGACGCGATGGGCGGCGAGCTGTCGCCGAGCCTGATCGGCACGTTGTTCGTCCAGGAGTACCTGTACCACGGGGACGCCTCCGAGGCGGCCGGCTGGCACACGCCCATCACCGCCTCGCTGTACGTGGACGGGGCCTTCGACCACTGCGGCCCGCGGGCCGACACCTTCCGTACGCTCGGCGCGCTCCTCGGTCCCTGGGGCATCCAGGTGCGCGTCGTCCACCGTACGGGCCGGTCCCTCGACCACGAGGAGCTTGATCCCCACCAGCGGCTGCTCGGCGGCTGCTCGCGAGAAGAGACCGTGATCTACGCGGAGTGCGCGCTCGGCGACGAGGTGGCCTGGGGCGTCGGCATCGACGCCGACATCGCCACCGCCGCCTTCCTGGCCGTGCGGGCCGCCGGGACGCGCCTGGTCCGCGATACCCACACCAGCCGTGCCGTGAGCGTCGCCGCGGTGGGGCACTAGGAACGGGGAGAAGCGATGTCACTGGCCACTCTGCGCGCGCTGCTGGACGAAACGGTGTCCGGCAAAGGCCGCATCGCGATGGTCACCGGAGCCATCGCCACCGGCAAGAGCAAGCTCCTGTACGGCTTCGCCGAAGGCGTCTTCGAGCAGGGCGCGCTACCGCTGACCGCGACCGGCTCCCGCGCCGAGTCCGAGGTCCCGCTGGGCGTTCTCTCCCAGCTCATCCACAGTGCCCCGCTGACCGAGGAGCAGCAGGAGACCACGCTCGGCCTGATGCGCGAGGACGCCCGCGCGAAGCTCGGCATGGACCCGCGCTCGGAGGCCATCGAGCACATGGACGTCCAGGTCGTGGACGCGCTGGCCAGGGTTCTGCTGGACCTGTCCGAGCGCTGCCCACTGGTGATCATGGTGGACGACGTCCACTACGCCGACCGGGGCTCCCAGCTGTGCCTGTCCTATCTGGCGCGCCGGGTCAGGTTCGCCAAGATCATGCTGGTCTTCAGCGCCGCCGACCACAGCCCGCACCTGCAGAGCCTCTTCCACACGGAGATCCTGCGACAGCCCCACTGCCGCCCGGTGCGCCTGTCGCACCTGTCGGCGGAGGGCGTGACGGAGCGGGTGGCCGAACGCGCCGGCGCCGAGGCGGCCGAGCGGCACGCGGCCACCTGCCACGAGCTCAGCGGCGGCAACCGGCTGCTGGCCGACGCGCTGCTTGAGGACCTCCAGGACGCCGGCGCCCCCGCCACCCGCTACGGCGACGCCGTCCTGACCTGCCTGCACCGGGCCGACCTGCGCATGCTGGTGACGGCCAGGGGCCTGGCGGTGCTGGGTGAGCCGGAGCGCCTGGGCAGGTTGCTCGGCGAGAGCGAGCCGGCCACCGCCAAGGCGCTGATGGCCCTGGACGGCGTCGGCCTGCTCGACGAGGGCCGCTTCCGCCACGAGACGGCCAGGTCGGCCGTGCTGGGCGAACTCGACCCCGCCGAGCGCGTCGGCCTGCACCGCCAGGCGGCCGAGCTCACCTACGACGAGGGCGCGCCGGTGGCCGTCGTGGCCCAGCACCTGCTGAAGGCGGGGCACGCCGAGGAGCCGTGGGCGCTGTCGGTACTGGAGGAGGCGGCCTCGCACGCGCTGCGCGACGACGGCGTGGAGATCGCGATCGAGTACCTGAAGCTCGCCTCGCGCGCCTGCGACGACCAGCGGCGGCGGGCCAGGATCGCGACCATGCTGGTGCGCGCCAAATGGCGCATCGACCCCGGTACGCCGACCGGCCAGCTGGCCGAGCTCACCGACGCCCTGCACAAGGGCAACCTGGGCGGCTCCGACGCGGTGGTGCTGGCCAAGGCGCTGCTGTGGCACGGCCACGCCGGCGACGCCAAGGAGGTGCTCGGTCACCTCGCCGAGTCCGACCGGCTCGACCAGGAGGCGGTGGCGGAGGTGGCCGCGGCCCGGCCGTGGTTCCGTGGCACCTACCCCTCGTTCCTGCGGCATCTGCCCGGCCTGACCCGCGAGCAGGCGGGCAGCGCCGCCTCGTCGCTGCGGGTGGGACGCCGGATGGAGTCGGCGGAGGCGCTGGCCGGAGTGCTGGCCGAGGGCCCGAAGGAGGAGACGATCGCCACGGCCGAGCAGATCCTGCGCGGCTCGCACCTGGACGAGATGTCCATGGACACGGTCGAGAGCGCGCTGCTGACGCTCACCTACACCGACCGCTCAGGCAAGGCCGCGCCCTGGTGCGACGCCTTCATCGAGGAGGCGGCGGCCCGCCGCGCCCCGAGCAGGCAGGCCCGGCTGTCGGCCATCCGCGCCGAGATCGCGCTGCGCAGGGGCGACCTGGCCGCGGCCGCCGAGGACGCCACCCGGGCGCTGGAGATCATCCCGGCCGGTAGCTGGGGCGTGGCGGTCGGCAGCCCGCTCGGGACCCTGCTGCTGGCCGGCTCCGCCATGGGCCGCCTGGACGAGTGCCTGTCGCGCTTCGACGAGCCCGTCCCCGACGCGATGCTGGAGACGCGCTACGGCCTGCAGTACCTCTACGGCAGGGGCCGCTTCAACCTCGCGGCCGACCAGCCCAGGCAGGCGCTGCGCGACTTCATGCACTGCGGCGAGCTGATCCGCAAGTGGGAGATGGACGTGCCCGGGTTCCTGCCCTGGCGGGTGGACGCGGCCGAGGCGCTGATCCAGCTCGGCCAGAACGAGGAGGCCCGCCGGCTCATCGACGACCAGCTCACCCGCTGCCGCGGCCGGTCCAACCGGGTCCACGGCATCGCGCTGCGGGTGCTGGCCTCGGTGAGCGAGCCGCGTACCCGGCCGATGCTGCTGCGCCAGTCGAGCGACCTGCTGCAGTCGTGCGGCGACCGGTACGAGCTGGCCAGAGCGCTGTTCGATCTCACCGAGGCCTACCACGCCAAGGGCGAGGCGCGCCGGGCCGGGATGCTCGGGCGGCGGGCCCGCGTCCTGGCCGAAGCCTGCCACGCCGCGCCGCTGAGCCGGGCCCTGTCGCGCGGGCGCAGGACCGACCCGGCGCCCGAGCCCGAGCACCACGGCGAGAGCCCGGTGCTCAGCGACGCCGAGCTGCGGGTGGCGACGCTGGCCGCGGAGGGTTTCACCAACCGCGAGATCTCCGGGAAGCTGTTCATCACGGTCAGCACCGTGGAGCAGCACCTCACGAGGATCTTCCGCAAGCTCAGCGTCACCCGCCGCACCGATCTGCCGACGAGCCTGGCCCGTGAGCACACCTGACCGGGTCTCACTCCGCGATGGCGGTGTGCATGACCCAGCGCAGGACCGGCAGGTCCTCTCCGTCGACGGAGGTGTTCTCGCCCTGGTGCCGGAAGTGCTCGTACCCGGCGCCCAGCGGCAGCTTGAACGTCTCCTCGACGGCGACGACCCGCTGGATGCGGCGGTCGGCGGGCAGGTGCGGCGGGCCGCCGAGCAGGATGACCTTGAACTGGGACATGACTGCCTCCTTTCAGAGGGGGATGTTGGAATGGCGCCCTCTCGACGGCGGTGCCTCGGCGAGAGCCTCGGCCAGCCGCAGCCGGGTGGTCTCGGGAGCGATGACCTCGTCCACGGCGCCCATCGCCAGCGCCCGCCGTACGCCGCCGGACACCCGCTGGTGCTCCTCGGTCAGGCGGGCCAGCAGCTCCGGTCGCGCCTCCTCCGGCGCGGCGGCCAGGACCTTGCGGTGCAGGATGCCGACCGCGGCCTCGGCGCCCATGACGGCCACCTCGGACCCCGGCCAGGCGAAGACCCGCGTGGCGCCGAGCGATCGGGAGTTCATGGCGATGTAGGCGCCGCCGTAGGACTTGCGGGTGATGAGCGTGATGCGGGGGACGACGGACTCGGCGAAGGCGTGCAGGAGCTTGGCGCCCCGCCGTACGACCCCGCCCCATTCCTGGTCCACGCCCGGCAGGTAGCCGGGCACGTCCACCAGGACGAGCAGCGGGACGCCGAGCGCGTCGCACATGCGCACGAAGCGGGAGGCCTTCTCGGCCGACAGGGAGTCGAGACAGCCGCCCTTGCGCAGCGGGTTGTTGGCCAGCACGCCGACCGTGCGCCCACCGAGGCGGCCGAGGCCCGTGCACATGTTGCCCGCCCACTTGGGCTGCAGTTCCTCGAAGCCGTCGTCCACGATGGCGCGGACGAGCTTGCGGGCGTCGTACGCGCGGCGCGGCGAGTCGGGCAGCAGGGAGCCGAGGTCCCTGGGCTCGCTCAGCTCGGTGAAGTCGAAACCGCCGTGCCGGGTGAAGAACCCGGCCAGGCGGCGGGTCCTGCGGTAGGCCTCCTCCTCGTCGGCGACGGTGATGTGGGCGACGCCCGACTTGGGCCCGTGGGCGGCGGGGCCGCCGAGACCGGCCATGTCGATCTGCTCGCCGGTGACGGTCTTGACGATGTCGGGGCCGGTCACGAACAGGCGGGCGTCCTCCGTCATGACGATCACGTCGGTCAGCGCCGGGCCGTACGCGGCGGCGCCGGCGGCCGGGCCGAGCACGACGGAGATCTGCGGCACCACCCCGGAGGCCCTGGTCATGGCGGCGAACATGCGGCCGACGCCGTCCATCGACTCCACCCCGTCGGCCAGCCGGGCGCCCCCCGAGTGCCACAGGCCGATCACAGGGGACCCCTGGAGCACCGCGACGTCGATCGCCTCGACGATGTGCCGGGCTCCGGCCGCGCCGAGCGCGCCGCCCTTGAGGGTGGCGTCGGTGCAGAAGGCCACCACGGGCGCCCCGTCCACCAGGCCGCGAACGGCTATGACGCCGCTGCCGTCCTCCTCGTGAAGCGGCACGGCGGTGTCGGGGTCGAGCAGGCGGGAAAGGCGGACCGACGGCGCCCTCGTATCAGTGATTCGTTCTGACAGAACTGTCATCGCTGGAGATTTCCTGACGCTCGGCAGTGGTTAATGGCAAAAGTGCCAAGATCACAACGCCCTGCCAACCCTTATTGTCCGGTTGCCGATGACAGCTTGTTGCCGCCCTTTCTGCGCGTTGACCCGACTTCGTCATAGGCGCTTCCATATCGGGATCTTCACTTTTGGAGGACTGACGTGTCCCAATGGTCCTTACCTATCGTTTCCGCGCTTCTGGTCTCGCTGGCGGTTCCGCCGGGGGCCACCGCCCAAACCCCTCAGACCGACCCTGCCGCCCTGGTCAACGTCTTCCACGGCACCAAGGAAGCGGCCCCCGACTTCGGGCACGGCGGTGGCGGAGGGATGACCTTTCCCGGCGCCGTACTGCCGTTCGGCATGATGCAGTGGAGCCCTGACACCGTCAGAGAGGCCGGCGGCGGATACGCGTGGGAGGACAACCGCCTGCGCGGATTCTCCATGACGCACATATCGGGGCCTGGCTGCAACGGCGCCCAGGATTTCCCGATCATGCCGTTCTCCGGTGTCATCGGCCGCTCCCCGGCCACCAATGGCTGGGATTACGTCCAGACGTTCAAGCACGAAAATGAGAAAGGCCGGCCCGGCTCCTATTCGGCCACGCTCGACAGTGGCGTGGGGGTGGAACTGGCCGCCACCACCCGCGCCGGCGTCGGCCGCTTCAGCTTCCCGGCCGGCAAGCCGGGCACGGTGCTGCTCAACACCAGCGGCTCCATCAACGGCGTCGACGACGGCGAGACCAAGGTCAGCGGCAACACCGTCGAAGGCTGGATCCAGACCGGCGGCTTCTGCGGCCCGCCCATGCGCTACAAGGTCTACTTCCACGCCACCTTCGACCGGCCCGTCACCGCGTACGGCACGTGGAAGAACGACACGGTCACCCCCGGCGCCGCCCGCGTCAAGAACAACGGCCCCGCCCGCGTCGCGAACGCCGAGACCGTCGGCGACGGCGACGTCGTCACGAGCGGTCCGGGATCCGGCGCCTACCTGCAGTTCGACTCCGGCCAGCCGGTCCAGATGCGCGTCGGCCTGTCCTACGTGAGCCTCGACGGCGCCAGGAAGAACCTCGCCGCCGAGGTCGGCACGCAGAACATCGGCCAGATCAGCGACCAGGGCTACGCCGCCTGGAACAAGCGGCTCGGCCAGATCCGGGTCACCGGCGGCGGCGAGGACCGCCAGCGCACCTTCTACAGCAACCTCTACCACGCGCTCCTGCAGCCCCACGTCGCCGACGACGTGGACGGCCAGTACCCCGGCTTCGACCACAAGCCCAAGCAGGTACGGCCGGGCCGCCACCACTACGCGCTCTTCTCCGGCTGGGACATCTACCGCAGCGAGGTCCAGCTGATCGCCCTGCTCGACCCGGCCGTCGGCGCCGACATCGCACAGTCGATGTACGACAACGCCCAGGCCGTCGGCAACGTCTGGGACCGCTGGTCCCACCAGATCGCGATCACCGGCGTCATGGTCGGTGACCCCTACCACTCGATCCTGGCCAGCATGTACGCCTTCGGCGCCCGCGACTTCGACGCCCACAAGGCGGTCCAGGCGATGGCCGAGGCGGCCAGGAGGGTCGGCCCGCAGGACATCGGCAGCCCGCTGCTCGGCTACGACGAGCGCCCCGGCAACGCCGCCTACATGAGCCAGGGCTACGTGCCGATCGACCCCGCCACCACCCTGGAGTACACGGTCGCCGACTTCGGCATCGCGCAACTGGCCGCCCGGCTCGGGCAGACGCAGATCGCGCAGGAGTTCACCGCCAGGTCGCAGAACTGGCAGAACCTCTACAACCCGGCCAATGCCTGGATCCAGCCGAGGGCCAAGGACGGCTCGTTCGTCTCGCCGTTCGACCCGGCCAGCATGCAGCTGTACGTGGAGGGCAACGGGGCGCAGTACCACTGGATGGTGCCGCACAACGTGCGCGGGCTGTTCAACGTGATGGGCGGCAACGCTCAGGTGCTGCCGCGCCTGGACGCCTTCTTCAAGAAGCTCAACGCCGGTCCGCACGAGCCGTTCGCCTACCTGGGCAACGAGCCCTCGCTGGCCACGCCGTGGCTCTACGCGTGGGCGGGCCGGCCGTACCGGACGCAGGAGCTCGTGCGCCGGGTGCAGCAGGATCTGTTCAGGTCGGGCCCCGACGGGCTGGTCGGCAACGACGACCTGGGCGCCATGGGCTCCTGGTACGTGTGGTCGGCGATGGGGCTCTTCCCCGCGATCCCCGGCCGGGCTGAGCTGATGGTCAACACGCCGCTGTTCGACAGCGTCACCGTCACCAGGCCGCAGGGCACGATCACGGTCAGCGCGCCCGGCGCCGCCGCCAACCCCTACGTGCAGACACTGCGGGTGAACGGCGCCGCCACCGGCAAGGCGTGGCTGCCCGAGTCGTTCGCGCAGCGCGGCGGGCGGCTGGACTTCACGCTCGGCGCCAAGCCCAACACCCAGTTCGGCAGCGAGACCTGGAACGCGCCCCCGAGCTTCGGCGACGGCGTCAAGCCGTACCTGGCCGGGCTGAGCCCGGGCAGCGGGCCGGTCGAGCCGGGCGGCGGCTTCAGCAGCGAACTGGCCGTGCAGTCGTCCGGGCGGGCGCAGACCGTCGCCTGGACGGCCAAGGCGCCGGCCGGGATCACCGTGACCCCAGCGAGCGGGACCCTGCGCGTCCCGGCGGGCGGCAAGGCCACGCAGAAGGTGGTCATCTCGGTGAGTCCCGGCACGGCCACCGGGTTCCAGGAGGTGGACTTCGTGGCCGGTGAGGTGAGCGCGGGCGTGCGGCTCAACGTCGCCCAGCGCGGCACCGTGGCCTGGGCGCAGAACGGCGCCGGCGTCGGCGACCCGGACCATCCGGGCATCGCCAACCTCGACGGCTTCAACTTCAGCTACTCCAACGAGGGGCTGGCGGCCAACGGGTTCGTGCCCGGCAAGCCGTACAAGTGGAAGGAGTTCGAGTTCACCTGGCCCGACCGCAAGCCCGGCGAGTGGGACCACCTGCGGGTGGGCAGCGGGCCCGTGGAGGTGAAGGCGCCCGCCGGGGCCTCGAAGGTCGCGTTCCTGGGCTCGGCCACGTTCGGATACCCGGAGGTGGACGTCACGATCACCTACACCGACGGCACCACCGGCACCGGCAAGCTGGGCTTCAGCGACTGGATCCTGAACTTCAGCAGCGCCCAGCCGCAGCACGGCAACGAGATCGTGGCCAAGCTCCCCAACCGGTTGTTCGGCGGTTCGTGGGCCTTCCAGCCGATCCCGTCGTACCTGTTCGCCGCCCAGCCGATCGCGCTGGACCCGTCGAAGCAGGTGCGCAGCCTGACCTTCGGACCCGTTCCCGAAGGCGCCATGCACCTGTTCACCTGGGCGTTCGCCTAGGTGGCTAGGAGGGGGCGGCGTCCAGGTAGACCCAGGCGCCGCCCTCTCTGACGAACCTGCTCACCTCGTGCGTATGGCCCGCCGTGCCCGCCCGGGTGAAGTGGGCGCGGAACTCCACGGTCCCCTCGGTGTGGATCGCGGTGCCCGCCGTGGCCGCGACGATCTCCAGGCGGTCCCAGCGCAGCCCGCGCTCGATCTCCACCCGGCCGGGCCGGGTGCGCGGGTGCCAGGTGCGCAGCAGGTAGGCGGAGTCGCCGACGGCGAAGGCGCTGTAGCGCGAGCGCATGAGCTGCTCGGCGGTCACCGCCCGCGCCTGGCCGCGGTGCAACTTCCCGCAGCACTCGGCGTAGAGGGCGGGCAGCCCGCAGGGACAGGGACGCTTGGCCATGGGCCCATCGTGTCAGGTGTAGATGACCGCCAGGAACCTGACCAGGATCTCCTCCCGCTTGGCCGCGGGCAGCGCGTCCAGGATCGAGTTGACCACGGCCATCCCCGGCTGGCCGCCGCCGCCGAGATCCACCCCGACCGCCGCCGCCAGGTCGGCGAACTCCCGGTCGCCGAGCGCGTCGAGATCCAGCTCCGCCACCATCTCGGCCAGACCGTCCGGCACCTGCGCCGGTCCGCGTTCCCTGGCCGCCTCCGCCGACTCCGCGATCACCTGCAGCATCGCGTCGACGCCCTTGAGCGTGGCGCCGGTGACCGTGATGTGGAGGTTGGCGGGGATTCCGGCGTACGACAGCTGCGGCTGGATGAACCACCCGCGTGCCCGCGCCTCGTCGGCCAGCACGAAGACGTCGATCTCGCTTGAGGTGAACGCGATCAGCGACCCGGCCGGGTCCCCGAGCACCCGCAGTCCCGCGATCGCCGCCAGCCCCTCACGCAGCCGCCGCGCCGCCTCCAGCGTGTCCCGCCCCAGCTCCCGGTACCCCTCGTGACCCAGCATCCGCAGCGTCGCCCACGCGCCGCCGAGCGGCCCCGCCGACTTCGAGCTCTGCACGGTCGCGTTGATCACCGTGTATCCCGGCCAGGCCGCCGAGGCGAAGTACGCCTTCCTGCGCATCGCCGGGTCGGCGAACAGCACCACCGAGGCACCCTTGGGCGCGTAGCCGAACTTGTGCAGGTCGCAGGAGATCGACGTCACCCCCGGCACCGACAGGTCGAACGGCGGCACCTCCGCCCCCGCCTCCCGCAGCCACGGCAGCAGCCATCCGCCCACACACGCGTCCACATGACACGGCACCCCCGCCGCGGCCGCGACGGCGGCGACCTCCGCCACCGGATCGACCACACCCTGCGGATACGACGGCGCCGACGCCACCACCAGCACCGTGTCCCCGTCGATCCTCTCCCGTACGGCCGCCGCCGCCACCTTGAACGTCTCCAGGTCCACCGGCACCGCCCTGACCTCCAGGCCCAGGTAGTGCGCCGCCTTGTGGAAGGCCGGGTGCGCCGTCACCGGCACCACCACGTTCGGCCGCGCCCGTCCCGCCACGTCCCGCGCCGCCTTGACCGCCAGCATGATCGACTCGGTGCCGCCGCTGGTGAAGATCCCGTGCCCGCCGCCGAGCACCGCCGCCACCTCGCCGACGACCTGCTTCTCCATCTCCACCACGCTGGGGAAGGCGGTCGGGTCGAGGGTGTTGACCTCCAGCATCTCGAAGTAGGCGCGGGCCGCGGCATCATGCACCTCCGGCCGGCCCGTGTCGTAGACGTAGGCGGTCACCTGGCCGCCGCGTACCGGCAGGTCGTGCCGCTTCAGCGCGGCGATCTCGGCCAGCAGCTCCTCGGCGGTCCTCACACGGTCTCCTTCTGGGCTTCTGCCTGGGGTACGGCGAGCCGGCCGTACCAGCTGATGAGGGGAAGGCTGAGCAGCATGAGCGCGGCCGGGAGCGCGGTGAAGCCGAGCAGCATGCCGGTGAGCGCCGGCGCGCTCTGAACGGCGGCGGCCTGCGTGGCGGCTGAGGCGAAGCCCGACAGGGCGAGCACGGCGGCGAACAGGCCGGGCCCGAGCGCCAGCCCCGCGGTCTCCCCCGCCGTCCACAGGCCGGTGAACGCGCCCGCCTGCGCCTGGCCGGTGCGGGCGGCGTCGGCGTGGACGGTGTCGGGCAGGAGCGAGAGCGGCAGCAGTTGCAGCGCCGCGTAGCAGACCCCGGCCAGGGCGGTCAGGGCGAGAGTGACGGCCAGCGAGCGAGCGGCGATCGCCGGGATCAGCCCGATCGCGGCCAGCCCGAAACCCAGCGTGGCGGCGAAGTAGCAGCGCACATGCCCGTACGCGCGGGCCAGCCGGGACCAGGCGGGCACCGCCAGCAGGCTCGGCCCGACCAGGCAGACGAACATCAGCGACGTCAGGCTGTAGTCGCCCAGCCGGTACGCGGCCACGTACGGGGCGCCGGCCAGCATCACCGCGACCCCGAGAGCCTGCGTCACGAAGGCGGCCAGCAGCGCGAAGAACGGCCGGTTCCCCCGGGCCATGCGGAACGCGGCGACCGGGCCGAGCTGGTGCGGGCCCGGCCTCGACGTCACCCAGCGGGTGCCCAGAGTGGCCCCGACCAGGGCCGCCGCCATGACCGCGCCGACCGCGGCCCCCATGACCGCGTACCCGGCCCTGCCGCCGCCCGCCAGGTCCACCACCGCGGGGGCCAGCCCGCCCGCCACCAGGATGCCCACCGTCAGGCAGACCACCCGCCACGACATGATCCTGGTCCGACCGCGCTGGTCCCCGGCCATCTCGGCGGGCAGCGCGACATAGGGCACCTGGAAGCACGCGAACGCCGTGGCGGCCAGCAGAAACGCTCCTCCGGCCCAGGCCACGGCGAACCCCGTGCCACCGGCGGGTACCGCGAACATCAGGGCGAAGGCCACCGGCAGCGCCACCGCGCCGGTCATCAGCAGCCTGGTCCTGCGGCCGGTGCGTACGGCTTCGCGGTCGCTGGCGGCGCCGACCAGGGGGTTGAGCAGAACGTCCCAGATCTTGGGCGCGACCAGGACGGCGCCCGCGATGGCGGCCGGGACGGCGAGGACGTCGGTGAGGTAGTAGAGCAGCAGGAGGCCGGGCACGGCCGAGAACACCCCGGTCCCGACGGACCCGACCCCATAACCCAACAACCTGCCCCGGCCGAGTCCTTGGTGTCCGCCGTTGCCGTGCGGCCGTCGTGCGCCGTGGGTCGATGATTGCCGGGCGCCGTCGTTCGGTGGCTGTTGGGCGCCGTCGTTCGGTGGCTGTTGGGCGCCGTCGTTCGGTGGCTGTTGCGGCACGTTGTGGGGTGGCTCTTGGGTGCCGTCGGTTGGCGGCTCTTGTGTGCCTTCGGTAGGCGGCTCTTGCGTGCCGTTGCCGGGCGGCGGGGTCACGGCAGGGTGCCGGGGAGGGCGAGGGTGCGGTGGACGGTCTGGTGCAGGTGGGTGCGGAAACGGCGCGACGCGGCCCGGTCGCCCGCGCCCCTGCGGTTGCCGTCGGCGTCGAGGATCCCGCCCTTGGCGAACCCGTGCACGCACCAGATGACCGACCACATGGCCATCTCGACGTCCACGGCCGGGTCGATCACCCCGGCGGTGACGGCGGGTTCCAGGGCACTGGTGACGGCGTCGGCGAGCGGGCGTACGTACTGGCGTTCCAGGTCGGTGAGGTCACTCGCGTCGGACAGCCAGCGGTGCATCCACAGCGCGGGCACCTCGGGGTGTTCGAGGCAGAAGTCGAGGTAGTCGTCGATCAGGCGGTGGATGGCTTCGACCGGATCGGCCCCGGACCACCGGGCCAGCGACGCTTCCAGCGTGGCGCGCTCGGCGGTGTGGGCGCGTTCCATGACGGTGAGGTAGAGCTCGCGCTTGCCACCCACGTGGTAGTTGACGGTGGCGATGTTGAGCCCGGCCGCTTCGGCGATCTGGCGGGTGGAGGTGCCGTCGTAGCCGAGTGCCGCGAACAGCTGCGTGGCCACCTTGACGATGTTCTCCTGGGGATGCACCCCGTCACCATATTCCGGACATTTTCCTCAGTCAATCACTTGATGGAGACGGACTCGCCACACCCCCCAGGCCCGCCTTGGCCGGAGCCATGGCGGGCGTTGGGGATGCTTACCGTTGCTGGTCGGCGAGGGTGTCGAGGGCCCGCGAGAGCCGTTCCATGGCCGCCAGGCAGGCGGGCCAGTCGTCGCCCACCGCCTCGGCGATCCGTTCGGCCATCTTCTGGTGGTCCGGGCTGATCCGTTCCACGGCGGAGAAGCCCTCAGGGGTGGGCCGGAGAAGCTTCGCCCTGCGGTGTGCCGGGTTGGGCAGGTACTCGGCCAGACCCTTCTCCACCAGCAGATCCGCTATCCGCTGCACGCTCTGCCGGGTGATCCCCATGACGCGGGCGATGCCCGCCACCGGCAGCGGCTCGCGCAACACCGCGCCGAGCACCTGCCACCAGGCGGCGGTGAGCCCGGCCGGGCGGGCCAGTTCCTCGGCGATCGCGAGGAACTGGCCGTTGAGCCGGAACGAGGTGATCGCGCTCCCGGACAGCAGATCCGCCTCTTCGCTCACGACTGCCCGGCGGCCTCAAGCACCGCGAAGGCCGAGGCGTCACTGTTCTTGAACAGCCGGAACCACGCGTCCAGCACCTCCGGCTCGTAGACGCCGAGCCGGGCGAAGATCTCGCGGGCGAACGCCTCGGGCTCGGTCGCACCCGCCGTGATGACGTTGTCCGCGGTTACGGCGTCGGCCTCGACGTAGAGCTCCGCGCCCTTGTACCCGGGCACCGTCATCGTCAGGAACTCCAGCACGTTGCTGGTGTGCGCGCGCTCGTCGAGCAGCCCCTGCCTGGCCAGCCCCACGGTCGCGCCGCAGATCCCCGCGACCGGGATGCCCGCCGCCACGAACTCCTTGGCCTTACGCCCGAACGCGTCGAGCTCCCCGCTCACCCACGTGTCGGCGCCGGGCAGGATCAGCAGCTCGCTGTCCTGGGGAGAGAGCTGGTCGAGCGTGATGTCGGGCAGGATCCGCATGCCGCCGATGGTGACGACCGGGTCGAGGGTCTCGCCGACCGCGACGATCTCGAACCCGCCGGGCTCGCGGTGCCAGGCGCCGTTGCGGAGGTGGGCGGTGGCGTGACCGGTCTCCCAGTCGGCGAGGGTGTCGTACACGGCGAGGTGAACTGTTTTCGTCATGACAGTATTCTGTCATGACGACAGCATGCTGTCAACTCTCAGAAGTGTCCGATCTCCCGGACCGCGAAGAGTGGCCCGACCTCGCGGCAGGGCGCGGCGAGGACATGGAGCCTCGGGACGAGCGGGCCTCGGAGACCGAAGCCTGGGGGCGCGGGATACCGGGGACGAGAGCGGGGGTGCCGGGAGTGCGGTGCTGCGGGGAGGCCGGGGGTGCCGGGGCCCCGGGGGTGGGGCTTTGGAGGGCGGGGGGTGGGTGGGGAGCGTGCGAGGATGGCCTCTATGGCAGAGATCGTCGGCGGAGGCATTCCGGTCAACGACGCCGAGCGAAGAGTGATCGCCCACCTACGCGACCAAGCCCCCCAAGATTGGCTCCTGCTGCACAACGTCGAGGTCCCCCGAGGCGACGACCTGTTCGAGGTGGACCTGATCGTCCTCACGCCCCACTCCCTCGTGGTGGTGGACGTCAAGGGCACGCGGGGCCGTATCGAGGTCTCGGGCGGACGGTGGTTCCCGCAGCGCGGCGGCGCGGTCGGCTCGCCGGTCACCAAGCTCAGGGGCACGGCGAGGGCGCTGAAGGGCCTGCTGGTCGACGCCCATCGCAGGCTGGAGCGCGTCTACGTCGACAGCCTCGTGGTGCTGACCTCCCCCGACGCCGAGCTGTCCGACCCGTCCGGCCGCGACGCCGTCAACGTCGCCGACCTCGACGCCCTGATTCCCACGCTGGCCGACGTGACGCGGGTGCGCCGCGGCGGCAGCCCCGACGTACGCCCGTACGTGACCGCGATCCTGGACGCCCTCCACCAGTCCGTACGGCGCAGCACCGCCCCGCCCAGGTTCGGCAACTGGGAGGTGGAGGAACAACTGGGCGGCGACGCCAAGGTGACCGAGTACCGGGCCTTCAACGCCACCCTGCCCGGCAGCGAGACCGTCCTGCTCCGCGTCTACCAGGCCGACCCCCTGGCCGACCACCCCAGCCGGGCCGCCGAACGCCAGCGCATAGCCAACGCCTACCAGTCGCTGACCCGCATCCCGCCCCACCCGAACGTGGTCCGTTCCCGCGACTTCTTCGCCATCGACGACGAGAGCCGCTTCGTGCTGGTCCTGGACGACGTGCACGGCCAGGCCCTGCACGTACGGCAGAGCGCCCGCCTGACCGTCGTCCAGGACATGCTGCGCGGCCTGGCGCACGCGCATGCCAACGGCGTCATCCACCGCGCCCTCACCCCGGCCAGCGTGCTGGTGACGGACGAGGGCCACGCGGTGCTGACGGGCTTCGACTACGCCAAGCCGGGTGCCCGCAACTTCACCGTCGCCCACGAACTCGGCAACGTCCTCGACATGCACTACGTGGCCCCGGAGTGCCAGGAGGGCCCGGACCGCATGACCCCGGCCTCGGACGTGTACGCCGCGGGGGTGATCGCCTACCAGTTGCTGACCGGCGGCCTGCCGGAGGACACCGACGCCAAGGACGTCCCCGAGGTCGTGACCAGGATGCTCGACGACGCCCCCGCCAGGCGGCCCACCGCCGCGGACAGCCTGGCGTCCCTGGAGGGCATTCGTCAGGAATCCCGTCTCAGGCGCCTCTTCCGCCGCGTACTGTCTTGATCATGGATGTTTCACTGCGTCCTGTGCGCGAAGACGACCTACCCTTCCTCAATCACCTGACCAACGACCAAGAGGGCTCGGGGGCCCACCAGTGGTACGGCTGGCACGACCCGCACCACCACCGCCGGCGATGGGAGGAGAACGGCTTCCTCACCGATGAGGGCGGCTATCTGATCATCACGAGAGCCGAGGACCGGCTCGGCTTCGTGTCGTGGCACAAGCAGACGACCAGCAGAGTCTCCTACTGCTACGAGATGGGCCTCATCGTCGCTTCCGAGTTCCGCGGCCGGGGTTACGGCACGCACGCCCAGCAGTTGCTGGTCAGATATCTGTTCGACCACTCGACGGTGAACAGGATCCAGGCCGCCACCGAGCTGTCCAACCTGGCCGAGCAGCGGGCGCTGGAGAAGGCCGGGTTCACGAAGGAGGGTGTCCTGCGGGGTATCGGCTTCCGGGCCGGCCGATGGCAGGACGGGGTTCTGTACAGCATTCTGCGCGCCGACCTCAACTAGAGGCTGCGGCGCAGCGTGCTCGCGTGCTCCAGGTAGTCGTTGGCGAGATGGGTGCGTCCGGCCGAACGGTGCAGTTCGCCGAGCATCTCGGTGGTCTGCGCCTCGCCGCTGCGGTCGCCGAGTTCCTGGAAGACCTCCAGGGAACGTTCGAGACCGGCGGAGGCCGGCGCCCACTCGCCGCGTGCCACCTGGAGCCCGGCGAGGCTCTGCATGGCGTAGGCGCCGCAGTGCCGGTCGCCGAGCGATTCGAAGATGTCGAGGGCGTGCCGGTGGAAGGACACGGCCTGCTGGAGCCGGCCGATCTGCAGGCTCACGCAGCCTTCCCGGTGGGAGTCGCCGAGTTCCTGGGCCAGCCGCATGGCCTGCTTGAGCCACTTGCCCGCCTGGGCCAGGTCGCCGTTCCTGAGGCAGAGGCGGCCGATGGCCTGGCGGACGAAGGCCTCGCCGTTCTGGTCGCCCGCGGCCAGGAACATGGCCAGCGCCCGCCGGTAGTGGCCGAGCGCCTTGGCCACGTCGCCCCGGAACTGCCGGACGGCGCCGAGGCCGCACAGCGTGGTGGCCTCGGCTCTGGTGTCGCCGAGTTCGCGGAAGATGCGGCGGGCGCGGCTGAACTGGCCGGCCGACTCCTCGTATCTGTCCTGGTAGAGGCTGACTTGGGCCAGGCCCCTGAGCATGGCGGCTTCGCCGTACCTGTCGCCTGAGGAGCGTGCGGCGGCGAGTGCGAGCGCGTGCGTGCGGGACCAGGCGTCGAAGTGGCAGTGCAGGTCGAAGTAGGGGACCATCGCGGCGGCCAGCCCCCACGCCGACTCGGCGAGACCGGCCTCGGCGGCCACGCGCACGGCGCCGACCAGGGTGTCGTGCTCGGCCTCGAACCAGCCGGTGGGGTCGGCGGTCAGCCGGTCGAGCGTGCGGGCGGGCAGTTGCCAGCGCGGCGCCC
The DNA here is from genome assembly GCF_044459065.1 of Nonomuraea sp. NPDC050394. Lineage (NCBI taxonomy): Bacteria > Bacillati > Actinomycetota > Actinomycetes > Streptosporangiales > Streptosporangiaceae > Nonomuraea > Nonomuraea sp. NPDC050394. The sequence continues at coordinate 129,731 of NZ_JBITIO010000017.1, read as the reverse complement.
GGTCGGAGGTGAGGCTGAAGACGACGGTGGGCAGGCGGGTCATGGCGTGCTCGGTGGTGGCCGTCCATGCCGCCAGGACGCGGCCGAGGGCTTCGGGGTCGGCGTGCCGTTCGAGCGCGTGGGCGCCGATGAGGCCGGGCACCACGTACCGCGGCTGGCCCACGGGGTCGGTGCCGACGAGCCTGAGCAGGTTGGCGTCGACGAGCAGGTCGGTCACGTCGTCGGCGCGCGGGCGGTCGAGCACGGCGCCGACCACCCAGCCGGGCTGCGCCTGGCCGCCGAGCAGGCCGAGCGTGCCGAGCGTGCGTGCCGCCTCGTCGGGCAGCGCCGCGTAACTGCGGTCGAGGCTGGCGCGTACCTCCTTGAGCTCGCCGAGCAGGTCCTCTTCGAGCCTTTCCTTCAGTACGGCCAGCGACCACCCCGGCCGGGCGGCCAGCCGGGCCCCCGCGCTGCGCACGGCCAGCGGCAGCCCGCCGCAGGCGGCGACGATCGCCCGGGCGGACTGCGGCTCCCTGGCCACCCGGTCGCCCCCGGCGATCCGGCCGAGCAGGCGCAGCGCGTCGGCGGGCGGCAGCTCGCCCAGGTCGAGCTGGAGGGCGCCGGGCAGCTCGGTGATCTTCCTGCGGCTGGTGACGATCACCGCGCAGCCGTTGCCCGGCAGCAGCGGCCGGATCTGGTCCGCGCCATCGGCGTCGTCGAGAAGGATGAGCATCGGCCGCTCGGCCAGCACCGTGCGCAGCAGCGCCGACCGCTCGTGCGCCGTGGGCGGCGGCGTGTCCACCCCCAGCGCCCGCAGCGCCTCGGCGAGCAGTTCGCCGGGCTCCCTTCCGGCCAGGTCCAGGTAGAGCTGCCCGGCGGGGTAGCGTTCGCGCAGCGCGTGCCCGGCATGTACGGCCAGCGCCGTCTTGCCCGCCCCCGGCGGCCCCGACACGATCGCCACCCCGAACGGCGCCGCCAGGGTCGCGAGCGGCTCGGCCCGCCCGGTGAAGTCCGGCACGTCGGGCGGCAGTTGCCGGGGCACGACCGGCGCGCCCTCGTCGGCGAGGATCGTCTCGTAGGCCCGACGCAGGTCGGCCCCGGGTTCGACGCCGAGTTCGTCGACGAGCTGGGCCCGGATGAGGCCGTAGGCCTTGAGCGCCTCGGCCTTCCTGCCGCTGCGGTGCAGGGTCAGCAGGAGTTGCTGCCACAGGTCCTCGCGGTAGGGGTGCTCGGCGATCAGGCTTCTCAGCAGGGCGATGGCGCCGGCCTGGTCGCCGTCTTCCAGGTGGTGGGCGATCAGGTTCTCGGCGGCACGCAGCCGTACCTCCAGGAGGGGTTCGAGGCGGCGGTCCCAGAGCGGGCTGCCGGGCAGGTCGGCCAGCGGCGCGCCACGCCAGAGCGCGAGCGCGCCCGCGTAGTCGCCACGGGTCACCAGGTCCTCGAACACGAGCAGGTCGAGCGCGCCGCCGGGCACGTCGATGGCGTAGCCGCTGCCGTCGCCGCGCAGGTGGCCGCCGCCGAGGTCGGTGCGTAAGGAGCTGACGTAGGTACGGAGGTTGGCCTGGGCCGAGCGCGGCGGCCGCTCCGGCCAGAGGATCTCGACGAGTTGGTCGGCGCCCACCACGTGCCCCGCGTTCAGCAGGAGGGTGGCGAGCAGCATGCGGGGTTTCTTGCCGGAGACCCGCACGGGGTCGCCGGCGGACCTGACTTCCAACGGTCCGAGCACATGAAAAGTGACCGACATGACCGCATCCGCTCCTTTATGGAGACCTGACAGCCCTTTGTATCTGTTCTGGACGTTTCTTGTGCGGCTTATGCACACCCTGGTCTCAGAGATCCCAGAACCCCCCGAGAGGATCACCATGAAGCTCAGAGGAGCAGTGGTCGCAGGCGTCACCCTCTTACTCAGCCTCGGCGCGGTGCTGACCACGGGGTCAGCCGCGTCGGCCGACCCAGAGCCGTTCTCCGCGGAAGCGGAGATCCTTGCCACCAACTTCCAGCTGCCCTTCCCCTGTGGACAGAGCTGGGCGGGCAACTCCAGCGCGAGCAGCGCGCACCAGTCGTGGGAGATCGATTTCAACCGCGGCGGCAGCGCCGACGCCGACCTCGGCGACCCGGTGGTCGCCGCCGCGTCGGGCACCGTGGTGATCTCGGCGCACCAGGGCTCCACCAACGGTTACGGCAACCTGGTCAAGATCGACCATGGGAGCGGCTGGACCACCTACTACGCCCACCTGAACGTCCGCTCGGTCAGCGCGGGCCAGGCCGTCTCCCAGGGCCAGCAGATCGGCACCGTGGGCAAGACGAGCAAGCCGGGCAACAACATCAGCGCCCACCTGCACTACGAGGTACGGCAGGGCGAAGGCTACCCGGGCAACATCCGCAAGGCCGTCTTCAACGGCACCACCTTCGGCTACCCGGTCCAGACGCTGACCTCCAGGAACTGCGGCGGGTCCAGCAACCCGTACACCCCCGAGCAGGTCTGCGGCGCCGGCTACGGCGTCGTCGACTCGGCGGCCCTCGGCAGCAGCGGCACCGTCTACCTGCTCTACAACAACTCCAACGGCTACAACTGCGTGGTCACGCTGAAGAAGACCTCGCTGGGAACCGCGTCCCCGGTGACGGCCTACCTGGAAGTTCAAGGAAGCGCCCGGATAACGGATTCGGGCAACTTCAGCTACTACGCCGGACCGGTCAGGGCGGCGGCCCCGGGCAAGTGCGTCAAGTGGGGCGGCAAGGCCGGGACAGCCACGTACGACTCCCCCTTCGAGCACTGTGGATCATGAAACTGAGAATTCTCTTGCTGGCCGGACTTCTCGTGATGTCCGGCCAGCAGGCCGCAACGGCCTCCGCTGAATCCAGCCCGCTCGCCGACGCCTTCGACAAGGCGGCCAGCGGCTACGACGTCCCGCGCGACCTCCTGGCCGCGCTGGCCTACGCAGAAACCCACCTCGACGGCCACCGGGGCGAGCCCAGCGCCAGCGGCGGATACGGCCTGATGCACCTGGTTCCGAAGGCTCTTGAGGAGGCGGCCAAGCTCACCTCCACCCCGGCCGACCAGCTCAGGACCGACGACGCGGCGAACGTGCTCGGCGGCGCCGCCGTACTGCGGGCCAAGGCGGACGCGCTCGGCATGGACGCGAGCGCGCGCAAGGACCCGGCGCGCTGGTACGCGGCGATCGGCGCGTACGGCGGCGGCAAGAGCACCGCCAACATCTACGCCGACGCCGTCTACGAGGCGCTGTCCAGCGGCTTCGAGGCCAAGGGTGTGCGCGTCAAACCGCAGGCCGTGCAGCCGGAGCGCGGCGAGGACTACACGCCGTTCGCCGCCGCGGCGGTCGACTACCCCGGCGCGCTGTGGTCGGCGGCCAGCACCTCCAACTACACGGCCGCCAACCGCCCGTCCAGCGCGGCGATCAACAAGATCGTCATCCACGTCGCGCAGGGCTCCTACGCCGGGACGATCTCCTGGTTCAAGAACCCGGCGGCCAAGGTCTCCTCCCACTACGTGGTCCGCTCCTCCGACGGGCAGATCACGCAGATGGTGCGCGAGAAGGACATCGCCTGGCACGTCAAGGGCGCCAACACCAACAGCGTCGGCATCGAGCACGAGGGTTACATCAGCGACGCCTCGTGGTTCACCGACCAGATGTACCGCGCGTCGGCGGCGCTGACCCGCAACATCGCCGACCGCCACGGCATCCCGAAGACCCGCGCGAACATCGTGGGCCACGTCGAGGTGCCCGGCAACGACCACACCGACCCGGGCCCGAACTGGGACTGGAACAAGTACATGAGCTACGTGACCGGCGGCAGCGGCAACCCGCACACGCCCGAGTCGGTCTGCGGCAGCGGCTACAAGATCATCGACTCGCAGGCGCTCGGCAGCGCGGGCACGGTCTACCTGCTCTACAACCCGGCCAACGGCAACAACTGCGTGGTCACGATCAAGCACACGTCGCTGGGCACCGCCACCGCGACCAGCGCCTTCCTTGAAGTCCAGGGCAGCCCGAGGACCACCGACTCCGGCAACTTCTCCTACTACGCCGGACCGGTCAGAGCGGCCGCACCGGACAAGTGCGTCAAGTGGGGAGGTTCCGCGGGCAGCTCCACCTACACGAGCCCGTTCGAGCACTGCGGCTAGAAGACCTACGTGTGGGCCACGGACCTGGCCCACACGTAGTCGGGCTGTCCGGCCGGACCCCGGTGGATCTCGCTGACCAGCCGCAACGCCCCCGGCACCGCGTGTGCGGCCAGCCTTCCCGCGCAGTGCGCGGCCAGTTCCTCCAGCGACAGCGCCGCGACGGGCGCCACGACCGCCGTCACCCGCTGCCCGGGACCGCCGACCACCACCGCGTCGTACACCGCCGGATGCGCCCGTACCACCGCCTCCACCTCCTCGGCGCGCACCTTCCCGCCGCCGGTACGGATCACGTTGGCCGCCCGGCCGAGCAGGGTGACGCTCCCGTCGTCCTCGACCCTCGCCAGGTCGCCCGGCACCGCCCACCTGCGGCCCTGGGCGTCGCACGGGAAGTCCGCGCCGTTCCAGTAGCCGCGCGCGACCCGCCCGGTCCTGCCCAGCACACCCTCCTCACCGGGCGCGGCGGGCTCAAGACCATCAGCCAGTACGGCCGCGCCGTCCGCCAGCCCGAACCCGGCGCCCATCGCCTGGCAGGCCAGCCCGGACTCGGCGGCGCCCAGCGCGTCCACGATCGCCGCGAGACCGGGAACCGCCGCCCGCAACCCCGCCTTGATCCGCTCCGACATGGGCGCCGCGCCCGTCACCACCGCCATGAGCCCGGCCAGTTCCCCCGGCCGCACCGCCGACAGCAGCGGCCTGGCCATCGCGTCACCGGTCAGCACCATGACCTGGGCCCGCTCCGCGTCGGCCAGCCGGACGATCGCGCGGGGGTCGAAGCCGTGCCCGGTCCACAGGATGAGCGTGCCGCCCGTGGTGTGACAGGTCCAGCCGAGCCACTGCCCGGCGGCCTGGGCGAGCGGCGCGCAGACCAGCATCCGCAGTCCGGCCCCGGCCGCGGCGTTCTCGGCGACCTGCTCCGGCGAATCGACCGGCTCGCTCACGAACGACCCCATCGCGGCGAAGAACACGTCCTCGTGCCGCCAGAGCACGCCCTTCGGGCGGCCGGTCGTTCCGGCGGTGTAGATCAGGTAGTGATCGTCGCCGGAGCGCTCCCGGGGTTCCGGCAGGCTGCGGGGAAGGGCCACCGCCCGCTCGTACGGCGGGCCGTACGCGATCGTGTTCGTGAACCACGGCACCCGCCGCAGCAGACCCGCCTCGCCCACGAGCGCGGCGCACCCGGAGTCGCGCAGCACATGGGTGAGGTCGTCCTCGCGGCAGCGGTGGTCGAGGTTCACCGGCACCGCGCGCAGCTTGAAGCAGGCCAGTTCGCTCTCCTTCCACTCGGCCCTGTTGCGCGCGAGGATGCCGACCCTGTCGCCAGGCCCGACGCGCATCCCGCTGAGGTGGCAGGCGAACCTGGTGGCGCGTTCGTCCAGCTCGCGGTAGGTGAGGCGGCGCTCGCCCGCGACCAGCGCCGTCCGGCCGGGCACCGCCCGCGCCACGCTCTCGAACAGGTCGGCCAGGTTGAAAGTGCGGCTCACCGGTCAAGATTGCGCAGCCCGCACCACCTGTTGTCCAGACCCATCAGAAGGTGTCGATGATGTCCACGACGTAAAGGAGCGGTCCACCGCCCGGAACGCCGATGCCGCCCGTGGTCGTGAAGCCCTTGGCGGCCGGGACGGTGACGGCCACGCGGCTGCCGACGGCCTTGCCGGTCAGCGCCTCGACCCAGCCGGGCGGGACCGCCCCGGGTACGAGCGTGAAGCCGCGCGGGCCGCCGCGCCGGAGAGAGGAGTCGAAGACCGTGCGCGCGGGCCACCTGGCGCCGACGTACTGCACCACGACCTTGGCTCCCGCCTCGACCACGGGACCGGAGCCGTCGATGAGCGTGCGCGAGGGCCCTTGCGCCCGGAGGTCCGCCGGGAGCTCGGGCAGCCCCTCCCCGAGCAGGCGGGCGTCGGCCGGGTAGCCGCCGAGGATGTCGAAGACCGCCACCAGCGTCTCCCCCGGGCCGACTCCCGCCGGAGCGCCGTCGCCCGCCGGGCCGACCAGCATCACCCGACTGCCCGCCGCGTGCCCGGCCAGCGCCTCGCGCCAGGCGTCCGGCACCTGCCCGCCGCCGAGCACGACGGTGGCGGGCTGGCGGGTGTCATAGGTGTTCATGTACGGCCTGTTGCCCTCCCACCGGCGTACCTCGACGTCGGTGACCACCACGTCCCCCTTCTGCGTCACCCGCCCGCCGCCCTCCCAGAGCACGGTGACCCGCGGCTCCCGGTCAGGGAGCTCGGTCGGCAGGCTGATGACCGGCTTGGTGCCGAAGGCGCCGGACACCCTCGGAGTGGCGGTGGCGAGCCCGCAGGAGGTGGCGAGCAGGATTGCGGCAAAACAGATCAGTCGCACACTTCGCTTCTTTGCCGCGATCACTCCAAGGGATTGGCATCTACCCCCAAAACCACATGGCCGACGTCCTCTCAGGATGCGGCATGCTGGGTGGGTGAGCAGGCCCAACCTCGCGCGGCGGGTGGCGGAAGCGGCCGAGATCGCGCTGACCCACCGCAAATACGTGACCTTCGTCGACGTCGTCACCGGCCTGCGCTGGCTGCACACGCGCCACGTCGACACCTGGCGCCAGGGCCGGGCCGCCACGCTGGCCGAACTGGCCGCGGTCGACGACGACCGGCTGCTGGACGCCGCCGCCCACCTGCGGGAATGGGCGCTGGGCAGGGGGCTGCGGCCGGTGGCGACGCCGTACGTGTCCAGCAGCCGCGACCGCCGCGACCTGCGCTTCACCAGAGACGGCGACCAGGAGCCCTACAGGACCCACTGGCTCTCACCTGACCTGAGCGAAGCCCGCGTCAAGCAGATCACCGAACGCCAGGCCAAAGCCCCCGACCTGGTGGCGGTGAAGCCAGTGGACGCCTGGACCTGCGCCGAATGCGGCGACACCGGCGACTACTTGATCATGGAAGAGGACCGTCCGCACTGCCTCACCTGTGCGGACCTGGACCACCTGATCCTGCTCCCCGCCGGCAACGCCACGCTGAGCCGCCGAGCCAAGAAGGAGAGCGGCCTGTCCGCCCTGGTGGTCGAGTACAACCGCAGACGCAAGATCTACCAGCGCGTGGGCGTGCTGGTGGAGGAGTCCGCACTGGCGCTGGCCGAGGAGTCATGCCTCGCCGACGAGGAGGTACGGCTACGCCGCCGCGACCGCGACCGGGTACGGCGGGCGGAGCAGGACGTCGAATACCAGACCAGGATGGCCACCGAGATAGCCCGCCTCTTCCCCGGCTGCCCAGCAGAAAGAACCCGCGAGATCGCCGAACACGCGGGCCAGCGAGGCAGCGGCAGGGTGGGCCGTTCAGCAGCGGCGAGAGCCCTGGACGAGAACGCGATCACCCTGGCGGTGGTGGCCTCGATCCGCCACCTGGACACCGACTACGACCGCCTGCTCATGTCCGGCGTCCCCCGCAAGGAAGCCCGCGACCGCATCCGCGACCAGATAACCGCCAAACTGGCCGAATTCCGCCCCTAAAAGCAAGGTGGTCGCTCCGCTCCCGCGCGTCTCCAGTCGGACCGGGGGCCCGACCCCTGAAGGACTTCGCTCCGCTCAGACGCCCTTTCCGGCCCCACCCCTTGCCCAGCTGGAGCGTTGGCCAGCTGACACCCACCCCGCACAAAGGTGCTCGCTCCGCTCGCGCGCCTGAACGAGGGGGCAAGCCCAGGCATGACCAGCGGCGCACAAGAACACCCGAACAGCCGGGTTCACAGGCGTCCGCGCTAGAGGCGGACAATGCGACGGCACCCGGCCCGAGATCTCAAAAAGGCCTGGCGGTCCCGCCCACACTACGGAGACGTAGGCCAGAACTTGGGCAGATTGACCGCAGGATCGGTCACCCGCAGCCGACTTGCCGGCGTGGGATCGACGCCTTTCAAAGTGATCAAGCGTGGTCCGCCGGCCTCTGCCAGCAGCGCCAGCGCGCTCGGCAGCCCAGCGGCGACCGTCGCGATGGCGATGCCCATCCCGAGCAGCCCGGGATGCTTGTGCGGGTATTCGATCCGGTGCAGACCGGAGGCCGCGATCGCGGCCACTTCCCGCGGTCGCTGCATCTGACGGCCGTCGTTGGTGAGGACGACGTGGAAGCCCTCGGCCGCGGCTCGCGGATACAAGGTCTCGTCACGCGTGCCCGATCAGCCAGGAAGATCCAGTAGATGGACGATGTCGTGGTTGAGCACGAAGCTGGTCAGGACCTGATGCAGGGGACGGGGGACGTTCTCATCCAGCAGCAGCCGCACGCTGCTCCCGAGGAGGGTCGTAGCTGTCGACGTAGGCGGCGAAGTCAGCGGCGTCCATCGCCGCGGTGGCGGACACGCTCGGGTAGTAGTCCGCGATCCGCTCGGCCGGGACACCGTCCCGCAGCAGTGCCGCGATCTCGTCGTACGGCACGCGGGTCCCTTCGATCACCGGCATACCACCACGGACCGCCGGGTCGACGGTGACGTGCTCCCTTGGACGCAGCAGGTCCGGGATATGCCGTCCATCGCGGTAGAACGGCCGCAACACCTCGACCATGTCATGGATGACGATATTGGCCCTGCGGTGCACCAGATCGGTGGCCTGACCCTGCTCGACCAAGTAGATCGTCGAGCCGTCGGTCACCAGCTGATAAGCCGACAGATGCTCGCGCTGTCGCAGATCGTCGCGGAGTGTGTCCAAGGCCCGGCGAATCTTCTGCAGGGACGCGTCGCTGCGCAGCTTCACACAGGTGCGCAACGCGACCAGGTCTCGAAACGAGTACAGCACGGGGCGTACCGGTGAGACCTCAGGCACCAGCACGGCGCCACGGCCAGAGCTGGCCTTACGCCAGTGCGCGAGCTGGCGAAGCGTGGCACCCGACAACGCCGCCGCCAGCTTCGGACTGTAGGACACCCACTTCACCGCCCTCCGCCTGAATCAGGGTCTTCATCATCGCAAACATCCCCACGATTCACTCGCCCTTACCCATCTTGATCGGGGAGGCCACCGCGGCTGCTGGAATCCGCATCCGGGTGTCGGCGCGGCGCCCATGCCATCAAGCTGACCGCCCGTAGCCACGGTGCCTGGCGCCTTTGCCGACATACCGGTCCATCCGGATGAAGCTCACGTGCCAGGACAGGTCCTGGCGTGCAGCACGACACCTTGGTCCGCACGGCTTCGAGCTGAGTTGTTCAGGCCGCCATGCTCAGGGCTTGTCAATCTCCGGGGTCCTCGGCGGTCGCGGTCGCCGTCTGGTCGTGCGCGTCGTCACCATGCTCGTGCCCACCCTTGGCGATCCCGCCGCCCCTGTGCCTTACGGCAAGTCGTCCGCGCGGCGCGGGTAGTTGATCCTGCGGCGCCGGGGTAGGCCGTGCCCTACCTGGTTTCGTCCGGTAACGGGTCTTGCCGTGCCTGTTGCCGCCGCCACCGGCGTCGTTGGTTCAGCTGGTCGTACCGGCAGGTTCGAGGGGACGGGCCGGTCTGCGGCGGGTCAGGCGGCGGGACCATGACGCCGGCCACGGCTGTCGGGCGCCCTCCGAACCGGGTAACAGCACAAGGGCAGGTCGTCCGGCGCTCCGACGCGGAGGGACATCGTGGTTGATGCGTCGGTCGGGGGTCAGGCCGGAAGCGGGTGGGTGAGGTGTTCGATGATGGGGCGCCACGTGGCAAGTTCTTCCAGGGGTGGCCGGGTCAGGCCGATCACCTTGCCCAGGTCGTCGGCTCGGCGGAGGGTGACGGCGGCCATGCCGTACGGGTGGGACTCGAAGACGGCCACCTCCGCGTCGGACATCAGCCCGCCCTGCAGTTCCAGCGTCCGGGCGGATTCCGGCGACAGGCGGCGCGACGGCTCGACGGTCGCCAGGTAGCGCTTCGCCGGAACGTGCAACTCCACCAGGCCGGCCACCCGCTCGCCCAGCAGCGGCCGGACGGCGTCGGCGCCGGCGCTCGCGTGTCCCGCCTCGTCGCCCGGGTGCAGCAGGTGGCCGATGTCGTGAACGAGCCCGGCGACCTGCAGTTCGAAGTCGTCGGGATGCCATTCGCGCACCACGGCCGCGACCTGCAGGCCGTGGTCGAGCAATGCCACCGGGTCGCCGGTACGGTCGGGGCTGTCCCAGGCGTCTTCGCAGCGGGTGAGGATGTCCATGAGTTCGTCGAGCGTCACCGGGATAGCGTTACCATATGCGCGACTGGCACGACATCAGAGACGAGCTACGAAATTTCGCACTCGGGCTGCCGGAGACTCATGAAGACCATCCATGGGGCGAATCGGTCATCAAGGTCAACAAGAAGGTCTTCCTCTTCCTCGGCATGGACGAGCCGACCGAGAAGTGGGACCCGACCTTCGGCGTGAAGCTGCTGTCGGAGACCCACGGACACGCCCTCACCGTCGAAGGCGCCGAGCCCAGCGGGTACGGCCTGGGCAAGGCCGGCTGGGTCACGGTGCCGTTCATGAGCGAGCTGCCCGAGACCGAGATCCTGCTCGACTGGGTCGAGGAGAGCTACCGGGCGATCGCCCCGAAACGGGCCATCAAGCTCTTGGACGGCCAGCCGTAACAGCGCGACGGCTATCGAACGGCCGGCCGTAACAGCGCGAAAGGCTTCCGAACGGCCGGCCGTAGCAGCGCGAAAGGCTACTGAACGGCCAGCCGTAGCGCGAACCCGACGAGCAGCACCCCCGTCACCCGCTCCACCCGCGCGCGCACCTTCGGCCGGCGCAGCAACGCGCCCACCCTGTCCACGACCACGTTGTAGAAGCTGAACCACAACGCGTAGAGGGCCGCGAAGATCGCCGACAGCAGCATCGGCGCCGCCCCCTCCATGAACTGCGGCAGGAACGTCACGAAGAACAGCAGCACCTTGGGGTTGAGCAGGTTCGACAGAAAGCCGTTGCGCACGTGCCGCAGTCCCGTGCCCGCGGGGGGCTCGGCGGGCGGCGCGACGACGGCACGGGCCCTGAGCCCCTGCACACCCAGCCAGAACAGGTACGCCACCCCCAGCCACCGCAACACGGAGAAGGCGGTGGGCGAGGCGGCGAGCAACGCCGACAGCCCGATCGCGGCGGCGACGGCGTGCACTCCGAGCCCGAGCAGCCCACCGGTCATGGTGAGAAGCCCGGCGGTGCGGCCGTGGGCGAGCGAGCTGCGCATGATGAGCGCGGCGTCGGGCCCGGGGATCATGATCATGATCAGGGCGGTGACCGAGAAGGTCAGCAGCATGGCGGGGGTCTCCCGGGAGCACTGGGGGCGCGCTCCCGCCAACCCGCTGGTGCGCAGGCCGCACGAGAACGCGGGTGAACACAAATATGCCTTGTGGGCAGACCCAATCTTAGGTGACGTGATCGGTCCTCACGACCCGGCCCCCCACACGCCGGTCCTCACGACCCGATCCCCCACACGCCGGTCCTCACGACCCGACCCCCAGGTACTCGGCGATCGCCGCGCCGTCACCGGCGAACTCCCCCGCGGCCGCCGCGTACACGAACCGGCCCTTCACCATGCATCTGACCTCGTCGGCGACCTCCAGCGCCAGCCGGAGGTTCTGTTCGACCAGCACCACCGAGATCCCCGTCTCACGCAGCCCCGCCAGCACGACGCCGAGCTCCTCGACCAGCCGGGGTGCCAGGCCCTCCGACGGCTCGTCGAGCAGCAGCAGACGCGGGTTGCCGAGCAGCGCGCGCCCGATGGCCAGCATCTCCTGTTCGCCTCCGGAGAGCTGGTCGCCGCGGTGGCGGCGGCGCGCGGAGAGGGCGGGGAAGATCTGGTAGACGCGCTCGACCGTCCAATCGCCAGGGGAGCGGGAGATCGCCAGCGTCTCCTCCACCGTGAGCGAGCGGAACACCCTGCGCCCCTGCGGCACGATGCGCACCCCCGCGCGGGCGATGCGCCGCGTGTCCAGGCCGGACAGTTCGCGCCCGGCCAGGGCGATCGACCCGGCCCATGGCCTGACCAGGCCCATCAGCGCGTGCACGAACGTGGTCTTGCCGGCCCCGTTGCGCCCGAGCACGGCCACGGCCCGGCCTTCGCCGAGGGTGAGGTCGGCGCCGTGCAGCACCTGGGCGGTGCCGTAACCGGCGGTGAGATCCTGGACGGTCAGCATCAAGTCCCCAAGTAGGCCTTCTGGACCTCGCGTGAGGCCCGCACCCGCGCGGGCGTGCCGTCGGCGATCACCTGGCCCGCCGCCAGCGCGGTCACCCGTGAGGCGACGGCGAAGACCAGGTCGAGGTCGTGCTCCACGATCATCACGGTGAGCTCGGCGGGCAGCGCCCGCACCAGCTCGGCCAGTTCCGCGCTCTCCGCCGCCGACATGCCCGCCGCCGGCTCGTCGAGCAGCAGCAGCCTGGGCCGCGCCGCCAGCGCCATCGCCAGTTCCAGCCGCCGGCCCTGCCCGTGCGAGAGCGCGCCGGCCGGCCCGTCCGGCTCGACGCCCATCGCCGCCAGGTGCCCGGCCGCCTCCCGCTCGATCTCCGCGCGCCGCCCGCGCGGCAGCCACGCCCGCAGCCTCAACCCCTGCCTCGCCCGTACGGCGAGCGCCACGTTCTCCAGGCACGTCAGCCCGGTGAACAGGCTGCTGTGCTGGAAGGTCCGCCCGATCCCGAGCCTGGCCCGGCGCGGCTCGGAGAGTTCGCTCACATCCCGCCCGGCGAACTCGATCCGCCCCGCCGATGGCCGCAGCGCCCCGGCGACCGCCGCGAACACCGTCGACTTCCCCGCGCCGTTGGGCCCGATGAGCGCCCGCCGTTCACCCTCCTCGACGGACAGGGAGACCCGGTCCACGGCGGCCAGCGCGCCGAAGCGCACGGTCAGCTCACGCAGCACGAGCACGTTTCCTCCACAGCCCGGCGAGCCCCTCGGGCAGCAGGTAGACACACAGCACGAACAACGCCCCCTCGACCAGCAGCCACTTGTCGCCCAGCGCGCCTGACGTGGCCTCGCGCAGCGCGATCAGGCCGGCCGCGGCCAGCGCGGGCCCGGCCAGCGAGTCGCGCCCGCCGAGCAGCACCATGACCAGCAGCAGCACCGAGACGCCCACGCCCAGGTGCGTCGGGGCCACGAAGGTGTCCTTCTGCGCCACCAGCGCGCCGCCCGCCGCGCACACCGCTCCGGCCACGGTGACGGCGGCCAGCCGTACCCCCGGGACGGAGTAGCCGAACGCGGCCATCCGCGCCTCGTTCTCGCGTGTGCCCGCGATGGCCGCGCCGAGCGGCCCGCGCCGCACCACCGCCAGCACCGCGAACCCGGCCGCGACCACCGCCAGCGCCCACCAGTAGAAGACCACAACGTACGGCATGGCCGTCTCCAGCCCGAACAACGTGCTGACCGGAATGCCGGCCAAGCCGTTGTCCCCGCCCGTGACCCGGCCGGCCCGCGTGGCCGCCTGGACCGCGATCTCCCCGATCGCCAGCGTGAACATCAGGAAGAAGAACCCCCGAGTACGCACCGCGAACCACCCGGTGACCAGCGCGAACACCACCCCCGCCAGCACCGCCGCACCCAGCTGCACCACGGCCGACTCGCTGAGATGCTTGGCCGTCAGCCCCGCGGCGTACGCGCCCACCCCCAGAAAGGCGGCGTGCCCCAGTGACGGCAGCCCCGCGTGCCCGACGAGGAGGGCGAGGCTCGCGGCCATCAGCCCGTAGGCCAGCCCGCCGGTGAGCAGGCTGAGCTGGTAGGCCCCCAGGACGAACGGCATGGCGGCCAGCACGGCGGCGGCCAGGACCGCCCTCACCCGGCCCGCCCGAACATCCCGGACGGGTTCCACAGAAGCACCGCCGCCATGACCGCGAACAGCAGGTACGCCGCCAGCTCCGGTACCAGAGACACCCCGACGGTCTGCACCTGCCCGACCAGCAGCGCCCCCACCACCGCCCCGCGGATGGAGGCGAGACCGCCGATCACGATGACGATCAGCGCCAGCACGAGCACCTCGCTGTCCAGCCCGGCCCGCAGGTTGAGCAGCGGCAGCCCCAGCACGCCGGCGAACGTGGCCAGCCCGCAGCCGGCCAGCATGACCGATAATCGGACCCGCGCGACGTCCACGCCGATCGCCGCGAGCATTCCGGGATCGTCCACCGCGGCCCTGACCAGGGCCCCCGCCCGGGTCCGCTCGAAGACCCAGTACACGATCGCGCCGATGACGAGACCGGCCGCGATCACCGCCACCCGGTAGACCGGATAGCTGCCGAGGACGCTGCCGTCCAGCCCGCCGGGTGGCGGAAGGGTGTGGAAGCCCCGGTCCACCACGCCGAGCAGAAACTCCGACAGCAGGATCGCCAGCCCCAGCGTGAGCAGGGCCTGGTCCAGATGACCGCGCCCGCGCAGCGGCAGGATCGCCGCCGACAGGACGCCGCCCAGCGCCACGCCGAGCGCGGCCACGAGCAGCGCGGCGCCCGCCCACATCCCGAGCCCGACCGAGGCGCCGCCGAGCAGCAGGAAGGCGACGTAGCCGCCGGCCATGTAGAGCGCGCCGTGGGCCAGGTTGAGCACGTCGAGCATGCCGTAGATCAGCGTCAGCCCGACCGCGAGCACGAACAGCAGCGCCCCGAACGCCAGCCCGTCGAACGCGTTGACGAGCAGGCTCACGAGGCCTCCGGCGCGATGGTGGCGATCACCTTGTTCACGCCGCCGGAGTACTCGCGGACATACCAGTTCTGCACGGGGTTGTGTTCGGCGTCCAGCGTGAACGGGCCGCGCGGGCTGGCGATCTCCCCCACCTGGCCCAGGGCCTGGGCGAGGTCGCCGCCCCGTCCGGCGGCCTGGTCGATGAGGCTCATGGCGTCCCAGCTCTGCAGCGCGACCACCGACGGGTTCTTGCCGGTCTTCGCCTTCCACTTGGCGGTGAAGGCCTGGTTGTCCGGGTTGTCGAGGGCGGGCGAGTACAGGCCGACGCTGGTGATGCCTTCCGCGTCGGCTCCGATCGCCTGCAGTACGTCTTCGTCGGTGATGTTCTGGCAGGTCAGGAGCTTGAGCTTCTTGTCGTAGCCGAACTGCCTGAAGTTCTTGGCGAACGTGATGGCCTCGCCGCCGGCGTAGAAGACGTAGAGGAACTTCGCCTCGGCGGGGATCTGGCTGAGGTACGGCTGGAAGTTCTGGGTCTTGCCGAACGGGGTGAGGATCTGCTTCAGCGGCTTGGCGCCGCCGCCCTTGGCGTAGCCCTCGGCGAAGCCCTTCAGCGTCTCGGTGCCGGCGGAATAGTCGGCGCCCATGAGCACGGCGCCGTCCTTGCCGTACGACTCGGCGGCGTGGCGGCCGGCCGCGTACCCGTGCATGTAGTTGGTGTAGGAGACGCGGAAGACGCCGGGGCCGCCCAGCGCGTCGGCGCCCGCGTTGGCGATGACCACGGGCGTCTTCTGGGCGGCGGCCTCCTTGGCCACGGCCACCGCGACCGGGGAGGCGATCAGCCCGGTGATCACGTTCACCTGGTCCTGGAGGGTGAGCTGCCTGGCCTTCTGCTGGCCGGTCTCCGGGGTGCCGGCGTCGTCGGCGACCACCAGCCTGGCCGTCTTCCCGCCCAGTTTTCCGCCGTGCTCGTCCAGGTAGAGGCGCATGGCGGTCTCCATGTCGTCGCCGAGCGCCGCGTACACGCCGGTCTGCGAGATGATCGCGCCGACCTTCACCACGGAGTCGTCGGCCGCCTGCCGGGTGGCCGCGCCACCGCACCCCGCGGCGAGCGCAACGGCCAGAGCGAGCAAGGCAAATCTCATCGGAGGCTCCCGCTGCCGCTTGCGTTTCCGAGATCCTCGCGCGTGCGGCGGCAGAAGGGAAGAGCGCTATCCCTTGCCCGGATGCAGCGCTCCGCAGTCGCGGCAGGTCCGCGCCGCCTGGTCGGCGTAGAAGGCGGCGAAAACCGGTGGCAGGTCCTTGACGATGTCGCGTACCTGGAGTTCCACCTCGTGCACCATGGCCCCGCACTCCTGGCAGTACCACCGGAAGGTCTCCAGCCGTCCCTCCTCGCGGATCTTCTCCACGACGAGGCCGACCGAGTCCGCCTCCCGCTGCGGCGAGTGCGGCAGGCCGGCCGGAAGCAGCCACATCTGCCCTTCGCGGATGTGGACGGTGTCCGGGCCCTCCGGCGTCATCACGTTGAGGCGCATGTTCCCCTTGATCTGGAAGAACAGCTCCTCGTACGGGTCGACGTGGAAGTCGGTGCGCTGGTTGGGACCGCCGACGACCATCACGATGAAGTCGCCGGCCTCCTCGAAGACCACCTTGTTGCCCACGGGCGGCTTGAGCAGGTGCTCGTGCTCCTCGATCCACTTGCCTAAGTCGATGGGTGGCAGCATGACCCCTCCCTATCCGAACACGGCCCGCACGGAGCCGAGCCCGTCGATCCGCACCTCGAAGGCGTCCCCGCTGACCGCCTCCACGAACGGCCCCAGCGTTCCGGTCAGCACCACGTCGCCCGCGCGCAGCGGGAACGCCGAGCGCCCCGTCGCGCCCGCCAGCCAGACCAGCGCGTTGAGCGGGTGCTCCATGACCTGCGCCCCCGACCCCGACGACACCTGCTCGCCGTTGCGCGTCATGGTCATGGCCGCCGTACGCAGGTCGAGACCGCGCAGATCCCGGGGGTCGCCACCCAGGACGAAGGCGCCGCTGGAGGCGTTGTCGGCGATCGTGTCGGCCGGGGTGATGTCCCAGCCCTCGATCCGGGAGTCGGCCACCTCGATGGCGGCCAGCGCGAAGTCCACCGCCCTGATCACCTCGGCGGTGGTGAACGGCCCGCCCTCCAGGTCCTCCTTGAGCACGAACGCCACCTCGCCCTCGACCCTCGGCTGCAGGAAGTCCCCGATCGGGATCGGCTGCCCGTCGAGGTGGCAGCGGTCCTGGAACAACATCCCGAAGTCCGGCTCGCCGATGCCGAACCGCCCGCGGACCTCCGCGTTGGTCATGCCGACCTTGCGGCCGACGAGCCTGCGCCCCTCCTGGAGCGCGCGCCGCGTGTTGATCTCCTGTACGGCGTAGCCGTCCCGTACCGACCCGACCAGGTCGCGGACCGGCGGGCACGGCTTGCCCGACGCGGCCGCGTCCAGCAGCCGGTCGGCCGCCTGGGTGCGCACGTCCACCGCTTCCGACCATTCATCGTGCATCTGAATCACTCCAGCCTGATGGTGGGCTCTCGTCATCGTCTCCCCTGTAGGGGATCTATGCCAATTACGCTGCCTGTCATGCGGACGCGTATCGATCAGGTGAACGCCCATGACGGGTCCTTCGACGTCCACGTCTGGCTGCCGGACTCCGGCCGCGGGCCGGGCATCCTGTTGCTGCAGGAGGTCTGGGGCGTCGGGCCGTACATCAGGAAGGTCGCCGAGGACCTTGCCGCGCTCGGCTACGTCGTGGCCGCCCCCGACCTGTTCTGGCGGGTGCGGCGCAACTGGCAGGGTGCCCACGACCTGGCGGGGCTCCAGGCCTCGATCGAGGTCGCGAGCCGGTTCGACGGCGCCCAGGGCGTGGCCGACAGCGGCACGACGCTGGCGCACCTGCGCGCGCTGCCCGAGGTCGCGGGCGGCGTCGGCTCGCTCGGCATCTGCCTGGGCGGTTCGCTGAACTTCGCGCTGGCCGCCGGCGAGCCCATGGACGCGGTGCTGTCGTTCTACGGCTCGCAGGTGCCCGACACCCTCGCCCTCATGGAGCGCGTCGACGCTCCCCTGCTGCTGGCCTTCGGCGGCGACGACCCGTACATCCCCCGCGAGCGGGTGGCCGAGGTGGAGCGGGCGGCGGCGGGCCGTCCCAACGTCCGGGTGTACGTGGACGAGCGGGCCGGACACGCATTCCACAACCATGAGGCCCCGGATTTCTACCACGAGGAGGCCGCCGCGGACCTCTGGCGGGTGGCCGTCGACTTCCTCGGGAAGCACATTCCGGTCCGTCCGTAATAGGCGTGCACAAAAGCTGCACACGGCCCCCACACACCCTGTCTGGTACGCCACTTCCCCGTACCCCACGATGAAGCCGTGACAGGGATCTTCACCATGTGGGGAAATGTCATCATCGCGACGCTTCTGACCGTTCCGGCGGCGGTGCTGGCGATCTTCCATCTCACCCGCGGCCGTGCCCGCCGCGCGCACCCCGCGCCCCTCCGCAGCGCGGTCGCCGACGTCGGGATCGTCATCGGCACCGCGCCCTGGATCTGGATGATCCTCACCCCCTCCGGCCGCCGGAACACGGTCGAACTCGTCCCCTTCCAGGTCTTGATCGACCTCGCCACCGGGCCATGGGAGACGGCATTCGTGCAGGTTGGCGGGAATCTACTGGTATTCGCCGCCCTGGGGGGACTGCTCCCGGTCCGCTCGGCGAGCTTCACCTCGCTGGCGCGCATCGCCCTCATCGCGGCGCTGGCCTCCACGACCGTCGAGTCCCTCCAGTACGGCCTGCGACTGGGCCGCGACTCAGCCACCGACGACGTCTTGGTCAACACGGCCGGGGCCGTACTGGCTGCCGTGATTACTCGCCGCTGGTGGGCCCCCGTAATACCGGGCAGGACCGTTCCAAGGTAACGGCCCGCGAAAACCCCCGAAGATCACCACACAGGCACGATCCACTCAAAAGAAGCACGCGACCAACCTGCGTATCTGTGCGATCGTGGACAAGACGGGGCAAGTTCTCTGGAGACGCCAAACCCGGTTGGTGACAGAGGGTGGTCAAACGTGTCTGAATCCCCGGTACCTCACGAGCCCCCCATCTATCGACGGATCGCCGACGGCCTCCGCGCGCGGATCATGGCCGGCGAATTGCGTGACGGGGATCGGCTACCGGGCGAGAACGCGCTCATGGCAGAGCACGACGTGGCACGCGCCACCGCTCGGCAGGCGCTTGCCGTACTCATCAACGAAGGGCTGGCGGTACCCAAGCGAGGTTCGGGGGTCTACGTGCGCTTGTTCAAACCGATCCGACGACACGGCTCCCGCCGGCTGTCCCGCGAGCAGTGGGGGCAGGGGCGGGCGATCTGGGACGCCGACACGCGCGGCCGTCCGTTCACCGTCGACGAGGTGGAGGTGGCCAGGGAGAACGCCACGGAAGACGTCTCAGCGGTGCTGGAGAGCGGCGAGGTATGGGTACGGCGGCGGCGCTATTCGGTCGACAGCCGCCCCGTCCAGCTCGCCACCTCCTACTTCCCCGCCGCGCTGGTCGAGGGCTCCGCCATCACGGTGGCCGACACCGGACCAGGCGGCGTCTACGCCCGCCTGGGCGACCTCGGACTGCCCCCGGCC
The DNA here is from genome assembly GCF_044459065.1 of Nonomuraea sp. NPDC050394. Classification (NCBI taxonomy): domain Bacteria; kingdom Bacillati; phylum Actinomycetota; class Actinomycetes; order Streptosporangiales; family Streptosporangiaceae; genus Nonomuraea; species Nonomuraea sp. NPDC050394. The sequence continues at coordinate 110,453 of NZ_JBITIO010000017.1, read as the reverse complement.
CACTTCACCGAGGAGGTACGCGCCAGAATGCCCCGCCCGCGCGAGGCCGGCCTCCTGGGCCTGCCCGGCGGCACCCCCGTCATCGAGGTCTGCCGGACCGCCTACACCTCCGGCGGACTTCCGGTCGAGCTCAACGAGATGGTTTTGGACTCCGCAGCCTATGTACTTCAGTACGATTTCGATGCTTAGGTCAAGCCGAAATGTCAAGCGATAGGTTGACGTATCCCTCACGATCATTGCCCTCTCTAGAGAGGTGCCCCATCGTCAGAGGAGAAGGAATCATCGCCTAGCGGCGGCTCCCGGGAAGGGTGGTCATGTCCTTTGACCGGCACCTCGCGGAGATCGCCCGGGAGTTTCCGCACTGGACCATCTGGCGGAGCGACGCGGGACGCTGGTGGGCCACCCGGCATCACCCGCTCAGCGCCGAGCAGCGTGATGCCGGGTGCGCGATGACGATCGACGCCGACGACCCGGACGGTCTGCGCGACCAGCTCCGGGACCAGCAGAGGCGAGCGGGAACCCCGCCGCCCGCCTGACGGCTGGACCGTTCTCACGGTCCAGCGGGTTCAGGCGACACGAGCAGCCCGGTGCCGGGTCCAGCGTCTCGGCGGCTCCGGCACCGGGCCACCAAAAACGGGGCCAAGGTCGCGGAAGCCTCCGACCCTATCGGGGGCGGAGGCTTCCGCCCACGGAGTAGCGTCGGACCCATGCTCTTCGAACAGCGCCTGCGCGAAGGCATCGCCGACGGCACCATCACGCTCGCCTTCCGGCGCTGGAAACGCAGCCAGGTCAAGCCCGGCGGCCGCTACCGCATGGGCGACGGCCGCATCGCCGGCGTCTCCTCGGTCGAGGTGGTGCCCGACGCCACAGCCATCACCGAGGCCGACGCCCGCGCCGCGGGCTTCCCCGACGCCGCGACGCTCCGCCGCGACCTCGACGCCCGCGGTGACGACCCGATCCACCGCATCGGACTGCACCTCGCCGACGCGAGCGACCCGCGCGACGCACTCGCCGACTCCGCCGAGCTCTCCCCCGACGACCTCGCCGGCCTGCGCACCCGTATGGCCCGCTTCGGCCCCTGGGCAGTGCCCACGCTCCGCCTCATCGCCGAGCGCCCCGGCGTGCGGGCCGGCGACCTCGCTCCCGAGATCGGCCAGGACCTGCCCACGTTCAAGATCAATGTTCGCAAGCTCAAGAACCTCGGCCTCACCATCAGCCTCGGCACCGGCTATCGCGTCTCGCCGCGCGGGCGGGCGTACCTGGACATGACGCAGGCCCCGCCGTAGCGGGGCCCGCGACACCGTCGGTCACTTGCGCACGTCGGTCAGCCCGCCGATGTTGACGTCGGTGTCGTCGCTCGCGCGCTGGGGCTGGGGCTCCTCGATCGAGTCCGCCACGATCACCCGCACATCCTCCTGCGAGGGTACGGCGGGCTCCTCCTGAGCCGGGAACGTGACCACGTCCTGAGCCGCGGGCGTCTCCTGGGCGGGAAGCGTGAGCGCCTCGTCAGCGGGAACGGCCGGCGGCCCCTCCAGCAACGGCCCGGCGGCCGACTCGCTGCGCATCAGGTCGCCCAGCACGGCACTGATCTCGGTCAGGCGGCGTACCACCTCGCCATGGGTGTCGGTGAGGTAGCTGACCCGGCGCCCGGCGTGCTCGTCCAGCGAAGCGGCTCGCTGCTGCGCGGCCGTCAGCGTCGACTCGGCCTCTCCACGCGCCGAGTCGAGCGTCTGCTCCGCCTCGGCCCTGGCCGCGTTCATGGTCCGCTCGGCTTCGGCCTGCGCCCCTTCGACCAGGCGCTCGGACTCCGTGGTGGCCGCGCTCACCGCGCGGTCGGCCTCCGACCTGGCCTCGCGCAGGGCCTCTTCCGCCTCGGCCCGCGCGGTGGTCAGGGTCTCCTCCGCGTCAGAGCCGGCCTGGGCCAGCATGCGCTCGGCGGCCGAGGTGGCCTCGCCCACGCGGCGCTCGGCCTCGGCCTGGGCCGAGGTCAGGATGTTGTCGGCGGTCTCACGGGCGGAGGTGACCATGCGGTCGGACTCCGTCCTGGCGCTCTCCCGCACGCTGGCGGCCTCGCTGGCGGCGTCCTCCTTCTTGGCGGCCGCCTCCTCCTCGCCCAGCTTGAGGATCTGCGCCAGGCGCGGGCTCAGGTCCTCGTAGCTCTGCGGCGCCTCGACCATGCGCCGCCTGGCCTCGGCCAGTTCGATGCGACCCTGCTCCGCCTGGTCGATCGCCCGTGCCAGCCGCTCTTCGAGATCTCGGATTTGATTGCGGGTTCTCATCATGTAGTCGTGGACCTGACGGCGGTTGTAGCCGCGCATCACGACCTCGAAGGTGTCCTCTTGCATCAGATCGGGGATGCTCTCGTGCTGGTTTTTCATGGGGGTTACCTATGGTCTGCGTGAGGCGGGGGACTGCAATTTGTGAGTGTCTGACGACGAGACGTCAGGAATCGACTTTCCTGCCATCTGCCCACGTCCGCAACCGGAACGCCACACCTGGGGCAGGAATTACGATGTCCCGGGTGTACATAGCAGCGTTGGACAACGGGGCAGTTCCGGACATTCATCCCGAGGCGTACATAGCGCCAGGGGCCGTCGTCGTGGGCCGCGTCAGCGTGGGCCGGGCGGCGTCCATCTGGTACGGCTCCGTCCTGCGTGGAGACGATGAGCGAATCGAGATCGGGGAGGAGTGCAACGTCCAGGACCTCTGCTGCCTGCACTCCGATCCGGGAGAGCCGGCGATCCTGGAGCCGCGGGTCAGCCTGGGCCACAAGGCGATGGTCCACGGGGCGTACGTCGAGACCGGCGCCCTGATCGGCATCGGCGCCATCGTGCTCGGCGGCGCCCGGGTCGGCGCGGGCACCCTCGTGGCTGCGGGCGCGCTGGTCGGCCCCGGCAAGAGGATCCCGCCGGGCGTGCTCGTGGCGGGCGTCCCCGGCAAGGTCGTGCGCGAGCTCACCGACGACGACAGGGCCACGTTCGCGCGTACCCCGGATTCCTATATGGCCAAGGCGATCAGACACCGTTCGGCGTCCCCCCTCCGATCGTCATAACGGACATTCTGCCCCCTATTGCCGCCGACCGTGGCGGACCGGCGAAGTACGATGGCCGCCGTGCACCCCTTGGACCCCTTCTCGGCCGTCGAAGCGGACGTGCGCGCGCTCGTGGCGAACCCGCGCTGGGCCGGGCTCCCCGATCACCTCAGGGCCGAGGCGCTGGCGACCACGACGGTCGTCACCCCTGACGGCGGCCGCTGGCTCTTCGGCGCCCACGCCCGCTGGTACCTCCACGACCCCGCCGACGGGCGCTGGCACCTGGCCGCCCCGCCGCGCGGCCTGCCCGTCCGCGCCGGCCGCCACGGCTCGCCCGTCCTGAACCCCGGCCTGCTGCCCACAGGCGCCGACTTCATCGGCCCGGACGGGTCCACCCAGGCCTTCATCGGCCCCGACGTACACCCGGGCCTCACCGAGGAGATCCGGGTCCTGCTGCGCCGCGCGGGCCGCAAGTCGGAGCTCGACTACCCGCTGACCTCCTTCAGGGACGTCTTCGCCGCCGACGTCCCGAGCACGGTCGCCGCCGTCTGGGGCACGATCATGTGGTGCGCGTACGCGCCCGCGTTCGACGGCAACGAGCGCCTGCTCACCATCTTCGGCGAGTACCTGCGGCGGCCCCTGCCCGGCGACGAGTGGGTCCGCTGGCTCACCCGCCCCTCCCTGGAGGCCCTGGTCACGCTGTACGCGGAACGCGTACGCGCCACCGGCCGGCCCGACCCCTCACTGTCGGTCCCCTACCCCTGGAACACCCACCCGGGCAAGCCCCCCACCCCAGGCCCCGGCCACCCAGGGACCAGCCACACGGGAACCGGCCACTCGGGAACCGGGCATCCAGGTACCGGCCCCTCGACATCCGGCTCCTCGACGTCCGGTCACTCCGCTTCCGGCCACTCCGCTTCCGGTCAGCACGCGGCGGGCCATTCCGCGTACGGGACGACCGAGCACTCCCAAGGCGGCTCCGGCCCGCCCGGCGGCGCGCCGAGCGGGAAGGACACGCCGGGGAAGGCCGGGCTGCGGCTGGTGGCCCTCATGGCCGACACCGCGCAGATCCTGGCCGACGACCCGCGCTTCGCCCCCCGGGCCCACGCGCTGCTGGCCATGCTCAAGCCCCTGCTCCACCAGCCCTCCCTCGACCACGCCGCCGCCCTCAGAGGTGACGACACGGTACGGCGGGCGTGGCTGGCCCGCGTGCCCGCCGACCTGGCCAGGTGGATCCTGCCCGACACCGACCCCGGCACAGCCTTCCGGCACACGGTCTACGACCTGGTGGAGTCCCTGGCGTTCACCTCCGACGCGCCGAGGGCGGCGGCGTCCTTCCTGACCGATCTGCCGGGGGCGGGCGATCGGCTGCACGACTGGCTGGACCACCGGGTCCGCCATGCCTACGCCGAGCTCACCGCGCATGTCGCCGAATATGGGGAGCACACCGAGCCCGACGGCTTCGCCGTACCGGCGTTTCTGTGGACGGGCGCGACAGGCGGCTGGCCGGAGCGCGCGACCTCGCCGGCGACGGCGCGCGGAGTGCTGGTCGCCCCGCCGGACAGGGGTTCCGCGGCGGCGGTGCTGGGCGCGGCGTACGCGACCGGGCTGACGTGGTGCAGGCTGACGGGGGCGCGGATGCCGGAGGAAGGTCTGGCCGGGGCGCGGGCGATCGTCCGCAGGCTCGTGCACGAGCGCGACGACATCCACCCGTAAACCACTAATACCGTAATTTCTCTCTTACTCCCCCTATATCGTTCCTTCTCCTGAACAACCGGGCATTGGCTGAATTGTGATCTCGGAAACGGGAAATGATCCTGATGGGGCCCGGCGGTACAGAAAGGAATGACCCCGATGGGCCATGTCGCCTGAAGGGCCCCGGGCCGTAACCTCGTAGAGGGTGTGGGCTGCGGAAGGAAGGACGACGCGGTGGGGCACGATGACCTGGACTATCGGGTCCACGATCGTGTCGCGTTGGACGAGATTGCACTCTACGCCGAGGTGCTGACCGCCGTGGCAATCAGCGACCGGCGACTCACCTTGGCCGAGCTCGACGACGCGCTCGGATTGCGGACTTCAGCGAGTCACTGAAATGGGCCAGTACAAAGACCTAGTCCCGGACTCCCCAGGGGTCCGGGACCGCAGTGACAGGACTAGTCACTTCGACACTAGTCACTTCGACTAGGAGCGAACCAGACGCGCGATGGCCGCGGACGCCTCCTTCACCTTCGCGTCCGCCTCGGGCCCCCCTGTGTTGATCGCGTCGGCCACGCAGTGCGAGATGTGCTCCTCCAGCAGCCCGAGAGCCACGGCCTGAAGCGCGCGCGTGGCGGCGGAGACCTGTGTGAGGATGTCGATGCAGTAGGCGTCGTCCTCCACCATGCGCTGGAGGCCCCTGATCTGGCCCTCGACCCGGCGCAGCCGCGTGAGATAGGCCTGCTTGTCTCCGCTGTACCCATGCATGGTCCTACGGTACCCGTAAGCGGTATCGCGGGCCGCGTTCAGCGAAGTTCGCTGATCAGCTTCTCCCACTGCTCGCCCACACCGTCGGCCGAGTGGCGGGCGGTCGTCTCCAGCGCCCCGGCGGCCAGCGAACGGCGCCGCCGTTCGTCGTCGATGAGCGCCAGCAGCGCCGCGGCGAACATCTGCTCCTCGCCCTCGGGCACGAGCACCCCGTTGTAGCCGGTCGCCACGAACTCGCTCGGCCCCCTGGCCCCGTCGAAGGCCACCACGGGCACCCCGCAGCCCATCGCCTCCAGCACGGTCATCCCCAGGTCCTCGGTACGCGAGGTCGTCGCCACGATCGAGGCCTTGGCGAACTCGCCGGCCAGATCGGACGTGGTGCCCATGAAGTACACGTGGTTGTGCAGATCCAGTTCGCGCACCAGCGCGCGCAGCCGCCGCTCCTCCGGCCCGCCGCCGTAGAGCCGCAGCCGCCAGTCGGGACGCTTGTCGGCCACCATCGCGAACGCCCTGATCAACCGGTCGTACGCCTTGGCCGGCACCCACCGTCCACCGGCAGCCACGATCCGGTTGTCCATCCGCGAGCGCGGCCACGGCCCCCGGGGCAGCGCGTCCGGTACGGCCAGCACCTTCGGCCCCGCCTCGACCAGCCGCGTCCACTCCTCCCGCGCCGACTCGGTGGCCGTGACGACCGCGTCGAGCCGGGGGTAGAACTTGCGGACCGGGGCGGGCACCGATGGCCGGCCCCATTCGCGGGCGATGCGGAGGATCTCGCGCGGGCCGTACCTGGCGGCCTGGACAGACAATGCTGGCCGCGTCGTGATCAGAACATCACTCTTCAGCCCGCGCAACGTCCGCCACAGCGCCACCTCCGTGCGCATCTGCCCGCTGGGGAACAGGTGCCTGACGCCCGGCCGGACGTCCACCACCGAGCGGAGCCTGACCTTGGAGCCGACCGGGAAGAAGGGCTTCTCCTTCTGCCGCCTGATGCTGATCACTTCGACCTCGTGCCGCTCCGCGAGGGCGCTGGCGAGGTTGAGGGTGGACCGGATGTCGCCGCGCATGCCGTACGCGGAGGGGATCATCAGGCTGACCTTCACCCGCCTACCTCGATCCGCAGTTCGTCGTCGGCGGTGTAGCAGGGCCGGACGGGCACGCCGTCCACCTTGGTCGCCGGATAGTGCAGGCGGCGGCGTTTGCCGTCCACGTCGTCGAGACGCGAGCCCAGCCGCAGCGGCTCCGGCAGCCCCTCGACCTCCAGGGACGGCTCCCAGGTGCCCGAGGCCTCCGGGTCGGCGGCGATGACGTCCACGAGGGAGATCGCGGCATGGAAGCGCACGCCCTGGACGGTGGCCCGCGCGGACAGGTGCGCGGCCGACTGCCTGCGGCGCAGCGCGAGACTGGCCTCGTGGCGGGCGTCGTCGTCGTCCAGACCGGTGAAGGCGAGCAGGCCCATCACCTCGAACCGGCCCTCCCTGAACCACACCGAGCGCACCTCGGCCACGGGCTCCGCCTGGTCGATCTTGAGCGCGAGGAAGCCGTTGCGCGTGCGGTAGGAGCGGTAGGCGAAGGTGCGTTTGCACAACGCGTAGGTGTCGAGGTGGTCCAGCGAGAAGCCGGGGTCCACGCTCCTGAGCCTGGTCCTCGCGCCGTCGTGGCGCAGGTAGGCGTCCCACCGGCCGGCGATGAGGCCCAGCGGCGCCAGCGAGACCGCGAGCGTGGCCTCGCGTGACCTGTTTCCCGGCTTGCCGAGCACCACGTCGCGCTCGACGCCCGTTCCCCGATGGCGCAGCACCAGTTCGGTGCCTTCATCGAGCGGGTCGTCGATCGCGAGTCGCAGGGAGAGCACGTCAGCCAGAGTGACTTCCGCGTCTGTGACGACGACGCGCATCGCGAGCCCCCTCCCCGTCGAATGAAGCCATGCGACGTTGAGGTTACCGTGATTTTCCCGTTATGTGGATGGCGGATTTCCGGCGCTTGACCGGTCTGACGTGCGAAACTCCTCCACAAAGGCTGTGAAGGAGTCCGACTTTCCCGCGTCAGGACGTACCCTTGACCGACTTGATCAAGAGCTGCGCCACGTCCACGACCTCCAGCGACTCCTTCGCCTCGCCGCTGTTCTTCTTCTCGTTGATGGCGTCGCCGAGCATCACCATGCAGAACGGGCAGGCGGTCGAGACCGTGTCCGGGTTGGTGGTCAGCGCCTCGTCCACGCGCTCGGTGTTGATGCGCTTGCCGATGCGCTCCTCCATCCACATGCGGGCGCCACCGGCGCCGCAGCAGAAGCCCCGGTCCTTGTGCCGGTGCATCTCCTGGGTCTGCACGCCGGGCACCTTCGACATGATGTCGCGGGGCTGGGAGTAGACCTTGTTGTGGCGGCCGAGGAAGCACGGGTCGTGGTAGGTGATCTTCTCCTCGATCGGCGTGACCGGCGTGAGCTTGCCGGTGTCGACCAGGTGCGACAGCAGCTGGGTGTGGTGGACGACCTCGAAGGTGCCGCCGAGCTGCGGGTACTCGTTGGCCAGCGTGTTGAAGCAGTGGGGGCAGGTGGCCACGATCTTCTTGACCCCGGCCTCCTTCAGCGTCTCGATGTTCTGCTGGGCGAGCATGTTGAACAGGTACTCCATGCCCAGGCGGCGGGCCGGGTCACCGGTGCAGGCCTCCATCGGGCCGAGCACGGCGAACTTCACGCCCGCGATGTGCAGGAGCTCCGCGACGGCCTTGGTGGTCTTCTTGGCCCGGTCCTCCAGGGCGCCGGCGCAGCCGACCCAGAAGAGGTACTCGGCGTCCTCGGGCATCTTGTCCTCGACCAGCTCGACCTCGAAGTCGAGCTCCTCGATCCAGTCGGCCCGCTTCATCTCGGACATGCCCCACGGGTTGCCCTTGTTCTCCAGGTTCTTCACCATCACCCCCGCCTCGGACGGGAACGACGACTCCACCATCACCTGGTAGCGGCGCATGTCGAGGATGTGGTCGATGTGCTCGATGTCCACCGGGCACTGCTCGACGCAGGCGCCGCAGTTGGTGCACGACCACAGCACGTCGGGGTGGATGATGCCGTCCTCGCCGACCAGCGGCTTCTCCAGCAGCGCGAGCACGTCGGTGTCGGCGTGGCTGGTGTCCGGTTGCGGAAGATCCGCGCCCTGCAGCAGATAGGGGGCGACCTTGAAGGCGTGGTCGCGCTGGTCGAGGATCAGCATCTTCGGCGACAGCGGCTTGTCGGTGTTCCACGCCGGGCACTGCGACTGGCAGCGTCCGCACTCGGTGCAGGAGTAGAAGTCGAGGAAGCCCTTCCAGGTCGTGTCGCCGATCTTGCCCCGGCCGAGCTTCTCCGGGTCCAGGTCCTCGTCTTCGAAGTCGACGAGCTTGCCGTCCACCCGCAGCTCGGAGGCGGCGCCCAGGCCGTCGGGGCGACGCGAGAACAACACGTTCAGCGGCGCGGTGAAGATGTGCAGGTGCTTGGAGTTCACCACGATGACCAGGAACACCAGCATGAAGCCGATGTGCAGGAGCAGCGCGATCTCCTCCAGCAGCGTGCTGGCGGGCAGGATCTTGCCCAGCGCGATCGAGACGAACGCGCCGCCGGTGTAGGGCAGGTTGCCGTTGGCCGAAGCCACCCCCCGCGCCAGGAACAGCGTCCAGATGATGTTGAAGATCATGAACAGGACGAGCCAGGCACCGCCCAGGTGCGAGCCGGAGAAGCGGGACTTGCGGCCCAGCGTCTTCGGCGAGTTCTTGATCCGGATGACCGCGAACGCGATGAGCCCGAGCACGCAGGCCACCGCGATGAAGTCCTGCAGGAAGCCGAGCGCCGACCACTGCCCGATCAGCGGGATGTGGAAGTTCGGCCGCCCGGTGATGGCGCCCTGGACGATCCCGCCGTACGCCTCGACGTAGACGGTCAGCAGGATGAAGAAGGCCCACATGACGAAGAAGTGCGCCACGCCGGACGGCGTCCACTTCAGCAGCTTCTTCTGCCCGAAGACCTCGACGATCTGGGCCTTGAGCTCATCGGGTACGTGGGTCTTGGCGTACTCGATGCGTTCGGGGGCCGGTGGTCCCACGGTCGCGAGCTTGAACAGGAACAGGGCCCTGCGGCCCGCGACGGCCACCGCCGCCACGGTCATGACGAGCGCGAGCACGGCTACCCAGAGCACGGGTCCTCCCACAGACGGCGTTGGCTGCCAGCGTACGGTCGCCGGTCATCCACGCAATGACCAGGTCTCCCCAGAATCCTACCCGTGAGTAACATTCCGGGCCCAACGCGACCCACCCTAAGGTCAACCCACCTTCTAGAACAATGCTCTAGCCTGTGAGATAGCGCTGAATCGTCGGCGCGATCAGCGCCACCAGCTCCTCGTCGTCGGCGGTGGCCAGGGGCTCCAGCTCCAGCACGTAACGCGCCATCACCAGCCCGAACATCTGCGAGAAGGCGGCCTCTATCCGCAGGTGCGGCACGCCCAGCCCGTCGGCCACGCGGAAGAGCAGGGCGTTGGTGATGAACTCCCGCAGCATCGCCAGCGCCGCGTCATTCGTCATCGCCGAGCGCATCAGCGCGATCACCGGCTGGCGGGCCTCTCGCTCGGCGGTCAGCGTGAGCAGCAGGCGGACCAGCCGCTCACCCACCTCCTCGCGCGGCCCCTCCAGGATCGCCGGCACCACTTCCTCCGGATTGATGGGGAGCTGCATGGCCTCGGCGAACATCCCCTCCTTGGTGTTGAAATAGTGGTGCACCAGCGCGGGATCGACCTTCGCCTCCCTGGCGATGCCCCGAACCGTCGCCTTGTCGAAGCCCTTCTCGGCGAAGACCGTCCTGGCCGCGGTGAGGATCTCGCCCCGCGTGTCCACGGACCCCGGCCGGCGGCCGGGGCGCCGTTTGACGGTCATCGCCCCACCGCCAGGTAGACGCGCATCGGCACGCTCAGCATGCCGTCGGGGAAGGCCAGCCTGAGCTCGCCCCGGCGCCGCTCCACCAGTTCGTCGGCCAGCTCGGCCGGCAGCGCCGCCATGTAGGAGTGGGAACGCAGGTCGAGCAGGAACTCCTCGATGCCGACCAGCCGGTTCCACGGAATCCAGCGCTCCTCGACCACCTCGAAGGCGGCGGTGATCGGCGGCGGCGACCACTTCTCGTGCGCCGGGCCCCAGTAGCGCGGCGCCTCGGCCGACAACCTCTCCTCGTAGGCGGCCAGCCACTCGGCCTGGCCGGCGTCGGCGAAGTTCCAGCAGGCGGCGATCGCGCCGCCTGGGCGCAGCGCCCGCCGGGCCTCGGCGATCGAGACGGCCGGGTCCAGCCAGTGCCACGACTGGGCATAAGTGACCAGGTCCGCGCTGGCGTCTCCCACGGGCAACGCGTTGCCGTCGGCCACGACCGCGGCGACGCCGGCCGTACCGGAGAGGCGGGAGACCAGGTAGGAGAGCATTTCCGCGCCCGGATCCACGGCCAGCACCCGCGCGCCGCGGGCCCGCAGGGCACGCGTCAGGATGCCGGTGCCCGCGCCGACGTCGACGACCGTCGCGCCCGCGAGCTCGATCCCCGTGATCTCGGACACGGCGCCGTAGACCTCGTCGGGGTAGTGCGGGCGGGCCGCGTCGTAGGCCTCGGCGACCCGGTCGAACACCCTGCCGAGTTCACGTTCGATCATGTGCGCGCCGCCAGGTACAGCCGGGCGAAGGCGAGCGCCTCGGCGAGGTCGTCGATCCGCTCGGTCCGCGAGGCCGCCTTGCGGGTGTTGATCTCCAGTACGACCAGGCCGTCGTAGCCGTTCCTGGCCAGGCGCTCCAGCATCGGCGCGCACGGCTGGTTGCCGCGGCCCGGCACCAGGTGCTCGTCCTTGTTGGTGGTGCCGAGGCCGTCGGCCAGGTGGAGATGGGCCAGCCGGTCGCCCAGCTTGGTCGCCATCTCCATGGCGTCGGAGCCGGAGACCGCGGTGTGCGACAGGTCGAGCGTGACGTGGGGGAAGTCGTAGTCGACCGGGTTCCAGTCGGGCGAGTACGGCACCACGTCGTTGCCGCGGGCGCGCAGCGGGAACATGTTCTCCACCGCGAAGACGATGTCGGTCTCCTCGCGCATGCGAGCCAGGCCGGTCTCGAAGTCGCGGGCGTAGTCGCGCTGCCAGCGGAAGGGCGGATGCACCACGACGGTCTGCGCGCCCAGCCGCTCGGCCGCCTTCTGCGCCCTGACCAGCTTGGCCCACGGATCGCGTCCCCAGACACGCTGGGTGACCAGCAGGCAGGGCGCGTGGATGGCCAGCACGGGCACCTCGTAGTGCTGCGAAAGCCGCTCGATCACGTCGATGTCCTGGCTCACCGGGTCGGCCCCGACCATGATCTCGACCCCGTCGTAACCCAGGCGCGCGGCCAGTTCGAACGCATCGGGTGTGCGTTCCGGATATACCGAAGCAGTGGACAATGCGATCTTCGCATTGGGCACGCGGATGACGTCAGCCACGTTGCCAGCCTAAGCGGGGTGAGGCTGCGGCGTGGCGCATGCGCCTACGGTTGACCCATGTCACGCATTGCCCACGGCGCCATCCCGAGTCCCAACATCTGGAACACGCCGCAGGTGTACGAGCTGGAGAACCGCGCCGTAGACCCCGATGGCGCGGCCGACGCGGCGATGCGGGAGATCCGTCCGCGAGACGGCGCGGTCGTGCTCGACATCGGCTGCGGCACCGGCTACCACCTGCCCGCGCTCGCCGCCGAGGCCGCCCGGGTGATCGGCGTGGAGCCGCACGGCGACCTGGTCAAGCTGGCCCTGCGGCGCTGCGCGGGCCTGCCCGGCGTCGAGGTGCACCGCGCCACCGCCCAGAGCCTGCCGGTGCCCGACGCGAGCGTGGACGTCGTGATCGCGCGCTGGGCGTACTTCTTCGGTCCCGGCTGCGAGCCGGGCCTGCGCGAACTCGACCGCGTGGTACGGCGGGGCGGCGCCGCCTTCGTCGTCGACCTGGACGCCACCCGGGGCGACTTCGGCCGCTGGTTCCAGCGCACCGTGCCCAGCTACTCCCCCACGGCCGTCGAGACCTTCTGGACCCGGCAGGGCTGGCTGCGCCGTCCTCTCGACCTGCGCATGTCCTTCGAGCGCCGGGCCGACCTGGAGGCGGTGCTGCGCATCGAGTTCACGCCGGAGGTGGCCGCCGAGGCGATCCGGGAGACTCCTGGCCTGGAGGTGGCGTATCCGAACGTGCTGCGGTGGCGCACCTATTGACATTGACGTTGGTGTCAACGTTTAGCGTGGACCCATGCGGATCGGTGAACTGGCCAGACGGGCGGGCGTGAGCACCAGGTCACTGCGCTACTACGAGCAGCACGGCCTGATCAGCGCCCGGCGCGCCGCCAACGGCTACCGCGAGTACCAGGAGGACGACGTCCGGCTGGTCAGCGAGATCCGCACGCTGCTCACCAACGGTTTCACGCTGGACGACGCCCGCCCGTTCGTCGAGTGCCTGCGCTCCGGCCACTCCTCCGGCGGCGACTGCGCCGGTTCGGTCGAGGTCTACCGGCGCAAGCTGGAGGAGATCGACTCCGAGATCCGGACGCTGCTCGCCCGCCGCGCCGAGGTGGCCGCGCAACTGTGTTCCGGATGCGTCTTCAAGGGAGAGAAATGATCACGCTGACCACCGAAAACTTTGACGAGCAGGTGCTGAAGAGCGACAAGCCGGTTCTCGTGGACTTCTGGGCCGAATGGTGCGGGCCCTGCCGTATGGTCGCCCCGGTGCTGGAGGAGATCGAGGCCACGCGCGGCCTGGCGATCGGCAAGCTCAACACCGACGAGAACCCGCAGATCATGGCGCGCTTCGGGGTGATGAGCATCCCGACCATGATCCTTTTCGAGAACGGGCAGCCGGTCAAGCAGGTCATCGGCGCCAAGCCCAAGCGTCTGCTGGAGCGCGAGCTGGGCCTCGCGTAGTCCCTTTTGTGTAGTTCGGATCGTCATCGCGAGCGATCCGCTCCGCTGAGTGACCGTCCTAACGTGGCCGGTCATGAGCCGAGTTCTCAGCCTTATCGCGCTGGCCGTGCTGGTGGCGGTCACGATGTTCGACCTGGCGCCGCCCAGGAGCGCGGCCACCGCCTTCAGCGCGGCGCGCGCCTTCGAGGACGTGCGGGTGATCGCGAAGGCGCCGCACCCGACCGGCTCGGCCGCGAACGACCGCGTCCGCGAGCACCTTGTCGCCCTCCTGAGGGAAATCGGCTTCGACACCCGCGTCCAGGAGGGCGTCGGCGTGCTGCCCCTGAACTACACGGGCAGCACGCCCGTCGCCCGGGTCCGCAACATCGTCGCCACCCGCCCCGGCAGCGCCTCCACCGGCCGGATCGTCCTGGCCGCCCACTACGACTCCGTACCGGGCGCGCCCGGCGCCGCCGACGACGGCGCCGGGACCGCGGCCGTGCTGGAGGTCGCCCGCACCCTGCCACCGAACCTCCGCAACGACGTCGTCGTCCTGCTCACCGACGCCGAGGAGGCGGGACTGCTCGGCGCCGAGGCCTTCGCGCGCCAGAACCGCTTCGACGGCCCCGTCGTGGTGCTCAACCACGAGGCCCGCGGTGTGCGCGGCACCGTGCAGATGTTCCGCTCCTCCGGTGGCCTCATCGACGTGTACGGCACCGCCGCCCCGCACCCCGCGGCGGACTCGGCCTTCGCCTCCCTGATGGGCCTGCTGCCCAACAACACCGACTTCCACGTCTTCGACCAGGCCCGGTGGATGGGACTGGACTCGGCCTTCGTCGGCGGCGGCGCGTACTATCACACCCCGCTCGACGACCCCGCCCACCTGGACCGGGGCAGTCTCCAGCAGATGGGCGACAACGCGCTGGCCGTGGCGGCGGCGCTGGGGTCGAAGGACCTGGGCGCGCTGGAGTCCGCGGGCGCGCCGGTGTTCTTCACCGTGCCCGGGGCGCTGGTCAGGTATCCGGGATGGCTGGAGCTCCCGGTCGCCGCGCTTGCCCTCGTGATGGCTCTGGCCGTGGTGTTCGTGGTGCGGCGACGGGGGCTGGTGAGCTGGCCCCGGGCTCTTGCCGGGCTGGGGGTGTCCGTGGTGACCGTGGCGCTGGCCGGGGCCTGGGGTTACGCGCTGTGGCCGCTGCTGGGGGCGCTGCGCCCCGACTACACGATGATGTTCACCGGAGACCCCTATCGGCCCTGGCTGTACTGGGCGGCGTTGCTGGTGTTCACGGCGGCGATCGTGCTGGTGTGCGCGTCACTGCTGCGCCGCCGGTCGGATGGGCCGGTGCTCGGCGGGACGGCCTGCGGCGGGTTGCTTCTTGTCGCGTCGCTCGGGATGGTGTCGGCCTTGTTGCTGCCCGGAGGGTCGCACGTGTTCGCCTGGCCGGCGTTGTTCGCGGCGCTCGGGTGGCTGGTGTCCCTGATGGTGCCGCGTGGCGGGATCGTCGCGCTGACGGCCGGGCTGGCGCCGGCGGCGGTCATGCTCGGCGGCACCGCGCTGACCTCGCTGGACATCGGGCTGGGCATCGGTGGCATGTTGTCGGCGCCGCACTTCGCTCTCCTGCTGCTGCTGGCGCTGCCCGTGGTGGAGCGGCCGCCTGGCCGTACCGTGCTGGTGGCATTGCCCGTCGCGGCGGTGGCGCTGATCGCGGCGGGACTGTTCGCGGACCGCTTCGACCCCGCCCACCCGCGCCAGGAGCGCGTCTCCTACGCGATCGACACCGGCACCGGCGAGGCGCGCTGGGGACGGCCGGGCGGCGACGACGCCGACAGCGTCCGGTTCTTCGGCGAGGAGGGCCTGAGCACGAGCCGGGCCCCCGCCGCCCCCTTGCGCGCGCCCGGACTGACCGTGCTGAAGGACACGACCTCCGGCGGCGTCAGGACCATGGCGCTCCGCCTCACCCCCTCCGGGGCGGCGCCGGTCGTCGGGCTGGACGTCGACGGACAGCGGCCGAAGATCACCGTGGCGGGGCGCGAGCTGGGCGAGCGGGCCGGGTTCTCCTTCCACGCGCCGCCCGCCGAAGGGGTGGAGGTCACGCTGACGCTCCGCGCGGGCGAGGCCAAGATCCGCATCTACCAGCAGGAGTACGACATGTCAGTGATCCCCGGATACCGGGTCCCGGAAGGCAGCGTGCAGCTCCGGCCGCGCACGACCGCCTTCCTGACGAAGATTGTCGCCCCCGCCCGCTAGCCTGCTCCGCATGGCCAAGACTGCGACGGGTTATCGCTGCACCGAGTGCGGCTGGCGCACGCTCAAGTGGGTCGGCCGCTGCGGCGAGTGCCAGGCGTGGGGCACGGTCGACGAGGAGGGCGCCAAGGGCGTCCACGTCGTGCGGGCCGGGGCCACGACGGGGCCGGCCGTACCGATCGGCGAGGTCAAGGCCGAGATCGCGACCGCGCGCACCACCGGCGTGGGCGAGCTCGACCGGGTCCTCGGCGGCGGCGTCGTGCCCGGAGCCGTCATCCTGCTGGCCGGCGAGCCCGGCATCGGCAAGTCCACGCTGCTGCTGGAGGCGGCCGCGTCCATCGCCCAGCGCGCCACCGTCCTCTACGTCACGGGCGAGGAGTCAGCGGCGCAGGTCAGGCTGCGCGCCGACCGCATCGGCGCGCTGCGCGACAACCTCTACCTCGCCGCGGAGACCGAGCTGTCCGCGCTGGTCACCCACGTGGAGAAGGTCCAGCCCCGCTTCCTCGTGGTCGACTCGGTGCAGACGATCGGCTCCGCGCAGGCCACCGGCGTGCCCGGCGGCGTCACCCAGGTGCGCGAGGTCGCGGCGAACCTGGTCCGGCTGGCCAAGGAACGCAACATGGCGACCGTGCTGGTCGGCCACGTCACCAAGGACGGCTCGATCGCCGGGCCCCGCACGCTTGAGCACCTCGTCGACGTGGTGCTCAACTTCGAGGGCGACCGCCACTCGCGGCTGCGCCTGGTGCGCGCGGTGAAGAACCGCTTCGGCCCGACCGACGAGGTGGGCTGCTTCGACCTGCACGAGCGCGGCATCGAGGGCATCACCGACCCCACCGGGCTGTTCGTCTCCCAGCGCAGCAAGCCCGTCCCCGGCACCTGCGTGACCGTGACCGTCGAGGGCACCCGGCCGCTGCCCGCCGAGGTCCAGGCGCTGGTCGCGCGCACCGAGGCGCAGCAGCCCCGGCGCACCACCTCGGGGCTCGACTCCTACCGGGTGCAGTTGGTGCTGGCCGTACTCGAACGCAGGCTCAACGCCAAGCTGGGCGGGTGCGACGTCTTCACCGCCACGGTCGGCGGGCTGAAAATTGCCGACCCTGCGGTGGATTTGTCCGTTATGCTCGCCGTGGCCAGTGCAGCGGGTGACAAGCCGCTGCCTTCCGGTCTGGTCGCTCTCGGCGAGGTCGGGCTGGCCGGGGAGCTGCGGCCGGTCAAGGACGTCCGGAGACGGCTCACCGAAGCCGCGCGGCTCGGCTTCACCCGCGCGCTCGTACCCGCCGGATCGCTCGAAGAATCCGGCGGCAAGCGCGCCGGCCAGCGCTCGCTCGTGCCGGTCGGGCCGGTGTCGTTCGCGCCCGGGTTCGAAGTCGTCCAGGCGGAGAACGTGTGGGACGCACTCACACACGTCACATAGCCCCGCTAAGCTGAAGTTGACATATCTACACGGGGGTCAGGTGCCAAACGACAGGAGTCTTGACGACCGCCGTCGCGAAGCCCTGGCCGCAGTGGCGCCGGGCACACAGCTACGCGACGGCCTGGAGCGGATCCTGCGCGGGCAGACCGGCGGCCTGATCGTGCTGGGCTACAACGATTCCGTCGAAGACCTGTGCAGCGGCGGGTTCCTGCTCGACGTCGAGTTCTCGCCCACCCGCCTGCGCGAACTGGCCAAGATGGACGGCGCGATCGTGGTCCACCACGACGAGGACAAGATCGTCCGCGCCGCCGTCCACCTCGTGCCCGACCCCTCCATCCCCACCGACGAGTCCGGCACCCGCCACCGCACCGCCCAGCGCGTGGCCCGCCAGACCGGCCTGCCGATCATCGCGATCAGCAAGTCCATGCGGATCATCGCCCTCTACCTCG
This sequence comes from Nonomuraea sp. NPDC050394, assembly GCF_044459065.1. Lineage (NCBI taxonomy): Bacteria > Bacillati > Actinomycetota > Actinomycetes > Streptosporangiales > Streptosporangiaceae > Nonomuraea > Nonomuraea sp. NPDC050394. The sequence continues at coordinate 92,972 of NZ_JBITIO010000017.1, read as the reverse complement.
ACGGCATCCGCTACGTCCTGGAGGAGTCGGCCGCCATCCTGTCGCGCGCCAACCAGGCGCTGGCCACGCTCGAACGCTACAAACACCGCCTCGACGAGGTCTCCGGCACCCTGTCGGCGCTGGAGATCGAAGACCTGGTGACCGTCCGCGACGTGGCCGCGGTCGCGCAGCGGCTGGAGATGGTCCGCCGCATCAGCGACGAGATCAAGGGCTACGTGGTCGAACTCGGCACCGACGGCCGCCTGCTGTCCCTGCAACTGGATGAGCTGGTGGCCGGAGTCGACTCAGAACGCGAACTGGTGGTCCGCGACTACCTCCCCGCCCCGGCCGGCCGCCGCCACCGCAACTTCGCCGAATCGCTCCACTCCCTCGACAACCTCACCGGCAGCGAACTCCTCGACCTGTCCGCCGTCGCCCACGTCCTGGGCCACAGCGGCAACGAAACCCTCGACAGCCCCGTCAGCCCGCGCGGCTTCCGCCTGCTCGCCAAGGTCCCCCGCCTGCCCGCCACGGTCGTCGACCGCCTGGTGGACCACTTCGGCGGCCTGCAGAAACTCCTGGCGGCCAGCATCGACGACCTCCAAGCCGTGGGCGGCGTCGGCGAGTCCCGCGCCCGCAGCGTCCGCGAGGGCCTCTCCCGTCTCGCCGAGTCCAGCATCCTCGAGCGCTACGTGTAGCTGCCCGCGCCTTCCCTGCGCGTCTCTTCTCCCCGCGTGTTTCTTCTCCCTGTGCGTCTGGCCCCCTCGCCGCGCGCGTATTTTCTGTTACGGCAAGCCCACCACCCCGCCCCGCCGCCCTCCGCGAGCGCCCGTCGAGCGATGGTCGTGAGGGCTCACGGGGTACTCGCCGCTACAACTCCGCCCTGGACACGCGGGATGGCCCGGCCGGCCGCCGTCCAAGGCGCCGGATTACCACCGACCCCCTCCCCACCGCCCCGGCGCCTCCCGGGTTCCCCGGGCAACCCGACGCCTCCCCAGCTTCCCGACCTCTGCCTCGGGGGCATCCGGCTTCTGACCGCGGCCTCGGGTCGTGTCCGCCTGGTCTGCCGCGGGTTGGTGGGCAGAGGTTACCGGAGGTGGAAGACGACCAGGGGGCTCTTGAGTTTGCCCAGGCGGGCCACTGCCACGTACGTGCCGGGGAGGGCGGTGGGGCCGTTGGCCGTGCACTCGGTGCGGGAGCGTTTGCGGTCCCAGTCCACCGTGCGCACGAACGGGATCCCCCGCTCCAGCTTCTGCGCCGTCCCCGACTCCCCGCTCACGCAGTCGGCCGTCGACCAGATGCGGTCCTCGCCGGACGTGATGCGGATCTCCATGGCCCGCGGCCCCACGTCGGTCGTGCACATGACCTGGCCGGTGTTGACGAGTGTGGCCATCAGGTTGGGCATGGCGCCGGCGCCGTACACGTCCTGCCTGCCCTGCAGGTTGAGGACCAGGTCGCTCTCCTCGCACGGCGCCCCGGGGCGTTTCACCTTGGCCGGGGCCGTGGTGGCGGGGTTCTTGGTGGGGGACGGGGTGGGGCTTGGGCTGGCCGTACCGAGAGCGAGGGTACGCAAGCCGGCCAGAAGCGGATCGGCCGCGGGCGGACCGCTGCTCGTCGCGGTCTCTGCGCTGGAGGTCCGCTGGGGACCGCTGGAGCCGCTGGAGCAGGCCCACGCCACGACGGCGACCACCACCAGCACGCCGACCAGCACGCTCATGCGCCGACGCCAGTAGACGTCGCCGCCATCGCCACGCATCGCATCCGAATCCATACGCACAGCATGGTAATTCTGTGGCCACCGAGGGTGACGACACGCCGTCGGCGGTCCTTTCCGCGTACGCTAAGGCGGGTGATCGAGCCGATCCTCCTACACACCCCCGTTCTGGAGTGGTACGCCGACAACGCCCGAGACCTCCCCTGGCGCGCCGATGACGCGACGCCGTGGGGTGTGCTGGTGAGCGAGATCATGCTGCAGCAGACACCGGTCATCCGGGTGCTGCCGATCTGGCACGAGTGGATGGAACGCTGGCCCACTCCGAAGTCTCTGGCCGTCGAACCGCCGGGCGAGGCCGTGCGCCACTGGGGCCGCCTCGGCTACCCGCGCCGCGCGCTGCGCCTGCACGCGTGTGCCAAGGCCATCGCGGACGAGCATGGCGGCGAGGTCCCCTCCGACCACGCGACGTTGCTGGCCCTTCCCGGCATCGGCGAGTACACCGCCGCCGCCGTGGCCAGCTTCGCCTTCGGTGGCCGTCACGCCGTCCTGGACACCAACGTGCGCCGCGTGTTCGCGCGCGCGGTGCGCGGCGACGAGTACCCGCCGACCGCCACCTCCGCCGCCGAGCGCCGCCTCGCCGAAGCCCTCCTGCCCGCCCTGGGCGCGCCCCGCTGGGGCGTGGCCGTCATGGAACTGGGCGCCTTGGTCTGTACGGCCCGCAGCCCCAAATGCGCCGACTGCCCGATCTCCGACCTGTGCACGTGGCGCCTGACGGGCAAACCGGCCCACGACGGCCCGGCCCGCAAGGGCCAGACGTACGCCGGTACCGACCGCCAATGCCGCGGCCGCCTCCTGGCCGTACTCCGTGCCGCCCACGGCCCCGTGCCGAAGTCGGCCCTGGACGTGGTCTGGGACGACCACGTCCAACGCGAACGCGCCCTGGACGGCCTCATCACCGACGGCCTGGCCGAGCACCTGGACGACGGCACCTACCAGCTCCCCACCTGACCCACGCATCCCGGCCCGGACCCGGCATCACGCACCCCGGCACCCACGCATCCCGGCCCGCACCCGGCACCACGCACCCCGGGCACCCACGCATCCCGGCCCGGACCCGGCGCCACGCACCCCGGGCACCCGCGCGCCCCGGCCCCCCGGACCCTGCACCACACGACCCGTGGCCGGCGACCGTCCCCGTGCGAGCCGGAAGGCGTGAAGGCCGCCCATCACGCCGGGCGGCCTTCCGGCAGGGTCAGGCGATCCAGGCCGGGGTACCGAACTCCTTGCCGTCGGCCCCGAAGGCGTGGGCGTCGCCCGGTGCGGTCACCACGGCGGTGTAGCCCTCGGCACCGTCGGCCACGATTTGGCGGGCCGTACGCGCGGGCATGATCACGGTGTCACCGGCCGCCACCGCGAACGTCTCCTCACCCAGCGACACCGTGGCGCTCCCGGTGATCCAGGTCCACACCTGCTCGACGTCGAAGTCGTGCAGCGGCCCCTGGCCACCCGGCTTCACTTCCACCCGCCACAGGGAGCGGCTCGCGCCACCCTGCGTGGGCGAGGCCAGGGTGGTCATGACGCCTCCGGGAGTCTCGGTCACGCGGGCGTCGGCGTTGCGAACTACTGTCATGGCGCTCTCCTCATGTAAAATAGACAACCAAGTTGTCCATAAGGTAAACGAGGTTGTCTATCATGTCAAGCGAGCCCCCGGGCTTCGAGTTGCCGCTGCGTCTGTTCATGGCGTTCCGCATGATCATCGACGAGCTGCACGCCGAACTCGCCCGCCAGGGCCACCCTGACGTCCGCCCCATGCACGGCTTCGTCATGCAGGCCGTCGGCCCCCACGGCACCACCGCCGTGGAACTCGGCCGCACCCTCGGCGTCTCCAAACAGGCCGCCGGAAAGACCATCGACACCCTGGAACGCCTCGGCTACGTGGAACGCAGCACCGACCCGGCCGACTCCCGCCGGAAGATCGTCAAGCTGACCCCGTACGGGGTGGACGCGCTGATGAAGTCCGCCGCCATCTTCGACGACCTGCGGCGCGCCTGGTCCCGCACCCTTGGCGAGGACCGGCTACACGCCCTCGAACAGGACCTGCGCACGATGACGCCACCGGACTTCTTCCGCCTGGACATCCCGGGCTGGTTCGGCGGCCTGTGACGCGCGAACCCAGGCCCTACGGCGCCACATGTGACACACCTCGCCAAGCCCCCCGAAGGCGCCTGCACGCGCTGCGGATCAGATCCCCACGGCGTGACCCCCGGTGCGCGCCCGCCGGACGCGTGGAGCCACGCCCCCGCCCGCACCACACCGAGGCGTGGCCCCCGCCCAGCCCTTCACGCCCGACAGGGCCACCACCGAGGCGGCGCACCCCCGAAGGGGACTAGGCGGCCAGCTGGAGACCGAGGCTGGTGAGGTTGGTACGGGCCCAGTCGAGCTCCTCGGCGAGGAGGGAGACCAGGGCGCCGGGACCCTTGGCGCGGCCGGGGACGATGAGGTTGTGGGTCTCGACCTCGATGTGCGCCGTGCCGTTGACCGCCCCGGACAGCATCGCCGTCAGCGTGTCGTGGAGTACGGCGCCGGTGCTCGGGTTCTCGTCGGTGTGGTTGTGCACATGGCCCAGCTTGACCACGGGGGCACCGGCGGCGGCCAGGCCGCGCAGTGCCTCGCCGGGCTCCTCGGCGCCGCAGGCCAGGTGACAGGCGTCCAGGCAGACGCCGAGGTGCTCGGAGTCGATGCCGCAGACCCGTTCCAGCGCCTGCTCGGTCGTCTCCAGTACGCACCCGGGCCACGGCTCGAAGCCGACCCGGATGGTCTTGCCGGTGACGCTGTAGATGCCGCGCAGCTCGCGCGCCAGCCGTTCCAGCCGCTTGGTGGCGATCGTGTGCAGATCGGACGGCCAGTCGCGCCGCCACCCGATCGGAATCGTGGAGATGCTCCCGAACCGCACATCCTCCGGCAACAGGAACGCCAGGATCTTGGCCAGGGCCATCGTGTAGCGGTAGCGCTCGGGCTTGGCCCAGTCGGGGCCGGGAACCTCCTGGTTGCGGCCACCCGTCCCGTTGAGGCTGACGACCTCGAGTCCGCGTTCCTCCAGGGAACGGCGCAGGCGTACCAGCTCGATGCGGTCAGCCGTCAGATGGTCGGCCACGGCGGGCGACAGCCACAGCCCGATCCCCATGCGTTCCACCCCGAGCCGCTTGCGCACCGGTACGGCGTAGCGGGTCAGGTGGGCGATCAGGTTCTCGAGGTCTTCCGCGGGGTGCACGCCTGCGTTGTAGGCCAGGTGAACGAGCGTTCCGTCGTCGTGACGCAGGCGCATCGGCTTCCTCCACGGCTTGCACTGGTGTTGTTCCGGTCGCCCGCCTCGGGATAGCGCGGCCCTTGTCCGAGCATGTCCGCTCCCGGGTGACCCACGCGTCCGCCCTGAGTTGATTCCTCACTACTCCCCAGGGAGCAGCCTCACGGTAGGCGCACCTTCTTGTGGCGCACTTGGACGAGACTTGGCGACCTCATGCTCTACGCAGTGTAGTACTACCTGCCGTGGTGATACACCCCGTCTGCCCAACGATTCGGAAACATTGCCGCCACCCCACCCCACCGCCGAAACCCTTCCCCCCAACCCCCACCAACACCCCAGAACCCCCGCCACCCCAACCACCCACCCCCGGGGTAGCGGCAGCCACAGACGCCGGCGGCCAAGGTGTAGACGCCTTGAAAGCGGCGACCTCGCAAGCGACGGCCCGGAAGGTAGCAGCCCGGACGGTAGTGGCCTGGACGGTAGTGGCCTGGACGGTAGTGGCCTGGACGGTAGCAGCCCGGACGGTAGCAGCCCGGACGGTAGTGGCCTGGACGGTAGTGGCCTGGACGGTAGTGGCCTGGAAGGTGGCGGGCCTAGGAAGTTGGTTGGTCTGGGAGGTGGTGGCCTTGGGCCACGGAGCCTGGGCAACTGTGCGCGCGTCACGGCGGGGAGCGGTGAGGCGGAGGAGCGTGCCCCTGGAGGGCCGTGCGGGCACGACGGCGGGTGGGGCCGACCAGGCTTGCCGTAACGGATAAAAGGGCATGAGAGCGGCACCACAACGGATACAAGGGCGTGAGAGCGGCACCGCACCGGATACAGGACGTGAGAGCGGAACACACGAAAGAGCCCCCCGCGGAAAACCGCAGGGGGCTCGATCAAACTGAGCGGGTCAGTTCTGGATGGGCGCCGCGATCGCCGCCGCCGAGTCGGGCACCGCGGTGGGTGCCGTCTCGCCGGTGAAGACGAACTTGGCGTTGTCGCCTTCGCCCTCGATCGTCACCTTGATGACCTGGCCCGCGCGCAGCTCGCCGTAGAGGATCTTCTCCGACAGCGAGTCCTCCAGCTCACGCTGGATGGTACGGCGCAGCGGCCGGGCCCCCATGACGGGGTCGTAGCCGCGGTCGGCCAGGAGCTGCTTGGCGTCCTGGGAGACGTCCAGCGACATGTCCCGGTCCTTCAGCCGCTCGGACACCTGGGCGAGCATCAGATCGACGATCTTGATGATCTCCTTCGGCGTGAGCTGGTGGAAGACCACGATGTCGTCGACACGGTTGAGGAACTCGGGCCGGAAGTGCTGCTTGAGCTCCTCCTGGACCTTGGACTTCATCCGGTCGTAGTTGGACTCCGCGTCGTTCGCCTTCGCGAACCCGACCCCGATGCCCTTGGAGATGTCACGGGTGCCGAGGTTGGTGGTCATGATGATGACCGTGTTCTTGAAGTCGACCACGCGGCCCTGGGCGTCGGTCAGGCGACCGTCTTCCAGGATCTGCAGCAGCGAGTTGAAGATGTCGGGGTGGGCCTTCTCGATCTCGTCGAACAGGACCACGGAGAACGGCTTGCGCCGCACCTTCTCCGTCAGCTGGCCGCCCTCCTCGTACCCGACGTAGCCGGGCGGGGAGCCGAACAGCCTGGAGACGGTGTGCTTCTCCATGAACTCCGACATGTCCAGCATGATCAGCGCGTCTTCGTCGCCGAACAGGAACTCCGCCAGCGCCTTGGACAGCTCGGTCTTACCGACGCCGGACGGGCCGGCGAAGATGAACGAGCCACCGGGGCGGCGGGGGTCCTTCAGGCCGGCGCGGGTGCGCCGGATGGAGCGGGACAGACCCTTGATGGCGTCGTCCTGGCCGATGATCCGCTTGTGGAGTTCGTCCTCCATGCGGAGCAGGCGCTGCGACTCCTCCTCGGTCAGCTTGAAGATCGGGATGCCCGTCGCCGTGGCGAGGACCTCCGCGATGAGCTCTTCGGTGACCTCGGCGACGACGTCCATGTCGCCGGCCTTCCACTCCTTCTCCCGCCGCTCGCGCTTGAGCTGGAGCTGCTTCTCCTGGTCGCGGAGGGCAGCCGCCTTCTCGAAGTCCTGCGCGTCGATCGCGGACTCCTTGTCGCGGCGGACGTTGGCGATCTTCTCGTCGTACTCGCGCAGGTCCGGCGGAGCGGTCATCCGGCGGATGCGCATCCGGGAACCGGCCTCGTCGATGAGGTCGATCGCCTTGTCGGGCAGGTAGCGGTCGCTGATGTAGCGGTCGGCCAGGCGGGCCGCGGCGACCAGCGCGTCGTCGGTGATCGACACGCGGTGGTGCGCCTCGTAGCGGTCGCGCAGACCCTTGAGGATCTCGATCGTGTGGCTGAGCGAGGGCTCGGCCACCTGGATCGGCTGGAAGCGGCGCTCCAGCGCGGCGTCCTTCTCGAGGTACTTGCGGTACTCGTCGAGCGTGGTGGCACCGATGGTCTGCAGCTCACCGCGGGCCAGCATCGGCTTGAGGATGCTGGCGGCGTCGATCGCGCCCTCTGCGGCGCCCGCACCCACGAGCGTGTGCAGCTCGTCGATGAACAGAATGATGTCGCCGCGCGTGCGGATCTCCTTGAGCACCTTCTTCAGGCGCTCTTCGAAGTCACCGCGGTAGCGGGAGCCGGCGACCAGAGCGCCGAGGTCAAGCGTGTAGAGCTGCTTGTCCTTCAGCGTCTCGGGCACCTCGCCCTTGACGATCTTCTGGGAGAGCCCCTCGACGACGGCGGTCTTGCCGACGCCGGGCTCGCCGATGAGAACGGGGTTGTTCTTGGTCCTCCGGGAGAGGACCTGCATGACCCGCTCGATCTCTTTCTCGCGGCCGATGACCGGATCCAGCTTGCCCTCACGGGCGGCCTGGGTCAGGTTACGGCCAAACTGGTCGAGCACCAGGGACGTCGACGGAGCCGACTCCTGCGGTCCGCCCGCGGCCGCCGGTTCCTTGCCCTGATAGCCATGCAGCAGCTGGATCACCTGCTGCCTGACACGGTTGAGATCGGCTCCAAGCTTGACCAGCACCTGGGCTGCCACACCCTCACCCTCGCGGATGAGACCGAGCAGGATGTGCTCGGTTCCGATGTAGTTGTGGCCCAGCTGCAAAGCCTCACGGAGCGACAGCTCGAGGACCTTCTTGGCCCGCGGGGTGAAAGGAATGTGCCCCGACGGAGCCGACTGGCCCTGGCCGATGATCTCCTCGACCTGCTGGCGCACACCCTCAAGGCTGATGCCGAGACTCTCCAGAGCCTTGGCGGCAACGCCCTCACCTTCGTGGATCAAACCAAGAAGAATGTGCTCAGTGCCGATGTAGTTGTGGTTGAGCATCCTGGCCTCTTCTTGGGCCAAGACGACAACCCGCCTCGCTCGGTCGGTGAACCTCTCGAACATCTCGTCGCTCCTCACAGAGCGGTCAGTCAGGCCGGTTTAGTCCGGTCCCGTCATCCCGCATGCTAGCCCTGGCTCGGCGAACCGTGCCCACTGCCGCTGACACGCTCTATAGCAGAGACGTTCCCCGAGAGCAGGGCGTTCACCCTCCATCCAACTACCGTTCGGGGGTGGTGTGTTCCCGATACGCCGCAAGCGAACGAGGTTTAGGACGCCCTCGGCGGAGGGCCGGGAAATTACCGCCCGCCACGCGTACGGACCGCCACGACGAGGCGCCGGACACATCCGTAAGCCGTACTTGACATCCTATGGCCTCCCGGCAAGCGGTTGGCATGCGATCAGCCAGCGACTCCGCACTGATCGGCATTCAGGAATCAAGGACGCGTAAACCGCGAGTGCATCGGCAAATCCGGCTGCGGGGAGTGAGTACTCGCACGGTACGGCGGAGCGAAATCGTCAGGAATCCCGGGTACCAAATGCGGCACAATGGGCCCCCAGGTCCACGATGCGAGACGCGCAAACCAGGACAAAGACCGCCCTAAAAAACGATCATGCGCTTATGGCAGTCGCCGGGGTTCTAGGCAACTGTCATAAGCGCATGGTCGATCGCGACAGCGGTTAGTGCGCGGCTTCGTACTTCTCCACCACGGTGGAGGCGATTCGGCCGCGCTCGCTGACGGGCAGGCCGTGAGCCTTGGCCCACTGCCTGATCTCGGAGCTCTTCTCGCGGGTCATCGCGCGCTGCCCGCCACGACCCCGACGACGCGTGGAGACGGCACCGCCGCGCCGAGCGTGCTGCACGAAAGGCGAGAGCGCATCCCTCAGCTTCTTGGCGTTAACGTCACTGAGGTCAATCTCATACGAAGCGCCGTCAATAGCGAAGCTGACCGTCTCATTGGCCTCGCCCCCATCGAGGTCATCGATGAGAATCTCCTGGATCTGCTTGGCCATCTACGCAATCCTTTCCCGGAGCATTGTTTCATTCGCCTGCCCAAACATATACCCGGAAAGGCGCTAAGACAATTCAGCGAGACACGGATTCGGCTGACTCGCGGATCAGTTGTGGTTCTCGACCCGATCCTGGCGGTTTGGCCGCCGGCCGGTGAGGGTCGCGGGACGCCTTCAGCGCACGCCAAAGTCGAAGGAACCGGTGACTCCAGCCGGTGCCACGGCGGCCGCCAATGCTTCCGTAAGGCCTTCCATTCGTCCTCGGCCCGCGCGCCGATCGGGGTTTCCACGGCGACAGATTTCCCAGGAGCCGGCTGAACGCCTCGGGCGCGGCGCCGCGCGTGGGGGCCGTGTGGCGGACAACCGCCGACGCCCGACCATAGCGCCACGCGGATGCCACCCGTGTGACAGGTCGCCGACAAGGGGGTGACCTGGGCGACTGACAGCCTAATGCCAGTCTCTCCAGGCTCCTTACCGGATCAAGGGAAATTTTTTGGGCTATCCCGCCTGCCCCGGCTCGCGCAGGTCTTTGACCACCCGTGTTCCCGCCAGCCGGTCATGTGGACCACGCAGCTGGGGACGGTCGATGAGGATGAGCATCCCCACGCCGAAGGCGATCACCGCGGCCCCCAGATCGAGCACCGGAATGCCCATCAACATGGTCGGCCCCGGATACAGCAGCGAACGTTTCAGCAGCCCATGGGAGGTGACAACGGCGCCGTCCGCCTGAATCACGCGAATCCGCATGATCGCCTGCCCGAAGGTGCGGCCGCCCGTGGAATGCGACACCCAGTCGTAGACCGTATAGACGAGGCCGGCGCCGAACCAGGCGATGACCTCCGGCCAGCGGCCCTCGAAGACCTCCAGCAGCCCTACAGACCGGAAGAGTGTCCACAGCCCGATGAACAGAATGTAATAGAACACGCCGAAGACCAGGGCCTCAATGAGGCGCGCGACCAGCCGTTCCCACCATTCGGCGGTCACTGCGCGTTGGGCGGGCGCGGCCATAGCCTCAACCTCTCGACGGCCTTTAGATCGGCTGTCCCCTCATTCTGGTACGGCACGGCGCCACATGAAACAGGGGCCACCGGGCGGTGACCCCTGAATCCATGACACGACCACTACTTGATCTTGACCACCACGGTACGCGCGACCTTGTCGGCGAACGTCTGCTGCAGCGGCTTGTCCCACAGCTGCGAGGCGCCGTTCAGCGCGACGAAGATGTAGCCGAGCCAGCCGAGGAACGGGATGCCCGAGATCAGGTATCCGCCCCACGTCACGCCGGCCCGCTTCATCGCGACGTCAGTGGACAGCCCGCCGGGCGGCATGGCGCCGCCGACCGGGACGATCTTGATGCCCATGACGATCTTGCCGAGCGTCTGCCCGTTCATCTTGGTCATGATCAGCTCGTAGGCGATGTAGACCGCCCCGATCAGCACACCCGCGATGAGACCGACGAGCACCGGACCGAAGAAGCCCGTGCGGGAACCGTCGAGCGAGCTGTACGTCGCCAGGAAGATGCCGGCCATGATCAGGGAGATCACCCAGTAGACGATGCCGAAGAGCACACCGTCGATGATTCGGGCGACCAGCCGCTGCCACCACTCGGCCAGCGGCGCGGGCGCGCCTGGCGGCTGGACGCCCACCGGCTTACCGTAGGCCTGGCCGTAGCCGGGCTGGAAACCCTGCTGGCCGTAGCCCTGCGGCTGCTGTTGCTGACCGTAACCCTGCTGACCGTAGCCCGGCTGGGCGTACTGCTGCCCGGACGGGGCCTGCTGGCCGTAGCCGGGCTGCTGCTGGCCGTAGCCAGGCTGCGAGCCGGGCTGCTGGCCGTATTGAGGCTGCTGCTGGCCATAGCCGGGCTGCTGCTGACCGTAACCGGGCTGCTGGCCGTAGCCGGGCTGGGAACCCGGCTGCTGGCCGTAACCAGGCTGCTGGCCATATTCGGGCTGCTGCTGGCCGTAGCCGGGCTGCGACTGGGCCTGCTGGCCGTAACCAGGCTGCTGGCCGTAGCCGGGCTGCTGCTGGCCGTAACCGGGCTGGGAGCCCGGCTGCTGGCCGTACTCGGGCTGCTGCTGGGCCTGCTGGCCGTAACCAGGCTGCTGGCCGTAACCCGGCTGCGAGCCGGGCTGCTGGCCGTACTGAGGCTGCTGCTGGCCGTATCCCTGCTGCTGGCCGTACTGGGGCTGCTGACCGTAACCCGGCTGGGAGCCGGACTGCTGTCCGTATCCCTGCTGGCCGTAGGGGTCGCCGTCTTGGCGGTAACCCACGACGGTCACATCCGGGTCGGGCTCGCCCTGTGCGTGGCCCGCGTTGTGCTGTCCGTATTCGGGAGTCCCGGAGTTGTCGCCGGGGTCGTCCTGTGGATACGGCGGCTGTCCGGTGCTCACCGTGTCACCTCGCTTCGAGTGTGCATGTGGCACATGTCAGGACACATGCCTTCGCTGCCCAACGTATCGACATAGGTATCTACAATCACCTTTCCCTTTGGTCGAGGTCCGAGTCAAACGACGGCAGGTGGAGCAGCATCCTGGTGTTGCCCAGGGTGTTGGGCTTGACGTGCTCCAAGTCGAGGAACTCGGCTACGCCCTCGTCATAGGAGGCGAGCAGCTCGGCATAGACCTCGGGAGATACCGGCGTGCCCTGGATCGGGCGGAACCCATGCGCGGCGAAGAAATCCACCGCGAATGTCAGGCAGAACACCCGCCGCAGCCCGAGTTCCCGGGCCGTTCCGATCAAAGCGGTAACGATTTGGCCCCCGACCCCGAGACCGCGGGCGTCGGGGTCGACGGCCACGGTGCGAATCTCGGCGAGGTCCTCCCACAACACGTGCAGGGCACCGCATCCGACGACCTGCCCGTCACGCTCGGCCACCCAGAACTCCTGGACGTCCTCGTAAAGAGTGACCGTGGCTTTTTCCAGCAGGCGGGGCCCGGCTCCGGCATAGGTGTCGACCAGGCGCCTGATCGTCCGGACGTCCGGCGTGCGAGCTCGTCGCACGACGACCTCGATGTCGGGTACCGCCCGTTCGGCGACCTGTTCCATGGCACTTCAGAGTACAGACGCAATTACGGCTGCCCCCTATTTATCGTCCTACTTCCTCAACCATCTCATCCAGTGGACGAGCATGCCCGACGACAGCCGTCGCCCCCTCAACCACCAGGCGAATAGCCGGTGACGAGCAATGACTCCTCCGGTGACGCCGAACCTCACGTACGTCCCATGCACCCGCAAAGTGCGCATAAAGTCGCTCCTGTACGGCGGAGCACGTGATCCCCCCGTGACACTTCGGTTGTGAAACCTCAACCGACTTGGCAGTTCTGGTTGAGCACGAACCTGGAGTGCACTAGTGTCCAGCGTCGATGTCACCCGCGTTCTTACGCGCGGCGGCACGCCTAATCCCCTCCCCTGGGGAGCCGGGGACCCGCCAGTGGCCGCAGGCCATCCCGGGGTGAATCCGAGCCACGGCTCGGTAGGGCTGCTCCGGCCCGAACCCGTCAGCTAACCCGGTAGGCGGCCACGAGAGGAGCTGGTTGGTGAAGCGCACGCGTAACCGTGAGGGGAAGCCCGCGGGCAAGCATGCCCGCCCTCCCGAACCAGGCATCAGGAAGCGGCTGGTCGTCCTGACGGCAGCCGTGGCCGCGGTGACGTTCACCGTCACGCCTCTCGGTTCCGCAGCCGCCGATCCGAAGCCGTCGCTCAAGCAGCTGTCGGAGCAGGCCGAGAAGCTCCACACGGAGATCGAGACGCTCAGCGAGCAGTTCAACGGCCAGCGGGTGAAGCTCAGGGACGCCCAGAAGGCCGTCGACGCCGCCAAGAAGACGCTGGCGTCCAGTGAGGCCGATCTCGCCACCAAACGCCAGCGGGCGGGCATGCTCGCCCAGAGCGAGTACATGATGGGCGGCTTCAGCCGCGCCCTCGCCTTCGCCGCCTCCGACGACCCCGAGCTCTTCCTCGACCGCGCCGCGACCAGCTACGCGCTGGAGCAGCAGCAGGGCGAGGAGGTCAACCAGGTCACCCGCGCCAGGGAACTGGCCGAGAAGGCGCAGTCCGAGGCGAAGACCCGCATCGACAAGGTCACCGAGATCGTCGAGGACCTGGACGCCCGGCGCGACAAGATCACCAAGCTGGTCAAGAAGGTCGAGAGCGACCTGTTCCAGCGGGCCATCGGCGAGGCCGGGCGGCCGGGCACCCGCGCGGTGCGGGTCAGCCTGCCGATCGCCGGCTCCGGCAAGGCGGCCGAGGCGGCCAGGTGGGCGCTGACCCAGCAGCTCAAGCCGTACGTGTGGGGCGCCGAGGGTCCCAGCTCCTACGACTGCTCCGGCCTGGTCATGGCGGCCTACCAGCGGGTCGGCATCTCGCTGCCGCACTACACCGGCGACCAGTGGACGGCCGGCACCCGCATCTCCCGCGAGGAGCTGCGCCCCGGTGACCTGGTGTTCTTCTACAGCGACCTGCACCACGTCGGCATCTACGTGGGCGGCGGCATGATGGTGCACGCGCCGCAGACCGGCGACGTCGTGCGCCTGGCGTCGATCTCCCGCCGCCCGTGGGCGGGCGCGGTCCGCATCGCGGACTGACCGGTCCGCATCGCGCACTGACCCCGCCAGGAGACGGCACCTGGACCCCACGCCAGCCAAAACCGACCCCGCCGGGCGAACCGGCGGGGTCGAGTCTCAGCCCTGCTAGATCAGCTGGCGGCGTGCCGCCCAGGCAACCGCCTCGATGGCGGTGGCCACACCGATCCTGTCGCATATCCCTCGCAAACGGCGGCGTACCGTGCGTCCGCTGATCTCCAGCCGGCGCCCTACCCGATCGACCGTGACTCCCTTGGCCAGCTCGGCGAGCAAGGCTAAATCGGCGTGGCTCAGCTCAACGCCCTCGGTGAGCACATCCATCGGGAGCCCTCCCCCCAACAGCAGAACTCGCAGACGTATCGGACCGCGCAACGCGCTCGTCTCGCAGACGGTAAACGCATTCAGGAAAGGTCGTCAAGCTCGACAATTGCCCAGCTTGACCAGCTGTATTGACATGATCAAACCTATGTGAACTACTCGCCATATGTCGTCACACGTCGGGGCACGATGAGCGATCTCACTGATCCTTACAACGCCCCTCGGTCACCGACGCTGACCCCCGCCGACGTGCTGGGATTCGATCCGTTCGATCCCGGGTTCCGGCGTGACCCGTACGGAAAGTATCGGGAGCTTCGCGAGCGCGGCGATTTATTTCATACCCGCGGCGGTTTGGTGGTAGCCACATCACACGAGCACGTCTCGGCGATGCTGCGCGACCCCCGCTTCGGCCACGGACACGTCCCGCCGGACACCGATGACCCTGACCGGCCGCAGGTGTCGTTCCTGCGTCTCGACCCGCCCGACCACACGCGGCTGCGGGCTCTGGTCAGCCGGGCGTTCACGCCCCGCATGCTCGAACGGCTGCGCCCCCGGGTCGAGGCGATCACCGCGGAGCTGATCGGCGCCATGGGCGAGGAGGCCGACCTGGTCGCCGAGTTCGCCTATCCGCTGCCGGTCCTGGTGATCACCGAGATGCTCGGCGTGCCGCCTGAGGACTACGAGCGCTTCCGCGGCTGGAGCGAGACGCTCGCCCGCAGCCTCGACCCGATGCTGCCCTCCGGCCAGGCCGACACCACCGAGCGGGCAAGCCTGGAGTTCCGTGCGTACTTCCGCGAACTGCTGGCAGAGCGGCGCGTACGCCCCGGCGAGGACCTGCTCAGCGCCCTCACCCAGGTCCGGGAGCTCACCGAGGCCGAACTCCTGGCCACCTGCGTCCTGCTGCTGGTCGCCGGGCACGAGACGACCGTCAACCTGATCGCCAACGGCGTACTCAACCTGGCCAGGCACGGCATGCTCCACCGGGCGGCGGACGAGCCCCAGGCGGTGGTCGAGGAGGTGCTGCGCTACGACCCGCCGGTGCAGCTCACCGCCAGGACGGCGCTGCGGGAGGCGGAGCTGGGCGGCACGGCGGTGCCCGCGGGCACACCGGTGATGGCGCTGGTCGGCGCGGCCAACCGCGACCCCGCCGTCTTCCCCGATCCGGACCGCTTCGATCCGGGACGGGCGCCGGAGCGGCATCTGGCCTTCGGGCTCGGGATCCACTTCTGCCTCGGGGCCACGCTGGCGCGCATGGAGGGCGAGATCGCGCTGCGGGCGCTGGCCGCGGCGGCGCCGGAGCTGAAGCTGGCCGAGGAGGCGCCGCCGTACAAGGAGAACGTGGTTCTGCGGGGGCTGGCCAGGCTTCAGGTGCGGTTGTCGTAGCGGGTTCTGGCGGCCTGGACGTCCTCGATGTGGGCCTCGGCCCATTCCTTGATAGCGGCCATGATCGGCAGGAGCGTGCGGCCCAGATCGGTGAGCTCGTAGTCGACGCGTACGGGCACCGACGGGGTGAGCGTGCGGGAGACCAGGCCGTCGCGCTCCAGGCTGCGCAGGGTCTGGGTGAGCATCTTCTGGCTGACGCCGGCGATGGCCCTGGCCAGGTCGCTATAGCGCTGCGAGCCGCCGGCGAGCGCGGTGAGGATCAGGCTCACCCACTTGTCGCTGAGCGTGCTGAGGAGCTGGCGCGAGGGGCACTTGGCGATGTACGCGTCGTAGGCCAGGCGGGCTGCCGCGCGCCTGTCCGCGGCCGACTGGGTGGGCACGGCATTCCTCCGGGTTGCTTACGCACCTTCAGGTGCCTTCTTACCAAAAGAGAGTAAGCCTTCCTACCGTGGCCGCATGACAACGATGCGAGCGCTGGTCGGGCGCGAGGGTGAAGTGGAGATCGTCACGGTCCCGGTGCCGCAGGCTGGACCCGGCCAGGTACGCGTGAAGGTGGCCGCGGCCGCCGTGCAGCCGATCGACCTGTTCACCGCCTCGGGGACGCTGCCCGGCTACAAGCTGACCGACCCCATGGAGCGGTACGGGCTCGGGTGGGACGTGGCCGGAGTGGTCGACCAGGTGGGGCCGGGGGTCAGCGGACTGACGGCCGGGCAGGCGGTGTTCGGGCTGTCCGACCGGCTGATGCTGCCGCACAAGGGGCAGGCCGAGTACGTGCTGCTCGACGTCTCGGAGGTCGCCGCCGCGCCCGAGGGGCTGACGCCGGAGCAGGCCGCCACGCTGCCGCTGAACACGCTGACCGCCATCCAGGCCCTCGACCTGGCCGCTCTGGCTCCCGGGCAGACGCTCCTCGTGACCGGGGCCGCCGGTGCGCTGGGCGGCTACCTGGTGGAGATCGCCGCCGCGCGCGGGCTGCGGGTCGCGGGACTGGCCGGTCCCGGCGACGAGAAGCTGGTGCGTGGCTTCGGGGCGGAGTGGTTCGTGTCCCGGGACGCGGATCTGGCCGCGGCCGTGCGCGCCCTGGTGCCCGGCGGGGTGGACGGCGTGGTCGACGCCGCGGTCGTGGGGCTCACCGCGCTGGACTCGGTGCGGGCCGGGGGCGCGTACGTGGGCGTGGCCGCCGGGGCGGCGCCGATCCCGCTGCGCGGAATCCACGTCTCCACCGTGTACGTACGCGCCGACGCCGGCCAGCTGGCCCAGGTGGCCCGCTGGGCGGAGGCGGGCCGGCTGACGGTACGCCTGGCCGGCGCCCACCCTCTGGAGAAGGCGGCGCAGGCCTACGCCCGGCTGTCGGCGGGAGGACAGCGCGGACGGGTCGTCGTCACGCCCTGACGGTCAGCCGGTGGGCTTGACCAGCGGGAACAGGATGGTCTCGCGGATGTTCCTGCCGGTGAACGCCATGATCATCCGGTCGATGCCGACGCCCACGCCGCCGGTGGGCGGCATGGCGTACTCCAGAGCCTGCAGGAAGTCCTCGTCCAGCTGCATCGCCTCAAGGTCGCCGCCGGCGGCCAGCAGCGACTGCTCGACCAGGCGGCGCCGCTGCTCGATCGGGTCGTTCAGCTCGGAGTAGGCGGTGCCCAGCTCGGTGCCGAACCCGATGAGGTCCCACTTCTCGGTGACCAGCGGGTTGTCGCGGTGGTTGCGGGCCAGCGGCGAGGTCTCCAGCGGGTAGTCCATGACGAAGGTGGGCTGGATGAGCGTGTGCTCGACCAGCTCTTCGAAGATCTCCTGGACGAGCTTGCCCTGGCCCCACTTCGGATCCCAGTGAATGTCCCGCTTGTCGGCATATTTCCGGACCTGCTCAAGCGAGGTCTCGGTCGTGATCTCCTCGCCGAGCGCGTCGGAGACCGAGCCGTAGAGCGTGATGCGCGGCCACTCCTTGATGCCCAGGTCGACCTCGACGCCGTCATGCTCCACCACGGACGTGCCCAGCGCGGCCACGACGCACTTCTGGTACATGCGCTGGGTCAGGTCGGCCATGTCGTTGTAGTCGAGGTAGGTGCCGTAGGCCTCGAGCATGGTGAACTCGGGGTTGTGCGTGGAGTCCGCGCCCTCGTTGCGGAAGTTGCGGTTGATCTCGAAGACCTTCTCGATGCCGCCGACCACGAGCCGCTTGAGGTAGAGCTCGATCGCGATGCGAAGGTAGAGCTCCATGTTGTAGGCGTTGATGTGGGTCTTGAACGGCCGCGCCGTCGCCCCGCCGTGGATGGGCTGGAGCATCGGGGTCTCGACCTCGAGGTAGCCCTCCTCGTGCCAGAAGTCGCGCGCGGCACGGACGGTGGCGCTGCGCAGGTGGGCCATCCTGCGGGCCTCGTCGTTGACGATGAGGTCGACGTAGCGCTGGCGGACGCGGGCCTCGGGGTCGGTGAGGCCGAGGTGCTTCTCGGGCAGCGGGCGCAGGCACTTGGCGGTGATCTGCCAGGAGTCGGCCAGGATCGACAGCTCGCCGCGGCGCGAGGTGATGACCTCGCCCTCGACGCCGACGTGGTCACCGAGGTCGACGTCGCTCTTCCAGGCGGCCAGCGACTCCTCGCCGACCTTGTCGAGCGAGACCATGACCTGCAGGTCGCCGGAGCCGTCGCGCAGGGTGGCGAAGCAGAGCTTGCCGCCGACGCGGTTGAGCATGACCCGGCCGGCGATCGCGACCCTGTCTCCCGTGGCGGTGTCCGGCTCCAGGCCCTGGTATTTCTCCCTGACCTCGGCGTTCGTCGCCGTGCGGGGGAAGTTGACCGGGAAGGGCTCGACGCCCTCGCTGCGGAGGCGGTCGAGCTTCTCCCTCCGGATGCGCATCTGCTCGGGAAGTTCGTCGCTCACAAGAACAAAGGGTAGGGGATATGGCGAACTGCAAGGGCTCGTCGGCTCCCTGCAGGGGCGCTGCAAGAACTCTCCGTTACCAATGGAGCACAGCACCTCCGGGTTCCAGGAGAGAGACCATGATAAAGAAGATCGCGATCGGCACCCTCGCCGTTGCCGCCACCTCCGCCCTCGCCCTCAGCCTGCCGACCGCCGCCTCCGCCAGCACGTCGAGCTACGACTACAGCTCGCACTGGGGACCCGTCTACTCCAAGCACTTCCAGGCCAAGTCGCACGGCTGGGTCGGGGTCGAGTGGGACGAGCACCAGGAGTCCAACACCGTCTCCGTGACGGGCCGGCTCTATGACCTCGACTCCCGCACCTACAAGCAGGGTGGCAAGTGCGCGTACGTGAAGTTCCAGGCCAGCGACTTCGACTACGACTGGTCCACGGTCTACACGAAGAAGTACTGCGGCTACCCCGGCTACAAGAAGTACGCCTTCTCCGAGGAGGACGTCTTCAGCCTGCGCGTCAAGGTCTGCCAGATCGGCCCGCACAGCAGCCACCCGACCAAGTGCGGCTCGTGGAAGTACCTGTACACGGCCGAGTCCGAGTAGCGACGCCCGCAAGCCGCGAGCGGCCCCCCATTCCCGAGCGGGGGGCCGCTCGCTCATGTCGTGTTGCGGTTGTAGATGAGCCGCAGGCCGATCAGGGTCAGCCAGGGCTCGTGCACGTCGATCGAGCGCGACTCCCCCACCACCAGAGCGGCGTGCCCGCCGGTGGCCACCACGGTCACCTCGTCCGGGTCGTCGGCCAGCTCCGCCATCATCCGCTCGACGATGCCGTCGACCTGGCCGGCGAAGCCGTAGATGATGCCGGCCTGGAGCGCCTCGACGGTGTTCTTGCCGATGACCGAGCGCGGCCTGATCAGTTCGACCTTGTGGAGCTGGGCGCCGGCGGCGGCGAGCGCGTCGACGGAGATCTCGATGCCGGGCGCGGTGACCGCACCCACGTACTCGCCCTTGGCCGAGACCGCGTCGAAGGACGTGGCGGTGCCGAAGTCGACGATGACGCACGGCCCGCCGTACTGGTCGATGGCGGCCAGGGCGTTCACCACCCGGTCGCTGCCGACCTCCTTGGGGTTGTCCATGCGGACCGGCACGCCGGTGCGGATGCCGGGCTCCACGATCACCGCGGTCACGTCGCCGTAGTAGCGGCGGCACATCTCCCGCATCTCGTTCAGCACGGACGGCACGGTCGAGCAGATCGCGATGCCGCTGACGTCGGCTCCCTTGAGCAGCGGTGACTGGCCGAGCAGCCCCTGGAGCACGACGGCGATCTCGTCGGCGGTGCGGCGGGCGTCGGTGGCCAGCCGCCAGTGCTCGATCACCTCTTCGCCTTCGAAGAGACCGAGCACGGTGTGCGTGTTGCCGACGTCGATCGTGAGCAGCATCAATTACCCCCGTAGATCCAGTGCGATGTCCAGGGCCGGCGCGGAATGCGTAAGCGCTCCCACCGCAAGATAGTCAACGCCAGTTTCAGCCACATCACGGGCCATTTCCAAGGTCAGTCCCCCACTGGCCTCCAACTTCGCCTGATTTTTCGTGATTTGTACGGCGAGCGCCATCTCCTCGACGGTGAAGTTGTCCAGCAGGACCACCTCCGCCCCCTCGGCCAGCACCTCCCGCAGCTGCTCCAGCGTGTCGACCTCGACCTCGACCGGCAGGTCCGGGTACCGCTCCCTGACCGCCCTGAACGCCGCCCCGGCTCCCCCGGCCGCGACCACGTGATTGTCCTTGATCAGCGCCGCGTCCGACAGCGACATGCGGTGGTTGACCCCGCCTCCGGCCCGCACCGCGTACTTCTCCAGCGCCCGCAGCCCCGGCAGCGTCTTACGGCTGTCGCGCACCCGCGCCCCGGTACCCTCCAGCGCCGCGACCCAGGCGCCGGTCAGCGTCGCGATGCCCGACAGGTGCGTGAGCAGGTTGAGCGCGGTCCGCTCGGCCGTGAGCAGGGCGCGCGTGGGCCCCTCGACCGTCATCAGCACCTCTCCCGCCGCGACCCGCTGCCCGTCCTCCACCAGCCTCGTCGTACGGCTCGCGCCCAGCCGCAGGAAGACCGCCTCGGCCACCGCCAGCCCCGCCACCACGCCGCCCTCGCGGGCCACCACGTCCCCGGCCGAGCGGTGCCCGGCCGGGATCGTGGCCAGGCTGGTCACGTCACCGGCCTCCTGGAGGTCCTCGGCCAGCGCCCGGTCGATCACGTCCTGGATCTCGGGCGCGCCGGTGTCCAGCGCGAGCCCGTGCGGCGTGTAAGTCATCTGCAAGCCTTCCTCGGTCAGTCGCACGTCCAGATGTCCCAGCCAGCGCTCGTCGTCGCGCTCGCCGAAGTCCTCGCGCCAGTGCGAGCCCCTGGTCTCCGCACGGGCCACGGCGGTGGCCGTCAGCACGGTCGCCACCGTGAGCAGGTTCGTCGTCTCCCACGCCTCGGTGCACGGCGGCACCCGCACCGGCGTCCAGCGGGCGTCGCCGAGCGCCTTCGCGGTCAGGACCAGCGACTCGCGGCTGCGCAGCACGCCCGCTCCCCTGCTCATGTGGGCCTGGATCCTGGGGCGGACGCGCGGGTCGAACAGGCCTTCCTGCGCCTGGGGGTCCGTGGGCGCCGGCCGTACCGTGGGCTGGATGTCCTGGGCGATGCGCTCGGCAAAGACGAGCCCCTCCAGCAGCGAGTTGGAGGCCAGGCGGTTGGCGCCGTGCACGCCGGTGCACGCGACCTCGCCGCAGGCGTACAGGCCGGGGATGGAGGTGCGGCCGTGCAGGTCGGTGCGGACGCCGCCGCTGGCGTAGTGCGCGGCGGGCACGACCGGGATCAGCTCCGCGGCAGGGTCGATGCCGTGCTCCAGGCAGAGCGCGCGGATCGTGGGGAAGCGGGTGCGCCACTTGTCCTCGCCGAAGTGGCGCCCGTCGAGGTAGACCTGCCCGGCCCTGCGCATGATCGCCTTGGCGACCACGTCGCGGGGGGCGAGGTCGGCGAGCTCGTGCACCTCGTCCATGAAGCGCGTGCCGCGCTCGTCCACGAGGAACGCGCCCTCGCCCCTGACCGCCTCGGAGATCAGCGGCTGCTGGCCGGTGGCGTCCTCACCGAGCCAGAGCACCGTCGGGTGGAACTGGACGAACTCCAGGTCGCGCACCACCGCTCCGGCGCGCAGCGCCAGCGCCACACCGTCTCCGGTGGAGACCAGCGGGTTGGTGGTCGACTGGTAGACCTGCCCCATGCCGCCCGTGGCCAGCACGACGGCGCCCGCGCGTACCGCGCCCACGCCGTCGCTCGCGCCCTCGCCCATGACGTGCAGCGTCACCCCGGCGGCCCGCCCGGCGGCGTCCTTGAGCAGGTCGAGCACGAGCGCGTGCTCGATGACCTCGATCCCGCGCTCGCGCAGCGCCGCGACGAGCGCGCGCTGCACCTCGGCGCCGGTCGCGTCGCCGCCCGCGTGGACGATCCGGTCGCGCCGGTGGCCGCCCTCGCGGCCGAGCTGCAGCTCGCCGCCGTCGGTCAGGTCGAACCTGGCACCGCGCGCGATCAGCCGCCGCAGCGCCCGCGGCCCCTCGGTCACAAGCGCGTGTACGGCCCGCCGATCGCACAGCCCCACCCCGGCGATCAGCGTGTCGTTCACGTGTTCCTCGGGGCTGTCGCCGGGATCGAGCACCGCCGCGATCCCGCCCTGCGCGAATCGGGTCGAACCCTCCCCGAGCACGTCCTTGGTGACGACGAGCACCTTGGCCTCGGGCCGCAGCTCGGCATGGCGCAACGCGACGGTCAGCCCGGCCACTCCCGAGCCGACCACGACCACGTCGGCCTCGCGGGTCCAGCCGGGTTCCGGCGCGCTGAGCCGCAGGGGGATCGCCGGTCCACTCATGGGGGTCTCCTCATCGAGGGAATTTCGTCAATATGACGATAACCCCTCCCGATGAGTGACCCGTCGCCGGGGTGGGGCCTTCTCAGGACAGGCGCAGGACGGCGTTGTCGATGAGCCGCGTGCCGCCGACCTTCGCGGCGACGGCGAGGACCGCCTCACCCGTGTACGACTCGCCGACCTCGGCGAACGTGGCCGGGTCGACCAGGACGAGGTAGTCGAGTGCGAGATCGGCCCCGTCGAGCACCGCCCGCGCCGCCGCCTTGATGCGCGCCGGCCCGGACTCCACGGAGCCGGCGAACAGAGCCCGCGACAGCGCGAGTGCGGTCTGCCGCTCGTCCGGCGACAGGTAGCGGTTGCGGCTGGACATCGCCAGGCCGTCGGGCTCGCGCACGGTGGGGATGCCGGCGATCTCGATCGGCAGGTCCAGGTCGGCCACCATGCGCCGGATCATCGCCAGTTGCTGGGCGTCCTTCTGACCGAAGACGGCCACGTCGGGCCGCACCAGGTTGAACAACTTGAGCACGACGGTCAGCACACCGTCGAAGTGCCCCGGTCGCACCGCGCCCTCGACGATCGTGCCCATGTGCCCGGAGGAGACGCTCACCTGCCGGTCGGGGTGGTACATCTCCTCCGCCACCGGAGTGAAGACCGCGCACACGCCCTCCGCGCGGCAGACGTCGAGGTCGGCCTCCAAGGTGCGCGGGTAGCGGGAGAAGTCCTCGGAAGGGCCGAACTGCAGGGGATTGACGAAGATGCTGACGACCACCCGGGGGGCCAGCGACCTGGCCTCGCGGATGAGCGTCCGATGCCCCTCGTGCAGCGCCCCCATGGTCGGAACCAGGGCGACCCTGCCCTCTCCCCGAGCCTTGACCAGGTCAGCGCGATTGCGCGCGACGATCAGCTCCACGCCACAGCCTCCTATGCCACGATCAGGGCCATCCGGTCCCTGTCAGGTCCATATGTTGCCGCCCAGCGCGTCGAGCAACCTCTCCGCCTCCTCGGGTTTGAGCAGACCCGCCGCGAGCGCGCGGTCGGCCGTGAGCCGGGCCAGGGCGATGTAGGCGTCGGCCGCCTCGGGCGCGGCCAGGATGAGGGCGTCCACGTGCTTGCGCACCGTGCCGGCGTCGCCGCGCACGACCGGCCCGGTCAGCCCGGCGATGCCCAGCCTGAGCACGTTGTCGAGCGCGGCGCCGAGCAGCGGCCCGAGCATGCGGCCGGGATGCTCGACACCGATGCCCTCCAGCAGTTCGGAGGACTCGGCGATCAGCGTCACCATGTGGTTGGCCGCCCCGGCGAGCGCGGCGTGGTAGAGCGCGCGGTCGGCGTCGGCGATCCAGACCGGCTCGCCGCCCATCTCGATGACCAGCGCCTCGGCGATCGGCCGCAGCGGGTCGGGTGCGGTGACGCCGTAGGAGATGCCGGTCAGGCGGTTGATGTCGTCGTCACGGCCGGTGAACGTCATCACCGGGTGGAGCGCCAGCGGGAGCGCTCCAGCCCGCGCCGCCGGGTCGAGCACGGACAGCCCGTAGGCGCCGCTGGCGTGGACGACCAGTTTGCCGCGCAGGTCGGCGCCGGTGGCGGCCAGGCCGCCGACCAGGCCGGGCAGGGCGTCGTCGGGCACCGTGAGCAGGATCAGTTCGCCGGCCGCGACCACGTCCTCGGGCCTGGAGGTGGCGACGCCGAGCCGTTCCGCCGCCCAGCGCTGGGAACTGTCGGAGACCCCGCTGGCGGCCACGATGCGATGGCCGGCCTGGGCCAGCGCGGCACCGAGTGCCGAGCCCACTTTGCCCGCTCCGACCACGCCGACGGCCAGCCGTGCCGGGCGATCACCTGCGTCCATGTCGTCCTGTCCCTGTCCCGCTGTTGGCACTGCCGACCAGCGTAACTGGAGCCTTCCCATGCACAGGTGACCGGGCTTTTACCGCATGTTGCGTTAACGACAAATCCGACAAGGGCATACAAAACGTGCACCCCCTGTCGGGAGAGATGAGGAGAGGGGATTTTCATCGCATGGCAGCGGGCGCCGAGCCCATAGTGGACCCGACGCCCGCAATGACGATGTGCTACCCCCTTGGGAGTGCACCATCGACCGGCCATCCGCCGACTGGCCGGCCGAATAGGGCTCGGGCCGGGTTGCCATAACCGGTCCGAGCCCTCCGTCCGTCTACCTGGTGTGCGCGCCACCCTTGCAGCCGGCGATCGCCTGGCCGAGGACGGCCACGGCGTTGCCACAGATGTTGATCGGGATCCGGACCGGGGCGAACACCTGGTTGCCGGAGAGCACGCTGTTGTTACCGGAGGTAACGAGGTCGGCCTGGGCTGGGGTGGCCAGGGCCAGCATGGCGAAGGCGCCGGCCGCGACGAAGGTCTTCTTGAGCATTTGGGGGGCTCCTCTCGGTGACGCGGCCCCGGGTGGCCGCTTCAGCTACCTACTTGGCCGACCGGGTGACCGGACCGAGCCCGCTGGGGGGCGGGCCGGGACGATCGTCGGTGACCATGAGTAACGATAGCGCAATCTCGCCACAATAAGTAGTCATGACATCACTGTGCGTGTCGGCACCTGGTCATGAGATAGTCCAGGAATGTGGCTCACCTGGCGTGCCGCGATGGAGCGCGCACTCTATGGCGACAGGGGTTTCTACCTGCGCGAACGCCCTTCCGGCCACTTCCGCACCTCGGTCAGCGCCGGGGCCGCGTTCGCCGACGCGGTGCTCACGCTCCTTCTCCGGGTCGACGCCGAGCTCGGCCACCCGGAGCGACTCGACTTCGTCGACGTCGGCGCCGGGGAGGGGGTCCTGGTCAGCCGCGTGCTCGCGGCCGCCCCGTCCGAGCTGGCCGTACGCCTGAACGTCACCGCCGTCGACCTCTCCGCCAGGCCGTCCCACCTGCCCGAACGCATCGCCTGGTCCCAGACCATCCCCGGCGGCATCACCGGCCTGGCGATCGCGAACGAGTGGCTCGACAACATCCCGCTCGACGTGGCCGAGCACACCGCCGAAGGCCCCCGCCTGGTCATGGTCGACACCGAGACCGGCGAAGAACGCCTCGGCGAGCCGCCACACCCCGCCGACGAGGAGTGGCTCGCCCGCTGGTGGCCCCTGTCCTGCGTCGGCGCCCGCGCGGAGATCGGCCGCGCCCGTGACGCCGCGTGGACGGCCGTCATCGTACGGCTGGCCCGCGGCCTGGCGGTGGCCGTCGACTATTCACACCCTGTGGACAACCGGCCGCCCTGCGGAACGCTCACCGGATACCGCGACGGTTCGGTCGTCCCGCCCATACCAGACGGGACCTGCGACATCACCGCACACGTGGCACTCGACTCGTGCGCCGCCGCCGGCGAGCGGGCCGGCGCGATATCCACAACGTTGTCCACACAGCGCGACACGCTGCGCGCCCTCGGCATCACCGCCACCCGTCCGCCCCTCGACCTGGCCCACACCGACCCCCGCGGATACCTGCGTGCCCTGGCGCGCGCCTCCGAGGAGGGTGAGCTGATCGACCCCCGCGGCCTGGGCGGCTTCGGCTGGCTCCAGCATCATGTGTGATCACTCTTCGCCATGAGACGATTACCCACATGGATCTGCCCAGAGGTCTGCTCCGCGCGGCTCCCGCCCCATGGAACCTCGCCGTCACCCACGAACCCTCCCTCACCGTGCTGGCCAGGTCGCCAGAAGACGTCCGGGACGCGGTCCGCCACGCCGCCGCGCACGATCTACGCGTCCGGGTGCACAACACCGGCCACGGCGCGCTACGCGCGGCCACCGCGGGCGACCTGCTCATCGTCACCTCCGAGCTGACCGGCGTCGAGATCAACCCGGCCGACGGCACCGCCACGGTCGGCGCCGGCGCCACCTGGAAGGACGTCATCGCCGCCGCCCACCCCCACGGCCTGGCGCCGCTGACCGGATCCAGCACCCACGTCGGCGTCGTCGGCAACAGCCTCGGCGGCGGGCTCGGCTTCCTGTCCCGCCAGTACGGCCTGGCCTGCGACGCCATCACCGCCGCCCAGATCGTCACCGGCGATGGGAACCTGCGCTGGCTCGACGACTCCGGAGAGCCGGACCTCATGTGGGCGCTGCGCGGCGGCGGACCGAACCTGGGCGCGGTCACCGCGCTGCGGATCAAGCTCCTCCGCGAGCCGAGCCTCTATGGCGGCGGCCTGTTCTGGCCGGTCGAGCTGACCCGGCAGGTGCTCACCGCCTACCGCGAGTGGACCGCGGACCTGCCGGTCACGGTCACCTCGGCCGCCGGGACGATCCACCTGCCGGACGCGCCCTTCGTGCCCGAGCCGATGCGCGGGCGCTCCTTCGCGCGCGTGTGCCTGTGCGCCACCGGCCCCGGCGCCGAGGACCTGGTCGCGCCGATGCGGGCGGTGCCCGGCCTGGCCGTGGACATGGCCGGGCCGCTGCCGTTCACCGAGATCGACGCGGTGACCCGGGATCCGGTCGACCCGCTGCCCTACACGACGCGGGGCGAGATGGTGACGGAGCTGTCCGACGCGGTGATCGACTACCTGGTGCAGGTGGCGCCGCGCGGAACAGAGCCCTACGTCTTCATCCTGATCAGGCACGTGGCCGGGCTCCCGCACGCCGACGACGCCGGGCTTGGCTACTGGCAGGGCGACTTCGGCGTCGCGGCCGTCAGCATGATTCCGGACGAGCGGGCCACGGCCGAGGTGGCGGCCTTCGGCGACCGGTTCTCGGCCGCGCTGGCGGGCAGCGCGACCGGGTTCGTGCCGCTCAACTTCATGGGCGCGCCGGAGCAGGCGGTGCGGGCCTTCACGCCCGAGCACCTGCGGCGGCTGGCGGAGGTCAAACAGCGGCACGACCCGGCGGGAATGTTCGGCGGCGACCGGGCGATCAGCCGGTCGTGACCTCCAGCGACTCCAGGCCACGGATGACGTAGCCGGGCTTCCACACGGGCTCGCGGACCAGCTCCAGCTTCGGCGCCTTCTCCAGCAGGGCGCCGAAGGACTCCATGAGCTCGATCCTGGCCAGCGGCGCGCCCAGGCAGAAGTGGATGCCAGCGCCGAAGGAGATGTGCGGGTTGTCGGCGCGGCCCACGTCCAGGCGGTCGGGGTCGGGGAAGACCTCGGGATCGCGGTTGGCGGAGCCGAACAACAGCGCCACCTCCACGCCCTTCGGGATCGCCACGCCCTCCACCTCGATGTCCTCCAGAACCCAGCGCTCGAACATCTGCAGCGGCGTGTCCCAGCGCATCAGCTCCTCGATCGCCGTCGGGAGCAGGGAGTGGTCGGCGCGCAGCCGTTCCAGCTCGGCCGGGTTCCTGAACAACGACCACCAGCCGTTGCCGGTGACGTTCACGGTGGCCTCGTGGCCGGCGTTGAGCAGCAGCACGCAGGTGCCGACCAGCTCGTCCTCGGTCAGCTCCTCGATCTGCGCCAGCGCGCTGACGAGGTCCTCGCCGGGCTGCCGCCTGCGCTCGCGGGCCAGGGCCTTCAAATAGTCGGCGAACTCCGCCGCCGCGCGGACCGCCGTGTGCTGGGCCTGCGGCGACGGGTTCAGCTCGTACATGCCGCAGATGTCGGCCGACCAGGGGCGCAGCAGGTGCCGGTCGTCGCCGGGAATGCCGAGCATCTCGGCGATCACCGTCACCGGCAGCGGCTCGGCCACCTCGGCGAGCAGGTCGCCCCCGCCCTTGGCCACGAAGGCGTCCACCAGCCCGCCCGCGATCGCCCGTACGCGCGGCCGTAGCGACTCGACCATCCTCGGCGTGAACGCCCTGGAGACCAGGCGGCGCAGCCGCGTGTGCACGGGCGGCTCCACGTCGAGCATGCCGGCGTTGATCACCCGCCAGAACGGCTCCTGGAAGTCCGGCGGCGCCTCCTGCCCGAACTCCTCGTGCGCGGCGACGTGCAGGTAGGAACGGCCGAGCCGGCGATCACGCAACAGCGCGTTGACGTCGGCGTGCCGCGAGACCAGATACTGGCCGGTCGGCTCGAAGAAGCTGACCGGCTCGGCCCGCCTCAGCTCGGCATAGACGTCATACGGATGAGCAACGAAATCCGGATTCCACGGGTCAAAGCGCACCGCTTCATCCTACGAGCTGCCGTCCTTGGCATTCTCCTGGTCAGACCGCTTGGCGTGCCTGCTGCGCATCCTGATGTTGAGCAGTTCGACGATGACCGAGAAGGCCATCGCGAAGTAGATGTAGCCCTTGGAGATGTGCTGGCCGAAGCCCTCCGCGAGAAGCACCACGCCGATCAGCACCAGGAAGGACAGGGCCAGCATCTTGATGCTGGGGTGCTTGTCCACGAAGCGGCTGATCGGGCCGGAGGCGAACAGCATGACCAGCACCGACACGATCACCGCCGCGACCATGACGCCCAGTTCGTTCACCATGCCGACCGCGGTGATGACCGAGTCGAGCGAGAAGACGATGTCCAGGATCATGATCTGGATGATCACCGAGGCGAACGAGGCGACCTTGCGCGGCTTGCCGTTGTCGCCCTTCAGCTCCATGCTGTGGCCGATCTCGGTGACGCTCTTGGCCAGCAGGAACAGGCCACCGAGGATGAGGATCAGGTCCCGGCCGGATATGTCATGGCCGAAGACGGCGAACAAGGGCTCGGTCAGCCTGACCACCCACGACAGGGCGAGCAGCAGGAGCAGCCGGCTGATGAGCGCGGCGGCCAGGCCGAGCACCCGGGCCCGGTCGCGCTGGTGCTCAGGGAGTTTCCCGGCGAGGATCGAGATGAAGATGATGTTGTCGATCCCCAGGACGATCTCCAGGGCGACCAGGGTGAAGAACCCGATCCAGATCTCCGGGTTGCTTACCCAGTCCCACATCTCCGCACCTCCGTTGTCGGGAACTATCTCCCGGTACCAACGACCTAACCCCCGCAGAAGTTCACGATCCTCCTTAGTAGTTCGGAAATGGCGCTGGCCTGGGATGATCCACCCGCTTGGAGTGGTCAACGACGGGCCGTGGCGTTAGGGACACCCGGCTCTGACGCCCTCCCGTTTCCTCGTGGAGGAGAGGGAGATCTCGCTGCCGGGCGTTCCAAGGGGTTGCTATTTATGGCCGGGTGTCGCTTATAGTGCTGCGTGTAGGTCATGAGTGCCAGCGACAAGCCCCGGCTAGCTGGCCGGCAACCCTCGCGTCCGCGGCGGGGTGCCCCGGGTGAGGACCTGGTCCGTCACGAGGTGTGGCGGGCAAGCGCGGGCTCCGTGGCGATTCCAGGGGTCCCGACGACCCCAGGAGATTCGCCGTGTCCACCCTGACCATCTTCAGCTCCGTCCCCGCCCAGACCCAGGCGCGGCAGCCCCAGCACGGCGAGGCACGCGCCATCCCGGCCGTCCTCGGCGCCGACCTGGAAGTTCCGGTCAAGGGCGGCAAGCTGGTCGGTTACGCCAACCTCGACTACGCCGCCAGCGCACCCTGTCTGGAGCCGGTCAGCGCCGCCGTCACCGCCGCGCTCCCGGCCTACTCCAGCGTGCACCGCGGCGCCGGCTACGCCTCCCAGCTCACCACCGCCCGCTACGAGCAGGCCCGCCACACCGTCCGCGCCTTCGCCGGCGCCCGCCCCGACGACGCGGTCATCTTCACCCGCAACACCACCGACGCCACGAACCTGCTGGCCGGCGTCCTGCCAGCGGGCACCACCACCGTGGTCTTCGACAGCGAGCACCACGCCTCGCTGCTCCCCTGGGACAAGACGGTACGGCTGGCGCCGCCCGCCTTCCCCGGCGAAGCCGTCCGCCAGGCCGACGAGGCCCTCGCCGCCATCTCCGGCCCCAAGCTGCTCGTCGTCACCGCGGCCTCCAACGTCACCGGCGAGCTGTGGCCCATCGCCGCCCTCGCGCACATCGCCCACCGGCACGGCGCCCGCATCCTGGTCGACGCCGCCCAGCTCGTCCCGCACCGCCAGCTCAACCTGACCGCCCTGGACCTGGACTACGTCGTCTTCTCCGGCCACAAGCTGTACGCGCCGTTCGGCGCCGGTGTGCTGATCGGGCGCCGTGACTGGCTGGCGAGCGGCGAGCCGTACCTCAAGGGTGGCGGCGCGGTGAAGTCGGTCGGCGCGGACGAGGAGTCCACCGAGTGGCACGACGACCCCGAGCCCCGGCACGAGGCCGGCACCCCGAACGTGATCGGCGCGATCGCGCTGGCGGCGGCGTGCGACGCGCTGAGCGCGACCGGCTGGGCGCCGCTGGTCATCGAGGAGGAGCGGCTGATCGCACGGCTGCGCGACGGCCTGGCCTCGATCGAGGGCGTGCGGGAGCTGTCGCTGTGGGGTCCCGACCACCCGCGTGTGGGCATCGTCTCCTTCGTCGTGGACGGCTACAGCGCGCGCGAGGTCGCCGAGGCGCTGTCCGGCGAGTACGGGATCGGCGTACGCGACGGCAAGTTCTGCGCGCACCCGTTCGTGCGGCACCTCCTGGGCACCGCCGACGGGGGTTGTGAGGACGGGACGGCGTCCGCTGTGCGCGCCTCGATCGGCATCGGCACCACCGACGAGCACGTCGACCGGCTCATCACCGCGCTGCGGGACCTCACGGCTCGTTAGGCGTCACCCAGGCGGAGTCCTCACCGCGAGGGTCAGGCGTCACCCGGGCGGAGTCCTCACCGCCCCAGTCAGGGGCGTCACCCAGGCGGAGTCCTCACTGCGGGTCAGGCGTCACTCAGGCGGGTTCTTCCTCGGCTGGTCGTCGGACATCAGCGCGTCGAGCGCCTTCATGTCGTCGTCGCTCAGGGCCGCGCCGCTGCCCGTGGCGGGCGGCGGCGTGGACTGGCGCGGCACGTCGGCGCGCGGCTCCGTCCCGTTGCCGGGCGCCTCCGTCCCGACGCGCGGCGCCTCCGTCCCGTTGCCCGGCGGCTGATCTCCTGTCCCCGGCGGCTGCGCCCCTGGGCGCGGTGGCTCCGTCCCGTTGCGGGGCGAATCAGTCCCGGTGCCGGACGGCTCGGTCTCGGTGCGCGGCACGTCCCGCACGGTGCGGACGTTCGTGGGCATGGTCGTGGTCGTCGTGCTCCCGGTCGACTCCGGCAGCGTCTGGTCGGCCGCGCGCCTGCTCAGGATCGTGCGGGCGATGCTGTCGACGCTGATCCGGCCGGCCCCGACGGCCAGCAGGAGCAGGCAGGCCGCGCCCAGCGCCCCGACGAGCTCCCAGCCCAGGTCGGTGACGAAGATGCCGTTCTTGCCGTGGACGAAGATGATCGCGCCCAGGCTCACGCACAGCAGGGCCAGCGCGGCCAGGCGGGTCAGCAGTCCGATGATCAGGAAACTGCCGCCCACGAGCTCGGCCACGGTCGTGAATCCGGCCGCGAGCTCGGGTTGGGGCACGCCGGACTGGGTGAACATCTGTGACGTCGGTCCCAGTCCGTTCTGCCATTTCTGCCACCCGTGGGCCACGAAGATCACGCCGATGGTCACTCGCGAGATCAGGGCAGCTAGGTCGAAAGCTAGCTTCATGGTGGTTTCTCCCCCCGTTGTGGTAATTGTCCCCCACCCCTCTGACCTGCGACTCCTCCCCATACCGTCTCTTGAACGGCCCGTTACGCCAGGGCGCGCCGTACAGAATGAAAGGACCGCACAGTAGATCGCGCGCGAGGCCGGTGGGAGCATGGGGAAATGACCGAGCGCATCATCGGGATCGGCGCAGGGGCGAAGGAACTGGCCACAGAGGACATGGTCCTCAACATCGGCCCCCAGCACCCCTCCACCCACGGCGTGCTCCGGCTGCGGCTCACGCTCGACGGCGAGCGGATCTCCAGCGCCGAGCCCATCATCGGCTACATGCACCGGGGCGCGGAGAAGCTGTTCGAGGTCCGCGACTACCGGCAGATCATCATGCTGGCCAACCGGCACGACTGGCTGTCCGGGTTCGCCAACGAGCTCGGCGTGGTGCTGGCCGCCGAGCGCATGCTGGGCATGGAGGTCCCGGTCAGGGCGGTGTGGGCGCGTACGTTGCTGGCCGAGCTCAACCGGGTGCTCAACCACCTGATGTTCCTCGGTTCCTACCCGCTGGAGCTCGGCGCGATCACGCCGCTCTTCTACGCCTTCGAGGAGCGCGAGCGCATCCAGGCCGTCATGGAGGAGATCTCCGGCGGGCGCATGCACTACATGTTCAACCGCGTCGGCGGGCTCAAGGAAGAGCTGCCGCTCGGCTGGCTGGACCGCGTGGCCGAGAGCGTCGCGATGACCCGCCGCAAGGTTCCCGACATCGAGGGCCTCATCCTGCACAACGAGATCTTCCTGGCGCGCACCAAGGGCGTCGGCGTCCTCGACCGCGACACGATCATGCAGTACGGCGTGAGCGGCCCCATCGCCCGAGCCGCCGGGGTCGACATCGACCTGCGCCGCGACCAGCCGTACCTGGCCTACCCCGAACTGCCGGTCAAGGTCGTCACGCGGACCGCCGGCGACTCCTACGCCCGCTTCGAGGTCCTGCTGGACCAGGTGAAGGTCTCCCTCGACCTGGCCGAGGCCTGCGTCGACAAGCTGCGCTCGCTGCCGCCCGGTCCGATCAACCAGCGCCTGCCCAAGGTGCTGAAGGTGCCCGAGGGCCACACGTACGCCTGGACCGAGAACCCGCTCGGCATCAACGGCTACTACCTGGTCTCCAAAGGGGACAAGACGCCGTGGCGGATGAAGCTGCGCTCCGCCTCCTTCAGCAACATCCAGGTACTGCGCGAGATCCTGCCGGGCCACCTGGTGGCCGACATGGTGGCGATCTTGGGATCCATGTTCTTCGTCGTGGGTGACATCGACAAGTGAAACGCGATAAATACGTCGACTGGCTGCGTGCTCTGAGCCTGATCGTCGTCGTGGTGTGGCATTGGGCGTTCACGATCCTGCAATGGACGCCGGAGGGGCCCTCTCCGACCAGCCCGCTCGGCTTCACCACCGGGTTGTGGATCCTCACCTGGCTGCTGCAGGTGCTGCCGCTCTTCTTCTACGTCGGCGGGCACGTACACCTGCTGTCCTGGAACCGGGCGTGCGAGCGCGGAGTCGGCATCGGCGCCTTCGTCTCGCGGCGGCTGCGGGCGCTGGCACTGCCCGCGCTCGGGCTGTCGGCGGCGTGGATCGCCATCGGAACCGTCGCCACCACGGTGTTCGACGCCCCGCCCTGGACGTGGCGGGTCGTGCTGCTGGTCCTGAGCCCGCTGTGGTTCATCGGCGTCTACCTGGTGCTGATCGCGCTGCTGCCGGTCGCGCTGTGGCTGCACCGGCACTACGACGTGCTCGTCCTCATCTGGCTGGGCGGCGCGGCGCTGGTCGTCGACGTGCTCCGGTTCCGCTACCACCTGGAGTGGGCCGGCTGGTTCAACATGATCATCGTGTGGGGGCTGGCGCACCAGGCCGGCTTCTTCTACGACCGCGTGGTCGCGCTGCCCCGCCGCTACGACATCGGCGTGCTCTGGACCGGCCTGTTCATGCTGATCGGGCTGGTCTACTCGGGCATCTACCCGGGCTCGATGGTCGGCGTACCCGGTGAGAAGTGGTCCAACATGGCGCCGCCGACCTTCGTCATCGTCGCCCTGCTCATCTTCCAGATCGGCCTGGTCGAGGTGCTGCGCCCGGCCATGGAACGGGTGTTGGAGAAGCCCGGATGGAAGCGGGTCAACGACACCATCAACCGGTTCGCGCTGCCGCTGTTCCTGTTCCACACGACCGGGATGGCGATCGCCCTGGGGCTCGGGTGGTGGTTGTTCGGCACACTCGGCGGCACCATCCCACCGGACTTCACGTGGTGGCTGGAACGGCCACTGGCCATCCTCGGGCCTCTGATCTGCACCCTTCCGGTCATCTACCTGTTCGGCCGCAAGCGCCACACCGTTCAACAAGTGCCTGACACCCGTTGAGCCCTCGCCGTAGCCTGGAGCCATGAAGAACATCGGCTTCCGGACGACGAGCGGATCATCAAAAGCGTGACGCACGAGGGTGAGAACACCACGGACGGCATCAGACGGGCAGTGCGCCTTCTGGATCGACAGGCATGGCTGGAGCAGGCCCGCGCCGACGCCGCGCGACTGGCCGACGAGGACCTCTCCACGGAACCGGACGCATGGTGATCCTGGTGGACTCGCACCATCGACACCGACTACATCCGCGGTGAAGCCGTCCACTACCTTGGCAGGGACGAGTTGGCCGCCGTCGAGAACGCGCTAACCCGCTACCTTGAGCTCTGACGCTCGGCTTCCGGGTCCTTGGGGATGCGGCAGGAGTGTTCGAGGAAGAGGGCGGCGCCGATCAGCACGACGAAGGCCAGGAACGAGCCCGTGGCGACGAAGAACTCGGCTCGCGGCGTCGATCTGGTCAGCATCGACATGGTGTGCAGCGAGAACCCGGCGAAGATCCCGGCGAACACCGCCCCCACGTACGCCGAAGCCTTGGCCAGAGCGGCCAGACGGGCCACCGCCAGCGGCTCCACCGGCTTGGTGCCCGGCTTGCGGGCGATGCGCGCCCGCGTCATCCACGCGCTGTACGCCTCCCCCACGGCCAGCAGCAACACGGTCGGAATGGCGGTCCACGGAATCACCGGCAGATCCGAGTAGACCTGCCGCACCAGAACCCAGGTGAGCAGAGCCAGCACGACGACGATCCCGACGAGCACGCCGGGTTTGGTGGGTCTCAAGCCGGCCCCTGCAACTTCAGGTCCTCGCGCAGCCACACCCCGGTCCGGTCGAGCCCGGCCAGCAGATCGGCCACCCGCCCCCGCCCGGGGATCTCACCGTCGGGATCCACCTGAGCCCACGGCACCAGCACGAAAGCCCGCTCGTGCGCCCGCGGATGCGGCAGCGTCAGCTCGGGGTCGTCGCTGATCACCTCACCGACCACGAGCAGGTCCACGTCGAGCGTGCGGGCGCCCCACCGCTCCTCCCGCACCCGCCCGAAGGCGTTCTCCACGCTCTGCGCCCGGTCGAGCAGCATCTGCGGCTGCAGCTTCGCCTCCGCGACGATCACCGCGTTCAGGTACGGCTTCTGCCCCTCCGGCCCGCCCACCGGATCGGTCTCATACACCGGCGAGGCCGCCACGAACTCCAGCCCAGGCGCGTCGAACAGCGTGTCGACCGCGCCCTGCAACGTCTGGAAGCGCTGCCCGAGATTGCTGCCCAGCGCGAGAACCACCTTCATGGCCGGCTCCGTTCGATCGTGACCACGACGTCGTCGAAGGGCAGCGGGATCGGCGCCGCCGGCTTGTGCACGCTCACCTCGGCCCGCTCCACCGGCCCGGAGGCCAGGCAGACGTCGGCCAGCCGCTGGGCGAGCGTCTCGACCAGCTCGACCGGCTCGCCCTCGACGACCTTGACCAGCGCCTCGGCCAGCTCGCCGTAGTGGACGGTCAGCGTGAGGTCGTCGCCCGCCGCCGCCGGGGCGGTGTCGAGGAACAGCGTCGCGTCCACCACGAACTCCTGGCCCAGCTCGCGCTCCGCGGGCAGCACCCCGTGGCGGCCACGGGCGCGCAGGCCCTTCAGCGTGATGCGGTCAGCGGTCAAGCTCGCCCTCTTCCTCATCGTCCTCGCCCTGAAGCACCGGTGAGCCGTGGTGCATCCACAACCGCCAGCCCTGCGGCGTACGGATGTAGACGTTGCTCGCCACGACCTTCCCGGCGGCGAAGCTGGCCTCGCCCTCCTCGCCGGCGGTCAGGATGTTCTCCACGCAGGTCAGGACGGCCACGTCACCCAGCACCACGGTGCTCACGTCCGTGAGCACGAACTGGATGTAGGTGGTGTTCGCCATGATCAACGCCCAGGACCGCAGCACCTCGGAGCGCCCTGCCAGCAGCGACCAGCCGGGATGAACACAGCTCACCTGATCGCTGATCGTGTCCTCTGCCCAGATCTCGGTCATCTTGTCGAGATCGGCGTTCTCTATGGCGGTATAGAAGGCCTGGTTGACCGTCTCGATGGCCGCGGTGTCGACGCTCATCCTTCGGCTCTCTTCCATGCGGCGGCCACACGCACGGCGTCCGCGTTGGGCCCTACCTCGTGCACCCGCACGCACCACGCGCCCGCCCGCGCGGCCAGCGCCGTCACCGCCAGAGTGGCGTCGTCGCTCCTGCTGAACGGACGCGGCGTACCGTCGGCGCCGGCCAGCAGCCGCCCGATGAACCGTTTGCGCGACGCCCCGACCAGCAGCGGGAACCCCAGCTCTGCCAGCCGTTCGATGCCGGCCAGAACCGCCCAGTTGTGCTCGGCGTTCTTCGCGAACCCCAGCCCAGGATCAAGCACCACCTGCTCCGTGGACACACCCTCGGCCAGCACGTAGTCGACCCGCTTGGCCAGTTCTTCACCCACCTCGGTGACCACGTCCTCGTAAACGGCCCGATTGTCCATGTCGTGCGAGTGGCCACGCCAGTGCATGACCACGTACGGCACACCGGTGGCGGCCACGACCTGCGGCATGTCCGGATCGGCCAGCCCGCCGCTCACGTCGTTGACCAGCCGCGCACCCGCCTCGACGGCCGCCTTGGCGACCTCGGCCCGCATGGTGTCCACACTGACCGCGACACCCTCGGCGGCCAGCGCCCGAATCACCGGCACCACCCTGGCCAGCTCTTCATCCAACGCCACCCGCGCGGCACCCGGCCGCGTGGACTCCCCGCCCACGTCGACGATGTCGGCGCCCTCGGTCACAAGCTCAAGCCCGTGCCGGATCGCGGCCGCCTCGTCGAACCACAACCCGCCGTCGGAGAAGGAGTCGGGCGTGACGTTGACCACACCCATGACGAGGCACCGATCCTCGGCAGGCAGTCCCGGCACCCTCATCATGCCCCCAAGCCTAGGCGGTGGTGGTTCGCTCTCGATGTCGTGGGTGGCACTTTCCCCGCCGCTCTCAACTCTCAGTGGCCGGCCGTCTCCGTGGCCGCGTCGCAGGATCACGTGTATATCCGCCACAGCCCAGCCAGCGTAACGCCCCCACCCCATCAGGCAGTTCCAACCACCACTTCAGGCAGTTCCAACCACCACTTCAGGCAGTTCCAACCACCACTTCGGGCAGTTCCAACCACTTCTCTCGGGTTACGGCAAGCCCAGCTCACCCCACCCGCCGCACCCCTTCGCGGCCTTCCAGGGAAACGGCCGTCCACCCCACGGGTGTCCCGCCGTAACGCCCGCCCCCTGGGCCGGGCACCGCTCCAAGGACACCGCACACCCACGGGCAGAGGAACCACGCGGACAGAGGCCGCACGCGGGCAGGCTCGGGAGGTACTCCCGAGCCTGCCCGTGCGGCGGGATGTCGCACCGGCGAGGCCGGCGCCGATGTGCGGTGGCCGGGGTGGGGTCGCGTGCCCGGCCGGCCGGACGGACGTAACGGCGGGACACCCGTGAGGTGGACGACCGTTTCCCTGGAAGGGTGTGCAGGGGTACGGCGGGTGGGGTGACCTGGGCTTTGCCGTAACCCCGAAAGGGCGTGGTTTTTGCCGGGTGAACGCCTGCTTCAGCGGCCGATTATCAGGCTCATCGCCTCGGCGCGGGTTTTGTCGCTGGTGCGGAAGTCGCCGCGGACCGCGCTGGTGAGGGTTTTGGCGCCGGGCTTGCGTACTCCCCGCATCGTCATGCACAGGTGTTCGGCCTCGATCACCACGATGACGCCGCGCGGCTCCAGCACGCGCATCAGCGCGTCGGCGATCTGGGAGGTCATGCGTTCCTGAACCTGCGGGCGGCGGGCGTAGACGTCGACCAGGCGGGCCAGCTTGGACAGGCCGGTGACCTGTCCCTTTTCGTTGGGGATGTAGCCGACGTGCGCCACGCCGTGGAAGGGGACGAGGTGGTGTTCGCAGGTGGAGTACACCTCGATGTCGCGCACCAGGATCATCTCGTCGTGGTCGACGTCGAAGACCTTGGTGAGGACGTCCTCCGGCTGCTGGCGCAGGCCGGAGAACTGTTCCGCGTACGCACGGGCGACCCGGGAGGGGGTGTCGAGGAGGCCGTCACGGTCGGGGTCCTCGCCGATGGCGATGAGGATCTCCCGGACGGCCTTCTCGATCCTTGGTTGATCTACGTTCACGCACTGTCCCCGGACGGCAGGGCGTCCTGGTGCCCCGCGGTGAGCGAGCCGTTGGCCGACTGCTCCTTCGGCGTCAGGATGGGCGGCAGGTCCGACGGGAGCCGCTTGCCGTAGCCCGCGTAGGACGGGCGGTGCTCCTTGACGACCACGGACGAGAAGATCTCCACCACCTGCTGGCGGGAGAGGGTCTCCTTCTCCATGAGTTCGAGCACCAGGTTGTCGAGCACCTCGCGGTACTCCACCAGGATGTCCCACGCCTGGTCGTGCGCCGTCTCGATCATCCGGCGGACTTCCTCGTCGATCGTGGAGGCGATCTTCTCGGAGTAGTCGCGCTCGTGGCCCATCTCGCGGCCCAGGAACACCTCGGCCTGACCGCTGCCGAACTTGCGTGCCCCGAGCTGCTCGCTCATGCCGTACTCGGTGACCATGCGGCGGGCCACGGCGGTGGCCTTCTCGATGTCGTTGGAGGCGCCGGTGGTGGGCTCGTGGAAGACGAGCTCCTCCGCCGCGCGGCCGCCGAGCAGCATCGCGAGCTGGTCCATCATCTCCGAGCGGGTGGCGAGGAACTTGTCCTCCATCGGCAGCGTCATCGTGTAGCCGAGCGCGCGGCCGCGGGAGAGGATCGTGATCTTGTGCACGGGGTCGCTGTTGGGCAACGCGTGCGCCACGAGCGCGTGACCGCCCTCGTGGTAGGCGATCATCTTCTTCTCCTTGTCGGACATGACCCGCGTCTTGCGCTCGGGTCCTGCCATGACGCGGTCGATGGCCTCCTCAAGGGTGTCCATCGAGATCAGCTTCTGGTCGCCGCGCGCGGTGAGCAGCGCCGCCTCGTTGATCACGTTCGCGAGGTCCGCACCGGTGAATCCGGGGGTACGGCGGGCGATGACGTCCAGGTCGACCTCCGGCGCGAACGGCTTGCCGCGGCCGTGGACCTTGAGGATGCC
Source organism: Nonomuraea sp. NPDC050394 (assembly GCF_044459065.1). Lineage (NCBI taxonomy): Bacteria > Bacillati > Actinomycetota > Actinomycetes > Streptosporangiales > Streptosporangiaceae > Nonomuraea > Nonomuraea sp. NPDC050394. Next base: position 53,672 of record NZ_JBITIO010000017.1, on the reverse strand, counting down.
CTTGCGGCCCTCCAGGTCGGGACGGTCGACGGTGACCTGCCGGTCGAAACGGCCGGGGCGCAGGAGCGCCGGGTCGAGGATGTCGGGCCGGTTCGTCGCGGCGATGAGGATCACGCCGCCCTTGACGTCGAAGCCGTCCATCTCGACGAGCAGCTGGTTCAGCGTCTGCTCGCGCTCGTCGTGACCGCCGCCCAGACCGGCGCCTCGGTGGCGGCCGACGGCGTCGATCTCGTCGATGAAGATGATCGCCGGGGCGTTGGCCTTCGCCTGCTCGAACAGGTCGCGTACGCGGGAGGCGCCGACGCCGACGAACATCTCGACGAAGTCGGAACCGGAGATCGAGTAGAAGGGCACTCCGGCCTCACCGGCCACCGCGCGGGCCAGCAGGGTCTTGCCGGTGCCGGGCGGGCCGTACAGGAGCACGCCCTTCGGGATCTTCGCGCCGATCGCCTGGAACTTGGCCGGGGCCTGCAGGAACTCCTTGATCTCCTGGAGCTCCTCGATGGCCTCGTCGGCGCCCGCGACGTCGGCGAACGTCGTCTTGGGAGTGTCCTTGGTGATCAGCTTGGCCTTCGACTTGCCGAAGCTCATCACCCGGGAGCCGCCGCCCTGCATCTGGTTCATGATGAACAGGAAGATCAGCACGATGATGACGATCGGCAGGAAGCTCACCAGGAGGCCGACGAGGAAGTTCTCCTGCGGCACCTCGGTGGTGAAGCTCTTGGTCTTTCCGGCGCCCACCTGCTTGTTCAGCTCTTCGGTGAGTGTCGGGCCGTAGCCGGTGACCCAGTCAGACTGGATCATGTTGGTCGGGGCGTCGCCCGACTTGACGGTGATCTTGTTGTGGAGGGTCAGCTCGATCCGCTGGTCCTTGTCAACAATCTTCGCGTTGCTGACGTTGCCGGTGCGGATCTGCTCGAGGACCGTGGACGTGTCGGCCTGCTTGAAGTTGCCACCGCCGCTCCACAGCTGGGTGACGAGCAGGAGCAGCACGACGATGCCCAGGATCCACAGCAGTGGCCCACGTGTAAATCGCTTGAGATCCATCCGATGCGGAACCCCTTGCGGGCCCGTCCCTTCCTGACCATGGCCTGGAAACCCCGGGCAGGGCCCGGGGCCGCGGCATCCGACACCGCGACTACTGACTACCCGAAGGGGACCACGCGGTCACCCTCCCGTCGTCAGAAGGTACACCGGACAACGCGCGGTGGCACCGCCCGCTAGACCGGCCTTGCCCTACCAACGTACGTCAGGTAGAGCGATGTTCCCGGTCCCTGCGTGCAATGTCGGAAATGCCGCGCAGACAGCTACGTGTAGACATGCGGAGCCAACGTGCCGATGAACGGCAGGTTGCGGTACTTCTCCGCGTAGTCCAGCCCGTAGCCGATGACGAACTCGTTCGGGATGTCGAAACCGACATACTTCACATCGATCGGCACCTTCACCGCGTCCGGCTTACGCAGTGCGGCGCAGATCTCCAGCGAGGCCGGGTTGCGCGATTTCAGGTTCTCCAGCAGCCAGTGGAGGGTCAGGCCGGAGTCGATGATGTCCTCGACGATCAGCACGTGGCGGCCCATGATGTCGTTGTCCAGGTCCTTCAGCACCCGGACCACACCCGACGACTTGGTGCCGGCGCCGTAGGAGGACACCGCCATCCAGTCCATCTGCACCGAGGTGTGCAAGGCCCTGGCCAGGTCGGCCATGACCATGACCGCCCCTTTCAGCACGCCCACGAGCAGCAGTTCCTGGCCCGCGTAGTCTTCGTCGATCCGGCCGGCAAGTTCTTTGATCTTCGCCTGGAGTTCGTCCTCGGGGATGAGGACCTTCTCGAGGTCGTGGCCCATGTCGGCAGCGTCCACCTGCGAGTTCCTTACGGGATGGGTCTGATGGCGAGTATCAGCGTCCCATACCGCCGCACGGCGGTCAGACCCCCGGGCAGGTCAACGCCCTTCTGTCCCCGCCACTCGGTGACCAGCCGCTCAACAGCGTGCACGTGGACGGCCGACAAGGCCCCGGAAGGCACCCCGGCGTCGATCGCCGCTCGTTTGATCACTCGCCGGCGGACCGCGCCGGGAAGATCCTCCAGCGCCGGTACGGCCAGCGTGACCATCCCCGGGATATCGCTTAGAGCGCAATACTCAAACGCCTTCTCAGCCCATTCATGAAGCGCGTCGGCATCGTCACGGGCCAGCTTGGCCGTCCGCGCCAACGCCTGAGCCACTCCGGGGCCCAACTCGCCCTCCAGCACCGGCAGCACCGTCCTGCGCACCCGCACCCGGGTGAACCGGTGTTCCTCATTGTGCGGGTCCTCCCAAGGCTCCAGGCCCAGGTGCGCGCAGGCGGCCACCGTCGTACCCCGTCCCAGCTCCAGGAACGGCCGCCGATAGATCCCCTGAAACTTCGCCATCCCCGACAACGACCGCAGCCCGCTGCCCCGCGCCAGCCCGAGGAGTACCGTCTCCGCCTGGTCGTCCATCGTGTGGCCCAGCAGGACCGCCACCGCGCTCAGCCGCGCCGCCGCCTCCCTGAGCGCCTTGTACCGGGCGTCCCTCGCCGCCGCCTCCGGCCCGCCCTCGGTGCCCACCCGCGCCGTCAGCACCTCCGCGGGGTCCAGCCCCAGCGGCAGCGCCGCCACTCCGGCCGCCCGCTCCGCAGAGCCCTCCTGCAGGCCGTGATCCACCGTCACGAGTCCCGCCCGCAGACCCATCCGCGGCGCCACGAAGGCGAGGGCCGCGGCCAAGGCCAGGGAGTCGGCGCCGCCACTGCACGCGGCCAGCACCAGGTCGCCCTGGGGCAGATCGCCCAGGACCTCTCTGACAACTCGCCGGACGTCGGCTACGGCGGGATGCGGACCCATGCCGCCCATTCTCCCCAGCCCTTCCCGTCCGGGCGTCGCCCGCCCTGGGCCGGCGAGAACTCGATCATCACGTGGCTAGTTCCACGCGCCGGGCACCTGGTCGGGCACCTTGCCCTTGAGCTGGTCCTGGGCGAGTACCTGGCTCTCCAGCGGCAGCGCGATGGTGACCTGCCGCCCCCAGTCGGAGTAGCGGGTGTCCGTCTCGACGCGGAGCACGGAACCCTTCCAGTGGTGCAGGACTCCCCTCGCCGTGGCCCGCTCCACCAGGCCGGCCGTACTCAGGCGAAGGGTGTAGGAGATGACACTGACCGGCTTGCTCCAGGAATAGCCGCGGAAGCGCGCGGCGAAGGTATCGGACACCTTGACCAGTTGGCCGCACTCGATGGTGCCCTTCACCACCCCGCCCCGCCAGGACGTGCGGTGGGCCAGCAACGCCTTGAGCGTGGCGGGCTCCAAAACCTCCAGCAGCGGGTTACTGGAGGGCAGATCGGTATGCCGGTAACGCACCCAGCTCGTGCCCTTCGGCAGCACATCGGCGAATCGAGGGCCCGAGACGTAGTCAACGTAGCGGGACGAGATCACCCTCAGAGGCATCTGCTCCAGGGCGGCGTCCTCCGCCATGTCGAACTCTCTCAGAGCGCTCATCGCCGCCTCGCTGTACCGCAGGTGCTGGGACGTGTCGGCGGCGACCTCACCCTGCGGCCCGAACCCTGCCGTGCCCTCCAGCTTCACGGTGTGCCCCAGGCCGCGACCGTGATCCACCTTCACGGCGGACTCGATGTTCACGCCCTTGCCGCGGATCAACGCCGCCCGGAGCGCCGTCACCGGGTCGGTCCCGGGCGCTGCCCGCGCGGGGACGGCGACAAGCTGTACCAGGCCCACGGCCAGGAGTACGCCCACGACGGTTCGCCTCATCACGATCTCCCGGGGTTGGCCGGAGGGGACGCAACAATCTTGTGCAGGCGAGATCAACTGTCAACCCGAGATCATGGTCCCCATCGGCGACCCGCGCGGCCGTTCCAGGTCACCCGCACTGTGAACGGCCCGCCCCTCCTTCACCCAGGAGCCACACCCGTGATGAATCAGAAGTGATGAACAGGTGCGTCCGCCTGGGTCCAGTGCCAGTTGACCGGCCCCCACCGCTTCTTCAGCACGGCGCGCTGCCGCGCGTACCCGCTCAATGCCTGCTCAACGGCGGCCGCCAGGTCGTCCAGATCGTCAGGGACGGGCAGGCGCAGGAGCAGGTGCTGCTTGTTGTGGACGAGCAGGAGCTCACCGGCGGGCGAGCAGGTGGTGAGGGTGAAGTGGGTCAGCGGTTTGAACGCCTTGTTTCCCGTGTCCAGCCTGGCCCGCAGGTTTCCCCTCGTGTCCCAGGCGTAGAGGCCGTAGCGGTTGAGGTGGAAGGCGAAGCCCCTGTACGCGTCGGCGGCGAGGCCGAAGCAGAAGCCGGTGAAAGGGGAGTCGTGCCAGTCGTCCATGCCTTGGAGGCGCCCGGTCATGTTGCCCTGGTCATCGACAAGGGCGAACACGAACGGCCGGCCACGGCTGCCGCCGCGGTAGGTCTTGCCGTACCAGGGGACGACGAACAGGTCGTCGGCCAGCGCCACGGCTCGCTTGAGGCGGGAGTCGCGCCAGGGTGAGAACTGGTCCTCGTCTGGCACCTGTTCGGTCAGTGCGGGCCGGGGCCGGTGGGCCAGGCCCACCGGGGCGCCCCGATGGAAGACGTGGGTGCGCAGGTCGATCTCCCGCTCATGATCCGGTTGGGGATCGAGCGAGGCGAGCGCCTCGATCACCGGCTTGGACGAGGCCGTCAGGGCACCGTCCGCCACGCCGACGAGGTTGGCGAGGTGGTTGCCGTACTTCCACACCCCGAATTCGGCGACGGTACACAGCAGACGGCCCGAGGGCGTGACGCTGATGGACGTGGCGAAGGACTCGCCCGGCGTGAACTCGTCGAAGGCGTTCCGCAACTCCCTTGTGGCGTAGGTGGCCACCACCCGGCTCAGGCCGGGTGAGATCAGGGTCGTGTTGTCCGGGAGGGCGCTGACCGCGAGGGTGCCGTCCGGCAGGACACAGAGGGTCATGTCGCCACCCTCCGCCACAGCCGCGCCGTCCGTATAACGGCTCCGCCAATAGGCACTGGCCAGCACGTCACCGGCGCTGGAGTAGCGGGTGACGATCCGGTACGCGAAGTCGGCCAAGGCCGGGTCCTGTACGTCGGCTGACATGCGGTACGTGTGCCGGTGGACCCCGTACAGCGCATAGACCTCCCCGTTGGGCGCGGCCGCCACGTCGAACGCCTCGACGCCCCAGCCGTTGGAGTAGAGCGCGGTCAGGTCGATACGGTGAAGGTCCACCAGCTTGGCCGGCAGGGCCAGTGGGAGCGCTTGGTTCATGGCCGTCATTGTGGATCTTGGCACCGACAGTTACTTCAAGGGCTTCCTGAGGGTGAACAACCACACGCCGGCCCCGGACAGGGTGGAGCCCGGAGCGTTGCCCACCACCGAACGGGGCAACCGGGCAATCCAGAGAGCGTAACTACGGCCCGGCTGCCTGCGCCTACCTGGCCCACCACGCCTCCGGCAGGGCGGGCCGTAGCGTGCCCACCACCCAACGAGGTGCCAGCACCGCCCACGGCCCCGGCTGCCTGCGCCTACCCGGCCCACCACACCCCCGAGCACGATGGGCAGAGCATGCCCACCCCCGACCGGGCCACCGGGAGAGCCCGTCCAATGCCCCGGCTGCCTGCGCCTACCCGGCCCACCACGCCTCCGGCAGGGTGGGCAGGAGCGTGCCCACCACCCAGCCGGGCAAGGGGTGGGGTCCAGCAGGCAGCCCGAGCGCAGCGAGGACCCCCAGGAGTCGAGCTTCAGCTCGACTGGCCAAACGCGCGAAGCACCTTGCCCTTGGGCCCGGCTAGACGCGCGAAGCACCTTGCTTTGGGCCGGTAAGACGCGCGAAGCACCCCGCCCTTAGGAGTCCAGGGCCGGTTGGCCGATCACGCGGGCGATCCAGGCGTCCGGGTCGGCGATTTCGGCGATGGTGGGCAACGTCTCGGGCGACGTCCACACCTTGTTGAAGCCGTCCATCTCCACCTTGCCCACCACATGGCGGACGAAGGCCGAGCCCTCCGCATACTGCTTCATCTTCAGCTCGATGCCCAGCAGCCGCCGTACCGTCTTGTCCAGTCTGGACGTGCTCTCCCTGCGCGAGGCGAACTTGGCACGGATGTCGGCCACCGACGGGACCACGGACGGCCCCACCGCGTCCATCACGTAGTCTCCGTGGCCCTCGACCAGCGTCATCACCGCGGTCAGGCGGTCGAGGATCTCCTTCTGGGCCGGCGACTGGATGGCGTCGATCAGGCTGCCGTCTCCGCCGCGTACGACGTCGGCGACCGTGTCGGCCGCTGTGCGCAGCCGTTCCAGGATCGTCGGCAGGTCGAGGTCGGAGGCGAGCAGGAACTCGGTCATCTGCGAGCGCACGTACTCGCGCAGCCACGGTACGCCCGTGAACTGCACGCGGTGCGTCTCCTCGTGCAGGCAGACCCAGAGGCGGAAGTCGCGCGGGTGCACGTTCATCTCGCGCTCGGCGTGCACGATGTTGGGCGCGACCAGCGTCAACCGGCCCGCGGCCTCCTGGCCGGTCGGGTCCGGCGGGAGGAACAGTTCGTACTGGCCCAGTACGCGCGAGGCCAGGAACGCCAGCACGGCGCCCACTTCGACCCCGGTGATGCGCGAGCCGACGGCCGTCACGATGGCGGGCGGCGGGTTGTCGCTGTTGCCCATCCGCTCGGTCAGCGGCTCCAGCACGACGCGGAAGCCTTCGACGTTGGCCCTGATCCAGCCGGGGCGGTCGACGATGGTCGCCGGCTGTGGGGGCGTCTCGGTGTGGATTTTGGTGAAGTCACGCACATGGCCCTCGGCCTCGCGGGAGAGAGTGCGTAGCTCTGTGACCGCCTGCCTGGCCTCCTCCCGGCTAACCTGCGGCCCGGGGCGCACCAGGCGCGTGCCGGTCGATACGGCCAGATCCCAGTCGATCACCTGCATGCCTACCACCGTACGTGGTCGGAGGCCGACCCGCGACGGCCTCGCGTCAGGATCGGGCGACGATGGCGGCAAGCCGGTCCAGGACGGGTTCGGCCGACAGCGGAACCTGGTCGGCCATGAAGGCGAAGGTGACCAGCCGCCCGTCCTTGGTGGTGGCGAGGCCGGCGAGCGTGTTGACGTTGTTGAGCGTGCCGGTCTTGGCGCGGACGAGTCCGGCCTGTCCCTTGCTGTCGGAGCCGGAGAAGCGCCGCCCGTTGCCCAGCGTGCCGGTGAACCCGGCGATCGGCATGCCGGAGGCCACCGCGTGGAGTTCGGGGTGCTTGGGCGAGCCGGCCAGCGCCACGAGCTTGGCCAGGCCGTCGGCGCTGATGCGGTTCTTGGTGGACAGGCCGCTGCCGTCGTACACCTGGATGCCGCGCGAGGCCCCCAGTCTCTTGAGTACGGCGAGCACCGCCTTGCCCCCGCCTTCGAAGGAGGCCGGCTGTCCTTCCTTGAGCGCGACCTGCCTGGCCAGTGCCTCGGACAGGTCGTTGTCGCTGAAGGTGAGCGCGTGCTCGACCAGTGCATAGACGGGCGGGGAGTCGACCTTGCCGAGTTCGGCCGCGCTCTGGCCGGCCTTGACGGGGGCGATGCCCTTGGACACGGCGATGCCGTACCTGGAAAGGAGCTTGGCGAAGGCGGCGGCGGCGAACTGCGGCGGGTTGGCGACGCGGGGCTGGGAGCGGGCCGGGTTCTGCCGGCCTTCGTCGATGGCCAGCGCGTGAACGGGCGCGACGTTGCCGTCGGGGATGTAGCTGGGCTTCCAGCCGGGGCCGATGGGCGAGCCGGTGTAGAGGGAGGAGTCGTAGCCGAGCGTGACCTTCTTGACGCCCTGCTTCTTCAGTGTGGCCGCGGTGCGCGCGGCGAGCACGGCCAGGGAGGCCGGTTTGGGGTAGGTGGTGGGCTTGGCCGCCGGGCCGGACAGCATGGGGTCGCCGCCGCCGACGAGCACGATCGAGCCGGGCGTCCTGCCCTGGACGACGCGCGTGGACAGGCGGGTGTCCGGGCCGAGCGAGGCCAGGGCGGCCGCCGAAGTGACGATCTTGGTGGTGGAGGCGGGGACGATGCCGATGTCGGCGTTGGAGGCGAAGACACGCTGGCCGGTCGCGGCGTCCACAACGACGGCGCCGACGCGTTTCCCCAGCGCTTTGTCACCCAGCGCATCGGTGAGCTGTTGCGTCAAAGTACCCTTAGTCGGGAGAGGTCCGTCTCCACCCGAGGCCAGCACTGGTCCAGCGGTGATCACCGGGACGGAGGGAGACGCGGTCGGCTGATCGGCTGGGTGCGGGGCCTGCCTCGTCAGGGCGGCCAGGCTGAAGTCGTTCCGCACCGCGTAGACACCGGTGGCGATCGTCGTGGCCTGGAGCAGGACGAGAGTGGCCACCGCCACCCAACGCTCGCGCCGTACCACGTCGCCTGTCCCTCTCTCCTGTAGTTCGCCTACGAGACATTAACGCCCAGCCGGGGGTGCCCGGGGGGTTGAGCGGAGGAACAGCGGTGGAGTTCGACGTTGTCGTTGAGATTCCCAAGGGGCAACGGAACAAGTACGAAGTGGACCACGAGACCGGGAAGATCCGGCTTGACCGGCTCCTGTTCACCTCCACGCAGTACCCCGCGGACTACGGCTTCATCGAGAACACCCTCGGTGAGGACGGCGATCCCCTTGACGCGCTGGTGTTGCTGCAGGAGCCGACGTTCCCCGGCTGCTACATCACCTGCCGCGCGGTCGGCATGTTCCGCATGACCGACGAGAAGGGCGGCGACGACAAGGTGCTGTGCGTCCCCGCCACCGACCCCAGGATGGAGCACATCCGCGACATCCACCACGTGCCCGAGTTCGACCGGCTGGAGATCCAGCACTTCTTCGAGGTCTACAAGGACCTGGAGCCCGGCAAGTCGGTGGAGGGCGCCAACTGGGTGGGCCGCCTGGAGGCCGAGGTCGAGATCAAGCGCTCCTTCCAGCGGCTGAAGGACCAGGGCCACCACTGACGGACCTCATCGGGGACGGGTGGCGCCCACGAGGTCGCGGCGCCACATGGAGGCGATCCTGACGACGTCACCCGTCTGCGGGGCGTGCACCATGAGGCCGCGGCCGATGTACATGCCCACGTGGTGGATGTCTCCGGGATCACTGGTGATGCGGCCGAAGAACAGCAGGTCGCCCCGGCGCAGTTCGCGTAGCGGCACGTGGGGTCCCGAGGTCCACTGGGTTCCCGTCCAGTGGTCGATCCGGACCCCGGCCCGCTCCCACGCCCGCATGGTCAGCCCCGAGCAGTCGTAGCTGCCGGGCCCGTCGGCCGCCCACACGTACGGCTTGCCGAGCTGCGTCAGCGCCCAGTTGGCGGCGATGTCCCCGTTGGTGGACCCGGCCCCGGACACCGGTATCGCCCCGGCGCCGAAACTCGTGCGTTCGAAGGCGGCGGCGCGTTCCCTTGCCAGCCGGTCGGCGAGGCTGCGCGCGGAGTCGACCTGGTCCTGCAGCTTCTTCTTGGTGGCCAGCAGCGTCTTGGTCTCGCGTGTCTGCTTGGCGACGGCGGCCTCGGCGGCGGTCTTGGCCTCCTCGGCGCGCTCCATGGCGTCCTGCTGCGCGGTCTGGGCGTCGTCGGCCTGTTCGCGCAGGATCTCGGCCACGCGTTCGGCGGCCCGCATGCGGTCGAGGACGAGCGTGCGCTCGCCGCCCATCTGCTCCAGCACCGAGGCCCGGTGCAGGAAGCCGTCGGCACTGTCCGCGATCATGGTCAGCATCGGCCGGGCGAGGTCGAACCCGCCATAGGCCTGCGCGGCGATCGCCGCCACGTCCGCCCTGGCCGCCTCGGCCATCGTCTCGGCGTCCAGCAGCCGCGTACGTGCCGCCACCGCGGCGACCTTGGCCGCCGCGAGCTTGACCTGTTCCCCGTTGTAGGCCTCGACCAGCCGTTCGGCGGCCGCGTCGAGCTCGTCGAGCCTGCTCTGCGCGGCCGCGAGCTTCGCGGCCGCCGCCCCCAGCGCCTTGTTCTTGTCCCGTACGGCGTCGCGCGCCTCGGCCACGTCGTCGGCCGAGGGCCGCGGGTCCGCGTAGGCGGGCGGGCAAAGGGTGGCGATCAGGCAGGCGACCAGCAGTCCGGCTCTGACGGAGTGCATAGATCCCCCTCGCTCTCGGTCACTCTATGCACACAGTGCCCGCTCGTCACTCACCGCACACATGAATCACACGCAACGTAATCATCACAGGCGAAACAGGCGTTCTATCCACGGACGGACGCCAATAGAGGGAGGTTTCGCACCACGGGGATAGGTGAAGACAGGTGTCTGGCTTCCATACGCAGCGTGAAGTTCGGCGGCTTTGCACCAGTCGGCGCTGACCCGGGCGGCGGCCCAGGCGGCGGCGATGGCCGGGCGCGACTCCTGGTGGCGGTCGTAGGTCTGGAAGAGCGTCATCGTGGCGGCCGCGGCGAGGTGGCCGTCGCCCGGGTAGGCGGTTCCCGCGAGGTAGGGGGCGGTGACCCGGCCGCCGTGGGTGGTGTCCAGGGCCCAGGTCCAGTTGGCCAGCACGAGACCCAGCACGGGGTCGGGCACGGTGGCGGCGGCGCCGTACATGCGCTCCTGGCGGGGGCCGGTGAGGCGGCGGGAGGTCCACAGCCAGTCGAGCTCGGCGGGCGGCTCGCCACCGGCGAGCCAGGACAGGACGGCCAGGCCCCGCGCGGTCCGCAACCGGCAGAGTTCGAGCAGGTCGCGCAGCATGCGGGGGCCCGGGTCGAGCCAGGTGGGCCAGTCGACGCAGTGGCCTCTGCGCACCATCGCGGCGAGTTCGTCGCGGACGGTCAGCGGGCAGACGCGGCAGCCGAGGTGCGAGTCGTGGCGCAGCTCGAATGCCTCCATCGCTCAGCTCGCCGTCGGGTCGGGGGCGGCGGTGGGGGTCTCCACGGGCGGCGTGGGCGTGGGGGTCTGGGTGGGGGTCCGCGTGGGCGTCGCCGACGGGGTGGGGGTCTTGGTGGGCTTGTGCGTGGGCTTGTGCGTCGGAGTGGCCGTCGGCGCGGGGGTGGTGGGGCAGGGCGTGCGGGTGGGGCGGCCCTGCGGGTCCCTCGTGGGCTTGCCGGCTCCCGGTACGCCGCCGGGGTCACCGGGCTCGCCCGGATCGGGAGCGGCCGGTGGGGAGGCGGGCGTGGTGGTGGCCGGCGCGGGCGAGGAGGGAGCGCGGGTGGGCGGTGCGGTGGTGCGGTCGGCGGCGGGCGGCGTGACCGCCGACGGTTCGGTGGCGGCCAGGACGCCGAGGGGGCGGGTGGCGGCGCTGTCGGGGATGGGTTCGACCTGGATCGCGGTGTCCTGCGGGTCGGGCGCCCAGGGCAGCCTGATGCCGGGCGGCTCGCCGGTGGCGGGGAAGGCGCCGGTGGCGAGGCCGGACAGGCCGCCGGTCTCGGTGCCGAACTGGTGGAAGACGACGCCGATCGCGATGACCGTGGCTACGGCCGCCAGCGCGCCAGCCAGCGCCTGAGGCCACTTGCGAGCCTTCTTCTCCCCCGGGCCGGGAAAGCCGGCGGCGTCCAGGGCGGCCGAGCGCCTGGCGACGTAGCGGCGGTACGGCAGGAGCTCGGGGTCGATGAAGCAGCTCATCACCCGGACCCTCAGCGACCCCGGCAGCCTGGCCGCCGGGAGCAGCTCGAACACCTTGGCGGCCGAGATCTGCCGGTTGCGGTGCGGGGCGCAGAGGTCGCAGTGGGCCACGTGCCGTACGAGCTGCCTGCGCATCTCGGTGGTGAGCTCGCCGGAGAAGCCGGCGAGGATGTCGGCGCGGCGCGGGCAGTCGTAGGGGCCCTTCCTGGCCAGGAACTCGGCGGTGATCGCGTCGCGCAGGCGCTCGCGGGCCTCCTCCTCGGCGATCTCGACCTGGCGCGGCGAGGTGCCGAGGACGGCGGCCAGGTCGGAGGTGGACAGGCCGTGGCGGGTGCTCAGCTCCAGCAATTCGCGGTCACCGGCCGGCAGGCCCTGCGCCGCGTTCCATGCCATGACCCGCAGGTCCGCGTCCTCGGGGTCGTCCGGCTCGGGGGCCTCGGTCAGTGTTCGCGCATCTTGGGGGGCCGCCAGGCGGCGGCGGGCGCATTCGCCGCGAGCCAGCGCGTAGAGCCAGGGGCGCAGGCGCTCCGGCTCGGCCAGCGCGCCGATGTGCGCCTCCGCGGCGATGAGCGTGTCGCGCAGCGCCACCTGGGCGCTGTCGGAGCTTTGGAGGAGGGACCAGCAGTATTGGTAGATGCTCTCGGCATACGTGTCGTAAAGCGCAGCCAGAGCACCCGGGTCGTCAGCGCGGAGAGCCTCGACCAGGACGCGGTCAGTCATGTTGCTGAAGGTAATGGATTGGTAACTAGTAGTTCTACCGATTCAGCGCTAATGACAGAATGGCCCGCCGATAAAAGTCCGAATAAAAATGAATTGTTGCGAAAGCGCCGCGCCCGGGGGCGCGGCGGTTCACTCCTTGTGGTCGTCGCCGGGCAGCGCAGTACGCCCGCGGTCCACGGCGAACGGCTCGGTCGTCGGCATGACCGTGTGGACCGGCACCGCACCCGCCAGAGCCAGTTCCTCGAACGGCCGGCCGGTCGAGCCCCAGGTACGCGCCACCACTTCGGTCTTGGCCACCTTCGCCCCCGGCGCCAGCCCCTCGACGGTGAGGATGAAGCGCGGCGGCGCGCCCGCCTTCACGTCGTCCACGAACGCGTAGCCGCCGCCGACCAGCTTGCCCGCCGGGTCGCGCAGCAGGGCGTTGACCACCAGGCTGCTGGCGGGCAGCGCGTACGGGTTGTCCACGTACCCGGTGACCAGGTAGGTGCCGTCCTTCTGCTTGAGCGTCTGCACGCCCGAGACCGGGAAGGTGCGGAAGGCCGAGGCGATCCTGGCCGCCGCGCGCCACTGGGCGGGGCGGTACTCGATGGTGACCTTGGCCGGCCGTTCCGAGGCGCTGGCCTGGCCGGCGAACGACAGGGAGCCGCCCGGCGGGACCGCGTCCAGCGGCTGGTCCATGCGCACGACCTCGGCGCCGGAGGCGTCACGGCCGATCACCGTGGCCACCACGTGCTCGCCGAAGTGCCAGGGATTGGCGTTGGTGAGCACGCCGGCCCAGTTCACGGCGTAGCCGGAGGCGGTCTTGACGGTGTTGGACACCTGCTCCTTCAGCGCCAGCGGCTTGAGCTGGGCAGGCTGCGCTTCTTCTGAGCACCCGGTCAAGAAGATCGCGCCGAGTGCGAGGACAGTGACGGTTCGGCTACGCAGGATCACTTTGCCGTGATAGCCGGTGCATGGGCACGTCATGCGTGAGACACGCGCATGGCGTACCCATTCTTTAACGTGGGCGCACGACCCGCGTCTCATCCCACACCGGCTCAGGAGCCTCGTAAACGGTGCCGTCGGCGCCGAAGACCAGGTATCGGTCGAAGTCCGCGGCGAACCAGCGGTCGTGGGTGACCGCGAGCACGGTTCCGTCGAAGGCGTCCAGGCCGACCTGGAGCGCCTCGGCGCTGGCCAGGTCGAGGTTGTCGGTGGGCTCGTCGAGCAGCAGCAGCGTCGCGCCGGACAGTTCGAGCAGCAGGATCTGCAGCCGCGCCTGCTGGCCGCCGGACAGCGTCTCGAAGCGCTGGTCGGCGATGAGCCCGGCCAGCTCGTAGCGGGCCAGGATCTTCATGGCCTCGTTCTTGAGCCTGGCGTGCTCGGTCATGACGATCTCGACCGAGCTGCGTCCCCGCAGGTCGGGGCGGGCGTGGGTCTGGGCGAACAGGCCCGGGACCACCCGCGCGCCGAGCCTGGCGACGCCGGTGTGGCGCACGTCCTCGCCGGAGATCAGGCGCAGGAAGTGGGACTTGCCGGAGCCGTTGGAGCCCAGGACGGCGACGCGCTCGCCGTACCAGATCTCGGTCGAGAACGGCTTCATCAGGCCGGTCAGCTCAAGCTCCTCGCAGATGACCGCCCGCTTGCCGGTGCGGCCGCCCTTGAGCCGCATGCGGATGTTCTGCTCGCTGGGCGTCTCCTCCGGCGGGCCCGCATCCTCGAACCTGCGCAGCCGCGTCTGGGCGGCGTGGTAGGCCGGGGCCATGCCGTCGTTGTAGCGTGCCTTGTTCTTGAGCATGTTGACCAGGGCTTTGAGCTTGGCGTGCTCTTCGTCCCAGCGGCGGCGCAGCTCTTCCAGGCGTTCGTTGCGCGCCCGTCTGGCGTCGGCGTAGGTGGTGAAGCTCCCGCCGTGGATCCAGATGTTGCCCGACTCCACGGTGACGATCCGGTCGGCGGCGTTGGCCAGCAGCTGCCGGTCGTGGCTGACCAGCAGGACCGTCTTGGACGTCTCCCTGAGCTGGCCCTCCAGCCACTCCTTGCCCGGCACGTCGAGGTAGTTGTCGGGCTCGTCGAGCAGCAGCGTCTGGTCGGGGCCGCGCAGCAGCGCCTCCAGCACGAGCCGTTTCTGCTCGCCTCCCGACAAGGTGGCCACATCCCTATATTTCACGTTGTCGTACGGCACGCCGAGCGCAGCCACCGTACACGTGTCCCAGAGCACCTCGATGTCGTAGCCACCGGCGTCGGTGTAGTCGGTGATGGCCTGGGCGTAGCGGAGCTGCGTCTTCTCGTCCTCACGCTCCATCATGGCCAGCTCGGCCCGCTCCAGCTTGGCCGCCGCCTCCCGCACCGCCGGAGGCGCGACGCTGAGCAGCAGGTCGTGCACGGTGGAGCCGTCACGGACGCTGCCGATGAACTGGCGCATCACGCCGAGCCCGCCGGAACTGGCCACGCTCCCCTCGACCGGCTGCAGATCGCCTGCCACCAGCCGCATCAGCGTCGTCTTCCCGGCCCCGTTGGGGCCGACGAGCGCCGCCTTGACCCCGTCGGGGATCCGGAAGGACACGTCGTTCAGCAGCGGCCGCCCATCCGGCAGCACGTACGTCAGGTGTCCGACCTCGACGTGACCCATCTCCCGATCCCTCCCCAGTTCCTCGCGCAGGCTACCTGCCGGGGCCGGACCGGGTCATCCGGGTTTTCGGGGGTAGACAATAAGTCATCTAATGACTAGAACTGTAATCGGCTCACCTCCTCCCCCCCTGGATGTGTGATGAAGCGTCTGCGCCTGGTTTTAGTCCCACTCCTACTCGCGCTCCTCCTGCCTCAGCAGGCCATGGCCGCCGAGGCCAACTGCGCGCCCGAATTCCGTGGCTCGTCGATCAACCCCCGGCTGACCAGCCTGTTCAGCAACTACGGCAACGACAACTCCCGGCTCGACGACTGGACGGGTGCCGACGGCACCTACTCGGTCCGCCTGCCCAGCGGCAAAGAACTCTGGGTCTTCTCCGACACCTTCCTCGGCCAGGTCAACCCGGACGGGTCCCGGCCGCCGGTGGTCGAGGAGGGCGGCACGACCGTGTTCCTCAACAACACCTTCGCGCTGGAGCGCGAAGGACGCCTGCGCACGATCTACGGCGGCCGCCCCGGCAAGCCCGCCGCCGTGATGCCGCCCCGCGACAAGAAGCACTGGTACTGGGCCGGCGACGTGACGCTGGCCGGTGGCATGGTCGAGGTGACCTACCAGGAGTACGAGCGCTTCGGCACCGGTGCCTGGGACTGGAAGTGGCACCGCAACGTCGTGGCCCGCTTCCCGCAGGGACGTATGGAGCGCCCGGTCAGCGTCCACGACCTGCCCTCCGGCAACGGCGTGGCCTGGGCCTCCGGCATCCTCAAGGACGGCCGCCACACCTACGTCTACGGCGTGGAGGACAAGGGCGCGACCAAGTACATGCACCTGGCCAGGGTCCGCGGCGAGAGCCTGCTGGGCCGCTGGGAGTTCCGGACCGCCTCCGGCACCTGGTCGCCGTCCGAGAAGGACTCGGCGCGCATGATGGAAGGCGTGGCCAACGAGTACAGCGTGACCAAGGTCGGCGACGGCTACGTCCTGATCACCCACGACACGACCGAGGCGCTGAGCGCCAAGATCGTGGCCTACTCGTCCTGCTCGCCGACCGGGCCGTTCACCGGCAAGCAGGTCCTCTACACGACCCCCGAGACCAACGGGAACATCTTCACCTACAACGCCCACGCCCACCCCGGCGTGGCCGGTGACGGACTCGTGGTCTCCTACAACGTCAACAGTTTCGTCAACACCGACCACTATCGCGACGTGTCGATCTACCGCCCGAGGTTCATCGACGTGAGGTTCGGTTGAGGCGTAACTGGGCCGCCCGTCTTCGTCGCTTCGCCCTTGACGGCATGGACGCGGTGACGTTGGAGAACGAGCTTCTCCGCGTCACCGTCCTGCCGGGCAAGGGCGGCGACGTCGTCGAGTTTCTGCACAAGCCGACCGACACCGACTTCGTCTGGCTCTCTCCCCAGGGCCTGCGCCCCCCTGCCGCGCACCTTCAGGGCGCCGCCGACGACGTGGCCCAGTTCATCGACCACTACGAGGGCGGCTGGCAGGAGATCTTCCCCAGCGGCGGCGCGCCCAGCCTCTACCGGGGCGCCCGCCTGGCCCAGCACGGCGAGGTGTCGGGGCTGCCGTGGGAGTGCGCCGTCGTGGCCGACACGCCTGAGCGGGTCTCGGTACGGCTCGGCGTGCGCACCCGGCGCCTGCCGTACCGGCTGGAAAGGACGCTCACTCTCGCGGCCGGATCGGCCGCGCTGGAGGTCGAGGGCCGCGCGAGCAACGACAGCGGCCTGCCCCTGCACGCCATGTGGGGCCAGCACATCGTGTACGGCGCGCCGTTCCTCAAGCCCGGCCACCGGATCACGCTGCCCGGCGGCGTGAAGGTGGTCCCGCACGACACGGCCATCAACCCGGCGGGCCGCAGGGTCGCGCCGGGCGGGCCCTGGGACTGGCCGCTGGTGCCCGGCGAGGGCGGCGGCGCGACCGATCTCGCCGTGGTGCAGGCGCCCGGCTCGCCGAGCGACGTGCTGTACCTGACCGGCTTCACCGAAGGCTGGTATGAGATCTCGGGAGAGATCGGCATGCGGGTGGAATGGGATGCCGAGGTGCTGCCGTATCTGTGGATGTGGCAGGAGCTCGGCGCTTCTGTGGACTATCCCTGGTGGGGCCGGGCCTACGTTCTCGGGCTCGAACCGTTCGCGGGCATGCCGACCGACGGGCTGGCGGCGGCCGTGGGCAACGGCACGGCGATGGCGCTGGGGCCGTACGAGAGCAAGGTGCTGAGATGGCGCGCGGAGGTGCTGGCGTGAATGATGTCGAAGGCAAGGTCGCTTTGGTGACCGGCGGGTCCACGGGGATCGGGCGCGCGGTCGTCGACCGGCTGGTCGCCGGGGGGGCCTCGGTGGTCTTCTGTGGCGTCGGCGAGGGCGTGCCGGTGGCGGGCGAGCGGGTGACCGGGGTGGCGGCCGACGTGCGCGACGCCGGGCAGATGCGCGAGCTGGCCGAGCTGGCGGTCTCCCGCCACGGCGGGCTGGACATCGTGGTGACCTGCGCCGGCGTGCAACGTTACGGCACCGTCGAGGACACCCCGCAGGAGACGTGGGACGAGGTCATGGACGTCAACGTCAAGGGCGTCTACCTGGCCTGCCAGGCCGCGGTCCCGCATCTGCGCGCCCGGGGCGGCGGGGCGATCGTCGTGGTCGCCTCCGTCCAGTCGTTCGCCTCGCAGACGCGGGTGGCGGCCTACTCCACCAGCAAGGCGGCCCTGCTCGGCCTGACCAGGTCGATGGCGCTCGACCACGCCGCCGACGGCATCAGGGCCAACGTCGTCTGTCCCGGCTCGGTGGACACGCCCATGCTGCGCTGGGCCGCGGACCTGTGGCGTGGCGGGCGTACGCAGGAGGAGATGGTGGCCGAGTGGGGCCGCTCCCACCCGCTGGGCCGGGTGGCCCGGCCGGCGGAGGTGGCAGAGCTGGTCGCGTTCCTCGCCAGTGAGCGGGCCTCGTTCATCACCGGCTCCGAGCACCGCGTGGACGGCGGCCTGCTGTCCGGCGTCCCGGTGGCGCTACCGGAGTGAGCCCGCGACGAAGGCGGCCAGGTCGGCCGACTGGCGCAGGCGGCTCGGCTCGTGGACGTACATCATGTGGCCGGCCTCGTAGTACTTGAACTCGACGTTGCCGCTCAGCTCGCGCGGGACGCGCAGCTGGGCGAAGGTGTGCTCGGCGGCGAAGTACGGCGTGGCGCCGTCGTGATAACCGCAGGCCACGTGGACGCGCAGGTGGTGGTTGTCGCGCATGGCCGCGGCCAGCTTGTCGGCGGCGTGAACATGGGCGCCCTCGAACTCCTTGTACGACCAGGGCTGCACCCGGCCGGTGAGGATCTCGTAGGGCAGGTCGCTGGTGTAGCCGAGGTCGGCACGCAGGTAGTGGTTGAGCGCGGCGCTGTAGGGACCGACGATCGCGCTCATGCTGGGGTCGCGGTCGAAGTGCTCGCGGCCGCCGTCCTCGTCCCAGCCGGTGAAGCGGCCGTCGAGGCGGCCGACGATCCGGCGGCGTGAGCGCAGCAGCTCGGTGAAGAAGCGGATGTGCTCCAGGCGCAGGTCGACCCGGTCGACGTAGTCCGCGCCGAGGCCGGTGAGCTCGGCGACCTTGGCGACGGCGGCGGCGCGTTCCTCGGTGGTGAGGCGGTTGCCGCGGGCCAGGGCCCACGGGTAGTCGCGGGCCGCGTACTCCTCGGCCTCGCGCAGGACCTCGGCCAGCGGGCGCTCGCCGTGCAGGCCGTGGTAGTGCGCGATGGCCGCGTACGTGGGCAGGTAGAGGGCGTAGGCCAGGTCGTTGCCCGGGTTGAACTCACCGGTGATGAAGTCGAGCACCGAGGAGATCAGCATGAGCCCGTTGAGGTACATGCCGTAGCGGGTCTGCAGGTGGTCGGCGAGCGCGGCGGCCCTGAGCGTGCCGTAGGACTCTCCGGCCAGGAACTTGGGCGACATCCACCGCCCGTTGCGGGTGGTCCAGAGCCGGATGATCTCCCCCACCGACTCCACGTCGCCGGTGAAGCCGTGATAGGCGTCGGGCTTGTGGCCCTCGGCGGCCCGGGAGAAACCGGTGGAGACCGGGTCGATGAACACCAGGTCGCTCTCGTTGAGCAGCGTCTCGGCGTTGTCGGCCAGCCCGTACGGCGGAGGCAGCAACGCCCCGGCGTCGCCCATGACCACCCGGCGCGGGCCGAGCACCCCGAGATGCAGCCACACGCTCGACGACCCGGGCCCGCCGTTGAAGGCGAAGGTGACGGGGCGCGTCAGGGGGTCGGCGCCGTCGAGCGTGTAGGCGGTGACGAACATCTCGGCCTTGGCCTGGTGGCCGTCGAAGGCGCCGTCGGTGAACGTCTCCTCCCGCAGCACCATGGTTCCGGTCCTCGCCGTGTACGGCTGGCCGGAGGTGAGGGTGTGCAAGGTGGTGACCAGGTTGTCAGCGGGAGTGATGTTCGTCATGGGGATGAGACTATGTCCGGACTTCTAGTGAAATATCAGGGTCGGCGAAACGCTCATTGGGCACCTGCGCGTA
This sequence comes from Nonomuraea sp. NPDC050394, assembly GCF_044459065.1. Taxonomy (NCBI): domain Bacteria; kingdom Bacillati; phylum Actinomycetota; class Actinomycetes; order Streptosporangiales; family Streptosporangiaceae; genus Nonomuraea; species Nonomuraea sp. NPDC050394. The sequence continues at coordinate 34,307 of NZ_JBITIO010000017.1, read as the reverse complement.
CCAACCCGGACGGCCCGGATCGCGGTCGTACGGATAGCCGCCCATCTCCCGGTAGAGCTCGGCGTACCGCGCCACCTTGTCCCGGTCCAGCCGGACCCCCAGCCCGGGGCCGGAGGGCACCGCGATCGCGCCGTTCACGTAAGGCAGCTTGCCGCCCTCGATCACGTCGTCGCGCAGCTGGTGGTAGTGGGCGTCGGCGGCGTACCCGAGGTTGGGCAGCACCGCGCCCAGGTGGAGCATGGTCGCGAGCTGGATGCCCAGCTCGCCCGAGGAGTGCACCGCCACGCCCAGCTGGAACGTCTCGCACACGCCGGCCGCCTTCACGCACGGCCGGATGCCGCCCCAGAAGGTCGTGTCCAGCAGGATCACGTCCGCGCTGCGCCGCATGACGTTCGAGGCGAGCTGCTCGAAGTTGACCACCACGGTGTTGGTGGCCAGCGGGACGCGTACCTGCTCGCGGACCTGCCGCAGGCCCTCCAGGCCGAAGACCGGGTCCTCCAGGTAGTCGTTGTTGAGGTCCTCGATGGCCCGGCCGAACCGCAGGCCCTCGGCCATCGAGAGCACGGCGTTCGGGTCGTAGCGCAGCCGGTCCTCCGGGAACGCCGCGGCCAGCGCCCGGTAGCACTCCAGCTCGTAGCCGGGCGGGAAGACGCCGCCCTTGAGCTTGTGCACCGTGAAGCCGTGGGCCCGCTTGAGCTCGCGCGCCTGCTCCACCAGTTGATCGGGGGTCCTGATCTCCTTGTGGCCCTCGGCCGCGTACCGGAAGAACAGGTAGGAGGCGAAGGCCACCTCGTCGCGTACGCGCCCGCCGAGCAGGTCGTGCACGGGTACCCCGAGGTGCTGCCCGGCCAGGTCGAGGCAGGCGAACTCGATGGCCGCGAGCAGCTGCGTGCGGTTGTTGTAGAGCGAGGCGGTGGGATTGGCGATCTTGAAGCGGAGCGCTTCGAGCTGGAACGGGTCGTGGCCGGTCAGGTAGGGCAGCAGCGCCCTGAACGCGGCCTCCGCGCTCTCGCCGCCGCCGCCCATCTCGCCCAGCCCGACGAGCCCGTTGTCCGCCTCGACCTCGACGATCGTGCGGACGAAACGGCCCCAGTGGGCGCCGTTGCTGTGCCGCAGCGGCGCCTCAAGCGGGACGGCGACGGTGGTCGCCCGGATGTCAACGATCTTCACAAGTCCCCCAAACGGCGGCCACCCCGCAGGCGGGCAGCACGACCTTGACCGATTCGCCGTCGACCGCCGCGGGCGCCAGGTCGGTGAGCAACCCGGAGCTGACCTGGGCTTCGCGCAGGCCCGGCACCGTCACCCGCGCCTCCACCGGCCGCGGCGCCAGCGACTGCAGGCGCACCACCAGGCCGTCCGCCGACCTGCCCAGCGAGGTGACCAGCACGTCGGGGTGGTCGACGCGGACGTACTCGTGCTCGTCGGCCGCCCCGACGTCCGCGCCGGTCGTCAAGACCCCGATGAACGGCTCGGTCAGCCCCGCCGCGGCCCGCGCGCCCAGGCGCCTGGCCTCGGCTCCGGCCTCAGAGGTGACGGCGTAGCGGAACGTGGTCTCACCCTGCTGCTGGGCGGGGAAGTTGGTGTCCCAGATGTTGTTGAGCGCCCAGGAGTAGACGGTGCCCGCCTCCTCCTCCAGCGTGGGCGGGAACGGCGCGTACGGCATGTGGATGGTGCCGAGCTGCACCAGCGGCGCCTCCATCGTGGCCCAGGCGATGGTCAGCTCGGGGTCCTCGTAGGCGATCCAGTGGCGGATCGGCAGCATGTACTCCGCCGAACCCGGCACCCGGGGCACGCCTGGCCCGCCGACGCCACCGGTCAGCTCCCAGGCCGCCGGGGCGCCCGCGGCGAACGGGAAGGCCAGGAAGACCGCCTCCTTCGCCGGAGTTCCCTGCTTGGCCAGCTGGTAGGTCAGGTCGAGCCTGGGCACGCCCTTGTGCAGCTCGATCGTGGTACGCAGCCAGTCGACGCCCTTGCCCTGCAACTCCACGACGAGCTTCTCGCTGACCGCGGTGCGCTGCGCCTTGACCACGGCGGCGTTCCTGGCGATGGCCCGGTCGCCGAGCAGCGTGCGGTCGTGCGCGCCCACGTGTCCGGACATGTGGTTGAAATGCGGGGCGGTGGCGTAGCGGTCGTAGACGTACTGGCCGAATCCGGCGGCGGCGTCGGCGTTGACCAGCTCGCGACCGGCCACCTTGTCGAAGATCGAGCGGACGTAGCCCTCGCGCAGGTCGTAGGTGACCCGGTAGAACTCGTTCTCGATCACCGGCTCCTGGCCCATCTCGACCGGCTCCGGCGCCTGCGTCTCGGCGGCGACGACGTCCACGCGGGCGTAGCCGTACCCGGGGACGTCGGGGACGACCGCGTGCAGGTGGCGCCCGATCGGCCGCGTCGGCCAGTCCTCCGGGAGCACGACCTCCTCGTGGTGGGGCAGGATCTGCCCGGTTCTGGCGTCCTTCAGCGCGATCGGCGCCTCGATGGGCACGAGGTCGCGCGGCAGGAACGCCTTCACCACGTCCGTCCTGGCGTGCGTGGCCGGGTTGAACACCGCGAACGAAGCCGCGCCCTCCCCGCCCAGCGCCGCGCCGAACCGGCGGACGGCCGCGTGCAGCAGGTCGGCCGCGTCGTCCTGCGCGTCGTAGGCCCCGGCCGACTTCCTGGTCCACTGCAGCCCGCCCGAGTCGCCCGCCTCCTCGGCGTCCTCCCACGGGTTGGCCGCGCCCCAGGTGTGCTCGTTGAACAGCGCCACCTTGTCGTAGGCCAGCGAGATCTGCTCGGTGGCGTCGACACCGGCCAGCGTGTGCAGGGTCTCGGCCGCCCTGAGCGAGGACTGCGCCCGCCGTACATAGCCCAGCGGACGGGCGCCGGAGCCGAGCCCGTCGGCCCACCAGTCGGTCCAGTCGCCCTCGTGCACGGCCAGCCGGTCGCCGTACCTCTCCTCGACGTGCTCGAAGAAGTCACTGTTGACCGCCGACCGCAGCCTCGGCCAGGCCCACTGCTCGTTCCAGCGCCGCGCGATCGACGCCGGAACGATCGAGGGCCCCGCGTTGTCGGCGTGCGCGCCCTGCACCCGCAGATGCAGCACATCCAGCTCGTACGGCTCCCGCGGCGCGTCCGGCCCCTGCCACCCGAACGTCCCCGGCCCGTACGGATACCCCCGTGTGGCCAGCGCCGACAGGTAACGCGGCAGCAGATCGTCGGCCAGCTCGTAGGAGTCGGTCAGCCCGACGGTGTTGCCCTCCATGTACGCCATGCCGTGCGGCGTGTCGGTGAACCACACCAGCACCCGCTGCCCCGACGGCGCCTGCCACCAGAACGGCCTGGTCAGCTTGTCGCCGCCGTGCAGATACGGCACCGACCGCCCGGCCCAGTTGTGCGCGGCGGCCAGATACCGCACACCGGCCGCGTTGAGCGCGTCCACGAGCCCGACCACGGCGCCGGGCACGTCGGTGTGCATCGCCGACCTGACCGGGAAGTCGAAGACCTGGCGCAGCTGCCGGTAGAGCTCCTCGGTCGAGCACGCCTCGGTGTGCAACTGGAACGGCAGCGCGGTGACCTCGATGATTCCCTCGCGGGCCGCCCGGTTGAAGCGTTCCACCTGCTCGGCGGGGCGGGCCGCCAGCCACTTGGCCGCGGGCATCGACGACTCGACCGTCCAGCGGAACTTGGCGTCGTCCGGCCACGAGGCGGTCTCGTCGGCCAGCCGTACCGCCGCGTCGAGGTATTCCAGGTGGTGGCGCAGGACGGTGCCCTGTGGGTCGGTGTAGCCGATGTCCAGGTGGGAGTGGTGCACGACGAAGACGCTCCACTTGCGCTGCGGCGTCACCGTGACCTCGGCCGAGCCGATCACGCCCGCGGCGTCGCGCACCTCCAGCGTGAACGTCCTGGGCTCGGTCACCTCGGGCACCAGCAGGGTGACGTCGGCGCCGGTCTTCTGATCAACGTCCTTCAGCGACACGATCAGATCGGAGCCGATCAATCCGGTGCACGACACCCTGACCGCCTGGCGCCCGTCATGGGTGAACAACGGCAGTACGGCCAGCCGTACCTCAAGGCCGCGCACACTGATCACCGGGGTCGAGGTGTCGTGCCGCAGCGCCTGCCTGATTCCGTCGTAGTCCGGGGAACCGAGGCTCCTCTGCAGCAACCGGCTCGTCATCACACACTCCCTAGAGAAAGGCCCCTGGCGAAGAGGCGCTGGGTGGCGAGGAACAACGCGACCGTCGGCAGCGAGACCATCAGGCCGGCGGCCAGGCCGACGGGCACGGGCGTGCCCGCGTAGACGTCGGTGATCAGGCCGTTGAGCGCGACCATGACCGGCCGCACCCCCTCGGACTGCGTCAGGACCAGGCCGAAGATCAGGTCGTTCCAGATGAAGGTGAACTCAAGGATGAAGACCGCGGCCAGCGCGCTCATCGACAGCGGCAGGTAGATGCGGAAGAAGATGCGCAGGGTCGAGGCGCCGTCCATCCTGGCGGCCTCGAAGATGGAGAAGGCCACGCCCGAGTAGAAGTTGCGCAGCACGAACGCGGCCAGCGGCACGTTGATCGCGGTGTAGAGGAGCAGCATGCCGAAGCGGTCGTCGTAGAGGCCGGCGTCGCTGTAGCCGATGAACAGCGGCACCAGCAGCATCTGCGACGGGAAGATCGTGCCGCCGAAGATGAGCATGAACCACAGGAAGCCGAAGCGCAGCCTGAGCACCACGATCGTGTATCCGGCCATGGCGCCGATGAGCACGCCGAGCAGGGGCGAGACCACGCTGTACAGAGCGGTGCTGGCCAGGCTCTGGGTGAGGTCGGCCCGCTCCAGCGCGGTCGAGAAGTTCTGGAACAGCGCGAAGTCGCCCGACGGGACCCACGCGCCGGCCGGGTCGTAGGCGTCGGCCGGGCGCGAGGCGTTGACCAGCAGCAGATAGGTGGGACCGAGCCAGATCAGCCCGAGCACCACGAGCACGACACGTCGCATCATCGCACCTGCCTCCTCAGGTAGAGCCAGGAGGCCAGTCCGGCCACCACGGTCAGCAGCACCGCGACCGCGGAGCCGTAGCCGTACTTGGTGGCGACGAACGTCTCGCGGTACATCATCACCGCCAGCGTCTCGGAGTTGCGTCCGGGCCCGCCCTGCGTCATCGCCCAGACGATGTCGAACGTCTTCAACCCCGCCACCAGCGCCAGCCCCACCACGACCGCGGTCAGCGGGCGCATCAGCGGCCAGATGACGTGCCGGAACAACGACCAGCCCGACGCCCCGTCGAGCCTGGCCGCCTCGATCGGCGCCTTCGGGATCGACTGCAGGCCGACCACGAACAACAGCGTGTTCACGCCGAGTTGCTGCCACGTCCACACCAGCAGCATCGCGACCGTGTTGTGCGGCGCCTCCTGCATGTACGCGGTGTCGGTGCCGAGCAGCAGGTTCGCGATGCCGTCGTGGGACAGGATCGGGCTCCAGACCATGCCGAGCCCGGCGCCGCTCAGCGCGTACGGCAGCATGAACGGCACCCGGAACCAGGCCCCGCCCTTGATGTCGTAGGACAGCACCGCCACCAGCAGGCCCAGCCCGACCGGGAGCACCATCGTGCCGACCACCCAGATCAGCGTGTTCCTGGTCGAGGTGAGCAGCGCCGGGTCGTCGAAGAGCCGGGTGAAGTTGCGCAGCCCGACGAACTCGGGGTCGGCCAGGCCGTCGTAGGCGGTGAGGCTGAGGTAGGCCGTCCACAGGAACGGCGCGTACAGGAGCCCGGCGACCAGGAGGACCGCCGGGGCCACGTATCCGCCCCTGAACCGCCCGAGGATGGGGGCGTTTCTCACTGGTGCGTGCTCCAGTACTCGTCGGCGGCCTTCTGAATCGTCTCCAGCACCTCCTTGGTGGTGCTGGTGTCGGAGACGAACTTGCCGAAGCCGTCGAGCGCGGCCGACAGGATCGGCGGCGGCGTCGCCTCGAAGTAGCGGTTGACCAGGCGGTACTTGCCGCTGCCCGCGTCCTTCGTGATCGAGTTGAGCGCCTCGTCCTTGACCGTGACCTTGGGGTTGGCGCTGACGTCGCCCCTGCTGCTCGCCCACTTCTCCTGGGCCCCGGCGCTCGTCCACCACTTGAGGTACTTCATCGAGGCCTCGGGGTCGGCGGCCTTGTCGAGCGCGCAGAGCGGGCCGCTCTCGAAGATGACCGAGGTCTTGGGCAGAGAGGTGTTGACGTTCGGGATGACGAAGAAGCCGTAGTCCTTGCCGGGCGCCATGCTGCGGGTGGTCATACTCGTGTTGAAGAACGTGCCGAAGGAGACCATGGCCGTTTTGCCGGTCTTCAGCAGGTCCGCCGGGTCGGTCTTGTCACCGGCGTTCACGAAGTATCCGGCGTCGATGAGTTCCTTCCACTTGTCCATCACCGCGACCACGCCCGGGTCGGTGTACTTGGCCTTGCCGGTGGACAAACGGTCGTACAGGTCGGGGTCCATTCCGGCCATGAGCTGCTCGAACCAGACGAAGGAGAACAACACGCTGGTGTGGTAGAAGGGCGTGACCCCGGCCTTCTTCAGCGTGTCCGCGGCCTTGATCAGCTCTTCCCAGGTGGTCGGGGGCTTGACGCCGTGCTTCTCGAAGACCGGCATGTTGTAGAACATGCCCCAGTAGGCGACGTTGAGCGGGACGCAGTACTGCTTGCCGCCGACCGTGTAGTAGGGCGCGAGATCCTGCGGGAGGTCACCCGCCTTGATCGCCTCCTGCCAGACGGCGGTGGTGTCGGCGACCTGCTTCTGCTTGACGATCTCTTCGAGCATCCCCCCGGTCTGCCAGGTGAACAGGTCGGGCTTCACGTCGGTGCGGAACGAGGCCTTGATGAACGCCTGGTACTGCGCCGAGTCGGTGTAACCCACCGGCTTCATCGACAGGCTGATCTGCTGCTTGGACAGGGCGCCCATGCCGTCGAAATACTTGCTCCAGGCGCCTTTGTCGTTGTAGAGCGACAGCTCGCTCTTCTTCTGCGGTGCTGCGGCGTCGTTGCCACCGCAGGCCGCCAGCGTCAGGGTGGCGGCCAATCCGAGCGCGGCCAGAGTGCGCATGCCGGACTCCTTACTCCATGGGGGGATGGTGCAGCCTCAGCTCGACGACGCTCTTCACGTCCGCGAGATGGGCCTTCATCAGCCGCTCAGCGGCCTGGGGGTCACCTGCCTCGATCGCTTCGAGGATCGCCAGGTGTTCGTCGTAGTCACGCCGCCGGTCATCGAAGATCTGCAGGATCTCCCGCTGCTCGTTGGCGTGCACGGTCAGCAGCGAGTCGACGATCTCGTGCAGGACGCCGTTGCCGGCCAGCCGGGCGGTGGCCCGGTGGAAGGTCATGTTGGCGTCGTGCAGTTCGGCGTCCTCGCCGCGCAGGTGGAGCGCCGCCTCGTCGAGCATCGTGCGCAGTGCGGCGATGCCGTCGGCGGTGGCGTGCTGCGCGGCCATGGCCGCCAGCGGCGGCTCGATGACGATGCGGGCGCCGAGCAACTCCAGGAGCTGGGCGCCGCGCATCTCGCGCATGTTGGGGTTGGGCATGACGAGACGTTCGATCGCGGAGCCGACGTAAATGCCGGAGCCGTGGCGCATCTCGATCGCGCCGGTGGCTTCGAGCCTGCGCAGCGCCTCGCGGAGCGTCGGGGTGGTGACAGCGAAGCGCTGGGACAGTTCCCTGGTCGAGGGCAGCCGGTCGCCCGGACGATGACCTCCGGTACGGATGAGCTCCAGCATGCGCTCGGTAAGCGCGTCGGAGAGCGTGGGACGGGTGACTTCGGCCGACATATCAAGTCATCTAATCACCTTATGTGCACTGCGTCTACGAGTGGTTTCGGAGTATTTTGCACGCCATGAAAAGGTTCCTGGCGTGGACGGTGCCCGTCCTCCTGGTGCTCGGCACGGCCGGACTGGGCGCGGCCGGCTGGTACTACTCCGGCATGGTCATCGACCCGTCCGGCGGCCAGAACTCCTACCCGCTCGAAGTCACCGAGGCCACCGGCGAGCAGGTCACGCTCAGGGGCGGCGGCGACATGGCCGCGCCCGGCACCTACGGGCTGACGTGGAAGGACGGCAACGCCACGCTGGGCAAGGTGATCTCCACCGGCCCCGGGACGGTGACGCGCGAGGTCCTCAAGGTACGGCGGGGCGAGCTGAAGCCCGGGGTCCGCGGCTACCTCGACCGGTGGATGTGGGGGAACGAGGATCCCGACTCGGCGCTCGGCCTGCCGTATAAGAGCGTGAAAATCCGCTCGGAACTGGGCGAGTTCCCGGCATGGCGGACGGAGGGCAAGTCGAAGACGTGGGTGATCGCGGTGCACGGGCGCAACGCGAACGCCAGCGAGGCGCTGCGGATCACCCCGGCCTTCCACAGGCTGGGGATGCCGGTGCTGGGAATCAGCTACCGCAACGACACCGGGGCGCCGGCCGGGCCCGACGGGAAGTTCCACCTGGGCGCCTCCGAGTGGAAGGAGGTGGCGGCCGCCATCTCCTACGCGCGCTCGCAGGGGGCGAGCGGGGTGGTGCTCTACGGGTACTCGATGGGCGGCGGGATCGTCGCGATGGCGGCACGCAAGCTCACCAAGGAGCCGATCAGGGGGATCATCCTGGACAGCCCGGTCATGGACTGGAAGGGGCCGATCGACGCGGGGGCGCGCGAACAGGGTGTGCCGTTGTGGCTGGCCTCGGTGGGCCGGTTCGTGATCGAGCGCCGGACCGGGATCTCACTGGCCGAACTGGACCACGTGGCGCATGCCCAGGAGTTCAGGATGCCGGTGCTGCTCTTCGTGGACGACTCCGACACCGGGGTGCCGCCTGGGCCCGCGCTGGAGTTCGCCCGGGTGCGGCCGGATCTGGTGAACGTGGTGCGTACGCAGGGGGGCGGGCATGTCGGATCATGGAACGTCGACCCGGAGGCCTACGAAAAGACCGTCACCGACTTCACCACAAAACTCCCCACAGCATCCAAGTAACCCCGCCCCACGCCTTCCCCCTGACCCACGGCGCCCCACGTCGTCTTCTTGACCACCACCGGCCTTCTCCCCCGGCCACAACCACCGTCCCCGCGAAGCGGTCTCATGGGTTTCTCCCCCGGGCGCGACCGCCATCCGCGAAGAGCGCCCCACGGCTGCCTCCCGCTCCCCCGCGAAACGGGCCCCACGGACCTCTCCCCGGCCACAACCGCCCCACCGCGCGAAGGGGGCCCCACGGGCTTCTCCCGTTCCCCCGCGAAGCGGGCCTTTCCCGGCCGCGACCGCCGTCCGGCGCGAGCGCCCCCAGGGCCTTCACCCGATCCCGCGAAGCGGGCCCCACGGGCCTTTCCCGGCCACCACCGCCGTCCGCGCGAAGCGCCCCAGGGCTTTCACCCGATCCCGCGAAGCGGCCCTACGGTTTGTTCTTGAGCAGGGCCATCATCTGGTCGATCTGGGCCTTGCGTGACTTGCTGATCTGGTCAGCCCACTGCTTCACGTCCGGATTTATCCCGTTCATCGTCTCAATCTTCGCCATCTGGATGGCGTCATCCTGGTGGGCGATCAGCAGATTGAGGAAGTCAGGCTCGAAGTTCTTCGACTTCGCCAGCCGCTCGATCTTCTCCCGGTCCGTCTCCGGCATCCCGCCATGATGGTCGTGGGCACTCGACGGCGCGACGGTCGGCTGATCCCAGGAGCGTAACCACTCCATCATCTTCGTGACCTCGTCCCCCTGCGTGGACTCGATCGCCATCGCCATCACCTTGAGCTGGTCCTGGACGGGCTTGGCCCGCGCCTGCTTGACGATCTCGATGCCCTGCCGATGATGCGGGATCATCATCTGCAGGAACATGACGTCCTCGGAGTTGGCCGGCGCCTCGGTCTCGGGCGCGGCGCAGGCGGCCGCCAGTAACAGAAGCCCCAGGGCGAATGCTCTTTTCATCTCGACCCGAGATTGACACGTTACGGCGGTCGAGTCGAGACCCGAAGTTCGACCTTAAGTGTGCTTAATTCTCCTTTAAGTATCGGCCGCCGTCCGGCATGATCGCCGAATGGTCACGCTGCACGGCACGCTCGTCAGGCTCGAGCCCCTCACCCTCGGCCACGCCCCCGACCTGGCGAAAGCCGCCGAGGAGGACCGCTCGTCCTACGCGTACACCATGGTCCCCCGGGCCCACGAGGTCGAGTCGTACATCTCCGCCCAGCTCACCCGCCCAGGCCTGACCCCGTTCGCCCAGGTACGCACCCAGGACGGCATGGCCGTAGGCTGCACCGGCTTCTGGGACCCACGCACCTGGCCCGGCCGCGCGGACCTGTGCGCCATCGAGATCGGCTTCACCTGGCTGGCCGCCTCCGCCCAGGGCAGCGGCATCAACGCCGAGGCCAAGCTCCTGATGTTCGACCACGCCTTCGACGTGCTGGGCGTGGTGCGCGTCGACCTCAAGACCGACGCCCGCAACGAGCGCTCCCGCCGCGCTCTGGAACGACTCGGCGCGACCTTCGAGGGTGTACTGCGGAGCTGGTCCCTGTCCTGGGCACCCGGCGAGGAAGGGCGGCTGCGGGACTCGGCGATGTTCTCGGTGATCGCTGCCGAGTGGCCCGCCGTACGCCGAACCCTGATCACCCGCCTCAACCCCACCTGACCCCATCCCCCCGCTCCCTGAAGCCTCCATGGCGAACCCCGGCCCAGTGTGGCCGTCTGAGCAGGAATGAAGAAGCGTCCCACGGCCCCGGCCACCTAGCGTCGACGGCATGAACCTCGCGCTTCAGTACTGCCACATCACCGTCAACGACTTGGACGAGTCGCTCGCCTTCTACCGCGACGCACTCGGCTTGGAAGTGCGCAACGACGTCGGCTCGGACGTGTCCCGCTGGGTCACCCTCGGCGGCGTGACGCAGCCCGGCCTCGAGTTCGTGTTGTCGCAGCCACACGCCGGCCGTTCCCAAGCCGACGGAGACGCTCTGCAGGAGCTCCTGGTCAAGGGCATCCTGCCAATGATCGTCTTCAGCACCGACGACCTGGACGCCACCTTCGAGAAGGTGAGGGCGTACGGCGCCGAGGTGCTCCAGGAACCCATCGACCGCCCCTGGGGCCCACGCGACTCCGCCTTCCGCGACCCCTCGGGCAACATGATCCGAATCCAGCAAGCCTGAACAAAGACGCCTTCCTCGCTGAATGCGAGTCAAGCCACCAGACCATCCGCTGAGACGACCGACATCCTCCAGGATGGATCACCACACCAGGAGGACTCCCGATTTCCCGCACTACAAGATCGAAAAAGGCCCTCCCGGATCACCCGGTAGGGCCCTTTTCCTGCGGAGCCGCCTTCGGGATTCGAACCCGAGACCCCTTCATTACGAGTGAAGTGCTCTGGCCGACTGAGCTAAGGCGGCGCTGCCGTACAGCGTGATGAAGTCTACAGGAGGCGTGGCACTTCTTGCTCCCGTCGATCAGCAGCGGGTGCCGTCGGCGGGGGTGGTGCGGGTGATGAGGTAGTGGTCCACGTGGGTGTCGATGCAGGTGGAACCGCTGCCGTAGGCGGTGTGGCCGTCGCCTTCGTAGGTCAGGAGGGTGCCGGATTCGAGTTGGTCGGCCAGGGATTGCGACCATTGGTATGGGGTTGCGGGGTCGCGGCGGGTGCCGAGGACCAGGATGGGGGCGGCGCCGGCGGCGCGCAGGGCTGCGGGGGGCTCTGGGGCTGAGGGCCAGAAGGCGCAGGGCAGGATGCTCCACATGACGTAGGAGCCGAAGACGGGGGCGGCTTTCGCGGCGGTTGTGGCGGCTTGGGCCAGGGCTGAGGTGCTGGGTGGGGCTGGGGTGTCGGCGCAGGTTATGGCCATTCCGGATTCGGTCTGGTTGGAGTAGGTGCCGTCGTCGGCGCGGCCTACCAACTGGTCGGCCGAGGACAGGAGCAGGGTGCCGTTGCCCTTCTGGGCTTCGGCCAAGGATTCGGACAGGGCCGGCCAGGTGTTCCGGTCGTAGAGCGGGGTCAGGGCTCCCAGGGTTGCCAGGGCTTCTGTTACCGGGCGGCCGGTTTCGCTGGTCAAGGGGTCTTTGTCGGTACGGCGGAGCAGTTCCGACATCTCGGTGAGGGCGTGTTCCGGGGTCCTGGAGGTGAAGGGGCAGGACTCGGAGGTGAGGCAGTCTTTGGCGTAGGCGCGGAAGGCGGTTTCGAAGCCCTTGGCCTGGTCGAGGTTGAGGCGTTGGCGGGTGATCGCCGGGTTCATGGCGCCGTCGAGGACCAGGGCGCGTACCTTGCCGGGGAACAGGTGGGCGTATGTCGCGCCCAGGAGGGTTCCGTATGACTTGCCGAGGTAGGTGAGCTTTTCGTCACCCAGGGCGGCTCGGAGGAGGTCCATGTCCCGGGCGGCGTTCGTGGTGCTGACATGCGGGAGGAGCTTCGGGGAGCTTGCCTGGCAGGCCTTGGCGAAGTCCTTCGAGGCCTGTTCCAGGGCGGACTGCTCGGGCTGGGTGTCGGGAGTGCCGTCCAGGGCGATGAATGCGGACAGCTGGTCGTCGGTCAGGCATTTGATGGGGGTTGATGCGCCTACGCCCCTGGGGTCGAAGCCGACGATGTCGAAGCGGGCGCGGATGTCCTGGCTGAGCATGGCGGGGGCCGCGCGGGCGTAGTCGATGCCGGAGCCGCCGGGGCCGCCCGGGTTGATCAGCAGGGAGCCGATGCGGTCGCCGGTGGCCGGGAGGCGGATCACGCCGATCTCGATGTGTTCGCCGTCCGGCTGGGCGTGGTCCAGGGGGACCCGGAGGCGGGCGCACTCGAAGTCGTCACCGCAGCCGGACCAGGCCAGGGTCGCGGGGGCGGGGGCCCGGGCGCTCGCACAGCCGGAAGTCAGCAGCATCAGGGCGGCCAGGAGGGCTCGGCACCACACCGTCGCCATGCTACGCCGAGTCGAGGCCTGTCCTTCGCGTGAACCAGCGGGCTCCGCCGACTCCCTTGTGTCAGCAGCGTCCTAGGCCGCGCGGTAGCGGGCGAGGAAGAGGTCGACGCCCGAGGTGATGATCTCTTCGAGGTCGACCTCCGCGTCGGCGTCGAACGTGCGGACCAGTTGCGGCACGCCGATCGTGGCCGCCACCAGCTGCCGGACGGCGAGGGCCGGGTCGGGCACGCTGATCCGCCCGCGCTCATGCAGGATCTCGAACGCCTCGACGAGCGGCTCGTTGTTCATCTTGTCGCTGATGCGGTACCACGCCTTCCCGAGCTGCGGAAAGCGGTCGATCTCCCCGATGACCAGCCGACGCAGGGCCATGATGTCGGGACGGAGGAGGATCTCCGCCCATTCGGTTATCAGGCTGATGAGGGCCGTCCGCAGATCGTCCGCCTGGGCGATCTTCGACTTGCAGGGCTCCAGATGCGCGTACGTCTGCGGCAGGATCCCCCCGATCACCGCCAGGAAGAGCCGCTCCTTGTTGCCGAAATGCTTGTAGATCGTGGGTTTGGACACCCCGGCCCGGGAGGCGATGGCATCCACCGATGCGGCCGTATATCCCTCTTTGAGGAACTCGACCTTGGCCGCGTCGATGATCGCTTCGCGCTTGCGCTGCGAGACGTTGACCGCATCGGGGATGATCGGGAGGCCGAATTCGTCAACGTTCATGCGCGTAAACTACACCGTTTGGTGTCCTCTCCTTGACCAGCGGGACGACCTCGGTCGCGAAGCGCACCACCTGCTCGATCGACTGTTGCTCCGGCCAGAAGATGAACGTGGTGAAGGGCTGGTCGATGGCGAGCTTCGCCAGGAATCCGGCCCATTGGTCAGGCGTGCCGCGTACCGGATCGGAGCCGTGTTCGGGCAGTTCGCCCGGGGTGGTGGTGATGGTGCCGACGACCTGCGCCATCCGCATGACGGCGGCCGGGTCCCGGCCTTCGGCGCGCGCCGCCTGGTCGATGAGGGAGTTCGCCTCGGGCCAGGCCTCGTACGGCAGATACGACGGGATCGGCGCGGCCCACCCGTCGGCCAGCCGGCCGGTGAACCGCAGCGCCCGCGGCCCCTGCGCGCCGACCCAGATGTTGATCGGGTGGGCCGGCGGCGGACCGGCATGCACGCCGTTGACCGTGTGGTGCTCGCCGCGCAGCCGTACCGTGGGCTGGTCCGGGCTCCACAGCGCGCGCATGATCTCCATCGCCTCGCCGAGCGCGTCGAGGGCCGCCGCGGGCTTGAGCTCGGGTACGCCCATGCCGGCGATCGCCCGCCAGTAGCCGCCCGCACCGATACCCAGCTCAAACCGCCCGCCGGAGGCCAGATCCAGCGTTGCCGCAGTATTGGCGAGTACGGCCGGCGGACGCAACGGCAGGCTGGCGACATCAGGGAAGAACCGGATCCGCTCCGTGTGCTCCAGCAAGGTGCCGATCAGGGCAAAGGCATCAACTTGCGTGGGGGCATAGGGATGATCCTGTACGCCGACCAGGTCGAGGCCGATCTCCTCGGCAACGGTGACCAGTTCGCGATGGGCGGCTATGTCGGGTGTGGGAACAAGGGAGAAGCCGAACTCCATGACAACCTCCGGTTTATGATCTCCTCTCGAAACTAAACCGTTCAGTTTCCAATGTCAACTACACCGTTCAGTACAGCCCGATCCATGCACGTGGGACGTCCGCAGCGAACGCCTGCTGAGCTGATCAACCTGAATGCCGCTGCGACGGAGCGGAGGCACTCACCTGCCCAAAGCTCGCTCACCCGGTACCGCAGCGGCTGGCCATCTCGCCACCAGGTGCTTGAGGCAACCCCCGCAGCCCGGGTTCAGGCGGGGTTTGAGGTGCCGTCGGGGTTGGCGCCCTCGGGACCGTACTGCTTTTCGTGTTGCTGGCGAGGCGAACACACCGACGCCGACGGGCAGGCGCAGCGGCGCCCCCCGTCGTCCAGCCGGACCAGCACGGTGTCCGACGGGACGTTGTGGCCCATCACGGTGCCGTCGCCCTGGGGCGTGGCCACCCGGCTACCCGCCTTCGGCATCCGGTAGCGCGTCTCGACGTACAGCGGATGCTCGTATTTGAGGCAGCACATGAGGCGCCCGCACGCCCCCGCGATACGCAGCGGGTTGACCGGCAGGTCCTGGTCCTTGGCCATGCGGACCGACACCGGTTCGAAGTCCTTGAGGAAGGTCGCGCAGCACAGGTCACGACCACACGGGCCGATGCCGCCCTGGAGGCGGGCTTCGTCGCGGGGGCCGATCTGGCGGAGTTCGACCCGGGCGCGGAGATTACGGGCCAGGTCGCGGACCAGCGCCCGGAAGTCGACCCGGTGCGGCGCGGAGAAGTAGACGGTGTAGACGTTGTCCTTGTCGAGGTAGTCGACGCCGACCACCTTCATGGGCAGGCTGTGGCGTTTGATCAGCCGCTTGGAGACACTACGGGCTTCCGCGCGGCGGCGCTTGTTGCTCTCGTCACGGGCCAGGTGCTCGTCGCCGGCGACGCCCGCGCACACGGGCAGCCCGTCGATGTCCTCACTTGAATACTGCGGCGCCCACACGCACTCCGCGACCTCGGGACCCGAGTCGGTGGGCACCAGAACCTTGTCACCGACCTTGGGACTGTGCCCGCCCGGATCGAGGTAGTAGAGCCTCCCGTAGCGTGTAAAGCTCACGGCCATGATCATTCCCATGGGCTAGAGCTCGCCTCCTGACGGCCTCGGGGGTGCCTACCATTGCCACACTACGTGCGCGAGCCGCCCAAACGTGAGAGTCACTAGCACTACTTTCCCCACCCCACCCAAGATCCCCTCGCGCACGGGGACTGTGGTGAGCCCAAGGTCCAGTGCCCACTCAGGAGTGGGCCGTGGTCAGCACGAGGTCGATGCGGGGCACGGTGACTCCACTACCCGCTCCACGCCGGGCAGGGACTCGATCACCTTGATGACGCGCGCATGATCAGCATCCGGGTGAAGCAGAAGCCGGATGGACTCGGTCATGTCCTCAGGTGTCTGGCCCGCGGTGGCGCCGATGCTCCGCTGAGCCTTCCAAGCCATCTCCCGAGTCTCGATGAGAGTGTCCGCCACCTCGGGCAGCGAACGGAGCGCGTCGTGCGCGGCCTTCACCTGCTCAGACACTGCCCGGAGGTCGAGTACGGAAGGCTTGCCCGCGGACTGCCCGCCTTCACACGGCGGGCTGGATCCGTCGCGTCGGCACATGAAGACCGAGATCGTGCGCTCCCGCGGCCAGCCCTCCGGCAGCCCCACGGACAACCGCCGCCGAATCATGCTGGAGTCCACCACCTGCGCGACGCCAGGCATGGCCTTGACCTCGGCGATCAACGACTGGTAGTCCGCCCCGGGACTGATCTTCACCCGGAACGACTCCGGCAGGTCCCGTTCACGAACAGCCTTCTTGACGCTCTCGGAGATGAGGTCATCGGCCTGGAAGTTCTTGAACGCCTGTCTCTGGTCTTCGAATACCAAGGTCTCCACCCAGGGAGCCTTCAGCAGCGCCCGTTGGACAGCCAGGCGCTGATCCTTCGTGATGGCCTCACCCTCGCAGGACGGCAGCGTCGGGTTCTCCCCGTGACACAGGAAGACGGACAGGTCGGCCATGTCGCTGTTCGGCGGCAGCACCGCGGCGGCGGTGCTCTGAGTGCCTCCGGAGGGCGAGGTGACCATGACCCCCGTCATCACACCGGCCGCCACCATGACCGAGGCCACGGTCACCCATCGGCGGCTCGCCCGCGGGATCAGCAACCGCACCCGCGCCCAGCTCACCCCGATCCACCGCAGGTCAGCCCAGCGCCGTCGGGCGACCGGACGCAGCGGGCGCAGGGTCTCCGGGTCGATGGCGGCCCCCGCCTCGGACAGGGCCTGACGCAGACGTTCTTCCACAGGGCTGTTCATGACCCCTCCCCCAACTGCTTGGCGAGGGCGGCGAGCCCCCGGGCGATCGTGGATCGAGCGGTGCCGCCGCTGATCCCCATGGTCTCGGCGATCTCCGGATCGGAGAGGTCGAAGTAGTAGCGCAGCGTCAGCGCCTCTCGCTGCCTGCGCGGCAGGCGCTGGAGCGCGAGCAGCACCTCACGGCGCTCCTCACCGACCAGCGCCGCGCTCTCCGCCGACCAGACCGGCGGATCGTACGGCAGGGCGCGCCGGAACACCGTCGTCCGCCGCCGCAGCACCGACCGGCACCCGTTGAGCACCGCCGAACGCACGTAGGCCAGCGCCTTATCCGGATCTCGCAGCCTGCCCCTGCCGGCATGGGTACGCGCGAACGCCTCCTGAACCACGTCCTCGGCGCTGGCCCGATCGCCGAGCATGAGCAGCGCCAGCCGGACCAGGCCCAGCTGATGCTCGGCGAAGATGGCCGCGACGTCGACATGCTGCCGCGTCAGGGGTTCTCCATGGGTGAGCAGTTCGACTTCCACATCACAGAGACGCCTGTGAAGCCCGTCTGCTGCTTCGGTCACCGCGATATCTTCCCGCCTCGCCGGAGTACCCCTACCTCGTGTTCGCGCGGGCCGTTACGGCGAGTGCCACGTCCGACGTGAGAAGCGACCCCCACGACACGCCCGCCGATGTCGGCGGGTGGCGTGGGGGCGGCTTGCCGTAACGAAAGGCAGCGAAAGAACCCGCAGAGAAAAGCAGCGCTCAGCCGCGCAGGGACAGCATCAGCGCTTCCACCGCGATCTGTGGATTGACGCTGGCCTCCAGACGCTCCCGGCACACCATGATCGCCTCGATCCGCCGCAGCGTCTCCTCCGGTGTACCCCCCCGAGCCACCTGATCCAGGTCAAACCGCAGATCGTCGTTGGCCAGCTCCACCCCCGCCCCGAACTGCATCGCCAGCACGTCCCGGTAGAACGACACGAGCTCCAGCAACGCCGAGTCCAGCGAGTCCCGCTTGATCCGCGTGGCCCGTGACTTCTGCCGGTCCTCCAGCTCCTTCAGCGCCCCCGCGCCCCCGCGCACCAGCCCGCGATTGAGGCCTTTCCCCGTCGACCCCTCGCCGTACAACTTGCGCAGTTCTGACGTCTCCGTCTCATTGAGCGCCACCGTGGCCGCAGCGGCCTCCTCCTCGGCCGCCTTGACCAGGCGTTCCGCAGCGGTGATGCACTCCCCGACCCCCGTCAGCGACCGGGGAATCGCCAGCACCGCCTCCCGCCGCGACCGCGCCCCCTCATCCAGCGCCAGCGACCGCGCCCGGCTGACATGCCCCTGCGCGGCCCGCGCCGCGAACCGCGCCATCGGCGCAGGCACGCTGTCGCGCGTCGCCAGTACGTGCGCGACCGCCTCCGTACCCGGCGTGGTCAGCGTGATCACGCGGCAGCGCGACCTGATGGTGATCATCATGTCGTCCGGCGCGGGCGCGCACAGCAGCCACACGGTACGCGGCGGCGGCTCCTCGATGGCCTTCAGCACCGCGTTCTGGGCCGATTCCGTGGCCCGGTCGGCGTCCTCGAAGAGGATCACCCGCCACCGCCCCTGCGTCGGCGCGCCCGCGGCCCGCAGAATGAGTTCGCGGGTCTGCTTCACGCCGTAGGACAGCCCTTGAGGACGCACCGATTCGAGGTCGGGATGCGACCCGATCATCACCTGATGGCACTGGTCGCAGTGGCCGCATCCGCCGTCCGGGCACAGCAGCGCGGCGGCGAAGGCCCGCGCGGCGTCCTCACGCCCGGAGCCCGGCGGGCCGGTGAACAACCACGCGTGCGTCATGCCCGCGCCCCGCCCGCCGCCGACGACCTCGCGCGCGGCAGCGGCGGCCCGCGAAAGTACGGCTACCGCCTGGTCCTGGCCGACAAGGTCATCGAAGACACCCACGGAAGCAAGGTTAGTCGCGGATGGCAGGCATCGTGCCCGTGTTGTCTTCGGACTCCTGCGGCACCGGATCGGGCAGGATCTCCCGCACCCGGTCCTGGATCGAACGGGTGATCTCCTCCGGCCTCAACGTGCCGTCGACGACCAGATAGCGCTCGGGCGCGGCCGAGGCCAGCGCGCGGAACTCCTTGCGCACCCGCTCGTGGAACTCCAGCGGCTCCGACTCGATCCGGTCGGCCGCCCCGCCCAGCCGGGTCAGCCCGATCTCCGGCGGCGTGTCGATCAGCACGGTCAGGTGCGGCACCAGCCCGCCGGTCGCCCAGGCGTTGACCCTGGAGACGTCGGCCGGATCGAGCTCCCGCCCCGCGCCCTGGTAGGCCAGCGACGAGTCGACGTAGCGGTCGGTGACCACCACGGCGCCCCGCTCCAACGCCGGACGGATCACCTTCTCGACGTGTTCGGCCCGGTCGGCGGCGTACAGCAGCGCCTCCGAGCGCGCCGACAGCCCGCGCTCGGCCGCGTCGAGCAGGATGGCCCGCAGCCGCATGCCGACCTTGGTGGATCCGGGCTCGCGGGTCTGGACGACGTCGTAGCCCTGGTCGCGCAGCCAGATCGCGACGAGCCGGGACTGCGTGGTCTTGCCGGAGCCCTCGCCGCCCTCGAAGGCGAGGAACAGCCCGGGGGTCTCCTCGTCGGAACCGGCCGCGTACCGCTCACCG
Source organism: Nonomuraea sp. NPDC050394 (assembly GCF_044459065.1). NCBI lineage: Bacteria > Bacillati > Actinomycetota > Actinomycetes > Streptosporangiales > Streptosporangiaceae > Nonomuraea > Nonomuraea sp. NPDC050394. The sequence continues at coordinate 14,888 of NZ_JBITIO010000017.1, read as the reverse complement.
CGCACCGCCGCGACCAGGTCCTCCGACAGCCGGACGCCCTTCCTGTCGTCCAGGTGGCGGAAGCTCAGGACGCCGAGGACGGTGACGAGCACGCCGCCGACGACCAGCACCAGGTTGACGCCGTCGAAGTTGTAGTCGTACCCGGCGAAGGGGAGCTTGTGCACCCCGAACACCGCCGCCAGCGCGCCGCCCACCAGGACCACCAGCAGCAGCGTCACCCGCGCCGCCGACCGCAGGAACGGCAGGATCCGCCCGCGCAGCGCGTCTTCCGCCTCCAGTTCGATCAGCGTGTAGCCGATGATCCACGAGATGCCCGCGCACGCGCCCAGCAGCCCGGTCAGCATGACCACGATCACCAGGTTGTGGATGAGCGCGATCGCCACGAGCGCCACGCCCGCGACCACGATCGACAGCCCGAACAGCCGCCGCCGCGACAGTCCCGCCAGCAGCCTCGGCCCGAAGAACATGCCGAGCGCGACGCCGGTGAAGACCGCGCAGAACACCATGCCGTAGGCGGCGTCGCCGCCTTCGAGCTGGCTGCTGACGTACAGCTTCGCCAGGACCACCACGGCGCCGCCGGCGGCGAAGGCGCCGAGCATGCCGATGATCAGCCCGCGGACCAGCCGGTTGCCGCCGACAGATCGGCGGCCCTCGGCGATCTGCTTGAGCACCGACGGCGTCGGGATCGTCCCGCTACGCCGGGGGATGTCGTGGAGTGTGAAGATGAGCGCCGCGGACACGAGGTAGGCGGCGGCGGCGATGATCAGCGCCGGCCCTGCCGTCCCCGTCGCGGGCGAGAACGGCGTCACGGTACGCAGCAGGTCGGCGACGACCGACAGCACGGCGAACAGCAGGGCGGCCGGCGGCGCGGTGCCGTAGGTCGCCAGCAGGTCGAGCCGGTTGGCCGGCTCCAGCCGCTCCCTGGGCACCAGGTTGGACAGCGTCGCGTCCTTGGCCGGCGTCCAGAGCAGGCTGACGCACTCCACCAGGACCATCGTGACGATCAGCCACTGGTAGCCGCCGACGAACACGGCCGACAGCACCACCGCGAACCTCGCGAGGCCGGCCGCGGCCATGGTCATCCGGCGGTCGAACCGGCCGGCGAGCGCGCCCGCCAGCGGTGCGAGCAGGATCGCCGGCAAGATCTTGGCGACGAACACGCCGCCGATGGCCAGCGTCTGCACGCGCGGGTCGCCCTGGTAGAGGTTTCCCGCGATGGCGGTCAGCGCCAGGATGGTCAGCCAGTCACCCAGGCTGCACGCCGACATGGCCGTCCACAGCTTGCGGAATGGGGCGTTAGCCAGCAAATGCGCTGGTCTGGGTCGGCCAGGGGCGGTCATAGTGTCAGCGTATCCAGGTGCTCGCCGGGCGTGGGAGGTCACGAGACGAGCCGGATATACCCGGCTGCTCGCGCCTGAGGGTATTACGTCCTGGGGCCCCTGTGCAGGGCACAGACCCCGAATGGGCCCCCATCGCTATGCGGCCAGGCACGCGCGCACCAGGGGGTTCCAGGCGGCTCTGACCGCCTCGGGCAGCTCCAGCTCTCTCCAGAGCTCCACCAGCAACACGCCGTCGACATAGCGCAGCAGGTCAGCCGGGCTTCCCTCGCGCAGCACGGCGGAGTAGACCGCGCCGCGGTCGGCTCTGTCGGCCAGGTCGCGCCGCCGGCCCGCCGGGTAGTCGACCGTGGCCAGCGCGCGCTCGGCCGGCAGCCGCGGCAGCCGATCGGGCACGTGGAAGGAGCCCTCATGCTCGGTGAACGCGATCTTCGGCTCCAGCGTCAGGTGGAAGCCGGCCGCGTCGAGGATGCGGCCGGCGGTCTCCAGCGTCGGCGACTTGCGGCCGTGCTCGTAGGCGGACAGCGTCGTACGCGACGTGCCACTCAGGTCGGCCAGCACGGTCTGGTTCATGCTGGCGGTCTGTCTGGCCCGTTTGAGCAGCAAACCGCCGCGCTCGGCCCAGAATCTGACGTCAGGCGTACGCAACCGCCCACCTCCTCGGTATCCGGTTGGATACTACGCCGGATGGGCCGGGACGTCAGGCGAATGGGGAAGTCAGCGCAACTCCAGCAGAGTGATCTCCGGCGGCGCCCCCACGCGCACCGGCGGCCCCCAGAAACCCGCGCCCCTGGTGACGTACACCTGCACGCCGTCGACCGTCGCCAGCCCCGACACCACCGGCTGCTGGAACGGCACCACCAGGTTGAACGGCACGATCTGCCCGCCGTGCGTGTGCCCGGACAACTGCAGGTCCACGCCGTAGTCCTTGGCCCGGTCGACCTGCACCGGCTGGTGGGCCAGCAGCACGGTGGGCCGCGCCGCGTCCCGCCCGCCGAGCGCCTTATCGAAGTCGGGGCCGTCGTTCATGGTCGCGCCGTTGATGTCGTTGACCCCGGCCAGGTCGAGGACCGCGCCCTGGTGCCGGATCTCCACCCGCTCGTTGCGCAGCGACCGCACGCCGAGCCCGTCGAGCTCCTTGATCCACTCATTCGGCCCGTTGGCCGTGTAGTACTCGTGGTTGCCGGTCACGAAATAGGCGCCATATCGGGATTCGAGGTTCCGGAATGGCTTCGCCAGCGACCCCAGTTCCGCCACCGTCCCGTCCACCAGGTCGCCCACGATCGCGACCACGTCGGGTTCGAGCTCGTTGATCATCCGGACGATGCGCTCGGTGTGCCCGATCCCGGTCAGCGGCCCCAGGTGGATGTCGCTGACTACCGCGAACCTCATCCCGCCCAGCCGGGGATCGAGCTTCGGCAGCGTGACCTTGACCGGCTCGATCACCGGCGGTCCCAGGGCGGTACGCATGCCGTACCCCACCGTGCCCATGGCCGCGACGCCCGCGACCAGCGCGGTGCCGCGCCCGATGAACAGGCGTCTGCTCACGTCCTCGCCGCCGGACGGCGGCGGCGCTTCGGCGGGCTCCGTCGCGGGCGGCGCCCCGCCCGCGACCAATACCGGCTCTTTCACCTCATGTACGGCAGGCCGCCGCCACAACCGGCTCACCACGGCCCGCGGGATCTCCAGCACCACCAGGAAGACCACGAGGTAGAACATCATGGCGAACCAGATGTAGCCCGGCCAGGCCAGCCACCACAACCCCGCCTCCACGCGGGTCCCGATGAAGGTCGCCACCACGAGCAGGACCAGGCCGACCATGGTCCAGGTGAGCGCCCGGCGCGAGCGGCCGGGCGCGGTGGTCGAACGGACCAGCCTGCGCCACAGGTAGTAGTGCACGGCCAGAACGACCACGATCATCATGACGGCGAATCCCACGCGGTCATGCTACGAGGCGGCGCCGACAACGTGCGCGGCGCCGCCTGAGAGCCTTCTCAGGACTTGGCGGCCGGCTTCTTCGCCGCTGCCTTCTTGGCCGGAGCCTTCCTGGTCGTGGTCGTCTTCTTCTTCGGCGCCGGCGCCCGCTCACGCCGCTCGGCCAGCAGTTCCGCCGCCCGCTCCGTGGTGATCTCCTCCACGCTGTCGTCCTTGCGCAGGGAGGCGTTGGTCTCGCCATCGGTGACGTACGGGCCGAAACGCCCTTCCTTCACCACGATCTGCTTCTTGGACTGCGGGTCCTCGCCCAGCTCACGCAGCGGCGCCGCGGCCGCGGCGCGTCCCCTGCCACGCTGCTTGGGCTGCGCGAACAGCTCCTTGGCCTGCTCGATCGTGACCGTGAACAGGTCGTCCTCCGCGGCCAGCGAGCGCGAGTCCGTGCCCTTCTTCAGGTAGGGCCCGAACTTGCCGTTGTGCGCGACGACAGGCTCGCCCTCCAGCTCACCCACGAGCCGCGGGATCTCCAGGAGCTTGAGCGCCTCCTCGAACGTGATCGTGTCCAGCGACATCGTCTTGAACAACGAACTCGTCCGCGGCTTGGCGGCATCCGCCTTCTTCGTCCGCTTCTTGGGCGCTTCGTCCTCGGCCGGAGCGGGCAGAACCTCCGTGACATACGGGCCGAACCGCCCGTCCTTGGCCACGATCATGTTCCCCGTCGCCGGGTCGTGTCCGAGCTCACGGTCGCCGGTCGGCCGCGAGAAGAGCTCCTCGGCCTTCTCCGCGGTCAGCTCGTCCGGCGTCATGTCCTCCGGAACGTTGATCCGCGAACCCTCCCTGTCCAGGTACGGGCCATATCGGCCGACCCGCAGGACGATGTCGCTGTCCCGGATCGCGAAGGAGCTGATCTCCTTGGCGTCGATCTCGCCGAGGTCGGTGACCATCTCCTTCAGACCCTCGTCGCCGTCGCCGCCGTAGTAGAAGCGCTGCAGCTCGGGCACCCGCTCGGCGCGGTCGTTGGCGATGTCGTCGAGGACCTTCTCCATCTCGGCCGTGAAGTCGTAGTCGACCAGGTTGCCGAAATGCTGCTCCAGCAGGTTGACCACGGCGAAGGCCAGGAACGACGGCACCAGCGCCGTGCCCTTCTTGAACACGTAGCCGCGGTCGAGGATCGTTCCGATGATCGAGGAGTACGTCGAAGGACGCCCGATCTCCCGATCCTCCAGCTCCTTGATCAGCGTGGCTTCCGTGTAACGGGCGGGCGGCTTGGTCGCGTGCGCGGCCACGTCGAGCCTGCTCAGGTCCAGCGCGTCGCCCTCCGCCAGGTTGGGCAGGCGCTTCTCGGAGTCGTCGCGGTCGGTCGACGGGTCGTCCGCGCCCTCGACGTAGGCCTTGAGGAAGCCGTGGAAGGTGATCGTGCGGCCGGAGGCGCTGAACTCGACCTCTTCACCCGCCGACGACGCGCCCGCCACCTTCACCGTGACCGACTCGCCGACCGCGTCCTTCATCTGCGAGGAGATGGTCCGCTGCCAGATCAGTTCGTAAAGGCGGAACTTGTCGCCGCTCAGCCCGGTCTCGCCAGGAGTGCGGAACTCCTCACCCGACGGGCGGATCGCCTCGTGCGCCTCCTGCGCGTTCTTCACCTTGCTGGCATATGCCCGCGGCTTGTCGGGCACGTAGGCGGCGCCGTACAGCTTGATGGCCTGAGAGCGCGCGGCGGCGATGGCCGTCTCCGACAGCGTGATGCTGTCGGTACGCATATAGGTGATGTAGCCCTCTTCGTACAGACGCTGCGCGACCTGCATCGTGTGCTTCGAGCTGAAGCCCAGCTTGCGGCTGGCCTCCTGCTGCAATGTGGTCGTCCTGAAGGGCGCATAAGGCTTGCGCGTGTACGGCTTGCGCTCGACCGACTTGACCCGGAACGACGAGGCGCGCAAACGCCCGGCCAGTTCACCGGCGGCCGCCTCGGACAGGTGGAGCACGCCGGCCGTCTTCAGCTGGCCGGTGGAGGCGAAGTCGCGGCCCTGCGCGACCCGCTTGCCGTCGACCGTCGACAGCGTGGCGGTGAAGTCACGCGGCCGCTCCTCGGCCTTCCCGGTGTCGAAAAGGGCGGAAAGGTCCCAGTAGTTGGCGACGGTGAACGCCATCCGGTCCCGCTCGCGCTCCACGACCAGCCGGGTCGCGACCGACTGCACGCGGCCGGCGGACAGGCGCGGCTTGACCTTCTTCCACAGGACCGGGCTGACCTCGTAGCCGTAGAGGCGGTCGAGGATGCGGCGCGTCTCCTGGGCGTCGACCAGGCGCAGGTTGAGCGTGCGCGGGTTCGCGACGGCTTCCTGGATCGCCTGCTTGGTGATCTCGTGGAAGACCATGCGGTGCACCGGCACCTTGGGCTTCAGCACCTCCTGCAGGTGCCACGCGATGGCCTCGCCCTCGCGGTCCTCGTCAGTTGCGAGGTAGAGCTCGTCGGCGTCCTTCAGGAGCTGCCGGAGCTTGGTGACCTGGGCTCGTTTGTCGGCGTTGACGACGTACAGCGGCTCGAACTCGTGCTCCACGTTCACGCCGAGCCGAGCCCACGACTCCCCCTTGTACTTCTCGGGGATGTCGTCGGCCCGCTCCGGCAGGTCACGGATGTGGCCGATGCTGGACTCGACGACGTAGCCACGCCCCAGATACTTCTCAATCGTCTTCGCCTTGGCGGGCGACTCGACGATCACCAGGCGTGTTCCGCCGGCGCCGTTGTTGGCTGGCACGCTGCTTCCTACCTCGCTGTTCGTTCGCGCTTCCCCCTGCCGGAGTCCGGCACAGATCTGCAAGGTAACCCGGATTGCGGGTTTTTTCCTTCCCCCGGGCTACCCACAACCTTCCGGGTCCACCCACAAGGACGCAGAATAAGGCCCACCGAGCAGCCTCGCGCCCTGACTCACCCTGGAGACTAATCGTTGTGCCCGACTACTCCTACATGGATATCTTCATTCCACGCGACACCTCCCGAGAAGCCGCACGTCAACTGCTCACCGAACACGCCGAGTACGGCCAGTGGGAACTGTCACTCGTGCGCGTGTATCCCGATGGAAGCCGTCGGGTACGGCTGCGCCGCAAGATCATACGAGTTCGCCGCACCCTCTAATTGTTGACCGCTTCTGGACATGGCTTTGCCCGTCCCGGGGCCGCGCCCCCCAGAACGGGCAAAGCGTCTCACGCTACTTACTCACAGGCTGTGAGCGAGAGCCGTACCTGGACTACTTCCTGCCGAGCCGGAGCCGGCGGGTGGTCGCGAACAGCGTCGTGGACGCGGCGAACATCGCCCCGAGCACCAGCGCGAACAACGAGGTGGAGTTCATCCCCGTGACGCCCGCGGGCTGAGCCGCGCTCATCAGGCCCAGGTCGCCGACGGGCAGCGAGCCCGCGGTGGAGGCCACCGCGCCGCCGACCGGAGTCGCGGAGGCCAGCCCGCCCACCGGGCCGAGGGCCGACAGCGGGCTGGGGGAGGCGGTGTGGTTCTTGGTCTTCACCGGCAGGTTGGTCTTGCCCTGCGTGGCAGGGGTGGCCGGCTGGCCGGGCAGACCGGGCAGGCCGGGAAGCGCGGGCAGGCCCAGGGTCTGGGTCACGTCGCCGACGACGGGCAGCGGGGGCAGGCCGCCGGAGCGCATCTGCTGGGTCACGTTCCCCGCGTCCTTCAGGCTGGCCAGAGCCGGAAGGGGCAGTGCGGGCAGCAGGCCGCTGCTCTTGGCGACGCTTCCCGAACGGGGACGCGCGTAGTGGTCGTACCCGTGGCCCTCTTCGACCGGCTTGCCGACGTGCGAGCCGCCGAGGCACCCGGCGGCGGCGTCACCCAGGACGGCCACCGCGTTGCCGCAGACGTTGACAGGAGCGGTGATCGGCGCGATCACCTGGTTGCCGGCGAGCACACCCGACTGGCCTGAGGTGGTGTTGCCACCGCCGCCGATGCCGTTGTGCGGGTTGACGCTGGCGCCGCCCTTGCAGTGGGCCTCGGCCAGGCCGAGCGCGGCCACCGCGTTGCCACAGGCGTTGATCGGAGCGGTGATCGGTGCCACGACCTGGTTGCCCGAGCCGACACCCGACTTGCCAGAGGTGGTGTTGCCGCCGGCGCCCTTGCCGCCGTTCTTCACCGAAACGCCGCCCTTGCACCCGGCGAAGGCCTGGCCGAACGCTGCCACGGCGTTGCCGCAGACGTTGATGGGAGCGGTGATCGGCGCGATCACCTGGTTGCCGGAGAGCACCCCGGAACGCCCTGAAGTGGTGTTGCCGCCCGCCCCACTGCCCGCGGCGGTGTTCTCGACGGTGCTGCCGCCCTTGCAACCGGCCGGGGCGTTGCCGACCGCGTTGCCGCAGGCCGTGATGGGCAGACTGACCGGCGCGACGACCTGGTTGCCGCTGCCGGCGCCGAAGCGCCCGTCGGTGTCGTTGCCGCTGGAGCCCCTGCCGTGCGCGGAGTGGTATCCGTGACCGGGCTTGCCACCGCCGTTGGTGACCGACGAGCCGCCCTTGCAGCCGGCGAACGCCTGGCCGAAGACGGCGATCGCGTTGCCGCAGATGTTGATCGGGCCGCTGATGGGCGCGATCACCTGGTTGCCGCCGAGCGCCGAACTCCGGCCCGAGGTGGTGTTGCCACCGGCGCCGACACCGGTGTTCTTGACGGACGAGCCGCCCTTGCAGCCCGCGGTCGCGTCGCCGAAGATCGCCAGCGCGTTGCCGCAGGCGTTGATCGGGGCGCTGATGGGCGCGGTGACCTGGTTGCCGCCCAGAAGGCTGCTGTCACCGGAGGTCTTGTTGCCGCCCGCGCCGCCCTTGCCGGAGTTCTTGACGGTCGCGCCGCCCTTGCAGCCCGCGTCGGAACTGCCGAACAGCGAGACCGCGTTGCCACAGGCGTTGACCGGCGCGCTGATCGGCGCGTTGACCTGGTTGCCGCCCAGCACGCTGCTGTTGCCGGATGTCTTGCCGGGGATGCCGCCCTTGCCGGTGTTCTCGACCGAGGCGCCGCCCTGCGAGGTGGCGCTGGACTCGCCGGCCGCGCCGACGGCGTTGCCGCTGATGTCGATCGGCAGGGAGACGGGCAGGTTGACCTGGTTCCCGCCACCGACCGATGAGTTGCCCGAGGTGTCGGCGACAGCCGTACCGCCGCCGAAGGACATGACCGCTACGGCGAGCAGAGCCGCCGGGGCCGATGCCTTTGCCCACGTACGCATAATGAATGCTCCTAGTGGTTCTTGGGGGGATTACCTGACAGTTCGCGGGCAGCCCGAGACCGTGCGCGCCCTCTGGATGGGGCGCCGCTCAGCGAAGATCACGGGGTACGCGAACCTGGGACTGACTGACTCGCTCGCGGAGGGGTTCAGGATTCGCCCACGCTCCGCCGCCGGGCCTTAGACCAGGGCCGGCCGATGACGCGTTAGATCAGTCAGGTGAGAAAGAAGGGTCGTCCGCCGCTGTGCGGACGACGGGGGGCAGCACGCACGCCAGGGGGGCGCGCTGTGCCAGGAGCCGCGGGTCGAACACCGACCTCGCGACGTCCCCCATGCTCGACCCGAAGGGGCCACTGCCACCGCCATTGGGGGCCAGCCCATTGGCGCCCAGGTTTTTGGACGCGGTGGATGGATCGGGCATGCCCGGGGTCGACTGGCTGGTCAGCCCGTCGACCTTCAGGCCTGCCATCGCCTCGGCGTTGTCCGTGACCGAGACGGCGTCGCCCGCCGTGGGGAAATCGCCCGTGACGGGCCCGGCGGCGACCATGGAGTGAGAGGTGTCGGCCGCCGCGGGAGCGGCGGTGAGCATCCCGAAGAGAAGAGCGAGCAGCCAGCCGGCGGCCACCAGGGCCCCAACCGCGACTGCCCGGGCGATGACCTGACCGGCGCCGGCCGCGAACCGCGCCATCCGGTCCTGCCGATCAGTGATCGCGCCCTCCGTGGGAACGGCCACGCGCACACGCCGCGCAACGAGGGCCATCGCCCTCAGCTGCTGCACCGGCGTGCGTGCCACGTGACCTCCCAAAGCTCCAGAACCGACCCCACCAGGTGAGGCCGGTCCATGGACTCACCCCTCAACGGTCCGTAACCGTAGCAGCACCCAACGTTGTCGCAAGGACTTTTCAGCAGAGATCCAGGAAGAGGTCAAGAACCCACGCCCCAAACCAGCCTGTACCCGCTGATTGGGCACGCTTTCCTCTTGCCGTCGGGGCGTCCCGACACTGTTCGTCGGGCCGGCGCGGAAACCAGGTATGACGCACCCCCTAGAGTTTGCTAACCTTTCTCTCGCCGACGCGGGATGACGGTCCCGCGTGCAGGCACCAAGTCCGGGTGGCGGAATAGGCAGACGCGCTAGCTTGAGGTGCTAGTGCCCTTTGCGGGGCATGGGGGTTCAAGTCCCCCCTCGGACACATACCGTTGGCTTTGGAGTCCTGGTCGTGCGAACTTGCGGCCAGGACTTTGTGCTTTGCAGGGTGTTAGATCAGGCCCTCGCCCAGCTCAATGTGGATTTCGCCTTCCGAGCGGCACGGTTGCGGAAACGTTGGCCCCGCGGGTGGGGCGGGCACCTCGGACCGAACTGACCCGCTTGAACTTCTGTGTGGCTGGGCCGAGCCAGCCGGCCCAGCGCTGCTGGAACTTCACCATCAGGGACCATGCCGTGTCGTCCGCGTGGTTCACCGAGGTGGTCAGGGTCGTCTTGCCGTCGGGTGAGCTGTATCTCGGTGCTCCGTAGCCGTGCGGGAACCGCCGTTGTGCTGCCGTAGTCCTGCGCGATCAGCCCGGGGGCATAGGTGATCGTCCCGGTACGGCTGGCGCTTCCCGGCCTGTGGCTTCGCGCTCTGGTCCGGCTTGCGTACCCCGATGCTATTGGTCCGCTTGCCCCGGCTCATCGGGTACGCGCGCCTGCCACGGCGGAACCGTCGACGAACGTACCTGGGGCTTCTCTCGGCACCGGCAGCGCCGTCGGCCAGGGCGGGTGAGGTGCCCTGGCCGACGGCGCTCTGCCGGTGTCTTGACCGGCGTTCGGTGTGTTACTTGGTGGGCTCGGGCTGCTCGTCACCGAACACCACCTTGACGAGCTGCTGCTTCACCTTCTCGAATTCCACGGACATGGCGACCATGTCGAGTTCGGCTTCGCCGGTGGTCAGCGAGGCGGTCATGGTCTTGCTGCCGTCGGGGGTGCTGTACATGAGCGCGGCCCAGCCCCAGAAGCCGCCGTTGTGGTGGAGGAGGGTGGCGCCGTTCTCGGTGTTCTCGACGAATATCCCCAGGCCGTAGCCGATCGTGGGGTCGGGCTTGCGCATCTCGGCCAGGAGCGGGGTGGGGATGAGCTTGCCGGAGTTCAGGGCGGAGAAGAACGTGTGGAGGTCCTTGGTGGTCGAGATCATGTCACCGGCGGCGGAGATCCAGGAGGGGTTGAAGCTGGTGGTGTCGGCGGTCTTCCACTCTTCGCCGTCCTGGTAGCGGTAGTAGCCGTGGGCGTGCGGCTCGGGGATGTCCGGGGAGGCCTCCGGCAGCACTGTGCCTGACAGGCCTAGCGGGTGCAGGATCCGTGCCTCCATCTCCTCCGCGAACGTGCCGCCGGTGATCTTCTCGACCAGGAGTCTGGCCAGCACGTAGTTGGTGTTGGAGTAGCTCCAGGCGGTTCCCGGCTCGAACCGGGCCGGCTTGGACAGCGCCAGCCGTACCAGCTCATCCGGCTTGTAGGTGCGGGACCGGTTGTCGACCACCCATTCCTTGCCCAGGCCGGGGATTCCCGGCCCGAACGTGCCGTCGGGGTAGTACTCGCCGGTGAAGTTGAACACGCCGCTGGTGTGCTGCAGCAGCATCCGGACCGTGATGCGCCGGTCCAGCCCGTATTCGGGCAGGTGGTCATCTACCGGGGTGTCCAGTGTGATTCGGCCCTCGGCCACCAGTTGCAGGACCAGGGTCGCGGTGAAGGTCTTGGTGGTGCTGCCGATCCGGAACAGTCCGTCCGTCGCCGGCTTGGCGGGCTGGCCGAGTTCGCGCACTCCGGCGGTGCCGACCCATTCTCCCTGCTCGTCGTTCACTCGCAGTTGTACTCCGGCGGCCAGGCCGGCGTCGACGAACCCCTGGATGGCCTTCTGCAGTTCGGGGCGGGTCTCGTGGGTGGTGGTCATGGTGGTCTACTCCTTCGAATCTGTTATGTCGGGTCAGGCGGCGTCGAGGGCTTCGGTGATCTTGCGGATCATGTCGGCGACGGTGGGGCTGGGCTGGGCCTGGTGGGTACGGGCGGCCGCCTCGATGGCGACGATCACGGTGTCGCGGTAATTGGCGGCCTCGGCCGGGTCCTGCTGCTTGAGCAGGGCGACGGCCGCCGTCAGGGCGGGCAGCACCTGGTCGGCCAGTTCGGCGACCGACTTGCCGCTCACGTTGATGTCCTTGCTCTTCGCGGCGAGGACGTGCCCGATCATGCCGGTCGCGGAGGCCAGGGCGATGGAGCCCTGAGTGGCGGCCTTGTGGGGCGAGCCGGCGACGTCCGCGGCGGAGATCAGCGAGACAGCGCCGTAGGCGGCGGTGCGCAGGGTGGCCTTGTTCTGGTCGGTGAGGGTGACGGACATGGTGTGCTCCTTCGGATCTGTGCGTCTTGCGGTGCTTCAAAGCATCGCCAAGTGCCCTGATACCGGGTGGTCGCCGTCCTGACGCGGCCGCTGACACGCCATCGCGGGTTCTTCGCCGAAGGGGGTCTCAGGTGTCGAGAGAACACGGCCGCGTGGCCCCACGAGAGCCTCCGGCGGGTGTTCGTGCTGGTCAGGAGGCGATGTGGGGGGCTAACCGGGTGATTTGGTGATCGTCTTCCGGATGAAAAACCGGGTGACATTTCATGTCTCTTCCCGGAATGTTGAGCGGGGGCGATGAGTTTTGTCGGTGGTGCCGGTCAGTCTTTGCATGACCACAACTTCTTGTGAGACCCAAGGCTGGGATGCCAGCCGTGACCACGTCATTACCGACAATCAAGATCGAGGTTCCGTGTCCAGTCCACAGCTCGACTCACCCGCCAAGCCCACGACCGGCGTCGTCGCAGGTCGTACCCCGGCCGTGATCCGGCTGCTGGTGCTCGCCACGTTCGTGGTCATCCTCAATGAGACGATCATGATCAATGCGATCCCGCAGCTCATGGAGGCTCTGCACATCACTGAGCAGACCGCCCAATGGCTCTCGACCGCCTTTATGTTGACCATGGCCGCGGTTATCCCGATCACCGGATGGTTCCTGCAGCGCGTGTCCACGCGCAGTGCGTACACCACCGCGATGGGCTTGTTCCTGCTCGGCACCGCGTTGGCCGCCGCCGCGCCGACGTTCGAGGTGCTGCTGGGTGCCCGGATCATCCAGGCGTCCGGCACCGCGGTGATGATGCCGCTGCTGATGACCACGCTGATGCAGGTCGTGCCCCCTTCCGACCGGGGCCGGGTGATGGGAAATCTTTCCCTCGCCATCTCGGTCGCGCCCGCCATGGGTCCGGCCGTGTCGGGTCTGATCCTTCAGTTCGGGACGTGGCGGATGCTCTTCATCGTCGTGCTTCCCATCGCGGCGCTGATCACTTGGGGCGGGCTGAAGCAGCTCAAGAACGTCGGGGAGCCGAAGTTCAGCACGATCGACTGGCTGAGTGTGGTGACCGCCGCCGCCGGGTTCGGCGGGTTCGTCTACGGGCTCAGCCGGTTCGAGAGCGGCTCCCCGGGGACCGCCGCCGCGATCGTGGGCGTCGGGCTGCTCCTGATCGGGGCTTTCGTTCTTCGTCAGATGTCGCTGCAGAAGCGCGGTGTGCCGCTGATGGACCTGCGTACGCTGCGCCACCGCACGTACACCGTCGCGCTGATTCTGATGTCGGTCGCCTTCATGTCGATGCTCGGCTCGATGATCCTGCTGCCGCTGTATCTGCAGACCATCCGCGGGCTCAGCCCTCTGGAGACCGGGCTTCTCGTGATGCCCGGTGGTCTCGCCATGGGGTTGCTCGGTCCGACCGTCGGGCGGCTGTTCGACAAGTTCGGCGGGCGGGTGCTGGTCATTCCTGGCGCTGTCGGGATCATGCTGGCGCTGGTCGGGTTCACTCAGGTCACCATGACCATGCCGTACTGGCAGATTCTTGGACTGCACGCTCTGCTCATGGTGAGCCTGGCCGCCACGTTCACTCCGGTGTTCACGCTGGGGCTGGGCGCGGTTCCCTCCGATCTGTACTCCCACGGCAGTTCGATTCTGAGCACGTTGCAGCAGGTGTCGGCAGCGATCGGTACCGCGCTGGTGGTCACCGTGATGAGTGCGCGGGCCGATTCGCTGAAGGCCGGAGGGATCGCGGAGAACGTCGCTCTTCTCGATGGCATGCGGCTGGCCTTCATCATCGGTGCGGTGCTCTCCGTGGCCGTGGTCATCACCGCCCTGATCCTGCCTGCCCGAGCGGACAACCCCGTCGAGCACTGATAGCACTCCCGTGAGGGTCCGCCTGTGAGGGGCGGGCCCTCACTCGCGTCTCAAGCTCTATGTCGTACGCGGCCGTAGCCGGCCAGGGCGTGGAAGGCGGACTTGGGTTCCCATGGGAGTCCTGGGTAGGCGGCGCCCGTACCGCCGGACTCCAGGATCTTGACGACGCCGAAGGCGGCGGTGTCGAGGTCGCGCTCCGGGTCGTCGGAGTGGGGCAGGTGCCGGTTGGCGAAGGTGTTGACGAACGCCGCGTCCACCCCCGCTTCCTGGTAAATGGTGAGAAGTTCCAGCACGTACCGGGTCTGCTCTTCCTCGTCTCTGGTGACCTGGGTGCGCAGGCTGGGGCGAGCGTGATCGTCGTACTCGACGATGGAGTCGCCGCGGCCGCCCAGCGCGGCCGCTCCCCGGTGGGTGGCGCAGCCGAACTCGGTGACGGCGAACGGCTTGCCCTGGGCGACCTGCGCCCGCAGGCCTTCCAGCCAGCCGGGCGGCGTGGTCGCGTCGCGGTATCCGGCGTCGGTCGCGACGATGTCGAACGGTGTCCAGTCGACTCCTTCGAAGGGGAGCGAGGCGTAGCCGACCTGGCCGCCGAAGCGTTCGCGCACGCCGGCCACGGCCTCCTTGAAGAAGGCGTTGATGGCGCTGTGCAGGGTTGGGAGGGTGGCGCGCATGCGCTCGGGGTCGGTGAACAGGCCCAGGCGCTCCTCCAAGGTGCCGCCGGGCAGGAAGCCGCTGGTGAACAGGCTGATCTCGGAGCCGGTGAGCAGGACGACGCGCGCTCCTGCCCGGCGCAGGCGTTCGGCTCGCTCGGCCGCGTCCAGAAGGAATGCCAGCAGTTCGTCCTGGGTCAGGCCGTTGGTGAACGGCGAGTACCAGATCTCCAGGCCCGCCTCCGCGGCGTGCTGGGCGGCGGTTTCCAGGCGGTCTTGGACGCCTCCGGTGATGCGTACGGCGTCGCAGCCCAGGTCGTCGTGGATGATCCGCATCTCCCGGCGGACGGTTCCGGGGTCGAACGGCTCGTGGGTGGTGGATCCGGCGGAGGTGAAGCCGGTGTCGTAGGTGATTCCGTAGGCGCGCATCAGAAGTCCATCTCCCCGCCGGCCGGGGCGGCCGGGTTCTTCTCCGGCTTCTCGGCGATGACGGCCTCGGTGGTCAGGAACAGCGCCGCGATGGAGGCGGCGTTCTGCAGCGCCGA
>NZ_JBITIO010000016.1:0-258267 GCF_044459065.1 Nonomuraea sp. NPDC050394 | reverse complement strand
CGCGACGACACCCAGATCCACACCCACATGTGCTACGCCGAGTTCGGCGAGATCCTGGGCGCCATCGACGACCTCGACGCCGACGTCATCAGCCTGGAAGCCGCCCGCTCCCACATGCAGGTGGCCCACGAACTGTCCCAGGGCGGCTACCCGCGCGAGGTCGGACCCGGCGTCTACGACATCCACTCACCGCGGGTACCCGGCGTGGAGGAGGTCGCGACCCTGCTGCGCGCCGGCCTGACGGCCATCCCGGTCGAGCGGATGTGGGGCAACCCCGACTGCGGACTGAAGACCCGCGGCTGGGAAGAAGTCCGCGCCTCCCTCACCAACCTGACCACCGCCGCCCGTCAGATCCGCGAGAACCAGACAAGCTAAACCATTACGGGGTCCGGCAGCCGGTCGGGCCCCTTGCTTCTCACGAATGGGCGGCCAGTATGGGCAAAGCTCCGAAACCCTACCCCTTCCGGCTGGGCGACCTCGACATGGTGGCGATGAGCCTGGAGGAATACGAGCGTCTGCTGGGAACTCGCCGTCAGATCGGTGCGCAGGCCACCCGGATCAGAACGTTGAAACTGCAGCTCGACCTGACCAGCGATCGTCTGGCCAAAGTCGAGGCGCTCCTTCGCGCACACGAGGAGTCGGACGGCTCATGCGATGGTGACTGCTGCGCCCGCGCCATCGCACAAGCCATCACGGATCGGACCTGACCGACGCTTCTCGCAGTTCCCCTCATACCGATCTCCCGGCGGCCGTACTTCCAGAAGCGAGCCGCCTCAGACATCCTCGCGCAGCCCACGCACGACCGCTGCCGCAGGGGATCGTCAAGGGCGATGATCAGCACCCGCTGGTCACGAATCACGATCACGCCGGCGCGGACCCCAGGGCGGGCCAACGGCCGGCGGGTCGCCCCACACCGCCGAATCCCGTAGGCGAAGCCCATTGCCCTTCCGGTAACACCGTTTCGGCGGTCCCCACGGAAACGCATGGTTGAGTGGAGCGACCCGGCCACAGAACGTGATGCCGGACCAGTGGGGTGACCTTCTCAACGCATGACGTGGTTGAGAAGGTCCACTCCGTAATCGGCTGGAGATGGGGGTCCAACCTACCGGTCAGCGCGAGACGAGCGTGGCGATCGCGGTGAAAGCCGCCCCGGGGTCCGCGGGCGCCCTGCCCTGGGCCAGAAGGGGTCCGCCGCCACCCTTGCCGTCGAGCACCGCCTTGACCAGAGTCCCGGCCGACAGTCCCGCACCGCGCGCCGCCTCATTGAGCGCCACGACGAAGCCGCCGGGCGAGGTCACCGCCACGACGACGGCACGTCCGTCCAGCCGGTCGCGGACCAGTTCGGCCAGGACGCGCGGGTCGAGGTCGGTGTGCGCGGTGGCCAGCCAGGCAGGGCCGAGATCGCGCGCGGAACCGGCCACCGAAACGGCTTCGGTGGTGAGGAGGCGTTCGCGGAGGTCCTGGGCCTGGCGTTCGGCCTGCTTCATCCGTTCGACCAGGCCGCCGATCCGGTCGGGCAGTTCGGCGCGGGGCGCGCCAAGTTGCTCGGCGAGCCGGGTGACGAGATCGCGTTCGCGGGCCAGGTAGCGGAAGGACTCCAGGCCGGTGACCGCCTCGACGCGGCGCTGCCCGGCACCGACCGACGATTCCGCAGTGAGCGCGATCGAGCCGATCTGCGCCGCGTGGTCCACGTGGGTGCCGCCGCACAGCTCGCGCGACCAGGCGCCGCCGATCTCCACGACGCGCACGGTCTCGTCGTAGGTCTCGCCGAACAGCGCCAGCGCTCCTTCGGCGCGGGCCTCGGGCAGTGACATGTGGCGCACCTCGACCGGCAGATCGCGGCGGATGGCGAGGTTGGCAGCCTCCTCGACCTCGCTGCGGGTGGCCGCCGACAGTCCGCCCGGCCAGGAGAAGTCCAGGCGCAGGTAGCCGGGCCGGTTGTAGGAGCCGGACTGCAGGGCGGCCGGGCCGAGGACCTCGCGTAGCGCCGCGTGCACGACGTGCGTACCGGAGCGTGCTTGCCTGGCGCCAGTCCGCCACTCGGGATCAACTGCGGCGTGGACGGCGGCGCCCACGCCGACCGTGCCGCCGGTGACCTGGACCTGGTGCACGACCAGGCCCTTGACCGGCCGCTGCACGTCGATGACCTCTCCGGCGAAGCCCGCGCCGGTCAGGGTGCCCGCGTCGCTGTCCTGGCCGCCGGACTCGGCGTAGAAGGGCGTGCGGTCGAGCACGATCCCGGCGATGTCCCCCTCGGCGGCCGATGCCACAGCCGCGCCGTCACGGAGGACGGCCACGACTACGGAATCCGTTTCGAGTCCCTGGTAGGCCAGCCAGTCGGTGGGGCCGGAGCGGTCGAGCACCTCGCGGTAGACGGCGGTGTCGGCGTGGCCGCGCTTCTTGGCCCGGGCGTCGTCCTTGGCGCGCCGCCGCTGCTCCTCCATGAGCGTGCGAAAGCCATCGACGTCGACCGCCAGGCCGCGCTCGGCGGCGATCTCGACGGTCAGGTCGATCGGGAAGCCGTAGGTGTCGTGCAGGCGGAAGGCGGTGGAGCCGGGCAGCCGCCCGCTCGCGCCGGACAGTTCGCGGTCCAGCACGGCGTTGCCCTGCTTGAGCGTGGCGTCGAAGGCGTTCTCCTCGCCGTGGGCGTAGGCGGAGATGCGCGGGAAGCCGGTGGCCACCTCCGGGTAGGAAGGTGCCATGCAGTCGCGGGCCACCGGCAGCAGCGCGGGCAGCACGGGCCCGTCGTGGCCGAGCAGCCGGACCGCTCGCACCGCGCGACGCAGGATGCGGCGCAGCACGTAGCCGCGTCCCTCGTTGGCGGGGGTGACGCCGTCGGAGATCATCATGAGCGCGGTGCGCACGTGGTCGGCGACCACCCGCAGCCGCACGTCGTCGTCCTTGTTCTTCCCGTACGCCGTGCCGGTCAGCCGGGCGGCGGCGTCGAGGATCGGCCGGATCTCGTCGATCTCGTAGATGTTGGCGACGCCCTGCAGCAGCGCGGCCATGCGCTCCAGGCCCATCCCGGTGTCGATGTTGCGCGCGGGCAGTTCGCCGAGGATCGGGTAGTCCTCCTTGCCGGTGCCCTCGCCGCGCTCGTACTGCATGAAGACGAGGTTCCAGAACTCCAGGTAACGGTCCTCGTCCACCTCGGGCCCGCCTTCGGGGCCGTAGGCGGGACCGCGGTCGTAGTACAGCTCGGAGCAGGGCCCGCAGGGACCGGGCACGCCCATGGACCAGAAGTTGTCCGCCTTGCCCCGGCGCACGATCCGCTCCTCGGGCAGCCCGATGACATCGCGCCAGATCGTGTACGCCTCGTCGTCCTCGTGGTAGACCGTCGCCCAGACCTTGGCCGGGTCCAGGCCGTAGCCGCCGTCGGCGATCGGCGTGGTGGACAGCGTCCAGGCCAGCCGGATCGCCTCCTCCTTGAAGTAGTCGCCGAAGGAGAAGTTGCCGTTCATCTGGAAGAACGTGCCGTGCCTGGTGGTCTTGCCGACCTCGTCGATGTCGAGGGTGCGCACGCATTTCTGCACGCTGGCCGCCCGGAGGTAGGGCGCGGTGACCTGGCCGAGCAGGTAGGGCTTGAACGGCACCATCCCGGCGTTGACGAACAGCAGGTTCGGGTCCTCGGCGGGCAGCGGCGCGCTTGCGGCGACGGTGTGCCCCGCCCGCTCGAAGTGTTCAAGGAAGCGCCGTTTGACCTCAGCCGTTCTCATGGTTCGCATATTATTCGTACTTGCAAATCATTTGCGATAAGGAGTCGGTGTGGCCGTTGTCCTGGGGATCGAGACCTCGTGCGACGAGACCGGCGTCGGGATTGTCGCCGACGGGCGCATCCTGGGCGCCGCGCTGGCCTCCTCCATGGACGAGCACGCCCGCTTCGGCGGCGTCGTCCCGGAGATCGCCGCCAGAGCGCACCTGGAATCCCTGGTCCCCTGCCTGCGCACGGCCATGGAGCAGGCGGCGATCAAGCCCGGCGAGATCGACGCCATCGCCGTCACCTCGGGCCCCGGGCTGGCCAGTGCGTTGCAGATCGGGCTGGCCGCCGCCAAGTCGCTGGCGCTGGCCTGGGACAAGCCGCTCTACGGCGTGCACCACCTGGCCGGGCACGTCGCCGCCGACACCCTGGAACATGGGCCGCTGCCGGAACGTTCGGTCGCGCTGATCGTCTCCGGCGGCCACACCTCGCTGCTGCTCCTGAACGACCTCGCCCGGGACCCGATCGTGCACCTGGGCGACACCCGCGACGACGCCGCCGGCGAGGCCTTCGACAAGGTCGCCCGCCTGCTGGGTCTCGGCTACCCCGGCGGCCCCTCGGTCAGCCGCGCTGCCGCCGAGGGCGACCCGGGCGCCGTCGCCTTCCCGCGCGCCATGCTCGGCCAGGGCTACCAGTTCTCCTTCTCCGGGCTGAAGACCGCCGTGGCCCGCCACGTCGAGCGCGGCGAGCGGAACGTGCCGGACATCGCCGCCTCCTTCCAGGAGGCCGTGGTCGACGTCCTGACCCGTAAGGCCGTCGCCGCCTGTCTGGAGCACGACGTGCGCACCCTGCTGATCGTCGGCGGCGTCGCCGCGAACGCCCGCCTGCGCGAGGTGGCCGCCGCGCGCTGCGCCGCCGCCGGCATCGCCCTGCGCGTCCCGCCGCCCGCGCTGTGCACCGACAACGGCCTGATGATCGCCGCGGTCGGCGACCTGCTGGCTGAGGCCGGGCATCCACCGGCGCCCCTCGACCTGTCCACCGACTCTTCGGCCCTGCTGACCAAGGCGGTTTGTGTATGACCGGCATCGCTCGTCCCATCACCATCGTCGGAACCCCGGTGCTGCACACCCCGTGCCGCCCGGTCGAGCACTTCGACGACGACTTGGCCCGCCTGGTCGAGGACATGTTCGCCAGCATGTACGCGGCCAAAGGCGTGGGGCTGGCCGCCAACCAGATCGGTGTGGACCTGCGCGTGTTCGTCTACGACTGCCCGGACGCGGATGACGTCTTCCGTAAAGGCGTGATCGTCAATCCGCGGCTGGAGCTTCCGCCGGTCAAGGACCGCAATCTGGACACCGATGATGAGGGCTGCCTGTCGGTGCCCGGCCCGCGTGCCGTGGTGGGCCGCCCCGACCTGGCCACCTGCCACGGCTTCGACGCGGCCGGCGAGCCGGTGACCGTACACGGGACCGGGGTTCTGGCCCGCTGCCTGCAGCACGAGACCGACCACCTGAACGGCATGCTCTACATCGACCGCCTGCCGGCCGCGGCGCGCAAGGCCGTCATGGCGGAGTTCCGGGAGCATCAAGAGGCGCCCGCGCACCCCTGACAGTGGCCGTGCAGCACCTGCCCGGCGGGGCTGAGCCGGAAACCGCAGCGGGTGGTCAGGCCGAGGGCTTCGGCCGGAATCTCGGTGAGGGTGCCACACTGATCACACACCAGGTGGTGGTGGGGTGCCGCGGCCAGACCGAACAGGGTCTCACCCGCGTAGTCGATGCTGTGCAGGACGCCCACGTCCCTCATCGCCGCCACGTTCCGGTAGACCGTCGAGGCGTTGATCGTCGGATGGACGGCGATCGCGAGTCTGGTCAGCTCCGTCACGTTGAGATGGGTTCCCACCTGTTCCAAGATCGCCAGGATGGTCATCCGGGGGATCGTCCGGCGAAGTCCCCGGCTGTGCAGGTCGTCGGCCAGATCCGCGGACGGGTGGGCACCGCTCGGCTGCGCGCGCACCTTGGATAAGCCACCTCCCTCGTTGCATCGAATGTGCTATTGCGAAATATATGCAACAGGAGGTCATGATGGACGATCGACTTCACGCGCCTTCGGGACTTCTGGGGGACCTGAACCTCCTGGCCCGCCGCACGAGCCCGCAGCGGCGTGCCGCCCAGCAGGAGGAACTGCGCTCGGGCCGGATCACCCAGAGGCGTGCAGCGCGCGGGCGGCTGCGCGAAGCCTTGCGCGAGCGGGGATATCCGGAGGTCGGGCAGGGGCTCATCGCGTTGTACGGCCAGGGCCGGATCGGCATGGAGGCACTCGCGCGCCAGCTCGGCGTGGGCAGGGGCACGCTACGCGACGCGCTGGTCGAGCAGGGTGTCGCGCTGCGCGCGTCCGGTGCCACCACCGACACCGGACGACGCTCCCGCATCACGGCGAACATCGCGAAGGCCGCCGCCGCGGTCGGCGCCGCGGATCTGCGCCGCTGGCTTCGGGAACGGCGGGCGGAGGGCTGGAGTCTGCGGCGCCTGGCCGAGCGGCTCGATCGGAGCGTGCCCTGGGTCCAGGCCAGGCTGGCCGAGGACAGCACTCAGCCGGCGCCATAGGCAGCAACCGTCTCTTGCCGGTGATCGTTGCCGCAGCGCCTCGGGTAGGGGCCGCCACCTGGCGTGGGCGGAATCGTGGTGGTCAGGTGCGGCGGCGGGCACGGTAGGCGGCGACATGCATGCGGTTGCCGCAGGTGCGGCTGTCGCAGTAGACGCGGGAGCGGTTGCGAGACTCATCCACGAAGACCTTGTCGCAATCGGAGACCGAGCACGTGCGCAGACGTCCCCATTCGCCTTCGACCAGCAGGCGAGCCACGGCCACTCCGCAGTCGGCGGCCAGGCGCCCGGCCAGGACCGAGCCTGCCGCATGGTAGTGGATGTGCAGCGGATGGCCGTCATGGTCGGTCAGCCTGGGGGTGATGCGGGTCTGCGCCAGCAGGGCGTTGAGGATACGGACCGCGCTCGCCTGATCGAGGGCGGTGAAGACACGGTGAAAGGCATCTCGGACCATCCTGACCTGGTCCAGGTCATCGGGCGTCAGGGTGCTGACCGCGCTGAACTCGCGCGAGTCCACGAACGCCCGAAGTTCGGCGAGGCCGGGCAGATCCTCCTGGCCGGCGGTGCCGGGAGCGGTGTTGACCAGTTCGACGACAGTGGCCAGCGAATGCGCCACGTCATGGCCGAGCGGCATGTCGACTCCCGTCTGCTGCCGCGCGGCGGCTCAGCGGCTGTGCCAATGGTGAGCTGCGGTGCGGGGGCCGTCGAGGTCTGGATCGCCGGGGGGCGAACAGATCGAGGCTGAACTCCGCACCGGATGCAGCGTAGACGTTCACGCCTGGTCTGGGTCACGCTCGGATGTCACATCTTGGGCATGGCCCGGCAACTCCGCGCAGACAGAACGAAACAGCCCGCCCTTGGTTGATCACCAGGAGCGGGCTGGCCGCACTATGTGGTTCGAGGCACCACATAAAGCAAGAAGACCTGAGCCGCGCCGGGCCGTTAGACGGATCCGGCCAGCTGGGCGGAGATGAGGCGGGCGTAGGCGCCGTGGCGCGCCAGCAGTTCCTCGTGTGTGCCGATCTCGGCGAGGCGGCCGGATTCGAGCACCACGACGCGGTCGGCGGTCAGGATGGTCGACAGGCGGTGCGCGATGACCAGCGTGGTGCGGTCGCGGCGCACGGAGGCCATGGCGGCGGCCACCTCCTGTTCGCTTTCGGTGTCGAGGTTGGAGACGGCTTCGTCCATGACGAGGATCGGGGCGTCCTTGAGGATGGCGCGGGCGATGGCGATGCGTTGACGTTGCCCGCCGGACAGGCGGGTGCCGAGTTCGCCGGGCAGGGTGTCGTAGCCGTCGGGCAGGCCGGAGATGAACTCATGGGCTTGGGCGGCGCGGGCGGCGGCGACGACCTCGTCATGCGTGGCGTCCGGGCGGCCGAGGCGGATGTTGTCGGTCAGCGGGATGTTGAACAGGTAGACGTCCTGCGGCACGAGGGTGATCTGGCGGCGCAGGTCTTCCTGGGGGTAGTCGCGGATGTCGTGGCCGCCGAGGGCGATCGATCCGGCGTTCACGTCCCACAGGCGCATGAGCAGGCTGGCGCAGGTGGACTTGCCCGCTCCCGAATGGCCGACGAGGGCGACGGTCTCGCCCGGGGAGATGGTGAAGGTGAGGCCGGTGACGGCGTCGGGCAGGGCTGCGCCGTACCGAAAGCTGACGTCGGTGAAGGCGACGTCCGGCGTGAGGGGGCCGGGCGGCGGCTGGGTGACGCGGTCGGTCACCGGAGCGGGGGTGTTCAGGAGGGTCATGATGCGGGCGCCCGCGGCGGTGACGAGACCGAGATCGCGGGCGACGTCGGTGACGGCGACGACGGGCGCGAAGGTGGCGCCCGACAGCACGACGGCGACCGGGAAGAGGATGGCCTCCAGGCTGCCGGAAGTGACGAGGAAGGCGGCCGTAAGCAGGACTGCCAGCAGGCCCAACGTGGCCAGGGCGTTGGTGGCCGCGTGCTCGAGACCGGAGCGGCGGCCGTGGGCGAGTTTGGCCTCCAGCAGACGCTCGTCCTGTTCGGCGAGGCGGTCGAGCTGACGTTCACCGGCGCCGGAGGTGATGAGCTCGCGCAGGCCCTGGAGGGTGTCGACGGCTTCGGCGTTGAGTTCGCCGATGCGGGCGCGCAGGGCGGTGCCCTGGGCTTCGGCGCCGCGGCGCAGCCATCTCGGGACAGCGGCCAGGCCGATCAGGGCGGGCGCGAGAGCGAGGGCCAGGGCGGGGTGGAAGACGCCGAGCGCGGTGAGGGCTTTGATTCCGGCCGAGGCCCGCAGCGCGAAGCCTTCTCGTACGGCCAGCACCAGGCACCGCCCGACCTGCAGGGCGACGATCCCGGCCACCGGCCAGATGATCGCGGCCACGCCGTCGCCGGCGAAGATTCTGGCCAGGCTGTGCGCGATGAGCACGCCCTGGCCGACGTAGGTCGCGGTGATGGCCAGCAGCAGGGCGACCAGGCCGGCCAGTCGTGAGCGGATTTCCGGTGACAGGGCCAGCAGCCGGGTGATCACTTCTCCTCCTTGAGTCGTTCGAAGACGAGCTGGGTGCGGTGGACGGCTCGCACGCCGTACACCTGGCGATGTGCCCGGGGGTGAGCACCTGCTCCGGCGTGCCGCCCGCGACGATGCGCCCGGCCTCCATCGTTCTGCGCGCCGGGTGCCCGGCGGCGACGCGTTGCAGGGCGTCGGCGCAGATCAGCTCGTCGGCGGCGGTGTCGCGGTCCAGGGGGCGCTTGTGCGGGGGCCGGCCCATGGCGACGATCTCGGCGACGGTGAAGTCCAGCTCGGCCGGCCTGTCCTGGGCGACGACGGCGGTACGCCTGGCGGCCTCGCGGTGCGAGAGCCGTACCACGTCGTCGCCCTCGACGGTGATCAGCCCGGCCGACGGGCGCAGTGCGCGGTAGACGGCGCGGAGCAGTGCGGAAGGCGTCACGGTGGGAGCGATCGGCGCGGAAGGGCAAGTAGGGGTGATCGGCGGCCTTCCACGTGTCCGGATCCAGCGGGCGCAGGCTCATCGTGTAGGAGATCACGGCCTCGGTGAACGTCTTGGTGGCCGCGTCCTCGGCCCGGGGGCGGCACGCCGTACCCAGGGCGACGATCCTTCGTTCGTCCTCGACGAACGCGGCGACGACGGGGACACCGAACTCGGAGGGGATGTGCAGGAAGGTCACCGGCAGATCCAGCTCGGCGAGGTGAGGGTCGAGGGTCCGTGGCCTGAAGCCGGTCGCGGCCTGCCGCTCATCCACCACAGGGTCACCGCGTCGCGTTCCGGCACCTCCAGCAGTGCCGAGCGCTCGGCCCGAGCGGCGGAGGCGCCGTCCGCGATGCCCGCGTTGAGGTGCATGCCGGTGTGCGGCGGGCGACGATAGTGGAGGTGGACCAAAGGCGCGGGGACCGGCACCTCCTCGCCGCTGTACAGGTCGCGTCCGGGCACCCACTCGATCTCCAGTCGCCTGGTCATCGGGACGAAGGGGAAGCTCTTGGCGGCATACTCGCGCGGGAGGTCCCCGGCCTCCCGCACCCTTCGCACGACTACCGCGGACCTGACGGCGTGTGGCGGGTGCACGGTCCCGGCGACCGTTTCACCCGTGTGCACGCCCCCGAATCACTCGCTGTCGTCCTCGTTCCAGCTGAACGCGGCGTCGATGGCCGGCATGTGCGCCCTCACACAGACCTGCAGGTCTTCGATCTCCTCGAACGAGACATGTGCCATGGCCATCCTCCTCGTGGAGAACTTGCGTCATATTCGCAGATGCGAACTACTCGCAAACTAGGTTCCGGCACCCCGAGGGGTCAAGGGGATACCAGATGGCGAGTTATCGCGGCAGTAGTGTAGTTGCGAAGAGTTCGCGACTACGTGCGGAGAGAAGCTGATGGGTCAGTATTCACTGCCTGACATGCCTTACGACTACGCCGCTCTGGAGCCCGCCATCACCGGCGAGATCCTGGAACTGCACCACGCCAAACACCACGCGGCCTACGTCAAGGGCGCCAACGACACCCTGGAGCGCCTCGCCGAGGCCCGCGACAAGGGCGAGTTCGGCGGACTGGTCGGCCTGGAGAAGACCTACGCGTTCAACCTCTCCGGCCACGTCCTGCACTCGATCTTCTGGCAGAACCTCTCCCCCGACGGCGGCGACCGCCCCGACGGCGACCTCGGCGACTCCATCACCGAGCACTTCGGCTCCTTCGAGGCCTTCCAGAAGCAGCTCACCACCGCCACCGCCACCGTCCAGGGCTCCGGCTGGGGCATCCTCGCCTGGGAGCCCCTGGCCCGCCGTCTGGTCGTCGAGCAGGTCTACGACCACCACGGCAACGTCGGCATGAACACCACGCCGCTCCTGGTCTTCGACGCATGGGAGCACGCGTACTACCTGCAGTACCGCAACGTCCGCCCCGACTACGTCGAAAAGCTGTGGAGCCTGATCAACTGGGACGACGTCAACGCCCGCTTCGCCGCGGCCAAAGGCGCCTGACCTCCGATGAGCTCGGCGCCTGCCCACCAGTTTGGTCCAGAACAGCGGGCAGGCGCCGTACAGGCCCGCATCCTCCTCGTCTCCGCCCCGGACGTCGCCGCCTTCCTGCCCGCGCTCGCGGACGTCGGCGGCTCCACCTTCACCCGGCCGCCCTGGCGCGAGCCCTACCCCGCCGCCCGCTCCGTCGCCTCCCGAGCCCTCGCCGACCGCGCCCGTCCCGGCTTCGTTCTCGCTCTCGCCGTGCACGGCGATGAGGTGTACGGCTTCGCCTACGGCCACCGCTGCTCCGCGCTCGCCCTCCTCGCCTCCCGCCCGCCCCGCGACGACTTCACCCTCAAAGAGCTCGCCGTCCCGCCTTCCCTCCAGGGACACGGGCTGGGCGTACGTCTCCACGACGCCGTGCTCCGGGCCGCCGGCGACACCACCAAGTGGCTCGCCACCCACCCCGGCGCCAAGGCGGCCATCGGCCTGTACCGCCGCAGAGGCTGGCGCACCGCCCTGCTGCACCGGCCCGACCGCATGATCATGCGACGCGATTGACACCCACCGTGCGGTCCTGGCCACAGGTGTCAGTCGCTCCATTCCGGGCGGCGTTTGCCCAGAAACGCGGACATGCCTTCGCGGGCGGCGACCGTTTGCGAGGAGGCGGCCATGACCTCGGTGGCCAGCCGGTAGGCCTCGGCCTGGGGCAGGGACAACTGCCGGTTCAAGGTCCGCTTGCCCAGAGCCTTGGAGGCGCGGCTGCCCCGGGTGGCACGGCTGAGCAGGTCGGCCACGGCGCCATCAAGGTCGCCGGCGGGTACCACCCGGTTGAGCAGCCCCCACTCCAGAGCCTGCGCGGCGGTGATGGTGTCACCGGTGTAGGCCAGCTCAGCCGCACGCTTACGGCCGATGTTGCGGGCGATGGCCACCATGGGAGTGTGACAGAACCAGCCGCCCTTCCCACCGGGCGCGGCGAAGCCCGCGGAGTCGGCGGCGACGGCCAGATCGCAGGCCGCGACCAGCTGACAGCCCGCCGCGGTCGCCAGAGCGTGGACCCGGGCGACGACCGGCTGCGGGACGGACTCGATCAATTCCATCAGCTGGAGACAGGCGTCCAGCAGGGTACGCACCGCGGCCTCGTCGGCCTCGGCCACATCGGCGAAATCATGCCCGGCGCTGAAGACCGGACCTGACCCGGCCAGGATGATCCCCGAGGCGTCGCTTTCACCCGCGGCATCGAACGCGGTGATCAGGTCGCGCAGATGCGACAGCGACAGGGCATTGCGGCGCTGCGGACGGTTCATCGTGATCGTCACGAAATCGGCTTCACGACTGACGAGTACATGATCGAGATTCATGGGCGAACTCCCTGATGCTTGCGCGGTTACGACCACGAGCGCATTGTTCCCACCTCGCGGCGGGCGGACGTGCCCAGGCCCCCACCCATCCGCGTCAGGGACTTCACACGAATAGCTCCCGACCGCCGGGCGAAGGCACGGCCGGATGAATGGAGCAGAGGGTGCCCATAGGATCACATTCCCTACGACGGCGGCTGATACCGCTGCTCGCCGTCGTGGCCGTGCTGGGTGGGGGAACCGTACCCGCGTCCGCGTCGGCGTTGCGCGACTTCGACGCGGTCACCACCGTCAACGAACGGAACGTGTGGAAGCACATGGCGTTGATCGGCGACGAGTACGCGATCTACAACGACACCGGGCTCATCGAGGGGCCGGCGCCGATCAGGCAGAAGTGGCCGTTCCTGCCCGAGCAGTTCACCCACGACGTCGACTCGGCGGGGATCGCGTTCAGCGGCCCCGGCTTCCGCTGGCGGCACACCTGGACCAAGGGCAACCAGGCGAGCTGACGACAACGGGCCATCGACAAGCACCGACACCATCTCAGTGGAAGTCGCCATCCAGCCGGCCAAGCCTCCGCCTGACCCACAGAAGCAGTTCCAGCCCGCCTCACCAGTTCGGCGGCACCGCCAATCCCGACCTACCGACCAGACCAAAGCCGCCACACCCGCTCAGATCCCACCAACCGAACTCGCGTGTGTTCCCGATGAGCGTCCTTCAGCCCGGCTGAACTCACTGCGGACGTGCCGTCAACGAACGTGTCACCAAGCCCCAAGCGCGGGTGATCATGACGGATGAGGCGGTTGCAATGGTGACGCCGTCCCCGTGGCTCGACGCCTTCCGGCCAGGCGGTGTCGTCGCCTGCTGACCTGCTCGCCGCACCTGACCGAGACCAGCGTCGTAGTCGCCGACGTGCTCAAGGGCCGGGACGACTTCGAGACCCTCGGGGCCCGCGCGCACCTGCCATAGGTCGGATGACTGAGCATCGGTCCTTAGGTGCAGTTCTGGCCCCACCGGCACAACGCCGACGCCATTTTCCTGGCACTTCTCCAGAAAATGTCCTAGCACAGGGGCCCTTGCCCTCACAGGCGTTTACCTCTAGCCTCCGTGATCATCGGGCGGATTGCGTAATCCTCCTACGTCTAGGGAGTGCGTGTGCGACGTTTACTGGCTCTGTGCGTCCTGTCCACCATGCTCGTGGCGGCCCCGGCCCACGCGGAGGCGCAGACGCTGTACGAGGCAGAGGACGCGACGCTGGTCAAGGCGGTCGTCTCCAACAGGTCGCCCGGCTACAGCGGCTCGGGCTTCGCCGACTACGACTCCGCGACGGGCGCCTACGTCGAGTTCGTCGTCCCCGCCGACACGCCTGCCGAGGTCGACCTGATCTTCAGGTATTCCAACGGCAGCACCGTCGATCGCCCGCTGGACGTCGCGGTGAACGGCGTCAAGATCGCCACCCGGCCCTTCTCGCCCTCCACCGACTGGGCCACCTGGCGCTCCACGACCGTGCGCGCCACCCTGAAGGCCGGCGCCAACACCGTACGCCTGACCACCACCATCGCGAACGGGCCCAACCTCGACAAGGTGACGGTGCGCCCGGTGGGCGAGGAGCCGGGCGGCACCGTGGTCACCTCGATCGCCGCCCTCACCGAGGCCATCAGGACCGCGCAGCCCGGACAGCGCATCGTGCTGGCCAACGGAACCTACGCCGTCAACGCCGCCATCCCGATCGCCGGCAGGAGCGGCGTCACCATCGCCGCCCAGTCCGTCGGCGGCGTCACCCTCACCGGGTCCAGAACCTTCACCTTCGACAGCTCCGCGAACGTGGCCGTCGAGGGCTTCGTCTTCAAACAGCGGACCGGCATCATCGTCCCGTCGAACTCCACCGGCATCCGCATCGCCAGGAACACTTTCCAGCTCGCCGAGGTCGACGGCGCCGAGACTCACTTCCTGGACGTCCAGGGAGACGACGCGGAGGTGGCCAACAATCTCTTCGCGGGCAAGACAGAGCACGGCGTTTTCCTGCAGGTCGGCGGCGCGACGATGCCGCTGCGCGTGGCGATCAGGCGCAACCACTTCCGCGACAACACCTCCACCGTCAACGGCAGCGAGGGCATCAGGCTCGGCCTCGGCGCCCTCGGGCAGGTCTCGGCGCGCGCGGTGGTGGAGCACAACCTGTTCGAGAACGTCGTGGGCGACGACGAGGTGATCTCGGTGAAGGCTTCGGACTCCGTCGTACGGCACAACACCATCCGAGGTGGTGCCAAGGGTGTGCTGACGCTGCGCTTCGGCTCGCGCAACACCGTCGAGGGCAACCACATCATCGGCGGCGACAGGGGGATGCGCGTCTACGGCGCCGAGCACACCATCGTCAACAACCACATCCAGGGCGTACGGCGGGACGGTGTCTACCTCGGAGCCGGTTACGACGCCATCCACGACGCGGCCGTCAGGGTCAAGGTGCTGCTCAACACCGTCGTGAACGCCGGTGGCGCGGCCATCTCCGCGCAGGGCGGCTCCAACCCCGCCACCTCCCCGCTGGTCGCCGACAACCTGTTCGCCCGCGCCTCTCAGGGCACGCTGATCTCGCTCGGCAACGCCGTCACCCCCACCGTCCGCGGCAACCTGTCGTGGGACACCGTCTCGGGAACCAACCCCAAGCTGGTCCAGGACGCCAACGGGATCCTTCGTCTCAGCTCCGGCAGCCCGGCCGTCAACGCGGCCAAGGGCGGCTACCCGGCCGTCTCGCACGACCTGGACGGCCAGACCCGCCAGGGCGTCGCCGACGTGGGTTCCGACGAGTACGCGCCGGAGATCGGCCCCGGCCCGCTGACCGCCGCCCAGGTGGGCCCCACGGCGGGCTAGCGAGCCGTCCTCAGCCTGGTCGGCGAGGTGCCCACCGGCAAGGTCCGGTATGACGACCTCAAGGCCGCCGTCGTTCAGGCCCAGGCTTCTCCATGCCCGTGCGCATGGGGTGAGCCGGACTGCCATCCGAACCGCGCTGGCCGAGCTACTACCCCGGCCAGCCGGGCCTGCCCCACGCTCCTCCCGACCGAAGGCGCTACCGAAGCGCCCAGCCAAGTTACTCGCTGGCACCACCAACGGCTGTCCACGGGTTCCTCAGCCCCGAGGTCAGGCCCGGGTCAGGATGCGGAGCCTGCCGAGGGTGATGAGCAGGATCAGCAGGGCGGCGGCGACGGTGACGGCGCTCCAGGCGGGCAGGACGGTGGTGGCGGGGATGAGCAGGGCGGTGGTGGCCAGGCTGGGCAAGTACCAGCGCAGGGTGGTGCGGGGGCGGGTGCCGTAGCGCAGGTCGAGGACGGCGGCCGCGGTGGTGTAGGCGAGCAGGCCACCGCACAGGGCGGCGCGGGCGCCGGGCGGGAGTGTGTGCAGGGGTTCGGTCACGGTGGTGTCCAGGGCGGCGGCGAGGACGGTGATCCCGGCTACCTGGACGAACGGCAGGTACATGATCGCGTCGCGGATCCGGCGGGTGGCGGCGGTGTGGTGGGCGCGTCGCAGGCCGCGGGCGGTGCCGGGCGCTCCCCACAGGTAGAAGATCGTGGCCAGGGCGGTGATCGTGGCGAAGCCGGCGAGCGCGGCGATGCCGGAGGCGGGGGTGAAGTGGCCGGCCAGGGCCAAGACGATGGTGAGCACGCTTTCGCCGAACACGATGATGACGAACAGGCCGATGCGTTCGGCCAGGTGCTCGGCGGCCAAGGCGGTGAAGACGGTACGGACCACGCCGGCGCGCACGGCGAGCAGAAGCAGTTCCAGGCCGACGGCGATCGCCCACAGCACGAAGCGGGCGGGGCCGGGGACGGCCGCTGAGATGGCCCACAGCAGGGCGGGGAGCAGGCCGTACAGCAGGGGCTGGAGCAGGGGGAAGGTGTTGGAGGCCGAGCGGGCGGCGCGCCACCACAGGGGCAGGTACACCAGCCGGACCCAGGCGGCGCCGAGGGCGTAGGCCCAGGCGCGTTCGCCGAGGCCGTCGGGGATCGCGGCGGCCATCAGGCCGAGGCCGGGCATGGCGGCCACCAGCATCGCCTGGGTGCGCCAGTTGGCGGGGCCGAAGACGTTGACGGTCACGGTCAGGTTGATCCAGGCCCACCAGGCGGGGAAGAACAGGGCGAGGAAGGCGGCGAAGTCGGCCGGGTGGGGGTCGCCGTGCAGTTCGTGGGCGAGCTGGTAGAGGGTGACCACGAAGACGAGGTCGAAGAACAGCTCGAACCAGTTGGCACGCGAACCCTCCGCGGGCTGCCCTGCGCCGTCGTTGCGTGGGTTCGTGTCGCTCACGCTTCATGCTGACCCGGACTCGTGGTGCGGGCGGGGCGGCACGCCGTACGGCTCGGATCAGGGACTGGGGATCGGCTGCGTGCCTACTACCGCGAGCGGGGCTTCGCGTACCGTGGCGACGTCGCCGTCACGGGCGCACCCGGGCCGCGCCACGAGGTGGGACCGATCACCTGGGTCAGCCGCTACAAACGGCCGTTCGAGGGCGGGCAAAGAGGCACCAACTCCATGCTCTAGCGTGATCATCATGAAGGCGGCTCGGTATCTGTGCTGGCTGGCTTGGGCGCAGAAGGGCCGGGTCGCGCTGGGCGCGACGCTGGGAACTCTCTGGATGGCGGGCCTGACGCTCCCGCCGTACCTGCTGTCCAGGGCGATCGACGACAACCTGGCGCCCGGCTGGGTGCTGGCGCTGCTCGGCGCGGGCCTGGTCAACGCCTGGCTGGCGATGTTGCGGCACCGCACGATGACCAAGATCCGGATGGACGCCAACTTCCGCACCGTGCGCGCCCTGGTCGAGCAGATCAACAAGCTGGGCGCCGACCTGCCCAAGCGCGCTTCGACGGGCGACGTGGTGACGATCGGCATCGGCGACGTCATCGCCATCGCCGCCTCGCTG
Source organism: Nonomuraea sp. NPDC050394 (assembly GCF_044459065.1). NCBI lineage: Bacteria > Bacillati > Actinomycetota > Actinomycetes > Streptosporangiales > Streptosporangiaceae > Nonomuraea > Nonomuraea sp. NPDC050394. The sequence continues at coordinate 241,270 of NZ_JBITIO010000016.1, read as the reverse complement.
ACGGTGACCGGCCCCGGCGTGGGCGCGGTGATCAGCTACGGCGTGGTGGCGGCGCTGCTGCTGCAGGTCTCTGTGGTGCTGGCCGTGGTGGTGCTGCTGGGCGTGCCGCTGCTGGCGCTCCTGCTCGGCCCGCTGCTCGGGCGGCTGATGAAGGTGCAGAACGGCTACCGCGAGGCCCAGGGCAGGCTGACCACTCGCCTGGTCGACCTGATCGAGGGGCTGCGGGTGCTCAACGCCTTCGGCGGCAAGGGCACCTACGCCGAGCGGTACTGTGCCGACTCGGCGAGCCTGCGCGAGCAGGGCTACCGGGTGGCGTCGCTGACGAGCTGGATCGGCGCGCTGGGCGCCGGATTGCCCGCTCTGTTCCTGGCCGCCGTCACCTGGCTGGGCGCGCGGCTGGCCGCCGAGGGGACGATCACGGTGGGCGAGCTGGTCGGGGTATACGGGTACATCGCCGTACTGGTGGTGCCGGTCTCCTTCTTCATCGAGGGCAGCTTCCAGATCAGCCACGGCCTGGTCGCCGCCCGCCAGGTCACCCGTTTCCTCGCGCTGCGCGCCGAGGGGCGACTGCGCGCCGCGGAGCCCGCCGGTCCTGAGGTCGCGCCGGGGAGCCTCATGGGGCTGGTCAGCGCCCGGCCCGAGGAGAGTGTGGCGCTGCTCGAAGGGCTGGGCGGGTTCGACGGCGCCTGCTTGATCGCCGACCACGACGCCACCCTGTTCGCGGGCACGCTGCGCGAGGTACTCCAAGGCCGGGGCGAGGCGGACGACGAGGCCATCCAGCGGGCCGTGCACGTCGCGGTGGCGCAGGACGTGGTCGCCGGGCTGCGCCACGGGCTCGACTCGATGATCGAACCCGGCGGCCGCAACCTGTCGGGCGGCCAGCGTCAGCGCGTGCGCCTGGCCCGGGCGCTGCTGGCCGAGCCCGAGGTGCTGCTGGCCGTGGAGCCCACCTCCGCGCTGGACGCGCACACCGAGTCCCTTCTCGCGGGGCGGCTTCGTACGGCACGCGCCGGCCGTACGACGGTCGTGGCCACCACCTCGCCGCTGCTACTCGCCCAGGCCGACCGGGTGCTGTTCATCGAGGACGGGCGGGTGGCCGCCGCCGGCACCCACCACGAGCTGATGGAGTCCACCCCCGCCTACCGATCGGTGCTCGCATGAGGCGCGACCTGCCCATCGCCGACCGCCGGCAGGTACGGCGGGCCGCCCTGCGCCTGGTCAGGCGCGACGTGCCGGGCTTCACCGCGACACTGCTGCTCAACAGCCTGGCGGCGGCCGCAGCGCTGGTCAGCCCGTGGTTGCTGGGCCGCATCATCGACGCCATCAGCGCCGGAGGCACGGTTGACCTGCTCGCCGCGACCGCCGTGAGCGCGGCGCTGGCCCAGCTGGTCCTGTCCCGGTACGCCGGGAAGATCGGCACCCGCTTCAGCGAGCGTGTCCAGGAACACATCCGCGCCGAACTCCTGGACCGCGTGCTGGCCCTGCCCGCCGCAACGGTCGAGCACATCCGCACCGGCGACCTGACCGCCCGCGGCACCACCGACGTGGCCGTCGTCGGCCGCACCCTGCGCGACGCCGCCCCCGCGATCCTCGTCTCGAGCCTGCAGGCGCTCTTCCTGATCGTCGCCGTCTTCCTGGTCGACCCGGTCCTGGGCGTCTGCGGCCTGCTCGCGATGGCCGGGATCGTGGCCGCCTCCCGCTGGTACCTTCGCCGCGCCCACCCCGCCTACCTGGAGGAAGGCGCCGCCCGCTCGGAGCTGGCCGAGCACCTGGCCGCCAACGCCGCGGGCGCCCGCACCATCGAGGCCCTGGGCCTGCAGGCCAAGCGCACGCGGGCGGCGGAACAGGTGATCGAGCGCAGCCGGGCCGCCCAGTTGCGGACCCTCTTCCTGCGCAGCGTGCTCTGGCCCTCGGTGGAGGTCTCCTCGCTCCTGCCGCCCGTGCTGGTGCTGCTGCTCGGCGGGGTGCTCCTGGACCGCGGCCAGGTCACGCTGGGCGCGGTCGTCACCTGCGTGCTCTACCTGCGCCAGCTCGGCCAGCCGATCGAGACGATCCTGATCTGGCTGGAGCAGTTGCAAAGCAGCGGCGCCTCCTTCGCCAGGATCGAGGGCCTCGCGACATCGGCGCGGGAGGAGGTCGCCGCCGCGGCGCCGCAGGGCGACCGCATCGAGGCGTGCGGCGTGCATTTCGCCTACGAAGGCGGCGACGACGTGGTGACCGGCGTCGATCTGACCGTACGGCCCGGCGAGCGCCTGGCCGTCGTCGGCCCCTCCGGAGCCGGCAAGTCCACCCTGGGCAAGCTGCTGGCCGGCGTCGACCGCCCCCGCCTGGGCACGGTCACCGTCGGCTCGGTGCCCGTCGCCGACCTCTCTCCCGCCCAACTCCGCGAGCACGTCGTCCTGGTCACCCAGGAACAGCACCTGTTCCTCGGCACCGTCCGCGACAACCTGCTGCTGGCAGATCCGACGGCCAGCGACGACCGCCTGGGCAAGGCGCTGGCGGCGGTCGGCGCCGACTGGGTCGCCTCGCTCGACGACGAGCTGGGGTCCCAGTCGTCCGGCGCCACCCTCGGCCCGGACCGGGCCCAGCAGCTCGCCCTGGCCAGGGTCATCGTGGCCGACCCGCACACCGTCATCCTCGACGAGGCCACCGCCATGCTCGACCCCCGTACGGCCAGGCGCGCCGAACGCTCGCTCGCCGCCGTCCTGGAGGGGCGGACCGTCATCGCGATCGCCCACCGCCTGCACACAGCCCGCGACGCCGACCGGGTGGTGGTCATGGACAACGGCCAGGTGGTGGAGGTCGGAGCCCACGACGAGCTGGTCGCGGCGGGCGGGGTGTACGACGCGTTGTGGAGGTCGTGGCAGGACTCGCGAAGTGTAGGCACTGAGCAGCAACCAATCGGCCAGTGGCGCTAGGGAGCCGTTGGGGCTCCGGCTATCGCCACTGGCCATTCTGATGCGGAGGGTGGGGCGTCCCTCGAACCCGGGTCAGTCGATGAGGTTCACGGTGCGGCGGAAGGTGGCGGCGGTGGCGGCCTCCAAGTCCCTCAGGATCTTGCGCCAGTCGGCGGTCTCGGCCTCGTCCATGCCGACCCAGTTCTGGGCAGCGAACTCGCCGGCGTGTTCGGCGGTCTCGGCCAGCTTGCTCAGGACGTTCCCGGCGCTCGGCCAGCAGGCCCTTCTTTCCGCCCTTGTCGGCGGAATGTCGCTTGTACTGCGCGGCGATGCCCAGCGGGTCTTCAAACCGTCCCTATCATCTCGCCATGGTGTCGAATGTGGTGCCCCGGCTCAGCCGGCGGGCGGTGCTCGTGGCCGCCGGCGGGATGCTGGCCGGGTGCGCCACGGGCCCGGAGGCCGACGTGGTACGGCTGCGCCTGGCGACGGGCCCGGCGGGGGCGGTGTACCGGCGGATCGGCGGCGCGCTGGCCGAGCACGTCTCGCAGCGGGTGGCGGGCGTGACCATGAGCACGGTGCCGAGCGGTGCGTCCACCGACAACATCCGGATGTTGCGCGCCGGGGAGGTCCACCTGGGGTTGTCCAGCCTCGACGCGCTCATCACCGCCGACGGCGGCGCGCCCCCGGGGCTGTCTGCGGTCTGCCGGCTCTACGACAGCCATCTGCATCTCGTGGTCATGGCCGGATCGCCGATCAGGGCGCTGCGCGACCTCGTGGGCAAGCGGGTCTCCCTGGGTGCGCGTGACTCGGGCACGGAGTTCACCTCGCGGCGGGTGCTGGAGCTGAGCCGGGTCGCGGCGGTGGGGCGGCTCCTGAGCCAGGCGGAGTCGGCGGCGGCCCTGCGGGACGGGGCGATCGACGCGATGTTCTCGCTGACCGGGGTCCCGACTCCGGCGATCACGGAGCTGGCGCTGCGGCACCGGGTGCGGCTGATCCCGCTGGACTCGCAGGTGGACGCGCTCTTCACCGCCTATCCCGGCCCATACAGCCCGGGGACGATCCCGGCGACCGCCTACGCGGGGGTACCGGCGACGCCTGCCATCGCCGTGCCGAACGTGTTGCTCGTGCGCGACGACGTGGCCGCCGATCTGGTGCATGCCATTGCCGACACGATCTTCACGCACACCCGGGCGATCACCGGGGGCGGGAACTCCGGCCCCGAGGCGGTGCCGGAGGCGTGGCACATCAATGTGCGTACCGGGATCTCCACCGGCCCGGTGCCACTGCACCCGGGCGCGGCCGCGTGGTTCCGCGACCGCAAGCACTGACCGGATGCCCTATCCGGCCTCGCCCCGTACGGCCGGCAGTGTGATCACCGTCGCGAAGCCGTGTCCCGGGCCGTGGGTGGAGCCGTCGGGGCGCGGCAGCCCGTCCTCGATGCGCAGCCCGCCCCCGGCCGCGCCGACCAGGTCGGCGCAGATCGCCAGGCCCAGACCTGTTCCCGGAATGTTCTGGTGCCGGGGTGAGCGCCAGAAGCGCTGCAACGCCTGGGACCGTTCGGGCTCGTCCATGCCCTGGCCGTCGTCGCGGACGGCGATCGTGATCACCTCGTCGCGGGCGCGAGCGGAGACCTCCACGAGGCCCGCGTCCGAGAACCGCAGCGCGTTGCTGACCAGCTCGTCCAGGACGCTGCCCAGCCCAGCGGAGGGCTCCAGGACCCGCAGGCCCGGCGGTACGTCGACCAACAGGCGTTGCCCCGCCGTACCCGTCAGGGCCCGCCAGCGCTCCAGCCGGGTGGCCAGGACCTCGTCGAGGTCGACGGGCGAAGCCGTACGGATGCTCTCCATGCGGGCGCTGGCCTGCAGTGAGTTGAGCAGGTCGTGCATCGCCTTGGCCTCGTCGACGGCCATCTCGTAGACCGGCCGCCCCTCCGCCCGGAGATACGGCTCGACGCTCTCCACCGCCAGGCGCAGGCTCGTCAGGGGGTTGCGCAGCTGGTGGGAGGCGTCGGAGACGAACGCCCGCTGCCGCCTGACCGCGTTCTCGACCGCGTCCATCATCGTGTTGAACGAGCCGGCGAGCCGCCGCAGCTCCATCGGGCCCGCCTCGGCGTCCGCCCGGATCGTGAGATCGCCCTGGGAGATGCGCGAGCTGGCCGCGTCCAGCTCGCGCACGGGCCGGAGCACCCACGCCGACACCGGCCAGGCGACGGCCACCAGGCCGATGAGCGGCAGCAGTCCGAGTCCGGCCAGCTGGGCCCAGCGGACGAGGATGCGGTGCCTGGTTTTCGACAGGTCCGAAATGGTGACGACCGCGCCGACGACCTCGCTGTCGCGGCCCACCGGCTCGGCGACGACCAGGGCGGCGTCGTCCCACGGCGCCCACTCCCCCGATGGCTCCGAGCGTGTGCCCGCCAGCGCCGCCGTCACGATCCTGGGCAGGGCCGGCTGCGCCCTCGCCGCCTCCAGGTAGGCTCCCGACGGCCCCAGCAGTACCGCGCCCGAGGTGTCGATGACGGCGGCCCGGATGCCGTAAAGCTCGTGGTAGGTGGCGAGCTCCTGCTGCAGCGCCTGCGTCCGGCCCGTCGACAGCGCGGCGTCGGCCAGCGAGGCGAAGCGGCCCGCGTCGTTGAGCCGGTCGACGTAGGTCTCCTGCATCTCCCGCTCGGCCACCGTGACGCTGAGCGGCGCCCCGAGCGCCACGACGAGCAGTACCGCGAGGGGTACCAGGACGACCAGCAGGCGGCGGTGCACGGCGGGTCAGGCCTGGACCCGGTAGCCGACCCCGTGGACCGTCCGGATGGGAACCGCCGGACCGAGTTTGTGGCGGACCGCGGCGATGTGGGTGTCCAGGGTGCGGCTGGAGGCCTCCCAGGCCGCACCCCAGACCTGGTCGAGGATGGCCTCGCGGCTGACCACGTTCGGCGCCCGGCGGGCCAGCAGCAGGAGTAACTCGAACTCCTTACGGGTCAGCGCCATGGGCACGCCGTCGACGCTCACCTCCCTGGTGCCCAGGACGATCCGCAGCGGGCCCAGTACCAGCGGCTCGTCCGGGTGGCTCAGCGACCGGGCGACCCTGGTGCGCCGCAGGACGGCGTCGATCCTGGCCAGCAGCTCGGGGACCCCGAACGGCTTGACGATGTAGTCGTCCGCGCCGGCGCGGAGCCCGCGTACCCGCTCGTGCTCCTCGGAGCGCGCCGTCACCGCGATGACCGCGGTCTCCGGACGGTCGCGCAGCTTGCGGATCACGTCGAGCCCGTCGCCGTCGGGCAGCCCCAGGTCGACGAGGACCACATCGGCCGGATCAGCCTGTACGGCTTCCGCCGCGGTGGCGATACGGCTGACGTCGAACCCCGATTGAGTCAGCACGGTCACCAGCGCCCGAGCCACGCGGTCGTCATCCTCGATGATGGTGATCCGCATGAAGGCGGATTGTAGGGGCATGTCCGATGCTTGTGTTACCCCCGAATTTCTTGGGATTCTTTTGACACCATCCGCGCTCCCGCCATCCCAGACTTAGGCCGCGCACTACGACACCTGCGCCTGCCCTGCCGAGGAGGCCGCGATATGCCTAGGACCAGCACATTACGGATGATCGCCACGATCGGCGTCCTGTCCCTCGCCGCCGCCTGTGGTGCAGGTGGGAGCACGGGCGGCGGCGGAGGTTACCCGGAGCAGAACATCACCATCGTGGTCCCGTTCAGCGCGGGCGGCCCTACCGACACCGTCACCCGCATGATCGCCGAGCCGATGGCCGCCAAGCTCGGCGCCAAGATCGTCGTCCAGAACGTCGAGGGCGCGGGCGGCACTGTCGGCGCGGACGAGGTCGCCAACGCCAACCCCGACGGCTACACCGTGCTGATGCATCACATCGGCATGTCCACGGCCCCAGCCCTCTATGCCAACCTCGGCTTCAAGCCGCTGGAGAGCTTCGAGATGATCGGCCTGGTCACCGAGGTGCCCATGACGATCGTCGCGGGCAAGGACTTCGAGCCCAAGACGCTGCAGGAGCTGGTGACCTACGTGAAGGCGAACGCCGCCAAGGTCACCCTGGCCAACGCCGGCGTGGGCGCCGCCTCCCACCTGTGCGGCCTGCTGTTCCAGACGGCAGCCGGGGTCAAACTGCAGGAGGTCCCGTACAAGGGCACGGGGCCCGCGCTGACCGACCTGGTCGGCGGCCAGGTCGACTTCATGTGCGACCAGACGACCAACACCAGCGGCCAGATCACCGCCGGCGAGGTCAAGGCCTACGCGGTCACCACGCCCGAGCGGGTCAAGAGCCTGCCCGACGTGCCCACCACCGCCGAGGCGGGCCTGCCCGACCTCAAGGTGAGCGTCTGGCACGGACTGTACGCGCCCAAGGGCACGCCACAGGACGTCGTGCAGAAGCTGACGGAGGCGTTGAAGACCGCGCTGGCCGACCAGAAGGTCATCGACCAGATGGCCAAGCTCGGCACAGAGCCGGTCAAGGCCGAGGACGTCACCCCGCAGGCGCACCGCGCCAAGCTGGAGGAGCAGCTCCGCATCTGGGGCAAGGTCATCGCCGACGCAGGGGTCAAGGCCTCCTGAGGTGAAGCGCAGCCGATCCTTTCCCGACGTCCTCGCCGGGGGAATCTTCGTCCTGATCGGCGGCGCGTTCGCGGCGGGGTCGCTCGGCTACGAGCTGGGCACCCCGCTGCGGATGGGCCCCGGCGCCTTCCCGCTGCTGGCGGGGTTGATCGTCGCCGCCTTGGGCCTGGCGATCGTCGTCAAGGGCCTGGTGGCGGGCGAGCTGATCGAGTTCGGGCGGATCCCGTGGCGGGCCGCCGCCGCGATCAGCGCCGCGCTCGTCTTCTTCGGGCTCACGGTCCGCGGCCTTGGCTTCGTCCCGGCCTCGGCCGTGACCGTCCTGCTGACGACGCTGGCCAGCGCCCGCGTGCGCCCGCTCGTGGCCGTGGCGGTGACGGCCGGGCTGACCGCGGCGGCCACCGTCATCTTCGTCGTCGGACTGCGGCTGCGGATCCCGCTGATCGGCCCGTGGCTAGGAATGTGACATGGACCTCCTCGACAATCTCGCCCTGGGCTTCTCGACCGCCCTGCTGATCCAGAACGTCGTCTACTGCTTCGTCGGCGTCCTGCTCGGCACCGCGGTCGGCGTCCTGCCCGGCATCGGGCCGACGGCGACGGTGGCGCTGCTGCTGCCGATCACCTTCAACTTCGAGCCGGTCACGGCGCTGATCATGCTGGCGGGCATCTACTACGGCGCGCAGTACGGCGGCTCGACCACGGCCATCCTGATCAACCTGCCCGGCGAGTCATCGGCGGCGGTTACCGCCCTCGACGGCCACGAGATGGCCCGCCAGGGCCGGGCGGGCGCGGCGCTGGCGGCGGCCGCGGTCGGCTCCTTCATCGCGGGAACGGTGGCGACGGTGGTGCTGGCCGTCGCAGCCCCTCCCCTGGCCCGCGTCGCGTTGCAGTTCGGGCCCGCCGAGTACTTCTCGCTCGTGCTCCTCGGCCTCATCGTCTCGATCTCGCTGGCGCGCGGCTCGGCGCTGAAGGCCCTGGCGATGATCGCGCTGGGCGTGCTGCTCGGCACGGTCGGCCAGGACATCTACACCGGCACCCCGCGTTTCACCTTCGACCAGCGTGAGCTGTTCGGCGGCATCGACTTCGTATCGGTCGCTGTGGGCATGTTCGGCGTCGCGGAGATCCTGCGCAACCTGGAGAACAAGCACGCCCGCACCACCATCGCCGGCCGGGTGCGCAACCTCTGGCCCACCCGCGAGGACCGCCGCCGGATCATCGGCCCGATCCTGCGCGGCACCGGGCTCGGCGCCGCGCTCGGCGTGCTCCCCGGCGGCGGTCACGTGCTGGCCTCGTTCACCTCCTACGCCGTCGAGAAGCGCGTCTCGAAGCGCCGGGAGGAGTTCGGCCACGGCGCGATCGAAGGGGTCGCCGGCCCCGAGTCGGCGAACAACGCCGCCGCGCAGACCTCCTTCATCCCGCTCCTCACCCTCGGCCTGCCCGCTCACCCGGTGATGGCGCTGATGGTCGGCGCCTTCATCGTCCACGGCATCACCCCCGGACCGAACGTCATCACCGACGAGCCGGCGCTGTTCTGGGGTCTGATCGCCTCGATGTGGATCGGCAACGTGCTGCTGGTGCTGCTCAACCTGCCGTTGATCGGCATCTGGGTACGCATGTTGCGCATCCCCTACCAGGTGCTCTTCCCGATGATCATCCTGTTCGCGGCGATCGGGACCTACTCCCTGGGATTCAACGCATTCGACGTCTACGCGATCGTCTTCTTCGGGCTCCTGGGGTACGTCCTGATCAAATGCGGCTGCGAGCCGGCGCCGCTGCTGCTCGGGTTCGTGCTCGGACCGCTGATCGAGGAGAACCTGCGGCGGGCGCTGATCATCTCGCGTGGCGACGCGACCGTCTTCCTGACCCGGCCGATCTCGGCGGTGCTGCTGGGGCTGGCCGTGGCGGCCCTGGTCATCGCGGCGCTCCCGGCGATCCGGCGGCGTCGCGAGATCGTGTTCACCGAGGAGGACTGACCCCGTTCTGGAGATCGATCGATGCCGAGGGCCTTGAGGATCTCCCAGACCGTGGCGGCGGCGGCCTTGATGCCGAGCGCGGCCAGCCCGCCGTGGATACGCCGGCATCCCCACGAGGAGTTCCCCCGGACCAGCCTCAACACCAGGACGCGGATGGATCGAACGGTTCGCGGGCGTCCCCACCGCCGATGAGCACTGGTTACGGCATGCCGGCGCCCCAGCAGATCACGATGCCGGCACGGTCAGCTGATACCGGAGCATCAAGATCCCGATGTCCTACTCGCGGTCGCTCGCGGACAGCAGCCCCAGAATCGAGAAGACGGTCGTCACCGTGAGGTAGGCCGAGCGCAGCACGACCGATCATCATGCCGCTCACCGAGGCGCTCGGGACACCCGTCGGCCCGAGATCGCCCTTCCGTGCCCACGACCTGCGCGGATGAACATCCGGCCCCCGCGGGGAAAGGCAGGCCGGTTCCTTGCCCAGCCGCGGGCATGCGCGGGCCGACCAGGTCGTCCACGCCCCCTCGCCGCAACCGCGATCTCTGGCGCGCTCAGCAGAAGGAGCCGATCGCCCATCCCGAGTGGAACGCGACGTACCGGCAGGTGAAGGTCGCCGGTGAGGGGTGATGCCCCGTCAGCAGGGTGATGGTGGCGGACCCGGTGCCTCCCGTGGGCCCGGTGCAGGTGATCCCCGTGACGTTCCAGCTGCTGGTCCATGAGTTGAAGTAGCGGCTGCCGTATTCGCACACGTAGGCGCGCTCAGAAGGCGGCGGGTCGGCCAGGGCGGGCGCGGGTGCCGCTGCCGCGATCGAGGCGGCCGCCGCGACGGCGATGCTCAGCCTTCTCACGCCGCGCTCTCCTTTCGGCAACCGTCGGCTCCCAGGAAGCCGTTCCAGGAAAAGGCGCTGGCACAGCGATAGGTGCCCGCGTTCGTGCCGAACCGGAGCGAGACGAGGACGTCGACGCCGCCCCAGCCGTCGCAGGGGTTGGCCGAGATGTGCCCTTGGGTGACGGTGCCGCCGAAACAGGTGTAGGACCCTGCGGCGGCGTGGGCGGCTCCGCCCACGACCGGCGAGGTGACGAGGGCCGCCGCGGCCAAGGCCACGACGGTGAAGCGCGGGATGAGTGGCACGGTGTTCCCTCCTTGGCGCATGCTGTGGATTTCGCCCCAACGCTAGGAATGTCGCCAGATGCCGCCCAGAGGCATCCGTCACCAGTTGATGTGCGTTCTTCACATCAGGCGGAGATCACCTCGTGCAGCCGCCGGGCCTCGTGGAGCACCAGGCTCGAACCCTTGCGCGCGGCCAGCTCGGCCAGCCCTGGCAGCTCATCTCGTGCGCCTGCCTGCGCTGCGGCCCGTACGGCGACCCTGAGCAGCTCGCCCAGCCCCGCCCTGACCTTCTCCCCCGGCCCGGGCAGCAGCAGCGGCAGCGCCCGCGTCAGGGCGGCCCACACCTCGGCGTACGCCCCGGCCGCCGTGACCTCGTCGAGGACACCGGTGATCCGGTTGAGCTTGACCTGCTCGCCGCGGACCATGCAGGCCACGGCAAGGCCCAGGCCGGCGGCGGGCAGTTGCCCATGAGCGGCCAGCGTGATGATCGCGCCGGCGGCCTCGGCCCGCTCGGCGGCCCGCTCGTGGCCCATGCCGGTGACGATCGCGCTCGCGGTCGCGAGGCCCACCGGGCCGTCGCCGTGCGCCAGCGCGGCCACGACCGCCACCTGGCCGTCGCTGCCGGTCATGAACCACGGCAGGCACTCGAGGACGTGCGCGGCCACCGCCTCCCGGTGGGAGGGCATGAGGGGCGGCCACCACACCATGTCCCGGGAGTGGGCGGGATAACCGGTCTTGGGCGCCAGCGTCCACAACGCGGCCACCTGCTCGGGCACACCCTCCGGCGGCGTGAGCCGGGCATGCGCCTCCTCCAGCGATTCGCGGTAGTACTCCGGGCGGGGGTAGGTCTCCATGGCCCAGGTCACGACCGGATCGGGCAGCCCACCGGCCCGCAGCACGTCCGCCAGCCGCCGGCCCGCCCGCGACGGCAGTTTCTCCGCCCGCGCGATCAGCTCCGGGTCGATCGGCTTCAGGCTGATCGGCTCCGGGTCGATCGGCTCTGGGTTGATCGGCTCTGGGTCGATCAGCTCCGGATCGATCAGCTCCGGGTTGATCGGCTCTGGGTCGATCAGCTCTGGGTTGGTCTGGCGTGGTAGCCGCAGCAGTGCCTGCGCGAAGTCGTGCTCCGGCGGCTCGGTCTCGCCCAGGAGTTCCATGCGCGCGACCAGGGTGGCGGCCGCGACGTGCCCCGTGGCCGCGGTGGGCGTGGCCAGCAGCACGGGGATCGTCTCACCCCGCTCGAGCAGGGTCACCACCTCGCGAAAGCGCTGCCGGACGAAGCGCTCCGGCGCCGGGACGGTGTCCGGCCGGTGGTGGTCGTCGCACGCCGAGGTCAGCGCGCGGCTGTCGGCGGGCGAGACCACGGCCAGCGCACAGCGCTCCAGCAGGAGGCGGATGTCCTCGTCGTACCAGGACGCGTAGGCGGCGGCGTCGAAGGGATGCCTCCAGTTCGAGCGCCACCAGGGCTGCAACGCTGCCACGACGGCGTCGCGGTCGTGGCAGGTCAACGTGACCAGGGCGGCGAGGATGCGCTCGAAGCGCGCGGGGCTCTCCGGCCACAGCGGTCTGTCCAGCTCCGCGGCCAGCTCCGCCACCGACGCGATGGGCGGGTCCAGGGCGGGCAGCGGCCGGGCGGTCAGCGTGGGGGCGGCCCCGGGTTCCTCCGCGACCTCCTCCACCGCGCCGTACCCGGCGGCCAGCCGTACGCGCAGGTCGGCGGGGAGCCGCGCGGCCGCCTCCCGGATCGCGTCCCGGGCCTGCGCGCAGGCGTGCGGAGCGAGCTTGACCGCGGCCCGGACGGCACGCTCGCGCAGGCTGGGCGTGTCCACGAGGAACACCGCCGCCAACGCGCCCACCGCCAGGCCGCCCCTGGACTGCGGGGCGGCCGCGATCCACTTCACCGCGGCCGTCATGTGCTTCTTCTCCGGCCGGTACGCCAGCGCCTCGGCCGCCTCGGCGAACAACTCGTCGCCCAGCGCCCCCTCGGACTCGGCCCGCCGCAACTCCTCCACCGCGAGCTGGACGACAGAGGAGGAAGCCGACGGCAGCATCCGCACGAAATCGGCCACGGGGATCTCGGCCACCCGTGGCGCCAGCTCCCGCCACAACGCGATGAAAGGCCCTGCCTCACCCGTGGCCACCCCGGTCAGAAACCGGCTCACGCACCCGTCGATCAGCGCCTGGCGCGACACGCGGCCCGTCGCGGACAGCGCGGCCAGTTCGCCGATGATGGTGGGGACGTCGGCCGAGAGCCGGTTCGACTCCAGCACCTCCGCCACGCCCTGCGCACGGAACAGCCGCGGCAGCATGTGATCGAGCAGCTGATCCTCGCCCAGCGCCGGCGCTGCCCGGTGCATCCGCCGCTGATAGGCCAGACGCGCCACCCACCCGGACACGAACGCGTCGTTCTCCGGCGGCTCGACCCCCGTCTCGATCACCAGCGCCGCGGCCAGTTCCCAGCCGCCCCGCGCCCGCATGCGCCACCACAGCGGCCCGGTGCCCGGCCGCAGCCGCCGCACCAGCCGGACGGCCAGGTCGCGCCGCCACGTCTCGGGCCGCCGGGCGAGCAACGCCATGACCTGGCCGGTACCGCCCTGCGCCTGCGCCCACGGCAGGTCCCGCCGGTAGAGCCAGGACGCCACCTGCTCCGCCCCGCCGAAACAGGCCACCCCCGCCAGGCGGTAGCGGGTGACGACCCGCTCACCGTTGACCCCGGCCCGCATGCGCTCGGCCAGGTGGGCGGGCAGCTTCCGGGCCAGCGCGCGCCGATCGTCGTCGCCGAGGGCGTTGAGGTCCGCCACGAGGCTCGTGAGGGACCCGCTCTCGATCCGCCCGAGCACCCGGTGCACCGCCGGGCCTACCGTGTTCTCGATCACGGCCGGCAGCCTAGTGATCGCCACCGACAACCCGGCGGGCCGTCCGCCTCCTGGGGCGTGCGGGAGAAGGGCACCGGTCCGGCGCGCGGGCGAAGTGTCCTGGCGGCGCCGGCCGACTGCCGCCGATAGAAGCTTGGCGGCGTCTCCCGTGAGGTCGCTCCCAGGACGGCGCCCTTGTTCTTGCGCGGGCCGTCCGGGTGAGCGCCCTGGGCGATGGTGTGGAGGGCGTGGGCAGCCCGCTCGGGGGGATGCGGCGGGCCGGCTTCGTCACCAGGAGCGCGGCCAGCGCCGGGGCCAGCGGCCCCGCCCTGCGCGCGGGGGCCGGGTCCTGCGTCAGCACGGCGGCCATCGCGGAAAGCTCCACCCCGTCGGCGACGCCGGGTTGTGAGGCCGGCGCCGCCGCGGGTGGCCAGGTCAGTCGCGTGTGGAGCCGCCTGTGGCTGATGTGTTCAGCTGCGCGCTCGTCCGGCCGGTGAGCTCCTCGAGGGAGACGCTGCGCCTCGACCCGTCCTGGAGGATCGCCGTGACGCTCTTGACGCCGCCACGAGGCGAGGTGTTCTCGCGCTGCTCTGTCGTCGGCGCGTCCGGCCACCAGGCCGCGAAGTAGCCGCCGGTGACGGTCGCGCTCACGCTGCCTTTCGCCTCTGTGGAGAGCTCCAGACCCACCACGTTGGCACCGACCCTGCCGGTCACGACGCGCACGCTCTCCTCGCTCGTGCTCATGACCGCGCCGAGGTCGGCCCGCGCCGAGGTCGCGGGAACGGGCGGAAGCGGTTGTGCGTCGGGCCCCGGCGTGCTGCCCGTCGAGCCGACGAGGTCGCCATCGTGGAGCAGGCAGGTGATTTCGGCCAGGTGGCTGCTGTCGTCGTTGACGTAGACGAGTGTCCATGGTCCCCGGCCCTCGGTCACCAAGGGCCGGAAGCCGAGCTCGCGCCCGGTTGTGCGCTTGGCGGTGTCTTGGGCGTTGTCGAGGCACTTCTCCTGGGCGTCGGCGGCCCGGTCACCGATTACCGCGTGCGGCGTCGCGGTCCAGGCTGCCATCGCCGAGCCGCCGCCGAACACACCGGGCAGAAGCAGCAGCGCTGCCGTGATGCCGGCGGCCACCCCTGCGCCGACGGCGGTGATGCGCCTGGTGGTGAGCAGGCGAGGGCTGCTGGTCGAAGGTGCGGGTGCCTGCATCGGGTCGGTGGCCACCACCCGGGCCAGCAGGGCCCGAGCCTTGGGGTCGATGTTGGCGTCCAGGTCGGCGGGGGTGACGGCCGGGTCGAGGTCGCGCAGGGCGTGATCGAGGGTGTCGTTCATCGCATGCTCCGGGAGTCCACGGTGGCGGTCGCCACGGGCTGGGTTGTGGTGGCGGGCGCCGCGTCGGCGTGGTGGCGCAGGGCACGCCGGGCCCGGGTGAGCCGGAGCCGGAACGCGACGGGCGAAATACCGAGCACCCGCGCGGCCTGTGGGGCTGTGAGGCCATCCCACACGGCCAAGGCGAGCGTCTCTTGGTGACGCGGGCTGAGCCGCCGCCACCCTTGGACGAGGTCGAGCCGGCGTGCCACCAGCTCGGGGTCCAGCCCGACCGCCGCGGCGCCGGTCAGCTGGCTGTCGGCGATGCGGACGGTGAGCGCCTGCCGCCGCCGGTCGGCCCGCAGCCCGTTGCGCAGAGTGCGGTGCGCCACGCCGAACAACCAGGCCCGCGCCTCATCCGCCGCCGGCGGCACGTCGTCCAGGCGCCGCCAGGCGACGAGGAACACGTCGGCGACCACGTCCTCGGCGTGGGAGGGGTGGACGCGACGCTCGACGAACCGCAGCAACGCGGCATACGTCTGCTCGTAGAGGTGGGCGAAGCGCTGGGTGCGCGGCGGCCCGGTGTCGGTGACGTTCATGTCTGGGTCATGTCCGGCAGGCTCGCAGGTGTGTCGCGAACCGTCATGACGAGGCGTCGGTCACGGCTTCCTCCGTGCTCTCGCCGGTGACATCGTGTGCCGCCCTGGCCACTAGCGTCGACCACATCCGGATCGCCATGACTGGTTTACGAACGAGATCCCCCTGACCGACGATGTACGTGCCGCGGTCGAAGACGGCCAAGCCGCCCTCGGTTTGGCGCGTAACTGGCAGAGCGGTTTGCTGCGGTCGTTCATGGGTGGTAGTGCTGGGCCAGCATGGTGATCTCCGTGCCGTCCGAGGAGTTGAAGGTGGCGGTGTGGAAGGCGCGGAAGTGCGGGTCCAGGTTGCCGTGATCCACGCTCAGCTCGGGTGTGGCGCGCAGTAGCTTGACGAACGCCGCCGCGCCGTAATGCGCGGGACGGGGTCCGTCGCTCATGTCCACCAGGATGACGGTGGCGTGGCAGGTCAGCCGGTAGGTCTTGGCGGGGCCGGGGACGGGCTCGAAGTAGGCGTCGTTGTCGACCTTCGGGCCGCACACCATGATGGTGGGCTTGGCCTTCACTATCACGCGGTTCCCGTCGAGGGCGATCTCGTTGATGCTGAGGACGTCGGGGGCGGGGACGCGGTGGACGCCGCGGCGGTCGCAGATCTTGGGGCGGGGACGGGGCACGGGGCCGGTTGTCGCGGTCGGCTTGGGCAGGGCCCTCGCGGGCGAGGCGGACGGCGAGGCCGGGACGGGCTCCTGCGCGGGCGGGCTGGTCGCGGGCTGGTGCGTCGCGGCAGTCTGCGCGGTGGGCGGTGGGGAAGCGCGAGGAGTTGTACAGCCGGCAAGGGCCAGCGCGGCGGCTGACAGTGCGATCACGCGCAGCGTGTTCATGCTGAACTCCCCGGGAGGCCAACGATGGTGATCGTGAGTGTTCGACGACGCATGAAGCGGGAAAGTTCAGGCGCGATTCACTCCGCCCACACCCACCTATCTCGTCGGCGAAGTAGGTCGAGGTTGGCTCGGCCGTACATGCTCTCTTGATCATTTTCAGTCGGTTCATGGTGCCTCGGTAGGAGCGTTGCTCCAGGGCAGGGTGAGCCCGGCGGTGACAGCGTCGTGGTCGCGAAGTGGTGGAGCGCGGGCAGGTCATCAGCCCGAACAGCCTCAATCCAGGTCGGGAGCCTGTCTCCGTCAAGGCGTTGAATCACGTTGGCGAAGCTGCCGACGTGCTGACGCATGGCCTCCAGCTCGGGGCAGCGCCCGAGGATGCTCTTGAACCGCACGGTACCTCCGGCACTCAGCCGCGGTCGAAGGTCTGGGCGATGACCAGGCAGGCGAACGCCGCCAACGCGAGTACGCTACGGACGAGGTGCAGACCCAGCCACCGCCGGCGGATCTCTTCCCAGCCGTCGGGCAGGAGGTCGGGATCCCAGCCGTCCACGACCCGGTTGAGCGAATCCAGGCCCGACAAGCTGAGGACCACGGCGAGGGCCACCATGATCAGGGCCGCCGCGACGAGGCCGAACACGAACCATCCGCGCCGCCACGACCAGGCCGCCACAACGACCAGGGCAGCGATGCCGGCCAGTAGCAGCGGCGGCATGGCCCGGCCGTAGTCAGTGTTGAGCGCCTGCCAGTACCGGACGTACGCGGGTCCCGGCAGGCGCGCCACGGACGGAGCGAGCACCACGAACACCACGCCGCCCGCGTACAGGCCGATCAGCAGCAGCGCGACCACCCTGGACGCGGCGTACACCACGGACACGGCACACCCTCCTCCGACACATGTTAACTAGAGGCACACATTTTCATTAGATGCCTATACAGTCAATATGTCTCTGGAATCATGGTGCCCGATGACTGAGCAGAGCAAGCGCCGCCCGTACACCAGCTCCCTACGCCAGGAGCAGGCCGAGGCCACGCGGCGGAAGATCGCGGACGCGGCGCGGAAACTGATGATCGGGAAGGGCTACGCAGACACGACCATGGCCGAGGTCGCCCGCGAGGCCGGCGTGGCACTCCAGACGCTGTACACGTCCTCCCCCGGCGGCAAGCCCGCCCTGGCCAAGCTCGTCTACGACATCACCTTGGCCGGCGACGCCCGTCCCCTGCCGCAGAGCGGCCGCCCCGAGGTCCAGGCGATCATCGACGAGCCGGACCCCGTGCGCAAGCTGGCCGGGTACGCCACGATGGCCACCGGCATCCTCCGGCGCGTCCAGCCCGTGCACCGCGTCCTGCGCGCGGCCGCCGCCGCCTCCCCGGCTGACGCGGGACTCCGGGAAGTCCTGGCCGGCATCGAACACGAGAGGCTGAAGGGCAGCCACGCACCGGCCCGCCACCTGCACAAGCTCGGCGCCCTGCGGCCGGGCCTCACGCCTGCCGAAGCGGCCGCGCAGATCTATGTCCTCACCTCGACGGAGAACTTCGAGAAGCTGACCGAGGTCTGCGGGTGGACCGAGGCCGCGTACGAGGAATGGCTCGCCTGGATCCTCGCGACCACCCTGCTCCACCCCTGACGACCGGCCACCCGCCCCGGCTCGCGTCGCATGCGGTAAGTCCACACACGTCGTGCGCCCAGGGCGCGCCTCCGCCGACGGAACCCCGATGAGCATGAAGTTGGGCCGCGATCGCTGCATCGCTGGATGGGCCCGGAGGTGCCGCAGGGGTCTCCCGTGTAGCTGTCCTCGAGGCCGGTGGGGTCGATGCCGGTGGGGTCGATGCCGGTGAGGGGACTGCGTTGGCGTAGGTGTGGCGATTGCCCTGGACTGACGGGTTGGGGGTGAGGGTGACGGTTCCGAGCGGGTCATAGGCGGCGGTGGTGGTCAACGTGCTGCCGGTGAAGGTGGCGGCGAGAACGCCGTGCGGGTCGTCAGCGTGCCGACCGCTGGGTCGGTGCCTTCTTACTGGCCCACCGGCGCTGAGTACCGCTGCCCGCCGCGGCCCCTCGGCGCAAGCGCGTGAGGTCGTAGGGGTGGCGTCAAAGGCTGGGTGGTCCTGCCTCGTTGCCCTTCCTGCGGCTGCTCTTTCTACGGCCGACTTCCAGCCGGCCGGCGATGCCGACGGCGATCAGTGTGCCGATAGCGGAGATGATCCAGCCTGCCGGGTCCATCTGAGCGCTTCTCTGGGCAAGGTTCTACAGCCGCGTGCTGCCAGGAGGCGATGGCGCGTTGGGAAGGCCTCTGCCGACCCGAAGAAGCACAAGCTCAAACCACGTGAACGAGTTTCGGCGCCCAGGTCCCGGGTCCAACGCGGCCTTCCTTGGCGAGGGCGGTCAGAACGGGCTGACGGCACCCGGGGCGGGGGTGAGGTCGCGCAGGTGGGTGAGGAAGCCGAGGACGCCGCCGGCGCCGCTGGCCCATGACAGGCCGTTGGGCCGGCTCCAGCTGCCGACGGGCACGGCCGGCGGTGTGTCGGCGCCGAGTACCAGGAGCTGGGTGGCGGCCGATTCCGCCGCGGCGAGGAACCGCTCCTCGTGGTCGGCGAGGTCGCAGAAGAGCTCGCCGATGCCCGCCACCCCGCAGCACTGACCAGGCGTGGCGAGGTAGGGCAACCACCGCAGGCAACCGTCCGCGCAGGCCACTGCCGTATCGATGAGTGCGGCGTCGTGCAGGTGCCGCCCGGCGGCGAGGAGAACCCGGCCCATGCCGGCCATGCCACGACACCAGGAGGCGCACAACGGCACGGCGCTGGGTTCGGCAGCCAGGCCGACAAGCTTCGACACCTGCTCGGCGAGCATTGCCGCGCGGGTGGCGAGCAAACGTTCCGCCGGTGCCGATGGATGGCGGCGGGCGTACTGCCGCAGAAACTCGACCAGCCCAGCCTGGCCGTGGGCGACGCCGACGGTGGTGTCGAGCCCGGGGATCGGCGTCCGCGGTGCGGGAAAGAACGAGACGACACCACCGGACGCACTGATGAAGTCGAGGCGACGCCGGACGATCGTTTCGTGCTCCGGTCGCGGATCCAGCTCGTTCAACAGCAGGTGACCCAGCGCGATCCCGGCGCCGCCGACGATGATGTCGTCGCCGTCGGGGCTCTCGCCAGGTTGTCCGAAGAGGAGTTCGGCCGGTAGCGGCGTCGCGTGCGCGCGCCGGAGGAAGATCTCCGCGCCGGTGGTGCCGAGGTAGAGCGCGGGGCGCAACTTCACCCGCTCGGCGGTACGCGCGGTGGCCGCGGCCAGTCGCGTCACGGTGGCGGCCACACCGGGGCGGTCAAGATGTGGCAGCAGCGACAGTCCGATGCCCGCGGTGCCGCGGTAGACGCTCGCGTCGAGGACTTCCTCCGGCTGGTCGAGCACGTGATTGACCCGCGACAGAAGGGACGCGAGGACACGCTCCACCAGCGCGGCGGTGTCCGGTCCGCGTCGATGCGGGGCCAGGGTGTGCCGCCGGGCCCGCGAGCCGTCACCCGGCGGGCGGGCATCTGCCAGGGTGGTGAACGCGCTTGCCATCGTCTCGGGCTCCCCCGAGAGCAGGTCGGTGATCAGGGCCACCACCGGGGGCAGCCTGTCGCCGTAGATTCGGTCGAGCATGCGCAGCGCCGTCACCCGTGAGGTGTCCGGGTCGTCGCCGAGGAGCGGTTCCGCGCCGGTCAACGCGACGAACAACGTCATGCCGAACGCGTGCAGGTCGTCGCCTGGCACGGCGGGTTCGCCGGCTACCTGCCGCGCCGGGGCATAGCCCCGGGTGCCGCCGCGAATCTTCACGTCGTGGTGGTTGCAGTGGCCGAAGTCGATGAAGGTCACCGCGTCGCCGGCCAGGCTGACGACGATGTTCTTCGCGCTCAGATCGCGCAGCAGGTACCCGCGGGCATGGATCGCCCGCAATATCCCGGCGAGCCGGCAGGCGAGGGTGTCGAGGCTGCGGGAGCCGGCGAGCGGCAGGTACCGGCCCTTGCGGGCGATGTCCTCGGTCAGGCTGAACTTCCCGTCGAACGAGGTGACCAGGTACTCGTCCAGGCCGTGACGGAAGTGGTCGCGAAATCGTGCCACACCGGGGACGTCCCGCAGTGCGGTGAGCACGAATCGTTCGTTGCGCAGGCGGATGCGCGTGTCGTCCCCGTCGGGTGACTCCGCGACGTACGCCCGCGCCTGCTTCACCACGACGGTTTCGCCGGTGCGGACGTCGGTGGCCGCGTACACGTTGCCTCGCACCGACTCCAGCAACCCCTTGAGCGGCTGATAGTGGTTGCCGAGCAAGCCCGGCGCGCCCACCTCGGCGGCGGACGCACGAAACGGATCGGTGGCCCACGGGGGCTGATGATACGTGAGCGTGGCCGTCCCTTCGAAGGTGTCACCGCCGGGACCGGTCATGACCGAGCGCAGGTTCCCGTCCCGGCCCGCCACGAGCGTGCTACTGAACGGCCCGTACCGGTAATAGACGGGCGCGTCAGCTGCCAGGCGGCGATCGCTGAGCACCTGCGGCCCGGCCCGGCCGCGCAGCAGCTCCACGAGGCCGGCGCCGAGATGAGGCACCCGGTCCTGAACCGGGTAGATCGTCACCGCCTTCCCCACGGACGGCGGCGCGGTGATGCCGTCGTTGAGCTCGCTCAGCACGTGGGCCGAGCGGGCCACCTTGAACGTGCAGCCCTCGGCGAGCAGGTACGGCACCAGCACCAGCACCAGATCGGGAAGGTCTGCGAACCGCGAGGAGATGTGGAACTTCCAGCCGTGCTCCGGCAGCCGCTGCCGGGGACCGTCCACGTGGAGCCACGTCGCGGTGTGCCGGACCCGGCCGCCGGCGGCCGACACCAGGTCCGACACGATGGCCGCGACTTGAGGAGGAGCCTGCACCGGGGATGGTTCAGTTCGCGTCGTCGGCTGAGGGGACGGCCGAATTCTCGGTTTGCCGGCACGCGAGCGTGCACGTGATCCAGCAGGCGGCGACCTCGTGGAGAGTGGCGCCTTCCAGGAACTCGACAGTGACCTCGGGCGGGGCGACGCCGGCGTCGCGAGGGACGAGCTCGAGCAGTGCCGTCATGACGATCCTTTCTGCCTCCGTGGCGTCATGCGATGGCCGTTCCTCTCGGCTTCGAGGCTATGCCGCGAATATCAGTCCCGCCATCCCTGGAGACCGTCCCATGACCATCGGGCATCACGGCGACGATTGGAGCCTGCGTTTGAGGCGATGCATGAGCCACACAGGCGCGCCGGGGCTGCTCTGCAGGGAGGGATCGACAGGAGGGGAACGCACTCAACGGAACCGTGGCCGCGCACTGTCTTTGTGAACACGCGGG
Organism: Nonomuraea sp. NPDC050394; assembly: GCF_044459065.1. Taxonomy (NCBI): domain Bacteria; kingdom Bacillati; phylum Actinomycetota; class Actinomycetes; order Streptosporangiales; family Streptosporangiaceae; genus Nonomuraea; species Nonomuraea sp. NPDC050394. The sequence continues at coordinate 219,753 of NZ_JBITIO010000016.1, read as the reverse complement.
CGACCGTGGAGTCGGGCACCCCGAGGCGCTTCGGTGGAGCGTGGCCGAGACGAACCCTGCCTCAGCCACGCTCATCGACAGGCAGGGCTGGAGCAAGCAGATCGCGCTGGTGACGACCTTCGTGCACCGGACGCGGGCGTCGGCCGAGGCGTCACCACATGCGGCCACGGCGGCAGCCCACGGCCACCTTCACCGCCGCCGTCGACTCGGCCGGGACACGGCGGGCCGGCCACGTCTCGCCCATGCCGGTGTCTCCGCTGACCGGCACCGTCACCGGGGTGGCCGACGTGAGGGACCGCATCAACGACCATCTCCAGGCCAAGCCTTCTTGAAGCCGGGGTGGTCGTCCACCGGCTCGTGCTGTGGAAATCACCGCGCACTCAACCGGCCGGCTGCGTGAGCAGATCGCCGAGCTGTCAGATGCCCAGGGTCGCGAGGTGGCGGGAAGGACGGTGACGTCGCCAGGCGACGACGAGAAAGGCGATCAGCCCGACCACCGGCAGCATGCACAGCGCCCAGCTCAGTGCCAGCGGAGGGCCGGGCTGCTCCAGGACGGTGAGGTTGCCGAGCGTGCCCTCGCCCTTCCCTCGCGGGCCGTTGACGGTGAAGGTGAAGTTCCACTGCCCGGCCCTGGGCAGTGCCTGGATGTCGAGGCCCCAGACATCCCGTTTGCGCGGGTGGCGGGAAAGGGAGCTCGCTCTGCGCATGCCCTGCTTCATGCCGGGACCCGTCATGCTGAGGGTGCCGGACTTGCCGATCAGCCCTCCATCGGGGACGAAGGTGAAGTCCAGCGACTGCATGGCGCGCAGCGGCCAGGTCGAGAAGCCGATGGTCAGATGGTACGGGCCGGCCTGCACCTGCTCCGTGTGCACGACCTCGACCGGCGCGTACACCTGCTCGGGCTGGGCCTGTGCGGACGGAGCGTGGAGGAGTGCGGCCGCGCCCGTGGCGCAGACGGCGAGGAGGGTTCTGAGACGCATCGAGTCAGCTGCCTTCCTGATCGGCGGGGATGGTGAGGTGCAGCAGGACGGCGAAGCGGGCGGCGAGGAATCCGGCCAGCGCACCGAACGCCAGGCCGACGAGCACGTCCGTCACCACCGCTGTCACTGCGCCGGACCGGCCCAAAGGCCCCGGCCCTCCTCCCCCGCGGAGCATCGAAGTCTGCAGGAGTATCGACAGGCTCACCACCACACCTCCGGCGGCACCGGTGAGCTGGGGCAGCCAGCGAACCGGCCAGCCGCGCTTCCGCCCGAGCCAGAGCACTCCCTCCATCACCAGGGCCGCGGCCAGCATGAACATCGGGATGCCTGAAGGCAGCATGGGCGGGATGTCCATGAGATGGTCCCGCAGCGGCAGCCCCACGTAGTTCGCGTAGACCCTCGCGGCCCACGGCGAGAACCACCAGAGAAACAGCTGCATGAGCCCGAGGACGACCGCTATGGACAGCGCCGCCCGCCGGCGGCGCAGAGTGATCGCGCCCATCAGGACGAAGCAGACGGCGAAGAAGACGCTGCCCGCGAGCTGGGGCTGGATGGGCAGGCTCAGCCTGTTGAAGGCATTGGTGGTGAGCGGGGTGAACATGATCAGCACGGGGATGCTGACGATGAGCCCGATCGGGCCCCAGCGCCGGGTACGGGCTGCGGCGAAGACGATGACGCTGCCCACCATGGTCAAGCTGATGGAGATGAACAGGGCGACATGGGGCGGGGAGTCCAGGACGGCGTCGAAGCCGTACAGGGAGTGCCACCAGAGGTCTAGCAGGCCGTACAGCAGGAACAGCGCGCCGCCGGTCCCGGCGACGAGGTAGCCGAGGGGCGCGGTGAACGCGCCGCCGAGCACCCGGACCGGACTGCCACCGGCGGTGTCGGCCGGCCGGCCGGCCCGTTGAGCGAAGGTGGCGCGCAGCACCATCACCAAGCTGGCGACGCCGGCGATGGCGCTGCCCGAGTACAGCATGAGGTGGGGCAGGGTGAAGAAGGTGTCCGGGCCGACGTCCAGGTGCCATTGCACGTCCCAGTTGACGCCGACCAGCGACATCAGGGTGCCTGCCAGCACGGTGTAGGCGCCGGCCGCGCCCGCGGACCGGGACGTGGATGCGGGAACGGAGTCCATCGGGCTCGTGCCTTTCTGGTGGGGTCAACGGGGGATGACGAGCGGGAAGACGAGCCTGCTGTGGCGGTCGCCGTCGTCAATGGCGATCAGAATCTGCCAGCGGCCTGCCATCATCAGCGGAAGGGCGGCCACGTGGTGACGGCCGTCCGCGGCCCACACCGCGGTGTGATCCGGTACGGCGTGCCCAGCGGTGGGCAGCACCGCGGAAATGGTGACCACCGGCGCCGGACCGCCGGACGCACCCTCGCGGGGCGCCAATCGGACGTCGACCGCGGTGGCGCCGGTGACGGGTGTGGCGACCGTCAGGGTCACCGTCTCGCGGGCAGTGCCGCCGGTGAGCGTGGCCGAACCCGGCGGGGCGTCGGACGCGGGCTGTGCCGTACCGGACCATGGCGCCCACAGCGCATGCACCGACAACGCGGTGAGCAGGATCGCGGCCAGGACCACCGCGGCGATCAGGAACCGTCGCCTCATGGTGTCCCCTCCGCGGCGCCGGCCACCTGGAGCAGGTAGGGAGCGGTCAGAATGGTGTGGTCGCGCTCGGCCTGGATCCAGATCCGGTAATGGCCGGGGGCCGGGAAGGTATAGACGAAGGACAGGTCGGGGCCGTATGCGGCGACGGTCTCGTCGGCGGTGCTGTCGCCGTTGACGGAAGTCAGCCCGGCCATCGCGGGCATGGCCGGCGAGGACGTGCGCGTCCCCGTGCCGTGCGCGTGTCCCGTCGCCTCCGTGCCGCTCGCGTCGTGAGTGCCGTCCGGCATCGCGCCCATCGAATGGGAGTGGGCCCACACCTGGGCGCCCTGCGTAGCCGCCCCCACCGGTGCCTCAGGTGAGAGCGGGCCGACGACGACCAGGTGCCCCAGCATGCCGAGCCAGGGCTGCAGGGTCGCCGTGTCCCCTACGCGGGCGGTCAGTACGACGGCTTCGCCCGCCGTCAGCGAGGATGCCGTGAGCCGGACCGGGACGCCGGCCACCGTCCGCGAACCGGTTCCCACCGGCAGGTCGCCGGATGTCGTCCGCGCGTCATCGGACACCGCGTCGATGCCGGAGGCGGAGCGCACCTGATGGACGCCGCCGCCCCGGCGGGCGAACTCGGCGGAGAACGCGTAGTGGCCGGCCTCGGGCAGGAACAACGGTGCTTCGAACACGCCTGCACCGGTCATGACGGGGTGCAGATGCCACAACTGTCCCGAAGGGCCGACGACCAGCAGGTGCAGCAGCGCCCCGTCGTGGACGACGACGTCGTCCAGGGGCAGACCGGTGGTCGCGTCGGACAGCGCCAGCCGCACGTCGGCGACGTCTCCCGCCCTGTTCGTGGACGTCGACAGCAGCATCGTGCCCGGCGGGCGGGCGTAGTCGCCGCTCGGCCGCCCGGCGTCGGCATAGGGATCGTTGACGCCGTCGATCGTGGCGTCGACCTGGCCTCCCTGGGACGGCGGCGGCGGTACCTGGGACGACAGGAGCGCGCCGGTCACCGCCACGGTCAGGCAGGCGACCAGGCCGCCGCCCGGCACCAGTGTCCACCAGCCGCGACGCGCGCGTACAGCGACCAGAACGGTGACGAGGACAAGGAGTCCGGCGCCGCTGAAACCCAGATAGACCGCGGTCTCGGGCGGCGATGTGACCTGCTTCGGCACGATGAAGGGGATCCTCGCGGTCCTCTTCCCGTCGCTGAGCGACAGCTCCCACGGGCCCGCCTGGGTGACGTTCAGAATCGCGGAGTACGTCCCCGGCCGGGTGCTCAAGGTGACCACCGCGGTGTCCACGGTCGTACCCGACGCCGCGGCGGCGGACGCGGACATGGAGACGCCCGTGGGAAGCACCGCCAGGTCGAGGCGACCGGCCGCCGTGCCGGTGCGGGTGATCACGTCCACGTGCAGCGGTCCGGGCACGCCGGTGACCCGGCGCAGGATGACCGTCAGTTCCCGGTCGCCAAGTGTCTGGGCGACGTGCATGTCTCCGCCCGCCGGGGAGTCCGCCTCGGCCCGCGGGCTGAGGGCGAGCAGCAGCGTGAGGGTGCCCGCCAGGAGGGCGAACAGTGCGCCGAGGCGGCGTCGAGGAGGGGCGCTGTCGTTCATCGTGCGGGAGCCTAGGGATGCCCGCCCGCCGCTGTCGTCACAGCATCAGGGGATGGTGGTCCCCCGGACGGGGGACTCCCCGTGATCCGTGACCGGACATCATGGGGTTGTCGCCGCCCGCATTTCGTAGCCGCGGGCGGCCTGAGCGTGGACGGAAGGAGGGCCGGTGCCCGGCAGAGAAGGCTGTGACCGGCGCGTCCGCATCCACGACGTCAGCGGCTCGCTGACCCGCCAGGCGATGGTGATCGCCGCGGTCACTTTGACCGTGGACGTTCTCTTCTTCGTCCTTTCCCCCCGCTTCCCTTCCTATCCGGTGGTGACGAGCTGGTCCGTGCTGGCGGCGATCGTCGTGGTGGACGCGCTTCTGGCCGGCGCGCCGCGCCGGTCCGGCATGGTGGCCGCCGCCCAGGCGTCCGTCATGGTGGTGGGCGCGGCGCTGTTCGCCCACGACGGGGCGTTGCCATCCACCGGCCCGATGCCGGTGCCTCTGCTGAACAGGGCCGGACTGCTCATCGCCGCCTACCGGGCGGGCGCCTGGCTGAACCCGGGACCGGCGGTGCTGTCCCTGCTCTGCCTGGCCGGGGCGGCTGTCATGCGGCCGATCGCCGGCGGGGCGGGCTTCGAAGGGGGACGGTTCCTGATCAACGTGTTGGGCGACGCGCTCCTGCCCTGGCTCGTCGGGCGGTACACCACCGCGCGCCGCGCGTACATCGCCGAGCTGGAAAAGCGCTCAGAGCGCGAGCAGGCGGAGGCCCGGCAGGCGCTGTCCGCGGCCATCGCCGAGGAGCGCAGCAGCATCGCCCGCGACCTGCACGACGTGATCTCTCACCATGTCAGCGCCATCGGCATGCACGCCGGGGTGGCCCGGATACGGGCCACGACGGCGGCGAACGACCAGGATCTGACGACATCGCTGGCCGCGGTGGAGACCTCCAGCCGGGCCGCCATGCTCGACCTGCGACGCCTGCTGGACATCCTGCACGGCGACCCCGCTGGAGAGGACAGCCAGCCCGGCCTGGACAATCTGCCGGAACTTCTCGACGCACTGAGCGGCGTCGGCCTGAGTGCGCGGGTGACCGTCCACGGTGTCCCGTCCAGGCTGCCCGAGTCGCTGGATATCACCGCTTACCGGGTGGTGCAGGAGATGCTCACCAACGCTCTGAGGCACGGCGCCGGCCGCGTCGCGGAGGTCGGCCTGCGCTACGACGGCGTGAACCTCACCGTGACCACGTCGAATCCCCTCGGAGCCGGCATCCGCCCCCGGCTGGGCTCACCACACCGCGGCCTGCAGGGCATCCGTGACCGGGTCACCATGTTCGCCGGCTCGACCAGCTACGGGCCCTCGCCTGACGGCCGCACCTGGATCACCACCGCCACCTTCCCTCTGGACCCCTCATGACCTTGCGCGTCCTGATCGCCGACGACCATGCCATGTTCCGCTCCGGTCTGCGCGCCGTCCTGGACACCCAGGCCGACCTGATGTGCGCAGGGGAGGCGGCGGACGGGCGGGCAACCGTGAGCGAGGTCCTGCGGCTACGTCCTGACGTGGCGATCGTCGACATCCGCATGCCGCGCCTGGACGGCCTGCGCGCCACGGAGGCGATACTCGCCGACCCGGCCAACACCACCAAGGTGATCCTGCTGACCACCTACGACCAGGATGCCTACGTCCATCGGGCGCTACGCGCTGGGGCCAGCGGCTTCCTGCTGAAGAGCCTCCCGCCCGAGGAACTCATCGCGGCCATCCGGGTGGCCGCCCGCGGCGACACCCTCATCGACCCGTCGGTCATCCGGCGGCTCAGCAGCCGCCTCGCCGACAGCATCGCCCCACCACCCACCCCGGCCGGTCTCGACCTCCTCACCCCCCGGGAACACGAGGTCCTCCTGCTGCTCGCCCAAGCGCACAGCAACGCCGCGATCGCCGAGTACCTCGGCATCGGCGACGAGACCGTCAAAACCCACGTCTCGCGCATCCTCACCAAACTGAACCTGCGCGACCGGATCCACGCCGTCTCCTACGCCCACCTCCATGGCCTCATCGGGCAGGAACCCGCACCACCCGGCCTGGGAAGAGGCAACCCTCGCCGCAACAGGCGCGATCCCTGACGGCGCGATCCGCCCGTGACGTGCATCGCTGTGGGTAGTTCGTTCTGCCGCGCTATTTGTCGCGTCCGTTTGACCGAGGATGATCGTGACGGTGCTGGTTGCGGGGTGACCCCAAGGGGCCGAAGACGCCCTCCCCTAACAACTTGCCCCCTTCGCGAACGCCGGACTCCTCGACACCGACGACCCCGCGAACGAACGCCTCCCTGACCATCCTGCCGGCCTACAACAACAGGTGTCACGCGTGAAGGTCTAGGAGACGTGCCCGAGGGTTTCCTGCACGATCTTCACATCGTCACCGGCCGCCAGCATCAGCGTCGCCGCACCGTGCCGTAGATCGTGCAAGCGCACCGGCGGCGGCAGCCCCACCTGGAGGGCCGGCAGATGTGCTTCGCCCCTGCGCGGGGCGAAGCATCGCCTGGCGTACGGCTGCCGCCGGAGATCACTCAGCAGGGCAGGTCGTGCCCGGTGGGGGGAGCTTCAGGTCGGTGAGGTACGAGGTCGCGTGCTTGATCGGGCACTTCTTGTTCATCATCCACAGAACGTGCCCGGGTCCCTCGTAGGTGACGGTCACCGAACCCGGGATCATCTCGGTGAGGGTCCGGGTCGTCACCACGTCGCCGTAGGTGCTTCCCGCGCCCAAGATCGACGGGAGGCCGTGCGACGGGAGCGGACGGACCGGGTTGGCCACCTTCAGTGGCCAGCCTGTGCACGCGACGCCTTCGATCCGGACGGAGCCGAGATTCGGCCTGGTCTTCTCCGCCGTGCGACGGTAGTTCCGCAGTTCGTCATAGTCGGCGAAGCCGCGACCGTCGCCGCAACTCATCGCCAGGACGCCGGGCGTGCTCCAGACGCTGGTGCCGGTGATGACGTGATCGCCGAACCCGGATCCGTCCCCGCGCCGCGCCTTGTCGACCGACTCGGCGAAGGCCAGCCAGTTCGCGTGGTCCTTGCCCGGGTCAACCGCGTAGGTGAAGGCGTGTTGCCGCAGCATCCATCCGGTCATCTCGCCCTTGCCGAACTCGGCGGAGGTGCCGGGGATCGGCTTACGGTCGGCTGCGCGGACGAGTGCGCGCCATACCGCTTCGGCGTCCTCGCCGTGCAGCGCGCAGGCGGGGGTGTCCGCGCACCAGACGGTGAACTCCTTGAACTTCTCCTCGAAGACGGTCGATATCCGGAGCATCTGGTCGTTGAAGCCTGCGGCCTGGTTGATCACCCCGTCGGCGTACAGGGCCCGGATCCGCTGCGGGAACAGGCGGGCGTAGGCGATGGAGGGCACCCCGCCGTAGGAGTGGGCCACCATGCTGAGCCGCTCCTCGCCCAGCACCGCCCGGATCGCCTCCATGTCCCTGGCCATCGACATGGAGTCCACATGGGCGAACAGGCCGGTGGTGTCCGCCTTCTGGCAGGCGAGGAAGGACCTGGTCATCGCGGCGGTCTGGGCGGTGTAGCGCTTGCGGCTGCGAGGGTCTTCCATTTGGGTGCCGGGCTTCCAGCAGACCTTGGGCATGTTTCTGAACCACAGGCTGGTGCGCGTCTGGAAGAAGACGAGGTCGAAGCGGCGGCCCAGTTCCTTGAGATTGGACGCGGCGAACTTCACCTCGGGGATGCCGCTGTTCCCGGGTCCGCCGGTTACCTCCAGGACGCTGCCGATCCGGCGGTCGGGTTCGGTGGCGGGCAGCCGGGCGAGGTCCAGCCGGATCTTCCTGCCGTCGGGCTCGGCCCAGTTCACCGGCACTTCGATCGAGGCGCACTCCGTGGGCGCGGGAAGTGTCTGGTCTGAGCACTTGTTCCAGGTCAGCCGCGCGGCCTCGGCCGCCGGCGCCACTGCTGCGATGGCCGCGGCGGCGGCGAGAATCGCGAGAGTCTTCTTCATGGTCCTCCCCCCGGTGTCGCGGGTCTCGTGGCCCGGTGAGAAGGCTCAGGGGATCTTTGAGTGATCATGACTTTCATCCTCGGCCGAACGGGACTGGTTCTCGTCGTCCGCGTGGAGGATTGTCGCCTGGGAGCCTGCTCCCAGGCGCGCGGCGTTCCATGCGGGTGGAACGTCTCATGCGCGAACGCGGCATCGCCGGCCACTGACCCGCCCCGACCGGCCCACCATGGTCTTGGGCCGGAAGGCTGATGCGGTGGCTCGGCTGCGAGAGGCTGACGATGACGCCAGAGCCCTACAGAGCGCTGGCCGACGAATACACCCGCTCGGCGAGCTGACCGAGCGCCACCGCGACGCGATCAAGAACACCTGGACGGTGGAGGAGGTGGACCCGGACTCCGACCTCAAAAGGGGCGGCCCGCGCCCTATCTGTTGATGGAGGACGCTCCGTCGAGAACCCTGAGTTGGAGTTCGCGGTCTGCGGCGAGGTCAAGAAGTTCGTCGTCATGGCTGATGACGAGCACGATGACGCCTTCGGCGGCGAGTTCGCGCATGACCTGTGCGATGGAATGCAGGTGGCGGCGGTCGACACCGGAACTGGGTTCGTCGAACACGACGATGCGGCGGGCGCCGAGCCGGGCCGCGGCCACCACCAGACGTTGCTGCTGCCCTCCCGAAAGGGACAACGGGTGCCGGTCGTGGAAGGGTTCGAGGTCGAGGCTGCGCAGGAGGTCTCCGAACTGCTCCCCGCCGGACAGGCCCAGCCGGAGCTCGGCCGAGACGCTGTCGGTGAACAGCTGCCGTTGCACGTCCTGCATGACGATGCCGCTCGCACGCTGCCGTTCCGCGCGCCCGAGCCGCCGCCCGCCGAGGAGCACCTCGCCCTCGTGCCGTTGCAGGCCGGTGAGGACGCGGGCGAGCGTACTCTTGCCTGCGCCGTTCGGACCGGTTACCGCGGTGATCGCCCCAGCGGGCAGGTACGCCTCCTCGATGTCGAGCACGCGACGCCCGTGGAAGGCGCAGCCCACGCCACGCAGGGTCACACCCGCCTCGACGGGCCCCGATGAAGGCGTGTTCCCGTCGATGCTGGGGCCATGAGCACGGATGCGGGGAAGCACGCGGCGTGGGGTCGGGCTGAGGGTGCGCAGCCCTTCGGCCGACAGAGTGTCGTCGTTGAGGGCGGCGAACTCCGCGCCTGACCATTCCGTCTCGACGCGCCCTTCGCGCATGGCGACGACGCGGTCGGCGACGCCGCGCAGGAAGTGCAGGCGGTGCTCGGCGATGATGATGGTCGCGCCGCCCGCGCGCAGGCGGCTGAGCGTGGCCGTGAAGCGCTCGATCGCGGCGGCGGACAGATTCGAGGTGGGCTCGTCGAACAGCAGCAAAGGCGGGCGATGGGCGGCCGCGGCGGCACAGGCGACCTGTTGTTGCTGGCCGCCGGACAGATCCTGCAGTCTCCGTCCCGCGATGCCGCGCAGGTGGTGTTCGTCCACGACCAGGCTGACACGTTCTCTGATGCGTTCTGCGGGTTCGCCGAAGTTCTCCATCGCGAAGGCGAGTTCGGCCTCGCACTCGTCGGTGAAGAACTGGCGGCGCGGGTGCTGGAGTACGGTGCCCGTCAGCCGGCCGAGCTGATCGAGTGCCAGGTCGGCGACGGCCTGCCCGTCAAGATGAACCGTGCCGTCGAGCTCGCCCTCGTGAAAGTGCGGGATGAGGCCGTTCATGAGTCGAAGCGCGGTGCTCTTGCCCGATCCGCTGGGTCCGCACAGCACGACGGTCTCCCCTCGCATCACCTTCAGGGTGAAGTCGTTGAGTGTGGGAGCGGCCGCGCCCGCGTAGGCCCAGCGCACCCCGTCGATCCGGATCACCACAGGACCGTGACCACGGCGAGCCCCGCCGCGACGAGAACGGCCGCCCCGTCGGCGGCGCCGAGGCGCGGCGGGCGCATCGCGGTGGGGCGGGAGGCCGAGCCGAGCCCGCGCAGCAGCGCGGAGGCGGACAGGTCCTCGGCCACGCGCAGACTTGAGGCGATGAGCGGAACGGTGAAGCGCTCGATGCTGAGCACGGGGTGGCGCAGCATGCCGCCCCATCCGCCGATCCCGCGCAGCCGCATGGCGTCGTAGACGGCGCGGGCCTCGGCGATGATCGTCGGCAGGAAGCGCAGCATCACGGCCGCGGAGACGGTGATCGCTCGCGGTACGCGTGCGGCGCGCAACGCCGCCGTCAGCTCCATGGGCGAGGTCGTGGACATCAGATGGAGGGCCACGCCGCCGATGGCGACGAGGCGGACAAGGTACGCGGCCATGGTCGCGACCACGCCGACCACCGGATGCGGGACGTACATCGGCAGCAGGTAGGCGATCGTCCCGATTCCGGCCGCGGCGACCGGCAGCGCGAGCGCCCGTACCCACGCGCCTTCGTTGAACGCGAGCAGCACGCCGAGAACAAGCGCCGCGGGGATGAACGAGACGCCTTCCGGGGCCATGACCACCAGGCTCGTCGCGAGCACGAGCACCGCCTTGGTCCGCGGGTCCAGCCGCAGCGCTGGACGTGAGCGGGCCGCCGTGACGGTTCGCTCGCGTGAGGCCGCCACCGGGCTGGTGGTCACGCCAGTCCCGCCTTCTCGAAGTGCTTGCGGGTCAGCCGAAGGCCGAGCAGCCCCCCGAGCAGGCCGAAGACGATCGTGGACACGTCGAAGGCGAGCAGCACCGCCGGCGAGAGCAGCGTCCGCATCTGGCTGACATAGTCGGCGCCCATCATCTGCATCGAGGGGCCCGCGAAGTAGGCGTCGCGGTCATAGAAGATGGGCATCATGGGCCCGGCGTACCAGGCGGAATAGACGGCGTAGGCGAGCACGCTCAGGCGGCGGGAGCCGTACCGGCCGAACCAGATGATCACCTCCGCGACCAGCGCGCAGCCGATGGTGATCACGAAACTGATCAGTGGATGCCCGGTGAGCATGAGGAGCCCGGCGGTGACGATCGCGAAGATCGTGACCATGCCCGCGTGCCGTACCCGGGTGAGGAACAGCATGAACGGGATTCCCCCGGCGACGATGCTCGCGACGAGGGCGATCAGCATGACGGCCGGGTTGACGAACCCCAGCATGTTGATCGCGAACACCACGGCGATGTAGAGGGCGCCGAAGACGCCGATGTTGATGAGGTCCTTGGGGCTCATGGCCACGTCAAGGTGACGCTCGGCCGGAGTTGTTGTGGTCACGGGGTTCCCTTCGGGGCGAGTTGCCAGCCGCGGGCGCGTACCCGCTCGTTCCAGAAGCGGGCGTATGTACCTCCCGCGGTGAGCAGGGCTTCATGGTCGCCCTGCTCGGTGATCCGTCCCCGGTCGAGGACGAGGATGTGATCGGCGGCGACCACGGTGGACAGACGGTGGGCGACGATGATGACGGTGCGATCACGGGCCAGTACGGCGATGGCGTCGGCGACCGCGGCCTCGTTGACCGCGTCGAGGGCGGCCGTGGCCTCGTCGAGCAGCACGACGGGAGCGTCTTTGAGCAGGGCGCGAGCGATCGAGACCCGCTGCTTCTCGCCGCCGGACAGGGTCGAGCCCGCTTCGCCGACTCGGGTGTGCCAGCCGTCGGGCAGCCGTTCGATGACCTCGTCGAGCCGCGCGATGGCGGCCACGCGGTCGAGATCGGCATCGCCGGCGTCCGGTGCGGCCATGCGGAGGTTGTCGGCGATGGTGCCCTCGAACAGGTAGGCGTCCTGGAACACCTGGGCCGTCAGCCGCGACACGCCCGCGCTTCCGAGCTCGCGGACATCCCTGCCGCCGATGGCGACCATACCGGCGTCGACGTCGAAGAACCGGCCGATGAGCTTCAGCAGCGTGCTCTTGCCGGCCCCGGACGGACCCACGACGGCGGTGAGGCTCCCCGACGGTATCGTCACGTCGATACCGTCCAGTACGGCAGGGCCGTCCTCGTAGCCGAAGCGGACCCCGCGCAGCTCGACGTCGGCGCCCACGGGCTCGGCGGGCCGTTCCGGCTCGGGCAGCGACGGGACGGCGAGCAACGCGCGCACCCGTCCGATCGCATCGGCATTGACCTGCACGTGCCCGGCCAGCTCGCCGAGCTGCGTGATCGGATCAAGCATGCGAAGGGTGACGATCAGCGCGCCGATCATGACCGGGAGGGTGATGACGCTCTGCAAGGTGAGTGCGACGGCGATGGCGATGACGGCCGTGACCACCAGTTGCAGGGTGCCGAAGAACACCATCAGTCCCCAGGCGCCGCGGATCGTCAGGCGTGACTGGGACCCCTGCTGGCGGACCAGGGACTCCTCCAGCGTGCCCATCTCGGGCCGGTCGAGCACGCCGTAGGCGCGCAGGACAGGCTGCTGGCGGGCGTACTCGACGACGCGGGAGGAGGTCGCGCCGATGTCGTGCTCGTAGTCGTCGTCGTTACGCCGGACGATCACCATGAGCAGCCGCAGCGCCAGGGCGCACAGGGCCGCGCCCGCGGTGAAGGCGAGGCCGATCCGCCAGTCGAGCAGGAAGCTACCGGTGATCATGACCGCCGGCGCGGTCACGCCGACGACGACGTGCCGCAGCAGGTGCGCGGGGATGTTGGCCACATCCATCGTGCCCTTGCCGAGCATCCGGCCGACCGGCCCGGTACGGTCGCCGCCGAACCAGCCGATCGGCAGCGTGGCGAGATGGTTGCCGATGCGCTCGTGGAAGCTGGTGAGGACGTCCGTCCCGACGAGGTAGCCCAGCGACGTGCTCCGGGCCAGCAGCACATGGTGCGCGGCGACGACGGCCACGATCGTCCCCAGCCAGAGCCAGAATCCGGGCCAGTCCACGGGCGGGCTCGTCAGGGTTGCGACGAGCGGTGCCACGAGCAGGAATCCCAGCCCCTGCAGCACCCCTTGCGCCGCCTGCAGGACGAGCATGACTCGCAGGTGCCGCCGGCCCTTCTCGTCCAGCACCTCGAACAGGTATCGGATCATGGTGACCATCAGCGCGTCTCCGTTCCCGCCACGGCGCCCTCACGCGCACGCTGGTCGTGCTCCCACAGCCGGGTGTAGAGGCCGTCGAGAGCGAGCAGTTCCGCATGCCGTCCCTGCTCCACCACGCGGCCGGCGTCCAGTACGACGATCCGGTCGGCGCCCCGGATGGTGCTCAGCCGATGGGCGATGACCAGGACGGTACGGTCGCGGGCGACCTCGCTGAGCGCGTCCTGAATGCGGGCCTCGTTCTCCGGGTCGGCGCTCGCGGTCGCCTCGTCGAGCACCAGGACCGGCCGGTCGGCGAGGATGGCCCGGGCGATGCATACCCGCTGCCGCTCGCCTCCTGACAGCTCGGCGTCCTCGCCGGCCACGGAATCGAGCCCCCGGGGCAGCTCGTCGAGCCGTTCCAGGATCTGTGCCTTGGCGGCCGCGGCGCGGACCGCCGCGTCATCGGCGTCCGGACGGGCCAGACGGATGTTGTCTCTGATGCTCATGCGCAGCAGCGCCGACTCCTGGAACACGAAGGCCACATGGCGATACAGCTCGGCCGGGTCGATGTCGCGCAGGGCCACGCCGTACAGCGCCACCGTCCCCTCCTGCGGGTCGTCGAAGCGGGGCAGGAGCTTGGCCAGCGTGGACTTGCCGGAACCGGACGGACCGACCAGCGCGGTCACCGTGCCTCGCTCGAGGTCCAGGTCGATCCCGTCCAGCGCCACGGTGTCGCCGTAGGCGAAGCGGACCGCGCGCATGCTGACCACAGGACCTGGGGCGTCCGGGTCCGGCGCGACAGGCCGGGCCGGGACGGGCAGCTCCGGGCTGGAAAGCACCTCACGGATGCCACGGGCCACGCTCAGTGCGGTGACCAGCGGATGCACCGACATCATGACCGTCATCAACCCCGCGGTGGTGACCGTGCCGAACACCAGGAAGGCGATGAAGCTCTCGACCGGTAGCCGGCCCGCCGCGGTGAGCGCGCCTCCGGCGCTCGCCATGACCACGAGCACGCTGGGCGGCGACAGGAGGATCTCCGCGATGACGCCCGCGGCGCTCGTCGAGCGGGCCCACTCGAGGAAGAACCGCGCGAACCTCCGCGAGACATCCTGAAAACGGCGGCTGGCGACGCCTGGCGTTCCGAACGCCTTGACGACCCCGATGCCGTTGACGAACTCGACCGCGGCACCGTTGAGCCGGGTCAGCCACTGGATGAACTCCGGGTACTTCGTCCCCGCGTCCGCCATCGCCCGCTGGTACACGACCAGTCCGACCACCATGGGCAGCACCCCGATCAGGGCCATGCGCCAGTCGACGACCACGAGGTACGCGATCGCCACCACCGGCGGGACCGCCGCCGCCGTGACTTCCACCACGGAGTGCGCGATGAGCTGATGAAGCGCCGCCACGTCGTCCTCAACGGTCTTCTTCACGGCCCCCGAGTTGCGATCGGTGAACCAGCCGAGGGGAAGCCTGCGCAGCTTGCCCAGAAGGGCTCTGCGGATGCCGAACGAGACCCGGATGTCGGCCAGATGCGTCAGAACCCCCGCGCCGAAGGTGCCGAGCTGCTTGACCGCCAGTGCCACGAGCGCGACGACGATGATCGGCCATACCTCCGTGTCGCCGTGGAGCAGCCGGCGGCTGATCTCCACCACGGCGACCAGCGGCGCCATGCCGGCGAGCGCGCTGACGGCGGTCAGGATGCCGCAGCCGACCAATGTGGCGCGAGCGGGAGCCAGCACCGAAGGCGCCCGCCGCGCCGTTGACATCGTGGACATGCCACACCCTTCGTTTCTGGCCAGACAGCAGGAGATGGTAACGACAATCATTTTCAATGGCTAGAGGCAGCCGCGACCCCGCCACCGCGAACTCTTGCGTACTTAGTACACTAAAGCAAGGCTAGCCTTACTTGAGAGCTTGGAGAAATTCCACGCGAGTACAGTTGAGGGAGTGATCGCCAGCACGAGTTCCAGCCGACGTCGCCAGTTCCTCACCCGCGAGAGGGTCGTCGCGGCCGGACGGCGGGTCGCCGAGTCCGAGGGCGTGGACGGGCTGACCATCCGCCGGGTCGCCGCAGAACTGGGCGCGGCTCCGATGGCGATCTACCGGCATGTCAAGGACAAGCAGGAACTGATCCTCGCCCTGCTGGACGACGTGGCGAAGGGGCTTCCGCCGCTGCCCGCCGACGAGGGCACTCCGCAGGAGCGCCTGATCGCCGCCTTCGCCGGACTGGACGCCTACCTCGCGGGGCACGTGTGGGTAGTGGAGATCCTGCGGCAAGGCGAGTGGTTCGCGCCGCGGGCCACCGCGATGTTCACCTGGGCACTGGACCGGTTCCGCGATCTCGGTCTCGACGACCACCGAGCCACCGACGCGTATCTTCAACTCTGGTGGTACGTGCTCGGCCACCTGAGCTACCTGCCTGGCGCAACCCCCGAACGACGCGCCGCCCGCGAGAGACTGCTGGAGTCAGCGGCCGTGGACCCGGAACGTATCCGCCGCGTGGTCCGGGCCTTCGACCACGAGGCCGCGTTCCTGAGCGGGCTCCGCACCCTGATCGACGCGCTGGCCGGTCATGGCCGCGATTGACCGGGCCGGGCGGGGCTCACTCCGGCGCAAGCGTCAGCACCGGCGGCCCGGACTTCGAGCCTCAGGACAGACCGCGGCCGCCGTCAACGACTCAGAACACCAGGTCGGCAGGCCGCAGGCCATATAGAACGCCGCTACCGGTGGAGGTTCCGGCCACCAGCGCCGTCGGGCGGTCGTCCTGCCGCATGTCCGGCGTCCTGCGGCGCTCTCATGGCCGTCTTCCACGCGCGTTGCCTCCGGAGAACACGCTGTTCGTGGAACCTCACGGCTAGGAATTGATTTGGTTCGTGTCATGATGGCCGGGAAAAGGCGAGCGCGGACTGAGGAAGCCGGTGTGAATCCGGCGCGGTCCCGCCACTGTGATCGGCGAGCGGATCCTCACTGAGCCACTGCCCCCACGGGGTGGGAAGGCGGGGACGAGCCTCGACCCGAGAGCCAGGAGACTCACGCGGTCGCCTCCTCGATGAACTGGGGCGGATCTCCCCGGAGAGGAGTGGGCCTGTGGTGTCCGGCGGGCCTTTGGCGTTCCCTCCTTCCGATCCGCCCCGTTGTGCAGATTCCGTGAGAGGAACCCTCCATGACGGGCAGACGTTTTACGTCCCTCCTGCTCGCCCTCCTGGTATCCGGTGTGCTGGCCGCCTGCGGCGGCGCCCCGGCTGAACGAGCCGTTCCCGGGCAGGCTCCGGCCGCTTCCGCCGCCGCGGGCTTCCCGGTCACCATCGACAACTGCGGCGTGAAGACCACCTACGAACGCCCGCCTGCCAGGGCGGTCTCGCTCAACCAGCACGCCACGGAGGTGCTCCTGGCGCTGGGGCTGGAGAAGTCGATGGTCGGTACCGGCTACCTCGACGACAAGATCCTGCCGGAGTACCAGGCCGCCTACGACAGCGTGAAGGTGCTGTCCAAGGAGTACCCCGCCTACGAGGCCCTGCTGGCGCAGGAGCCGGACTTCGTCTACGGCGGCTTCGCCAGCACCTTCGACGAGAAGCAGGGACGCAGCCGCGACGCCCTCACCAAGGCCGGGATCAACAGCTACCTCAACGTCGAGGAGTGCGCCAAGGGCCCGGTGACCATGGAGCTGATCGACCAGGAGATCCACAACGTCGCGAAGATCTTCGGCGTGCCCGGCCGGGCGGAGCCGCTGCTCGCCAAGCTGCACGCCACCCTCTCCGGGGTACGGGAGAAGCTGGCCGGGGCGGCGCCGGTGAAGCTGTTCGTCTACGACAGCGGCGACAAGACCGCCTTCACCGCCGGCGGCGCGGGCATCGGTAACGAGATCATCAAGCTGGCGGGGGCGGAGAACGTCTTCGCCGACCTCGGCAAGACCTGGGGAGACGTCTCGTTCGAGCAGGTCGCCGAGCGCGCGCCCGAGTGGATCGTCATCTACGACTACGGCGAGCAGTCGGTGGCCGACAAGCAGCGGTTCCTGCTGGCGAACCCGGCGCTCAAGGACGTGCCGGCGATCAAGAACAAGAGGCTGGCGGTGCTGCCGCTGTCGTCGGTGGTGCTCGGTGTGCGCGCCCCGGCGGCGGTCGAAGCCCTGGCCAGGCAGCTCCACGCCGACCGCTTCAAGTGAGCGGGCCGAAGGTGGGCGAGCCGAACGTGGGCGAGCCGAAGGTAGGCGGGCCGGAGGTTCATGCGCGGCGGCTGGGCCTGCCGTATCCGAAGGTGGGTGCGCGGCGGCCCGGCCTGCCGTACCCGATCGTGATCGCCCTGCTGCTCGTCATGCTGGGCGCGGCGGCGACGGCGGCGATCGCGGCCGGGTCGGTCACGCTCCCGGCGGAGCAGGTGTGGGGCATCCTGCTGCACCGCGTGCACCCCGCGCTGGCCGAGCCCACCTGGCCGGTCGTGCGGGAGACCATCGTCATGGACGTACGGGTGCCTCGCGTGCTGCTCGCGGCGGTGATCGGCGCCGGGCTGTCGGTGTGCGGCATGGCGCTGCAGGCGCTGGTCCGCAATCCGCTGGCCGACCCCATGCTGCTGGGCGTGTCCTCCGGCGCGAGCGTGGGCGCGGTCAGCGTGGTGGTGTTCAGCCTCACCGTGTTCGGCGCGTTCTCCTTGCCCGTCGCGGCGTTCCTCGGAGCTCTGGCCGCGCTGGTCGCGGTGTACTTCCTGGCCAGGTCCGGCGGCCGGATGACCACGGTGCGGCTGGTGCTGGCCGGGGTCGCGATGGCCGAGGTGCTGTCGGCCGTGGCCAGCTTCCTGGTGGTGACGTCCAACGACCCGCACAAGACCCAGTCGGCGCTGCGCTGGATGCTCGGTGGCCTGGCCGGGACGACCTGGACGATGGTGTGGATTCCGGCCGTGGCGGTACTGGCCGGCACGCTCGTGCTGCTCGGGGTCTCCCGGCCGCTGAACCTGCTGCTGGCCGGGGAGGAGGCGGCGGCCTCGCTCGGGCTGGACGTGCACCGGTTCCGGGCGGCGCTGTTCGTGCTGGTGGCCATCATGATCGGCACGATCGTGGCGGTCAGCGGGTCCATCGGGTTCGTCGGGCTGATCATGCCGCACGTCGTCCGCCTGCTCATCGGCGCCGATCATCGCCGGGCACTCCCGGCGACGGCGCTGCTCGGAGCGGCCTTTCTCGTCACGGCCGATCTCGTGGCCCGCACTCTGATCGCGCCGGAGGAGATCCCGGTGGGGATCATCACGGCGCTGGTCGGCGGGCCGTTCTTCCTGTGGCTGATGCGGAGGCGATCGAAGTGACACTGGTCGTGGAGGACGTGTCGGTCCGCATCGGCGGCCGGGACCTGGTCCGTGAGATTTCCCTGGAGGTCGCCAAGGGCGAGGTGCTGGGACTGGCCGGGCCCAACGGCGCGGGCAAGTCCACGCTCCTGCGCACCTTCTACCGGGCCCTCAGGCCCACGTCGGGCCGTGTGCTGCTGGACGGCGAGGACGTCTGGAAGATGCCGGCGGGCTGGCTGGCCCGGCGGCTGGCGGCCGTGCTCCAGGAGACCGGCGGCGACTTCGAGCTCACCGTGTACGACGTGGTCGCCATGGGCCGGACTCCGCACAAGCGCGCGTTCGACGGTGACAACGCCCGGGACCGGGCGATCATCGCCGACGCGCTCGACCGGCTCGACGTGGCCGATCTGGCCTACGCCCCCTTCGACCGGCTGTCGGGCGGCGAGAAGCAGCGGGTGCTGATCGCGCGGGCGCTGGCCCAGCGGCCGGCCACGATGGTGCTCGATGAACCGACCAACCACCTCGATCTGCGGCACCAGCTCGACGCGCTGAACCTGGTGCGCGGGCTTGGTGTCACCGCCGTGATCGCCCTGCACGATCTCAACATGGCCGCCGCGTTCTGCGACCGGCTCTGCGTCATGGACGGCGGCCAGGTCGTGGCTCTCGGCACGCCCGCCGAGGTGCTGACCCCCGCCCTGCTGGCCGACGTCTACCGGGTGGAGGGCGAGGTGGCCGCCCACCCCGAGACGGGGATTCCGCAGGTGAGCCTCCGCACCGGAGGGAGCCGCGCCTTGAGCTGAAATCCCCGCCGCAGAACAGCCGGATTCGACGTTCGGCATTTTCGCCATGCGATTTTACGAATGGAGCGCGGAGCAATGGAATCGGCGTCCAGGGAATCGGTCCGAGCAGCGCTGGAAGAGGTCGCCGAATTCGGTTCCTTCTTTTCTCCGCACATCGGCGCCGGCACCGCCGGATGGCATGACGTGCGCGCCGACTACGACCGAGGGTTCATGGATCTGGTCGAGGCCGTCGCCGCCAGATACGACACCCGCGAACTCCGCATCGGCGCCTCGATCGCCCAGTTGGGCCATGCCGCGCGGCTCTGGTCGCCGGTCGTCGGCGCCGTGCTCACCCACGGCGTGATCCCCGACCTGACCCGCCTGGACCGCGCCGACGAGGGCGCCGGTGTCCGGCTCCCCGCCCTGGCCGGCTGGGTAGCCGGGACGGAGGAGCAGGTCACCGAGCTGCTCTACGACATGGTGGTCCGCACGCACCTGGACGCGCTCGCCAAGGGACTGCGGGTGAAGGTCGCCTCCGGCCTGCTGTACGGCAACGCCGCCTCCGCCCTGGCCGAGGCCGGCCGTACCGTGGTGAGCGCCCGGCCGGATCTCGCCGGACCCGCGGCCCGGCTGATCACCCGCCTGCTCGGCCGGGGCGGGCTGGCCGGGAAAGGCGACCTGATCTCCCCGGACCTGACATTCCGGCGTACCACGTGCTGCCTTTATTACCGGGTGCCCAACGGGATCAAATGCGGAGACTGCGCATTGCTCGAAGAATGAACGATTGAGTTCTTCCCGAACCTGTGCCTATGGTTATCGCAAGTGGTTCGTACCTGCATTTCTCTCGCAAAGGAGGAGACATGGCGCATCACGGTTTCGCCGAGCCCGAAGAGCCTCAGGGGTGCCTGAAGTCCCACACCCCCGCGGTGGATTCACCGTTCGAGTGGCGTGAGGACGACGACGAGTAGGTCACCTCGGGCCGGGGCCGCCGCCAACGCGGCCCCGGCCGCCCGGCGAGAGGAGAACGCGTGATCAGAGAGGTGCGCCGGGACCGCCCATGTGAGCCCGTCGTTCCCAGTCTGGTCTCCTACTCCGCCTTCCCCGCACAGGGCAAGGAGGTGACCGGTGGCGCCGCGCTCGGCGACGAGGAGGCGGCGCGTTCGGCCGCGATCGGGGAGGCGGTGGAACGCCACAGCGCCAACCAGGTACCCGGAGAACTGCTCAAGGCCGCTTACCGCGATCTGAGGCGAGCGGCGATCGACCCCGATGACCTCGCTCTCTACTCGCCGGACCAGTACGCCGCCCGGGGCTTCCCCTTCGTGCCGATCACCCGGGACCTGGAGATCGCCTGGGTGCCCGCCGAAGACCTGACCTCCGGCGAACGGGTTCTGGTGCCCGCCTCGCTGGTCTACGTCAACTACTTCACCGGCCCGCGCCGGGCCGAGCCGCTGACCAACTACCCGATTCTCGCCGGCACCGCCGCCGCCCCGACGCGGGAGGAGGCGAGGCGGGCGGCACTGCGGGAGGTGCTGGAGCGGGATGCCGTCACCATCTGGTGGGCGGGTAACGCCCCGGCCGCGCCCATCGAGGAACCCGCCGGCGGGCCGCTCGCCGCAGCGCTGCGCGAGGCGGCCGGGTCCGGGCTGACGGTCACGTTGCTGCGGCTGCCCTCGGAGTTCGGTGCCACGGTCGCCGGAGTGTTCGTCGAAGATCCACGGCGCCGGGTCGTCGGCTTCGGCAGCGCCTGCCGGGACACCGAGGCCGAGGCCGCCGCCAAGGCGTTCACCGAGGCGGTCGGCACCTACGAGAACGGCCGCGTGCTGCTGCGCCGGGATGCCGGCCCGCCGTACCTGAAACGTCGTGACGACCGCCGCTATCTCGACGATCTGCGGCGTGGCTGGCGTGACGTCAACGACGTCCGCCTGCACGTGCAGATCTACCTGGACGAACGCCTTCAGGGTGAGGCGCTGGACCGGCTGCGCGCGCCCACGGGACGCCCCGTCACCACATCGGCGGCCTTCCGCGCGTACGCCGTCGACCTCACCGTCCCGGGATCGGACCTGCAGGTCGCCCGGGTGATCGTGCCCGGCCTGTACTGCGATGCCCCTGCCGCCTTCCCCTTCCTCGGCGGGACCCGGCTGCCCGCCTCACCCGATCTCACGCGGCAACCACTGCCGTTCGCCTGACCCCGTAGGAGGACATATGCGGCTCGGACTGGCCATGGGCTACGGCGGCGAACCCATGGAGGAGGTGCTCCCGGTGATCCGGCACGCCGAGAGCATCGGCGTGGACTCGGTGTGGAGCGTCGAGGAGTACGGTCCCGACGCGGTCAGTGTGCTCGGCTACCTGGCAGCCGTGACCGAGCGCGTCGAGCTCGGCACCGCGATCATGCAGATCCCGGCCCGCACTCCCGCGGCGACCGCGATGACCGCCATGACCCTCGACGTCCTGTCCCGGGGCCGCTTCCAGCTGGGCCTCGGCCTTTCCGTGCCCTGGATCGTGGAGGGCTGGCACGGCCTGCCGTACGAGCGCCCGTTGCGCCGCACCCGCGAGTACGTCGAGATCGTGCGCAAGGCCACCGCTCGCGAGGAGCGCGTCGCCTACGACGGGGAGCTCTACCGTCTGCCCTACACCGGGCCGGGCTCGACCGGTCGGGCCCGGCCGATCCGCTCCGAGATGACCCCGCTGCGCCCCCGCATCCCGATCTACCTGGCCGCGATCGGGCCCGGCAACCTCAGGCTCACCGGCGAACTGGCCGACGGCTGGCTGTCCGGCATGTACGCCCCCGAACACGAGGCCGCCATCCTGGCCCCGCTGGACGCGGGCATCGCCAAAGCCGGACGGGCGAAGCAGGACGTGAAGATCTGTCCCATCCTGTACGTCGCGCACGCCCCGACCGTCGAGGAGGGGCGGGAGAAGTTACGGCCTCTCTACGCGCACCTGATCGGCGCGGCTTCGCCCGGCGTCCGCAACACCTACGCCGACGTGGTGGTGCGGATGGGCTACGAGGGCCCCGCCCACGACATCCGCAAACACTTCGCCGACGGCAACCGGGCCGCCGCGACCGGCGCGGTGCCCGACCGGCTGCTGGACGAGGTGGCGCTGGTCGGCCCGGTCCAGGCGATGACCGAGCGGCTGACGGTGTGGCGGGAGTCCCGGGCCGACACGGTCATCCTGCTCGACCGCGACGCCGCCTTCCTGGAAGCCGCCCGGGCCGTCCTGTGAGGCGGATGTGGGCGCTGACGCTGCCGCTGCTGGTGGCGGGGCTGACGCAGATCATCGTCAACATCGTCGACACCGCTCTGCTGGCCCGCTACGACACCACGGCGCTGGGCGCCTTCGCCCTGGCCGCCCCCGTCTACCTGGTCGCCCTGGTCGTCGTGCGAGGCTGGGCCACCGCCGTGCAGATCACGGTCGCCCAGGCGCACGGCGCCGGGAATCCGGCCGCGGTGGCGCGGATCGTCCGGGTCGGGCTGGCCACCTCGTTCCTGGCCGGGATGGCCATCGGCGCCGTGCTGGCCATGGTCGCCGAACCCGTGCTGACCGTGTTGGGCGCCTCCGCCGAGCTGATCGGGCCCGGGGTGGCGTACCTGCGCGTGCTGGCGTTCGCGGTGCCGTTCGCCGCCGCGTCCTTCACGCTGCAGAGCGCCTGCTCGGGAGTTGGTGTGACCCGCGCGTCCATGTGGCACGCGCTCGTGGTCAACCTCGTGAACCTGCCGCTCGGGCTGTGGCTGATCTTCTCCGCCGGCCTCGGAGTCACCGGCGCGGCCCTGGCCACGCTGGCCGCGACCACGGCCGGGACCGCCTTCCTGCTCGTGTACGGCCGGGCCCGGCTGCCCCGCGTCCCGGGCGACGGCGCCCCGGTGGCCGGCAAGCTCTGGAAGATCGGCTGGCCGGAGATGAGCGCCATGGGCCTCGGATACCTCAACGAGGCCCTGATCACCGGGTTCGCCGCCCGGATGGGCACCCCGGACCTGGCCGCTTACCGCATCGTGGACAACCTGCTGCTCGTCGTCTTCACCGTCATGGCCTCGGCGTCCGCCTCCATCGCCATCCTCGCCGGGCACGAGGTCGGCGCGGGCTCCTCGGAGCAGGCCGTCCGGTGGCGGAGCATCGGGACCCGGCTGTTGCTGATCGTGTACGTTGTCCCCTCGGCCCTGGTGCTCATCGGCGGAACGGCGCTGCTGACCCTGTTCACCGGCGACGGCGCCGTGGCCGCGCTGGCCTGGTCGGTGGTGCCGCTGGCCCTGCTGAGCCTGGCGCCCATGGTGCCCGCCATGGCCTTCGGCAGTTTCCTGCGGGCCCACGGCGACACCCGTTCGGTGATGATCGCCAACGTCGCCGGGGACTATCTCCTGCTCATCCCGCTGAGCTGGCTGCTCGGGCTGGCCCTTGGCCTCGGACTGACTGGGATCTACGTGGCCTGGACCGCCTTCACCGTCGCGCTGGCCGCCCTGCTGTGGGCCCGCGCCCGCCGGACCGCTCCGGTCAGCCCGGTACGGCCGGCTTAGGCGCGCTTCTGGGACTGCTGCGAGGAGACGAACAGGTTCTGTTGTCGCGCCTGCCTTGTCGCATGGATCACTGCCGTGTGCCATGCAGGCCTCACTGTGCGGGCCGGACAAGTCCCGGGTCGCCGACGTCGACTCGCCTGTGTGGATCTCGGAGTCGATGCGGCCCACGCGGGCACGGCCATGTTGACGCGCGTGAACCGCTGCTTCGCGGTGAGCGCCGGCAAGGTGGTGGTGAAGGGTGTCCAGATCCAGGAGGTCGGCGCTGCCGGTGAGGTGGTGGCCCAGCCAGACCCGGGCGGTGAAGGGTGGGCTCACATGTTCTGCGGGAGGGCGATGAGTCTGCGGACGGCTTCGACGATGCCTGCGCGGATCTCGTCGTCGCGGCCGGGCCAGTTGGCCGGGCCGGGGGGCGTGGTCGCGCCGACGGGGCTGTCGGCGGTGGCCAGGGCGACGATGAGTGCCAGCAACACGGCCGGAGGGCAGGCGTCGCTGACGCGTCCGTCGCGTTGAGCGGTTTCGATGGCGGCCAGCTTGGCCGCGTAGGCGGGCGTTGCGGTAGTGGGTTCCGGCCGGTCGGCGCCTTCCAGCCGGTGCCAGGCGGTCAGCCGGATGACCTCCGGATGCTTGCGGCAGTGGTCATGTACCTGCCCGGCGTAGGCGGGCAGGTCGTTGACGGTGAACGGGACGGCTTCGAGGCCCTGGGTGACCTGGGCCTCGAAGACGGCGTCGAACAGTGCTTCCTTGCTGCCGAAATAGACATAGATGAGGTTCTTGTTGGCCGAGGCTGCCTGGGCGATGCGGTCCACGCGGGCACCGGCCAGGCCGTGGGCGGCGAATTCGGCGGTGGCCGCCCGCAGGATGCGGGCCTGGGTGGCTTGGGCGCGGGACATGACCCCAAGTGTGACAGTTGACTAACCGGTTAGGCGCCGACGGGCCAGGAGATGTACTTGTGCTCCAGGAACTCCTCGATGCCGTAGGCGCCGCCTTCCCGGCCGATCCCGCTGTGCTTGTAGCCGCCGAAGGGCGCGTCTGGGTTGACCCCCCAGGAGGCGTTGATGTTGACCATCCCGGTGCGCAGCCGGCGGGCGACCGCGTGGGCGCGAGCGAAGTCGCGGGTGAAGATGCCGGCGTTGAGCCCGTAGTCGGTGTCGTTGGCGATGCGTACGGCCGCGTCCTCGCCGGCGAAGGGAATGACCGTGTTGACCGGGCCGAAGAACTCGCGCTGGGCGACGGTCATGGCGTTGTCGACGCCCGTGAACAGGGTCGGTTCCAGGTAGAAGCCTTGGGCCAAGCCGCGCGGGCGGCTGCCACCGTGGGCGAGGGTGGCGCCTTCGGCTTGGCCCTGCCGGATCATCGCCTCGACGCGATCGCGTTCCCTGGCACTGATGAGCGGCCCCATGGCGGTTGCCGGGTCGGCGGGGTCACCGATGGTGACGGCCTCCAGCAGCGGGGTCACTTTGGCGACCAGTTCGTCGTGGACGCGTTCGTCCACCAGGGTTCGGGTGAGCAGCAGGCAGCCCTGGCCGGCATTGGTGACGGTGTTGCCCGCCACCTCCAGCGCGGCCCGGTCCAGGTCGGCGTCGGCGAAGACGATGTTGGCCGACTTGCCACCCAGCTCCAATACGACCTTCTTGAACGTGGCTGCCGCCTGCGCGGCGATCTGGCGGCCGACCGCGTTCGAGCCGGTGAAGCTGACGATGTCGACGCCGGGGTTGGTGGTCAGCTCGACGCCGGCTTCGAGGTCGCCGGTGATGACGTTGACCACGCCGGGCGGGAGATCGGCCTCCTGGAGGTATTCGGCGAGCAACAGGACTTGTAGTGGCGTGTAGGGCGACGGTTTGACCACGGCGGTGCATCCGGCGGCCAGTGCCGAGGCGAGTTTGTGCACGGTCAGCGGCACGGCTGCGTTGAACGGTGTGAGCAGCGCGGCCACCCCGGCCGGCTCTCTGGCGACCACGCCCTGGGTGGTCTGAAGTTGTCCGGTGATGGAGTACGCGGCGTGGGGATTGAGCGGCGTCGTGAAGGTCATCGCGGGAAGCAGCCGGTCGGCCACGTCGTACAGGAAGTCGATGGCGGTTCGCACATGGACCTGCTCGGCCAGTGGCCGGGGAAAGCCGCTCTCCCGCACCACCAGATCGACCAGTTCGTCGCGTCGGCGGTCCATGACCTCGCCCAGGCGGCGCAATGCCGCGCCCCGCACGCGGGGGGCGGTGCGCGGCCACGGGCCTTCGTCGAAGGCGTGCCGGGCCGCGGCGACGGCGTTGGCCGCCTCGGTCCTGGACGCCTCCGGAGCGAAGGCGAAGGACTCGCCGGTCGCCGGATTCTCGACGGGCAGCAGCTTCTGGGCGGGCACCCACCGGTTGGCGATGAAGAGATGATCAGCCACTACAGCTCCTGTAACTAACTGGTTGTTTAGTTGCGGGAACGCTATTTCTTAACCATCCAGTTAGTCAAATCGGATGCCCGTCAAGCTCCTCCGAGGTTGAGGGCGACACGTGTCCGTCGTGAGCTACTGAGCCTTTTCCATCTTGATCAGCGGCCGTCTTCGGCAGCGTGAAGGGTAACGACGTGGTCAGGTGCACACCGGTGTGACGGCGGGGCTTTCCGACCTTGGCGAGCTTCCTCGGAACGGCCACCTGTCAGTTCCATCGATCGGCGGCCGGGGTTCGGAGTTATGCGGCCGCGCCGGTCAGTGACCGAATGGCAGTTCTCGTCGGAACTTTGCCGCTGACCTGCGATGGGATTGTCGACGAGACAAGATGTAGCTCACCGGGAAGGGCACTTGCCAGCCATGGGGTGCACCCGATCCGCCCAGGAACATGTCCGGCGGGTCGCCGGGCCGTCCCCCCGCTTGGGGCCACCCTCGCGGACCACGAGCGGGTACCGGACGGCGGTCACCCTTTGACGAGGTTGGTGCGGAAGAACCTGTCGGCGCTCAAGTGACACGGGTCGCGAGGTTTCAGGCTATGTCTGCCCATGCGTTCGGCGGGATGCGGTACAAGGAGCGGGAGGCGGCCAGCCACTCCTCGTCGATGAACCGTCCGGTGATCTGTCCGAGGAGAAAGAGGTAGGCGTTGAGCTCGCCTTCCCCATCGTCGAATGCGTCGCTTTCGATACCGTGCCGCTCGAACAGCGGTGCCAGGTCACCCGGGTCGTTGGAATTTCGCCCGGCATCCCCGGCTCGTGTTCCGTCCCGCCAGTAGGTCAGGCCGTGCAGTCCCTCCTCTCCGTCGTCGTATTCGAGGAAGAACACCCTGCGATCGTGCTCGCTCAGCGGGCCGGGCCAGATACCGAGTCCGCTGATGCTGATGATGTGGGTCCAGCCCGGCGCGTGCTCGCCGATCCAGATGATGTCGTCGTTGCTGTACGGCTCGTACCAGCGCATGGCAGTCGCCAGGTCGCATTCCAGCCGGCTCTGCGGATCAACCCGCAGAACTTCGGCGAGAACGTCCGGGTCACCTCCCTCAACCCACGTCCCCGCAAATCTGGAGGCGAAGCCCCGTGAGGACAACAAGTCCCATTGGACGTCCGCTGCATCGCCTGTCATCTTTGAGGCACATTACACGGACCCGGGCGGAGGGGTCCTGCAGAGGCCTCGCCGGCGACGTCGTGCGAACTGCGCGTTCGTCGAGCGATCAGGCTGCTCTGCGGTACTCGTTGATCAGTCCTGTGACAGGCCTTCGGTGGTGAATCCGGGAGGTCATGTCGATCACCTGCCTGGGTTCGTGCCATGGCGGGCGGAGGGAACGGCCCTGATGCGGGCGATGCCGGTGGAATGGCGTTCGTTCTCCAGATCCGACAGCGGCCCGGCGGGCCGTGGCCGGTTCGCGCGGCCCGCCGGGTCCTGTGCTCACCGATGCGAGATCATCGCACGGTGAGGGTGTAGAGAGTGCTGCCGGACTTGGACGCGCCGTCCGTGGCGGTGATCGTGATCTTGTATGTGCCCGGTGTGAAGGGCGCGAAGATCATGACCTGGGATGTCCCGCCGGGGCCGACGGACGAGGGGTTGAAGAACGGGCTGATGGGCAGCCCGGGACCGGATGCGCTCAGCCTGCTGGTGCCCGATCCGCCGGTCACGGTGACCGTCGCCTGCGCGAGCCCGCCGCGCTGGACGGTTCCGGACGCGGGCGAGACGGAGACCTGTGGGCCTTCGGTGCCGCCGCCGTCGCCGACGGTCAGGGTGTAGTCGGCGGTCTTGGCGCCGCCGGAGCCGTTCTGGGCCGTGACAGTGATCTTGTATATGCCCTTCGGGGTGCTCGCCGCCGTCTCCATGGTGAGCTTGGCGGTGTCGCCCGCGTTGACCCTGACCGGTTGGAAGGTGGCTCTGGCGCCGGCGGGCAGCCCCGCGGCGGACAGGTCGAGCCCTTCCGGTCCCTGATCGCCGGCCTGGCTGGTGACGGTCGTGGAGATGTACGCGCCGGGCTCCACCTTGCCGGCCGACGGGCTGAGACCGACGCCGAACGTTCCCTCGCCGGGTTCCTGACCGATGGTCTCCTTGGCCCAGTCGCCCATCGCGTTGGTGAGACGGGCCATGATGCTGTAGCGGTCGCAGGTGCCCGCGCCGAACGACACGATGCCGACGACGACTCCGTCCACGGTGAACGGGCCGCCGCTGTCGCCGGAGCAGATCCCCGTCCGGCCGTCGTCATATCCCGTGCACAGCATGACCTCGCCGTTGACGCTGACGTCGAACACCTGGCAGCCGCCGGGGTCGTTGACCGGCAGTGTGGCCGAGTACAGCTTGCCCTGCTGGTGCTTGCCGAACCCGAGCACGGTGCCGGTCCTGCCCGGCCGGGTGAGCGCGGCGTCCCCCGACCCGGCCACCCTGGCCCATTGGCTCTGGGGTACGGGCAGGTCGTCCTGGGTGGTGACGACGGCGACGTCGTACCCCTTGCGCCAGTCGTTGGCCTGCCGGTACTCCGGGTGCGTGACGTATTTGTTCACCCGCGTGCGGAACGCCTCGTCGCCTGCGGTGGTCAGGTCGTCGTCGCCGTACACGTAGCTCTTCTCGCCGGCGACGTCGATCATGCAGTGTGCGGCGGTGAGAATCGTTCGTTTCCCGACGACGGACGCCGTACAGGAGGCGCCCTGCGGCCCGCTGCCACCAACGCGTAAGCCTGCGATGACGGACGGGTGGTCGCGGTATGAGGCCGGCTGCCCGTTGACGATGCCGGGGCCCGGGGTCGCGCCCGGCGTGAGCCGGTCGGTGGGGGTGGCCGCGGTGCTGCGCGGGCGCGGCGGCGGGTCGGCCGCCGCCCGGCCCGTCATGGGCGTCATCGTCACGGCCAGCGCGACGGCCAGCGGCAGTATGAGACGTGGTGCTCGCATTCGAGTTCCCTTTGCTGTGGGGTGTGGTGGGAACGGCGCGTACGCATCAGAAGGTGATGGACCAGCCGGTGAGCTTGCCGGTGTCGAACCGGTACACGTCCTGGATCTGCAGCTTCCAGGTGCCGTTGGCGTTCTCACGTGAGGCGTCCACGGTGTAGGTCTGGTGCACTCCGTCGTGCGCGCCGAGGCCGCCGGCCTTCTTGAGGTTGTAGACGGTGCCGCTTGGGCCGATGAGGTCGATCGCCAGGTCTCCGGTGTAGGTGTGATCGATGTCCACCTTGACCGGCAGCGTGGCGGACGCCCGGCCCTCGCAGGCATCCTGAACGATGGTGGTGCCCACCGGGCGCGGGGGGCTGGCGCCGGTCGCGGGGTCGGGGATGTCGACGTCCTCGTCGTTGGCCACGGTGCCGCACGTCGGGGTGCCGCCGCCGATGAAGCCCGTCCACAGGAGCCTGTTCGGTGAGCCGGTGCCGGGGCTCGTCACCAGGCCTGGGGTGGCGTTGTCGACGAGGGCGTCCCGCACCTGCTGCGGCGTGGCGGCCCTGTTGGCCTCCAGGTACATGGCCGCCGCACCGGCGACGTGCGGCGAGGCCATGGACGTGCCGCTGCCGGAGCGGTAGCCGCCGGTGTGGTCGGCCGAGTGAATACCGCCGCCGGGTGCGAACAGGTCAAGGCAGGTGCCGTAGTTCCCGCTGCGTCCGCCGCCCTGGTTGATCCAGCCGACGGTGATCGCTTCTGGTGTCCTGGCGGGGCTCACGCCGCACGCGTCCTGGCCGTTGTTGCCGGCCGCGACCGCGACCACGAAACCCTTCCGCACCAGCGCCTTCACCTGCTCGTCGCCGACGCCGGCCGAGTCCATCGTGAGGCTCATGTTCACCACGGCCGGGAGCACGCCGTTCGCGCCGGCCCACTCCATCGCGCTCACGGTCGCCGAGTCCGGTGCGCTCCCGCCGCAGCCGAGCGAGCGTAACGCCACGACCTTGGCCTTCTTGGCGACGCCGACGGTCTTGCCGGCGATCGTTCCGGCGACGTGCGTGCCGTGCCAGAAACAGTCGGAGGCGTCGGCGTCGTCGTCCACGAAGTCGTAGCCGTAGGAGGCGCGGCCCTCGAACTCCGTATGGCCCTTGTTGACCCCCGAGTCGATGACGTACGCGGTGACGCTCCCGGCGGTGTTGGGGTAGACGTACTTCTTGTCGAGGGTGGTCGTCTTCTGGTCGATCTGGTCCAGGCCCCACGAGGGCGGGTTCGGCTGCTCGTCGGCGGCCCGGGTGATGCCGTCCTCGTACACGGCCTTGACCGACGGGTCCGCGGCGAGTTTGCGCGCCTGCCGGTCAGACAGTTCCCTGACGGTGAAGCCGTTGAGCGTGACGGCATAGGTGGCGGTGACGTCGCCGCCGTAGCGGCGGCTCAGCGCGGCCGCTTGTCCGCGGGCGGCCCGCGGGGCGTCCTCCCTGAGGACCACGATGTACTGCCCGGTGACGTGGCGATCGGCCTGCACCACCTCGCCGTCCGGGCCGTCGGCCGCGGCGGTGCCGGCCGGCATCGCCGTAGCGCAGGCGAAGACGGCCAGGGCCGCGGCCAGGGATGTGCGGCGCACGGACCCTCGCCCGGCCCCTGTCGGGGTTCGTTCTGTCTGTGCCATGACCACTCCGTCTCCCCGGTCCCGGCCGCGCGCGGGCGGCTGGGACAAGCGGCCCGCAGGGTGGGGGGTGGGGGAAAAGTTGGCCGCTCGGCGGCTACCATCCGTCACCACGCGGCGGGGAACAACCGTGGTAACGACCCGTAAGGGGTACGGGATTTACCGATCGCGACCGCCCGGGTTCCGCAACCGTACGGTGCGCCATACGCTCGGGAGATCCGCACCGGCGCCGCCTGCGGGCCGCGACGTGACACTCCGGCCGGGAGCCAACGATGACCGACGGCAGGCACCTGTTCGCGCGGGGCCGATCGAGGGTCCGCGTCGGTTCCCCCGTGCTGATCGGGCGTGGGACCGAGCTGGACACCCTCGTCACCGCCGTCGCCGCGTCCCCGTCCATCGTGTTCGTCGAGGGGGAAGCCGGCGTCGGCAAGACCCGGCTGGTCAACGAGCTGATGACCGGGCTGACGGCCGGACCGGAGCCGTGGGTCTCCGCTGGGCACTGCCAGCCGCTGCGTGAGCCGTTCCCCTATGGCGTGATCTTCGAATGTCTGCACTCCTGCGGCCCCCGGATTGGCCGGCCCAGCGCGGTGACCGGCGTGCTGCGCCCCTACCTGCCCGAGCTGGCCGACCGGCTACCCGCCGCACCCGGCCCGCTGCACGATCCGGCCGCCGAGCGGCACCGGCTGTTCCGGGCGATCCGTGAGCTGCTGGACGCGCTCGGACGAGCGGTGCTGGTGATCGAGGACGTTCACTGGGCCGACGACGGCACTCGCCAGCTCCTGCGGTTCGTCATGACGGACCCGCCTCCCGCCCTGTCGCTCGTGGTCACCTTCCGCCGTGAGGACCTGCCCGCCGACGCGCCACTGGGCCGCGCCTTCCGCCCGCGGCCGGGCACCACGGCCGCGCACCTCGTCCTGGGCCCACTCGACACCGAGGGCGTCCGCCAGCTGGTCGAGGCCATCCTCGGCGGGCGGAACGTCTCCCTGGGGTTCGCCGAGACCATGCGGCAACGCACCGCGGGCATCCCCTTCGTCGTCGAAGAGACCACGTACGCGCTGTGCGACCGCGGCGACGACCTCCAGCTCGACGGCATGGCGGCGCGGCGCCTGCTCGACGACGTCGAGGTGCCCACGCTGCTGCGGGACACCATGGCCGAACGCATGCTCGCGCTGCCCGCTGCCGCGCGCGCCCTCGCGCAGGCTGCGGCCGTCCTCGCCGTACCCGCGACCGCGGAGCTGCTGGCCGCCGTCGCCGCGTGCGGGAGCGGCGAGCAGCTCACCCGGCTGCTGGAGGACGCGGTCCTGGTCGAGACCGCCGAGAACGAGTACGGCTACCGCCACGCCCTGGCCCAGCGGGCCGTCTACGACGTGCTGCCCGGCCCCTACCGGCAGGAGTTGCACCTGCGCGCGGTGCGGGCGCTGGCCGTCCTCGACCCGCCCCCACTGGTACGGCTGGCCGCGCACGCCAAGCATGCCGGACTGGCCGACGACTGGCTGCGCTACAGCGAATTGGCCGCCGACGCCGCGGCGGACGCGGGAGACGCCCCGACGGCGATCGACCTGCTCTGCGCTACCGTCGCCGACCCATCCGCCGCCACGCCGGACGTGAACAGGCTGGCGACCAAGCTGTGTCAGTACGCGCTCACCGGCCTGCACCACGACGAGGTGATCGCCCAGATCGAGCGGCTGTTGTCGGACTCCCGGCTGTCCGGCGCGGCCCGCGGTGAGGTTCAGCTCTGGCTGGGCCTGCTACTGGTGCGCAAGACCGGCGAGATGGACCGGGGGCGTACCTACATCGAGCAGGCCATCGGCTCGCTGCGCGAACGCCCCGAGCGAAGGTTGCGCGGGATGGCCGTCCTCGCACTGCCCTATCTGGGCACCACGCCGATCACCGGCAGCCGAGCCTGGCTGGAGCGGGTCGAGAACGCGCTCGGTGCGCTGCCGCCCGGCGCGCTGCCCACCTCACTGCTGGCCAACACCGTGAGCGCCCGGCTCATGTCCGGCGACCCCGAGGCCCGGCAGCGTATCGCCCTGCTGAGACCACCCCGGGATCCGGGCGGCACGGAGCAGACGCGGGAGCTGGCGCGGGGACACTGCAACCTGGCCGACGCCTGCGCGTGGATAGGCGACTACGCGGAGGCGCGGGAGCACCTGCGCACCGGGCTGAGCCTCGCCACGCAGTCGGGCGCCTCGTACGTGATCGGCACCGCCGAGTCCACCCGCATCCGGCTGGACTGGCTGGCCGGTGCGTGGGAAGGGCTGCGCGAGCGGGCCGAGCGGATGGCCCAGACCTACGCGTACCTGCTGCCCGTCACCAGCGAACTGCACCTCGTCCTGGGCTGGCTGGCCGCGACACGCGGCGACTGGGGTCGCGCCGAGTCCTGCTACCAGGCCACCCGCATGTCCCAGCCCGACTCCGCGATCATCCCCGTCGCGAACGCCGCGACCGGCGGCATGATCACCATGCTGCTGAGCCGCGGTGACGTCTCCGCCGCCTGCGCTCACGCCGACCGCGGGACCGCCCTGCTCCACCGCAAGGGTCTGTGGGTGTGGGCGGGCGACCTGGCGCCGCAGGCCGTCGAGGCCTATCTGGCGGAAGGCCGGACCGGCGACGCGCGCGGACTCATCGAGGACATGCGCGCCGGACTCGCCGGCCGCTACGCTCCGCTGGCCCGTGCGACCTTGGTGGCCTGCCGCGCCCGGCTCGCCCTCGCCACGGGAAGCCCGGCCGCAGCCGCCCGCCTGTTCGAGACGGCGATCCATCGGCACCGGCAACTCGGCCTGCCCTACCAGACGGCTCGGCTCACCGAGGAGGCCGCTCGGATCCACCCGCCCAGCACCAGCGTGCTCACCGAGCTGGCGCGTTCCTACGAAAAGCTCGGCGCTCCCCTCGACGCCGCCCGCTGCCGCCACCTCATCCGCAGCACCGGCGTCGCCACCCCATCCCCCCGAGGACGCCGCGGCTACGGCGACGAGCTGTCACCCCGCGAACGTGAAGTCGCCGAGTTGCTGGCAGGCGGCCGTACCAACCGCGAGATCGCGCAAACACTGTTCCTGTCGCGCCGGACCGTCGAGGATCACGTCGCCAGGATCCTGCGCAAGCTCAACGTAGGTTCCCGCAGGGATGTGCATTTCTGAGTGGGCCTTGATGTGAGCCGAGAAGGTCAACAGGTGGCGCAGCCCACCACAACGCCGATGGTCCTGAGGTCCCAGCCGTAGCGCCCGGCACACGGGTGAGGTGTGCGTCTGGACACCGACCTGGACGAGAAGGTGATCTGCCGCAGCTTGGACTGCGATCCCGTTGACCAGCCCGAGCTGTGCGGCTGAGGATCTGGTGATCTTGCCGAGTTTCCCGTGGGCCCGCTAGGTTCGACGCATACGAATGGATTGAGGAGAGTCCGCTTGCCCTCCCGCCTTGCCTTGCTCGTCTCGGTGGTTCTGCTGCTACCCGCCGTCTCCTCCTGCTCGAAGGGCTGGAACAGCTCCGAGGTCGGAACGTGCTTCACCACCAGGGGCTACGACGTCGTCGAGTGCTCGTCACCGGACGCGGGTCGCAAACTACTGGGGATCTTGGAAGGTCCGTCGCTCAGCGTCGGCGATTGCCCCAACGGCACCTCCGTCATGCGGGAACACGACGGCAAGGGCTTCTGTATCGGGTCGCCGTGACGGCCTGGTAGAGCCCCTGCGGAGGCGGAGCGGGGCGTTGACCACCGGTATGTCTTCACGGGAAGGGACAGGGCGTCATGCGTGCGACACGGGGGGCCGGGCCGTCGCGCATAGGCCCGTTCCAGACGGTGGCCGAACTCGGGCAGGGTGCCATGGGGCGCGTCCTGCTCGCCGTCGCCCCCGACGGCCGTCTCGTCGTGGTCAAGCAGGTGCGTCCCGAACTGGCCGAGGACGCCGGGTTCCGGGTCCGGTTCCGGCACGAGGTGGCGGCCTCGCGCAAGGTGTCGGGTGCCTACGCCGCCGCCATACTGGACGCTGATACGGAGGCCACGGCGCCCTGGCTGGCCTCGGCGTTCGTGCCCGGTCCCTCGCTGGGCCAGGTCCTGGCCGCCGCGGGCCCGATGCCCGAGGAAGCGGTCAGGCTGCTCGCGGAGGGTCTCGCGCAGGCACTGGTCGACGTGCACCGGGCGGGTCTGGTCCACGGCGACCTCAAGCCGTCCAACGTGCTGCTCACCACGGACGGCGGCGTACGTGTCATCGACTTCGGTATCGCACGGGCCGCGGAGGGACACCCGAAGCTCACCCACGCCGGCGCCATGGTGGGCTCGCCGCCTTTCATGGCGCCGGAACAGGTCCAGGACCTCCCGCGGAACGGCGCCGCCGACGTGTTCTCGCTCGGCTCGACCCTCGTGATGGCGTGCACGGGCAAGCCGCCATTCGCGGGTACGTCGGTGCCGGGCGTGCTCTACAACGTCGCGCACCGAGCACCGGACCTGGACGCGGTACCGCGGGCACTGCGATCGTTCATCGAGGTGTGCCTGGCCAAGGACCCGGCGCAGCGCCCGTCGCCACTGGAACTGCTCACGGCGATCGGCACGGTGACGCCCGCGTCCCGGCCTCGGCCCGAGGCGGTGTATCGGCTCGCGGCTGAACAGCAGGCGGAGATCGATCAGCTGGTCGGTGGACCCGTCGCCTCCAGTGCCCCGGCACTCGCCGCGCCCGTCAGGACCCCGCCCACACCCCATCGCAAACGCACCTGGTGGCTGGCCGGGGCCACCGCGGCCGCAGTGGTGGCCACGGCGGCGGTCCTGACCTTCCTATCCCTGAACGGCGACGCCGGCGACCCGTCGAGCCCGCTCCCGCACAAACCGGACGCCCAGGAGCCGGGCAACAGCGAGGCCGTCCCGACCCCCGGGACGACGCTCTTGTCGAAGGTCCCCGACAAGTACACGCAGCGGGTGCCGACGTGCAAGGAGGCCACCGGCAAGGTCGAGGTGCCCGCGGGGTACGGAAATCCGAGCGGCAACCTGGAGGCAGCCGGTGAAACGCCGAAACTGTCCAACCAGTGCTTCTGGAGCAACCAGACCGGAGACAGGATCGTCATCTCCTGGGATCATCACCTCTCCCAAGGCGGCAAGACCGGAGCGGAACTGGCAGACGAGCGCTTCGAGAGCGGCTACGCCTCCGCCCACGGATCGTACGAGCGCACCGCCGTCGGAGTCGGTGAGGAGGCGTACTGGCAGCGGGGCATAGCCAATCTGTACGCCCGGGACGTCAACATGAGGCTCAACGTCATCGTGGAGAGCCGGCGATACTCCCCCGACGAGGCCAGGAACATCGCCCTGGCCGCGGCGAAGTCGGCCGTGAAGCTGGCGGCCTCTGGCCCGCTCGGCGCATGAGCACGTCGTCCGGGCGCGCGATGCCGTACAGGACAGCTATCGAGGCGCCTTTCGCTGCCTTTGCCGTCCCTTGTCGTACTTATCCACCGTGCGATGGGGGTGGGCCGGTGGGCAGGTCGCGTTCGGAGAACATGTCGATCAGGCGGCGTACGGGCAGGTCGGCTTCGGTGGGGTAGCGCAGGTGCTGGTCGGGGTTGAGGGTGTAGCGGTTGTGGCGGCCGACGCGTTCGCGGGTGAGATAGCCAGCCTCGTGCAGGTCGTGGACGACCGCGTGCACG
Source organism: Nonomuraea sp. NPDC050394 (assembly GCF_044459065.1). NCBI lineage: Bacteria > Bacillati > Actinomycetota > Actinomycetes > Streptosporangiales > Streptosporangiaceae > Nonomuraea > Nonomuraea sp. NPDC050394. Next base: position 183,479 of record NZ_JBITIO010000016.1, on the reverse strand, counting down.
GTGCGTTCGGTGATGCCGATGGCCGCGGCGATCTCGCGCTGGCGGACCTCGGGGTTGCGGGCGATCTCCAGCAGCACCCGGGCGTGGTGGGTCAGGAACGTCCAGCCAGGGACGGGACGGCCGGGCTCCAACATGGCGCTCCCCCCTCCCATGCCGATGACGGATGGTATCGGACTCATTACCCTAAAGTTTATCGTGAAACGTCTTTCATGTAAGACCGTTCCGGAGTTACCGTCGAGACAGGCCAGGAAGTTCCCGCAGCACCCACGCAGACCTGTCGCGGTGATCGCCGCACGCGGCCGGCCGCTGACAAGGACCTGGTCGGAGACGAGGCCCACAGTGACACCGTTGCACCTGCACAGCAGGAACCTGATCGGTGGCACCCTGATCGAGGTCACCGGCGAGCTGGACGCCACCAACACCGACCAGCTGAGCGCCTACATCGAACACGAGCACCCGCAGCCCGAACTGCCGCTGGTGCTGGACCTGGCCGAGCTGACCTTCATCGACAGCTCCGGCCTGCACCTGCTCATCGAACAACACCACCGCGAAGACGAGCACGGCGCCGGCCTGCACCTGGCCTCACCGCACCGCCGCATCGCCCGCATCCTGTGGCTCACCGGCGTCGGCCAGATGCTGCACACCTACGCCACCCTCGGCCAGGCGGTGAAGGCCGCCGACCTCATCGACCCCCGAGGCGGTGACCCCCTGCCGCTGACCTGAGCGGGATAGGCGAGGCCACCGCGCGCCTGCTCGCCTGGCGGGGCGCCGCCGTCGTGCTCGGCGCACGGCGGACGGAGCGGCTCGACAAGATCGCCCATGAGATCCGCGACCGCGGCGGGCGCGCCGTTACCCGCGCCGTGGACGTCACCGCCCGCGAGGACCTCGAACGGCTCGTCGGCCTGGCCGTGACGGAGTTCGGGCGGCTCGACGTGCTGGTGGGCCGCGAGTTCGCGCACCCCCTCGGGCCCCGGGATCAGCCTTCGTTGACAATGATCAGCTCTTCGATGACACAGGACATCTGGCACCTCCTCGGCGCCCGCGCACTGTCCTATGAACTTCATCAGCAGTGGCGAGAGCTCTGGCGGCCTTGAGAAGCCGCCGAATCATGCCGGGACCGCCGCGCGCAGGAGGAACTCGCCCGAGTCCGAGTCCGCGTCGGTGACGGAGGCGGAGAAGGTGCCGCCGGCGGCGGTGAGCCGTTCCGACAGGCCGCGCAGGCCGCTGCCGGTGGTGCGCCGGGGGCCTTTGACGCCGTTGTTGCGCATCTCCAGCACGCCCCGGTCGATGGTGATGGCACAGCGTGTGGCCGTACTGTGCTTGAGGATGTTGGTGGCGCCCTCGCGTACCGCCCAGGCCAGTAGCGTGCGGGCGGCGGGTGTCAGGTCGTCGATGTGGGCCTTGACCGTGCAGCGGGCGCCGGCGGCCTCCAGGGTGGCGCGTACGGTGGCCAGTTCCAGGGACAGGTCGAGTGAGCGGTAGCCCTCGACGGCGGCCTGGACCTCGGCCAGCGCGACCCCGGCCAGCTCGCGGACCTGGGACATCTCGCCCGCGGCGCGGCCGGTGTTCTTGGCCGACAGCTTCGCCGCGAGTTCGCTCTTGATGCTGATCACCGACAGGCTGTGGCCGAGCAGGTCGTGCAGGTCGCGGGCGAAGCGCAGCCGTTCCTCGGCGACGGCCAGGCGTGACTTGGCCTCCTGGCTCTCGTGCGCCTCCTTGATCGTGCGCCAGAGCCACACCAACAACCACGTGGCCAGCGGGGTGACCACCAGCGTGGCACCCTCGCCAACCAACGCCACGGCCAGAGGCAGCCCGGACACGACCACCGCCACGGGGACGGTGATGGCGGCGAGGGCGACGCCGAAGGCGACGCTCACCCGCCACGGGACGCTGATCGCCAGGCCGGCCAGCCACAGACCGGCGACGATCTCCCAGGTGCTGGCGCCGAGGCCGGGCGGGACGAGCGCGACCGAGGCCAGCATGGCCAGGCCGGAGATGACCAGCAGGACGGTGGGTCTGGGCTTGTCGTCGTAGGCGGCGCGCAGGATGAAGGGAAAGAGGGCGAACTGCGTCAGCAGGAGCGCCCCGGCCAGGAGCGCGCGTTCCGCTGAGATCGTGCCCCCGGACACGAGGCCGAGCAGCATGAAGGCGAAGGCGACCGCGATGAACGCGATCATGCCGTCCATCCAGTAGAGCAGCACTCTTCTGGCCAGCTCCGGCCGGGCCGCCATCAATGCCCCTCCTCCGGCGCATACCCCCTGACCCGCTGAATCCTACTGTTCACGCACGGGTGCGCCAGAGAAGGCGGAAGACGGCCCGCGGCGGGGGCCGGGCTCGCTCATGCCGCTACTGCCCCGGGGCGGGGCATGATGGGCAGGTGCTGATCCGTATCGAGGCATCCGAACTGCCTGGCCGGGCATGCGGTCGCGAGCCGGGCTTTCCCGGCTACGCCAACATCCATGTCGGCGTGCAAGGTCGCGAGCGCCGCGAGGAACTGCTCGGTCTGACACCGGGCGATGCCCCTTCGGCCCTGTGGGAGCTGGAGGTGAGCGCGACCGGTACCGAGGCCGGCTGGGATCTGCGTGGCTCGTTCGTCCAGGGCAGGCCGGGCGGCCGGTTCATCTACCTGTCGTGGGGGACGGTCAGTGCGGCCGGGGCGTTCTCGATGTTCCGGCGGGCCAAACTGCACCTGGACGCGATCCCCGATCGGGTGCTGGACGAGGCCGTGGCGCAGGGCGTGCTGGTGGCACGGCTGGGGCTGACCGATGCCCAAGGTCAGCCGTTGTGCGCGGCGGTCCGCCCGCCGCTGGTGGCCTGGTCGACCCCCTCGGGCTGAGGGTCGCCGGACGCCACGGCCACCGGCGGATGGCAGGAGCCGCAGCGCCGCTCACCCCCGTCGGTCAGATCTACCGGAGACCTCGTCATGTGTCGATCACTTCCACGCGACCAGCCGCAAGTACGCTCGCCGGTGGTGAGTGCCTGTGCGGACCAGCCGGCCACCAAGGCGAACCTGGTCATGGTGGTGACCGGCGGGCAGCGCGGTGACAGCCCGCGGTTCGCCAGAAACCGCCACGCACGGCCGACGTCCCTGCGGCGTCCTCACCATGCAGGCGCGGCGCGGGGTCAGATCCAGCCCGCCTCCGTGGCGATCCGGATGGCGTCCATGCGGGTGCGTCCGTTGAGCTTGGTCACAGCGGAGGCGAGGTAGTTGCGCACGGTGCCGTAACTGAGGTGCAGGTCCAGGGCGATCTGCCTGGGTGTGGCGCCGGCGCCGGACAGGCGCAGGACGGCGGCTTCGCGCTCGGTCAGCGGATTGCCCGGGACGTCGAGCGCCGCGAAGGCGAGTTGCTGATCGACGACACGCTCGCCGGCCGCGATCTTCCGGATGGCGGCCACCAGGTCCTGGGGCCGGGAGTCCTTCAGCATGAAGCCGCAGATCTGGGCCTCGGCACCGCGCCGTAGGTGGCCCGGCTTGCCGAGCCCGGTGAGGATGAGCACGCGGCACTGTGGCAGCCGCTCGTGCAGTTCGGCGGCGGCGGCCAGTCCGTCGAGTGTGGGCAGCTCGATGTCGAGCACCGCGACGTCAGGCCGGTGCTCCAGCGCGGCGGGAACGATCGCGTCGCCCGTGGCCACCTCGGCCACGACCTCGATGTCCACCTCGTAGCTGAGCAGGGCGGCCATCGCCTCGCGAAGCATCCGGACATCTTCGGCTATAAGCACACGAATCACGCCCTTGATGATAGACAGCTCAGGTGATGGTGAAGGAGTGGCAGGGGTGGGCGCTGGTCGTGTGCTACGTGGGCCTGCTCATTCCCACACGGTTCTCCCGCTTCATGGCCGCCGCCGAGATGACGGGGCGATCTTCCCCGCTCACACTGGTGATGGGCCTGGGGCTCATCATGGTGATCCCCCTGCTGTTCGTCGTGGCGGCCCGGGGCAGGCGCTGGGCGCTGCCCCTCCTCGCGGTTGCGACCTTCGGCCCCTACCTGCCCTTCCCCGGGCTCTGGGGGCCGATCGCGGGGCCGTTGGCCGCGGCTGCGCCGCTGAGTCTGGCCGGCCCGTTGGGATGGTCGCTGTTCGCGGCCGTCATCGTGGGCGATGCGCTGCTGCGGCCTTCCGCGATCGCCAGCTCGGCCGTCATCGATGTGAACATGGGCCTCACCCTGTTCGCCTTGGTACGGCTGGCCGTACTGCTCAGCCAGACCCACGCCGCCAACCGGCAGCTCGCGGACCTGGAGGTCACGCATGAGCGACTGCGCGCGGCCGACGACCTGCGCAACGTACTCGGTGCCGGGCTCACCCGCGTCCTTCGCCTGTCGGGTCAGGCGCCGACGGCGGGCACGTTCACCGAGATCGCGCGGATCTCCCGCGAGGCGGCGGCACAGGCGCGGACGGTCGCCGACGCGCGCCGCGAGCCGGTGCCTGTTCGCCGGCACGATCCGCCGGACGAGCTGACCGCACTGGCACGCTGGTTCACCGCCGCGATGGCGCTCTGTGTCTCGGTCATCGTGCTCAGCAACGTCGCGGGCATGGGCGACGCGGATCGGAGCGACTGGGCCGTCACCCTGCTGGCCGCGCCGTTGGCCGTCGCCTTGCAGCTCTACCACGGCGCGCCCAGGGCTTCGGCTCCGCGGGCCTGGCGCTGGACGCTGCCCTCGCACATCCTCGTCATGGGCGCGGCCGCGTTTTACGTGGGAGATGGCACTCTGACGCCGCTTCTGAGCATGGCCGTGGCCAACACGCTGCTGTGGCTGCCTGCCCGGTGGTCGGTGCCCATCGTCGTCGCCGGCGCGGTCGGGATCGGCCAGTCCCTGCGGCTCTATCCGGAGGTCGCCGGCTACCAGCTCTACCAGACCACGTCGGCCCTGGCCATCGCGATCAGCGTGTTCGCCTTCAACCGCCTGCCCGCCGCGGCCGCGCACCTGCGAGGCCTGCGCCGCCAGATCGCCAGGACCGCCGTGATCACCGAGCGGCTCCGGGTCGCCAGGGACGTGCACGATCTGCTCGGCTCGACCCTGTCGGGCATCACGCTCAAGGCCGAGCTGGCACAGCGGGCCATCGACCACGACGCGGAACACGCGGCGCGGCTGCTGCAGGAGATCGGCCCGCTGGCCGTGCGCGCCCTCACGGACGTGGGCTCGATCACCGCCGAGAGGGCGAAGCTCGCCCTGCACGCCGAGATCGAGTCCGCTCGCGAGCTGCTCGCCTCCGCCGGTGTGGAGGCCCGGGTGCACACCGCAGGCGTCGAGGAGGCTCCGGTGCTGGCCTGGGTCCTTCGCGAGGCGGTCACCAACGTCGTCAGGCACTCAGCCGCGCGGCTGTGCACCATCACGCTCGACGTCCACGCCGATGAGGTACGGCTGCGCGTCACCAACGACGGCGTGGCGGCAGCCGTACCAGGGACGGGCAGGGGGTTGGCCAATCTGGCGGCCAGAGTCGAGGCGGCCGGCGGCACGTTCACCGCCGGCGCCCAAGGCGACGAAACCTTCGCCCTGACCGCCTCGGTGCCCGGCTAGCGTCCCTCCAAGGTGGCGAAGAAGGCCCGGATGTCGGCCACCAGGGGCTCTGGCGCCGCCATCGCCAGCATGTGGCTGGGGTGCGCGTGGTCGGCCCAGTGCGCGATGTCGTTGCCGCGCTCGGCGATCTTGCGGAAGGCCGGCGGGCCGCCGTGCGAGACACCGGTCGGCACCACCGCCTGATCGATCGGCATGCCGGCCGCGCCCTCGTAGTAGGTCCACGAAGACGACCCGCCCGTGTTCGTCAGCCAGTAGAGGCTGGCGTTGGTGAGCACCAGATCACGATCGATGGGCTCGCCGGGCGCCGCTCCCTCAGGCCAGCCGTCGAACTCCTTGAACCGCTCGATGAGGTACGCGAGCTGGGCGACGGGCGAATCGGACCAGCCGAAGCTCAGCGTCTGCGGCCGGGCGGTCAAGTAGGGCGCGTAGCCGCTGCCGCCAACGCCGCTGAGCATGTCGCTCACCCACGCCACACTGGCCCTGTCCTCTTCTGACAGGTCCGCGAGCTCGGCCGGGTCACCCGTCGGCATGCCGAGACCCCCCGTGATGTGCACCCCCACCACCTGCTCGGGGAAAAGGGCGCCCAGCTGCGGGGAGACCAGTGCGCCCGCGTCGTTGCCATGTGCCCCGTAACGGTGATACCCGAGTCTGCTCATCAACTCGGCCCAGGTACGAGCCACGCGCTCCACGCTCCACGGCCGTTCGTCAGCCGGGTCGGGGAAGGGCGAGAAGCCGAAACCGGGCAGCGAGGGCACCACCAGGTGGAAGGTCTGCGAGAGCGGCCCCAGAACGTTCATGAACTCGGCAATCGAGTTCGGCCAGCTGTGCGTGATGATCAGAGGAAGGGCATCCTCCTTGGCGGAGCGCACGTGGAAGAAGTGAACCGTCTGTCCGTCGATCTCAGTGGTGAACTGCGGGAACGCGTTCAACTTGGCTTCCTGCGCACGCCAGTCGTAGGCGTCCCGCCAGTAAGCGACCAGCTCCCGGAGATAGGGCACCGGGACACCCCGGCTCCACTCGGCCCCCGGCAGCCGGACGGGCCACCGGGTACGGCCCAGCCGCATGACCAGGTCATCGAGGTCGACCTGCGGAATATCGATCACGAAGGGGCGGATTTCTGAACTCATGCCGCTCATCCTGCTGATGAGCACACGGATCCCGGTAGTTCTCCGTGCACCACCTCGATGTGCAGATTGCATGACGGCCCACCGGCGGTCGTCCTGCCGCTTGTTCGGCTTCCTTCCCTGGGCGGATGTGGCCTGACGATATGCGGCGGCGTCATGGCCGGCTTCCACACGCGTTGCCGCCTGGTGCCGCTTTTCGGGGTGAGTCGCTCAGGCGAGCACCTTGCGGGCCACCGTGGTGATGTGGAGTTCGTCCGGCCCGTCGAGCAGGCGGGCCATCCGTCCCAGGCGGAACAGTGCGGGCAGCGGGGTGTCGGGGCCGAGGCCGGCGGCGCCGTACACCTGGATGGCCGCGTCGGAGACCTGGGACAGCATGCGGGCGGCGGAGACCTTGGCCAGGGCCGTGTCGAGGCGGGCGTCGCGGCCTGCGTCCAGCAGAGCGGCGACATGGAAGACCAGCGGACGGGTGGTGCGGATCGCCAGCAACGCGTCGAAGACCGGTTTCTGGACGAGCTGATGGTCGGCGAGGCGTCCCGTGGACAGGGTCCGGTCTCTGGCGCGGTGACGCATCAGATCGAAGGCGCGCCGGGCCTGTCCCAGCCAGCGCAGGCAGCGCAGCAGGCGGCCGAGCCGTACCCGCTCGCCCACCACGCGCAGGCCCTTGCCCTCGGCGCCGACGAGTTGCCCGCTCGCCCCCTCGATCGCGAGCTCCCACTGACCGCCCGCGCCGAGGACGGGCAGTTCGCGCACGAGCCGGAAGCCGGGCGAGCCGGTCGGCACGAGAAAGGCGGAAAGGCCCCCCGGGGCACGGGCGAGAACCAGCGCCAGGTCTGCTCGATCGGCGCCGGTGACGAACCACTTGCGGCCGTGGAGGGTCCAGGTGCCGTCGGGTTCGCGCTGGGCGCGCGTGGTGATGAGCGAGGGGTCGGAGCCGGGGGCGTCGGGTTCCGTCATGGCGTTGCAGAGGGTCAGCTCGCCGCGGGCGACCTGGTGGAGGTGGCCGGGATGCTCGCCGAGGACGTTCACGTCGAGCAGGGCCGGGGAGCCGAGGACGGCCGGGGCGTGGTCGCTGGCGCCCTCGGCTTCGGCCACGTGCGCGTAGTCGATCAGCGGCAGGCCCGCGCCACCGAGAGATCGCGGGAGGGGCAGGCCCCAGAGTCCTTCTGCCATCGCCTGCTGTTTGAGCTGGTGAAGGAGGTCGCCGGCCTTCGCGCCGCCGGCGTCGAGCACCGCCTCGTGCGGCATGACCTGGTCCGCGACGAATCCGGCCACTCGATCCCGCAGGTCACGCACCTGTGGCGGGCACTCCGGCGCTCCGAACAGATCGCTATCAATCATCTCTTCTCCGGATAAGTCGGGAACTTGCGGATATTTCCGTCCGACTGGGTGCTGTGGAACAGGTCGCGCGAACGCGCCATCGGGTTCCCGCTCCAGGAGAGGAGAGTCCGTGACTCATCCAGCCGCGGTCAGGACGGCACGTCCGCTCGATGGCGTCAGCCTGCGCACGGCAGGTCCGCCGGCCCTGGTCGGCCTGGCCGCCCACCATCTCGAACTGCTCGGCTGCCACCGCCACGCCACCGCGTACGGCACCGGCGCGGGAGTCATCAGCCTCGACGGGACGACGCGCGCCGAGATCGCGTGGGCCCGCGAGTCCCCTGCCGAGGAGGTCTGCGACGAGGCCACCGCGCAGGCGGCCACAGGCGTCATGCACGTGCACGGACGAAGTCGCGGCGAGCCGCGCGGGCTGGCCGCCGACTACCTGACCACGGCGTGCGCGCTGCTGACCGTCCAGGGGCTTCTCGCGGCCAGGCTCGGCCGGCTGCGCGGCGCCGAGGTGTCGCAGGTGCGCATGGGCGTGGACCTGGCGGGACTGCTCGCCGTGAGTCAGTACCTGGCCGCCGCCACCGCCGAAGACCCCGAGGCGGTGCCGATCGCGCCGGGCGGCCCGCCGTTCACCACCTCCGACGGGGTGATCTTCGAGGCCGAGACGCTGGATCCCGGGGTGTGGGTGGCGTTCTGGCGCGCGCTCGGCGTGCCCGGGCGGGTCGCGGGCGCGGCCTGGCGCTCGTTCCAGTTCCGCTACGCCACCGCGTGCTCGCCGCTGCCGGTGGATCTGCACGAGCGGGCGCGTGCCGCGACATGGTCAGAGGTACGGCGGGCCGCCAGGGAATCCGGCGCCTCGGTGTGCCCGCTCACCTCCCTGGCCGACCGGCTGGCCGAACCCGCCCCGGAAACGCCATGGCGGCTCTCACTCCGTCAGCCGGGTGGCCCGGCATCGGCCCGCGTACCGGAGACCCCCCGCCCGCTGGCGGGTTTCACCGTGCTGGAGGCCGGGCGGCGCATCCAGGCGCCCCTGACCGCCCACATCCTGGGGTTGCTCGGCGCCGACGTGATCCGGGTCGAGCCGCCCGGTGGAGATCCGCTGCGCGGCATGCCGCCCACCTGCGGCGGTGTGTCCGCGCGCTGGCTGGCGCTCAACCGTGGCAAGAAGGCCGTGGAGATCGACATCAAGTCCGCCCCTGGCCGGGGCGAACTGCGCGAGCTGGCGTCGGCCGCGGACGTGTTCGTGCACAACTGGGCGCCCGGAACGGCGGAGCGGCTCGGCCTTGACGACGACGACCTGGCACGGGTCAATCCCGGCCTGGTCTACGCCTACACCAGCGGCTGGGCGGGGCGGCTCGCCGACGCGCCGCTGGGCACCGACTTCATGGTCCAGGCCCGCACCGGCGTGGGTGAAGCCGTACGGCCCGGCGGCGAGCCTCCGGCGCCGTCGCTGATGACCCTGCTGGACGTGCTGGGCGGGTTGCTGGGAGCCGAGGCGGTGCTGGCCGGGCTGCTGCTGCGGGAGCGGACCGGCGCCGGGGTGCGCGTGGACTCCTCGCTGCTGGGCGCGGCCGAGGTGCTCACCGCGCCCGCGTCACGCCGGGCCGGAGCCGGGCTTGATCCGCGCGCCCCCGGAGGCTTCCGGCGGCCGGCACCCACCGCGGACGGATGGGTGGCGGTGGCCGACGACTGCGCCGCCCACGCTCCGGAGATTCCCCGCGAAGCGGCCACGGCGGAGGCCGTCGCCCTGCTCCGGCGGCACGGCCTGCGGGGCACCGCCGTGACGACCAGCCTGGACGCCCTTCCCTCCGATCCCCGTTTCGCTTCCGCTCTCAGCCGTGACGACCACGGCGCCATCGTCGTGCCGGTTCCCTGGAGGTTCGCATGACCGCTCCCCTGATCGACCTGGTTCCCGCCACCCTCCGCCGCGCATGGGCGGCCGACGGAACCTGTCCCGACCTCGGTCTCTACGCGCTCTTCCGTGCGCATCGCGTCGCCGCGCCCGACCGGCCGGCGGTCGTGGACGCCGCCGGAGTGATGACCTACGCCGAGCTGGACCTGAGCGTGCGCGCCGCGGCGGCCGGGATGCGCGCGCTCGGCGTCCGCGAGGCGGACGTGGTGGGTGTCCAGGTGCCCAACGGCAGGGACGCGGTCATCGCCGACCTGGCGCTGGCCGCGCTCGGGGCGATCGCGCTGCCCTTCCCTGCGGGCCGGAGCGTGTCCGAGGCGGTGTCGCTGCTGGGCCGCTCAGGGGCGCGGGCCGTCGTGGCCGCCGTCGAACACCGCGGCGCCTTCCATGCCCGGGACCTCCTGGCCGCCGCCGAACGGTTGCCCGCGCTGCGCACGGCGATCGCCGTGGGACCTCAGGAGGTGCCGCCGGGCTGCGTGCCGTGGGAGCACGTGCTGTCGGCCGATCCGGTGGCGTTCGTCCCTGCCCGCCCCGATCCTGATGCCGCCGCCCGAATCCTGGTGTCGTCGGGGTCGGAGGCCGAGCCCAAGATGGTCGCCTATTCGCACAACGCCCTGGCCGGTGGGCGGGGGAACTTCCTGGCGACGCTGATCCCCGATCGGGTTCCGCCGCGCTGCCTGTTCCTGGTGCCGCTGGCCTCGGCGTTCGGCAGCAACGGCACCGCCGTCACGCTGGCCAGGCACGGCGGCTGCCTAGTCCTGCTGGAGCACTTCTCGCCCCAGGCGGCGCTGGCCGCGATACGGGAACACCGGCCGACGCATGTGCTGGCCGTACCGACCATGATCCGGATGATGCTCGACCGCCCCGGGACGGCGCCGATGCCGCCCATGACCGCGCTCGTGCTCGGTGGAGCCGAGCTCGACGCGGCGACCGCGGCCGAGGCGCGAAAGGTGTTCGGCTGTCCCGTGGTCAACCTGTACGGCTCCGCCGACGGCGTCAACTGCCACGGCGGCCTCGGCTTCGTTCCCGGACAGGACGCCGGACCCGGGGTCGTGGTGGGCCCGCCGGATCCCCGGGTGGCCGAGATCCGCATCAGCCCGGTGCCCGGCGAGGAGTTCGGGGAGATCATCGCGCGCGGGCCGATGACCCCCATGTGCTATGTGGGGGCGCCCGAGCTGAACCAGCGCTACCGCACCGCCGAGGGCTGGGTACGCACCGGCGATCTGGGCACGATCGACGAGACCGGATGCCTGCGGCTGGTCGGCAGGCTCAAGCAGGTGGTCATCCGCGGCGGGGCCAACATCAGCCTGGCCGAGGTCGAACGTGCGGTGGCCACGCACCCCGGCGTGCGGGAGGCGGTCTGCCTGGGTGTGCCCGACGCGGTGATGGGCGAACGCCTGGGCGCGTGCGTGGTGCTCCGGGCGGGGCATGAGCTCACCCTCGACGACCTCGCCGCCCACCTGACGGGGCAGGGACTCGACCGGGGCAAGCATCCCGAGCACCTGCTCCTGATCGAGCGGATGCCGCTCACCCCGGCGGGCAAACCGGATCGCGACGCGTTGCGTGCGCTACTGCCGCGCTCTGCGTGAGGACGGGTCAGGCCGCCCGGTCCGCCTCATGGATCGAGGTCAGAAGCTGGAGCCGGGCCCGGGCGACACGGGAACGGATCATGCCGACCGGGCAGCCGAGCACCTCGGCCGCTTCGGTGTAGGGCAGTCCTACGAGCTGGGTGAGCACGAAGGCCACGCGGCGCTCACCCGGAACCTCCGCCAGCAGGTCAGCCAGCACCACCTCGTTCTCCGGGCTGGGGGTGGTGCCCAGGCGCCGCCGTTCGACGACGGCCAGCCAGTCGGCAAGCTCGGCGACGGCGGGCCGCGCCGCGGCGGCTCTGAAGCGGTCGATCACGACGCGGCGCGCGATGGACAGCAGCCAGCTGCGCACGCAGGAACGGGCGGCGAACGTGCGCAGGCTGCCGATGACACGTAGGAACGTCTCCTGCGCGAGGTCGTCGGCCGACTGCGGATCGGCCAGGTAGGAAACGAAGCTCCGGACACAGGGATAGGCGGCCAGGACGAACGCCTCCAGATCGGCGGGTGAGCCGTCCCGCGCGCTCACCGCGAGTTCGGTGAGCAGGTCGTCGCCGAGATCAGTTCTCATCATGATCCTTCCTGAGAAAGGAGATGGAAATGCCGGACAGATCCGTCACGGCTCTGCTCACCGCGGTCATGGCGGTGTCGATGGCACAGCTCTTCCTCGTGGGGGCGCTGGGCCCGCTGCTGGTGGCGCAGGCGGTGGTCCCCCGCGGAGTGCTCGGCTGGACCACCACGGCCGGGTTCTGCGTCGCCGCGCTGCTGTCGTTGACGGCGGGTAGGTGGGTGGATCGCCTGGGTGCGCGACGCAGCGTGGTCGTGCTGTCCCTCGTGGCGGCGCTCGCGCTGGCCCTGATCGGTACGTCGGTGAGCACACCGGCCCTGCTGGCCGCGCTCGCGCTCGGCGGCCTGCCCCAGGCGCTGGCCAACCCCGCCACGAACAAGGTCATCGTGGCGTCGGTCGACCCGGTCCACCGGGGCGCGGTGACCGGCTGGAAGCAGTCGGGTGTGCAGGTGGGCGCCTTCGCCGCCGGTCTGCCGCTGGCCGCGCTGGCGGGGTGGCTGGGCTGGCGGGGTGTCATGTGGGCCGCGGCGGGGATCGCGCTGGTCATCGCCGCCTGGGCGGTACGCCGCCTGCCCGCCGACCCCGTACCCGGAAGCACCGGCCTGCCCGCCGACCCCGTACGTGGAAGCACCGGCCGGGCCGCTCTTGTCCGGGTGCGGATCGGCAGGCTGGCGGCGTTCTCCTTCCTGCTCGGCTGCGGCATCGCCGCGGTCAACACCTACCTGGCGCTGTACGGCGTCCAGGAGGTGGGGCTGACGCCGGTCGTGTCGGCCTGGCTGGTCGCCGTCCTCGGTGTGGCGGGCATCGCCGGGCGGGTCGGCTGGTCGCGGCGGGCGGACCGGTCCGGCCGGGCTCCGGCCTACCTCGCGCTCCTGGCCGCGGGCGCGTGCCTGGCCGCGCTGGTGGTCGGCGCGGCCGCCTGGGTCCCCGCGGCGGTCTGGGCGGGGGCGACGGCCATCGGGGCCTTCGCGGTCGCCGCCAACGCGGTCACGATGGTCGTGGTCATCGGCCAAGCGGGCAGGGGCGCCGCGGGACGCGACTCCGCGCTGGTCTCCTCCGGCTTCTTCGCCGGGTTCGCCGCCGGTCCACCGGCCTTCGGGCTGCTGATCGACGCGGCCGGGTACGGCGTCGCGTGGCTTCTCGTGGCCGCCGAGTTCGCGCTCGCCGCCCTGGTCGCGCTGCCGCTGCGGAGCCGGGCATGACCTGGGCCGAGCGCACGCTGGACGCGGTGCTGGATCGGGCGGCGGTGACGGACGCGGCGGTGGGCACCCGCTGGCCTTTGTTCGCCGACCCGGAGACCGGCGTCTGGACGACCACCCGTCGCGGCTCATGGACGGGCGGCTTCTGGGCCGGGCTGCTCTGGCTGCGGGCGGCACTGAGCACCGACCCCGCCGGCCGCAGTGCCGCCCGCACCCGGACGGCCGCCCTCGCTCCCTGGATCGAGGCCGACACCGCCACCAGAGGCATGATCTTCTGGTACGGCACGGCCTTCGCCGGACCGGAACTCAGGGAACGTGCGGCGGAAGCCCTGCTGGCCGCCTACGATCCCGTGCTCGGCATCGTCCCGTGGGGCGCGGCGTTCGGCGGCCCGCGCGACCTCGCCCGCGTGGACAGCCTGCCGGGGCTCGTGCCGCTGCTCGCCGGCGCGGGTGAGCGCGGCGTTCGTGCCATGCGCAGCCACCTCGGCCGTCACGTGGACCTCGTGACGCGTGGTGAGCGGCCGGTTCCCGCCTGGCGGAGCATGCCCGGCGGTGAATGGGCGCCGCACCCCGAACCGCCGGCAGGGTGGAGCCGGACGGTGCCGTGGCTGACGCTCGCGCTCGCCGACGCCGCGCACGCCGACCCGCCGCTGCTGAGCCAGATCCCGGAGACGCCGGGCCCTTCGTCCGATACCTCCGCAGACGCGATCGAAGCCGTCGGCCTGCTCAAACTGGCCGCGCTGGCCGACGGCGACACGGCCGGCCGCCTCCGGGACCGGGCCGCACGGACGCTGCACGACCTGGTCGCCGGCCACGTCAGGGACGGCCGGCTGCTCAATGGCTGCTACGACCTTCATCGTGGCGTCGCCACGCGGCACGAGCTGGTCTGGGGTGACTTCTTCCTGGCGCTGGGCCTGGCCATACTCACCGGCGCGATCGCTCCCTTCACCTGCTGAGAACCGTCTCGAGGGCGCGCGCGAGCGCGGCCGCGGGATCCGCGGGCGGCGAGGCGCACCGCCACGCGACGTGATCGTCGGGGCGGACGAGGAGCGCGCCGTCGTCCCCGATGCCGAGCGCGCCGGCGACCCCGGCCTCGACGGAGTGCACGCGCATGGGAAGGTCCGCCGCGTGCCACGCCTTCGTCTCGGGCCCGGACAGCAGGGTGAAGCCGGTGCCGACGAGGTCGAGCGTGGACACCCGCTCCTCGCCGGTCCACAGGTGCGGCAGGCGATGTCCCGGCCGCGCCGTGGGACGGTAGACCGCGACCGGGTCGTCGAGCGCGGGCGGCTCGCTGCCGTCGGGCACGACCGCGGCGCCCGGCCGATCGTAGGCGTAGCCCAGCACCAGGCCGTCACTGGGCCGGGACGTCGGGCGCGGGCCGGTGACTCCGGGCAGGACCAGGGTGGCGTCGAGTGAGGCGAGCAGGCTGCGGCGGCTCTCGGCGACCGTGTCCGCGCCGACGGGGCGCCGCTCGGCCTCGTAGCTGTCGAGCAGCCCCGGACCCGCCCACCCGCGCACGACGGCGGCGAGTTTCCAGGCGAGGTTGTCCGCGTCCTGGATCGCGCAGTTCATACCGAACCCGCCGTAGGGCGTCATGGGATGCGCGGCGTCGCCGGCCAGGAAGACCCTTCCCATGCGGTAGCGGTCGGCCAGCAGCGCGGGTGCGCTCCACTCCTGCGTGGCGAGCACGTTCACGTCCAGATCCGGTACGGCCGCCGCCCGCCGTACCAGATCGGTGAGATCGCCGGCCGCGGGACGGGCAGGGTCGTGCACCAGGTTGAACAGCCACCTGCGCCGGTTGTCGACGGTCATGAAGGCGCCGGTGAGCTCGGCGCTGGCGATGGTGTAGACGAGGCTGAGGCGGTCGGCGACGTGCTCGCGCAGGTCGGCCTCGAAGAGGATGTTGAGGTTGCGGCTGAGTTCGGCGTCTCCTGACATGCCGATGCCGAGCGCCCGGCGGGTGAAGCTCGCGGCGCCGTCGGCGGCTATCACGTAGGAGGCTCGGATCGTGTCGCCGCCGGACAGGGTCACGGTCACCCCGGCCGCGTCCTGTTCCAGGCCGGTGACTTCGCAGCCGAAGCGGATCGTGCCGGGACCCAGCGACTCGGCGTGCTCGCGCAGCAGCGGCTCCAGCACGTCCTGGGAGCAGATCGTGGTGAAGGTCGGGCTGAGCGCGGCCCGCGCGGGATCGGGCAGGTTGCTGTTGCGGACGTGGTCCGGGGCCGTCAGCGAGGTGCCGAAGAAGAAGTGCAGCCCCTCCTGCCTCGGCACGCCCGCCGCCACCACCCGGTCTTCGAGGCCGTAGCGGCGCAGGACCTCCATGGTGCGGATGCTCAGCGCCCGTCCTTTCGGGAACGCCGAGGCGCCGGGATGCCGCTCCAGCAAGAGGGACGGCACCCCGAAGCGGGACAGGGCGATCGAGGCGCACAGCCCGGCCGGGCCACCGCCCACGATCAGGACCTCGGTCATCCGAGTACCTTCTGCAGCGCGTCGGCGTTGGCCTTGTACATGCCGATGAGGTCGTGGTCGTCGCCGGGGAAGTTGTTGATGACCACGCGCTTCGCCTGGACGTTGCCGAGGGCGTCACCGGCGGGCATGGCGGAGTTGTCCAGGATGATCGTGGGCTTCTTGGCTGCCAGGTCGGCGAGCTGGGCGGCGGTGGGCGGCTGCGGGCCGTACACGCCGGCGGGCTGGACGCCGGTCAGGTCGGCGGCCCAGGCCACGAACGCCTGGGAGACGATCACGGGCGACTTGCCGGCCAGTTTTCGCTTCAGCGCCGCGTACTCGGTGTCGAAGCCGGACGTCCACGTCCTGGCCGCCTCGGTGGTGCCGAACTCCCCTGCCAGCCGGGTCACCTCGGCCTTGACCTTCTCGGGCGAGTTGTCGAGCGCGACCTCGATGACCTTGGCCTTCGATCCGGCCGCTTCCTTGAGCTTGCCGGCGAATCCCTCGAAGGCGGCGTACAGGACGATGTCGGCTTCTGCGACCTTGGCCAGGTCGGACGGTTTGGGGTCGTAGTCGGGCGCGTGGCTCACGCCGGGCGGGACGATCACCGTGACGTCCTTGGCTCCGGCCGCCTTCGCGAACCCGGCCTCCCAGCTGGAGGCGGCCACGACCTTCAGCCCGCCGCTCTCGGCCGTGGAGTCCTGGCCGCAGGCGGTCATGGCCAGCAGCACCGCCGCGGCCAAAAGGATCTTCTTCATCGCTTGACGCCTTTCAGATGGAGGAGCAGGGTGCCGATCCCGCCGACCAGGACCAAGGTCGGGCCGGGCGGGAGGTCGAGCAGCAGGGCGAGCACGAACCCGCCCAGGTTGAACAGCAGCCCGAAGACGACCGACCAGGCGATCATCGACGGCAGTGAGCGGCCGATCCGGCGGGCGGCCAGCGCGGGCAGCAACGTCAGGGCGTCCACCAGCAGCGCGCCGGTGAGGCGGATGGCCGAGGCGATCGCCAGCGCGATCACCACCAGCAGCACCAGCGTCAGCCTCTCCACCGCGACGCCGGAGCACAGCGCGAGCTCCCGGTCGTGCAGCAACAGCGCCAGGTCGCGGCGGCGCCAGAAGTACAGCACCGGCACGATCACCGCCAGCGCGGCCAGCGCGGCCACGTCCCACGGCCGTGTGGCCAGGATGGAACCCCACAGCAGCTCGAAGGCGCCGTTGGCGTTGACGCCCGAGATCGACAGCACGAGCAGGGCGGCGGCGATGGCCAGCGTCATCAACAGCCCCATGGCTCCCGACAGGCCCGTGCTGCTGCGGGCCAGTGGTGTCAGCGCGCCGCCGGTCAGGGCGCACAGCGCCAGCGCGCACAGCAGCGGGTCGAGGCCGGTCAGCAGGCCGATCGCGATGCCGAGCAGGGCCACGTGCATCATCGCGAAGCGCACCGGCATGATGTCCAAGCCGACGATGAACACCCCCACGATCGGCAGTCCGATCGAGCCGAGCAGCAGTGCCGCGAAGGCGAGCTGGACCGACGGCAGGGCCAGGATGTCGCTCATCGCACCTCCCGCAGGCGTCCCGCGGCCATCTCGGCGACCCGGTCGCAGGCGGCGGCCACCACCCGGTCGTGGGTGACGACCATCACGGCCACGGGGAGGGCGGCCAGCACGGCCGCGACCTGCTCCTGTCCGGCGAAGTCGAGCGCCGCCGTGGGCTCGTCGGCCAGCAGCAGCCGGGCGCCCGCGGCCACCTGCCCGAGGGCCCTGGCGAGGTAGGCGCGCTGGAGCTGGCCGCCGGACAGGGTGGACAGGGGGCGGTCGAGCAGCTCACCGACGCCCAGGTCGGTGGCCGCCCGCCGGGCGTGCGCGCCGTCCCTGCCGCTGTCGAGGAGCTCGCCGACCAGCAGCGGGAAGCGGCCCGCCGCCTGCCGCTGCGGGATCCAGGCCACCTCGGCCCGGCGCCGCCGCCAGTCGGCCTGGGTGCGGGCCTGCTCGCCGTACACCTCGATGCGGCCGGTGACGTCGCGGTGCAGGCCGAGAACGGCGCGTAACAGCGTGCTCTTGCCCGAGCCGTTGGTGCCGGTGACGGCCAGGTGCTCACCCGGAGCGAGGGCGAGGTCGACCTCGCTGACAGCCGTCAGCCCGCCGTGGCGGCAGCTCACGGACGACAACGTCAACGTCGTCACGCGAGCCACCCCCACGCAGGGGGATGGAACATGAGAGAACTCCATGAGGAGGAGCCCGGACCGCGCTCACGGCGGCCGGGTACAAGGAGATGACGCGTGGCCCTACCTGGGGCGACGCATGCCAGATGACCTCAGGGCGCCGTCATACGGCGCGGCGGAGGGCCGGCGGCCCGCGGCGGTGAACCGCCTTCGTGAACGCCGCCGAGCGCCACGGGCCGGTCCGCACCCACGGCACGACCTCCCACAGCCCGGCCCCGGTCTCCACCGGAACCGGTGTGAGCCACAGCAGCAGGCGCAGCGGCGCGGCCGCCCAGAGCCGCAGCGCGGTCCACATCGCGCTCTCGCCCTGGTGCAGCCACCATCCGCTCAGCAACGCCAGCATGAGGTGGACCAGGATCATGCCGACGTTCAGATGACCGCCGTGCCCGGTCTCGACCTCCGCGGCGGGAGCGACCCGCGCGAACACCTGGTGCAGGACGAGCTGCACGACCACGGTCGCGGCGAGCAGGCTCTCCCGCGACCGCTCACACCCGTTGACCGCCAGCGCGAGCAGGTACGGCGCGGCGAACCCGAGCAGCAGCGCGGGCAGCGAGATGAGGCCGCCGCCCGCGAACGCGTGACCACCGGCGGAGACCAGCACGCAGACCGCCGCGAAGGCGGCCGCGCGGATCACGCGGAGAACCGGAGTCACGGCCCTATCCTGTCAGGCGGATTCACGGGTGAGAACCCCGCCGGTGAGCGGCGTCGCGGGTTCCTCGAACGCTTCAGGAAGGTACGCGCCACCGGCGGGTTGCCGGAGACCACGAACACTCATCGGGGGCCGCTCACGATCGGAAGCTGATCGCGTGGCCGCAGCCGGCGGGGCGGGGCGAACCGGTGCAGTTCGAGGATCGGCGGCAGGGGGACCAGCCCGGGACCGCCGGCGTCGATCCACGCGGCCACGTCGGCGGTGGCGGCCTCGTCGTTGACCAGGGCCAGCCACACCGGACGGCCACCGGCCGCACGTCCCTGAGGTGTCGGCTGCACGATGACGACATTGGCCTGGTCGCACACGTCCAGGCAGTCGGTGACACGGACATCGGCGACCTTCGCCAGCTCACTGATCTGCCGATCGTGGTCGAGCGCGGGCACCTTCCGCACGCTCCCGCAGCAGCAGTCCCGGCACACGGTGATCCTTTTCACGGGTTCCTTCCACGCAACGGCGGGCGCGCCGCACGCGCCCGCCGGCTCATCGATGGCGCGATCAGCAGCGTTCGCCGCCGCCTCCGGCCCGCCAGGTGTAGCAGGCGGGGATCATGACCGGGTTGAGGGAGATCAGGCGGACGCTGCGCCCGATCGGGTTGGGGAAGTCGACGCCGACGCACCACGGCTTGGGTTCGTCGCCACTGCAGTTGGGGCTCTCTCGCTTGATACGCAACGCCTGCGCGGTGAGGTTCATGTGGGAGATGACGGCGCCGCCATGGCCGCCCCAGGTGTCGACGGTGTAGGTGGTGCCGCCGTTGAGCTGGTGGGCGTTCCAGGAGCCGACGGTCATGTCCTGGGTGTTGCAGGGGTCGCTGGCGTTGGTGTCGAAGTAGGCGCCGGGCAGGTTGCTGGACCATCCCAGGCCGCCGTGGCGAAGGATCCAGAAGTCGTTGTCGTTGCAGCCGCCGTTGACCGACAGCACCTTGGTGTCGTGCTCGTAGGCGTAGAAGCTGTGGCCGGAGCCGTAGGCGCCGTTGCTGTTGCTGAGGCCGAAGAAGGAGTGGCGGATGCCGCGGTGGCCCTGCTGGTTCAGCGCCAGCGTCATGCCCCGGTCGGGCACGTCCAGTTCGGCCGCGGCCGCGGCGCTCATCGGGCGTGGACGGACTTCGCTCACCTTGCCGTCGACGATCGCGACCGGGGTGGCCGCGGGGGCGGCGGTCCGCGCGGTGACGTACCCCTTGAGCGCGCCCGCGATCGGGGCGGCGTCCGCGGCGGGGACGCGCAGCGCGTCCACGTACAGCGGCTTGCGCCCGCTGAGGTTCCAGGTCTCCTCGAACTTGTCGAGGGCGCGGGCCACGCTGCCTTCGGTGGCCAGGTAGCCGCCGCGGAACTCGCCCTGATCGCCGCCGAGAACCTCCAGGCCGTACCCGGCCGCGGTCCGCCCGACGGACGTCGTGATCTCCAGCGCCTGCCGTAGCTGGCCGATGGGGGTGGGCGTGAGCGTGAGGACGAGGGTCTCAGGCGCCTCGGCGGCCTGAGCGGTGGGGGCGGCGAACGTGGCCATGACGGCCACGGCCGCGACGGACAGGAATGATCGACGTACTAAGCGCATTACTCTCCCCGTTCTTGCCTCGGACACGGACATATCGCCCGGGGCATGCCGGTGGGAGTACTACATGGAGGGTGCGCTGTCGTAGGCGCCACGCTCCGCTCCTCTCCGGGGAGATCCGCCCCAGGTCGTCGAGGAGGCGAGCGCGTGAGTCTCCTGGCTCTCGGGTCGATGCTCGTCCCCGCCTTCCCACCCCGGTCTGGGGCGGTGGCGTCGTGGGGATCCGCTCGCCGATCACAGTGGCGGGACCGCGCCGGATTCGCACCGGCTTCCTCAGTCCGCGCTCGCCTTTACCCAGCCATCATTATCAGGGTGCGGGGTGTATGTCACGATGGATCCCGAAGGCGAACGCGGACGAGGAAACCGGTGTGATTCCGGTACGGTCCCGCCACTGTGACCGGTGAGCGAACCCGATCAAGCCACTGCCCGCGAGGGTGGGAAGGCCGGGAGAGCGATGACCCGGGAGTCAGGAGACTCACGCGGTCGCCTCCTCACGAACTGGGGCGGATCTCCCCGAGAGAGGACGGTGGCCGTGCGCGTGCCCGCAGGTCGTCTCGTGGTGATCCGGTCCCGCCGTCCGCCGAGGGCGCCGTCGAGGAACGGTGGCCCCGGCCTTCTCCCGGAGATTATGGATGAAGGGTTTTTCCCGCCCGCTCACCGGCGGTGCGCTGCTGCTGTCCCTGTTACTCACCGGCGCCTGCGGCGGCGCGGTGACACCGGCGACTCCGACGTCGGCCGAAGGCAGGTGCGTCACCTCCTACGACCCGGCCAAGGACTACTTCCCGGTCAAGCAGACGCTCAGGCACGCTGCCAACTTCACCCTGACCTACGCCAAGCACTACCAGACGATCACCGTCAAGCAGCCGGCGCCCGGCGCCAAGCCGGAGACGTACGTGCTGCTGCGCTGCGGCACCCCTGACCCGAAGGTGGCGGGCGCGACCGTGGTCGAGACGCCGATCGAGTCCTTGTACTCGGCCTCGACCACGCACCTGCCGTTCGTCACCGGCCTGGGCGTGCTGGACCGGCTCAAGGGCGTGGCCTCGGCGGGCTTCATCACCTCGGCGCAGGTGCTGGAGAAGGTGAAGGCGGGCGCGATCACCGAGTACGCCAAGGGCCAGGAGATCGACACCGAGAAGGTCATCGCCGCCAGGCCGGGCGTGCTCATGACCGGCGGCACCGAGGACAAGGCATACGGCCCGCTCCGGCAGGCCGGGATCAAGGTCGTCGCCAACGCCGAGTGGCTGGAGGCCACCCCGCTGGGCCGCGCCGAGTGGATCAAGCTGATGGCCGCCCTGACCGGCACGGAACAGCAGGCCGGCCAGGTGTTCGACAAGGTCGAGGGCGACTACCGGTCCCTGGCGGACAAGGCGAAGGCGGCCACGGCGGTGCCGGTGCTGCCGGGCCAGATGTACCAGGGCCAGTGGTCGGTACCCAACGGAGGAAGCTACGTCGCCACGCTGATCAAGGACGCGGGCGGCACCTACGCCTGGGCCGGCACTTCGGGCCCGGGCAGCACCACGCTCGACCTGGAGGCCGTGCTGGCCGAAGCCAAGGACGCCAAGGTCTGGCTGGCCACGGTCAACGAATGGAAGAGCCTGGCCGACGTGGAGAAGGCCGACGCCCGCTATGCCAAGTTCGACGCCTTCGGCGCCGGCCAGGTGTGGTCCTCGAACAAGACCCTGGGCCCCGGCGGCGGCAACGACTTCTTCGAGCGCGGCGTCGCCCGGCCCGACCTCATCCTCGGCGATCTGGTCGCCATCCTGCACCCGGACCTCGCGCCGGGGCACGAGTTCGCCTTCTACCAGAAGCTGACCAGGTGACCGCCCTCACCCTGTCCGCGGCTCCGGCGGCCTACCGCCGCCGGAGCCTGGTCCTGGGCGCGCTCACGCTCGGCGTTCCCGCCGCGTTCGCGCTGGCGGTCACGCTGGGGTCCACCTCCATCCCGCTGGACGCCGCGCTGTCCGCGCTGGCGGGCGACCCGGGCGTCGACCCGGGCGTCCGGGAGATCATCTGGACGGTACGGCTGCCGCGCGCCATCACCGCCGCGCTGGCCGGGGCGGCGCTGGCGGCGGCCGGGGTCCAGATGCAGACGATGTTCCGCAACCCGCTGGCCGAGCCGTACATCCTGGGCGTGAGCTCGGGCGCGAGCCTCGGTGTCGCGCTGATCATCGTGGGCCTGGGCGGCACGGTCGGCACGTTCACCGCCGGGGTCTCCGGACTGGGCCGCGCGGGCGTGGTGGTCGCGGCGTCGGCGGGCGCGGGGGCGGTGCTGGCGCTCGTCCTGGCGTTGTCGCGGCGGGTACGCTCGGTGGTGACGCTGCTGGTCGTCGGGGTGATGGTCGGCTCGGCGGCCACCTCGGTCATCACGCTCCTGCTGGTCTACACCGACCCGCAGCGGGCCCAGCAGTTCATCAGCTGGGGCCTGGGCAGCTTCGCCGGGACGACATGGGCGGATCTCGCCCTGTTCGGGCCGGTGTGCGCGGCCGGGCTGGGCCTCGCGCTCGCCGGGGTCAAGCCGCTGAACGCGCTGCTGCTGGGCGAGAACTACGCGCGGACGATGGGAGTGCGGGTACGGCTGACCCACACGCTGACCCTGGCCGTCGCCTCGGTGCTGGCCGGAGCGGTGACCGCCTACTGCGGGCCGGTCGCCTTCCTCGGCCTGGCCGTACCCCATGTCGCGAGACTGCTGCTGGGCACGGCCGACCATCGGCTGCTGATGCCCGGTGTGGTCCTGCTCGGCGCGGCCACGGCCTTGCTGTGCTGCGTGGCCACGCAGGCGCCGGGCAGTGGGGTGGTGCTGCCGCTGAACGCCGTCACCACGATCATCGGCGCGCCCGTGGTGATCACCGTGCTGCTGCGCAGCCGCGCGGCCAGATCGGGGCTGGGGATATGACGACGGCGCTGCGACTGCGCGCGGTGTGCGCCGGATACCCGCCGCGGCGGGGACGACCCGGGCGGCGCGTTCTGGAACATTTGGACGCGAGCGCCGAGCCGGGTGAGCTGACCGTGCTCATCGGGCCCAACGGCAGCGGCAAGTCCACCCTGCTGCGCACCATGGCCGGGCTCCAGCCCGCGCTGGCGGGCGAGGTCCTCCTGGGGCACAACGTGATCGGATCGATCCCGCTCGCCGACCTGGCCCGGCTCCTGGCGATCGTGCTCACCGAGCGCGACCTGCCGTCGCTGCTGTCCGCGCGGGAGGTGGCAGGGCTGGGACGCCACCCCTACACGGGGTTCACCGGACGGCTGAGCCCGGCCGACCACGCCGTCGTCGCCTGGGCGCTCGATGCCGTGCACGCCGCTCACCTGGCCGAACGTCCGGTGAGCGAGCTGTCGGACGGCGAGCGGCAGCGGGTGCTCATCGCCCGCGCGCTGGCTCAGGAGCCGTCGGCGATCCTGCTGGACGAGCCGACCGCCTTCCTCGACGTCACCGCGCGGGTCGCGCTCATGGGACTGCTGCGGGCCCTGGCGCGCGAGCGTGGGCTGGCGATCGTGGTCTCCACGCACGACCTGGAGCTGGCGCTCCGGGTGGCCGACCGGGTCTGGCTCGTCGGCGCCAAGGGCACGCTGCACACCGGCACGCCGGAAGAACTGACCGAGCAGGGGCTGATCGGCGAGTCGTTCGACGGCGACGAACTCGCCTTCGACCGGCGGACAGGAGTGTTCATGCTGCGCCCGGCAGACGCGAGGACGGTCAGGATGCCCGCCGATCCCCTGCTCGAACGCGCGCTGGCCAGAGAAGGATGGCGCGCGGACGCCGCCGGACCCGCTCTGCTGGCCATCGACAGGACCGAGGACGGCTACGCGGCCGCCTTCGACGGACACACGCACCGCTTCTCCGGCATCGCCGAACTCGCCGCCTGGGCCCGCCGGGCGGGAGCCGAGCCCGGACTGCTGCCCGCCGACCCCACCGTGGTGGCCGAGGCCGCCGCCGAGGTCAGCGCGGTCGGCGGCTACTTCGAGCTGGAGACGGCACCAGGCACCGACGGCTGGCGGCCCTTCAGCGACCTGTTCACCGACCCGTCCGCCCTGGCCGAGCGCATCGCGTCGGTCGCCGAACGGCTCGGCACCGCCGAGACCCGGGTGGCGGCCTCCATCCTGTTCCAAGGGCTGGCCGCGCGGTTGTGGTCGCCGGTGCTCGGCGCCGCGATCGCCCGTGACCTGCTCCTGGAGCTGCGAGACCCGTACTGGCGGCCCTCACCCAGCGGCCCCCTGCCGCTGCGGCTGCCGTCACCGACCGGCTGGCACGTCGCCGACCCCGGCCGGCTCGCCGGCCCGATCTACCGCAACGTCGTCGGCGACCTCCTCGAACCGCTCGCCGACACCGTCCGCGGCCTCGTCAAGCTCGCGCCCGGCCTGCTGTGGGGCAACGCCGCCTCCTCCCTGGCCGGGACGGTCCGCGCCCTGGCCAGGCACCAGCCGGAACTGACCGCCCACGCCGTGTCGCTCGGCCGCGAGCTCCTCGACATCGGCGTGCTGCGCGAGACCGGCGAACTCGCCGAACCCGCGCCCGGCCAGCCCTTCTTCGTCCGCCGCAGCTGCTGCCTCTACTACCGCCTTCCGGACGGCGGCAAGTGCGGCGACTGCGCCCTCGTCCCCGACCACACCCGCCGCGAGCAGTGGGCGCGGCAGATAGGAGACGCGTCGTGACCTACACCGTCGTCGAAGAACACGGCAACGGCACCCTGCACGTCTGGCCGCTGCCGACCGACGAGAAGAGCCTCCTGGAGCTGGTCACCTTCTTGTTCGAGCGGCACTGGGAGCACATCTGGTTCGGCGTCATCGTGCAGGGCGCGGCCTGGGAGGTGGCCGCGCCCAACGCGCCGGAACGGATCAGCATGTACGACGGCTACGTCACCGTCGACTTCGGCCGCTGGCACTTCCACCTGTGCATCGGCGAGCACACCGCCGGCGGGCCGGAACTGGGCGCCATCCGCCGGTGCGCGCGGGCCGAGATGTACCGCCGGGTCGGCGACGACGGCAGCCCGACCTCCTGGGGCGTGCGGCTGTTCAACGGGCGCGACGAACAGCTGATGACCGTGCTGCTGCCCAACCCGTTCCTCACCGACCGCCAGCAGATCCTCGACCCGCCCGACTTCTCCCGCCTGGCGGCCTGGGATGAGCTGCGCGCCACCTATTTCAGCCTCGATCCCGATCCCCTCGACCGCGCCGGAAAGGGGTTCAACCACGGCTGACCAGGGCGGCGCGCTCGCCTGGGGTGAGCGCGCCGCCGTACAGGTGGAGGCGAGGACGACCTGATCGGCCAGCCGCTCGACGGTCGCGCGGACGCGGGGACCTCCGAGCCGGTGTCGTCCACCAGGGCGGCCACCACTGTGCGGTTCGGGCCGGGTGTTGAGGCCGTCACCGTGCCCGGTCACGAGCATGTGATCACGGTCGTGAACGACGCCCACGACAGGCTGGGCGGAGCACCTCGTCGACCCGGAAGGGCCGGTCAGACGCCCAGGGTCATGGTCAGCGTGTAGCCGTCGGCGGTCGCGGTCATGGCCGGGACCAGCGTGTCCGGGTCGTCGGTGCGGCCATAGACCATGTCGTCGGCCAGCTTCACGGGTGCGAGGCCGTGGCGGCTGTAGGGCTCGCGCCCCTTGGCCGCCTCGACGACGTGGTCGGGGAACAGGATCTGCGTGGTCTGCACCATACTGCCGCCCTCGTAGACCAGGCCGACCTGGCCGCCCTTGTGGACCTTGACGTGGATGTGGGTGACGCGGTCGCCGTACCAGCCGGGCAGGATCGTGGTGAAGCGGGCGACGCCGTCACCGCCCGTCACCTGGACGCCGCGCAAGAACGTGCGGTCGTCGCCCACGCCGTCCTCGGGCGGCACCGGCTCGCCGGGCGACTCCCCCACGAAGCCGGAGTAGTAGCCGTAGGCGTCGCAGTGCCAGATCTCGACGGGCGTCCCGGGCATGGGGGCGCAGCCTCGCCCCACGTCGACCACCGTGAGGGCCATGTCCAGGACGAGGCCCGGCTTGCCTTCCCTGATGTCGCGGCGGACGAACTGCCTGGACAGGTAGTACGGCCCCTCGGTGGCCTCGGGCGTGGTCAAGCAGACCGCCGCCGACGAGCCCGGGGCCGCGGCGGGTGCTCGCGGGGTGTCCTCGGCGGCGCACGCGCCGGTCAGCCCTGCCGCCGCGATCGCGGTCAGGACTGTTCTGCGACTGGGTTCCATGCTCTCCACCGTGCGCTTCACATCTGAGAGCCCGATTTACGAAACGGCGTCGTCGCGTATCGTCCGTACGCTGCGGAAGGCCGGCGATCTCCCGGCGGCCGAAGACCAGCAGGTCACCGCTGACCGGCCTGCGCGGCGGCGACGCCGATCGCGCGGGTGGTAGGTGGCGCTCCGCATCCACCGTTACGGCGAGCCCGGCGCGATCCGCACCGGCAGCGCGGTGAGCGCGCGCACGAGCCCCGGCCTCCAGGTGATCTCTTCCGCCGGTACGGCCGGCCGCAGCCCCGGCAGGCGTACCAGAAGAGTGTGCAGGGCGATCTCGGCCTCGGCCCTGGCCAGAGCGGCGCCGAGACAGTAGTGGATGCCGTGCCCGAACCCCAGATGCGCGTTGTCGTGCCGGTCGAGCATCAGCTGGTCCGGGCCGGCGAACCGGCGCGGATCGCGGTTGGCGGCGGCGTTGACGATCTGCACCACCTCACCCTCGGGGATGGCGACGCCGCCGATCTCGACGTCCTCGAGGGTGAAGCGCATCGGCGAGATCTCCGCGGGACCGCTGACGCGCAACATCTCCTCAACGGCCACCGCCATCGCCCCGGCGTCACCGCGCAGAAGATCGGCCCTGGCGGGGTCGGTGAGCAGGATGAGGGCACCGGAGCCGATCAGGCTGACGGTGGTCTCGTGCCCGGCCATCAGGATGCTGATCGCCACCGAGGTGAGTTCCTCGTCGGAGAGCCGGTCCCTGGCGTGGACCAGCGCCGACAGCAGGTCGTCGCCGGGCTCGGCGCGCTTGGCCTCGATCAGCCCGCCCATGTACGCGACCAGGCCGCGCGCGCCGGCGGCGATCCCGTCGAGGTCGGCGGCCTGGAGCGCGGCCGACCACGAACGCCAGGTGTCCTGGTCGGCCTGCGGAACACCGAGCAGCTCGCAGATGACCCTGATCGGCAACGGGTAGGCCAGCGCCTCGATCAGGTCGGCCTCCTCGCGGCCGGCGAGGGCGTCGACGAGCTCGTCGGTGATCTCCTGGATACGCGGCCGCAACGCCTGGACGCGCCGTGCGGTGAACTCCCGCGAGACCAGCCGGCGCAGCCGGGTGTGATCCGGCGGGTCGTAGGCGCCGAGCGTCCGCATCAGGTAGGGCAGGACGTCTTCGGGCAGTCCGGCCGCGGCGGCCACGTCGAGCTTGCCCTGCCGGGCCAGGTCGCTGCTGAACCGGGGGTCGGTCAGCACCGCCAGGCTCTCCTCGTAGCCGGTGACGAGCCAGATGGGCGTGCCGTCGACGTAGCGTCCCCGGACGACGGGCCCCGCCTTGGCGAGGTCGGCGAAGAACGCGTCCCGGTCGGAGGTGGTGAACAGGCCGGTGAGGTCGGTGCTCATACGAGTCCCTTCAGGATCGTGATGCTCGTGCGAGGCCCGCTCAGGGCCGTTCCTTTCGGACCTTGTCGTATGCGCTCATCACCCGCTCGTCGGAGAACACGCCCTTGGTGAGCATCTCGAGCGCGGTGCCGGAGAAGCGCAGGGTGGCGCCGGTCTCGGCGAGATCGTCCTCGCCGAGTGCGCGCGCCAGATGGGCGTGCAGCACGACGGGCGTCAGCAGCCAGCTGACATAGATGGCCGCGCGGGCGTGCGGGTCGGCGGCGGGCCTGACCCAGCCTTCGGCGACGCCCTGCTCCAGCCAGCGCTCGGAGCCGGCGACCATCGAGTCGAAGAGCGCCGCGGCGTCGGGCGACTCGTCGAGGAAGGCGCGGGCGAGGTAGCGCCGGATCGGCGTGGCGTCCTCGATCATCGAGCCGATTCGGCTGGTGTCGTCGAGGTCGGGGGTGGTGCCGTCGCCGCGCAGCATCTCGACCAGATACGCGTCGCAGGCCTTGCGAAGCCCGTCCTTGGATCCGAAGTGGTGCAGGACGAGCGCGGGCGACACTCCGGCCTGGGCGGCGATGGCGCGCACGCTGACCCGGTTGACGCCCTCGCGCCCGAACAGGTCGAGTGCGGCGTCCCGGATCCGGGCGCGCGCCGTGAGATCGGACTCTGAACGCATGAACAGCATGCTAAACAAACGTTCAGCCCTGGGCAACTCCTGACGCGCCATCTGGACCAGCCCGGCGGCGCGCATGCAGGGTCACCGCGTCGAGGTTGAACAGCGGGAACCCGTCGTTGCGCTTGTCGGAGGAGAAGCGGGGGCCGGCGAGAACGGTACGGCCTTCCTCATACCCGGACACCCACCATGCCTCGCCGCCGCTGGTGAGGCGGACCTTGGTGATCGGCGCCTGTTCGCGCAGCCGTTCGTAGGCGGCGGGCGGGGCGAACGGGCAGCCACGCTCGACCGGCAGCTTGAGGCCGGTGAGGCTGTTCGTCATGAAGGACCTCCCGGTGATAGTTCCCGTCAGTGGTGTTCATCGCAGGGTGAGCGGGGTCTCTGATGCGATGCGGGTCAGCTTCCGCGGGTTGCGGACGTAGTAGAGACCGGTGATGCGGGCATCCTCGACCCGGACCGCTATGACGCCGTCGATCTCGCCGTCCACGCGGAGCAGGAGCGCCGGGTTGCCGTTGACCATGGTGGGCTCGCTGGTGAGCGCGACCTGGGCCTTGCCGAGGCCGCTGACGATCATGCGGGCCACCTTGCCGGCGCCGGTGATCGGCTGCGGCACGGCCTGTTTGACGCCGCCGCCGTCGCTCACCAGGACGACCTGCGGGGCGAGCACGTCAAGCAGGCCCTGCAGGTCCCTGGTATCCAGCGCGCGCCGGAACGACTCCAGCGCCGCCCGGGCTTGGCTCGGGGAGACCACCTCACGCGGCCGCCGGGCATCGACATGCCGGCGGGCGCGGTGCGCGATCTGCCGCACGGCCGCGGAGCTCTTGCCGACGGCGGCCGCGATCTCCTCGTGACTGATGCTGAAGACCTCGCGCAGCACGAAGACGGCACGTTCGGTGGGTGAGAGGCGCGCTGGTCGCGCACCTGCCCCCTGCCGACCTTGACCCACCGCAGCCAGGTTTCCTGCAGGGCGTCTTCGGCGTCGGCGGCCGAGCCGAGCATTTCGTAGGCGATGGTGAACAGCAGGTTGCGGTGGGCGAGGAAGGCCTCGGTCGCCTCGGCAGCGCCGTCCATCCGGCCGCCGGCAGGCATCGGCCCGGCCGCGCCCGTCGTCGCGTCCCTGCGATCGTTCATACCTGGCTCCTGCCTGGTCCCCGCGGCTCCTGCTCTATGCACAAGGCGCCGGCGCCGACCGCTGTGTGACACCCGTGACCGGTGACACACGTCACAGGGCCGCGCTGTCACAAAGTCCGGGGCGCCGCCGCCGCATGGTCATCAGGACTCCACGCGAGCGATAGCTCTGGCCCCGTTGCGCGCCGCGCAACCGCAGAGGAAACGGGAAAGACATCATGAGCAAGGTCTGGTTCGTCCCGCGGCCTGGGCCGCAACTTCGCCGAGGCCGCCCTGTCGCGCGGCGACAAGGTGGTCGCGACCGCGCGGAACGCCGCCCCTGAACCAACCGCCTCGTCCCCCGGCGGCTGCTCCCGACCTGGCGACTCGAACAATTCCGAGCCGGCCGTCCCCCCAGCTGCCCCTCGTTCGTCGCCTGAGTACCCGAGAGGGGAGCTCCTGAGGAACGTCGTCGTCCACACCGTATGGAAAGGAATGCACATGAAGGGTAAGACCGCTCTCATCGCCGGCGCCATGTCGCTCAGCTTCATGGGATTGGCGGGCTACGGCTCCGCCGCCCATGCCGTCGCGGCCCCTGCGGCACCGCCCGGCGAAGAAGTCTCCTACGAGGTCGTCGGCGGAGTGGCCGTGCGGTCAGCTGCGTGTGCCAACAATCGCTTGTGCCTGTTCGAGCACGACGACTTCCGAGGACAGACCTATATCCAGATCAGGATGCCCGCCCCCGGTAGATGCGGGACCCTGCCGAACAGATACGACAACTGGGCGAGCTCTCACAAGAACAAATACAACCGGAAGATCCGGTTCTACGACCGCCGTAACTGTGCCGGCGCCTCGGGGTACGCCGCACGAGCCGAGAGCGAGGACAAGGACCTCACCAACAACGGCTTCGACAACAAGACCACCTCGCTGAAGCGCTGACGTGGCCCACGCAGACGATGCGATAGCGTCCACCGGGCACGGGAGATGATCGATCCGCTCCGGCGATGGAGCATCGCCCCGGCATCGGCGTTCCTCGCCGGAGCGGTCGCTGCCTGCTCGGCGGCACCGGTGGCGATCTCGCCGGCCCGGCCGCACACAGCCACCGCCCCGGAAGGCGGCGAGCAGGCCAGGAGGCTCACCCTCCCCTTCGACGCCTACGACTTCAGCCCGGCCGAGAACATGACCCTGGAGGTTGCCGAGGACCTGCTGGTCCGCGACTGCCTGCGGGCCCGCGGCATGGCCTGGCACGTGCTTCCCGGCCCTGCCGACAGCGAGAGCGAACCACCGCACCGTCGCCGTTACGGCATCCTCGAACCCGAGATGGCCGACGTGTTCGGGTACCACACACCGCCTGACCGGCCGGCCGTGGCCGCGCGCAAAGAGAACGATCTCGCACGGATGACGCAGGCGTCGCCGGACGTGCGAGAGGCCGCCGAGCGATGCCTCGACCGAGCGCGCGACCACATGTCGGCCGGGGCGCCGAAGGCCGACGCCAGCTTCTTCAACAAGACCATCTTCGCCTCCTTCGACGCCTCCCAGCGCGACGAGCAGGTCAGGAGGGCGTTCCGCTCCTGGAGCGCGTGCATGGCGGGCGAAGGCTTCCGCTATCCCGATCCGCTCGCAGCGATCACCGACGCACGCTGGGAGACGGGGCAACCCACCTCACAGGAGATCCGCACGGCCCAGGCCGACCTGAGGTGCAAGGACAAGACCGACCTCGTAGCCATCTGGGCGGCGGCGGAGACCCGCATCCAGAACGACGTCATCCGCAGCCACCCGGAGAGGTTCCAGCGGCTGAGGGCCGTCAAGATCCATCAGCTTGAAGTCGCCCACCGGGTCATCGCCCGCGACTGACCCGGCCCGGTCGATCGCGGAGCACTGAACGAACTACCGCTACAGGCGCGGCGGAACGATCTCGGCGCGGCAGAGGATCAGGCTCGGGTCCGCGACAGCGAGGGCATGGGCCCGGCGCGGACGCCTGGGCCCCGCCCGGCTGCCTGGTCCGCCGCCACGAGGACGGCCACCGGGCGTTCGCGGATCCGGCCCGGTTCAGCAGCGCCTTGGCGCCACCCCGTGGGCCCTGCGCCCGCCGAGTTGGCTACCGCCCCAGTAGCTCGTGAATGATCTTTAAAAGTTGACGGAGTCAGGCTTCAAGGGAGCAGGTGTATGACATGCTCGGTCTTGTAGCTGGCGAGCATGCAGAGGTTTCCATGGAAATCTATCGGCATCATGGCATAAAAGTTGGCAGTGTTTTGCCGGATGGAAGCATTCACGAGCGGCTATCGACTGGCGGCGGCTCCGGCCCGCCGATAGGTCACGTTCGGTCCGATGGAAGCATTTATGGGGAGCTGCCGCATGGCGGCGGCCTGGGGCCCGCGGTGGGCCATGTCCGGTCCGACGGAAGCATTCATGAGGAGCTGCCGTTTGGTGGCGGCCCCGGCCCCGCGATAGGTCACGTTCGGTCCGATGGAAGCATCCATGGGAAGCCGCCGCTTGGTGGCGGCCTGGGCCCCGCGGTGGGCCGAGCTACGGATGTGGATTCCTCAAGTAAATCAATCATCAGAGCGGGGGGTGGAGCATTCCTGCTCTTGTTGAGGAAACGGCACCGCACTACCACTGAGAACGTCCCCGGCGTCAAGGAATCTTTGGCCTCGGTGTCGAGCTCCACGCTGCCCGGCGACTCGGAAGCGCAGCTCTATGAAAGGCTGTTACGCGAGCGCATCATAGTCCTTCGCGCGGATGTCGATGACGCTGCCGCGAACCGAATTTGCGCTGAAATCCTCCTGCTCTCGGCCGATGATTCTACGCGCGATATTTGGCTCTATATAGATTCTCCGGGCGGTTCGGTCACAGCTGGAATGGCCATCTACGACATGATGGAGTATGTCCCCAATGACATTTGTACCGTCGCCATGGGAATGGCGGCGGGAATGGGTCAGTTCCTGCTCTGCGCAGGGGCATCAGGAAAGCGCTTTGCGCTACGCGATGCCAAGATAGTCGTGACTCTTCCGCGTGGCGGGGGAAGTGCTGCCAGCCCTGAAGCCCAGGCTGCGCAAATGGATTATGTCAAACGCACGCTCGTCGAGCGCATTGCGTATCACACCGGCCAGAGCATCGAACGCATCGAGACCGATGGGGGCCGCGAACGAATCTTCACGGCTGAGTCCGCCTGCGAATATGGCCTCGTGGACGCAGTGGTCCGGAAGGCGAGATAGTTCAGGCCCGCCCCGGCTCCGTGAACAGCCCCGGGACGTCGCTCCATCAGGTGGTCGACCCGTTCACAGATCCTCGACCCGCCTGGGCTGCGGATCGGGGGCGAACTCGAGGTTTCCACGCTGCGATCTGGGCGCCGACCGCGGTGACGCGAAGTATGACCCTTGCCTGAGGCGGCGTGCTGTTCATCGACGTCGGCTGCCTTCGCGCCGTACCTCCTGCGGGATGTGATCGCAGGCCCGCCTCGGTCACCCAGGCAGCTTCATGGGCAAGTGGTCCGGCACGCTGAACCCGTCGAGCTCCACCAGGACCTCGTTCAACGAGGTCACCAACCCCCGTCGCAACCGCCATCGCGTGAGCACCGAGGAGCTGTCGGACTCAGCCGCGCCGTCACACAGCTCACGCAACCGCCGACACACCCGGACATACTCCCCCGCCTGTGGCCACTCCGCGCAGTCGGACAGCTCCACCAGTCGCTCCACGGTGAAGACATGCCCCGACACGCAGACCGCGAGATGCCCTATCTGCCGCATCTCATAGGTCGAAAGCGCACGCCGCAGGCCCACCCTGTTCATGATCAACCGAAGCTGGCCCGCCTGACTGCGCATTCCCTCACCGGCCACGTGGAGCACGGCGGCGATTTGCGGAGGTTTCAGTTTCTCCCTGACCGCGTAGATGAGCTGTAGGCTCATGGCGGTCGCCAGGAGGTCGATGACTTTCTTGGTCATCTCCTTGGCCAGTGGCTCGTCGACGGCCAGGACTGTGAAGCCGACGGCGACGATGCCCACGAGCAAGGTGATGAGCAGCTCCGAGACCGTCCCCAACAGCTTGCGGGCCCGCCGCCGCCAGCTGTCGTTGCGAACGTTCTGGTTCGCCAGCAACTCGTCGAGCGAGGACAACGCGGCGTCCAGCAGATCCTTCACGCCGCCGCCCGGTCCGTCCGACGACGAGGTACGGCCCTGCCCCTGAGCGACCCGTCCCGTTTGGAGCAGTTGGCGCCGCAGCCGCGCAAAGAGTTCCTCGACCGACCAATCGAGCGTGATCCCGCGGCGGGCCAGTTCCTCGGCGATGTCGAACTCCAGCAGCGCCTCCACCCCGGCGCCTCGATCACCCTCTCGGACTTCCATCAAGCCCCACGCACCCAGTTCGGTGCGCACACTCTCGACCGCGGTCCTGGCGTTCTGCAGGGACACGACCAGCGTGTCGGGCGGGCCCGTGGCCGCCGCCTTGAGCATGTCGGCCTGCCGCATCAGACCGGTGACCTCATGCTTGAGCCGTCTGACCACCCAGGGCCTGCGCAGCCTGCGCTGGAACCTGGCGCGCGGAGCGACAGCCGCCGGCGGAGCGGGCGGCAGCGGGCGCTGATGCGCTGGACGGGAGTAATGGCTCTCGTATCCCACCGTGAACCTCCGAGCCCACATTGTGGTGGAACCTCCACACGGATCGTGGAGGAATGGCCAGAAACGGCCCGCGCTCGGCGGAGCCGTAACGCCAATGCCGGGTTCTCCCTGTGGGACTCATTAATAGGATTCGGCGTCTGGCCTGGGGATTCTTCGTGGTGTCGGCCGGCGATCCGGTACTCGTTGATGAAGCCGCCGAGGATGGTTCTGCGGTGGAACCTGCGAGAGCGCCGCCAGCCACAGGCACCCGTGAGACCTGACGGCGCACGACCGCGTTCTCGTGCCCGAGCATCGGCGATTCCACGTCCTTGGAGACGTCACAGCACGGGCAGGGACAGCAGGCGTGTCACAAGGCCCAGGGACGGGAGCGTCCGGCGAGCGGATCCAAAGATGTGCAAGATCCCCCATCGGGCGGATGACACTCTTTTCGATCTTTGGGTAACCTCTTTGGTAAAGGGCAGATAAAAATGCCGGCGTCATTCTGTCTTGGGGGCAGACGAGTGATGTGATCCGCGTCGTGGCCATGGTCGAAGGTTCGCGACTTCAGGTCGCGGGGTTCAGAATGCTGCTACGGCAGGTCTCGTCGAACATTTCGGTGCTCGCCGTGGTCCGCAGGTTCGACGAACTCGGGCACGCCATCGATGGGCGTGCGCCCGACATCGCCGTCCTTGACGTGCGCACGCTCGACCCCGCCCTGATCCAGGCCGTCCGGCGGCTGCGTGAGAGCGCGCCCTCGGTGAAGATCATGCTGGTCGTGGACATCATCGACTCGGCGGGCGCCAGGGAGGTGATGCGGCTCGGGGTGAGCGGGTTGTTCTCCAGCGATGCCGATCCCCACGGGCTGTTACGCGGGCTGCAGGCGGTCAGCGCGGGTGACGTCGTGATCAGCTCGACCGCGAGCGGTCCGCTCTTCCGCGAGCCGACCGGGCCCATCCCCGCGCTGACCGCGCACGAGCTGCGCATTCTGCGGCTGGTCGCCAAAGGGCTGCGCAACGATGAGATCGCCCGCCAGCTGGCGATCAGCCCGTCGACGCTCAAGCGCAATCTCAAGCCGATCCTGTCCAAGCTCGACGCGACCGACCGGGCCAGCGCGCTGTTCGCCGCGGCCAAGGCCGGACTCCTCTGACAGCCGCCGCCGAGGCCGGACTCCTCTGAAAGTCGCCGCCGAGGCCGGGCACGTTGACGAACGGCTCAGCCCGCGCCCACGTCGAGCCTGGTATGCGCCTCCCCCGGAAGCGGGCGCTGGACGCTGATCTGGATGTCGTACTCGCCGGCCATCGGCACCTGGGCCTCTGCCGCGTACTGGCCGGGTTTGCCCGCCACCTCCTTCATCGGGATCGGGCCCAGGCGGTGCGCCATCGGCATGGCGACCATGTCCGCGTACATGACCACGCCTGCCCGTGACAGCGGGTCGTAGGTCTTGGTGCTGACTCTGGCCGTCACCTCGACCTTGAGGCTGCCGCGGTGCCGGGCCTTGACGTCGATGCCCACGGGCAGGCCCGCCCCGGCCGACGGCGCGGCCGGGGAACGGGTCTGCCCGCCGGCGGAGACCGCCGGGACCGGATCGGTGACGAAGAACGCGATCAGCGCTATCACCAGGGCCGCGGTCAGCCCGGCGGCCGTGCCGTACAGGAAGCCATGACGGAACGTCATCTGCGTGCTCCTCCACGGTCGGGCAGCTCGATGAGGTCGGCCTGTTTCGCGGCGAGCACCCGGAAGATGCCCCACTGTCCGCCGGTGAGATGGCGGGCGAGCGTGCTGGACCGGTAGAGGTAGTCGCCCGGTGTGCCGTCCGGTCCGCCGGCGCCGCCGGTCACCGCGGGATCGAGGTGGATGTTGTGGACCACGCCCGGGTTGAACTGGCCCTGGAAGGCGGCCAGCTGCGACTGCGGGTCGTCCGGGGCACGCCGCCACTTGTGACCGTGCAGCGCGAAGCCGGTCGATCGCGGGTCGCCGACCGCCTGTCCGACGCGGAAGCGCACCGGGTCCTTCGCGTACGCGCGGAAGAGCGGCGTGGCCGGGTCGCCGTGGACCCGCGAGGAGAAGATCTTGGCCAGGTCCTGATCGCGGGTGTATCGGTGGCTCCACGGTTCGTTGCCGTAGTTGATCGCGAACTCGCCCTGGTCCTCCGGGTCGTCGGCCTCGTGGCTCGGGGTGAGCGCCAGGTCGTAGTTGTCGGGAACCGGGTGGTTGGTGTTCTTGCGTACCAGCGACAGGTCGCTGTTCATGAGGATCACGTGCTCGCGGAAGTCCTTGCCGTTCGGGTCGACGATCACCGCGTCCGTGCCGCTCTTCAGGCCGGCGCCGGTCTTCGGGTCGAGGTAGGTCGATCCCTTCGGCTCGATCACCAGGCCGGCGTAGAGGCCGTGATGTCCGTGGTTGAGCGGGTCGGCGTAGTCCTGAAGGATGCCGAGGCCGGTGGAGCCGTCCTCCTCCGGCGCGTACCACCGGTAGAAGATCGACCCGCCCGGGGCGACCGTGGTGTCAGGGTAGTTGGTGCCAACGTTGGAACCTGAGCTGTCCACATGACTGTCGGCCATGGCCGAGCGCAGGCCGACCCGGGAGCTGACCGGGAGCGGTTTGAACCCCGGCACGTTGTGCTCGTTCTTCGGCGGCTGGTCCAGGCAGCCCGGCAGCGTCAGTCCGCCTTCGCCGGGATCGCGGAAGCCGAGCTGGCCGGGTTCGGTGCCCTCGAAGCAGTGGGGAGCCATCTTGGCCGGTTCCAGCTGGTTCTTCAGGGTGATCTCGATGCAGTCGCCGGCGTTGGCCCGCAGGATCAGCGGCTCGGCCTTCTTCGTGCCCGCCTTGATCGCCGCGACGTCCTCTTCCAGCGCGTACATCGCGCCGTTCGGATCGTGGTCGCCCGCGGCGTTGTAGGTGATGTCCTTGTTGAACGCCACCACCGTGTGCCGCTTGATCGGCACCGTGATCGTCTCGTCGGGCAGGTGCGGACACGGGTTGTTGAGGCCGGGGATGGGGATCTTTGGTCCGGCCTTCTCCGGCTGCGGGCCTGCGCAGATGTGATGGGGCACGTTGTCCGGGAGCCAGGCCAGCCGCCCGGTGGGCGGCTCGAATCCCTCACGGCACCCGTAGACGACGAGCTCTCCCCAGGTGCCGAGGAACCAGTCGTCCGACCCGCCGTAGTCGTAGAGGTAGTTCCGGTGTTCGCCGGGGTTTCCCGGCCAGTACATCTCATAGCCCATGTCGAGTTTCACGTCGAAGTACTCGAGCACGCTGATGTGCTGGGCCTGAACCCACGGCGAATGCGGATCGTTGGGCTCCTGTTTCCAGCGGAAGCGCTCCAGGTTGAAGCCATGCGACTCCTCCTGGCTCAGCTGGAACAACCGCCATTTGACCCGGTCGCCTTCGAACGCGCGGGGAATCGGCGTGTTGGGATTTCCGTGGCTGATGGAGCTGAACATGTTGGCCATGTCGGAGTTCCGGCGCGCCTCGAACGGCTCCAGCCGGTAGTTGACCCCCATCACGCCCTGGTCGTCGTTGCTGGAAGGGAATTTCGCCGGGTAGATCGGCACTCCTTCCGGCGTGCCGAACTGGTCGTCGTTCGGATCGGCGGCGTCCGCGGGTTTGAACATGGGGACGTGGTCCTCGACGAACAACGCCACGTTCCGGTAGTCCTCGCCGTCGGCCGGTCTGCCGTGATAATCGGTGGCGCCCGGAGCGCAATGGACGTCCACGATGGTGCCGATCGACACCGCCGCGTCGGTCGTCGGGTCGCGGAAGACGCAGCCGGGCGGATGGATGGTGGCGCCGCCGAACAGGCCGTTGTCCTGGTGCACGTTCGGAAAGAAGTGATCGTGGAAGGAGTTCGTCGCGGTGTCGGCGTGCACGAAGTCGCGATAGGTGTATTCACGGTTGGGTCCGGTGGCGTCGGCCCCCTGGTCGTAGTTCCAGCCGTTGGCGGCCCCGTCGGAGGACAGCACGTCGAACTGGACCATGTGCTGGTGAATGCCGACCTCATTGGTGATCTGCCGCCGGTCGAAGACGGTGCCGCCGAACTGCTCGGGAAGGTCGTTGCGTAAGTGGTAGACGACGCAGTCGCCGACGTTCAGCAAGGGTGAGAAGGGTTCGGGTTTCTTGCCGTTCCGCACCTCGGCGACTTTCGTATCTCGCTCCGCCGCGGTGGTGCCGCCGATGTAGACGCGGCTCTGTGGATTGTTCCAGTTGAGCTTCGGGTTGTAGACCTGCTTGGTCTCGATCGCGGACACGTAGAACGTCTTGGTGGGAATGGGCCGGCCGTCCGACCTGGTGGCCGGGCAGGGGTTCTGGAAGAAGCCGCCCGGCACCTGACCTCGGACGTCGGCAGCGCGAATCTCCGCGGGCGTGGGCGCGAACACCGCCCCGGTCCGCCGCTCCGCGACGGCCAGCGGCGCCTTCGGGCTCTTGTGGCCGAACGCGCCGGGAATGAAGTGCGGGAATCCGGGCTGGTCCGCGGTCGGCGCGGGCGGAGCCGCATGGTCGGCCAGCGGGATGAGCTTGGCCACCAGGGTGGTGTCGGGATTGCGCCGCGTGCCGTCCTCGAGTTTGTCGAAGGTGCGGTTCAAGCCCCACATGCCGTTGGCGAAGTGCGGATAGAGATGGCAATGGAAAATGATGTCGCCGAAGGTCGCCTTCTTGTCGTCATGGGCGCTGCCGGTCCCGCCCTCCATGATCAGCGAGTAGTGGGAACCCGGGCTCACCGCCTGCACGTCCAGGGCATTGCTCACCGAGGTGTGGTGCGTGGGCTTGCTGATCTCCTCCAGCCCGCCCTCGTCCTTCGGGTCGAACGGCCACCGGTTCACGTGCTGGTGGAAGGTGTGGGTCTCGAACTCCGCCGGATGGATCAGCCGGAACTGGGTCGGCTCACCCCGGTAACTGGGAAACACCAGGTCTCCGCCGCCAGGATCGCCGAAGGCCCACGACGACAGGCTCGTCTCCTCGCCCACGCACTCCGCCGCGTCGAACCCCTGCCCCGCCCGCGTCGCGGCCGGGCAGCCCACCTCCTCACGGTTGAATCCCGGCTCGGCCCGGTAGTTGAAGGCGAACCACTCCATCTTGACCGGCACCTCGCCCTGCACCAGCGCGTCGGCGTCGCCGCCCGACAGCCCCGGCAGCGTGCCCGCCTTCAGCTTGGCCAGTTCGGCCGCGCTCGGTTCCACGCACTCACCGCTCGCGCGGTCCTCCTCGTCTTCTTCGGTACGGCAGAGCCGCGTCAGAATGCCGGGCTGCGCTTCCACTTCGTCGTGCATGAACACGACCTGCTCGCGAAAGTCCTTGCCCGACGGGTTCTGAATGATCGCCCGGGTGCCCGACTTCAGCGGCTGGCCCGTCGAAGAGTCCACCCAGGTGGTACCGGCCGGTTCCACCATGATCGCGCCGAAGGCGCCGAAGGCGTGCGATCCGATGAAGTTGCCCGCCCCGGTCTGCGCGGAGCTCATGTCGGCGCCGTCCTTGAACTGGAACTCCCCCTCCGCGTCGGCGAACAGCCGGTAGGTCGTGGAGGCGCCGGGCGCCGTGGTGGACGGCGGATTGTTGCCGACCGCCGTGCCGTCCGACGTGGCGACGTCATACTTCAGCCCATCGAAGTGCATCGAGGCGTACGGCGCCGCAGTCGTGTCGAACTGCACCTTGCGCGCGGACCTGGCCGGTGCGAACTGTCGCTTGGCCGGGGTGACCGCCCCCGGAGTGGCGACCACCGTCTCACCGGGCAGCTTGAACACCGACTCTCCCAGGTCGAACTCCAGGTCCGGCGCCGGCTCCCGCAACCTGTTCGTGAACCTGATCGACACGCAGTCGCCGTCATTCACCCGGATGGTCAGCGGCTCGACCAGATCCCGCTGGCTGAACGGATCGGCCGCCTTCTTGAAGTTCGCCCGCACCGCCGCGATGTTCTCGTCCAGGACGTACATGCGCCCTTCGGGAACCACGTCCCCGAAGCGATTCAGGAAGAGCGGGAGGTTGATCAGGGAGATGTCGAACGTCCTGACCGGCGCACCGGCCGCACACGGATCCGGTGCCGCGACGCGCTGCGCGAAGGCGCCACTGACTCCCCACATCCCGCCACCCGCCACCAGCACCCATGCGCCTATCGACATGGCGAACAGCAGCCGCACTCCGATGCCGCGCCTTCTGAACCTGATCAGCACCAGCCCGATGCCGGCACACGCCAAAGCAACCGTCGACAGGTCCGCCATGATGCGCTCCTTTGCCCCGTTCACACCAGTACCGCGCGCGGCCGGTGCCGGGACAAGCGAGCCGCCGCAATCTGATCCCTGCGGACCTAAGGTTGACCCAACAGGCTCGCCTCGAATGAGCCACCGGGACCGCCGCCCTCAATCGGGTCAGTGACGGGCTGCTCTTGCCGCCGATGAGGTCAAGATCTCGCTAGCGCGGATTGCAGGCACTCGGTCGCAGGTGGGCCTTCAGCATCCAGCCGTAGGTGTTCTTGCCTCCCTCACGAAGCAGCACCGCCTGGTGGGAGGCAGGTGTCGTGCTGAGGGAGTTCAGGCCCTGGTACAGCTCCACCTGCTCGCCGAAGCGCTTGTCCTTCAGTTTCGGCTGGTCGAGATCCTCCCAGACCGGCGCGGACGGCGCGGCCGTGACGGTCGCGCACTGCCGCTGAGGCTGGCCCGATGGCCCCGCCAGGAAGATGAGCAGAGCGCCACCGGCCAGCGCGACACCGCAGATGCTCAGGAGGAGATGACGTCCAGGCCGGGCCCCGGCAGGCGATGGGACGGCCGGGCTCAGGGTCTGCTCTTCCGCACCTGAGGACTCGGCCCGGGTTTGATCGCCGCCTGCCGCCCTCGATGCGCCCTGGTGGTCTGGGGGCGGCTCCGCGCAAGCGGGCTCGTTCAGCCGCTCGTGGCGGCCGGCTTTGGCCTCCAGCCACAGCTTGCGCCAGAAATCCTGCGGAAAGGCGCGGCTGTCCGGTCGATCGGGCTGGGGGCGCCGATGCTCGGCCCGCAGGCCGTACAGGACGGTCATGACCAGGAGGAGGCTCTCCTCCTCGCGCGGCAGACGCTCGCGCTTGATCCATCCCCGGATGGTCGGGGCGGGCACCTGCGGCGGCTCGGCTGCGGCGGGGAGTGGCCGCCCGGCGGCGGATGGCAGGCGGCGCAGCCTCCGGACCAGCCCGCTGATCTTGTCAGCCGTCGGCCCGCCCGCCTGCCGCCGCGCGTCCTCGAACGCGTCATAGAACCTGATCTCTGCTGGCGAGAGGTCCTCGGGCACAGCAGAGATGATGGCGCACGGGCGTAACCCTGTCCGCCAATTTCCGCGAGTCACCGCGACTCGCTTCGTTCGGCCTGGTCACGGTCCTGATGCTGGCATGGCGCCGGACGCGAACAAGGTCGCTCCGGCCCGGCAAGACAAGGAGCCCCCGCAATGTCGATCACACGACGCATGGCCATGTCCGGAGCACTGGCAGTGCTGGCCGCCGGACTGGTGACCTCCGCCGGCACCGGCGCGCAGGCGGCCACTTCCGCCTTCACCACGCGCAGCGCCCACGCGGCGTCTGCCGGCGGTGGATGTGTGTACTTCGTCCGCTACAACCACACCCCGGTGCAGGAGAACCCCGACACCGACTCCATCGCCCGGAAATACAAGCCGGCCGGTGCCCGGGTCACCGGACCGTGCCGGGCGGCCTACGACACCGAAAGCCGGGTCTGGTTCACCGCCGTGGACTGCTCGTGCACCACCGACGGCATCGGCTGGATCCGTTCCTACTGGCTGTCCTAGCAGCCGCACGATCACCGCAACCGGCCGCTGCCAGGGCGTCCGTGCCCTGGCAGCGGCACACCGAACGGCAGGCAGTCGCACCCCTTGATTCCGGCCTCTACGAAATGGCCATTTATAGAGAGGAATTTAGGTGTATGTCGAAAAGTGCCTTTCACCCCGCCGGAGGAGTTCTAGATTGTCTCCTCGTGATGGTCTCGTGCCTCTCATGGGCCACCGGCTCACCAGGAGCCGCCGAGGGTGTCGTCGACCTGCTCCTGGTGCTCGGATGCGTGGTGGGCTTCTTCGCCCTGATCGCCTGGCTCGGGGTATGGGTCGCAGGGCGGAGACCGGTTGTCCACGAGAGGCCGCCGGATTCCTCCTGGAATTCCCGTCCGGCGCCGGGCCAGATCTGGTGGGCCGCCGTCCCCTTCGCTGACGGATCGGGATCCAAGGTCCGGCCTTGCCTGGTGGTACGCACGCACGGCGCCGGCGTCGAGGTCCTGAAGATCACCAGCCAGGACAAGTCCCACCGCCACGATTGCGTGCCCATCCCCACCCGGCCCTGGGATAAGCGGGCCCGCAAGGACAGCTGGATCGACCTGTCGGGAACCCACTTCCTCCACGATCAAGCCTTCCACCGCATCGCCGGCCCATGCGACACGGCGAGCTGGCAGGGAGTGCGACGGCAGCACCGAACGGGCTGGGTGTACGCGCCAAAGCCGCGCTGAACTCCGCACGAGATGGGACGGCATGCATCAGCTGCTGCCCAGCGACGGGAACCCGTCCAGCCCGTTGGGTCCCCGCCCTCGGGACGTCCTGGAGGCGCGGCAGAGCCTCGCATCCGCCTCTGTGCTCACCCATGTCGAAATTCCGAGGTCGCTTCGCAGGAGAGCGCGCCGCTGCCCTGCTACGCTCCCAAACCCGCGCCGTTCTCCCACGGACCTCAACCAGCCTGCAACCAGTGGCCCAGTCCCACGCCGCCAAGACGGTAAAGAGCTTTGCAACAGAGCGAGCGGCTCATGCGTCTTGGTGGTGTGGAGTTCGAAGATTTCGTCCGGAGCAGGGGTTCAGCCCTGCTCCGTTACGGCTACGTGCTCACCGGCAACGCCGAAGACGCCGCCGAT
This sequence comes from Nonomuraea sp. NPDC050394, assembly GCF_044459065.1. Lineage (NCBI taxonomy): Bacteria > Bacillati > Actinomycetota > Actinomycetes > Streptosporangiales > Streptosporangiaceae > Nonomuraea > Nonomuraea sp. NPDC050394. Next base: position 140,568 of record NZ_JBITIO010000016.1, on the reverse strand, counting down.
CTCGTCCAAGAGGCCCTGCTCAAAGTGGGCGGCACCTGGAGCCGCGTACGCAACAAGGCCAGCCCCGAGGCGTACGTGCGCACGACCATGGCCCGCCAGCACATCAGCTGGTGGCGCAGGCGGCGCAAGGAGCAGGTGACCGGCGAGGTCCCGGAAGGGCTCCACCACGACACCCACACGTTCGGCGAGATCTGGAAGGAGCTTGCCACCCTGCCCAGGAGACAGCGGGCCGTGCTGGTCCTGCGGTACTACGAAGACCTCCCGGATGACGAGATCGCCGTGATCCTCGGCATCTCTCGTGGAACGGTTCGCAGCCAGGCGTTCCGGGCGCTCGCCACACTCAGGATCAGGCCCGCCGTGCTCGAAAGGGGACGCACATGAGATCAGGAGACGAGCGGAGGGCGGGCATGAGGACGGAAGGCGATCTGGCGGGAGCGTTGCGGCAGGCGGCCGAGCGGGCACCGGAGTCCGACCTCCTGGCAGGGGTCGGCGAGCGCAGGCGCCGCAGGACCAGACGGCGGGCGCAGTTGCTGGCGGCGGCCGCGGTGGTGGTCGTGGTGGGCGCGGGTACGGCCGCAGCCAAGGGGATCTTCGCCAGCGGGGGCGGCGAAGGTCGCGGGACTGCCACCCGGCCCACAGCCGAGGAAGATCGCGGGGCGGTCACGGATCCCACGGCCTCGGTGACCCATCGGCTCGGCGAGGGGCACGACCCGGCCGAACCCACCAGGACCGTGACGGAGACGCCCAGGGTTTCCGCGGCGACGCCGGTCGGGAGACTGTGGCCGAAGGCGCTTTTTCCGATGCCCGCCAAGAACGCCGACGGCTGGCGTTATCGCCCGGTCACCGGGATCAACGCCACCGAGGTGCTACTGATGGCGGAGTCCTCGTTCGAAAGGGCCGGAAAGATCGAGATTTACGACACCAGAACCGGCAAGGCACGGCTGGTCACTGAGGTGCCGGAGACCAAGGGATTGACGACGTATTTCCCGCAGAGCGCCACGACCGACGGCACGAACGTCGCCTGGTACGCGAGCGGCACGGACAAGAACCGGAACAGGGTCGCGGAGATCTGGTGGGCCCCCCTGTCCGGTGGCAAGGCGCAGAAGATCTACACGACGAGCGAGTACGCCATCGACGCCATCGGACTAGACGGAACCCAGGTCGTCTGGTCCGCCGTGAAGGGCGGAGTGCAACGCAAACCGCTCGTGGGCAGCACCATCGAGCTGCTGAGCGACGAGAACCTGCACCTGATCCGCTGGCCCTGGGCCGGCGACGTCGGTGAAGGGCCCGCCACCCTGGAGACCAACCAGACGAAGATCGTCAACCTGGCCGAGGGCACGGAGACCAGGATCACCGTCAAACCGGGCACGACGGGCCTGCGATGCGGTCCGACCTGGTGCCAGGGCCGCCTCGACAACGGGGTGATCATCCAGCGCCCCGACGGAAGCGGATTCCGCAGGCTGGCAGAGGCCGGGTTCATGGGCGGGCTCTCCCCCTACCCCATTCTCGACCGCTTCCTGCAGGACGGGGACGCCGTGTACGACCTGAACACCGGCAAGCAGGCCACGATCACGAGAGTCGGTGACTGGAGCGGCGTCGGCACCTCGTCGGAAGCCAGCACGATCCTCTACTGGGGCGTCACCAAGGAGCAGAAGCCGGCCAAGTTCTGGATACTGAACCTGTCAGCCGTCCCGTCCGAGAAATAGCACCGTGCAGCGCGAAGCAGGCCTGATCACGACGAGGCGGGGCGAGGTTGCCCCGTGACGCGCAGGCGTATCTGCGGCCCGCCGTCGCGGTGCTCGGGTTCCCCGTTGAGTTCGCCGAGTACCCGCACAAGCTGTTCGTCTCCCACGAGCGGGACACGGCCGTCGGCGGTCTGCCTCAGGAACACGACGTCGGTCCGCGGATCCTGGCATGGACGGCCGACGCACACAGCAATTGACCTTGGAGCAGTTGACGGCCCATCCCGGCGGGCGAGGTCGCGTTCGGTTGCGGCCCGGGTCAGTGCCACCACGACGGCGGTCGCCTGCCGGCGGAGCGCCTGCATGGACGCCGAGCACCTCCTCAAAGTGCTCAGATGGGGTACGGGCGTCACTCAAGAGTGGGCGGACGAGTTTTGCCATCCGCAGATTGTCATGGCGGAGACGATCAGCGCCGAAGCTGCTGCAGCTTACGAGATGAGGCGCCGAGATCCACTCCCAGCGCCGCACCCTCTTCACGATTTTGCCGCACGCTGCGTTACGATCCGCAGGTTCGCACATACCAGACCGGGGTCCAGTCCACGATATATCCCGTGCCTCCCCGGTACCAGCCGAATACCGTCTTGTTGCTTCTGAGGGCATTCACCGTCAGCGACCCGTGATTGTGTGCGTCCCAGCGTCCGTTGAAGTATGCCAGAGCGAAGTCGCCGCATCCGCTGAACCGCCATACGTTGTAGTACCCGGTAGGGCCCTCTTGTATGGTGCAGAACGCGTCGCCGCATCTGTCCCGATTATGAACGTAGTTTCGCGCATCCGCGGCGCCTGCGGGAGTGCGCGGGAATGAGATGCTGCGCACCTGGGCGCTCGCTCTGTTGACGTGTACATATGCATGCGGCACGGCGAGGGCATTCGACCCCGCCCGTGTGACGGTTGACGCCGCCGCCGAGTAGATGCCGATCTGGAGACCGGCGAAGAGAGCAGCGAACGTCACCAATGCCAATGCCGCTCTCAGCATGTATTGCCGCCTTGAACGCATTTATGTTCCTTTCGATTGGCGAGTAGCCCTTTTCTGAGGGGTGTGCCTAGTGCTTCTTTGACCGACCCGAGCGGGCCAACGCCATCGCGCCCACGCCGGTCTCTCAGTTCGGCCGGCTTCCCCTCTTTGGCGGGCGTGAGACCTCCGGTGTACCAAGGCGCGTCTTCATCACCGCTTCACGTCCGCGTCGCAGCCGTTCAGGCGGCCGGCGACCAGACGGGGGCCAGGAAGGTCCTGCCCGCGCCGTCCGTCCCGGACAGCACTAGGTGTATCGAGCGCCGGCGTCGTCCCTGGACGAGCTGACCGACGAACAATGGCAGCGCACCTTCGAGGTCAACATCCACAGCTACTACCGGGTGACCAAGGCGGCGCTGCCGTACCTGGGAGAAGGGGCGGCGATCATCAACACCTCCTCGGTCAACGGCCTGCGCGGCAACAAGACGCTCCTCGACTACTCGGCCACCAAGGGCGCGGTCAACGCCTTCACCCAGGCGATGGCGCAGAACCTCCTGGAACGCGGCATCCGGGTGAACGCGGTGGCGCCCGGCCCGGTATGGACGCCGCTCATCCCCGCCACCTTCCCGCGGGAGCGGGTCGAGGACTTCGGCGAGCAGGCGCCGATGGGCCGTCCGGCCCAGCCCGACGAGATCGCTCCCTCGTACGTGTTCTTCGCCGCCGCCCGGCTGTCGTCCTACTACAGCGGCGAGATCCTCCCCGGCTGACCGATCCGTGTCGCTCGTCCCCCTGCGGGCAGGGAGAAACGTATGGTCATCAACCAGCCGGTCCGCACCTGGGCCACCTTGCCGATCTTCGTGGTGGCCGTCGTGCTCGTGGCCGCCGTCGGGTCCGTGGCGGCGATGGACGCGGGCAGCACGTACCTGGCTCTGCGGCGGCCCGCGTGGGCGCCACCCCCGTGGCTGTTCGGCCCGGCCTGGACCGTCCTGTACGCCTTGATCGCCGTGTCGGGCTGGCTCGCCTGGAGCACCCGCCGCGACCCTGCGGCGTTCGTCGTCTATGGCGGCCAGCTGGTGCTGAACGCCGCCTGGACCCCGCTGTTCTTCGCCGCCGGTCAGTATGGCCTGGCCTTCGCCGACATCGTGGCGCTCGGCCTGCTGATCGTGGCCACCATCGTGCTGTTCTGGCGCATCCGCCGCGTGGCGGCGCTGCTGCTGGTGCCGTACCTGCTCTGGGTGAGCTACGCCGCGGCGCTGAACCTCGCCATCTGGCAGCTCAACCCTTCCTGAGGTACGGCTGACGGAGACGGTGCCGGCGCGCCGTACCGTGTCGATGGACTGCAGCAGGGCCGCGAGACGGTCGACGCCGGCACCCCTTTTTAGCCGAGCCGGCACCCATCATCACCTCAAACGCAGCGACCGACTGGGAGCCGAGCTTGGGACGCGGCTCCCAGCCGACGCGGCTCCTAACTGAAGTCGCTCCGGTGGTCGAGGGCCCATTGGGCGAAGGTGCGAGCCGGGCGGCCGAGTACCCGTTCCAGAGTGGGGTCGACCGCTTCCGGCTCCGTGTCGGCTTCCGCCCAGTGGCCGAGCATCATGTCCGCGACGAGTTCGCCCGCGTAGGGGACCATGAACGTCCGCCATTGAACCGGCGACAACGTCTCGAATCGAATGTCGCGGCCGATCGCCCCGCCGATCGCCTTGACCTGGTCTATTTTGTTGATCGGTTCAGGGCCGGTGAGCAGGTACTTCTGCTCCGCGTGGCCGTTTTCGGTCAGCGCCTTCACCGCGACCGCCGCGATGTCCGCTTCATGGATCAGGGCCTGGGCCGCGTTCGGGTACGGCGTGCGGACCACGCCTTCTTCTCGGATGGATGAGGCCCATTCCAGGGTGTTGGCCGCGAACCCGGTCGGCCGCAGAATGGTCCATTCGAAGTCCGCCCGTTCAACCGCCCGTTCGACCGCTGTGTGGTAGGCGACGCTGAACATGGCGAAGTCCCGGGGATGGGCCACGGCTTGCGAGGAGAACACGACGACGCGTCGTACTCCGGCGTTCTGTGCCAGGTGCACGAACTCCTCGGCGGCCTTTGCCACCTCCGAGAACAGGTGCACGCCCTCCACGCCTTCCAGCGCGGCCGTCAACGTCCCGGGCCGGGTGAGGTCACCCTGCACGACGTGCGCCTCTTTCGGCATGTCCACGACGCTGGGGTCTCGCGTGGTCAGAGCCCGGACCTCTTGCCCGGCGGCGAGCAGTTGCTCGACCACGCGACGCCCCACGGTGCCGGTCGCCCCTGTCACCAGAATGGTCATTGTCGATGTCCTCTCTTCGTTCGCTGTCGTTGACGTGGTCATGCGCTTACTGCTTGGCGGAGCGGCCTCGAGGAAGGAGCGGGGACAGCAGCACGGCCAGCAGCAGAACGCCGACGTGGTACCAGAGGGTGTCGGCGGTGGCATCGGCGAAGTTGCGCCGAGTGGCGGCCTGGCCGGCCTCGGCGACCGCCGGGATCTGTGCGCTGGGGACCTGGCAACTGGCCGGTACGTCGAAGGGGTTGGTCGCCTTCGCGCGGTCCACGAGGCAGGTTCGGAACTCGGTTGTGATGCGGGCTTGTTCGGCCGGGCGGATCCCTTGCGCGGTCAGCGCGGCCGTCAGTTCCGGCATGGAACGCTCGGCCTGGGCTGCCGCGCCGACGCCGAGGAGACCGAACAGGATGAGGGAGACGACGCCGACGCCGGCCGCCGCGGCGAACTGATCGACAGCATTGAGTACGCCGCTGCCGGCGCCGGCGTCGTCGACCGGGATCTCGAGGAGAACCACGTCCATGAGGCTCGGCAGTACCAGGCCGATCCCGCAGCCGACGACGAACAGAGCGGCCCCGAGCTCCCATGGCTGCAGGTCGGATCCGGAAGCAGCGATGATCAGGCTCAGTACGGCCATGCCCACCGCCATGACCAGCATGCCCCCGCCGATCAGCAGGCGGCCGAGGCGCTGGGCGAAGTTCACTGAGATCCCGCCGAACAAGGCGATGCCGGCAAACCACGGCAGCATGGTCAGTGCCGTCTTCAGCGGTGACCATTCATAGGCGAGCTGGACGAACCAGATCACGATGAGCGACGCCGACACCATCGCCGTGAACAGCAGCAGCATCATGATCGTCCCGGCGCTGAAGGAACGCAGCCGGAACAGCTTCGCCGGCACCAGGGCGTGCACGCCCCGGCGGCGTTCAAGCCAGGCGAACAGCACCAGGACCGGCAACGCGGCGCCGAGCATGAGGAGCATCCAGCTCGGCCAGCCGCTCTCCCGTCCCGTCTGCAGGGGGTACATGAGCAGGCCCGACAGGGCGGCGATCAGTAAGAAGCCCGCGACGTCCAGCCGCACCCGCTGCGCCGAGCGGGACTCGGGAACCCAGAGCACGGCGCCCGCGAGGATCAGGATCCCGATCGGGACGTTGATGAAGAAGACACTCCGCCAGCCCATCCCGAAGACATCGGCCTCGGCCAGCAACGCGCCGAGCAACGGCCCGAGGAGCTGGGCGAGGGTGATCGTCAGGCCGTAGGCGAGATAGGCGGGCGCCCGGCGGGCCGGCGGAAACAGCACCTGGATGATGGCCAGGACCTGCGGGGCGATCAGGGCGCCGAAGCCGCCCTGCAAGAGGCGGAAGGCGATGAGCGTCTCGGGTGATCGCGCCAGGCCGCAGGCCAGCGACATCACGACGAAGCCCGCGACGCCGATCTGGAAGATCAGCTTGCGCCCGAACATGTCGCCGAGCCTGCCCGCCGGGATCAGGAGTACGGCGAAGGCCAGGCCGTACCCCACCAGAATCCATTGGCCTGCCGCGTAGCCGGCGTGCAGGTTCTCCTGAATGGCGGGAACCATGATCATCACGATGCCGACGTCGAGCATGTCCATGAACGTCGCGAGGACGACGACCGCCAAGGCGAGATAGCTCCGCAAGGGCGTCTTGACCTGCTCGGTCTCCTCCAGTAGCGCGCTCACGAGGACCCCCGTCCCGCTCGCTTCCCGTCCGACGGCCCACCCATGGACGTCATAGAATGATTAGTTGCTTGATGGATAACCATAATATGACCATACAAGGTACGGCAAGCCTTGGGTGAGCCACTACGATGAGCGAGGACGGAACCGTCACAGAGGGAGGGGCATCAGCCGCGATGACGAGCCCATCTCCGCGACGATCGCCCTTGGCGATGACCGTGCTCCTGCTGCTGGACGAGTCTCCGATGCATCCCTACGGCGTCCGGCAGCGGATCCGCGAATGGGGCAAGGACCTCGTCATCAACGTCACGCAACGTAACGCGATCTATCAGATCATCGAGCGCCTGGAACGTGCCGGACTGATCGCGGTCAAGGAGACCTCACGCAACGAGAATCGGCCGGAGCGGACCGTATACGAGACCACCCGCGCCGGCGCCGACACGGCCAGGGCGTGGATGCTCGACATGCTGGCCGCCCCCGCTGATGAGTACCCGGAGTTTCCCGCGGCGCTCGCTCTGCTCAACTCGATCTCCCCCGAAGAAACACGCGCGGCACTCGAGAAACGAATCAAAACTCTCGAAGGCAAGCTCGCCCACCTCGACAACGAGACCCAAGCGGCTGTCGCCGACCGCGTCGAGCGCATCCACCTCATCGAGACCGAATACCTACGCACGGTGTTGCGGGCCGAACTCACCTGGGTACGCGCGTTCGTTGACGATCTGCGTACCGGAGACATCACATGGCGGGCTCCCGACCGCTGAGGAAAGCAACCGTCGGCCAGGACGGCTGGGAGCTGTTTCTTGGATCAGGACCAGACCTGGCCCGCGCGTCCAGTGGATCAAGCTCTTCCCGCCTCCGCAACCCGGGCCCCTCGGCGGTTACGCGTTTCGCCCCTTGCTTTCCCTTTGCGCGGTCACAATGGGATGGGCCCGGAGGCGATCACGATGACGGCGGGAGATCCGTATGCCCCTTCTTGCTGAGGTCATGGCGTTGACTGTCGCCCTCGGCCTGTACCTGCCAGGGCCGATCCCGCCCGGCGAGCCCCCGCCATCCAAGATCGAACCGTGGTCCACTTCGGCGGTGGCCGGCAGCGCGGACGCTCCCGTCTTCGTCCAGTCCTCGCCGGTCAGGGTGCCCGCGGGCGGCACCGCCCAAGCCATCGCCACCTGCCCGGCCGGGACGCAGGTGTTCGGCGGCGGCGAAAGCAACCCCGTCTCCGGGACCGTGGTCATCACCCGCTCGGTCCCGTGGCGCGGCACGTGGGAGACCACCGTGCGCAACAACGGTACGAGCGACGCCTATGTCACCGGTTACGCGGTCTGCGGAAGCGGCCTCACCGCGTACCGGCAAGTCCACGGAAGCGCGGTCAGCGTCACCCCGAACGGCGGCCAGGAGCTGGCCTCCGTGGACTGCCCGGCGGGGATGCGGATCCTCGGCGGCGGGCAGTGGATCAGCGGCCCGCTCAACGTCTCCATCGACGCTTCGCTTCCGCTGAGCGACTCGGTCAGTGATCGCTGGTTCATCCGGGTCCGCAACCACAACGCGGAGATCATCGGCATCCAGCCCATCGCCATCTGCGGCAGCGGCCTGACGACCCAGATCGTCTCGGGAGGGGGTGCGGTCGTCGCCCCGGGCGAGTACAAACCGGCCACCGCGACCTGCCCGGCGGGGACCACGCTCCTCGGCGGAGGCGGGGGCGGCGTCTGGTACGACACCCATCAGGGCGTGACGATCACCGACTCCTACCGTTCCGCGCAGGACTCCTGGACGATCTACGCACGTGCGCACCCCGGCAACACCGGCCCGAGAGGCATCACCTCGCACGCCATTTGCGGTACGTGAGCTCGCCCTTTCATTCAGCGGCCATTCGCATCCGATCAATGACGCCTTTCATCCTCACGATGCCGCGCGACTCGGTAGTTCTGCGGGACGGCGACAGCACAGGGGGCTGCATCGCCCACTGAGGCAGTCGGCTACCACCTCTGCCACTCGGATTTGAAGCACTTCATCGACCAGTACGTCAGCTTCGACATGCCGAAGATGCCCACGTACGGCGCGTGCCCCTGGATGCATCGCATCTTCTTGATCATCGGAAGCTCCCACTTGCCGTTCGAGCACGCGGGGATGAGCTTCTTGACGATCGGCTTCCCGCAGAGCCACTTGACGCTGGGCATCGGCCCACGAGCCTGAACGCCGGTGACGGCGGCGCCGGTCAACGGGGCTGAGGAACCTGCGGACAGCCGTGAGCAACTTAGCTGGACGCTTCGGCCGGGATGAGCGGAGGCTCCGAGCCGGGCTTGACAGGCAAAAGTGTGAGTGGTTTATTACTCACATGGCGACATCACCATCCCGACGACAGCTGTCGACCGCCGACGAACGGAAGAAGGTGGTCCTTGAAACAGCGGTCAGCACCTTCGCCGGCCGGGGCTACTTCGGGACCACGACCATGGATGTGGCCCAGCGGGCGGGCATCTCGCAGGCCTACGTCTATCGGCTGTTTCCCGACAAGGAGACGCTGTTCGTGGCGGTGGTCGAGCACTGCTTCGCCCTGATCCGCGAGAGCCTGAGCGATGGCGCCGCCGCGGCCGGGGGCAGCTCGCCGGAGAAGGTCCTGGATGCGATGGGCGACGCCTACGCCCGGCTTGTCGCCGACCGGAATCTGCTCCTGGTGAAGTTGCACGCGCAGTGTGCGGCGGCCTCGGAGGCCGCGATCCGTGAGGTGGTGCGCGTCGGCTACGCCCGGCTGGTCGAGTACGTACGAGGTGTCTCCGGTGCGGCGGAGGCCGATATCCAGCAGTTCTTCGCCAGGGGCATGCTGTGCCATCTGGTGGTCGCCATTGACGCCCACCAGGTCGACGCTCCCTGGGCCCGGGTGCTGAGCGACGGCCTGCGCCATTACTGACATCCGTTCCGAGGTAGACCGAAGGAGGTGATGACATGACCCGCACCGTCGTGATCCGTTGGGCCGCGCTCGCGCCGCTGGCCGTTCTGGACGTGGTGCTGTTCATGCTGTGGCGCTGAGCGCCCCGCGTCACCGGTCCCCGGTGGCCATTTTTTCGGACCAAAGAGTGAGTGATTGACCACACATATCTGGAGATTGAGGAGATCGCCATGACCACCCCGACGACCCCACGCGCCGAACGCCTCGCCTGGGCGGCCACGCTCACCGTCCTGACCCTCGCCCTGGCCTTCATGGTCACGCTCTGGAACTGACCCTCCGGCCGGGCGCTCTCGGCCGATCCCGCGAGAGGAGCCCTCCCATGGCATCCGTTTCGACTCAGCCCGCCCCGTCCCAGCGGGCGCCCTCACGCCCGGCGCGCGCCGCAATCCTGGCGGCGGCCATGCTGACGATCATGGCGCCGGCGATCATCTCGCCCAGTCTGCCCGCGATGCGGGAGGCCTTCGCCGACACCCCCGGCGCGGACCTCCTCGTCCGCTTCGCGCTGACCGTCACCTCCCTCGCGATCGCCGTCAGCGCCCCCGTCTCCGGGCTGGTCGCCGACCGCCTGGGGCGCCGCCCGCTGCTGGTCTCCAGCCTCGTGCTGTACGCCATCAGCGGCACCGCCGGATTCTTCGCCAACGACCTGTACCTGCTGCTGGCCACCAGGGCGCTGCTCGGCATCGCGGTGGGCGGAATCATGACGGCGGTCAGCGCGACGATCACCGACTGGTTCGCCGGGCCGCGGCGTGCGTCCTTCCTCGGGCTGCAGCAGGCCTTCGCCGGCCTGGGCGGTGTCGTCTTCCTGCCACTGGCCGGACTGCTGGCCACGGCCACCTGGCGGGCACCGTTCTGGATCTACCTCGCCTCGGCCGGCGTCGCCGCGCTCGCCATCGGCGCCCTGCGCCGGGAACCACCGAGCCGGCGTACGGCGGCGCCCGGCCTCCCACGTCCTCGGCGGTCGCCGATGACCGGCAGGATCCTCGGCGTGTACGCGCTGGCCCTGGTCGTGACGCTGGCGTTCTACATGGCACCCACCCAGCTGCCGTTCCTGCTCAGCAGCCACGGCAGCGGACCCACCCTCACCGGCGCGGTGATCGCCGGGAGCACCCTGTCCAGCGCGATCGGCGCTCTGGCCTTCCCGGCACTGCGCCGGCGACTGAGGTCCGCCACGATCACCGCGGTCAGCGTCGCCCTGCTCGGCGCGGGCTGGCTGCTGGTCGGCACGGCCGACGCCGTTGGCCAGATCGCGGCCGGGCTGCTCGTCGGCGGCCTCGGGGTCGGATTCGCCGTCCCCAACCTCAACCTGCGCCTCAGCGAGCTCGCCCACCCCGACCAGCGCGGCCGGGTCCTCAGCGGCCTGGTCACGGGCATCTTCCTCGGACAGTTCCTGTCCCCACTGGTCATCCAACCCCTGGTCCGGAGCGCCGGCATCACCGCCGCCTTCACCTGGACCGGGATCGCGATGGCAGCGGCAGCCGCCCTCGCCGCCCTCGCACCGTGGGTGGCACGCAGGGCCCGCGCCGCCGCCGGCTGACAACCCATCACCACCAACACCACCAGAAAGGGAAGACCGATGATCATTCACGGCATCCGCTTCACCCTCAAGCCCGGCGTCACACCGCAACAGCTCGAGGAGGCCCTCCAGAGCCTGCGCAACCACGGCAAGATCCCGCCCGTGACGTCCTTCGTCGTCGGCCGCGACTACGGCGGTGAGTACGAGTGGGGAGCCACCTGGGCGATCGAGGACCTCGACCGCTACTGGGAGTACCTCATCCACCCCGCACACCTCCACACCGACCGCATCGGACTACCGCTGATCGACAAGATGACCTCGTTCGACATCACCGACGACCCCGACCCGGACATCGGCGCGAAGATCGCCGCCCTGCACCAGCGCCGCTACGACAACATCCCCGACATCGCGGAGCTGGTCTCCGACCTGGGAGAGTACAAGGGAAGCGCCGCGCCGGGCCCGCACGGAGCCTGACCACCGCGTCACACTCTGAACTGGAGGGCGCCCGTCCCGGCCGGGACGGGCGCCCTCCGGCAGTCTGCCCAGCCCGGGCATGATCCGGCGGTTCAGGACCGGCGCTCAATGGCGCGAGATGCCGCGGGAGTTCGGCGTGTACGCGGCGACCCAGGGCCGCCACCCGATCGTACGTCGACGGCGGCCTGAACCAGATCTGAGTGACGCCTGACCGGCCGGACTCGCTCAGGCGGGCGAGCCCGGAAGCCTCGATCGGCGTCGCCATGGGGACATTCAGGCGCCGAGCACCAGCGGTACGAGGAAGTAGATCTCGACGGCCTCGTAGACCGCGCCGATGACGAAGAGCGCGAGCGCCGCCAGCCAGAGCCGGCCAAGCCGGCCCAGACCGCGCACGTAGGCCTGTCGTCGCGTGGTGGCCCCCACCGTCGCCGGCCGGAGCCAGGACCTGCCCAGCAGGTAGGCGCCGAACATCACCAGCGCGTAGGCCTGGAACTCGATGAGCATGGTCAGCGAGTGCGGGATGAGGATCAGCGCCGATGTCCGGTCGACGGGCGCCAGGAGGATCCCTATGTCGATCGTCTTGATCACGAAGACCACGAGGCCCGCGAAGGGGATCACGAGGGACGGCAGGACGATGAGCGGCAGCGCCGTCGCGAACACGTTGACCAAGAAGATGGTCGCGCCGAAGATCCAGGGGCTGCCGATCACGGTGTCGACGAGCGCCCCCTGGCCGCCGTCGACGAAGGAGGACGTCCGCGCGGCGTGGAGATCGGGGAAGATCAGGGCCAGGGCCATGCCCAGGAGGAGCGTGCCGTAGGCAAGGGCGTTGATCAGCAGGTACGCGCGCGGGTCGGCACGGATGATCTGGAATGGCCTGCGAAGGAGGTTCATGATTCTCGTCTCCGTTTCTCTGGTGATGTGTCATCGGCGTCTGCCGGAGCGGGCCACCCGGCGGTCAGTTGCCCCCGGCGTCGAGCAGCCAGTGGTGGCGCAGACGCAGTGCCCTTTCCATGCCGGCCAGCGCGGCGCCGAGGGCGAGCGTGAGGTTGAGCCAGAGCGGCAGGTGGATGGGGGAAGTGAAGGTGCCGAGGTTCTCGGCGATGGGCGGCACCCGTGAGATCGGCCCGATGATCTGCGGGAGGTTCAGCATCAGGCCGATCACGAGCATCACGACCGAGGCGGCGGCGATCATGCGGCTCACCGTCGGATGATCACGCTGGAGCCGGGCCCGCCTGCCCTCTCCCGATGCCGGGTCGGGAACGAGTTGGTGCTCCTCGCCCGTGGTGGTGACGAAATGGCAGCGCTTGATCCCGAAGCTGCTCGTCGCGACCTCGATGACGCCGCACTCCAGGGGGAACACGGCGGGGATCTTCGACTGGGCGTGATGGCGACCGTCGAGATACAGGTGCGCCGTACTCTCGCCGCCCGACTGGTTGCCCCAGTGCCGCACGTCGACGGCGTATGTCCCCGGCCTCCGGCCATCGGACGAGGGCGGCAGGTGGAACAGCGCGCGCCCCAAGGGCAACTGCCACCAGCGATACCGCTGAAGAGGCCGCCCGTCGCCGCGCTTGACCCGCCGGATCGCCCGGCTGCGCCGCCATGCCTTCAACACGTTTCCTCCACTTCGTCGCTTCATCAGCACTCGACTAACACACTGTGTTACCCGGAATAATGGACAAGCTATCACAGCGTGCTAGTACAGTGTGATAGTGCTGTGAACGAGTGAGGCGGAGGCTCAGGTGATGACGGAACAGAACGAGCGGCTCAGCAGCCGGGACAAGGTTCTCCTGGCGGCGATGCAGCTGATCGGGGAAAACCCCGGGGCGAAGCTCAGCGTGCGAGCGGTCGCCGCCCGCGCGGGAGTGAGCACAGGATCTCTCCGGTTCCACTTCCCGACACAGCGGGCGCTCCAGGACGAGGTACTCACCCGTCTGTACGACGTCGTCGTCCCCGAAGACCGGATCCACGATCGGGACGTGCCGGCCCGTGACCGCCTTGCCGACTGCCTGCGCCAGGTCCTCGCCCCCGCCGGAGTCGGCGCCGGCGCACGGGAGGCGCACCGCACCATCCACGAACACTTCATCGCCCCGGAACCGACCGAACACGTGCGGGAGGCGTATCTCGCCCTCGAAGGGGAGGGGCGTCGTCGCGTGGAGTACTGGCTGACGGTGCTCACGCAGGAAGGCGCTCTCACCCCCGGCGACACCTCCCGGCGCGCGAAGTTCCTCCTTACCGTCCTGAACGGCCTCGCGCTGGAGCGAGCCCTCCCCTCCGACGGCTCGATCCTGCAGTCCGAGAACGACACCCTCTACATGGCGGTCGACGCGGTCCTGAACTCCGGAACATCCTGACCCGTTCGTGCCGGGCAGCGAGAACTGGACACCATCTCATCGACATCCCTCGAAGGGACGACCAGTCATGTCATCCTCACGCCTCATGGGCGCAGCTGCCGTGCATGATCGATAATCGGGACGAATCGCCTTTCCGATAACCGGTGCGGTCGGCCAACCCCACCTGACGAGCGGAGAAGCATGACAAGATTCGTTCGCGTCCTGACCGTTCTTCTGATGATGACGGTCCTCATCCCTCGTGGAAACGCGGCTGCGGCCGTTACGTCGGCCGGCCGGGCCATCGCCTGGGCACCCTGCGTCGAGAACCCGACCGCGGAGTGCGGCACCCTGACCGTCCCCATCGATGGGGCGAACCCCGGCGGCCCCACCATCGACCTGGCCGTGGCCAGGCGCAAGGCCACCGACCCCCAAGCCAGAATCGGCTCCCTGATCATCAACCCGGGTGGTCCCGGCGAATCGGGGGTCGACTTCGCCCTGAGACGGCGAAGCTACTTCAGCGAAGAGATCACCCGGAGATTCGACATCGTCGGATTCGATCCTCGCGGCGTGGCACGAAGCACTCCCGTGGTCTGCTCCGCCGAACTCATGCGGCAGGCACCAGCCGACCCTTTCCTCAAGAGCCAGATCGACTTCGATCGATGGCTCGACTACAACAACCGGCTCCGCGCCGATTGCCGCGCCCGGACCGGACCCCTGTTCGACCACGTCGACACGCTCAGTGTGGTCAACGACGTGGACGCGTTGCGCGCCGCCATCGGTGACAGGAACTCACCTACTACGGCCTTTCCTACGGCACCCTCATCGGGCAGCTGTACGCCGAGCGTTTCCCCGGCCGAGTCCGGGCGCTCGCCCTGGACAGCAACATCGACCACAGCCTGCGCACCGCCGCCTTCCTCAACACGGGGGCCGCCACGGCCCAGGACTCCTTCGAGGAGTTCGCAGCCTGGTGCGAACGCGACAGCGCCTGCGTACTGCATGACCGCGACCTACGCGCGTTCTGGGCGAACTTGCTCGCCCGCGCCGAACGCGGCGAGTTGCACCACCCCGGCCACCCCACCGTCACGCTGAGCACTCTCGACCTCATCAGGCTTCCCTTCCAGACCGCCTACGGCCCCTACTGGCGGGAACTCGCCGAGACGATGGTCGCGATCGACAGCGGCGCCACCCCCTCGAAAGCGCTGCCGGAGATCTTCACACGTCAGCTCACGCAGCGCCGGACCCCGCGCGCGGACGGTCTCGTCCCCAACCCCCTGCGAATCGTCTGCCAGGACTTCCATCTGCCGATCCGGAACTACCGCGAGTTCGCGGCCCTCCTGCGCCGTTCGCAGCGCATCGCACCTGACATGCGGGTGAGCCCGCTGACCTTCTCCTTCACCATGGGCTGCCTCGGCGAACCCGTCCCGATCCCCAACCCGCAACACCGCCTGCGGATCGATGGCACCCCCACGTTGCTCCTGGGCAACGCACGGCATGACCCCGCCACCGGCCACGCCTGGGCAGCCAGCGCGGCCGGCCAGATCGGCGGTGAGGCACGGCTGCTGACGTACGAAGGCTGGGGACACAGCATCTACAACCGCAGCCAGTGCACCCGCGGCACGATCGACCGATACCTCATCGACCAGACGCTTCCCCCTCCCGGCACACGCTGCCCCGCGGTCCCCTACACGAGCACACCGGCGCCGCCACAGTCCCGACCCACACCAGCCACCCTCCCGCTCGATCCGCCCGGCCCGTCCTGAACAGCGGCACGGAGAACTCGCGGGCTCGTCCGGTGATCGGCGGCCTCAGCCGAGGCGCGGGGGACGCCAGCGCCAGGTGGGGTTGGCGTCCGGCGCGATGCCCCGCCGCCACAGGGACGCGGGGGTGAGCCGGATCATGGTGGTCAGTGCCCGATGGGCGGCGCGGGAGGTGGCGCGGCGGCCGTCCGCGCGGGCCCCACGGGCGGTGGTCTGGGTGCGGGGACGGCGGGCGGCGTCGTAGTGGCGCAACGCCGTCTCGACGGTGGGCTCGGTGGCGAGGGCGGCGGCCAGGACGACGGCGTCCTCGATCGACTGACCGGCGCCCTGGCCGCGGTCGGGGCTCATCGCGTGCGCGGCGTCACCCAGAAGGGCCACGCGGCCGTTGACGTAGGTGGGCAGCGGGTCGAGGTCGCGGATGTCGATGTGGATCACCGCGTCGGCGGGGGTGGCGTCGATCAGGCCGGGGATCGGATCATGCCAGTCCTGGGTACGGCGGGCCGCCTCGGCCTTCTCGTCGGCGTGGCGAATGCCGGGCCGGTCGGCGGTGGCGACCAGGGCCCAGTAGGCACGGCCCCGGGACAGGGGGTGGATGAGGAAGTAGGCGCCTGGTCCCAGCGTCATGCTGCCCGGCAGCCCGTCGATCGGGGCGACGCCCAGCCAGGCGGTCCGGCCGAGAAACCGGGGTGCCGGGGCATCGGGCCACAGCAGGCGCCGTGCCGTACTGCCGATGCCGTCCGCGGCGATGACCAGGTCGGCGCTCAGCTCACCGACGGCGGCGCTGCCACGGTCCTGGCTGATGCCGGTGGCCTCGGAGCCCGTGCGGATCCAGCCGGCGGGCAGGGACTCCATCATGAGGCGGTGCAGGTCGGCGCGGTGGAAGGCGAGCAGGGGCGAGGGCTCGACGGGGTGGGCCCGTTGCAGGTGGCGGCCGTTGGCGGTGCGCAGGTTGGCGGTGGCGTGCGTGGGCACGCCCACCTGGCGGGCCCGCTCGCCGACACCGAGTTCGTCGAGGGCGCGCAGGGCGTTGGGGGCCTGGGACATGCCCGCACCGATCTCGCCCAGCTCGGGTGCGCGTTCGAGCACGGTGGCCCGCCAGCCGATGCGGTGCAGGGCCAGTGCGGCTGCGAGCCCTCCGATGCCGGCGCCGATCACGATGGCGTGGCCGGTCATGGTTCCTCCTGGTCCAGGGGCGGGGCGTTGTCGAACACCGCGGCCATCCAGCTGAAGGTGGCCTGTGCCTGGCGGATGCGGGCGGCGCGCTCGCCGTCCGGGCCGACCAGGTCGAGGCCCTGGCGGGTGATGTCGAGGAAAGCGGTGATCCCGGCGATCTGCTTGCGGACCACGGCATGCCAGGCGTCGTCGGCCATCCGGTAGTACATGGTGCGATCACCCGGCCGGGTGCGCCAGGACAGGAAGCCCATGCCGGTCAGCAGTCGCAGGTTGAGGGTGAGCGAGGCGCGGCTGGCGCCGATCGCGGCGCTGATCTGCCCGGCCGACTGCTCGGCCGGGTCGCACACCATCAGCCAGCCGAGGATGCGCCCGGCGATGGGTGGCACACCGTCGCGTGCCAGGTACATGGCCACCTGCTCGGCCCACTCCAGCAGCTTGTCGTCTTCCACGCTTTTCACGAGATTTAGTATGAGATAAAACCCGTGTATCCAGCAAGAGGGTGAACCGGGAAGCCTGGTCGGCCCGCAGGTCTTCCCATGTTCTGCTGGATCGCCGCACCGGCCGTCCGGCTCACTCGGCCGCCATCGTTCTCTCGCCGGCCGTACAGCAGGCCGTAGCGATCGATCCGCCGCAGTTGGGCCATCACGAGCAGGACGGCGCCCAGCACGAGCGGCCAGATCCGCAGGGCGATGAGCCCCCAGGCGCTCAGGACGAGCCCCGAACGCGGCGCACTTCTACGGGCGGCCGGGAAAAGAATTGTGCAGACTACTCGCTTCGTCTACATTTTCTCTACATAACGCCATCGCCGAATTTAGCCGCGAGCCATTTCATGTCAACCGGGCCCCGATCGCGCCTTTTTGATTATTCGGAAAGAATCAAAATAGCGACGTTTTTCAAGAAGTCTTCGCCCGGGATATCACAGAGCGTAATCAGGACTCCTTTCCTTTCCCTTGGGAAATGTTCAACGGCGATCACGGAGTGCGTCGGAGCGCATCGCAGACGTGATTGAAAACGTTATCAGCACAGCCAGCTGCCCAGATCGCGGCAACTCTGCGTAATTGGACTTAATTCGCATTGTCCATATCGTGTTAGTCACGCACACAGACAAGGCCCACTCAGGACGGTGCAGAGATGAAGCTCCAATACTTCGAGTACTGTTTCGCCGACCGCCTCTTCTATGACGAGCCAGGCAAGTGGGCTGCAGCCCAGAAGGGTTACAAGCAGGCCGAGGCCCCTGCTCCAGAAGGCTGGCGCACGGTCAGAAAGGGCCCCTGGTTCAATTACATGTGCGGCGCGGCGACAATGCTCTCCCAGGGCTGGAAGATTCATATTTCGGCCACTCGTGAAACAGCACAACAGGTGCTCGACGTCACCGCGGAGTACTGCCTGGCCGGGCAGATCTCCTTCAAGTTCCTGACCAGCGAGGCCGCGTTCATCGGCCGCAACCTCAAGTACGCCGACCGGGGCGGCAGCGGGAAGTTCATCACCATCTACCCGACCTCTGACGAGCAGCTCAAGCAGGTGCTCGATGACCTGGACCCGCGTCTGCGCGGGCTCGGCGGGCCGTACATCCTCAGTGACCTGCGCTGGAAGGACGGCCCGCTGTACCTGCGCTACGGCGGCTTCGTCGAGCGGGTGACCCGCAATGACCTGGGCGAGCCGGCCATGGCGATCGAGACGCCGGACGGCGAGCTGGTGGTGGACCAGCGGGATCCGGTGTTCTACGTGCCGGACTGGGTGCGCCCGCCGGCCTTCCTCGACTCCCATCTGCGCGAGCGGCGCGACGGTGAGGCCCCCGCCGACTTCCCTTACGACATCGAGTCGGCAGTGCACTTCTCCAACGGCGGCGGCATCTACGTGGCCATCGAGAAGGCCACCGGCAGGAAGGTCATCTTGAAGGAGGCCAGGCCCGGAGCGGGGCTCGACCAGGTTGGCCGGGACGCGGTCAGCCGGTTGAAAAGGGAGCACGAGTTCCTGGTCAAGCTGACCGACCTGGACGCGGTGGTCGACTGCTACGACTACTTCGAGCTTTGGGAGCACCACTTCCTGGTCCAGGAGTTCGTCGACGGCGTCACGCTCAACAAGCGCATGGTGCACCGCACGCCGCTGATCCAGTTCGAGCCCACCGAGGAGACGATCCGCGAGTTCGCCGAATGGGCCGTCGACATCACGGCGCAGATCGACGAGGTCGTCGCCCGGCTGCACGAACGCGGCATCGCCTTCGGAGACCTGCACCCGAACAACATCATGATCACCGAAGAGGGTCAGGTGAAACTGATCGACTTCGAGCTGGCCACCTACGTCGACCAAGAACAGCGCATCGGCATGGGGGCGCCGGGCTTCGTGCCGCCGGACAAGCGCGAGAGCCTGGCCGCCGACCGTTATGCCCTCGGCTGCTTGAAGATCGCGCCGTTCGTGCCGCTCACCGTGCTCATCACCCTCGACACCACCAGGGCACGCGCCCTGGTCGACTTCGTGCGGCAGCGCTTCCCGATGCCCGAAGGCTGGGGCGAGAGCGTGCTCGGCCTGCTCGACCTGGGCTCCTCTGAATGGGCGGGCAGCCAGGAGCAGATGACGCACACCAGCGAGGTGATCGCTGGAGGCGACTGGCAGGAGATCGAGGCGTCCATGGCCAGGGCGGTGTGGGCCAGCGCCACACCGGAACGCGAAGACCGCCTCTTTCCGGGCGACGTCGAGCAGTTCACCCTGGGCGGCCTCGGGTTCGGCTATGGCGCGGCCGGCGTGCTGTACGCGCTGGCCAAGAGCGGGTACGGCCGGCGCGAGGAATACGAGCGGTGGCTGCTGGAGCGGGTCCGCCACCATCAGGGCCTGCACCGGATCGGCTTCTATGACGGTCTGCACGGCATCGCTCATGCCTTCGAGGAGATCGGCAACCGGGAGGCAGCGCTGGAAGTGCTCGACCGGATCGACACGATCGGCCACGTGTCGCTGGCCGACGAGCTGATGAGCGGGCTGAGCGGTGTGGCGCTGAACCAGCTCTACTTCGCCGGACGCCTCGACGATCAGGGGTTACGCGACTCGGCGATCAAGGCGGCCAACCAGATCGGCGAACGGCTGGTGAACCAGCCGCCCAAGCCGGTCGACGACAACGGCAAGCACCGCAGAGCCGGGCTGCTGTATGGCATGTCGGGGCCGGCCCTGCTGTTCGTCCGGCTCTTCGAGGCCACCGGCGACGACACCTACCTCGATCTGGCCGAACAGGCCATCGGGCACGAGCTGGAGTGCTGCGCCCACGTCGAGGAAACCGACGTGCTGTTCGTCAACGAGGGCTGGCGCATGATGCCCTACATCGGCACGGGGTCGGCGGGGGTCGGGCTGGCTCTCAGTGAGCTGCTGCGGCACCGCCGTACCGAGGATCTGTCGGTCGCGATGGATCGCCTGCGCCGCGCGGCCCACGCCGAGTTCCACGTGTGCCCCATGGTGTTCTTCGGCACTGCCGGCCAGATGGGCTTCCTCAACCACCTCCGCACGCTTTACCCGGACACCACCCGCCTGGATGAGCTGATCGCCGTCAAACGCGAGCGGCTGCGTCTGCACATGGTCGGGCTCCGGGGCGAGATCGCCTTCCCCGGCGATCAGCTGATGCGGCTGTCGATGGACTTCGGCACCGGCAGCGCGGGCATCCTGCACGCGCTCGCCGGTGTACGCGATGCGTCGTTGCCGCTGCTGCCTTTCCTGCGGCCCTTCGCCGGGGCAGAGCGCGGAAAGGAGGCGCCGGCTCACCCAGACGAGCTCGACTGACCGTTCCACTCCATCCCGAAAGGAAGATCCACATGGCATTCGTCCTCGACCTCCAGTCGCGTGGCGTTCCGGCCGACCGGGCCAACGGCGACTACGACGCGCTCGGTCCGAGCAGTCTCAGCCCATCGTTCTGTATCAGCGGCTGGACCTTGATCGGCTGCTGACGACCCAAGGGAGTCCAAGAGATGTCCTTCGTTCTGAACCTGCAGAGCATCCAGGCCGGCCGTGACGACACCGGGAACGGCGCCGCCCGGCAGCCCAGCACCTGGAGCCTGTCGCTGTGCTTCAGCAATCAAAGCTGGGCCGCCTGCTAGCCCGTTAAGGAGAGACCGACATGGCTTTCGTCCTCAACCTTCAGGACCTGTCGCGATCCGGCGCCTCCGCCGACGGTGACGCGGTCCTGTCGATCAGCACCAACAGCTGGTTCAACTGCCAGAGCAGCGCCAGTCAGTTCCTGTGCATCACCACCATCACCGCGTGATCTGAAAGGAGAAACCCGACATGAGCTTCGTCCTCGATCTCCAGACCAAGAACGTCCGCGAGGCGCACGACGGCGTCGAGCCGGCCTCGCTCAGCTTCCTCAGCCCTGTGACCTGCTTCAGCACCACCAGCATCGCCGTCTGCTAACCATCCGCACAAGCGAAAGGAACCGACCATGGGATACGTCCTCAATCTGCAGAACAGAAGCGCCCCCTCCTCCGGTGAGGGACCCGCCTCGGTGCTCAGCACCGTCAGCGTCGGCGTCGCCTGCCTGGCCAGCACCGTCAGCCTGTCGGCGTGCATCGGCGGCAGCACGGTGAGCGCCGTCGTCTGCATGTAGCACCGTCCGGGCCTGGCCGGGGCGCCTCGCGCGTCCCGGCCACGCTCATGTCAGGGAGGACATGAATGCGCTGGACAAGCGCCGACCGGTTACTGGCCCGCACGGCACGGGCCGGCTGGTGGTGGAACATCCCGCTTTTCACCGTGAATCTGATCCGCGCGGCCGGGGCGCTCGCGCTCCCGGCGGTCCTCGCGGCTGCGATCGACGAGCGGCTCGCGAAGGAGGAGGGACATACCGCCATCGCCCAGCTGACCGGCCTGGTCCTCCTACTGCTGGCAGCCGAGGTGGTCAACCAGCTCATCGCGCCCTGGTGTGTGAGCACGCTCGTCCTGGGCCTGCGGCGTGATTTCCTCACCCACATCCTGCGGCTCGGCACCCGCGAGCGTGCCAGGTTCGCCGGCGGCGATCTGACCAGCAGGTTGCTGACCAACACCACGGAGACGGCCTCCGTCGTCCCGCTGTTCAGCTCCTGGATCACCTCGCTGCTGGTATCCGGCGGCGCCCTGATCGCGCTCGCTCTGATCGACCTTCGCCTGTCGGCCGCCTTCGTCGTCGGCGCGCCGGTCGCCGCTCTGGTGATCCGCTCCTTCGTCGGCAGGGTCTCGCCACTGCTGACCGCGTATCTGGAGATCCAGGGCCGGATGTCGGGCCGGCTGGCGGAGGTTCTGGCCGGCATCCGCACGGTCCGCGCGGCCGGCTCCGAAACTCAGGAGATCGACCGCGTGCTCGCGGACCTGCCCGACCTCCGTCGCGCCGGGCATGACTCGTGGATACTGCAGGGCAAGCTGAGCCTGCGTGCCTCCCTGCTGATGCCGCTGATCCAGGTCGCGGTCCTGGCCACCGCCGGGTACGCGCTGGTGGGTGGCGACATCACCCCGGGCCGGCTGACCGCCGCAGCGGGGTATGCGGGGATGGCACTCGGGCTGCTGAGTCAGGCCGGGGCTTTCATGGCCCTTGCCCAGGCACGCGCGGGCGCCCGCCGCCTGGAGGAGGTCCTGTCCACCCCGACCATGTCGTACGGCACGCGCACGCTGCCCGAAGGTCCCGGTGACCTCACCTTCCAAGGCCTGACCGTGAACGGTGTCCTGGACGGCGTCAACCTGCGCGTGCCGGGCGGAAGCAGCCTTGCTCTCGTCGGCTTGTCCGGATCGGGCAAGAGCACGCTGGCAGCGGTCGCCGGTCGGCTCATCGACCCGGACACCGGCCAACTACTCCTGGACGGGGTACCGGTACGTGAACTCACCGCCGCGGAGCTGGCCGCCCATGTCAGCTGGGCGTTCGAGCGCCCTTGCTACCTGGAGGGGACGTTCACGGACGCGATCGGTTTCGGCTCCGGCGACCGGGTCCGGGATGCCGCCCGGGCGGCGCGGGCGGACGCGTTCATCAGGCGGTTGCCCCAAGGGTATGACAGCGCGTGCGCGAGCACCCCGCTGTCCGGCGGGGAACGCCAGCGCCTTGGCCTGGCCCGCGCCCTGGCCCACACCAGTCGCCTGCTGATCCTCGACGACGCGCTGTCCAGCGTGGACAGCGTCACCGAGCTGCACATCAGCAAGGCCCTCACCCAGCAGGTCACCGCTACCCGGATCATCGTGACCCACCGCCCTTCACTGGCCGCCCGCGCCGACCGGGTGGCCTGGCTCGAAGACGGCCGCCTGCTCGCCGTGGCGCCACACCACGAGCTGTGGAAACAGCCGCGCTACCGCCGGCTGTTCAACCCAGGACAGGAACGGGAGTTCAGCCATGCGTCATGACACAGTGGGCTGGCACCTGATCGGCCGCTCGCTCTTGGCCCGCCGCAGGCCGCTGGCCGGGCTGGCGGCCTGGTCGGCTCTCGAGGCGCTGCCCGCGACCGTAACCGGGTTGCTGCTCGCCAAGGCGATCGACACGGGCTTTCTGCGCGGCGACATCCCGACCGGGCTGCTGTGGTTGTCCGGGCTGCTGCTCGCCTACGCCCTGGGCGGCATCGCCACCCGCTTCACCTTCCCGATGATCGGATCGATCGTCGAGCCCCTGCGCGACGAGCTGATGCACGCGGTCGTCGCCGGCATCGTACGCGGCGGCGACGGCGTCATCGCCGACGGAGCCACGATCTCCCGTATCACCCAGCAGGTCGAATCCGTACGCAGATCGGTGGCGGCGCTGCTGAACGGCTTGCGCCGCTTCGCCTTCACGATCGTCGCGGCGGCCATCGGGCTGAGCGCGCTGGCCGGCGAGATCGTGTGGCTGATCCTGCCGCCCGTGCTCGCCTCTGCACTGCTGTTCACCGCGCTGCTACGCCGCCTGGCCCGCCGCCAGCGGGCCACGATCGAGGCGAACGAGCGCGTGGCCCGCGAGGCGGGCGCCGCCATCGGCGGCCATCGCGACATCGCGGCCTTCGGCCGCCAGGACGAGGTGGTCGACGGCGTCCACCTCGCGCTGAGCGCCGAGCGCGCGGCCCAGCAGCGGCTGGCCGGCGCGACCGCCACGCGCAGCCTCATCACCGCGATCGGCGGCCAGTTGCCTCTGCTCGCGTTGCTGCTGGCCGCCCCCTGGCTCATTGACCGTGGTATGAGCGCCGGTGTGCTCGTGGGCGCGGCGACCTACCTCAGCGCGCACCTGGAGCCGGCCATGCGGATGCTCACCGAGCTCGTCGGCGGGTCCGGGCTGCAGCTGGCGGTGACCGTCCGCCGCCTCGCCGCCCTCGATCACGCGCCGGCGCCCGCTCAGGCAGGCGAGCCGGTCACCCCGCGCGGCAACCGCGTCATGGTGGACGACATCTGGTTCTCCTACGGCGCGGACGCCGAACCCGTCCTGCGTGAGTTGTCCTTCGCCGTGCCCGAGGACGGCCATCTGGCCATCGTGGGCCCCAGCGGCATCGGCAAGTCGACGCTCGCGATGCTCCTGGCCGGCCTTGCGCTCCCCTGCCGGGGGCAGGTCACGGTGGGGGCGGTGCGTCCGGATGGCATCGCCGCCATCCACCGCCGCGAGCACATCGTGCTGCTACCGCAGGAGTCGTATGTCTTCCGCGCCACCGTCGCCGACAATCTCCGCTACCTCGCTCCCGAGTCGAACGAGCACGAGCTGGCGACCGCCGCTGAGCTCGTCGGCGCCGACCAGCTCATCAGCCGCCTGGGCGGGCTGCGCGCGCAGCTCGACCCCGCCACGTTGTCGGCGGGCGAGAAGCAGCTGATCGGGCTGGCCCGCGCCTACGCGAGCCGAGCCCGGGTGGTCATTCTCGACGAGGCCAGCTGCCACCTGGACCCCGCCGCGGAGGCACACGCCGAACGCGCGTTCCGCGACCGGCCGGGCACGCTCATCGTGATCGCTCACCGCGCCGCGTCCGCCCTGCGGGCTGACCACATCCTCCTGCTGGACGGCACCCGTGCCTTCTTCGGCGACCACGACCATCTCCTGACATCCTGCGCGCTCTACGCCGAACTCGTGGCTCCCGCCGGACAGCGCGGATCAGGCCACGGCGGATCGGCCGTACCTCACGAGCCGGTCTGCCGCTGAGACACCCACACCGCCAGCTGGGTCCGGTCGCGCAGGCCCAGCTTGCGCAGGCAGTTGGAGATGTGATTCTTGGTCGTGCCCTCGGTGATGTGCAGGTGCCGCGCGATCTCACGGTTGGAAGCACCGGAACCGATGAGCATGGCAACCTCATACTCGCGATCCGACAACCCGCACGGTGCCCCCGTCGCGGCGCCCGGCTGCTGCGGCTCGGCCGGACCAGCCACGCCGGCCTCTTCACGCAGGGCCGCCACCAGCCGCTCGGCCGCGGGCGCGCCCAGCACGGTCTCCCCCCGCGCAGCCCGCCTGATCGCGGCCACCAGTTCGTCTGGCGAGGTGTCCTTCAACAGATAACCGCGCGCTCCCGCGCGCAGGCCGCCAAAAATGTAGTCATCGTCGTCGAACGTCGTCAGCATCACCGCGGCGATCCGCGGAAAGTCCGCACGAAGCCTCGCGACCAGCTCGACACCATCCATACGCGGCATCCGGGCATCGACCAAGGCGACCTCCGGCTGACGCTCCCGCGAAAACGTCGTCAGCAGTTCCAGCGCCTCCAGGCCATCGGCGGCCAACCCGGCGACCTCGATACCCGGCTCGATCTCCAGCAGCTTACGCAGGCCCTCACGCATGAGGATCTGATCGTCGACCAGCAACACCCGAATCACGTTCACACCGGCACCATCGCTCGCAGAGTGAATCCCTCACCAGGGTCGCTCGCCAGCCGCAGCTCGCCCTTGACGGCTTCCACTCGTTCCCGCAGGCCGCGCAGTCCGAACCCGCCGGCGATCGCGTCCACCACAACACCGGTGCCGTCATCGCGGACGCTCACCTCCACACGCTCCGGCGTGCACTGGAGCGCCACCTCGATGCGGCGCGCCCGGGAATGGCGTAGAGCATTGGTCAACCCTTCCTGAACTATCCGGTAACACACCAGTTCACGGCCCTCATCGATGTCCGGCCACGCGCCCGTCACCGTGAAGTCGACCTCAAGGTCGGCCGAGGAGAACGACTCGGCCAGTGCCCGCAGCGCGGCGATACCCTTGCGGCCGTCCATCCGCAACGGCCGCAGCGCACGCACCCACCGCCTCGTGTCCGTCAGGGCCTCCAGCGTGAGCTCTTGGGCTTGCCGCACTTCCCCCCAGGCCGCCTCGGGGCGCAAGGACCTGTACCGCTGCGCGTTCGACAGCCCCACGTTGATCACGGTCAGATAGTGACCCACCGAATCATGCATGTCCCGCGCCATCCTGGCCCGCTCCTCGGCAATGGCCAGCTCCCGTGTCCGCGCCGCATGGCGCCGGAGCTCCGCGTGCGCATCCTCCAGTTCGGACAGCAGACGCCGCGTCTCCTCCGCCCGCCGATGCGCCTCGATCATCGCCACCACGACAACCATGATCACCAAACAGAGAAGCAGCACGGTCGCGCCGTTCAGAACGGCGGCCAGCAGCGACTGCTCCGGGTTGATCACGCCGAGCATGAAGTGGAACAACCCGGCCGTGGCGGCGTAGGCGATGCCCCCGCGCAATCCGAAGACCACCAGGACGTTGCCCACCGCCATGCTGGCGATCAGCAGAGCGGCGACCCCTCCGGCCGTCATCAGCAGCAGGCTCGTGATCACGAACAGCGCACTGGCCGTCTTGCGCAGAACCGAAGCCCCGGGCCGCCACGGCACCGCCAGCCACAACACGCAGCTCAGTGGTAAGGCGGCCGCGCTGATCAGGAACGTCGTCTGCGACAGCGGCCACCCACCCTGCAACCGATCTGACGCCTGGAATCCGACCACGAACACCAGCGCGCTGATGAGCGCGGACCCCCAGAAGAAGATGTTGAACACCAGCGGCGGGCGATCCTCTGGGAATCCCACCCAGCTGTTGACGTCACGGATCGACCTGGCATCCCGCATAACCGGGAGCATAACCAGCCCTTTCCCTCAGCACAGCGTGGCAAAGGTCATGTCCTGACAGCCATGACCCCGGTCATGGCGGCCCCGCTCCGAATCATGACCCTGATGTGCCGTGTGTGGGATATCTGGGACCGATTATCCGAATCTACGATCATCACGACTCCTAACGGGGGCCCGGCTCAGGCAGCGACAAACGTCGGAACGGAGCGTGTTAGGTGTTGGCGAATCGCACCTTCGAAGCATTGGCTCACGCGCGGCGCCGCGAGGTGTTGTCCGTACTCAGAGATCACCAGCGGATGTCGGCCGGCCAGCTCGCCGAGCACCTCGGCGTGCCCCGGCCCACCCTGTCCGGGCATCTCAACGTCCTGAAAGGCGCGGAGCTGATCGTAGGCGAGCGAGACGGGACGACCATCTGGTACCGGCTCAACCTCAGCGTGATGGAAGAGACCGCCCATCTCGTCTTATCGCTGCTGACCAGGGAAAACACCGCACTCAAGGTCCGCGCGGCCGTACTCGCGGATCTCACCGACAACCACCACGTGAGGATGAGGAAGGCTGTATGAGCAACGCGCCATCGAACCTCCAGACCGCCCGTCCACCGTGGATCGGCATCATCGTGTCCGCCCTGAGCCTGCTCGCCATGGCCGTCGTGGCCTGGCGGGTATGGGACTCCCTTCCCGCACTCGTGAACACCCGCGAGGCCACGCCCATCCGCGCCGGCGTCCAGGTGCCGCGCATCGTCGTCGTCACCGCGCTGCCGGGCGTACTGATGCTGATCGCCGCGATCATGACCGTCTCCACCACGCTCGGCGGCCGCCTGCGCCATCATGTCGACCCGCGACTCGTCGCCAGCCCGCGCTCGCAGACCAGGTCGATGAACGTCCTGTTCGTCATCCTCCCGTTGTTCCTCCTCGTCCTGCACACCGGCCTGCTGTTCAAGACCACCGACCGGCACTTCCCGTTGGAGCAGGCGGTGGGGGTGGCCTTCGGCGTCCTGCTGGCCTCGCTCGGCAACGTGCTCCCCAAGATCAGCCCGGCGCGGGTCTCCGGCCGCTTCGCGCTGGCCTGGCAGCACTCACAGCGCGCCGGCGGCGCGGCCATGGTGATCCTGGGGATCGCCTGCGCCATCGGAGTCTTCTTCCTGCCGCCGACCATCGTGGTCGTGGCCGCGGCCCTGCTGATCGCGCCGATCTACGTTCTGATGGTCCTTCTCGCCATGGCCAGGTCCCGCTGATGACACCCGACAAGACGACGATCGTCCTGCTCACCCTCATCCCCTACATGGCGATCATGATCGCCTTCGCGATCTACTGCCTGATCGACCTCTCCCGCGTCCCCAGGGTCAAGCACCTGCCCAAGTGGGGCTGGGCGCTGGCCTGCCTGCTGGCCATGCCCTTGGGCGGCATCGTCTATCTGGCCGTGGGGAGAGATCGGTGAGCGAGCATGCCGTGATCACCCACGGGCTGACGCGCGACTATGGGAGCGGCGCCGGGGTGTTCGACATCGATCTGTCGGTGGGCCAGGGCATCGTCTACGGGCTCGTCGGACTCAACGGCGCCGGCAAAACCACGCTGCTGATGCTCCTTGCCGGGCTCAGGCATCCCGACTCGGGGCGGATCAGCGCCGGACCGGCCCCCTCCGAGATCGCGATCTGCCCGGACGTGCCGGAGTTCGAGCCCTGGCTGAGCGCCGCCGAAGTCGTCGAATGGGCCGCCCGGCTGGCCGGGCACGACCATGAGCCTGGCCGGGCCCGGCACGTTCTGGAGCAGGTGGGGCTCGGTGCGGTGGCGCACCGCCGTACCAAGGGATTCTCGCGCGGCATGAGCCAGCGCCTCGGCCTGGCCGCCGCCCTGATCGGGCGGCCACGCCTGCTCATCCTGGACGAGCCCGCCGCCGGCCTCGACCCGCAAGGACGAGCCGACGTGCTCACCCTGATCGAATCCCTGGCGGGACAGACCACCGTCATCTTCTCCAGCCACCAGCTCGGCGACATCGAGCGAGTCTGCGACGAGGTCGGCGTCCTGCGGGACGGACGCCTGGTCCACCAAGGACCCGTCCGGCAGTTGCTGACCGAACGCCTGTCCCCGGCCTGGCGCATCGGCGTGCGCGGCACCGCCCACGACATCGCGGACCTGCTGGCCGCGCAGCCCTGGGTCACGACGTCCCGTGCCGTGAACGACGACACCGTCCATGTCGAGGCCGGCTCGATCGCCTCGGGCGAGCGCGGCATCCCCGCGGTGCTGAGCGCCGCGGGCCACGCGATCACCGGCATGTACCCGCAGGAAGCCAGACTGGAAGACGCCTTCGCGGCGCTGACCTCGGAAGGCACCCGATGAACGGATGGGCATGGCGCCTGGAGTGGCTGCGCCTGTGCCGCACCCACCGCTTCCTGGCCGCGGCGGCGCTCTTCATCACCTTCGGCATGTCAGGGCCGTTCATGGCCCTGTACTCCGGTGCGATCATCGCGCGAGCCGGTGCCTCGCTGTCTGTTCCGCCCGTCGCGGTGACGCCCGCGGCCGGCGTCGCCTCCTTCGTCGACAACAGCATCGGCCTGGGCCTCCTGCTCGTCATCGTGATCGCCGCGGCGACCCTGGCCATCGACCACCGGCCGGCCGTGTCGATCTACTATCGCAGCCGGGCGCGTTCGGCCGCCGCCCTGATCATTCCACGCTATGTCGTGGTGACGCTCGCCATGATCGCGGCCTACTCGGTGGGTGCGTGGATCACCTGGTACGAGACGGCGGTCCTCATCGCGATGCCCTCCGCGGCGGCGATGGTGCTCGGCAATCTCCTCGTGGCCCTCTACCTGGCGTTCGCCGTCGCGGTGGTCGCCCTGCTGTCCGCACTTCTTCGCGGCATGCTGCTCATCGCCGGTGTCGCGGCCATGGCGTTGCTGGCACTGCCCGTGGCGGGGCTTGTACCCGGGCTCGGCGCGTGGATGCCGTCGAGACTGCTCACCGCGCAGCACACCCTGCTCGGAACGGCCGGCCTCACCGACTTCACACCCGCCGCCGCAGTGGCGGCGATCGCCACCACGATCTGTCTGACCCTGGCCACCCGGTACGCGTATCGCAGAGAAATCTGAACCGGTGGCCGGCAGACACGGGTGTTCATGTCCCGGAGCAACCTGTCTGGGTCTACCCGTGGGTTGTCGCGGTACCGGTGTCAGCGGCCTGGAATAGGCCCCCGCCATTTCCGGGGTCGGTGCCGAAAGAAAGGCGGCCTTGCATTCTCTGGATGACTTACGCGGTATCCGTAAAGGAACCCTCCCGCGAGTTGAATCCATGGGAATTGACATGATCGCCCGATGTCCTGGAGCCTGGAGTCACCCCCTCGAAAGGCCGGTACACGCGTGGACAGGGATCGCTACGCCAGGTTCGCCATCGTCATCGCCTCACTGGTCCTTCTCCCGCTGGTCCTTGAGCTCATCTCCTGGTACATCGAACGGGAGGACTACAGCGTCTCCCGCGCCATCACCGTGCTCCTGGTTATCGTCTCGCTGGCCGTGACGGCGCTGGTGCTCGGCCGGCTGCGGGCCCGGCTGCCGATACTCCTGGTGGCCGCGATGACGGTGACAGCGGTGGCAGAAGGCGTCATGGGTTTCGTCGCCGCGTTCGGTCCGGTGTGGTGGCGGGGCGGAATCGCGAGCGAGTTGCTGGGACTGGTCACCGCGGGAGTCAGCGCGTTCACCATTGCCACCGGCGTCTACCTGATGACCCTGTACCGCCGGGGCCTCTACCTTCCGCATTTGTCGGCGCCAACGGGTCCGGCACCGACGGCCACCAAGCGCAGGGTGATCGGCGAATCGGAAATCCTGATCCGGACCGTGCCCAACCCGAGCGGCTCGGTGGAGAAGGCGCTCACCAGTTGCGTGGCCATGCTGAACCAGGACGACCTGCACTTCGTCGGCTACTTCCTCGGTGAGCAATGCCTGTTCTACACCGACGTGCTGGAGGACGCCGACCTGGCCCACTTCTTCCACGACACCGACCCCGAGCAGCGCCGGGAACTCTACTTACAGGCCGGGCGGCAGATGCTGTGGCTGACCGCCCGGCTGGACCGGCAACTGTCCAGGATCGAGAGCGGCATCCTGATCAGGACTGTGCTCGACGTCGAGCGTGGCGCGCTGTACTTTCACTGGGTCGATGCCGGCCTCTATCTGGTCGGCGTCACGCTGGACCAGCGCAAGGTCGACGTGGTCGACGACAAGATGGCCCGGCTCGTGGACATCATCCGCGGGCACTTCACGCTGCCGCCGATCAACCAGCGCGAGCCCCCATCGCGAGGGCACTTGCGACCGATCTCAGGGGGTGAACGTTGGTCCGAATCGGGTTCTTAATCCTCATTGTCGGCTTCGGATGGCTTACTGCTGACTTGGCCGACATTCGCGGGTTGACGCACTCGGGGACCTATCTGCTGCTCAGCAGCCTGCTGCTGGCAGTCGGCCTGTACGGCAGCACGCACGGCATCGACCGGGCCGAGGCCCGCCAGCATGGCAAGCTGATCCTGCTCGCGGTCACCGTCGGCGTCCTGCTGAAGGCGGCCTTCATCGCGGGAGTCGTCTACCTCGTCTCCGGCGATCCGCGCGCGGTGATCCTGGCGGTGGCGATGGCGCAAATCGACCCGCTGTCGGTCGCCTCGGTCATGGCCGACAACCGACTGTCCGATCGAGCCAGGACGATCCTGGGCGCATGGTCGTCCTTCGACGATCCGGTGACGATCATCCTGGCCTTCTACGCCGTGTCACTCAGCCGGCCCACCGACGGCCTGTCGACGTCCTACCTGATGGATCTGGGACTGAACGCGTTGTTCGCCGCGGCCGCCTACGGACTGTGGCGGCTCGTTCGCAAAGCGCCGCCCGTACTGACCTATCTGGCCGTGGTCTCCGCGATCGCCTCCGCGGCCTGGAGTTCGCTCATGCTGGGCATCGCCACCGCCGGACTGTACCTGCGCCTGCCCGATTCCCGCTGGCTCGCCCGGGCGGTGACCGCCGCCTTCGCCCTCTCGGCGTTCCTGATGGGACTGCTGCTGGTCGGTGGCACCAACCTGGCGATGGGCCTGCTCCTTGGCTTGGCCGCGTTCACCGCCCAGATGCTCGCCGCGCTCGTACTCACCCACGGCCTGCCCATGATCGACCGGATCCATCTGGGGCTGGCGCAACAGAACGGGATCACGGCGGTGATCCTGGCCCTGGCCTTTGAACGGGAATTCCCCGGCTTCGTGGCGGTGGTCGCCCCGGCCATCCTGACCGTGAACCTTGTCTACGTACTGGCCAACCGCGCAGCCGACATCTGGGGCCCCCGCCCCGCCCAGCCCTCCTCACCGGGGTGACGTTCACGGGCCGGCCCAGCCGAAGCTTCGGCGCCATCCGCCGGGCTCGCCACTGTGGCTTGCCGAACGGAGGCGGCCATGTGGACACTGAGCCGAGATTTGCGGCCGAACAGGACACCATCATGCACTTACGCCCGGATCTGATCATCCGCTGCGGGAATGCCTTTGCCGGTTTTGTCGCTCCGTACGTCGTGCTGGCGACCGTCATCTTCTTCACCGAGGATCTGGTCGTCCCCGACCCGGTCGCCTACAGCCTGATCGTCGTAGCCGCGCCGGCGATGCCGTACCTGGCAATCCGCGGTTTCCGGATGGCGATCCTCTGCACGCCCGCCACCGTCACGGTGCGGGGCTGGCTGCGCAACCGCACCATCCCGATCCAGGACGTGGCCGATGTCGGTGACCTCCTGTCGGGCCGCCTGCTGTGGCTGGATGCGACAGGCCGTCTCCGCCGCACGCCCGTCATCGCATTCGTCACGCTTGCCCGCACACCAAGCAGCATCGAGGAACACAACGTCCAGGCGGAGCAGCGGCTGCAGGACTGGGTCGCCCGCCACCAGACGAGCGCGGCCAAGAAACGGCATCTCGCGGCCCTGGCACGGAACTGGCCGAGGAGGACGCGTTTCCTCTGGCTGGGCGGGAGTCTTGACGACGTGGTCGGCTGGGTGCTCATCGCGGTGGCGCTGACGGGCGCGGGGTTCTTCGCCCAGGGACTGCCGTCAGAGATCCGTGCCGTCCAGGGCTTGGGCCGGCCCGGGACGTTCACCGCGATCGACCGCGACTGCGGTGATGTCACCTGCTCGTGGAACGGCTCCTTCCGCTCTCATGACGGCACGGTGGTCAAGAGTGACGCCTGGTTGTACGGCACGGCCGTCGAGGAACTGCAGGCCGGCGACCAGGTGGCCGCACTGGACACCGGACATGCCCACAAGATGTTCACACCCGGCACCCACGACCTCATCTCCTGGCCGTTCTTCGTGATCGCGGTGGTGGCCGTCGGCTGGTACGGGCTCCGGCGCATCACAAGCGCACGACGAGAACGACTGGCCGAACTGGCCATGGCCAGGAAGAAGCGCTAGCGGCCTGACCGCGAGCCGGTCAAAGCCGCTTGCCGGAGGGGCCAAGGCTCTCTCCAGCAGTTAGGCCCCTTCTGGAGGCGTAATGATCGATCGCTCCGCTTGGGTGAGCGCCTCGATCAGTGGGCGGATGATGGCCACCATGTCACGCCGGGCAACGTTCGGTTCGAGGGCGGCACCGACGTAGAGCGCCGCTTCATCCGCCACCGCCAGCAAAAGGTGCGCGAGGGGCCGGACCGGGAGCGGCAGAAGCACGCCGTCGCGCACCCCTCGGGCGAGGACTCCCTCGATCAACCCCAGCACATTGGCCTGGCAGATGCCGCGCCAACGCGCCCAGCCCAGCACCGACGGCCCGTCGAGCAGCACGATCCGCTGCACGTCGGGCTGCTGGCAGGCTTCGAGCCAGCCTTCGGCGCTGCGCATCATCAACGAAACGAAGTCGCCGGCAGCGTCGGCGTCGGCGAACATCTCGGCGGCGAGCCGCTTGGTGATCTCACCCTCGACATCCGCGAGTACCTCGGCGAACAGCTCGGTCTTGTCGCCGAACTGGTGATAGAGCGCGCCTCGGCTCACGCCCGCCTCGCTGACGATCGTCTCCGTCCCGACTCCGGCGAATCCATGTTCGGCGAACAGCCTCCTACCAGCGGCGATCAGGGCGGTCCGGGTCGCGGCCGTGCGTTCTGCTTGCGTGCGGCGGGAAACTTGCATACAGTCTGTTCCTAAGTTTACATACAGGTTGTATCTATCTGAGGATAGCCGCATGACAACCATCGACCTGCCACAGGGCACCGTCAGCTATCGCGCCGCAGGCCCGGCGAACTCGGCCGCGCCTCCGGTGGTCTTCGTCCACGCGTTCCTCGTCGACGGCTCGGTCTGGTCCGGCGTCGCCGACCACCTCGCCGAGCAAGGCATCCGTTCCTACGCACCCGACTGGCCGCTCGGGGCCCATCGCACACCACTGCGAGACGGCGCCGACCAGTCTCCGCGCGGCGTCGCCCGGCAGATCCTGGCCTTCCTCGAGGCCCTCGACCTGCGCGACGTCACGCTGGTGGGCAACGACACGGGCGGCGCGCTGAGTCAGTTCCTGCTCGACATCGACGCCGGCCGGATCGGCAGGCTCCTGCTCACGAACTGCGACGCCTTCGACACCTTCCCGCCCTTCCCCTACAACATCATCTTCCGCCTCCTCCGCGGCGAACTCCGGATGCGCCTCAACATGCAGCCCATGCGGTTACGGGCCTTCCGCCACTCACCCCTCGGACTCGGTCTGCTCGCCAACAAGCTGGATCCGGTCGCAACCAGGGCATGGATCGAGCCGAGCCTACGGAGCAAGAAGATCCGCCTGGACGCGGTGCGATTCCTGCGAGCCGTCGATCCGAAGGACCTGCTCGACGTCTCCACCCGCCTGAAGGACTTCACGGGACCGGTGCGGATCGTGTGGGGCACCGCCGACCGCGCCTTCAAACCCGCACTCGGCCGGCGTCTGCAACGCGCGTTTCGCGACGCCTCCTTCGTCGAGATCCCCGGTGTACGGACCTTCGTGCACCTCGACGCCCCCACCGTGCTCGCCGAGCACATCGTTGCCCTGTCATCGGCCCAACCGCCACAGGACTGATGACCAGACCGTTCACTCGCCGAGGAGAAAGAGACCATGTCAGTCTCCGGCGGAACCACGGAAACCGAATTACGTAAGGCGAGCGGGTTACAGCTGTTACGCGACAGTGCGGGATTTCGCTCGCTCTGGTCGGCACGGGTCCTCTCGGTAGGCGGTGACGCGCTCAGCCTCGTCGCGCTGATGCTCCACGTCGCCGAGACCACGGGGCAGGCGATCGCGGTGTCACTTCTGCTGCTCGTCGGCGACTTCGTTCCCTCGCTGCTCAGTCCGATCGCCGGCGCGATCAGCGACCGCTTCGATCTCAAGCGGGTGATGATCGCGTGTGAGCTGGCGCAGGGCACGGTGCTCCTGCTCATCGCTCTGTCGTTGCCGCCGCTCCCCCTGCTGCTGGTGCTGGTCGGGCTGCGCGCGATCGCGGGACAGGTGTTCCTGCCCGCCTCACGCGCGGCGATACCCGGGCTGGTCCGGGACAAGGATCTGGAGACCGCCAACGCCACGCTGGGGTTCGGCACCAACGCGGCCGAGGCTCTCGGACCGCTGGCCGCCGCCGCGCTCTTCCCCTTCGTCGGAATACGAGGCGTGCTCCTGGTCGATGCCGTCTCCTTCCTGCTTGCCGGCACGGTACTGCTCACGCTGCGGTCGCTTCCCCCGGCGTCCTCCCCCGAAGGAACGAAGACCTCGCTCCTGGGGGACGCGAAGTCCGGGCTCGGTTACATCAGGTCAGCCAAGGTAGTCCGGGTCATCGCCCTGGGATTCTGCGCCATCGTGGCCTTCAACGGAGTGGACGATGTCGCTCTGGTTCTCCTGGCCACCGAATCCTTCGCGGCCGGCCAGTCGGCAGTCGGCCTGCTTCTCGGCGCCGTCGGCATCGGCCTGCTCTTCGGATACGCCCTGACGGCCCGTTACAGCGCTCGAGTATCCCTGGTGACCCTGCTGCTCGCCGGCTTCGCGGTGAACAGCGCCGGCAACCTCCTCACCGGGCTGGCCTGGGCCGTCGCCGCCGCGTTCATGACCCAGTTCATCCGCGGATTCGGTATCGCCGCGATGGACGTGGCCACCAACACCATGCTGCAGCGCCTGGTCCCTCAAGGAATGCTCGGCAGAGTCTTCGGCAACCTCTACGGAGCGATCGGAGTGGCCGCCGCGCTGTCGTACCTGGCGGGCGGGTTCCTGCTGGACGCCACTTCCGCACCGGCAACACTTCTCATCGCGGGTGGCGGTGGCCTGCTGACCACCGTTCTTGTCGCTCTTGCGCTGCCGGGAGTGCTGCGCAGATCCGATCCGGGCGACACCGAGACGCGAAGAGTCACGCGGTAACGATCTGTCGTGTCGCGCCCCCGATCCATACACCCACAGCGGCCCCACAGGGGGTCGAAAGGAGGCCGCGATGGCCGACGACACTACCCGCAAACCCGCCGACGGACACCGAGGACGGAAGGTGCTGGGTGCTGCCGTGCTCGCCATGGGGCTGTCCGCGGGCCTCCTGTGCGCGTTCACGATCGCCGTCATGCCGGGTCTGACCGCGGCCGATGACCGGACCCTCGTCGATGCGATGCAACACACGATCGTCAAGATCGAGAATCCGGCCTTCTTCCTCATCTTTCTCGGTGCCCCGGTGTTCGCCGCGGTCGCCTTGGCGCAGGCATGTCGCGCCGCCTCGGCCAAGGCCGCACGCTGGATCGTCACCGGACTCGCCTTCTATGCGGTGACGCTCCTGATCACCTTCATCGTCCACGTTCCGCTCAACTACGAGCTGAGGGATGCGGGTGACCCCTCCCGTATCCAGAACCTGGCGGCAGTGCGCGACGACTTCGTGACTCACTGGGTCACCTGGGACATCGTCAGGACTCTTACCGCGACGGCGGCCTTCTGCTCTCTCATCTGGGCGCTCGTCCTGCGTGGGCCTTCAGGACGAGCCGAGCGAGACAACGGACCGGAAGGCTCGGGACGCACACGAGATCTCAGCCCGTCGGGAGCCCCACCTGTGCGGACCCTCGGCGAGGGACGACCGGCCCGTCAGCGCCGGCCCATCGTGCGGGCCATGGTGAAACGATGGGGTGTGTTCGCCGCGCTCCTGGCGACCGCGGCGGTGAGCACCGTCGTGCCGTCAACGACGGTGGCGGCGGACGACGGTGGCGGCCCGGCCGATCGGGTACTCACCACCGGCGGCTGGGTGAAGGGCGAGGTGACCGGGACCCATCGCAGCTTCCTCGGCATGCCGTACGCCACTCCTCCCATCGGTCCGTTGCGCTGGGCGATGCCACGTGCCGCGAAGCCGTGGGCGGGCGTACGCGAGGCGACCCGGCCGGGGCCGCAGTGTCCGCAGCTCTCCCGTTCGCCGGAGCCCGCGGGCAGCGAGGACTGCCTCTACGTGAACGTGACGACCCCGCGTGAAGGGACGGGGAAGCTTCCGGTGCTCGTCTTCGTGTACGGCGGCGGCCTGATCAGCGGCTTCGGCGCCGCCTATGATCCGAAACGGATGGTCGGCCAGGACGTGATCGTGGTCACGTTCAACTACCGGCTCGGGGCGCTGGGATTCCTGCGCCATCCGTCGCTGCGTGATCCGTACGCCGGAAACTTCGGGCTCGCCGACCAGCAGGCCGCGCTGCGCTGGGTGCGGCAGAACGCCGGGGCGTTCGGCGGCGACAACCGCAACGTGACCTTGTGGGGCCAGTCGGGCGGCGGCTACAGCGTGTGCGCCCAGCTGGCCGCGCCCGCCGCTCGCGGCCTGTTCGACAAGGCCATCGTGCAGAGCGCGCCGTGCGGCAATCCGATGAAGACCGAGCAGGCCGCGGACCGGGATGGCCGCGCGTTCGCGGCCGAGCTGGGCTGCGCGGATGCCACGACGGCCGAAGAATGCCTGCGCGGCAAGCCGGTCGGCGAACTGGTACGGCGGTCCGACGCCGAAGAGCTCTTCGGCCGGGTGGCCCGGCACCGGGCGGACGTCTCCTGGTTCCCCGTCGCGGGCACGCCGGCACTGCCCCTGCAGCCGCTCACCGCGATGCGGCTGGGGATGGCCGCCGACGTCCCGCTGATCCACGGCGGCACGAAGCACGAGACGCGCAGCCTCGTCTGGCTGGTGTACGACCGCCAAGGCAAGCCGGTGACCGAGGCTGAGTACCCGCAGATCGTGACGCGGCTGTTCGGTCCGGAGAACGCGACACGCATCCTCGCCCACTACCCCGCCGGCGGTTACCCCACCCCGAGCCTGGCGCTGGCCACCCTGCTCACCGACCACGGCGGCGTGGCCGGCACGTGCAGCCAGCTACCGGCGATCGACGCGGCAGCGCGGCGCGCGCCCGTGTACGCCTACGAGTACGCCCACCCGCGCGAGCCGCTCCAAGGTTTCCCGTTCGGGGCTTCCCACGGCGCCGACCTCCGGTTCTTCCTCGACAACGAGCAGGAGGGCCCGCCGCCGGCCACACCGGAGGAACATGCCTTCGCCGAGCAGCTGATCGGCTACTGGACGGCGTTCGCCAGGACCGGCGATCCAGGTCCGCGATGGCCGGCATACCGGAGCGGCACATCGAAGGCACTGTCGATCGCCATGGAGCGGACCGGACCGGTGAACCTGGCCCGCACCCACAACTGCGGACTCTGGAGGACGATGGACTGAGGCCTCAGCTCGATCTCCGCCCCGGCCCGTCAGGGCCGGGGCGTGCGGAAGCGTGGCGCCGCTCACCTGTATTTCTCCTTCTCGGCGGGGTGGGCGCAGCGCGAGCCCCGCTCACGGTCGACGAGCAGGACGCGCCGCCGACGGTCGGTGCGATCCGTCGGCACGGCGGTAGATATGGAACAGGACACCGGTGGTCATCCTGCGGCGCGAGGAGGATGAGGGCCCACCGGGCCCGGCTGGGAGCCGCGACGACCGGCGTGCTCTCGGGGGTGGCACCACGCCCGGTCACGACTGAATCCAGGAGACGATCATGAACGATGATCAGAAGAACAATGACACCTCCGCGCTGCCGCCGATCGTCGACCGGGACACCTGGCAGGCCGGCGTAGACGCGCTGCGAGTCCGGGAGAAGGCCCATACCCGCGAAGGTGACGCGATCGCGGCTGCCCGCCGGCGCCTGCCCATGGTGGAGGTGGACGCCGGCCTTGAGCTGATCGGACCGAACGGGCCGGTGACCCTGCTGAAGGCGTTCGAAGGACGTCGGCAGCTCATCGCCTACTACTTCATGTGGTGGCCAGGCCGTCCCGCGCCCGATCAGTGCGAGGGCTGCACGTTGTTCCTCAGCCAGGTCGGCGAGCTGTCCTACCTGCACTCCCGTGACATCACCTACGCGGTGTTCAGCCAGGGCCGCAACACCGCGTTCGGCCCGGTCGACGCCCAGACGTCCTACGAAGAAAGCGTCCGCTATCGCGACTTCATGGCCTGGGACCTGCCGTGGTACTCGGCACAACCCTCCCTTGACGCGCTCCTCGTCGGTCGCGAGCTCGGCCTGATGCACCTCGTGTGCTACGTGCGGGACGGCGACCGCGTCTTCGAGACCTACTGGACGTCGCGCCGCGGCGTGGAGGCGATGGACTTCAGCTACTCGCTCATGGACCTCACCGTGTACGGGCGCCAGGAGCCCTGGGAGGACTCGCCTTCCGGCTGGCCGCAACCGCAGGTTGACCGGGATTCGGCACACATGCGAACCGACGGCCGCCCCACCGCCCAATGGCCGCGCATCCACGCCGGACGCTCCGACGACCTCGGAGCCACGGAGACCGGAACAGCGCCCACGCCTCACAACTGTCACTGATGCCGCATATGCGAATCTTCGCCCCATGGCGGTGTGATGCGCGCTGGACGGGACGCATCATCTCTCAATCGTCGATCCAGATGTACCAGGGGCCGTCGAAGTGGCTGTAGTGGCCCGGGGCGTCGATGTCCGGCTCGCCGTCCGGGCTCCAGGCGAGGCCGTAGCTTCCGAAGAAGCCCGTGTCCTCGATCATGAAGCCGAAAGCCTTGCGGGATCCTTCAAGGTATTCGACGGGATACAGACCGACCCAGCGCCGCTTCCCCGGCGGCGTCCCCTCTGCCACCGTCTTCGCTAAGTGGTCGAGGCTGCTGCGCGACAACTCGAAACGTATCCTGACCGGCGCACCGACGTAGATCAGTGAGCCGACCAACACCACCACCAGGGGCGGCACAGCCCAGAACGGCCAGTTACGACGCAACGCGGCCAGCCTCCCCCGCCTGACCAGGAGGACACCGAGCACGATCAGCCAGCCGACGCCGAACAACAGCCAGCCGACGCCGACCAGCATGAGCCACAGGAAATGCCACCCGGGAACACTCGTCGCGTACATCGCCCCGAGCCCCAGCCATACGGCGAACATCCCCCAGGTCCCGCCGCCGACGTTCATGGGAGCGCGCCGGCGAGGCGCACCAGGAAGATCGCTCGTTGGGTCCACCGCGTGATCGTAACTTTCGCCGGTGGCGATTCCGCCGAGCCGGTGTGCACGTATCGTGCAGAATTCCACTGTCGGGAGCTTCGTTCATGGAGAGCAGCCCACCGTCCGGTGAGCCGGCGCTGAGGAACGAAACACCGGATCGTCGATCGCCCCACGGAGGCCGGCCAGCACGTCGCGATCATGGAGCTGAATCCATGCGGCGCGCCGTCTCTTGAGCAGGATCGTCACACGCGATGATCGCATGAGCTTGACCGGCCAGGAATCGCCACCAGCTCGGCCCGGCGAGGCGTCGGATCGATACCGGCCGACCACGGGGGCCGTTACTTCTTACCGGTGTAGACCTGCTTCGCGGGCGGAGCGGTGATCGTGGTGCGGGCTCCCCAGCCCTTGTAGACGGTCCGGTGGCGAACCTCGTCGCCCTCCTGCTGCCGGCCGAGCCAGTGCCCCTCGGCCATGTGGACCGTCTCCAACCTCACCGGAAGATTGCCCGAGCCGAGTGTGAGCGTGAAGCGGATCACCGTGTCATCCGGCTTGCCGAACTGGGTCAGCCGGGTCCACGGCGAGGCCTTCGCGAGCTGCCTGAAGGTGATGGTCCCGCTGTAGGTGCGACCCTTGGGCTCGCTCGCGGTGATCAGCGCCTTGAGCGTCTCCGGCTCGGCCGCGTTGACGGGCTGGCTGAACATGCCGCTGATCCCGACAGGCAACGTCGCGCGAGTCCTCACCCAGCTCTTGCCCTTGGGCAGCTTCTCCCCCAAGATGGCGCCCTTTCTGTAGGTCGCCTTTCCGATGGTGACAAATCGTTCATCGTGCTCAAACAAGGTGCTCAGATTGTCCTGCTTGGCCATCTTGACGGAAACATCCGAGGCCGCGAAGCCGCGCCGGCCGTACTGGAGCGTTCCCGTCCGCGTCATGATCTTGGTCTGGCCGGACAGCTCAATGAAGGAGGTGACGTCGGTGAACGACACACCCTTGCCCGCGCCGATCCGGCTCTTGAGCGCGGACACGGGGTCGGATGGGGCCGCGGCGGCAGGCGCGGGTGCGGCAATGAGAACACCGGCCAGCAAACCGGCGACGAGCTGCTTCATGGAGGGGGTCCTTTGACGTCGAAGCGATACGGGCCGATTCTGCCGATCGGCGATCACGAGGTGATCTCGGTGTGGATCAGATCGTCGGCATGCCACTCAGCCACCCCCCGGCTCGGCGAGGCTTCGAGGTCTGAAGGTGTCCACGCAAGGGAAGTAGGCCCTGGCGGCACTCGGCGCAGGACGGCGCTCCGGCGATGTAACTGACGCATGCCCCATACCCGCGTGAGCGCCTTACTGGGGCGTCCATCCGTTACCGAAGGAACGCGCCTGACTCCTCCTGGCCCGGTCACGGGTGGCGGTTGTGTCGGAGCGCTGGGCCTGCGTGGCGAGGAGAGGCTTTGCGAATGGCCTGTTGCCGTCAATGCCGGAACCTCCGCTCCACCCATAAAATTGATCTTTCAATCACTCACTGACAACCCGTTTATCATTCCGGACTTCAATTGACGACCCTGCGGCCAGCCCGCAAACCGCCCGCTCAAATTGCGCACCATCCCCTATGGATATCCACCAAAGCTGTGGCTACCATCAAGCAGTAAACATCGACGCCGAAGGAGGTAACTAATGGACCGTGTCAAGAAGTTAGGCTTTTTGGTGGCCGCAATCGCCGCCGCGACAACTCTCATGTCACCGACCGCTTCCGCTTCCGCCGCGTTGCCGACCTGCAGCACTTCCGCGCAGATTGGCACTATCGGCGGCACTGGCTGGGCGATGTGCAGCGGCAGCGGAGTGACTCAGACACGGGTCGTGCTCTTCTGTCAGAACAGCAGCGGCAGCTACGCCACGGTGTACGGCCCCTGGGTCGCTAATTCCGTCAAATCAAACGCCCGATGCAGCAGCACCTCATGGCCGATATCGGTCGGACATCAAAGAATCTGAGCCACCACAAGCTCATCGCGTGAGGCCCGAATACGCGGCCACATCGCCTGACCTGCCGATTCGCCGCACAGGACGATTTCCACCCCGCTCCGTTAACCGCGTATTCGAGCCCACACCACTCACTCCATCCGAAAAACAGGAGAAGTGTGTCCTGAAACATTTGAGACATGGCCCAAACCAAAGGGCTATAAGACTACTTCACCAACGTGGACCGACCATTCCGACGAGGAAGAAGCAGCACGGCAACTCGGCGCCGAAGTCATATAACACAGTAGGTTCCCTTCAGCAATGCAGGAGCACGTTTTCGGCGCTGGGAACAAGCGAGCCCGAGGAAACGCTGTAGGTGGGACATCACGGCCCGCAGTGGACACATCCTGCAGATTAGCGGAAACCATGCCACCTACCAGGGGCGTCCGAACTGCGTGAGCGCCTGTGCTCAGTCAGCGGCTCTCGGTGAGTCCTCGCAGGTGAGGGCCCGCCCTCTCGATGAGTTGCGGATGGTGTCGGAGGAGCTTCTTTAGCAAGATAGTCATCCACATTGACACATATCAACCGGCTGCGCATTTCGAGCACGCGCCACCGCATCCTCGAAGACCTCCGAACTAACCTCCAAAATGTACTCGTGCTGCCCCGGAGTGTCCCGGTCCTCGCGACAGCGAATCTCCAGGACCGAGATCGCTTCATGGGCGGCAGGCATAGCTGCCCATATGTCGTGGCGCGTGCGCGCTACCAGCTCCTCCAACGGGATAACGCTGTCGAGATCGAAATCTTCCATCTTTATTCCTCAGGAAATCGGCAGTGGGTCTCATTCGCCACCCTCGGATTGCCCGGAGCTCTCTCCCGGTCGCGTAACCAGCTTGGTTAAGCTGGGTGGCTAGGACTGCGGTGTGCGTGGCGACCCGCAAGCGCGCCTCGAACACCGCGACTTCGAAGCCACCCCGACCAATGCCGGGATACGGCTGCTGCCCAAAGCCGGCAAGGGCGAATACCGAGAGCCGGAGCACACCTGTTCAAACCCCTGCGCCAAACGCATCGAGTCGATCAACCAGGTCCTCCAAGACCAGCTCGACCTGGAACGCCACGGCGGACACACCATTGCCCGGAGTGGCATCCCCTTGCTACAGCCGAGTTGCATGCCTCGAAGTCGTGTTCGTTCGATGGCGTTCCCGTCCGCGATCGGGCCGTACGGTGCGGTCGCCGTCAGCGATCTGCAGCAAGCGCTTGCAAGAGAGGTCCGGCTTGTCTAATGAGGTACGGATGATTCCTGCGCAGGTTCTTCGCGATATAGACCTCCACGGTCTCGGTAACGAGTCCACTGCCCAGCGCAAGAAGGCGCTCACTCATTCTGAGGAATGCCGCGAGCGATTCATCGTCTCCGTTATCGACGAAGCTCTCGAAGAGGTTGGCGGCAACCTCGTAGATGTAGTCGGCAGTGGTGGGAGTTTTCTCGTCGGCAAGCATTGATTCTTCCATCCTCAGAATGGCCTCGTGCGCGACGGGAATCGAGG
Organism: Nonomuraea sp. NPDC050394; assembly: GCF_044459065.1. NCBI lineage: Bacteria > Bacillati > Actinomycetota > Actinomycetes > Streptosporangiales > Streptosporangiaceae > Nonomuraea > Nonomuraea sp. NPDC050394. The sequence goes on along the minus strand of NZ_JBITIO010000016.1, from coordinate 96,835 downwards.
TCAACACGATCTCACGTGTTCGCGATACCAATTCTTCGTAGGTGACGAGATTGTCAAGGTCTGGACTTTCCACGGCCGCCTCCAAGGTTGCGTTGGATTCTGCTTGAGCTGATCGCCTGCCTCGGACGCCCCGCAGCGATCTGATGGGCCCGATCTGCGGACTCGCGCGTAACCGAGACCTACCGTGTGGGAGTGCGAGTTCGGCTGTGGTGTCTTCGCCGAACCGGGCCCGAGACTGCTGAGCCGGATTCGGCCGTCGTCGAGCCGACTGCCTTCGTAGCGGTGAACACAGGGCGACCAACCCCCCGAACAGCGGCCAGGGGTCCCGTTCAGGGGCGGAGAGATCTACTTGTTCTCCGGCAGATCCGATGGGTCGAAGTCGTCGTAGGACGCCACTTGATCCTCAGGGGGTGGCTGAATGTCTGTCTTGATCCCCCATCGGGAGAGCCGGATGTCATCGATGGTGGAGAATCGCTCGTCGTCCACCACGCCCGGAACGATGATCGGCTCGTTGTACGAGGTTCGGCATCGGCGTACGAGCTGGTCCTCGCCGAGCCACAGCCGCCAGGTCACCGGAATCTTCGCGTACTTGCCGGTGGGTTTGGTGGTGAGCGAGATCCGGATGTCGGGGTTGGCCCTGTAGAGCTCGCCCAGAGTGACTCGGCCCTGGTACAGGGTGGTGCGTACCCTGTCGTACGTTCCTGCCGGGCGCTTGACCGTGGCGGTTGCCAGAACGGCCTTCAGCGAGGCCGGATGGCTCAGCTCGATCGGCCCGCACCGCACCGCGAGATCACTCGGAGCGGGGTGCAGGAACCAGCTCTTGCCCGCAGGAAGCATCTCGTCAGGCGGGTAGTCCCGCGTGTACCAGCGGTCCGGGAAGCTGACGACCCGGAGCGTCGGGCCGGTCTTGGGATCGTGGTGGACCACGTCAGTCGCCACGACTCTTCCCTTGCCGAACTCGACGATGCCGGTGGATCGGTTGATCATCTTGCTGGTCTTGGAGCCGGGCTCGTACATGTGAAACCGTGAGATCTTCGCCCCGCGGCCGTCCACGAGTTGACGCTTCAGAGCGGTAGCCGGGTCGATCTGCGCCAAGGCGCTCGTCTCAAGCCCGAAAGTCAGGGTCGCCACAGACGACAGAACCGTTATCCATGGCCTGATCATGGATGCCCCTCCCGTTGGCGCCGTTGACCCCAGATCTGCGGGGCATCTTCACAGACCAAGATCTCGGGCCAATCACAAGGGAACCCGGCCCGGGGTCACTTCGTGGCGGCGCGCACCGGCCCGCGGAACCGATCCATCGTCGGGAGGGCCCGACACCAGGAAAAGCGACCAACCAGTAGGCCGGTTCTCACTGCCTGCGACCTGCACGTTGTTTCCGAGCTACCGTCCGGTTAGCCACCGCCGGGCCACGGGATGGTGGCGTCTCAAGAACCGCCGGACCGGACTCCCCCGGAGGGGTAGCCGGACCCGGCGTAGGCTCAGACCCATGGTGACACGCGCGTTCCCCGTCGTCTTCGCCAAGCACGTGAACACCACAGCGCAGTTCTACGAGTGGCTGGGGTTCCAACGGCATTTCCAGCTCCCCGAGCAAGGTGAACCCGGCTACGTCGGACTACGCCGAGAGACCGCCGAGATCGCCGTGGTGAGCGCGGACTGGCCCCAGGAGCGTTACGGCGCGGCGATCGCTGACGGGGTCCGGTTTGAAATGTTCGTCTACGTGCCTGACGTGGACGCCGCGGTGGAGAACCTGGGCCGGCACGGTGGCACCGTCTTGCGGCAGCCGGAAGACATGCCTTGGGGCGAACGCGTGGCCTACGTCACGGATCCTGACGGCAACCCGGTCGCCCTTGCCGCGGCGACCACCTGAACCCCCGCCTGCGGAACATCGCTCGGCGTCAGCGTGCCGGGACGCCGGTGAAGCGACTCAGCGAACGCTGGGCCGCCGTGCCCATCGAAGTGTTCCTCCTGGTGCCCGGCGCCACCGCGTTCCGGCTCGCGCACACCTCGGTTACGCAAGACCGGGCGGGCGATTCCGCGGGTGTTATGTCGATGGGGCGCGCGGTGTCTTAGGTGTGAAACCTGAGCGAAGGAGGCCAACGTGAGCGAGGTGGTGGTGGCCGGTGGTGGCTACGCCGGCGTGCTGGCGGCCAATCGGCTGACGCGGTACGACGAGGTGAAGGTGACGTTGATCAACCCGCGCCCGTTCTTCGTCGAGCGGATCCGGCTGCATCAGCTGGCCGGCGGGTCCCACGACGCGGTCGTCGCGTACCGAAAGATCCTGGGCGGGGGCGTCCAGCTGGTGGTCGACAGTGTGACGCGGATCGACGCGGCCGAGCGCCTTGTGAGGTTGGCGTCCGGCGGCGCCCTCGGCTACGACTATCTGATCTACGCGGTGGGCAGTGGCGGCGCCGTACCAGGTGTGCCCGGGGTGGCTGAGTTCGCGTATCGGGTCGCCACGTTGGAGGAGGCGCGGCGGTTGCGGCGGGTCCTTGACCGCGCGCCCGCGACGGCCGCGTTGACGGTGGCCGGGGGCGGTGCGACCGGGATCGAGATCGCGGCCGAGATGGCGGAGCGGGGCCGCAGGGTGACCCTGGCCTGCGGAGGTGTGCTCGGCCCGTATCTGCATCCGCGGACGCGGCGCGCGCTCGCCCGGCGGCTGGACAGACTCGGTGTGAGCGTTCTGGACGGCTCCGGCAGCAAGGTGACGGCGGTGACGCGTGAGGCCGTGCACCTCAGCGGCGGCCGTGAGCTGCCGAGCGCGGTGACCATCTGGGCCGCCGGTTTCGCGGTGCCGGACCTGGCCGCCCGCAGCGGGCTGAGCGTCGACGCCGTGGGGCGCCTGCTCACCGACGAGACGTTGACGAGTGTGGACGACGAGCGCATCGTCGCTGCCGGAGACGCGGCGGCACCGTCAGACCTGCCGTTGCGGATGAGCTGCCAGGCCTCCACGAGGGTCGGCGCGCATGCCGCCGACACGGTGCTCAGCCGGATCGCGGGCACACCTGCCGCCGCCGTCAATGTGGGATTCGCCGGCCTGTGCCTCAGCCTGGGCCGTCGCGCCGGCGTCTTTCAGTTCGCCTCCAGGAATGACGCCGCGGTCGGGTTCTTCGTGGGCGGCGGCGTCGGGGCGAGACTCAAGGAGTACGTCTGCGAGCTGTCCGTCAAGCACCTGGCGCGGGAGGCGCGCAAGCCTGGATCGCTTACCTGGGCCAGGGACGACACGCGCCCGGCAGCTGTGCGCGCCCAAGAGAGTGCCGGGATATGAGCGGCCGGGCGACCGAAGCGTTTCTCGTCCACGCTGACCTGCTGTTCACCGTCGCCTACGAGATACTCGGATCAGCGGCCGACGCCGAAGACGTCCTGCAGGAAACCTGGCTGCGCTGGGCCGGAGTCGACCTGGGTCAGGTGCGCGACCAGCGGGCGTACCTGGTCCGGATCACCACCCGGCAGTCGCTCAACCGGCTGCGTACCATGAAGCGCCGCAAGGAGACCTACATCGGCCCCTGGCTGCCCGAGCCGCTGCTGACGACGTCGGACGTGGCCGAGGACGTCGAACTCGCCGACAGTGTGTCGATGGCGCTGATGCTCGTCCTGGAGACGCTGGCGCCGACCGAGCGCGCGGTGTTCGTCCTGCGCGAGGTCTTCGCCTTCGGCTACGACGAGATCGCGGCCGCCGTCGGCAAGAGCCCCGCGGCCGTCCGCCAGATCGCCTACCGCGCCCGCCGGCACGTCGAGGCCCGCCGCCCACGCGCCATCGTTTCCACCGACGAGACCCGGGCGGTTCTGGAGTCGTTGCGGCGCGCGTTCGAAACCGGAGACGTCCAGGGCCTGCTCGATCTGCTGGCCCCCGAGGTCGTCCTGGTCAGCGACGGCGGCGGCGTCAAACAGGCGGCGCTGCGGCCGATCACCGGCGCCGCCAAGGTACTCCGCTGGTTCCTGGGCGGTCTCGGCAAGGCCGCGGGCACCCTCGGCGTCGAATCAGCCGTGGTCAACGGCAACCCCGCACTCGTCATCCGTGTGGACGGCGAGATCGACGGCGCCCTGGCAATCGAGGTCGGCCACGCCCGCATCACCGGCCTCTACTACGTCCGCAACCCCGACAAACTCACCCGCCTCGAATCCACGACCCCCCTCACCCGGCGATGACGCGACCATGACCGCAACCGGCCAAAGGACCATCGGCAGATGCAGACGAGCAGACCGCTTCCACCCGGCCAGCGCCGCGTCAACGGATTCCCGCGCTTCGGCCACCACCTCTCCCGGCCCGCCCCGGCCGTTCCCGCCGACCCCGCCATCACGATCGGCGGAGCGGTGCGCGAAGAGTTCGACCTGACCATCGCCTCCCTGGCCACGCTCGCCCGGCGGGAACTCACCGCCGACTTCCATTGCGTCGCCGGCTGGTCGGCCACCGACCTTCGCTGGGAGGGGGTGTCGTTCCGGACGGTCTATCGCACCTGCATCGAACCGGCGCTGCGGCCCGGCGCGTCCGTCACTCATCTCGAATTCGGCGGCCTGGACGGCTGGCGGTCGGTGGTCACTCTCGAGGACGCCCTGGCCGACGACGTGCTGATCGCGGAGCACCTCGATGGACGCCCCCTCGACGGTGACCATGGAGCGCCGGCCAGGCTGGTGAGCCCGCGGCAGTACGGCTACGTCAACACCAAGCATCTGTGCCGGATCGACGTCCTCACCGCCGAGCCGGAAGAGCGGGGGTCCTTCCTCGAACGGCTGCTGGTCCCCACGCACCCGAGAGCCAGGGTCTGGCAGGAGGAGCGTCATTACCTACCTCTCTGGATGGTGCGCCCCCTCTACCGGCTGTTCATCGCTCCCATCAGGTTTCTCAGCGCCCGCGGCAGCCGGCGGGCCCGCGAACGGTGATCCGCTCACCGTCAGCCCACCAGCCGGCGCTCCCCAACCACGTGCCCTCGTCGACGATGTCGCGCAACCCTCCCATCGGATCGGCCATCGTCATCGGTTCATGGTGTGGGCGGCCAGGTGGACCGCGAGTCGCTCGTGCGGCTCGGTCAGGTCGACGGGCAGGATCTGGCGGATTCTGTCCAGCCGGTTGATCACCGTGTTCCGGTGGACGCCGAGCACCGCGGCGGTGGTGGTCGCCGAGGATTCGTGGTCAAGGTAGACCCGGAGCGTATGGATCAGCTCCCCGTCGGGATCCACCTCGCGCAGCGGTCCCAGCAGCCCGGAGATGATGTCGGCGAGCCGGCCGGAGGAGTACCAGGCGAGCAGCAGCCGCTTCGCGCTGGCGGTGGCCACGTGTTCCACCGGGGCGGAGGTGTCGTGGGTGCGCGCGAGCAGGCAGGCCTGCTCCGCCTCCTGCAGTGAGCGTCCGATGCCATCCGTGCCCTGGTAGGCGCCGCCGACGCCGGCGCAGGGTCGCAGCTGCGGCTCCTCGCGCTCGACGACGAGCAGCGCGCGCCGTACGAGCCGCGCCAGAGCTGCGGTCTCGTCCGTCGTGGGAGGGGCCTCGCCCGTGGTCCACAGGGCCCAGCCGGTGGGCCGTTCGACCAGCGCGGTCGTGATCGACTGGGCGGCCAGGGCGTCCTCGATCAGCGCCGCGATGCCGCCGAGGCCGCGTGTGGCGGGGGTCGGAGTCCGCAGGCTCACGTGTACGGCGGTGTGCCAGCCGGACAGCCGCCAGCCCAGTGCCGTGGCCCGCTCGACGGTGAGCCGCCGGGGCGCTTCGGGTTGTTCGAGGATCTCGGTGAGCAGCAGGGTGCGCTGCCGGCTCTCCCGCTCGACGTGCAGCGACCGCTCGGCGAGGTAGGCGGTGAAGGCCATGGCGGCCACGGCCAGCGCCCGGCCGGACGCCTCGACGAGATGGGCCGAGGAGACGGCGGGCAGCCGGGCGACGAGCCACAGGTTGCGCGACGCGCTCGCCGACAGCGTCGCGAGCTGGATCAGGTCGACCTCCCCGCTGTCTCGCGCGGTGCTGGCGGTGCTCGCCGTGGGTGACGCGGCGAGATCCTTGACCCGGGTACGCAGCTCGTCCGTGATCCGGCCCAGGTCGCCGGTGATGACATGGCCCTCGGCGTCGATCAATGCCGTGGGGCACCGCAGCGCGTCGCCCAGCCGGCGAATCAGTTCCGCGGTGTCCCGGGGCGGCGACGACATCGCGGTGATCGCCGTGCCGAGCAGTTCGGCGCCGAGCGCCGCCGGTGCGCGGACGTGACGCTCGAGCATCGCCACCACATCGCCGACCTCGACGTGGTCGAGCAGCACGACGGGCATCTCGAACCGCTCCGCGAGCCGGCGGGTGACCAGCGGTATCGACCGTTGCGCCCGCTGGGCGACGATGCCGGCGATCCGGGCGCCGTAGCCGCTGCGGATGGCCAGGTCGATGGTGACGTCCTCGGCGGCCAGCTGGCTGCGGTCGAAGACGACCAGGGAGCCCGCTCGCAGCGTGCCGATGGCGCGGGGGGTCGTACCGGGCACGACGACCTCGACCTGGCGCAGTAGCGCGTTCTGCCCGCCGAGCGTCTCGTGCACGGGAAGAAGGCCCATGGCGAGCACTTGGCCGACGGTGACAGGAGCCTCGCGTGCGTCGCTCACAGGGCCTCTCGGATGGGCAAGATGCACACCCATGGGCGCATCTGTGGGCAATTCGTCTAGTGATTCCGATTGTCGGTTGCGCTTAACTTTGCCGTCAAGCAAGCGGCCGACCACAGGAGGCGGGGAGATGCGCGCGATCACGTTGGGGGACCTCGAGGACCTCGCCTTAGGGGCAGTGGTCCTGGGTACGGGGGGTGGCGGCGATCCCTACCTGGCCAAGGTCATGCTGGCCCAGGCGCTGGAACGCCATGGGCCGGTGCCGCTCGTCGACGCGGCCGACCTGGACCCTGAAGGGCTGCTGCTCCCGGTCGCGATGGTGGGCGCGCCCACGGTGGAGAAGTTCCCCAACGGCGGGGAAGCCTCCCGTGTGCTCGGCGCCCTGGAGGCGCATCTCGGCCGGCGGGGGATCGCCGTGCTGCCCATCGAGATCGGCGGCATGAACACGCTGTTCCCCGTGGCCGTGGCCGCCGAGCTCGGACTGCCGTGCGTCGACGCGGACGCGATGCGGCGGGCGTTCCCGCAGATCGAGATGACCCTGCTGACGCTGGCCGGGATCTCCGCGTCGCCGATCACGCTGTGTGACGCGAAGGGCAACTACGTGCTGTTCGACGCGGTCGACAACGTCATGTGCGAGCGTCTCGTCCGGGCGTGCACCACGGAGATGGGCATGACCGCGGTGATGAGCGCCTACCCGATCACGGCCCGGCAGTGCGTGGAGTCGGCGGTCACCGGGTCGCTCACCTACTGCCTGGAGATCGGCCGCCGGATCCGTGCGATCCAGGAGGGGCGGGCCGGCGCGTACGAGGCGTTCCTGAGCTACTGCGACGCGCGGATCCTCTTCACCGGGAAGGTGGTCGACCTGGACCGGCGGACCACCGCCGGGTGGGCTCGCGGGACGGTGTCCCTGGAGCACCTCGACGAACCGGCGCGGGTGATGCGGGTCGAGATCCAGAACGAGAACCTGGCCGCGTTCGAGGACGGCGAGGCCAAGGCCACCGTTCCCGACCTGCTCACCTTCCTCGACATCGAGACGGGCGTGCCGATGACCACGGAGGGGCTGGCCTACGGTCAGCGCCTGCATCTGGTCGCGATGCCGGCGCACGAGCGGTGGCGTACCGAGGAAGGGGTCGCGCTCGCGGGTCCGCGGGCGTTCGGGTACGACGTCGACTACGTGCCGTTCGAGGTGGCGCGGTGAACGGCCTGCGGCTGGGCATCGACGTCGGTGGAACGAACACCGACGCCGTGGTCGTCGACGCGAACGGCACCGTCGTCAGCTGGCACAAGACGCCCACGACACCCCGGGTGTTCGACGGGATCAGCGCCGCGCTGAGCGTCGTGCTGGCCGAGACCGGCGCGGCGAGCGTCGGCCAGGTCATGCTCGGCACCACGCATCCCGTCAACGCGATCATCCGGCGCAGCGGGCTGGCCCGTGTGGGCGTGCTGCGCCTCGCGGCTCCCGCGACGCTGTCGATCGCCCCGCTGGCCGGATGGCCGAAGGACCTGGCCGAGCTGACGCGGGGACACACCCAGATCATCCGGGGCGGGCACGAGTACGACGGCAGCGAGATCAATCCGCTGGACGAGCAGGCGGTACGCGATTTCGCGCGGGCCTGCGCGAACAAGGTGGACGCGATCGCGATCACCGGAGTGAGCTCGCCGGCCAATCCCGACCATGAGCTGCGGGCGGGCGCGATCGTCGCCGAGACGCTCGGCGATCGGTTCCCGGTGTCGCTGGGGTATGAGATGGGCGGGTCCGGGCTGCTGGAGCGGGAGAACGCCGCGGTGCTCAACGCGGCGCTGACCTTCGTGGGCGCCAACGTGGTCCGCGGTCTCGAACAGGCGCTGCGGGCGCATCGGCTGAAGGCCGACGTCTATCTCACGCAGAACGACGGGACCCTGCTGTCCGCCGCCGAGGCGGCACGCCGGCCGATCCTGACGATCGGTTCCGGGCCGACCAACTCGATGCGCGGAGCCGCGTACCTGTCCGGCTTGTCCGACGCGATCGTCATGGACGTCGGCGGGACGTCCACCGACGTCGGGCTGCTCGTCGACGGGTTCCCCCGGGAGTCCGCCCACGCGGTGGAGATCGGCGGGGTCCGCACCAACTACCGGATGCCGGACCTCATCTCGATCGGCCTGGGCGGCGGCACGATCCTGCGAACCGAGCCGGAACTGGCCGTGGGCCCGGACAGCGTCGGATATCTGCTTCCCGAGCGCGCGCTGATCTTCGGCGGTGACACGCCGACGCTCAGCGACGCGGCGGCGGCCGCCGGGCGGATGGGCTTCGGCGACCGCGACCTCGCCCGCGCCCGGCTGGACGCCTCGACCGTGTCGGCGGCGATCGCCTGGATCGACGAGCGGGTGGCGACGCTCGCGGATCGGATCAAGGCGGCCCGCGTCACGTTGCCGCTGATCGCGGTGGGCGGCGGCGCCGGCTTGATCCCGAACAGGGTCGCCGACGTGGACGAGGTCGTCCGCCACCGCCACGCGGGCGTGGCCAACGCGATCGGTGCAGCGATCGCCGAGGCGTCCGGCGCCGTCGACCGTGTCTTCCGCTACGACTCAAGCAGCCGTGAGGCCTGCCTGGCCGAGGCCAAGGTCCAAGCCATCGACGCCGCGATCCACGCGGGCGCCGATCCGAGCCGGATCCGTATCACCACCGTCACCGAGATCCCGATGTCCTACGTCCCAGGCAACTGCGCGCGACTGCAGGTCAAGGCAGTCGGCCCCTTGCTGGCCTGATGTGATCACCCAGCACGACCGCGCCGCATCGGCGCGGTGCTCGCTCAGAGAGGTATTCGCCATGCGTCGACTGCGAACCGCTGCCCACTGCCTGGCAGCGCTGAGTCTGGCGGTGTCCGCCTGCGGGACGTCCGCGGACGAGACGAGCGGAAGTCCCGGAGACTCCACGGACGGCAAGGTCGTCTGGTACATGGATCTCACCGACGCCAATCCCACGATCAAGGCGATCGCCCAGGGCCTCAACAACAGGCTCAAGGCCGCCGGCATCACGCTGGTCAGGACCTTCGCGGTCGACAACTCCACGGGGTCGGTGGACCTCGGCCTGCAGGCTCAGGGCTTCAGCCGCGCCCTGGCCTCCAGGCCCGCCGCCGTCGCGTACTTCGTGGTGGACCCGAGGTCGTTGAAGCCTCAGGTCACGCGGGCCCAGCGGGCCGGCGTCCCGGTCTTCGCGATCGCCGGCAAGCCCGAGGGCTTCACGGTCAACGCCTACACCGGCGCCGGCGACTTCCAGCAGGGCAAGCTGATGGCCGCTCACCTCGCCGCCCATCTGCCGAAGGGCGCGAAGGTCGCCGAGATCACCGGAGCGCCCACCCCGAACGTCCAGGAGGAGATGCGGGGCGTGCGAGCGGGACTCGAAGCCGCCGGCCTCACCGTGGTGGGCGACATCGAGCAGCAGCGCAACCTGCGCGACAGCCCGGCCGGCGGGCAGAAGGTCATGGAGAGCATCCTGCACCGCTTCCCCGACGTCCAGGGCGTCGTGGCCTACAACGACTCCACGGCGCTGGGAGCGATCGCGGCGGCCAAGGCGGCAGGCAGGACACCGGGCAAGGACATCCTGTTCACCAGCCGCAACGGCTCGGCCGAGGCGGTCGCGGCGGTGCGCGAAGGCCACCTGCTCGCGACCTGCGACACCGATCCCATCGCGCTGGGCGCGGAGGTGGGGGACGCCATCGTCGCGCAGCTCGGCGGCAAGAAGACCTACAAGGACAACGCCGAGCTGCCACCCACCGACAGCAGCAAGTGCCTCGTCACCAAGGAGAACGTCGCCGGCTTCGTCCCGTGGGACCAGCGCGTCCCGTACCAGCCGATCAAGATCGGCTGATCGGCGATGGCTCGGCTGATCGGCCTACGCGAGGTCTCGGTGGCCTACCCGGGAACCTTGGCGCTGGACGGCGTCAGCGTCGAGGTGAACGCCGGCGACGTCCTCGCCGTGGTCGGCGCGAACGGCTCCGGCAAGACGACGATGCTGTCCACGATGTGCGGCCTGCTCGCGCCGAGCGGCGGCACCCTGGTCGACGGGAATGGGCCGGTGCGCTTCCGCCGGCCCGCGGAGGCACTCGGGATGGGCGTGGCCCTGGTCCCGCAGGAGCCTCAGGTGGCCGAAACCCTGCCGCTGTGGGAGAACCTCGTGGTCGGGCGCGGCTCGCTGCTCGGCGCCGCACCCGCGCGCGGCGTCCGCGCCGAGGCGCGGCGGGCCGTCCGCACGGCGCTGCCCCATCTCGACCCCGACCTGCCCGCGGGGGAACTGCGCAAGGCCGACCGTGCCGTGCTCGCGCTGCTGCGGGCCCTGGTCCGCGAGCCACGGGTGCTCGCGCTGGACGAGCCGACCGCGGTTCTCGGGGAGAACGGCGTGCAGGTCGTCGCCTCGGCCGCGGCGCGGGTGCGCGACAGAGGCGGGGCCGTGGTGCTCGTGAGCCACCGGTTACGCGACATCGTGCGGCTGGCCACCCGGGTCGTCGTCCTCATCGACGGCCGCCTGGTGCAGGACAGCCCGGTCGGCGACGTGTCGCTCGAAGATCTCGTCGACCGGTTGACGACGGGGCGTTCGGCCGCACCGGACCCGAGACCGGCCGGCGGCACGACGGCGCCGACGACGGCGACGGCGACGGACCCGCCGCGGCTGCGCATCAACGGGCTGACCACCTCCAACGGACTGGACGTCACCGGGCTGGAGGTGCGCCCGGGGCAGATACTCGGGCTGGCCGGCCTCGGTGGTAGCGGCCGGTCGCGGTTGTGCCGGGTGGCAGCCGGGTGCGAGCGCTACACCGGGCGGATCGAGGTCGACGGACGGCCGCTCCCCTCCACCCCGGCCGGCAGCCGGCACGCGGGCATCGCGTACGTACCAGAAGATCGCGCTCGTGAGTCGGCCTTCTCGACGCTGTCCGTCGAGCGGAACCTGGAGGTCGGCGATCTGATCCATCGCCGCCTCGCCCGCCCGATGCCGTGGCGACCGGCGGGAGCGCGAACCCGGCGACTGATCGCCGACTTCGGGATCAAGACGGCCGCGCCGACCTCGGCCATGACCTCGCTCAGCGGCGGCAACCAGCAGCGGGTCGTGCTGGCGCGCGTCCTGGCCAACCGCCCCCGGCTGCTCATCGCGGACGAGCCGACGCAGGGCGTCGACCGCTCCGGGCGCAGGGCCATCCACGACCTGCTCCGGCGGTTCGCCGGAGCCGGCGGCGCGGTGCTGCTGGTCAGCTCCGAGTTCGAGGAACTTCAGGAGCTGTCCTCACGGATCGCCGTCATGCGGGACGGCCGGATCGTGGCCGAACTCCCCGCCACCACCGAGTACCGCCGGCTCGTCGCACTGGCGACCGGCGCGGAGAACTCATCCGAGGTGCGAACCCATGAACGATGACCTTGCCACCGCGCACGAGCCGGTGACCTCGGCGGCAGCCGTTCCCGAACGTGGAAGAACCCGCTCGTGGCGCGCCGAGCTGACGCGCCTCGCCTTCCCGCTGTCGCTGGTGGTGCTCCTCGCCATCGGCTTCATCGGCTACCCCGGCTTCCGCACGGCAGAGAACTTCCTCAACATCCTGACGTTCTCGGCGATCCTGTTCATCGTCGCCGTGGGGCAGACGTTCGTCGTCATCGGCCGCGGAGTCGACCTCTCCGTCGGATCCATGCTCGGCCTGTCCGGCGCGGTGTTCGCCACGCTCGTGGTGAGCGGGTGGTCCACCCCGGTGGCGATCCTCGCCTCGCTGGCGCTCGGCGTCACGGTCGGCGGCGTCGTGCACGGCCTGCTGATCACCAAGCTCCGCATGTCATTCATGATCGTCACCTTGGGTACGCTCGCCCTGCTGTCGAGCCAGACACAGGTGATCCTCAACGGACAGAGCGTCACCGTCGACTCGTCGTTTCTGGACACGCTGGCCAACGGGCGGCTCTGGGGCGTGCCGAACATCGTGCTCCTCGCGGGTGCGCTGTATCTGGCCGGCGTGATGATCCTGCGCCGGACCGTGTACGGACGGTCTCTGTTCGCCGTCGGGTCGAACCCGGACGCGGCCCGGCTCGCCGGGGTGCCGGTGGACCGGGTGACGATCATCGCCTACGGCCTGTGCGGCCTGTTCGCGGCGCTCGCCGGGATCCTCACCGTCGGGCAGCTCGGCTCCGCGCAGCCCACCGGCTCGGCCACGGAGCTGACCTCGATCACCGCCGTCCTGCTCGGCGGAACCGGCCTGTTCGGCGGGTACGGCAGCATCACGAGGACGTTGTTCGGCGTGGTCTATCTCGGCGTCCTCGAGAACCTGCTGTCCATCGCCGGGGTCAGCTCCTTCTGGCAGGGCACGGCCTCGGGCTTCGTCCTCATCGCCGCCGTGGCCGTCGACCGCACCCGCCGCCCGTGAGGAACGTCATGAACCCGCTGCTGCTGAAAGACTGCCGTCTCGTCAACGTCTACTCCGGCGAGATCCACCCGGCCGACGTCCTGATCGAAGACGGCCGGGTGGTCTCCATCGCCCCCGGCCAGCCCCGGTCCGGCCGGGACGTGATCGACTGCGCCGGCCGGTACGCGATTCCCGGCCTCATCGAACCGCACATGCACGTCGACTCGACCTGCCTGTGGCCCGACGAGCTCGCGCGGGTCCTGGTGCCGCTCGGCACGACGACCGTCGTCGTCGACACCACCAACGTCCTGCACACCGGGGGGCCGCGAGCGGTGCGCGCCCTGGTCGACGCCTTCCGGGACCTGCCGCTCCAGGCGCACTTCTCGATCCCCTCGTACGCCCCCGTCGAGCCGGGCCGGGAGACGACCGCGTACGAACTGCGATTCGACGACCTCGAAGACATGCTCGCCTGGCCGGAATCCGTCAGCGTCGGCGAGGCCGTATCCACGAAGATCGTCGGTGGCGACCCCGGCTTCCTCTCCCGCGTCGCCCTGGCGCTCTCGCGCGGGCTGCGGGCCAGCGGTCACGGCAACGACCTGCCGCCCGAGAACGACGCGGCTCTCGACGCGTACGCGGCGGCGGGGATCGGCGACGACCACGGCGCCCGCACCCCGGCCGACGTTCTGGGCCGGATCGGCCGCGGAATCGCCGCGTTCGTCGTCGAATCCCCCGGCCGATACAACCTGTCCGCACGCATCCTCGATCATCTGGTACGCGAGGGGACGCCCTTGCGGTCGCTGCACTACTGCGTCGACAACATCACCGCGCAGAGCATTCTGGCCGGCGACCACGGATACCTCGACAGATCGCTGCGCCTGGCGATTCAGGCCGGGATTCCACCGGTGGAGGCCGTACGCATGGGAACGCTCAATCCGGCACGCTACTACCGCCTGGAGCGGGACATCGGCAGTGTCTCGCCCGGACGGCGGGCGAACATCGTCCTGCTCGACGAACTCGATCGATTCCCGCCGGCGATGGTCCTCGTCGACGGCCGCCTCGTCGCCCGCGACGGCGCGCTCACCGGCCCGCCGGTGAAGCGCCGTCCGCCGGAAGACCTGCTCGACAGCATCACGCTGCACGATTCGGTCTCGCCGGAACGGCTCGCGATCACCGTCGGGCCCGGGGTGACCCGCGTGCGGGCCCGCGTGGCGAGCATCGCCGACCCGAACCGCGCCGGCAACGCGGCCGAGAGCGCGATCCTGCCGGTCATCGACGGCGCGGTCACCACCGGCGACACCGACGACGTGCTCAAACTGTGCATGATCGAGAGGTATGGCCGCAACGGCAACGTGGCGGTGGGCTTCGCCCGCGGATTCGGGCTCCGGCGCGGGGCGATGGCCACGTCGATCTCCCTGCCGTCGAACAACCTCGTCGCCGTCGGCACCAACGACGCCGACATCTGGGCGGCGCTCCACCACGTCGTCACGATCGGTGGCGGCAGTGCGATCGTCGCGGACGGGAGCGTGCTGGCCGACGTCAGCCTCCCCATCGGCGGCATCATGTCCGACGAGCCGTACGAGCGCGTCGTCGCGCGGCTGGAGAACGTCGATCGCGTGGCCCGGGAGGTGCTGGGCTGCCCGCTGGCCGTCCCCTTCTTCGCGCTGAGCGCCATGGTCCTGCACACCGCGCCGGATCTGGGCATGACGGACCGGGGCGTCGTCGACGTCGCGGCCGGCACCTTCGTACCGGCGATCATGGAAGTGATGCGATGACGAGGAACGACGTCACGACGGCGCTGGCCGCACAGCTGCGACGCAGGGTCCGCTGCGCCCAGGGACTCGAACCCGCGGACCTGGTGCTGAAGAACTGCTCGGTCGTCAACGTGCACCTGGAGCGTACGCATCGCGCCGACATCGTCGTCCTGGACGGCAGAGTCGTCGCCGTGCGGGACGGCTACGCCGGAGACGCCGGCGAAGTCGTCGACTGCGCCGGACGACTCGCGGTGCCGGGGCTCGTGCAGGTTCTCGCGAGCGCCGACGACCACCTGGGGCACGGAACGACGTCGGTCGTCGAGGTGGCTACGGCCGGGCGCGGCGGCGGGAGCGACCTGCCCAGAACGCTGCGCGCCGCAGCCGGTTCCCCGCCGCTGGCCGTGCTCCCTCCGGGTGCCGGCGACGGGGCGGGACCGGCGCGGGCGAAATTGCGCGACGGGCACGTCGTCCTGGTGTCGTCGGCGACGATGCTGATCGGACTCGACCACCGCAACGTCTGCCTCGGCCCCGCCGGCGGCGGCACCCTCGCCGGGTCCGTCACGTCCGCGATCGAGGCCGGAGTTCCGCTTCCCCGGGCGGTCCAGCTGGCCACCCTGAACCCGGCGATGGCGTTCGGGGTCGACCATGAGGTCGGCAGCATCGCACCCGGCCGCTGGGCGGACGTCGCCCTCCTGGCCGGACGGGACGCGTGCGTGCCGGTCGCCGTGTACCTCGGCGGCCGCCGCGTCAGTTGATCACGTGGGGTTCCGGTCATGAATCTGGAACTCCTGGACGTCCTGGCCGGCGGTCTCCGGCGTTGGTTGCCGGGTCATCCTGGACTCGGCGCGTTAACCGAGTTCGCGGCCGCGGACTAGGGTGCCCGTATGTCACTGGTGGGCAGGGAGGTCGAGCAGGCGCGGGTTCAGCGCCTGCTGGCGGATGCGCGCGACGAGCGCAGTGGGGCGCTGGGGCTGCGGGGCGCGCCGGGGATCGGGAAGTCGGTCCTGCTCGACCACGCTGTGTCGATCGCCGAAGCCGAGGGCATGCGGGTGGTCCGCGGGGCCGGGATCGAGTCCGACCACGAGCTGGCGTACGGCGGCCTGCACCAGCTCTTGTTTCCGCACCTGGATCGGCTGGACGCCCTGCCCGTTCCCCAGGCGACGGCGCTGCGTTGCGCTTTCGGCCTGGCCGAGGGAGACGACGTCAACCGGTTCCTGGTCTCCGCCGGCACCCTGTCGTTGCTCGCCGACCTGGCCGAGGACGCCCCGCTGCTGTGCGTGGTCGATGACCTGCAATGGCTCGACCAGGGTTCTCTGGAGGCGTTGTTGTTCGCGGCCCGCCGCTTCGTGGCCGACCCGATCGCGGTGCTGTTCGCGGTGCGCGAGACGGCGGTGCCGCTCGTGACCGCGGGCGTCGAGGTCGTGGATCTGCCCGGCCTCGCCGCGCCCGATGCCGCCCGGCTGCTCGACGACCACGCGCCGGAACTCGCCGAACGGCTGCGGACCAGGGTTCTCGCGGAGTCCGGCGGCAATCCCCTGGCGATCATCGAGCTCGGGTTGTCGCGGCTCGCGGCCCGCGAAGTCGACGAGTCCGACCCGGCCGAGCAGGTCGGCCCGCTGCCGGTGACCCGCCGCGTACAGGAGTCGTTCCGTCACCAGATCGTGGAGCTTCCCGGCCCCACCCAGCGCGCGCTTCTGGTGGCGGCGGCCGACACGGCGGCGCCCCTCGCGACGATCCTGCACGTGATCGAATCCCTCGGCGGCGCCGCCGGCGACCTGGCGCCCGCCGAACGTGACCGGCTGCTCCGGATCGACAGCCGGATCACGTTCCGCCACCCCCTGGTACGGGCAGCCGCCTACCAGGACGCGCCACTGCACCGGCGGATCGAGGTACACCGCGCGTACGCCGAGGCGCTGCGCGCGGACGCCGATGCCGACCGCCGGGCCTGGCACCTCGCCGCCGCCGCCACCAAACCCGACGAGGCGGTGGCCGCCGAACTCGAAGGCGTGGCGGAGCGGGCCTGGCACCGGGGCGGCGCGATGGCGGTGTGCGCCGCCTACGAACGCGCCGGTCGGCTCAGTGCCGACCGGGAGCTGAAGGCCCGGCGTGTCGCCCGTGCCAGCCAGGCCGCGTTCGACGCGGGCAAGGCCGACCGCGCCGCCCGGCTGGCGGCCGAAGCGCTCGCGCTCACCACCGACACCGGCGTCCGGGCCGATGCCATCTACACCCGTGGCGCCGTGGAGTACGAACGCACCTCGCCGCGGGCCGACGCGGAGCTGACGCTTGAGGCCGCCGCGCTGGTGCGCGACATCGATCCGGAGCGCGCCGCGCTCACGCTCTACGAGGCCGCGCACGCCGCCCGGCACGGCGCCGCGCACGACCTGCTGCGGCGTGCGGCGGATCTGATGCGCGGGTTCACCCCGCCGGAGCAATGGGCACCCGTCGTCGCCGCCCTTCTCGGGTGGGCGGAGCTTTTCGCCGGACGTCCGGAGCTGGCCGTCGGCCCGATGCGCGATCTCCACACCGCCACCCCTGGTGGCGGGCACGACCTGATGCATCGCATCACCGCCGGGTTCGGCGGGCTCATGATCGCCGACGACGACGGCGTCATCGCCGGGACCGAGGACATGCTGGCCGTGGTGCGGGCCAGCGGGGCGTTGGGGTGGGTCCCGTACACCCTGAACGTGCTGGCCGTGGCGCGGCTGTTGCGCGGCGAGTTCGCGGACGCCCGCGCGTGTGTGGCGGAAGGCGTTTCCGTGAGCGACGAACTCGGGAACACGACCGAGAGCCTGGCCCACCGGTCGGTGGAGGTGTGGTTGCACGCCGTGGCGGGTGACGAGGCACGCTGCCGGGCTCTCGCCGAGGAGGTGCTCCCGCGAGCACGGGCACGGCACCGGGTCAATGCCGAGATCGCGGCTTGGGGTCTCGGAATGCTCGACCTTTCCGCCCGACGGTTCGGGGACGCGTCCGACCGGCTCGAGCACGTGTCCCAGGGCCCCGCGAGCCGCGACCTCCTGGTGCGGGCGGTGCCCGATCTGGTGGAAGCGGCCGTGCGCGCCGGCCTGCCGGATCGCGCCCACGAACCACTGGCGGCGTTCCGGCACTGGGCCGAGCACGTCGACCGCCCGGTCGCCACCGGGCTCCTCCTGCGGTGCCGGGCCCTGCTGGCCGGCGACGGCGACGCCGACGCGCTGTACGCCGAGGCGCTGCGGCTCCACGAGCGGCACGGCGGCCCCTACGAGCGCGCCCGCACCCAGCTGGTCTACGGCGAATGGCTGCGGCGCCGCCGCCGCCGTGCCGAGGCCCGCGGCCATCTCGCGGCGGCGGTGTCCGCGTTCGAGCGCCTCGGCGCGCGGCTCTGGGCCACGCGTGCGCGCGGCGAGCTGGCCGCCTTCGGCGAGCGGTCCGACGAGCCTCAGCGCAGCGGTCCGCTCACCCTGCTGACGCCGCAAGAACTGCAGGTCGTACGGCTGGCCGCCACCGGCCACACCAACAAGGAGATCGCCGCCCAGCTCTTCCTCAGCCCACGCACCGTCGGCCACCACCTCTACAAGGCGTACCCGAAGCTCGGCGTCACCGGGCGCGCCGAGCTGGCCCAGCTCGTCTAGTGGCCGGCGCCGGTCGTCGGTTTGCCGGACACCAGTCACGATGACTGATGCCTCGGCGGTGAGCCCCCGCCTAGCGTTGCGGGCATCCAGACAGCGGCCGCCGGCCGTACGACGAGGAGACGACAATGACGAAGTATTTCCTGAGCCTCCCGCACGACTCCGCCGAGGAGCCGACGATGGCGGACATGGACCCCGCGGAACTGCAGGAGGTCATGGCCGCGGTCGGTGCGTTCAACACCGCCATTCAGGAGGCGGGCGCGTTCGTGACCGCGGGAGGCCTGGAGCCACCGTCGAGCGCGACCACGGTGGACTACTCCGGAGACAGCCCCGTGCTCACACCGGGCCCGTTCGTCAAGGCCGATGAGTACCTTGGTGGCTTCTGGATCATCGAGGCCGAGAACGACGACGTCGCGATCGAATGGGCCAAGCAGGCCTCGCGGGCGTTGCGCAGCAGGGTCGAGGTGCGTGCCCTTCAGGAGGTACCCGACGCCTGACGATCCGCGCACCGGCACCGCAGGACTGATCGGCAGGTCTCGGCCGGTGGCGCCGGGCTCGACCACCTGGCCGTCGATGAGCGACCGGCCGTCGGCGGCAACGCGATGCCGGCGAGGATCGGTAGCAGCGGGAGCGCGTCGGCGGCCAGGTGGATGGGCCCGGCCGCCGGCCTGACCAGCGGCCGGGCCCCTGAAGCGCGGCCCGGTCTGGCCATGGCGGTGTCGGGAGCCGATCGAGCGGCGGGAGCCGTCCGTGAGGAGACAGGGCCGCTTCGTCAGCGTGCGGCGGGAGGCGAGAGCGCTCTACCTTCGGATCGTCTGACGAGGTGGAGCACCGCGAGGACGCACACCAGCCCCACCGCCCCTCCCCCGGAGATGACCTGGTGGACGGGGAAGAACTCGGCGGCCAGCCCGGCCAGCGCCATGCCGAGTCCCTGGGCCGTCATCAGCCCGGCCGTCATGACCGTCATCGCCCTGCCCCGCAGTTCCTCCGGCACGGCCGCCACGAACCACTGGTCGAGCCCGAGCGTGTAGGCGATCCCGAACCCGGTCATGACCTGCAGCAGCAGCGCCCACCCGGGCCCCGGCTCGAAGAAGTAGCCCAGCGCGGGCACCGAGGAAAGCAGCGCCACGGGCAACGTCAGCCGGGCCCGGCCACGCGGCCCGAGCAGCGAACCCGCCAGGCTCTGGCTCAGGATCGCCCCGATCGGCATCCCGCACATCAGCAGGCCGAGCCAGCCGGGTGCGAGGCCCTTGGCGTACGGCGTCATGAGGGCTTCGGAGACGACGACGAACGTCGGCGGCACCCAGCTCAGCAGCAGCAGCGCCCGGATCCGCCGGTCGGCGAACAGCAGCCGCAGCCCCGACAGCGAGGAGCGGAGCAGCGTCCCGCCCGAGCCGGGCCCGGCCGGGCGCGCGAGCGTGCCGAGGCGCAGCAGGAGCGCTGAGCCGAGGAAGGTCACGACCGTCACCACGAGTACGGCCCGCGCGGACGCGATCCCGAGCAGCAGCCCGCCCATCCCGAACCCCACGAGTTGCCCGCTCTGCCCGACGATCCGGATGACGGAACGCCCGAGCACGAACAGCTCGCCCTCACCCAGGATGTCGCCGAGTGTCGCCGCCCTGGTCCCCTGGAAGACGGGCGCGACGGCGGCGGTCACCACCCGTAGCGTCAGCAGCGCCACGACCGGCACCCCTGGCGCGGCCATCGCGAGCGCGCAGGCCGCGCAGATCAGGTCGCAGACGACCAGCACCCGGCGGGCGGGGTAGCGGTCGGCGACGGAGGAGAGCAACGTGCCGCCCAGCGCGTACG
Organism: Nonomuraea sp. NPDC050394; assembly: GCF_044459065.1. Lineage (NCBI taxonomy): Bacteria > Bacillati > Actinomycetota > Actinomycetes > Streptosporangiales > Streptosporangiaceae > Nonomuraea > Nonomuraea sp. NPDC050394. The sequence continues at coordinate 76,753 of NZ_JBITIO010000016.1, read as the reverse complement.
GAAGCAGGCCGAGGGCGTAGGTGAGCGCGCTGAGCAGCGGCGACCCGGTGATTCCGTAGACCAGGACCGACAGCGCGATCTCGGCGACGACGACGCCGAGCGTCGACAGCGCGTGCGCGGCGAAGACGGCGCGGAACTCGCGGACCGCGAAGACGGCTCGATATCCCATCCCGACAGGCTGCGAGCGGGCACAGACCGTCTTCTACTCTTTCGTGCACAGGCGAATCACCGGATAGGGGGACCGTGCGGCTGGAGTTCGGCGCCGACGACCTGCTGCGCTGCCGGTTCGCGATCTCGCCGCTGTGCGAGACGCACGAGGCGGTGCGGATGCTGCGGCGCGGCAGCCGCCACGGCTACCACCGGCCGTGGCTGTGGCGGACGCGGGCCGCGGTGGCGGGGCTGGACCTGTCGGAGCTGTGGCTGTTCATGCCGGACGGCGGCTACATCCCCGACTTCCTCGGCCCGCCGCCGGCCACCTCGGACACCTCGTTCGAGCAGGAGCTGGCGCGGCTGCGGGCCACCGATCCGGGGCTGGCGCGCGAGGAGATGGCCCGCTCGCTCGGCAGGGCGCGCTCGTCGCGGGCCCGCAGGATGCTGGACGATCCCGAGTGGGCGGTGCGGCGGCTCGCCGATCTGACGGAGCGGGTCTGGACGGAGTTGGTCGCCCCGGCCTGGCCGAGGCTGTCGGCGCTGCTCGAGGCCGACATCGCCTATCGTTCGCGCAAGCTCGCCGAGGGCGGCCTGGAGCGCGCGCTGGCCGACCTGCACACCTCGGTGCGCTGGTCGGAAGGCTCGCTGACGCTGCGCAACTCGCGTGGCCCCGACCGCGACCTGCGCGGCAGGGGCGTGTTGCTGATGCCGAGCGTGTTCGTCTGGCCGGACGTGGTGAGCGGGTTCGCGCCGCCGTGGCAGCCGGCGCTGATCTATCCGGCGCGCGGGATGGCCGGGCTGTGGGAGCCGATGGCGGCGCGCCGGGAGCTGGTGGGGCTGCTCGGCGCGAACAGGGCGGCGATCCTGGCCGGGCTCGACGGCCCCGCCTCGACGACCGCCCTCGCGCACCGGCACGGGCTGGCGCCCTCGACGGTCTCCGCGCACCTGTCCGTGCTGCGCGATGCCGGGCTGCTCGATTCGCGCCGCGACGGCTACCAGGTGCTGTACGAGCGGACCCCGCTGGGTGAGGCACTGGTCAGGCGAGGAGCTCGCGGCCGAGATCGGCGATGATGTCAGCCCGCCGACGTCGACCGCGTGTCATCGACCGAGAACCCCGGACTCTCCTGGAGGTCGAAGGACTGGCCTTGATCGAGGTGCCGAACGGAGCAACTCCCGATCTGACCACTTGTGGCCACATCTGTTGCCCTGCCCGGCGCCCGGCGGGATGCTGCGGGCAACCGCTTCCCCCCGGCAGAAAGGCATGATCGTGCCACGCACCCGTGGAGCGCGTTTCGCCGCTACCCTTCTGCTGCTCGTCGGCGTCGCCGGCCTGGGCGGCCAGGCCTCGGCCATGGCCCTGCCGAGGCCGCTGGCCTTCGCCGAGAACCTGGACCTGGAATGCTTCAGGACCGACCCGTACGTCCCCGCGCAGCCCGTGACGCTCCTGTTACGCCACCTCAATCCGGTCCTGGAGAAGCTGCCGCCGGAGAAGGTCACCCTGGGAGAGAGACAGCAGTTGTGCGTCCCGGTCACCAAGAACGGCGTCATCCCGCCCGACGACGTGCTGGCCTACCTCAAGTACGTGGACCTTTCGTGCTACAAGGTCTCCAGTGACAACCGGATCGGCGAGGACCTGCGGCTCAGCCACCTCAACCCGGTGCTGCAGAAGCTCGGCGCCCCCAGGCACGTGGTGACCATGGTCGAGCTCCAGCAGTTGTGCGTGCCGGTGGCGAAGGACGAGTTCTTCCCGCCCAAGGAGATCCAGCACGTCGTCCAGCACCTCGACCTGGCGTGCTACCTGGTGAAGACCGAGGAGGCGCTCAACGTGGAACTCAGGCTGGGGCAGCTCAACCCGCGCCTGGCCCACCTGCCCGACGCCCCCGCCAAGGTCACGTTCAGCCGCCAGCTCTGCGTCCCCGTGCAGAAGGAGGGCGACGAGATCCCCGGCGACGTGCGGGAGATCGTGCAGTGGGTCGACCTGGAGAAGTACGAGATCGTGGCGCCCAAGCTGCCAGCGGTCCAGCGGCTGACGCTCACCCACCTCAACCCCGTGCTGAGCCGGCTGCCCAGGGAGCGGGCCACGTTCAACCTCCCCGAGCACCTCGCCGTCCCGGTTGCCAAGAACGACCTCATCCCACCGGGCTGACAGGAGCCTTACGACAGGGCGGGCGCCGGTCCACCCGCCCGGTCGGCGGTGCCGAGCCGTCCTCCCACGGACCGGTCAGACGCATGGCGAGCGCACCCGCCGGGCAGGGACGGTGCGCGGCATCACGAGCCCAAGGCGTTGGAGCCCGGCACGGAGCGGACCATCGACAGGTAAGCGCGCGTCCCTCCCTCCGGGAGGGACAGGCGCGCGCCTGAGTCAGCGCCGGAGCCAGCGTTCCGGCGTCTCCCTGAGCTGCCTGCGGACGATGGCGACCAGCATGACCGACATACCGGTCGCGACGACCGCGCCAATGAAGATCATCGTGATGATGAACCACATGTCCATGGCTTGCCTCCTCTCGTAGAGGTCTTCGCGGCGGTGCCGCCAAGGCGACGTCATGCGTGACCAAAATCGGGCCGCACGTTGTTCAGTCCACTGAGCATTGCCCATAATGCTCAGCATGCTGAACAATGTGCGGCCCGGCACCCTGCTCGGTCTCGGCGTCCTGGCCGCCGCGCTGCTCACTGGCGCGGTGTGGCTCCTCTCACGCGGGCTGGAGGTGGCCTTGCTGCCCGACCGCGGCGCGTCCTGGTACTACTGGAAGCTGCCCGAGCCGACCGTGTGGACCCGGCTGTCCGCCTGGAGCATGTACGCCGCCCACCAGCTGGCCCTCTGGGGACTGATCTTCTACGCCCAGACCCGCGTGCGCGCCTACACCGGCGGCCTGCACCGCGTCAACGTGGTGGCGCTCGCGGTCAACGCCGCCTTCGTGCTCGCGCACATGCTCCAGACCCGCCTGTTCTACGACGGCCTGGCCCAGGACGTGTCGATCTTCAGCTCGCAGGGGTCGGTGATCCTGCTCCTGGTCGCCGTCCTGATCATGGAGAACCGGCGCCGTGGCATGTTCTTCGGCCGCCCGGCGCCGATCGCCGCCGAAGTGGTCGCCTTCGCCCGCCGCTACCACGGCTACCTGTTCAGCTGGGCGGCCGTCTACACCTTCTGGTACCACCCGATGGAGGGCACCAGCGGCCACCTGATCGGCTTCTTCTACATGTTCCTGCTCCTGGTGCAGGGCAGCCTGTTCCTCACCCGCGCCCACACCAACCGCTGGTGGACCCTGACCCTGGAACTGTGCGTGGCCGTCCACGGCACTCTCGTGGCCGTCATGACCAGTGGCCCCGGCGGCGCCTGGCCGATGTTCCTGTTCGGCTTTCTCGGCGTCTTCGTCCTCACCCAGATGCACGGGCTCGGCCTGTCCCGCCCCTGGCTGTGGACGTTCGGCCTCGGCTACGCCGCGGCGGCGCTGATCGTGTACGGCCTGCGGGCCGACCCAGCCGCCATCGCGAAGGTCCCGCTGATCCCGGCCATCGACTACGTGCTCGTGGCACTGCTGGCCCTGCTCACCTGGCTGGGCCTGCGCGCCCGCGGACATCGCCGGCGCGATGCACGCCCACCTCGGCGACCAGCCGGGTGACGGCGATGCCGCCATCAGCGATGCACGCCCGGTCCGCGGGTGATGACACGGCCGTGATCGCGCGCCGGGCTGGGACAATCAGCGTGTGCGCGAAGACGACAAGGACATCAGCTCCTGGCCGACGGGCCGGCTGCTCTCCGTTGCGGCACGGCTGGTGGAGGCCCGCTTTCACGATGTGCTGGCCGAGTACCGCCTGACCCACGCCGGAATGATCGCGTTGCATCACCTGACGAGCTCCCCGCTGACACAGCGCGAGCTGGCTCGCCTCAGCCGGGTGACCGATCAGACCATCAGCAAGACGATCGAGCATCTGCGCAAGGTGGGCTACGTCAGCAAGGACACCGACGCCCGCGACCGCCGGCGCGCCCTGATAACGATCAGCGACACCGGCCGCACCGCGCTGGAGAGCGTGCGGAAGCAAGAACGCCAGTCCGAGCGCCTGCTCGGTGCCGTCGACGACTACGACGCCTTCCGCCGGCAGCTGATCAAGCTGATCACCCACACCTGAACCCGCCCTGCTGGCCGTCCTCGACCAGGACACCCACTGGCACCTCGGCTACATGATCCCCGCGGGCACGCTCCCCACCTCCTGAACCGCAGCTCCGACGACGCGCTCGACACGGCCTGCCGCCAGGTGGAACGCCCCTGACCAGGATCCACGCACTCAGCCCCACCTGCTGACCATCGTTCATATGATCAGTCTGCTGAACAAATTTCCGGGTGAGGGCAACCGCGCGGCGTACCGGCTCCGAATACGCCTGTGTGGAGACCATTGCCGTGCCGTACAACCGGGACCCGCGCGTTCACGATCATCCGGCGCCCAGCGCCGCACCCGGCGACGATGCCTGCGGTGCAGGCGTGACTCCGCCTTTGTCCACGAACCCTGGCGATCACCGCGCGGCGTCTCACCCGGGACTGCCGGCCCCTTTTCTGAGGACGTGATCATGAAACGACGCAGGATCGCGGTGATCGGCAGTGGTATCGCCGGTCTGACCGCGGCCTACGTGCTGCAACGCGACCACGACGTGACGCTGTTCGAGGCCGACGAACGGCTCGGCGGCCACGCCCACACCCACGACGTGCCGACGGGGACGGTGGACAGCGGCTTCATCGTGCACAACCAGCGGACCTATCCGCTCCTGACGAGGCTGTTTCGCGAGCTCGGCGTGCGAACGCGCGAAACGGAGATGAGCATGTCCGTCTCGTGCGCCGGCTGCGGGCTGCAGTACGCGGGCGGCAAGGGGGCGTCCGGCCTGTTCGCCCAGCGCCGCCTGCGGCCCGCCTACCTGCGCATGCTGACCGAGGTGCCGCGATTTCACCGCGCGGCGCGCCGTACGCTGGCGACGGGGGACGAGCGCACGGTCGGCGCGTTCGCGACCGGCTTCTCGCCCTACTTCGACGCCCACTTCCTGACGCCGCTGATCTCGGCGGTCTGGTCGTGCGCACCGGATACGGCCCGGCGGTATCCCGCCCGCTACTGGTTCTCGTTCCTGCGAAACCACGGCATGCTGTCGGTCGGCGGTTCCCCGCGCTGGCGTACCGTCGCCGGCGGCTCGCGCGCCTACGTGGAGCGCATCGCCAAGGGACTGTCGGCCGTGTACACGAACTGCGCGGTGCGCGAGCTGCGCCGGTCGGGCGGCAACGTGGACCTGGTCGCCGACGGCAGGCATACCTTCTCGGCCGCGGTCGTGGCCACCCACCCCGATCAGGCGCTGCGGCTTCTGGCCGCGCCCACGACGGCCGAGCGTGAGGTGCTCGGCGCCATCGGCTACTCGCGCAACGAAGCCGTCCTGCACACCGACACCACGATCCTTCCCACCGCCGCGAAGGCCCGCGCGTCCTGGAACCTGCGCATGGACTGCCGTCGCGCCGACGCGGGGAGCGTGCGGGTGAGTTACGACATGGACCGGCTGCAGGGCCAGCCGTACCTGGTCAGTCTGGGCGAGCGGATCGACGAGCGGCACGTGGTCGCCCGGATGGTCTACCACCATCCGGTCTATACGCCCGTCTCGGTCGCCGCCCGGCGGCGCCTGCCCCGGCTCAACGATGAGCGCATCGTCTTCGCCGGCGCCTACCACGGATGGGGATTTCACGAGGACGGCTGCCGCTCCGGGCTGCTGGCCGCCCAGGCCCTGGGCGGCCGCTGGTGATCGTCTACGACTGCGTCGTCACCCACGCCCGGACGGAGCCCGTGCGGAACACCTTCCGCTACCGCACGGCATTGTGCCTGGTCGACGCCGACGAACCAGCGCGCAGGTCGCTGATCGCGCCGCCCGCGGGACGCGGTGACCTCGACGCGTTCCTCGCCCGCCACGAACTGACCGCCGACCGGGTCCTGACCCTGGCCCACCACAGGCTGCTGGGCTGGGCCTTCGACCCCCTGCGGGTGCACTGGTGCTTTTCGGCCGGACGGCTCGCCGCCACCGTCGCGGAGGTGCGCAACACCTACGGCGGGCGTCACCGCTACCTCCTGCGGCCCGGCGTCCGGGACATCGCCAAAGACCTCTACGTCTCACCCTTCAACGCGGTCGACGGCTCGTACCGGATCGATCTTCCGGTCCCCGGTGAACGGCTCGCGCTCACCGTCACCCTGCACCGGACGGGCCGGCCCCCCTTCGCCGCCAGTGTCCGCGGACGTGCCGTACCGGCGATGAACACGCGCCACCTCCTGACGCCGATCCTCACCATCGCCCGCATCCACCGCCAGGGAATCGGCTTGTATCTGCGCGGGCTCACCGTCCAGCCGCGAGAAGCGCGGCGATGAACGACGTCAGCACCTGGGTGCGCGCCCAACTGGCCCGGCAGCTCTTCCTGCGCGTCGCCCGCCGCATGGGCCCCGCATGGACCGGATTCCGGCTCCATCGGCCGGACGAGTTCTTCCGCCGGGTGGGCACCGACGGACTGATCGGGTTCGGCGAGTCCTACACGGCAGGAGACTGGGACGCCGACGACCTCGCCGGCCTGCTGACCGCGCTGGCCGGCGAGGTCGACACCCTCGTGCCGCCGCCCTTGCAGCGGCTGCGACGCCTGGCGCTGCCGAGAACGCCGCCGAACGAGCGCGGCAGCCCGGCCGGAGCACGCCGCAACATCCCCCGGCACTACGACCTGTCCAACGACCTGTTCGCTTCCTTCCTCGATGAGACCATGACCTACTCCTCCGCCTGGTTCGCCGACCCGGGCGCCGCCACCTGGGCGGATCTGGCGCCCGCGCAGCACCGCAAGATCGACCGTCTGCTGACACAGGCGGGCGTCGGTCCGGGCACGCGCCTGCTGGAGATCGGCGGCGGCTGGGGCGAACTGGCCATCCGCGCCGCCGGGCGAGGCGCCGAGGTGGTCTCGATCACCCTGTCCAAGGAGCAGGCGGAGCTGGCATGGGAACGAGCGCGGGAACTGCGGGGTCCGGGACGAGTCGAGTTCCGCCTGTGCGACTACCGGGAGGTCGACGGCCGCTACGACGCGATCATCAGCGCCGAAATGATCGAGGCCGTCGGCGCCCGGCACTGGCCGGAGTACTTCGCGGTGCTCCAGCGCCGCCTGGCCCCGGACGGCCGCATCGCGCTGCAGGCCATCACGATGCCGCACGATCGTATGCTCGCCACGCTCGGCACCCACACCTGGGTGCAGAAGCACATCTTCCCCGGCGGCATGCTGCCCTCGATCCCGGCGATCGAGAACCTGCTGGGTGGGCTGCGCATCGTGGACCGGCTGTCGCTGCGTGAGCACTACGCCCGCACCCTGCGGCTGTGGCGCGAGCGCTACCTCGAGCAGCGCGAGGCCATCAGCGACTTCGGCTTCGACGAGACCTTCCACCGCATGTGGACCCTCTATCTCGCCTACTCGGAAGCGGGATTCCGGTCCGGCTACCTCGACGTCTGGCAGCTCACCCTGGAAAGGAGACGTTCTTGACGACGATCGCGGCCCGAGCGGGACACTCGATCGACACGCTCTTCGGCGGAAGTCCACCGGTGGCGATTCGCTTCTGGGACGACAGCATTCACGGCGACGGCCCGGCGGTCGAACTGCGCAGCCCCCACGCCGCCCGGCACCTGCTCTGGAGCCCGGGCGAGCTCGGCCTGGCCAGGGCCTACGTCAGCGGCCACCTCCGCTTCGACGGTGACCTCACCGAGACGCTGCGCCGCGTGCGCGCCTCGGCCACCTTCCGCCCTCACCCCCGAGCCCTGCTGTCGCTGATCCGGCTGCCCGGCGTGCTCGGCCCGCGCCCCTCTCCCCCGGCCTGCGAAGCGAGGCTGCGCGGCCGGTCGCACACCCGCCGACGCGACCGCGCGGCCATCGCCCACCACTACGACCTGTCGAACGAGTTCTACCAGCTCATCCTCGACGACTCGATGGCCTACTCGTGCGCCGTCTTCGCCTCCGGCGACACCCTGGAGCAGGCGCAGCGGCGCAAGCTCGACCGTATCTGCGACCACCTGGAGCTACGGCCCGGCATGCGGATCCTCGACGTCGGCTGCGGCTGGGGATCACTCGCGCTGCACGCGGCCAGAGAACGCGGTGTAGCCGTCGTCGGCGTCACCCTGTCGCACCGGCAGAGGCAGTTCGCCCTCGACCGGTCCGCCGGACTGCCTGTCGAGATCAGATCACAGGACTACCGCGACATCACCGACGGCCCCTACGACGCGATCTGCTCCATCGAGATGGGTGAGCACGTGGGCCAGGCAGGCTACCCCGGCTACGCGGCCACGCTCCGCCGGCTGCTACGTCCCGGCCGCCGGGCGTTCATCCAGCAGATGTCACGCGAAAGCCGCCCCGGCGGCGGCCCGTTCATCGAGCGCTACATCGCCCCCGACATGCACATGAGACCCCTCCGTCAGACCACGGCGATGTTGTCGGCGGCGGGATTCGCGGTGGAGGCCACCCACTCCCTCGGCCACCATTACGTACGGACCGTCCAAGCCTGGCAGGACCGCTTCAAGGCCCGCCTCGACGAGGTCAGAGCGCTGATCGGCCCGGAACGCGCCCGCGTCTGGGAGCTCTACCTGGCCGGCGGCATGCTCGCCTTCGAGCAGGGCCGCATGGACGTCCATCAGATCGTGCTGAGGAGAGACCGATGATCGTCTTCCTGTCCTGCTCCACAGGGGTGGCCTTCCTCCTGGTGATCACTTTCGGAGTGGCGATCAAGGCGGGTAAGCATGCCGTCATCGACGTGGCCTGGGGCCTCGGCTTCACCCTCATCGCGCTGACGGCCTTCCTGCAGAGCGCCGACGGCGACCTGCCGCGTCGTGTCCTCCTGGCCCTTCTGACCTGCCTGTGGGGGGTACGGCTGGCGCTCCACCTGGGCCGGCGGGTCGCAGCCGGCGGCGAAGACCCCCGCTACATGGCGCTTCTGGCCAAGGCCCCGGGCAACCGCGACGCCTACGCGTTCCGGATAATCTACCTGACCCAGGGCCTGATCATGCTGTTCGTCTCGCTCCCCATCCAGGTCGGCATGACCACGACCGGGCCGGTCGGCTGGCTGGGCTGGGCCGGCGTGACGCTCTGGCTGGTCGGGTTCGTCTTCGAGACTGTCGGCGACCGGCAACTGGCCCGCTTCCGCGCCGACCCCGCGAACAAGGGGCGCGTCCTGGACACCGGCCTGTGGCGCTACACCCGCCACCCCAACTACTTCGGCGACGCAGCCGTCTGGTGGGGACTCTTCCTCATCGCCGCCGAACGCTGGCCCGGCGTCCTGACCATCCTGTCTCCGGTCGTCATGACGTACTTCCTGCTCGCCAAGACCGGCAAGCCCATGCTGGAGCGGCAGTTGTCGTCCACCCGGCCCGGCTATGCCGACTACATCCGCCGCACCAGCGGATTCGTTCCTCTCCCGCCCAAGCGCCGATGAGGGCCCGGGGCGATCGACCGGCGCTCCCGGCATCACGACCACCACGATTCGAAGGACGCTCCCATGGTCATCGTCGTGACCGGCGGCACCCGCGGCATCGGCCGCGGGCTCGCCGAGCAGTTCACCAAGCATGGCCACCAGGTCATCACCGGCGGTTCGCAGGACGCCGACGTCCGCGATCGGGCCCGACTCCAGGCGATGTGGCGCACCGCCATCGAACGCCACGGCAGAGTCGACATGTGGATCAACAACGCCGGGATCACCCAATCCCGGCTCCCGCTGTGGGAACTGCCGGAACAGCAGGCGCGCGACGTCGTGGACGTCAATCTCACCGGTGTGATCAACGGTAGTGCGATCGCGCTGGCGGGAATGGCCGAGCAGGGCCACGGCCACGTGTGGAACATGGAAGGACTCGGCAGCGACGGCCGCGCCGTACCGGGACTGGCCGTCTACGGCGCGACCAAGCGGGCGCTGACCTACCTGACCAAAGCCCTGGTCAAGGAGGTGCCCCAAGGCATCTCGGTCGGCCTGCTCAGCCCGGGTATGGTCACCACGGACCTGCTGCTGCACGAGTTGACCCCGCGCGCCAGGAAGATGTACGACATCCTGGCCGACCGGGTGGAGACGGTCGCGCCCTGGCTGGCCACACAGGCACTGACCAAGGCCACGAACGGCGCACACGTCCGCTGGCTCACCCCCCGCAAGGTCATCTACCGGCTCGCCAGCGCCCCCTTCACCAAGCGCAAAGGTGATCCCATAGCCGCGCGTCAACCGATGTACGCGCCGTCCAGGCCCGCGATGAACCGCCCGGCACAGGCGGGCGGGGAAACGGAACGGGTTCAAGCGTGTGGACGGGCGGCCAGGAGGCGTTGTTTCCCGGTGAGGATGTGCTCCTCCATCAGCTTCGCGGCCATGGTCGGGTCTCTGGCCGCGATGGCGGCGACGATCCGCTCGTGCTGGGCGTTGGATACGGCGCGAGCCTCCGGGCTGTCCAGTCCTTGACGCCGGTAGAGATGCAGTTCCTTCGAGGTGTCGTCGTAGAGCTCACCAAGACGTGGATTGCCGGACAATGCGACCAGGGCGCGATGGAGGTCGACGTTGCGCGGATAGTAGTGGCCGATGTCAGGGCACCTGCCCAGCTCGGCCACCTGCCGGGTGAGCGCCTCGAGTACGGCGGGGGCGGCGTTCTCGGCGGCCAGCCGTCCCGCGAGCGTGAACAGGCCGGCCCGGATGTCGTAGAGCTGGGCCGCCTGCTCCGCGGAGATCTCTCTGACGAACATGCCCCGGTTGACGCGAAACTCGGCCAGCCGGCCGCGCTCAAGCCGGCGGCAGGCCTCGCGGACCGGCCCCCTGCTGACGCCGAGCCGTTCGGCCAGGGCGGATTCGTTGATCCTGTCGCCGCCCTTGAGCGCGCCACTGATGATCAGGTTTTCGAGATCCTCGACGATCATCGCCGGCAGCGAACCTGGCCGCCGTTCCACCACCCGCCGCCGCGACGCCTGGGTGTGATCAGCCACCCGCCCTTCATACGCGAGCGATCCAGAAATTGCAAATCGTTGACAGTTTGCAATTCTGGGCTCATTCTCAACCCAATCCACCTCAAGGAGCGCAATGAAGATCAGGGACATCCGCGCCAGCGTTCACACCACGTCGATCAAGGTCCCCCTCCTGGAAGGACGCGTCGAGGGGTACGGCAGGGCCGAGCAGAAGGAGTTCGTCTTCTGTGAGGTCGAGACCGACGAAGGGCTCACCGGAGTGGCCATCACGGGACACTTCCTGGCGCGCTCCGTCGTCACCGCCCTGGAACAGCACTTCTTGCCGGTCGTCTCCGGCATGGACGCCCGCGAGATCGAGGCCATCCATCAGCGGGTCTGGCAGGCGCTCAACCCGCGCACGATGACCGGTGTCGTCTCCAGCGCGCTGTCGCTGCTGGACATCGCCCTGTGGGACATCGCCGGAAAGCATGAGGGCCGCACCGTGGCCAGCCTGCTCGGCGGTGCCCGTACCAAGTTGCCCGTGTACGTGACCTTCGGCGTGCCCCAGTACGACGTCGACCAACTGGCCGAGGCCGCCAAACTGCAGGTCGCCGCGGGCTTCACCGCGCTGAAGATGGTCGTCGGGGTGGACAAGGGCGGCTGGCGCGAGGACGCGCGCCGCATCCGCGCCGTACGCCAGGCCGTGGGCGATGACATCGACCTGATGATCGACGCCAACTATCTCTTCACGCCGACCGACGCCAAGTACCTCTGCCGCGCGGTGGAGGACTGCGGGCTCACCTGGTTCGAGGAGCCGCTGCACCAGAACGACGCCCGCGCCCTGGCCGACCTGCGACGCACCACCCGCATCCCGCTGGCGGCCGGGCAGATGGAAGGTCACCGCTGGCGGCTGCGGGAACTGGTCGAGCACCAGGCCGTGGACATCCTGCACCCCAACCCCTGCTACTGCGGCGGCTTCACCGAAGTCCGCAAGGCCGCCCATCTGGCCCAGGTCTACAATCTGCCGATCGCGCACGGCGGCGGATGGCCGCTGTTCGCGATGCACGCCCTGGCCGGCCTGATGAACGGCTGGATCCTCGAATGGCACATCGGCATGGTCCAGGTCGGTCAGCAGTTGTTCCCCGGCTCTCCCCAGGCGGAGAACGGCACGATCACCATCCCCGAACGGCCCGGCCTCGGGCTCGACGTCGACCGGGACGCCTTAAGAGACACCAAAGTCTCCGGATGACCGGGCGAAGGGACAATCATGATGAACATCGTCGGCGTCCGCGACACGGTCGTGCCGATCCGGTCGCGCATCCGCAATGCCTACATCGACTTCCAGACCATGACCGTCTCGGTGGTCGCGGTGCTCACCGACGTGATCCGCGACGGCCGGCCAGTGGTCGGCTTCGGCTTCAACTCCAACGGCCGCTACGACGCCCAGGGCCTGCTCAGGAACCGTTTCATTCCCAGGCTGCTGCGAGCGGCCCGCGAGGAGCCCGCCGCGCTGCTGGACCCGTCCGGCACGAACCTGGACCCCCGGGAGATCTGGGCGATCCTCATGCGCAACGAGAAGCCGGGCGGGCACGGCGAGCGATCGGTCGCCGTCGGCGTCCTGGACATGGCGCTCTGGGACGCGACCGCCAAGATCGCCGGGGTTCCGCTGTGGCGGCTGCTCGCTGATCGCTTCAACAGCGGTGCGGCGGACTCCCAGGTGTTCGTCTACGCCGCGGGCGGCTACTACGACCCGGACAAGGGAATGGCCGGGTTGCGGGACGAGATGCGCTCCTACCTCGACCGCGGCTACTCCGTGGTCAAGATGAAGATCGGCGGCGCCGACCTGGACGAGGACCTGCGCCGCATCGAGACCGTGGTCGACGGCGTGCTGAACGGCGAGGCCGACCGGCTCGCGGTCGATGCCAACGGCCGCTTCGACCTGCGATCGGCCCTCGCGTACGCGGACGCGCTGGCGCCGCTGGGCGTGCGATGGTACGAGGAACCCGGCGACCCCCTGGACTTCCGGCTCCACAGCGTTCTCTCCGAGCGGTACCGGGGATCGCTCGCGACCGGAGAGAACCTCTTCAGCCACCTCGACGCGCGCAATCTCATCCGCCATGGCGGCATGCGCGGCGACCGCGATGTCCTGCAGTTCGACCCGGCCCTGTCGTACGGCCTGACCGAATATCTGCGCACGCTCGACATGCTCGACATGCACGGCTGGTCCCGGCGCCGCTGCATCCCGCATGGCGGCCACCAGTTCGCGCTGAACATCGCCGCCGGGCTCGGTCTCGGCGGCAACGAGTCCTATCCCGACGTGTTCGAACCCTTCAACGGCTTCGCCGACCACATTCCCGTCGAGTCTTCGCTCGTCAAGCTTCCCGACGAGCCCGGACTGGCCCTGGAGACGAAGTCGGAACTGTACCGCACCGTCCTCCAGCCACTCGCCGAGTTCTGAGGCACTCTCATGGGCACCCACCCCCCGAAGCCGATGCCCGCCATCCGGCTCTGCATGATCATCACAGCCCTCGTCGTCACGACCGCGGCCTGCGCGAGCCGGCCGGCATCCGACCAGGGCGGCTCATGGCAACCCCGCCAGGACGTCCACCTGATCATCCACGCCTCGGCCGGCGGCGCCACCGACCTGATGGCACGGACCGCCGCGAAGGCCCTCACGGAACAGAAGATCGTCGCCCGCTCGATCCTCGCCGAGAACCGGGAGGGCGGCAGCGGCGCCGTGGCCTACACCTACCTGCGAGGCCAGTCCGGCAACGCCCACTACATCGCCGCCTACTCCGGCACCTACATGTCCACCCCGGCCGGCCGGCAGGCCGACTACCACTACACCAGCTACTCGAACTACTCGGTTGTCGCCGAAGACGCGAGCGTGCTCGTGGTGTCCGCGGCCTCGCCGTACCGGACCCTTCAGGAGCTGGTACGGGCGGCGAAGGCGCGGCCCGGCGCGATCCGCTACGGCGGCACCCAGACCGGCGGCGCCGACTCCATCGTCCACCACCTCCTGCAGCTGAAGACCGGGACGAAGCTGGCCTACGTCCCGTTCGACGGCGGCAGCGAGGCGAGCGCGGCGCTGTTGGGCGACAACGTGGATGTGATCAGCTCCAACCCCAGCGAGATCAAAAGCCTGATCGACGGCGGCCGGATCCGCCCCCTGGCGGTGTCCAGCGCGGACCGGATCGCCGGCCTCGACATCCCCACGTTCCGGGCACAGGGCGTCGACCTCGTGAGCACACAGGCGCGGGGCTTCATCGGCCCGCCGCAGGTGACGGCGGCGCAACGCGCGTACTGGGAGGCCGCCCTCACCCAGATGACCAAGACCGAGCAGTGGCGGGCCTACCTCCGCGCCAACTTCCTGCAGCCGGCCGTTCACATCGGGGCCGACGCCCAACGCTATCTGGATCGGGAGTGGCAGAAGTACGTCTCGCTCTTCCAAGAGTTAGGGCTCCGGCCGAAGTAGGCCGGGACGGGAGAAATGTCATGACGAGCAACCGCCTCGCCGGGCACCTGGTGACCGGCATCCTCAACGTCCTGATGTTGCTCTGGCTCTGGCAGGCGTGGCTGCTGCCCTACACCGTGGACGGCCGGCCGGGCCCGGGCTTCTTCCCCGTCTGGCTCTCGGCGATCGGGCTGGTGCTGGGGGTCGCCATTCAGGTGGCCGGCATCCGGGCGCCGCGCGAGCGGGCCAGCCTGGAACCGGACCCCGGGCAGCATGGCGCGGAACCGGACGGCGTGGGACCGGAGTCCGGCCGGGCGGGAGCCGTACGGCTGGGAGGCGCCCTGCTGGGCGGCGTCGCCCTGCTGGTGCTGATGCCGCTGCTCGGCTTCGTCACGGGGCTCGCCGTCTACCTGGCCTATCTGTGCGTGGTGATCATACGGATGCGGGTGATCGGCGCCATCGCGATCAGTCTGGGCACCGCGGCCACGATTCATCTCGTCTTCGCCGTGCTTCTCGGGGTGCCCTTCCCCACCGGCCTGCTGGGGATCTGACATGGACCTGATCGGAAACCTGGCACACGGATTCGCCATCGCGTTCACGTGGACCAACCTGCTGTTCGCCCTCATCGGCGTCATGCTCGGCATGGTCGTCGGCGCCTTGCCCGGAATCAATCCCTCCGGCGGGGTCGCCCTACTGCTGCCGATCGGCGCCGCGCTGGAACCCGCGACCGCGATCATCATGCTCGCCGCCACGTACTACGGCGCGATGTACGGCGGCACGCTGACCGCGGTGATGGTGAACATTCCCGGCGACTCCGCCAACGTGGTCACCACCCTGGACGGCCACGCGATGGCCCGCAGAGGTCAGGCGGGCAAGGCACTGGGGATCGCGGCGATCGGCTCGTTCATCGCCGGCACCACGTCGGTGGTGGCGCTGATGATCGCCGGACCGCCGCTGGCCGACTGGGCCGTCCGCTTCGGGCCACCGGAGTTCTTCGCGCTCACCCTGCTCGGGCTGACGTTGCTCACCGCGCTCAGCGGCGGGTCGCAGGTCAAGGCCGCGTTCATGGGCGTGCTCGGCCTGCTGATCGGCAGCGTCGGGATCGATCCGATCGTGGGCCTGCCGCGATTCGCCTTCGGCGACATCAACCTGCTCAACGGCATCGACTTCCTGGTGGTGATCATCGGCTTGTTCGGCCTGGCCGAGGTCGCCGACCTGCTCGCCCACCGGTTGCACACCCCGCCGATCAAGGAGAAGCTCGGCGGTCTCCTCCCTGACCGGGAGGACTGGCGCCACGCCGGGGCACCGATCGCGCGCGGCAGCGTGGTCGGCTTCATCGCCGGGATACTGCCCGGGTCCGGGGGCACGCTGGCCTCGCTGCTGTCCTACTCTCTGGAGGCCCGCGTCGGAAAGCGCCGGGACAGACTCGGCACCGGCATCATCGAGGGCGTCGCCGCTCCTGAGTCCGCCAACAACGCATCCGCCACCGGGGCGATGGTCCCGATGCTGACGCTCGGAATCCCCGGATCGGGTACCACCGCGGTCATGCTGGGTGGCCTGCTGCTCTACGGCATCCAGCCCGGCCCCCTGCTGATCAACGACCACCCGGACATCTTCTGGGGCCTGGTGGCCAGCATGTACATCGGCAACGTGCTCCTTCTGCTGATCAACCTGCCGGCTCTGCCGCTGTTCGTGAAGGTCGTGCAGGTACGGCCGGCGACGCTGGTGCCGATCGTGGTGGGCATCGCGCTGGCCGGCACCTACAGCATCCGCAACAGCCTGTTCGACGTCGCGCTGGTGATCATCATCGGCGCCGTGGGCTATCTGCTCCGGCGGTTCGGCTACCCGGCCGCCCCGCTGGTGCTCGCCCTCGTCCTCGGACCGCTGGCCGAACGGTCGTTGCGGCAGTCGCTGCAGATGTCCCAGGGCAGCCTGTCCATCCTGGTGGAACGCCCGGTTTCGCTGGCTCTGCTGCTCACCGCTGTCGCCGCGATCGTGCTGCCCCTGTCGCTACGGCTGAGACGGACAGCCCGGAAGCCCTCGCGCACGGCGTCCGCGGAGCCGGACCCCTAGAAGGCCCTCTTCCGCTTCGGCTCCGGGCTTGTCCTGGAGACAGGTGCAGAGGCGGATCCGGCGCACTCGCCGAGGCGCCCCTCCTGAGCGTGCGCGGCGATCTCCCCGGCCGATCCGGTCTCAGACGCCGTACCGGATCAGGACGAGCTGGGAGGACGGCAGCTGGCGGGCCTCCAGGAGCTGCAGGGACAGCGGGGCGGGCAACTCGAAGGCCGGGGTGCCGCCGCCGAGGATCCTGGGGCCGACCATCAGGTGCAACTCGTCGACGAGGCCGTGCGTGAGCAGGTCGTTCCAGAGCACGTGGCTGCCGAAGATCAGGATGTCCCGGCCGGGCGAGCGCTTGAGCCCGGCCACCGCCTCATGGGCGGCGCCGCGGTTGACGATTCGCGTGCCGCGCCAGGGCGCGGTCCGCTCCGGCGGCAGGCTGTCGGAGACGACCGTCTTGTCCATGGCGTTGATGAGTCGTGACATCTCCCGCAGAACGGGACGGGCCCCGGGGTCGCCGGCGACTCCCGGCCAGTAGGCCCTTGCCCCTTCGTAGGTCAGGCGTCCCAGCACAAGGGTGTCGGCGGCACGCAGCCGTTCGGCGTTGTACTCGTCGAAGGCATCCTCTTCCGGCATCGCCATGAAGTCCTTGCCGGGCCCTTCGAAGTAGCCGTCCGGGGTGACGATGTTGGTCACGACGACCTTGCGCATACTGCTCTCCTTTTTCGGGGTTGTCAGGAGTGCAGAGACAAAGGCCGCCGTGAACTCATCGCTCCTCGGGCGATATTTCCTGAGAAAGTCTGAAAACTTGATGAAGCTGCGGGTCCAGGAACCCAGTGAGCTCGACGATCTTCCCGCCCCGCACGCTCAGCACCAGGAGCGCGGCCAGGACGAACCGCGGGTGGCCGGGAGTCCGCTGGTAGCAGGCGAAGCCGAGCTGGCCGTTCGCCGCGATCGGGCGCAGCAGCCAGTCGAACGCGAACACACGCTCCACCAGGAAGCGGCGGACGTTCTCCCGCCCGTCGAACCAGGCGGGAAGCGGCGGCATGGTGAACCGGGCCTCGCGCGCGAGCAGCGCCACGAGCCCGTCCACGTCCGCTCGCTCCCACGCGTTCACGAACGACGCCACCAGCTCACGCCGTCCATCCGCACCGAGCGCGGCCAGTTCGTCGCGCTGGCTGACCGGGGGCACCCGCTTGCGCATGGTCTTGCCCGCCCGCTGCAGCGCGCTGTTCACCGAGGCCACCGAGGTGTCCAGAAGACCGGCCACCTCGGCGGCGGAAAACCCCAGCACCTCCCGCAAAATCAGCACCGCACGCTGCGTACCGGGCAACTGCTGCAGCGCCGCCACGAACGCCAGCTCGACGCCCTCCCGCCGCAGATAGCTGCCCGCCGGTCCGGGCTCGTCCGCCGCCAGGTCGTCCGGCCACGGCTCCATCCACACCGGCCCGCCCACGAACTCCCCGAGATCGTCGGTACGGCCGCGCGCCGCCTCCCGGTCCGGTGACATGACCCTCGGCGCCCGCCTGCCGTTCAGCCGCAGACAGGTGTTGGTGCTGATCCGATACAGCCAGGTACGCAGCGAGCTCCGCCCCTCGAACCCGGCCAGCCCACGCCAGGCGCTGAGCAGCGACTCCTGCACCGCGTCCTCGGCGTCGTGCGGCGAGCCGAGCATCCGGTAGCAGTGCGCGGCCAGCTCGCCCCGATAGGCCAGGACCAGCCGTTCGAAGGCCTTCTCGTCACCGGCGCGGGCCCGTTCCAGCAACAGATGCTCATCCACATCGGCAAGGCTAGATCCCTGACGGGCCCGGTCCCCGCCTCGCGCGGCGGTGAGCGTCAGGGCCGGGGCGCGACTCCGCCGCCGAGGGCGTCGAACAGGCGCTCCAGCCGGGCGCGGTGGCCGTCCGCGACGGCGCCGGCCGCTTCTCCGGCGATCAGGCGCCGGGCGGTCTCCGTCAGCACCGTGGCGTAGCCGGCGACGAAGAAGGCGGCGAGCAGCGGAGCGTCGCCATCGAAGGCCGGGTCCCGTTCGAGCTCGCCGGCGAGAGTCTGCTGGAGATCGAAACCGATCTCCCTGGCGCGGGCGACCAAGGCCGGCGAGGCCACGACGGTCCGGAAGAAGGGAACGGATCCGTCCTTGAGGCCGGACAGGGCGTGCCGCTCTTCCAGGAGACGGAACGTCATGTCGCGCAGGGAGTGGAGCACCTCGGTGCCCGGGTCACGCTCGCGTACCGCCGAGCGCAGGAACTCGACGGCGTCGACCTCGCGGTCCAGCAGGAGGTCCTCCTTGCGCGGAAAGTGCTTGAAGACCGTCACGGCCGAGACCCCGGCCTCCCGCGCGACCTCCGTGACCGTGACCGTGTCGAACCCGCGGTCCAGGAACAGCCGGGTCGCGACCTCCGAGATCCTCGCGCGCGTCTGTGGTCCGCCTCGCGCTCCGGTCCTGGGCATCCCGACCCCACTTTCTTGTGTGACTTAACTTAGTGACATAACCTAGTGGCATGTCATCCTTCATTGTCTCCGGAAAGCGCCCCAGCGGGCCGCGCGCCACCACCGCTCCCCGATCGCTGCGGGAGGCGTGGGTCGCGTTGGCGGGGCTGTCGGCGGTGTTCCTCTTCGAGATGCTGGACAACTCGATCCTGAATGTCGCGCTGCCGGTGATCGGACGCGAGCTGCACGCCTCGACCACCGCGCTGCAGTGGGTGACCGGCGCCTACGCGGTGGTGTTCGGCGGGTTGATGCTGGCGTTCGGCGCGATCGCCGATCGGTTCGGCCGGCGGCGGATCATGCTGCTCGGGCTGGTCCTGCTCGGCGTGGCGAGCCTGGCGACCGCCGTGGTCACCACCCCCGAGCAGCTGATCGCCGTCCGGGCCACGATGGGGGTCGCCGCCGCGATGACGACCCCGGGGTCGATGGCGCTGGCGTTCCGGCTGTTCGGCGAGGACGGCCTGCGCGTGCGCGCGCTGACCCTCATCTCCACCGTGGGCCTGGTCGGGCTCGCGATCGGCCCGACCGCGGGAGGCCTGGTGCTGGCGATCGCGCCGTGGCAGGTCCTGCTGCTGGTGAACGTGCCGATCGCCGCGATCGCGTTCTTCTGCGTGCGGTACGGCATCGCCGCCGACGACCCGGCCGGACTCCACCACGACCCCCTCGACGTGCCCGGAATGCTGCTGGGCACGGCGGCGATCGTGCTCACGCTCCTCGCGCCGACGCTGTTCGTGGACGAGGGCTCCGGCTCCTGGGCGCCCTGGGCGACCACCGCCGCGGCCGCGGCTTCGGTGATCTGCTTCGTCCTGCGCGAGCGCCGGGCCCGTCATCCGCTGCTCGACCTGAAGCTCCTCGCCCTCCCCCTGGTCTCCAGCGGCCTGGCCTACAAGGCCGCCGCCGGGCTGGCGACCGCCGGGCTCGGCTACATGGTGACGCTTCAACTGCAGCTCGACTGGGGCTGGCCGCCCGCCCTGGCCGCCCTCGGGATGCTGCCACAGGTCGTCGTGCTCATCGCGGGCAGCCCGTTCGTCGACCCGTTCGTGCGCCGCGTCGGCCTGGACCGGGCCGCCTGGACCAGCACCGCGGCGGTCGTGTCTGGCCTGGCCGTCTACGGCCTGCTCGGCCGGTTCGGCTACGTGTGGATCGCGCTGGCGCTCGTCCTCGTGGCGGCCGGGATGCGCGTCGTCGGAGTCGTCGCCGGGCTGAACGTGGTCCGCGGCCTGCCCGCGAACCGGACCACCATCGGCACCGCGCTCGTCGACACCGCCTCCCAGGTCACCTCAGGCACCGGCATCGCCGTCACCGGCACCATCCTGGCCCTGCTGTTCACCGGCGGCATCGCCGCGTACCCCTGGAGCCCACGGCAGACCGGCGAGTTCCACCAGGCCGTCACCACGGCGAGCCTCACCCTCACCGTCGTCGCGGCCGCCCTCGTCGCCTGGGGCTTCGTCCGCACCCGGCGCGCCGCCGGCGACCGGGCGGCCGGCCCCCACGATGGGGAGTACACCGCATGACCGACCCCCCACATCCGCCCACCCGATGACCGGGAACGCAGCCTCCTCCCGGCAGCCGTTGGCGGTCGTTGGCGGTCAGCCCGCTTCCGGTCTCGGACCGCCGTCGACCCTGTCACCCGGCTGCCGTGAGGTAGCGGGTGAGCATGGCCACCAGTTCGTTCTCGAAGCGGGAGACGTCGACGGGATCGGGGGCGGCGATGAGCCGGTGCACGGCTACCGCGAACTGTACTGACCCGATCCCAAGGTGATCTTCCGAGCGCCGCCGGCCCGCTGGCGCCCAGGGAGCCGGGCGCCCACACCGTCATCGACGGGGAACCCGAGCACCGCGACGACATCGGCGCTCCGGCGGGCCGCATGTACGCCTGCGTGTCGCGGGCACGCTCGCCCCGCCTCGTCGTGGACCTCTGACGACGACATCGCTCACCCGTAGCGTGGCTATCAGGCCCACTGGTGCCCCGCTGCCCATGCCTGACCATTGGCCTGCGGCGACACCGGCCGGCCTCACCGGGTTCCCCGGACCTGCGGCAGGCGTGGGCGACTCCGCCGTCGGGGTTGCGCTCGCCGCGCCGGCCGTCACACTGAACCTCATGGTGCGATCTTGTGCGGTTCTGGCCGTGCAGGGCCTGATTGTCGTGGCCGCGCTGATCTCCTTCCTGCTGTGGCCGGGCTGGCCGACCGCGCTGATGCTCGCCGCGGTCGTCCTGGCGGGCTGGTCGCTGCCGAAGGTGCTCAGGCGCAGGCACTTGAGGCGACTCGCCGCCACGGCCGACCTCCTGCGCACCCGGCTCCCGGCCGAGCAGGAGCAGCTCGTCCTCGCGCTGGCCCGGTACGCGACGGCGCTGTTCCTGGCAGGCCGGCTGGAGCAGGCCGCGGCGGTGAGCGGTGAGCGCGTCGAGCGGCACCGCGCCTTGCTGGACACCGACCGGCGCACCCGCCTCAAGGGGTACGGCCACGCCCTCGACGAGCACTGCGGCATGCTCGCCCTGGCGGGACGGCCACTGGAGGCGCTCGATCCGGCGGCCGAGGCGGTGCGGATCCGCCGGGAAGGCCTCGGCGAGTGGCGCGGCGGTCCCGACTTCCATCGGGACGTGGCCCTCGCCCTGGTGGCCCAGGCGAGGCTGCTCAGTGCCGCGGGCCGGCACGAGGAGGCCGCACGGATCGGCCAGGAGGCCATGGCGGAGCTGGAGGGGATCGGCGCGCGCGACGACTACAGCTACCTGCCTTCCCTCGCCGAGGCCCTGGACGCGATCGCCGCCGTCGAGCGGGCGGCCGGCCGGCCGGAGGCGGCGCTCGCGGCGGCGCGGGAGGCGGTCGAGTGCTGCGAGAAACTGTTCAGGGTCTACGCGGGCGAATACCTGAGCCTGTACGCGCGGGTCACCGGCACCCACGCGCGCATCCTGTCCTCGACGAACCCGGCCGAGGCGTTGTCGGCCAGTGCGGCCATGGTCGAGCTGACACGATCAGCGGCACGCCAGGACGCGCTGGTGTATGCCCCGGCAAGGGTCGTCGCGCTGACTGCGCGCGCACTCGTGCTGAGCGCGGCGGGACAGACGCGCCAGGGCCGCCGAACCGCACGCCTGGCGCTGTCCGCCGCCCGCCGCACGGCACCGGACCTTCTCGCCGAAACCCGGCAGCAGCTCACCGGGCTGCTGTAGGAATCCCCCCGGCAGAGCCGATCGTGGCGTCCTCGATGTGCGCCCGCGCCGCCCCGGCGATGCTCAGGCTCGGCCCGTCCACGAACTCGCTGATCAGGTACGGCGTGGCCGCGTCGAGATCGTGAGCCAGCACGCGGGCCGTGCAGGAGGAGGCCACCCGGCCCAGCGCCGCGACCTCCCGATCCGGACCGAACCCGCTGCCGGGCCGGAGCACGTTGACCGCGACCCTGTCGCCTTCCTCGTCATAGCCCTCGTGGACCACGGCCTGCCCGCCGGCGCCCAGCCTGGCCCCGAGCCAGTAGCCGCCGACCTGGTAGGGACGCCCAGGATCGTCCATGATCACACGCTAACGCCGGGCCCTTGCAAAGGACTGAACGCGTACTTCCCTGGACGTAGCGGGCGCCACACCTCATGACCGAGCACCATGCCGGCCGTACAGCCGAATCGTCATGCGGCGTTTGACACGCCATACAGCTAACGGCTATCTATTGGCTAACCGTTAGGGGGATGCCGTGCAGGACGCAGTGCTGGCGATGCTCGCCAAGGAGCCGTCGCACGGGTACGGCCTGCGCGCCCGGCTACGCCAGAGCCTGGGCCCGCTGGGCGAGTCGATGAACCCCGGCCAGATCTACGTGACCCTCTCCCGGCTGGAGAAGGCCGGGCTCGTCGTCTGCGAGCGGGAGGACGGCCTGCCCGAGCGCCCCGACCGCAAGGTCTACGCGCTGACCCCGGCCGGCCAGCAACGGGTGGCGGCATGGCTGACCGAGGTGGGCTGGCCCAAGCCGGACCAGGCGGAGTTTCATCTCAAGCTCGTCGCGGCGGCCGCGTCCCGGCTCGCCGACCCGATCGAACTGGTGGCGGCGCAGCGCCGCGAGCTGCTGCGCCGCCTGCGCGAGGCGCAGCGGGCGATCCTGGCCGAGCCGGCGGGTTCCAAGGCCGTGCTGCTGCTGGAGGGGGTCGCGCTGCGGCTGCAGGCGGACCTGCGGTGGCTGGAAGCCTGCGAGCGGACCTGGTCCAGGGCCGCCGACGACAGAGTCGAGGATGGTGCGTGAACGAACCGGGTGCCGTGGTCCAGGTCCGTGACCTGGTGAAGGAGCACGGTCAAGGGGACAGCCGGGTACGGGCGGTCGACGAGGTCGGCCTGGACGTGCCCGAGGGACAGACGCTGGCGGTGATGGGGCCGAGCGGCTGCGGGAAGTCGACCCTGCTGCACCTGCTCGGCGGCCTGGAACGGCCGTCGCGCGGAGAGGTGTGGCTGGCCGGGCAGCGCATCGACACCTTGAGCGAGAGGGCTCTGGCGCGCATGCGGCGCAAGTCGGTGGGGTTCATCTTCCAGGCCTTCCACCTGGTGGAGGAGCTGTCGGCGACGGAGAACGTGGAACTGCCCGCGCTGCTGGCCGGGCACTCGCCGCGCCAGGCCCGGCGGCGCGCGGGCGCCCTGCTCGAACGGGTCGGGCTCACGGCGCGCGCCCGGCACCTGCCGTCCGAGCTGTCGGGCGGGCAGCGTCAGCGGGTCGCCATCGCCCGCGCGCTGGCCAAC
Organism: Nonomuraea sp. NPDC050394; assembly: GCF_044459065.1. Taxonomy (NCBI): domain Bacteria; kingdom Bacillati; phylum Actinomycetota; class Actinomycetes; order Streptosporangiales; family Streptosporangiaceae; genus Nonomuraea; species Nonomuraea sp. NPDC050394. The sequence goes on along the minus strand of NZ_JBITIO010000016.1, from coordinate 52,958 downwards.
CAGCCGCTCGTCGTCATGGCCGACGAGCCGACCGGCAACCTCGACAGCGCGGCCACCCTCGACGTACTGCGGATCTTCGAAGAACTGCGTTCGGCCGGTCAGACGCTGCTGATCGTCACGCATGACGAGCGCGTCGCCGCCGGCGCGGACCGGCTGATCTCGATGCGCGACGGGATGTTCGTCGACGACACCAGCTTGGCCGGCTCCCACCCGCGCGGGCTCGGCGGCCTGATCGGGCTGGAGGGCTGAACGGCATGGGCTCCATCGTGCTCGTCGCGCGCCTGGCGCTCGCCGACGTGCGCCGGCACCCGTCCCAGGTCGTGATGCTCGTGTTCGCGGTAACCGCCGCCACCGCCACTCTGGCTCTTGGCCTGTCCCTGAGCGGGACCAGCCAGACGCTGTACGAGCAGACCCGCGCGGCCACCGCGGGGCCGGATGTGGTGGCGCTCTCCGGCGAAACGGGCTCCGCCGCGACCTCGGCCCTGGCCGGCCTGACCGACGCTCCCGGCGTGGCCGGACACCACGGCCCCTATCGCATCGTCTACGCGAACCTCACCACGCGCGACGCCACGGCGTCCCCGGTGGTGGTGCACGGCTTCGCCGAGAAGCCCGGCGCGCTCAACCGGCCCCTGGTGACCTCCGGGCAGTGGGTGCGTCCCGGCGGCACGGTCCTTGAGCGCGGCTTCGCCACCGCGCTGGGCGTCGGCGTCGGCGACCACGTGACCATCGCCGGCCGGTCGTACCCCGTCACCGGGATCGCCGTGACCGCGGCCACCTCCATCTACCCGTGGGCGGCGCAGATCGGCCCGTACGGCGGCGCCAGCGACTACACCGGCCTGGCCTGGATGACCCGATCCGATGCGCGGGCCCTGGCCTCGTCCCACGATCTCCCGGTGACCCTGGCCCTGGACCTCAAGCTGCGCGACCCCGCCGCGACCGAGGCGTTCAGGGAGGCCAACCGCAACCACGCCATCAGGATCAACTTCCACTCCTGGCAGTTCAAGGCCGATCAGGACGCCGTCATTCTCCGGGGTGCCCAGCCGATCCTGGTGCTCGGAAGCTGGCTGCTCAGTTTCCTGGCCATCACCGGGGTGGCGGCGCTGGCCGCGGGCCGTGCCGTCCAGCAGACCCGGCGGGCGGGGCTGCTCAAGGCCGTCGGCGCCACCCCCGGCCTGATCGCCGCCGTCCTGCTCACGGAGTACCTGGCCGTGGCACTGCTGGCCGACGTGCTGGGGCTGGTGATCGCGCGGCTGACCGTGCCCGTCATCGCAAGCCCCACCGCCAGCAGGGTCGGCGACGTCGGCGGGCCGAGCGGTTCCATCATCGCCGCGACGACCGTCCTGGCCGTTGCGGTGGCGGTGCTGTCGGCGCTGCGTCCCACGCTGCGGGCCCTGCGCACCGCGACCATCGCCGCCCTGTCCGAGACCGTTCACCGGCCCCGCCACCGTCCCCGGCTGACCGCGCTGTCCGCGCTGCTGCCCACGCCGTTCCTGCTCGGGCTGCGGCTGACCGCCCGCCGTCCGGGCTGGGTGGTGCTGCAGGCGTGCTCGACCGCCACCACGCTGATCGCGCTCACCGGCCTGCTGTCCCTGTCCGTCCAGTCCTCAAGGGGCTACGGCCTGAACGGCTCCACCGCCCTGCCGAACCTGCGGGCCGAGAACTCCGGCCATCTGCTGATCGTGGTCTCCGCCCTGCTGATCGCGCTGGCCGTGGTGAACATCATCGCGTTCACCTGGACCACGGCGATGGAGGCCCGGCCGAGCCTGGCCATCGCCCGTGCGCTCGGCGCCACCCCCGGGCAGGTCTCCGCGGGGTTGTCCATCGCCCAGCTCCTGCCCTGCCTGCCCGGCGCCCTCATCGGCGTCCCCCTGGGCAGCGGCGTGTTCTCCGTCTTCAGCCCCGGCAACGCGATCCACGCGCCGGACTCCTGGATGCTCATCGCCGCGCTCGCGACCCTCCTGGTGACGGTGGCCCTCACCGCCCTGCCCGCCCACATGGCCGCCCGCCGCCCCGTGGTACCGGTTCTCACGGCCGACGCAGCGTGATCGACCGGCAGCGCCGGCCGACCGGTTCGGCCGCGAGCTCGTCCCTGGGCTCCGCTCCCTGCTGAGCACCCACGCGGAGGCATATGAGACACGCTCTTGGGGCGGGGTTTCGCTCCTGATCGGAAGGCTCTGGAACGGTCCGGTATCAACGCTTGCCGAACGTGATTTCGGAGCGGAGGCTGAAGTCCCCGGGAGCCGCCGATGCCATCGCGAAACACCGTGCTCATCGCCGCCGCGCTGACCGCGCTCAGCGTCGGCGTCGCCGCCTGGCTGATCGTCACCCGCGATACCGCTCCAGCCGCCCAGAGCGTGAGCACCGTCGGCCCGGACGGGGAGCGGGTCGCCTTCGAGGGCGGCTGGATCGAGATCCCCCCGGGCGCGATCTCCTCTCCCACCACCTTGCGAGTACGGCCCGCGGCCGCGATGCCGCCCAGCGCGCCGGTGACCGGACTGACCGACCAGCTCGGCACGGGCATCTCCGTCGACCTGTCCGGGACCCAGCCGGCCAAACCGCTGCGCCTCGGGCTGTCGCTGACCGGCCCGCCCGCGGGCATCCCGGCCGACCGCCTGGCCATCGCCACGGCGCCCCAAGGCGGGCCGCCCCGGCTGCTGCCGGCCGGCTACGACGAAGCGGGCCGTACCCTCGTCGCGGAGATCGACCACCTCAGCGACTTCTGGGCCGTCGCGACGGACGACGCGGCGATCGCCCGGCAGGTGGCGACCTTCGCCGCGCAGATGCTCAAGCAACGAGCGCCCGAGCCGAGCGGCGAGACGTCGATCGAGAGCGTGGTGAGCTTCGCTCCCGGCGATTGGGGGAAGCCACCGGATCCCTGGTTGTGGGGCACGCTCGCCGACGGCGACGGCGAGTTCACGGCATCGGTCACCAACAACCGGCCGGTGGGGTTCGTGGTCGTGGCCGAATCGGGGATGAAGGTCCGGCAGGACCTGCCCTCCAGCCTGGAGGAGGGGTTCACCCGGCTCGCCTACCTGACGTACAAGGCGGTCTACGGTGACGAGGGCGCCGTGCTCACCGCCGGGTCCCAGCTCGGCATCGCCGTACCCCATGCGAAGTTGTCCGCCTCCCGTGACCCTGGCGGCCTGCTCGCGCGAGGTGGCCCGCTGAAGATCGCCACCGTCCGGCCGCATCTCGCCGTGTACGCCGCGCTGGTGATCCAGGTGGTGATCATCGACGTGGCCCTCGTCCTGTCGAGAGGATCCTCAGTCGGAGCGCTGAGCATCGCCAAGGCGCTTGAGACCAAGGGCACGGTCAACTGCGTCGCAGGGGCGCTCCAAGGCCTGGGCTCCGCGATCACCGACGGCCCTGCCCCGCTGTCCGACCTGCTGGTGGGCCAGCAGATCGGCGTGAAGTGCGTGTCGGCCCTCACCGACGCCGTGGCCGAGGCGCTCGACGACGCCGGCGGCCTCGTCACGGGCAAGCCCGCCGCGTTCGCCAAGCTTCTCGCCAGGGTCATCGACGTGGTGACCAAGAACATGAGCGTGCTGACGGCGGCCTGGGAGCTCACCCAACTGCCCCAGAGCTTCGAGCTGGCCGTCCAGCCGGAACAGGGCGAGAACGACTGGCGCAACCGGTCCTATTACCTCAACGGTGACGACCTCTCCGCCCAGCCCAGGCTGATCGACATCGCGGACGGCACGGGCGCGGGCGGCGGCTGGGAGGTGGGGATCGAGCAGATCGCCGAAGGCCGCATCGCCCGGCTGGGCAAGGTCACCGCCGTGCTCTTCCGCATCCGCCCCGTGCCCGGCAACTTCTTCACCCAGGAGTTGCGCGTCTTCCACCGCGACGGCCGCTACATCGGGCGCGTACCCACCCTCGTCCGCGAGCGGCTCTACCCGTGGTTCCAGCCCGGCACCACCACCTTTCCCGGCGGCCTGCTCGCCGCCGAAGTCAAGTTCTACGCCCCCGGCGACTCGCACGCGTCCGGGCCGTCGATCAAGCGCACGGTCAGGTGGCGCTGGGACGGCACCAGGTTCCTCCTCCACTCGGGCCTCTACCGGCCGGAACCGTCACCCACCCCGTCTCCGGTGACCGGCGACACGATGGAGGTCCAGTCGGCACAGGGCTGGCAGGACACCGGGATCGACATCGCCGGCAAGTTCAACGTCAGCGACCTGAACGAGGGCACCTGGACGGTGGACCACCGCAACCACCCCTACGTCGACGCCGGTGGCTACTCCGCCGCCGACGATCAAAGGATCGCCCAGGGCTACAAGTACGACGCCGGCAGACCGTACGGCTATCTTCTGGGCAGGCTTGGGCAGCGGGTGTTCCCGGTGGGCGGAGGAGGGCTGTTCGAGCACACCGGGGACCGGCCGGCCCGGCTCTACCTGCGCATCAACGACGCCGACCAGGCCCTCGGCGACAACGCGGGCAGCATCAAGGTCGACATCAACCCGTGGCCATCGTGACCGCGACGGCCCGGGATCGGTCACCCGGCACGAGGTGTCCTTGGCCATACGGCTGCCCGGCGCGGGAGCGGGTACCCCGGCATGATCGTGCACGGCGGCGGCCGACGCCTCGCCCGGCGGGGTTGCCGCCCCACGCCGCCCCACGCCGCCCTACGGAAACCAGACCCGCGTGCACGCGGCTCGTCGCTCGCCATGAATTCCATCCTGACGGGCGGTACCGGGTTCACCCCTTCGGGTGAGGCGGGCCGATTCCGCCCGGCCTACTTTCGAGTTTGTGCGTTTCCTACGTCTCATACTTCTCAGCGTTGTCATGCGCGCCGGCCGGACAGCCCCGGCCTTTGCCGGTGGCCAGGGGAAAACGAGGTCATCATGACTGCGTCCCCGACGCGCTCCAGTTCTGCCAGATCAACTACTTCCGATGTCACGTGGTTTTTCGCGATCGCCGTCCTGCTGTGTTTCGCGTTGTCCGTTCCGATGGTCTTCCGGCTCGTCCCGGCGGACTTCAACAACCTGATCACTCCGGTCCTGCAACTGACGCCGCTGCTCGCGGCGATCATCATGTGGCTTGCCCGGCGACCGGGAACGTTCCGGGAGACGTTCGCCACCAGGTGGCGCGGCACGCCCACGTGGGCCGGCATCGGCATCGGCCTCATCGCCGCGATCGCCGCGATCCAGACCGCCATCGCCCTGGCGTTGGGGATCTGGCGGCTCAACCCGCTCGACCAGATCCTCGTGGCGACCATCTGGGTCGTTCCGGTCCTCCTCATGCAGTCGGTCTTCGCCATCGGCGAGGAGTTCGGCTGGCGCGGCTGGCTGGCGACGCGCGCCGCGTCATGGGGGTTCTGGCCGCTGGCCCTTGTCAGCGGCCTGGTCTGGATCGTCTGGCACCTGCCCGTCCTCGCCGTCATCGGTGACCGGCCCTTCTGGGACCTCGTCATCTACTACGCGGGCATGCTGCCATGGGCGCCGCTGTTGCTCGCGCTTCGCTGGCGGTCGGGGAGTGTATGGCCCGCCGTTCTGACGCACGGAGCGATCAACAGCATCCGGGTGTACCTGCTGCAGTCCGTTCCCAGCGCGACGGATCACCTGCTCATCGAAGTGATCGGCTGGGTGCTCACGCTCGCCGCCGCCGTGTGGCTGATGCGCCCGAGCCAGGCGCGACCCGTCCGCTAGTCAAAGGGAGCGAACTCGCTGCTCGTCTGTGGGGTGATCTTCGAGGGCGGGACGTCACCGATCATCGTCTCGTGGAAGATCGATGGTGGGGAACGTCCGGACCGGCTGCGTGCCGGGCAGACCCCATAGGGCGGTGGTCACGGTGCGAGATCCTTCGGCACCCTCACCGATGACGAGAGCCACACCTGTAGCAAGATCCAGCGGTAGTTCCCTCAGGTGCAGGGCAACCGCGCGAGTGGTTGCCCTGCGGGCGGCCGCCCGTGTCCCCGTGTTACGTGCTCATCGTGAAGCCGAACTCCGCTTCGGCGATCTTGAAGGGCACGTCCCAGCTCTTCGCCTCGGTGTTGGTGTGGAAGGCGAAGGCGGCCCCCCTGTCCGGGCTGCTCAACGCGAAGAACATGTGTCCCCAGTAGCTGCCGGCCATGCCGCGGACGGTGAGCCCGCCCGTCACCTTCTTGTCGAGCTCGAACATGCCGAGGCCGTAGCGGGTGTGCGGCAGCCAGCCGGCGCCCTCGGTCGAGACCGTGGTCCACATCTTGCGGTGCTGCCCCGGAGGCAGCAGGGTGCCGCCGGCCAGGGCGTTGAGGAGCCGGATGGCGTCGCTGGTGGTCGTGACGATGTTCCCGGTCTCCCAGGACGTGTTGAACTCGGTGACGTCGAGGGGTTCGAGCCCCGGCTCCTCGAACATCGACTCCCAGTTCTCCGTGGTGACGTCCGCCGGGTCGACGCCGTCCTTGTAGAACTGGGTCGAGTACGCCCGCGGCGACGGACCGCGGTATCCCGTGTCCCCTCCGCTGCGCGGGTAGGTGTTGGTCAGGCCGAGCGGCCGGATGACCACGCGCTCGATCTCCTCGGCGTAGGTGTTGCCGGTGATCTTCTCGATGATCGCATTGGCGATGTAGAAGCCGCCGTTGGCGTACAGGAAGCGCTCGCCGGGCTGCCCGACGGGCGGCTGGGAAACCGCCAGCTTCAGCAGTTCCTCACGGGTCCATTCGTCGAAGCGGTGCTCGTCGAACGTGGACCGGCTGGCGTAGTTGCCGATCAGCCCCGGCGCGAGGCCCGTGGCGAACAGCCCGCTGGTGTTGCCGAGCAGGTGCCTGATGGTGATCCGGTCGCCGTCGTAGCCGTTGGTCAGCACGCCGGGCAGCCACTTGTTCACCGGGTCCTCGAGGTCCACCCGGCCCTCGGCCTCCAAGGTGAGGAGCGTCGCGGCGGTGATGCCCTTGGCGCCGCTGCCGATGGGCAGGAACTCCCCCGGCACGCGCGGTGCTCCGGTCCTGAGGTCGGACACTCCGGACGTGCCGAACCAGGAACCGTCGGCGTCCTTGACCTCGATGGCGATGCCGGGGATGCCGAGCTCGGCCACCGCCCGGTCGAGGATCCGCTGGGTCTTGTCGTGCCCGTTGCCTGTCATGTCGTGCCTTTCACAGAGCTGTTCTTGACGCTCTCGACGATGCCGATCGACGATGACAGCGCGCTCACAGCGCTACGACAGGCGGCGCGGTCGCTGTAAGCGTGGCCTCATCCGGCCGGTGACCATGCGGATGGAGGTGAGCTGGCGTGAACCCCGCCGCCTGAGGTCAGGTCGCGAGGGCGGCCTCCGCTTCCCGGTAGATGACGCTCGGGTCCTCGGACAGCCACGCCTTCACCTGGCGGCTCCAGGCGTCGGCGAGCACCTCTGGGCGGTGCGCCTCGATGCCGTCGAGGGCCGCCGCGACGATCGCCTCGGGGGCCGCCTTGTCGCCCTCGTACCAGGCCATCATGTCGGTGTCCGCGGCGCCCAGGTGCAGGCCCGTCACCAGGGTGCGCTGGCTGGCCAGCTCCAGGCGGGCGCTGTTGGTGAGCGCCCATTCGGCGGCCTTGGCCGCGTGGTAGGCGCCCGCGCCGTCGAAGGCGAGCCAGGAGATCGCGGACAGGACGTTGAGGATCGCACCGTCGGCCAGCTGGGGTGCGAAGGCGCGGATCATGTTGAGGGTGCCGTAGAAGTGGGTGTCCATCTCGCGGCGGATCGTGTCCAGGTCGCCGGTGATGAGGTTCGCGCCGGTGGAGATGCCCGCGTTGTTGATGACGATCTTGACGTCGGGTGCAGCGGCGGTCGCGGCCGCGCCCGACGCCGGGTCCGTGATGTCCAGGCGCAGGGGGATGACTCCCGGTACGTCGATGAGGTCCGGACGGCGGGCGGTGGCGTACACCTTGCCGGCGCCGCGGTCGAGGAGGGAAAGGATGAACTGCCGGCCCAGGCCCCGGTTCGCGCCGGTGACCAGCACGTGTGCTCCGTTGATCTGCATGCCGGATAGGCTAAAACCTGACGTTGACGTAAGAGGCAAGTGTTGTGATGGAGGTCACGGTGCGTATCGGCGAGTTGGCGGCGCGGTCGGGCGTCAGCGTACGGGCCCTGCGCTACTACGAGGAGCAGGGGCTGCTGAAGGCGGACCGGAGCGAGTCCGGGCAACGTCACTATCCCGAGTCCGCGGCCGACCGCGTCGAGCTGATCCAGACGCTGTACTCCGCCGGCCTGTCCAGCCGGACCGTCGCCGAACTGCTGCCGTGCGTCGACGCCAAGGTCAGCACTCCCGAATCGCGCGCGCGGCTGGCGGCCGAGCGTGATCGCATCAACGCGCAGATCACCGCGCTGACCCGCACCCGTGACAACCTGGACGCCGTCATCGCCTCCACCGGAACGCCGGCCAGCGGCTGCGCGTGGATCGCGGACCAGGATGTCGCTGCGCGGGCGAGTCTCTCCGCCATGCCGTGATCGCCGCGGCCCGGTTCAAGAACGCGCTCCGTCCGGGCACTTCCAGAGGAGTTCACGGCACCAACCCTGGATGTCGCAGGCATAGTTCCAGAGGTATGACAGGCGGGATTATTCGCGAGCGAGCCGGGCGGCCACGCTGGGGGCAAGATCCCCAGCCCCAGGAGCCGCCATGCGCACCCCCCCGCGTGTTGGCGAGTGCGGTGCTGGTCAGCGTACTGACCGGCACCCCAGCCCTCGCCGACCCCCGCCCGAACCACGCAGGACAGCCGACGGAATGGGTGGAGGTGTTCTCGGAAGACGGCACGATCAAGCAGGTAGAGGTGCCCCAACGCGCTCAGCCGCGGACCGCGTTCGCCGCGCCCCCACCTGCCGACGTGGTCGCGCTGCAGCAGACGGGACCGCCCCATCAACGCTACGACCTGGTCTTCGTGGGCGACGGCTACACCTCGTCCCAGCTGGGCGCCTTTCGCGCCCACGTCGCGGAGAAGTGGGCGTTCCTGCGGACGGTGGAGCCGTTCAGAACCTACGGGAACTCCTTCAACGTGTGGATGGTCGATGTGGTCTCGCCGCAGTCCGGCGTCGACAACGATCCGGCCCCGGGCGTCTCCCGCGACACCGCGCTCGGCATGGGTTTCTGGTGCGCGAACATCGAACACCTGCTGTGCGTGAACGAGAGCGCCGCTCGCGCCTACGCGGCCAACGCCCCGCAGGCCGACCAGATCATCGCGCTGGGCAACTCCACCAAGTACGGCGGAGCCGGCGGGGGCGTCGCGACGGCCTCCAGCGGCAACGCCGGCTCCTCCTGGATCGCCGTCCATGAGCTTGGCCACTCGATGGCCGGTCTCGCGGATGAGTACGACTACCCCAACGGCCGGTATGCCGGTGGCGAGCCGTACGAGACGAACGTGAGCATCTACCCCGCCGCGACCCAGCGGTCCTACCGCCTCAAGTGGTACCGGTACCTGGGTCAGCCCACCCCGGACGGGGGTGTGATCGGTACGTACGAGGGCGCTCGTTACCACCGGTACGGCCTGTACCGTCCGTCGGAGAACTCCCTGATGCGTTCTCTGGGGCGCCCGTTCAACACGCTCGGGCTCAACGCCATGATCAGTGCCATCCGCGCGAAGACCGGCTGATCGCTCATTCGGTCCGCAGGGCCAGCCACGTCGCGTGGTGAGGCTGGCCGGCGAGGGCTTCCCGATGAGCGTCCGCGGCCATCTGCCACAGCTCGTCGCCTCGCCCGGCCAGCGGTCCTTCCCGCCGCCAGGCGATCAGGTGCCGCACCCACAGCGGGGTACCCGCCAGAGGGCGGACGGCGATGTCGGCGTCCGCGGCGAAGGTGGCCATGCAGGGGGAGATCGCGTGATGGTTGGTGATCAGCTCCCTGACCATGACCCCTTCGACCATCACATGGGCCACCCGTGGGGTGAAGCCGGCTTCCAGGCAGGCGGACACCAGGTATCCGGGCCAGCCCACGCCATCGGGAGGCGACAGGACCCAGTCCTCACCGGCCAGGTCCGCCAGGGAGATCTCGGACCGGGACGCGAGCGGGTGACGGCTGCCGATGGCGACGAAGATCGGTTCAGTGCCGATCGTACGGATGTCGACGGACGGCACGGCGGGCAGTGCGTGGCCCGGGTAGTCGATCAGGGTGGCGGCGTCCAGGCGGCGTGCGACCAGCAGGTCGAGGAGCAGGCGGGGAGAGTGCTCGGTGTGGACGGTGAAGCCCGCGTGCGGGGTGTCGCTGAGTCGTCTGAGCAGGCCGCTCAGTACCGGATCGGCGTACCCGCCGAGACGGATGACGCCGGGCCGGGCATCGGGGTGCTCGCCACTGAGAAGCTCGTCAACGGTGACGAGGGCCGCGCGGGCGCGGGTCAGGACGAACTGCCCGAACGGTGTGACGCTGACGCCGGATGGGCCGCGGCTGAACACCCGGCCGCCCAGCGCGTCCTCGATGCGGCGGAGCTGAGCGGTGAGCGAGGGCTGGGAGACGCCGAGCCGGGTCGCGGCACGGCTGACGCTGCCGACCTCGGCGATGGTCATCACCGCGCGTAAGTGACGGAGTTCCAGTTGCACGTGGTCATCCCCTTCACGTCAGGTTGGTGGGATGAGGCTCTGGACGGTCAGCGGGAAGGTGATAGGTAAAATTTCACGCCTGGATCCGCCCCGCAAGCGGCAGCCGAGAGCCCACCCCTGACCTGCGTGGGAGCCGGCCACCGCCGATGCGCCCAGGACCGCCGCCCGGCAGGACGTCCCGCTGGCTTTCTCCATGCTTGTCCAGAGATGAGCGTGTGCAGCAGCTATTTGACTGGTATTTGTCGATCACGTGATTGGCCGAACAGATGCCGGATCTTAGGGTCACTGGTATGACGTCAGCGAAAGGGGACGAGCGGGAGCGCATCCTCCAGGCAGCGTTCCGGCTGTTCGCCGCGCTCGGCTACGACGCGACGGAGATCGTGCAGATCGCCGAGGCGGCAGGGCTGAGCACGAAGGCCGTGAGCTCCCAGTTCGGCGCCAAGCGCGACCTCTATCTGGCGGTCATGGAACGCGCCCACGCCCTTCACTCGGCCGTCGTGGAGGCCAGGGTCAGGGACGTGCAGACCGCTCCGATCGCGGAGAAGGTGACGGCGATCCACCGGTTCATCGACGCCTACATCGACTTCTCCGCCGGCAATCCCGAGGTGCCCGCACTATGGATGCACCGGTGGCTGTCCGACGCCCGGGACGTCAGCAACCTTGAGGCGGAGTACGTGCAGCCGCTCGCCGAGTTCGCCATCGAGAACATCATCCCGGCGACCGAGGCCCCGGACGCCGACGTGCACTACACGATCAACACCCTGGTGTGGTGCGTGCACGGGTTCGTCCTCAGCGGGGTCTTCGACGCGGCGGGACGGCGGCGCGGTCCCGACGATCCACGCGCCATGCGGCGCTTCCGCGCCCACATGCACCAGATGATCCACCGCACGCTGGGACTGCCGGGTTCACCTCCCCCGGCAAGCTGACGGCTACGTGACGATGTCGGCGAAGGCCTCGATGAACGGGCGTTGCTCCCTGCCCACGTGGTGCAGATAGATCTCGTCGAAGCCGTGCTCGCCGTACGTGCCGAGATGCTCGGCGTGGCGGCCCACGTCGGCGGAGACGTGGACGACCTCGGCCACCTTCTCCGGGCGGACGTGCTCGGAGATGATGTCGAACATCTCCACGCGGTCCAGGTCCCAGCAGACCGGCGGGGCGAACACGTTGGAGCGCCACTGGTCGTGGGCCAGGCCCAGGGCCTCCTCCTCGGTGGGCGCCCAGCTCAGGTGGACCTGCACCCGGAGCGGGCCACGACCGCCCGCCTCCCTGTAGGCACGCGCCACCTTCGCCGCCTGCGGCCCGCCCACGGTGATCAGCCCGTCCGCCCACTCGGCGCACCAGCGCGCGGTCTCCTCGCTCACGGCCGCGCCGACGAGCGCGGGCGGCTCGGCGGGCAGCGTCCACAGCCTGGCCCTGTCCACCGTGACCAGGCCCTCATGGGTGACCTCCTCCCCCGCCAGCAACGCCCTGATCACCTCCACGCACTCGCGCAGCCTCGCGTTGCGCACCCGCTTGCGCGGCCACGGATCGCCGGTGATGTGCTCGTTGGAGGCCTCGCCGCTGCCGAGCGCGGCCCAGAATCTGCCGGGGAACATCTCGCCGAGAGTCGCCACGGCCTGCGCGATGATCGCCGGGTGGTAGCGCTGACCGGGCGCGTTGACGATGCCGAACGGCAGCGCCGTACGCTCCATCGCGGCGCCGAGCCAGGACCAGGCGAATCCCGACTCGCCCTGCCGCGCGCTCCACGGTGAGAAGTGGTCCGACGACATGGCGGCGCCGAATCCGGCTTCCTCGGCGGCCGCGACCGCGTCGAGGAGTTCTCCGGGCGGCACCTGCTCGTGCGAGGCGTGGAATCCGTAGGTAGGCATGGCGCCCCAGCTACCCGATCACGCCGAGGCCGAACCTCATGGCCTGTTGGCCTCGCGCTCGTCGCCCTCTTGGAGAGATGCTTGGGGTATATGACCACGTCATCACATATGTGGCATAGGAGGCGTCATGAACACCAAGGAGTGGACCGTCAAGATCCTCATCACCGAGGACGACGAGGACAAGCGCACCTCGGCCACCGCCGTGCTCTACGCGATCGACAGCAGGCGGCACGAGAGCGTCGCCTACGCCCGCCGTAACCCCGACGACCGTCCCATCCCCGAGATCGGCGACGAACTGGCCGCCGGGCGCGCGCTGATGGACCTGGCCGACAAGCTCCTCGGCGACGGAGCCGAGGACATCGCCGAGATGGCCGGGCCCGCCCGAGCCGTCTGAGATCCGCGCCCGGCCGTCCGACGCCGGCCGTCCTGGCCGGTCGGCGTCAGCACCCGCGCGTGCCTCACGCGAGAGATCCAGGGGCCCGGCCACGCCCCCGTGCTGGTGGCCGGGCCCGCTGGCCGCACGCGGCTAGTACGTGTCCCAGAACTGCTGTGACTGGCCGTTCTTCCGCCACAGCTGTACCTGCGCGCCGTTGCCGGGAACGTTCGCGTCCCGGTCAAGAACGGTGTCCCCGCCGTTGTAGTGGTACACGTTGTAGATGGCGCGGTCTCTGGGGTCGCTGCCCCTCAACCACTTGTGCCACGCCACGTCGGCGCACCGCCACAGCATGACTCTGATGCCGTTGCCGCTGCCGTGCCGGTCGGCGTCAAGACACATGCCGCGGTACCGCTGGTTCTCCAGCCAGCCGTTGGCGTGCCACCGCCACCACTGCTGCGGCGAGTTTCCGTTGCACTGCCAGACAATCACCCGGTTGCCGTTGCCGCCGCCGCCTTCGACGTCCGCGTCCAGGCACTGATTCGGCGGGATGCTTCTGTCGAACGCATTGGTAATCCTTATCCAGCCGTTCGCGGCCGACCCGGCTGCCGTGCCGGCCGCGTCCGTCCTGGCCGACGCCTGCGCGAACCCCGGTGCGGCGCTCAGAGCAAGCAGTGGTACGGCCAGCGTTGCCGTCGCCGCCAGGCGGAATCCTCTTGACCTTACGTCGCGGGCGGGCACCGGCGCCTGCTGTGCGGCAACGATCCGAGGTAAGCGCATGATCTCTCCTGTCGGATGGGTGGATCCGGCGTCGAAAGCTCCACGTTCGACGCCGAACAACGCACGATCCACGCTAGGAGCGCCGCCCGGGTCCCTCCACGACTTTCACGCGTACGTGAAAAACCCAGCTGAAGGCCCTTTAGAGGTGTGTTTGACGAGCGGTCAGAGCACTTCGACCCCGATGAGGCAGGTGTCGTCGTCGGTGTCGGAGTTGCTGTGGGTCAGGAGCCGGTCGAGGCTGTGTTCCAGGGTGGTGTCCAGTTGCGAGAGCGTGGCGAGCAGGTGTTCCTGCGAGCGCTCCAGGGTGACGTCGCGCCGTTCGATCAGGCCGTCGGTGTACATGAACAGGGTGTCGTCGCGCTCCAGCTGGACGACACCCTCCTCGTAGTCCGCCTCTGAGATCACTCCGAGCATGATTCCGCCGATCATCGGCAGCTCCGCCGCCGTGTCGCCGCGCACCAGCACAGGCGGCAGGTGGCCGGCCCTGGCCCAGCGCAGGACGCGCGTCTCGGGGTCGTACAGGCCGCAGATGGCGGTGGCGGTGACGCGTTCGGTCAGATGGTGGGTGACCAGGTTGAGCCAGCCCATGAGCTGCGCCGGGCTCGCTCCGGTGGTGGCGAGGCCACGCAGCGCGTTGCGCAGGACGACCATGCCGGTCGCCGCCTCGATCCCGTGCCCGGCGACGTCGCCGACCGACAGAAGGATCTTCTTCGACGGCAGGACGACCGCGTCGTACCAGTCGCCGCCGACCAGGTGACCCTCCTCGGCGGGCCGGTAGCGGACGGCGATGTTGAGGCCGAACGCCTCCACGGGCCCCTGAGCGGGCGGCATGATGGCGTGCTGGAGCTGCAGCGTCAGCCGGTTGCGCTCGACCGCCTGCTGCTCGGAGTGAGCGAGCTGGTCGCGGGTCGCGGCCAGCGCGACCTCGGTCCAGTGTTGCGCGGATATGTCCTGGTACGCGCCCCGGACGGCGAGCAGCCGATCGTCGGCGTCGAAGACCGGCTCGGCGACGACGCGGATGTGCCGGGTACTGCCGTCGGGACGCTGGAGCCGGAACGCGGTGGAGCCCCGGCGCCGGTGGTGGTGCACGGTGCGCAGGAAACGGCCGATGGCGGCGCCGTCGTCGGGGTGGGCGTGCTCGCGCAGGTGCTCCAGCGGGATCGGCCGGTCGGCCGGCTCCAGGCCGTGCAGCTCGTAGAGCTGGATGTTCCAGGTGATCTCACCGGTCTGGGAGTTTTCCTCGAACCCGCCGATCCGGCCGAGCCGCTGGGCGTGCTGCAGCAGGCTGGCCAGGCGGAGCGACTCGTTCTGCACACGCCAGATCAGCAGCACGCAGTCGCCGTGCCGGGTGATGCTCACGTCGGCGACGCTGGTCAGCGGCACGTGGTCGATCAGCGCGGTGAGCGTCATCCGCTCGGTGTGGAAGGCCTCGCCGGTGGCGTGGACGTGCTCGACCTTCTCGAACAGGCCGTGCTGCTCCGCCGCGGCCGGGTACGCCTCCAGCAGCAGGGCGCCGGAGACCAGGGAACGGGGCCGGCCGGCCGGGTCGGCGAAGCGCACGTTGGTGTGCTGGATGCGGAAGTCGGTCAGCAGCCCGCCGGAGTCGAGCTCGGGGCGCAGCACGAGCGCGGGGTCGGTGAGCGCGTCGGCCAGTTCGATCAGCTCGGCCAGGTTGGGCGCCGCCGCGGGGGCGGTCGCGCGGTCCTCCAGCGTGTGCGCGCACAGCTCGGCCAACGCCTCGACCTGGCGGTGGATCGGTACGGGCTGCGATCGCAGCGGCCCCGGCCAGCTGATCTCCAGGACGCCGAGGATGCGGCCGCCGGTGCCCGCGGGCACCACCACCCGGCCGGCCGGGACGGACTGCCGGTGACCGATGGACGGCAGGCCCGTCTCGGAGAGGTCGGCGAACCACACCGCGCGGCGTTCCATGAGCGCGCGCCGGGCGGGCGTGGCCACGCCGGGCGGCACGTAATGCCACCTCCTGGCCTCTTCCGTGCTGTGCCCGGCGAAGCCGACCAGGGTGAGCGAGCCGTCAGGTCCGGCCGACCACAGGGCGACCGCGGTGGCGCCCATCGGTGTCAGCGCGTGCTGTAGCAGAGACTCGGCCACCATCTGGCTGTCGCCGGCGCCGAGCACGCCGCTTTCGGCCTCGCGCAACCGCACCACGACCGAGTCGCCGCCCTCGCCTCCTGGCCGGTGCTCGGCGAGCAGTTCGTGCGACACCTGGGTCAGCCGGTCCTGTGCGGCCTGGTTGATGAGGTCGGCGGCCAGCTCCAGCTGGGAGAGCCCGGCCTGGCCGGCCAGCGTCGCGAGCTGCAGCGCCGCCTCGGTGGGTCCGCAGTGCAGCCGCTCGACCAGAATGCCCTTGGCCAGCTCGATCAACGCCCGCCCCTCGGCCGCGTGCTGGGCGCGGGCGATCTCGTCGCGCAGCCGCTCGATGGTGGCGGCCATCCTGCCGATGTTGGGGGCCGATTCATCGCCAGGAGGCATGTTGTGCTCTGTTCCTTCCCATATCGACACGCGGACAGCTAAACCGTGAGCCAATGCTGGATGAGCGCCAGCAGATGATCGGCGTCCACGGGCTTGGTGACGTGGTCGCTCGCCCCCGAGGCCAGGCTCTTCTCCTGGTCGCCCGGCATCGCCTTGGCGGTGACCGCGATGATCGGCAGGGCGGCGTACTGCGGCATGGCCCTGATCGCCGCGGTGGCCGCGTAGCCGTCCATCTCCGGCATCATCACGTCCATCAGCACGATGTCGATCTCGTGATGGGCGATGAGCGTGTCGATGCCCTTGCGCCCGTTCTCGGCGTGCAGGACCCGCATGCCGTGGATCTCCAGGATGCTGGTCAGCGCGAACAGGTTGCGCGTGTCGTCGTCGACCACCAGCACGGTACGCCCGGCCAGCGTCCCGTCCTCCTCGCGGTCGGCCGGCTCGCCCTCCTTCTCCGAGCGCATCAGGGGCAGGACGTCGCCCGGCTGCTCGGCGGTCAGGTGCAGGGCGATGCGCTCGCGCAGCTCGTCCAGGCTCGAAAGAAGCTCCAGCGGCGGGGAGCCGGCTCTCGACTGCAGTTCCCGCTCCTGCGCGGGATCCATCC
The DNA here is from genome assembly GCF_044459065.1 of Nonomuraea sp. NPDC050394. Lineage (NCBI taxonomy): Bacteria > Bacillati > Actinomycetota > Actinomycetes > Streptosporangiales > Streptosporangiaceae > Nonomuraea > Nonomuraea sp. NPDC050394. The sequence goes on along the minus strand of NZ_JBITIO010000016.1, from coordinate 36,367 downwards.
GCCAGTTGCTGTACGCCAGCACGGGTACGCTCCGCAGCGCCGAGTCGCCGTCGATCGCCTGCAGCAGCCCGAAGCCTGTCTTGGCCGGCATGTCGAGGTCGAGGACGATGCAATGGCAAGGGGCGGCCGCCAGCGTGGCCGCGGCCTCCTCCGCGCCGACGGCGGTCACGATCTCGACCGGGCCGTCGCCGACGTCACGGTCGGCCAGGTCGGCCAGGACGGTCTCGGCCACCACCGACAGCAGGCCGTGCGGGCGCGTCTCCACCACCAGCAACCGCCGGTGCTGCTGGGACGGCTGCGCGGCGGGCTGGTCGTCGTTTCCGGCAGCGGGGTACACGGCCGGGCTGAGCGCGGCCGGCGCCGCCGCTTCGACCGGCGGTGCGGTGAAGTCAGGCCGGGCGACCGGGAGGAACAGCGTGAACGTGCTGCCGCTGCCCGGCGTGCTTTCGGCGGTGATCGCCCCGCCGAGCAGGTAGGCGATCTCCCGGCTGATCGACAGGCCGAGTCCGGTCCCGCCGTACTTGCGGCTGGTGGTCCCGTCGGCCTGCTGGAAGGCGCCGAAGATGACCTCCAGCTGCTGCTCGGCGATGCCGACGCCGGTGTCGATGACGCGGAAGGCGACGGCCGAGCCGTACGGCCTGACCGAGGCGGGAAGCTGCGCCCGGGAGACCGGTTCGATGCGCAGCTCGACGCTGCCGGTCTCGGTGAACTTGACCGCGTTCGACAGCAGGTTGCGCAGCACCTGGCGCAGCCTGGACTCGTCGGTGAGCAGGTCGTCCGGCACACCGGGCGCGGTCGTGATGCGGAATTCGAGGCTCTTGTCCGTGGTCATCGGCCGGAAGGTGGCCTCGACGTAGTCGAGCAGCTGGGGCAGCGGCACCCGCTCGGGACTGATGTCCATCTTTCCCGCCTCCACCTTGGACAGGTCGAGGATGTCGTTGATCAGCTGGAGCAGGTCCGATCCGGCCGAGTGGATGACGCCGGCGTACTCGACCTGCTTGGGGGTCAGGTTGCGGGTCGGGTTCTGGGCCAGCAGCTGGGCGAGGATGAGCAAGGAGTTGAGCGGGGTACGCAGCTCGTGGCTCATGTTGGCCAGGAACTCGCTCTTGTAGGTGGAGGCCAGCGACAGCTGCTGGGCGCGGTCCTCCAGCTCCTGCCTGGCCTGCTCGATCTCCAGGTTCTTCGTCTCGATGTCCTGGTTCTGCGAGGCGAGCAGCGCCGCCTTCTCCTCCAGCTCGGCGTTGGAGCGCCGCAGTTCCTCCTGCTGGTTCTGCAGTTCCTCCGAGCGGGCCTGGAGCTCGGCGGTCAGGCGCTGCGACTCGGTCAGCAGCTCGTCGGTGCGGGCGTTGGCGACGATGGTGTTGACGTTGACCCCGATCGTCTCCATCAGCTGGTCGAGGAAGGTCCGGTGCACGGGGGTGAAGGCGTACAGCGAGGCCAGCTCGATGACCCCGAGCACCTGCTCCTCCACCACGATCGGCAGCACGATCAGCGAGGTGGGCACGGTGTGGCCGAGGCCCGAGGAGATCCTGACGTAGCCGGGCGGGACCTCGTCCATCGCGATGGTACGGCGGGTGCGGGCGGCCTGGCCGACCAGCGACTCGCCCATCCTGAACCGGGTGACGGACTCGCCCGCCGGATAGCCGTAGGCGTTGATGAGCCGCAGTTCGTTCTCCTCGGCCAGGAAGAACGCCCCGTACTGCGCGGCCACCAGCGGCGCCAGCTCGTTCATGACCTGCTCGGCCACCGTGGCCACGTCCCTGTGCCCCTGCATGAGGCCCGACATCCGAGCCAGGTTGGACTTCAGCCAGTCCTGGTCCTGGTTGGCCTTGGTGGTCTCGCGCAGCGACTTCACCATCGAGTTGATGTTGTCCTTGAGCTCGGCCACCTCGCCGGAGGCGTCGACCGTGATGGAGCGGGTCAGGTCGCCCGAGGTGACGGCGCTGGTCACCTTGGCGATGGCGCGCACCTGGCGGGTCAGGTTGCCGGCCAGCTCGTTGACGTTCTCCGTCAGCCGCTTCCAGGTGCCCGACACGCCCTCGACCTCGGCCTGGCCGCCGAGCCGCCCTTCGCTGCCGACCTCGCGGGCGACGCGGGTGACCTCGGCCGCGAAGGAGGACAGCTGGTCGACCATCGTGTTGATCGTGGTCTTGAGCTCCAGGATCTCGCCGCGGGCGTCGACGTCGATCTTCCTGGTGAGGTCGCCCTTGGCCACGGCGGTGGTGACCTGGGCGATGCCGCGTACCTGCGCGGTGAGGTTGTCGGCCATGACGTTCACCGACTCCGTGAGCGCCTTCCACGTGCCGGAGACGCCCTTGACATCGGCCTGGCCGCCCAGCCGTCCTTCGGTGCCCACTTCGCGGGCCACGCGGGTCACTTCGTCGGCGAACGACGAGAGCTGGTCGACCATCGTGTTGAGGGTGTTCTTCAGCTCCAGGATCTCGCCCCGAGCCGAAACGGTGATCTTCTGGCTGAGGTCGCCGCGCGCCACCGCGGTCGCGACCTGCGAGATGTTGCGCACCTGGGAGGTGAGGTTGCCCGCCATGTAGTTCACCGAGTCGGTCAGGTCCCGCCAGGTGCCGGCCACCCCCTTGACGTCGGCCTGGCCGCCGAGCTGGCCCTCGGTGCCGACCTCGCGGGCCACCCGGGTGACCTCGTCGGCGAACGACGAGAGCTGGTCGACCATGGTGTTGACGGTGTTCTTGAGTTCGAGGATCTCGCCGCGGGCGTCCACCGTGATCTTCTGGCTGAGGTCGCCCTTGGCGACGGCGGTGGTCACCTCGGCGATGCTGCGCACCTGGTCGGTGAGGTTGCCGGCCATCGCGTTGACCGACTCGGTGAGGTCCTTCCACGTGCCCGACACGCCGGGCACCTCGGCCTGCCCGCCGAGCCGTCCCTCGGTGCCGACCTCGCGGGCCACCCGGGTGACCTCCGAGGTGAACAGCGAGAGCTGGTCGACCATGCCGTTGAAGACCTGGGCGATCTCGCCCAGCAGGCCGTCGGCCTCGCCGGGCAGCCGGGTGCCGAAGTCACCGTCCCTGACGGCCGTCAGTCCGGCCAGCAGCTGCCGCAGCTCGAGCTCGCCTGCGTCACCGACCCGTCGTGTACCCGACCGGCTGCCGCTCACCTGTCACCTGTCCCCTCGAGATTGTTTTCCCTATGACAAATATTCTCGGAGGGAGAGTAGCGTACGGTCCCGTGGCCCCGCTTGGGACCGTGATCTACTGGTCCGTCTGTCTCCTTCTCCGTCGGGAACCGTCTGTGGCAATCCGAAACGACCTGGACGCCGTCCACCGGGCTCTGCGTGCCGCACCGCCGTACGCGCTGGCCGAAGCGGTGCGTGACGCGCTCCTCGCCCATACGGCGGCGCAGGGCGTCGACCTTCTGCTGGCGGACTACGCGCTGGTCGCGCTCAGGCCCGTGCTGGAGCCGCCCTCTCCCCGGACCGCGGAGATCCGCGTCGACTCCAGCGCCGCGGGCCGGGCCTTCGCCTCCCGGCAGCCGCAGTGGGAGCAGGCCGCCGGCACCCTCCACCTTCCCGTGACGGCGTTCGGCGAGCGGTTCGGCGTGCTCAGCATCCGGCTGCCCGCCCCGCCGGAGAGCGACGAGGTTCGCGAACTCCAGGACGTGGCCAGTGCCCTCGTGCAGACGCTGCGCGGCGCGGACCGTCTCACCGACCGCTACCAGCGGGCTCGCCGTCTGACCCGGTTGACGCTGGCGGCGGAGACGCAGTGGGAGTTGCTGCCCGGCAACGGCCATCGCGGCACCGGCTACGAGGTCGCCGGCCAGCTGGAGCCGGCCTACGCCGTCTACGGCGACAACTTCGACTGGAGCTGCGGCCCCGGCTCAGTGGAGCTCTCGATCACCAACGGCATGGGCGAGGGCATGCGCGCCGCGTTGCTCACCACGCTGGCCGTCACCGCTCTGCGCAACGCCCGCCGTTCAGGAGCCGGCCTGGAGGAGCAGGCCGGCCTCGCCGACGAGGCGGTCTACTCCCAGTACCGCGGGCGCGAGTACGTCTCGACCCTGCTGCTCAGCTTCGACGCCGCCACGGGGGTACTGTCGGCCGTCGAGGCCGGCTCCCCCCGCATATTGCGCCTGCGCGGCACCGGCGTCGAGATCATCGAACTGGACCAGCAGCTTCCGCTCGGCATGTTCGGCAGCACCGCCTACACCGAGCAGTCCATCGCCCTCCAGCCGGGCGATCGGCTGGTCATCGTCAGCGACGGAATGTACGGGTCCCGATCCGCCGCCGGTACCGAATTCGGCGAGATGAGCCTCGACGCGGTCGTCAGATCCACCCGGCTGCAACCGGCCGACGAGGCCGTACGGTCAATGATTCGTGGCATGCTGAGCTTCAGGGAAGGGGTCGACGTCGTCGACGACGCGGTCGTGGTGTGCCTGGACTGGACCGTCCAGGAAGACGAAACCCCTCCCCCGTGACCGGCGCTGCGTAAGCATGTACGCCCTCGCCCGACCTTGGATTGCCGCATGAACGACCACCACCACCTCGAACTCGCGACCGGGACAGCCGTCGAGAACGCCGCCGCCGCGCTGATCGCGGTCTGGGCTCATTCCCGGCATTCCGCCGCCTCCGCGATTTCCTCCATCCAGCTCCAGGCCCTGCTCACCATCGAATCCCATGAGCACGTCAACCTGGCCAAGCTCGGGGAGGCGCTGGACGCGCAGCCGTCCTCCGCCAGCCGCCTGTGCGACCGGCTGGAAGCCACTGGATGGGTGCGCCGCTCGGTCGCCGATGACGACCGGCGCGAGATCACCATACGCCTCACCGCCTCGGGCAAGGCGCTGCTGGAGGAGCTGCGCGGCCGGCGCCGCGACGACCTGGCCAAGGTCATCGACGAGATGCCGGTGGCGGCCCGTACGGCTCTTCTGCGGGGGCTGCGCGCGTTCACCTCGGCCGCGGATCAGGTCACCATGCACCGCTCCTACGGCTCCGACGAGAACTGGACGACCATCGCCGGACGCTTTCTCGCCTGACGACGCAGTTGACGCGAAGGTCCCGTCTCACTGGGTGCCCGGTGTCCTAGGCTCTGGGCATGGCCCGTATCCCGTACGCGGACATGTCCGCTCTGCCCGACGAGCTGCGGGAGTGGCACGCGAGGTTGCCGCCGAACTCCCACCTGTTCATGATGGTCGCCCACTCCGAAGCGAGCGCGGCGACGCTCATGCAGGTGGGTCTGCAGCAGATCAGAGAGCTGGAGCTGCCGGCGCGGCTGCGCGAACTCGCGGCGAACGCCACCGCCCGTGTTCTCGGCGCCGACTATCTACGCGTCCGGCACAACCCGCCCGATGACCCGATCACGCCCGGCGAGCGTGAGGCCGTCTACCGCGGCGACCACTCCGGATTCGGCGGCATCGACCTGGCCGTGCTCACCTTCGCGACGGCTGTGGCGCGCGGGCTCCCGGTGGACGACGCGGTGTTCGCCCCGGTTCGCGCAGAACTGAGCGCCCGCCAGATCGTCGAGCTGATTCAGGTCATCGGCTACTACTGGATGTTCGGCCAGTTCGCGAACGTTCTGCGGATCGAGCCCGAACCATACGAGAAATGATCACAGATCTCCGGGCGACCAGGCGATCGATCGTCTAGACGGGCCGGGCGGCGTGGTGGCAGGCGGCGAAGTGGTCGCCGACGGGTTTCAGGACCGGTTCCTGGCGCGAGCACTCGTCGGTGGCCTTCCAGCAGCGGGTGTGGAAGCGGCATCCGGGCGGCGGCGCGACCGGGCTGGGCGGGTCGCCGCCGAGCATGATGCGCTTACGCCCCCGCAACGACGGCCGGGGCACCGGCGCGGCGGACAGCAGGGCGCTGGTGTAGGGGTGTGCCGGCGTGCCGTACACCTGGGCGGCGGGCCCGATCTCGGCCACGCGGCCGAGGTACATCACGCCGACGCGGTGCGAGACGTGCCTGACGACGGCGAGGTCGTGGGCGATGAAGACCAGGGCCACGCCGAGGGTGCGCTGGAGCTCGGCGAGAAGGTTCACGACCTGCGCCTGGACGGACATGTCGAGCGCGGAGACCGGCTCGTCGCAGACGATGACGTCGGGTTCCGTGGCCAGCGCGCGGGCGATGCCGATGCGCTGACGCTGGCCGCCGGAGAACTCGTGGGGGAAGCGGTTCATGCGGCCGGGGTCGAGGCCGACGAGGTCGAGCAGTTCGCCGACCCGCGCCCGCCTGGCGGGGGCGCCGCCGGCCAGCCGGTGCACCCGCAGAGGCTCGGCGACGAGGTCCTGGACGGTCATGCGCGGGTTGAGCGAGGTGAGCGGGTCCTGGAAGACCATCTGGACGCTGCGCCGCACGTCGCGGGCGGGGAAGGGGCGGCCGCGGAAGGTGACCTCGCCGCTGTCGGGCTTCTCCAGCCCGACGAGCATCCTGGCCAGCGTGGACTTGCCGCACCCTGACTCGCCGACGATGCCGAGCGTCTCACCGGCGTGCAGCTCCAGGCTCACCCCCGACACCGCGCGTACGGCGCCGCCCTTGGACAGCAGGCCACCGCGGTAGGTCTTGTGCAGGTTCACCGCGCGCAGCACGGGCTCAGCCGACATCGAGCAGCTCCTTGGTGTGGTGGCAGGCGGCGGCCCGGCCGGTCCCGCCGTCCAGGAGGGTGAGTTCCGGGCGGGTCCCGGTGCACAGCGCGGTGACCCGGTCGCAGCGGGGGGCGAAGGCGCAGCCGGCGGGCAGCGAGGACGGGCTGGGCGGCTGGCCGGGGATGGCGCGCAGCTCGCTGGCGGGGCGCTCCAGGTCGGGGATGGCGCCGAGCAGGGCCCGGGTGTAGGGGTGCGCGGGCCGTTCGAACAGCTCGTAGACGTCGCCGGTCTCCACGATCCGGCCGGCGTACATGACCGCGACGCGGTCGCTGACCTCCGCGGCCACGCCGAGGTCGTGGGTGATGAGCAGGACGGCGGTGCCGAGCTCGCGGCGCAGCCGTTCGATGAGCTCCAGGATCTGCGCCTGGACGGTCACGTCGAGGGCGGTGGTGGGCTCGTCGGCGATGATCAGATCGGGTTCGAGCGCGACGGCCATGGCGATGAGGATGCGCTGCCGCATGCCGCCGGAGAACTGGTGGGGGTAGTCGTCGATCCTCTTCCGGGGGGCGGGGATGCCGACGAGCTCCAGCATTTCGATCGAGCGTGCCCTGGCTTCGGCGCGCGTGGCGCCGACGTGGACCCGGAACAGCTCGCCGAGCTGGTCACCGATGCTCAGGACGGGGTTGAGCGCGGACAGCGCGTCCTGGAAGACCATCGTCATGTCGTTGCCGCGCAACGCGCGCCGTCGCTCGGCGCTCATGGTCAGCAGGTCGTGCTCTCCGAGGCGGGCCACCCGCGAGCCGACCTGGACCCCGGGGTGGTCGAGCAACCCCATGATCGCCTTGGCCGTGACGGATTTTCCCGATCCGGACTCGCCCAGCAGGGCGAGGGTCTGGCCGCGCTCGATCACCAGGTCGACGCCGCGCACCGCGGGGAGCGGGCGTCCCGAGGCGGTGAACGTGACCTGGAGGTCACGCACCTCAAGAACCGTGTCGCTCACAACGCCTCCTCTATCCGATGACGGAACTTTGCATCAGCCTGACGCTTCATGCCTGAAAACACCTTCAGTATTGACCTCTATGAATGATTCTGGCAAGCTCCAAGAAAAATGCCGAGAGGAGACAAAGGGTGCTAGAAGCGGCAAAGGGTTACACCGGCTACCGTTCGTACGAATATCTGGAGGCGGGCTCCGATTACCGGGTCTTCGACCTCGCACCCGAACTCGGCCGCGTCCCCGCCTACCAGGGGCTGGAGCTGAGCGCGGAACAGGAGACACGCGTACGGCGCCTGCTGACCGACAGCCTCGTCGTCTCCCTGCACGACCACCCCTCCGTCTTCCCCGAGGACATCGGCCAGACCGTCGACTACAACCGGACGGCGCGCCACCACACCGGGTACAAGGGTCTGGCCCACTCCGGCATCACGGTCGTGTTCGACAACCTCATGGACGGCACCTGCTGCATCACCAGCCAGGCCGGCTGGAAGTGGACCGACGTGGTCGCGGACATCGGCATGCGCCTGTCCGACCTCGCCCACCAGGACTACCTCCTCAAGGTCGAGCGCCTGGCCCACGTGCGCGAGGCGCACGAGAGCGGCCGGATGGGCCTGGTCCTCGCCCTGGAGGCGGCGACCATGATCGAGAACGAGGTGGACCGGATCGACATGCTGTACGGCTTCGGCGTACGGCAGATGGGCATCGCCTACAGCGAGGCCAACACCCTGGGCAGCGGCCTGAAGGAACGCGGTGACGGCGGCCTGACCACCTTCGGCGAGCGGGCCGTGCGGCGCATGAACAAGCTCGGCATCGCCATCGACGTCTCCCACTCCGGCGACCAGACCTCGCTCGACACCATCCGCCACTCCACCAGGCCGATCCTCATCACCCACGCCGGCGCCCGCTCCGTCTGGCCGACCAACCGGATGAAGCCGGACTCGGTCATCAAGGCGACGGCCGAGCGCGGCGGCGTCATCGGCCTGGAGGCGGCCCCCCACACCACGCTCTCGCCCGGCCACCCCAGGCACTCGCTGGAGTCGGTCATGGACCACTTCACCTACTGCGTGGACCTGGTCGGCATCGACCACGTCGCCTTCGGCCCCGACACGCTCTTCGGCGACCACGTCGGGCTGCACGACGCCTTCGCCCAGCACCTGTCGATCAACGAGGCGCACGCGGGCACGACCTACCCCAAGGTCGAGTACGTCGACGGCCTGGAGAACCCGACCGAGTGCTTCTGGAACATCATCGGCTGGCTGGTCACCCACGGTTACTCCGACGAGGAGATCACCAAGGTGGTCGGCGGGAACGTCATGCGCGTCCTTGAGGAGGTCTGGATCTGATGCGACGTGGATTCCTCCTGGCGGCCGCGGCCGCGATCGCCCTGCTCACCGCGTGCAGCACCCCCAGCGTGCCCGGCTCCACCGGCCAGGGCGGATCCCAGGCGCCGACGGGTGAGCGCCTGACCATCGGCACCACCGCCGACGTGGTCAACTACAACCCGCTGGTCGGCAACAGCCGTACCGACTCGTGGGTGACGAACCTGATGTACCCGCACCTGACGCAGATGGACGAGGCGGGCAAGCGCATCCCGTACCTGGCCACCGAGTGGTCCTACTCCGAGGACGGCAAGGCCGCCACCGTCAAGCTCCGCGACGACATGAAGTGGTCGGACGGCAAGCCGGTCACCGCCGACGACGTGGTGTTCGCCGTGACGGCCGTGCAGAAGGAGAAGTTCGGCGTGGTCGCCGGGCTCATCACCGCCATGGAGAAGGCGGAGGCGGTCTCCCCGACCGAGGTGAAGTTCACGCTCAGCCGGCCGGACGGCACCTTCCTGGACAACGTCGGCTTCTGGCTGCCGATCGTGCCCAAGCACGTCTTCGAGAAGGCGCCCAGCGTGCAGAAGTTCGCCAACGACGCCAACTGGGTGAGCGCGGGGCCGTACAAGCTGACCAAGGTCGAGCGCGGGCAGCGCTACATCATGGAGCGCGTGGAGCCCTTCGGGCCGGGCCGGCCGACCGTGAAGGAGATCGTCTTCCGGGTCTTCCCCGACGTCAACACCGAGGTGCTGGCGTTGCGCAACGGCGAGATCGACCTGATCGGCAACGTGCTGCCGCCCTCGACGGCCGCCGACCTGAAGAACGACCCGAAGCTCAAGCTGGTGCAGGTGCCCTCGCTGGGCTGGGCGCACCTGCAGTACAACACCAAGCGCGAGCCCATGGACGACGTACGCGTCCGTCAGGCGCTGGCCCACGCCGTGGACTACGAGGCGATCAGGAACATCGCGCTCAAGGGCTACGCCAAGTCGGCCAACTCCAGCGTGCTCACCCCCTCCCAGCCCGACTACGCCGACCCGAGCGTGACGGAGTACGCCTTCGACCCGGCCAAGTCCAAGCAGCTCCTGCGGGAGGCCGGAGTCACGAACCTGAGCCTGAGCATGATCTACGACCAGGCCGACCCGAACATCGCCCGCTGGGCGCCCATGGTCAGGGACGCGGCCAAGCAGGCCGGAATCGAGATCAAGCTGCAGGGCCTGGAGCGCAACACCTACCTGGACAAGACCCTCAAGCGGGACTTCGACATCTACGCCGGCTCCTGGGCGATCATGGACAACCCTCCCGCCAACCTCGGCCTGGCCTTCAAGACCGATGGGTTCATCAACTACGCCCAGGTCAGCGACCCCAAGCTGGACAAGCTGATCGACGAGGGCCAGCGGGCGCTGACCCGGCAGGAGGCGAAGGTGCCCATCCAGGAGGCCGCGAAGATCATCCATGACCAGGTCTACGACAACGTCCTCTACGTGGAGACCTTCAACATCGCCCACTCCACCAAGTGGACCGGGTTCAGGCCGATGCCCAGCGAGCTGCTGTCCATCGTCAACCCGCTCTCGCTGGCCGCAGTGAAGCCGGCGAGCTGATCCCGATGCGGTTCGTCGTCACCCGGCTGCTGCGCGGCCTGCTCACCCTGTGGTTCGCGGTCACCGTGACCTTCTTCCTGGTGCGCCTGCTGCCCGGCGATCCCGTGCTGGCCGTGGCCGACCCGAACATGACCGAGGAACTGCGCGCCAAACTGCTGGCCGACTTCGGCCTGGACCAGCCGCTCGGCGTGCAGTACCTCAACTATCTGGCCCAGCTCGTCCAGGGCAACCTCGGGACGTCCTTCAGGCAGTCGATCCCGGTCACCACCGTGCTCATGGACCGGCTGCCGTGGACGCTGATCCTCACCGGCTCGGCGATGCTGGTGACGATCGTGCTCGGCATCCCGCTGGGCGTACTGGCCGCCACCCGGGCCAAGGGCTGGGTGGACCGCGTGATCCAGCTGACCGGCATCACCGCCCAGTCGTTGTTCGTGCCGAGCGTCGGCATCTTCCTCATGTACGTCATGGGCGTCACGCTCGGCTGGTTCCCGATCGGCGGCGCCGTCGACCTCGACGCCACCGGCCCGGCCGCCTGGCTCAGCATGCTGCACCATCTGGTACTGCCCTGCCTGTCGCTGGTCCTGATCCAGCTCGGCGGCTACGTGCTCACCATGCGCTCGACGCTCATCGAGGCGCTCGGCGAAGACTACGTCGCGCTGGCCAAGGCCAAGGGGGTCAAACCGCGCGCGGTGGTGTGGAAGCACGCCCTGCGCAACGCGCTGCTGCCGACCACCACCATCGCCGGCCTCCAGCTCGGCACGCTCGTCGGCGGCGCGGTGCTGACCGAGACGATCTACGCCTACCCCGGCATCGGCCGCGCCATCTACGAGGCGGTCGGCCAGCTCGACTTCCCCGTCCTCCAGGGCGCGTTCGTCCTGCTGGCGGCGGCCGTGGTGGCCGCGAACCTGCTGACCGACGTGGCCTACGGAATCCTCGACCCCCGGGTGCGCACCTCATGACGGCCGTCATCACCGACCTCACTCCCCGGCAACGGACCTGGACCGCCTTCCGGCACAACCCGCTCGGCCTGGCCAGCGCCGCGATCCTGCTCGCGCTGGCGGTCATCGCGCTGTGCGCGCCGCTCATCGCGCCCTTCCCCGAGGGGTACGGCGAGGACACCTTCCAGCCGCCCTCCGCCGAGCACTGGTTCGGCACCGACGACATCGGCCAGGACGTCTTCGCCCAGGTCATCTGGGGCACCAGGGTGAGCATGGCGGTCGGCCTCAGCGCCTCCGTGCTGGCCATCGTGATCGGCCTGGTGGTCGGCATCTGCGCCGCCTACTTCCGCCGCCTCGACACCCCGCTCGGCGTGCTGGTCGACCTGTCGTTGTCGCTGCCCGTGCTGCCGCTGATGATCCTGGTGGCGGCGCTGGCCGGGCCCAGCGTGCGTACGCTGGTCGTGGTGATCGCGCTGTTCAGCTGGCCCGAGGTGGCCCGCGTGGTGCGCTCGTCGGCGATCGCGATCGTGCCCATGCCGTTCGTCTCGGCGGCGAAGGTGATCGGCGGGTCGGCGTTCTGGATCGTGCGCAAGCACCTGGTGCCCGGGGTCGTCCCCGTGGTCGGTGTGTCCGTGGTGCTGACCACCTCGCGGGCGGTGCTCGCCGAGGCCGGGCTCTCCTTCCTCGGCCTGGGCGACCCGAACAGCTGGTCCTGGGGGACCATCCTGCACAAGGCGCAGCAGTCGGGCGCGCTGGCCTCCGCGTGGTGGACCACGCTGTTCCCCTCTCTCGCCATTCTCCTGCTCGTCCTGTCCACCACGCTGCTGTCGGTGGCCTACAACGACGCGCGCAACCACCGGAGCGCCTCATGAGCTTCTCCCAGCGCCTGCCCGTCTCCTTCTACGACACGGCATGCGAGCGGGTCAGGACCGCCATGTACGACCTGGGCCTGGACGCCCTGCTGCTCGACGACCCGCTCGACGTCGCCTACCTGACCGGCTTCACGCACTTCCCCAACGAACGGCCCGTCGCCTGCTGGCTGCCCCTCGACGGCCCCGCGGTGCTGCTGGTCCCCGACCTGGAGCGGGAGTACGCCGCCGACCAGGGAGCGCGGGCCGAGATCGCGGTCTACCCGGAGTTCCCCGGCGTGCGCTCGCCGTTCGAGGTACTGGCCGCTCAGGTGCCCGCGCCCGGCACGGCCGCGTACGCGCCCTCCACGAGCGTCGGCCGCGCCGACGCGCTCGCGCGGGCCTTCCCCGGCACCCGCTGGCGCTCGGCCGACGTGCTCGGCCCGGTACGGCAGCGCAAACTGCCCGAGGAGGTCGTCCTGCACGAGGAGGCCGCCAGGATCGCCGACGCGATGATCGCGGCAGGCGTGGAGCTGGTACGCGACGCCCTGGCCGCCGGCGGCGAGCTGCCCGCGGAGACCGAACTGGCCGCCCACGTCATCGGCTACGGCTCCCGCCTCATGTACGCAGAGCACACCGACGTCGTCGTCGTGCCCATGCTCACCGGCGGCCTCGTCTACGGCGGCCCCAACTCCGCCCAGCCCCACCGCCTGCCCGGCGGCGAGCGGCTGCGCCGCGGTGAGACCTTCATGCTCTCGCTCGGCTGCGCCGTCGGCGGCCGGTTCGTCGAGAGCGAGCGCACGTTCGTGATCGGCGAGCCCACCGCCGAGCAGATCCTCTACTACGAGACCGTTCGCGAGGCCCAGGAGGTCGGCACCCAGGCGCTGCTCGCGGGCGGCACCTGCGCGGAGGCCAACGGCCGCTGCCTGTCGGTGATCAGGAACGCCGGGCTGGGCGGCCACCTCAGGCACCGCCAGGGCCACGGCATCGGCCTCGGCTTCCACGAGCCGCCCTGGCTGGAGGACGGCGACCCGACCGTGCTGGCCCCCGGCATGATCCTGTCCAGCGAGCCCGGGGTCTACGTGCCTGGCCACGCCGGTTACCGCATCTCGGACACCGTGCTGGTCACCGAGGGCGTGCCGCGCCGCCTCACCTCCTACCCGCGCGAGCTGTCCGACGTCGTCATCTGAAGGAGTCACGTGTTCGTCGAGATCAACGGCAACCCGCTCAACGTCGAGGTGCTCGGGCAAGGGGAGCACACGATCATCGCGCATCACGGCGCGCCGGGACTCGGTTCGCTGGCCGAGCCGCGCTCCAGCTTCGGCCGGCTGGCCGACGCCTACCGGGTCGTGGTCTTCGACGCCCGCGGCTCCGGGGCCAGCGGCGAGGCCGGGCCGTACACGCATGAGCAGTGGGTCGCCGACGTCGAGGCGCTGCGCGAGTGGGCGGGCGCCGAGCGGATCGTGATCGCGGGCGGCTCCTACGGCGGGTTCATCGCGATGGAGTACGCGGCCAGGCACCCCTCGCGCGTCAGCGCCATGGTGCTGCGCGACACTTCCGCCGACAACGCCAACCAGGAGCTCGCCACCCGCAACGCCGCCGCCTCCGCGCGGGTCAGGATCGACCGCGCCAAACTCGACCGGATCATGGCGGGCACCGTACGCGACGACGCCGACCTGCGCGCGTGCTGGCTGGAGATCCTACCGCTGTACGACCACGCCTACGACCCGGCCGCCGTGCGCGCGCGGGCGGAGGCCACGCCGTACCACTACCGCACGCACAACTACGCCTTCGCCCACAACCAGCCGAACTACGACATCAAGCACCTGCTGCCGGGCATCACCGCGCCCGCCCTCGTCACCGTGGGCCGCCATGACTGGATCACCCCCGTCTCGTGCAGCGAGACCATCGCCGCGCTGATACCCGGCGCCGAGCTGCGCGTCTTCGAACACTCCGGGCACTCGCCGCAGGTCGAGGAGGCCGAGCTGTGGGAGGCGACCGTCCGCGCGTTCCTGGGCAAGGCGCTCGGCGCCCGGTGAACTCGCCTCAGCCAGAAGGTGCCCGCGGGGTGGTGAACGCGCGATGATGCCTCCGATGAATGATCTCGACGAGCTCGACCGCAGGATCCTCGCGGCACTGCACGTGAACGGCAGAGCCAGCTGGACCGACATCGCGCAGGTGATCGGCACCTCGACCACCACGGTGGCCCGGCGCGCCCAGCAGTTGTTCGCCTCCGGGGCCGTCCGCGTGGCGGTCGTGCCGAACCTGGAGCACGACGGCCCGGTGCACGTCTTCATGGTGCGCGTCAACTGTGCCCCCGGCAGCCAGCTCCAGGTGGCGGGACTGCTGGCGCGCAACCCCGACATCCGGTTCGTCGCCATCGTCACCGGCGCCCACGACATCGTCTTCGAGCTCGTCGCGCCCAAGGCCCGCGACCTATACTCCATGCTCGTCGACTACGTCCACCACATCCCCGGCACGCTCAACAGCAGCGCGGACCTGGTCCTGCACACGTACAAGGTGACCTACGACTGGAGCCTGCAACTGCTGGACCAGGCCGACAAGACGCTGGCCGTACCGCCGAAGCCGCAGTCGTGCGAGCCCGGCCACCTCGACGAGGTCGACCGCGGGATCCTCGCGGCCACCCGCGCCGACGGCCGCGCCAGCTTCCAGTCGATCGCCGACGGCCTCGGCATCAGCGAGAGCACGGCCAGGCGGCGGCTGGAGGCGATGCTCGAACGGGGCTGCGCGACCGTGGCGACCTTCATCCCGGCGGCCGCGCTGGGTTTCGAGGCGGAGATCCTCTTCTGGCTGTCGGTCGAGCCGGCCATGCTGGACAGCGTCGCCGAACGGCTCAACGCCGAGCGCGGGGTCCGGCTCATCACGGCGACCCTGGGGCAGGCGTCGCTGATGTGCGAGGTGATCATGCCGACCACCGCCGACATCCACCACTTCACCTCGCGGACCCTGGCCTCCATCCCCGGCATCCAGTCGTGGACGGCCAACGTACAGGTGCTGGCGGTCAAGCGCGGTTACCTGATGTGGCCGTGGGCGGAGGCCCGCGTCGAGGCGGCGCTCGCCGAGACGCCCGGGTAGTCGCGGCTGTCACCGTGGGCGGCCGGCTACCAGGTTCCCGCTCTGACCAGGCCGCATTCATAGGCGAACACCACCGCCTGGACACGATCTCGCAGCTCCAGCTTGGCCAGGATCCGGCTCACGTGCCCCTTGACCGTTCCCTCGGAGAGGAAGAGCCGCCCGGCGATCTCGGCGTTGGACAGGCCGCGGGCGATCAGTTCGAGCACCTCCCGTTCCCGCTCGGTCAGGGTGCGCAGTTCGAGGTCGGAGCGCGGCATGGGGTCCGCGCTCGTACCGATGTGACGCTCGATGAGGCGTTTGGTCACGGCGGGCGCCACGATCGCGTCGCCTCTGGCGACCGCGCGTATCGCCGAGAGCAGGTCGGGGGCGAGGGTGTCCTTGAGTATGAAGCCGCTGGCGCCGGCCCGCAGCGCCGCGTAGACGTACTCGTCGAGGTCGAAGGTGGTCAGGATGAGGATGCGCGGCCGGTCGAAGCGGGCGCGGACCAGGCTCGTGGCTTCGACGCCGTCGACGTCGGGCATGCGGATGTCCATGAGCACCACATCCGGCCCGGTCTCGGCGACCAGCGGCACCACGTCGCCGCCGTCGGCCGCCTCGCCGACGACGGCCATGTCGTCGGCGTTGTCCAGGATCATCCGGAGGCCGGCGCGGAGCAGGGCCTGATCGTCGACGAGGAGGACTCTGATCATGCCGGGCCTCCGCCATAAGGCAGTCGAGCGTGTACGGCGAAGCCGTCCGGGCCGGGTCCCGCGCTGATCGAGCCGCCCAGCACCCACACGCGCTCGCGCATCCCGCGCAGCCCGTTGCCCGCGCTCCCCGGCCGGCGGGCGGTGATGCCGTCGTCGCTCACCGCGACGATCAGTTCCCGTTCGCCGTATGTGACGTCCACGCGCGCCCGTGCGCCGGGCCCGGCATGCTTCATCGTGTTGGTCAGCGCCTCCTGGACGATCCGATATCCCGCGAGGTCGACCGCGGTCGGCAGGGGCTTCGGCGGGCCGCCGACGTGCAGTTCGACGGGGGTGCCTGACGCGCGTACCTGGTCGGCGAGGTGAGGAAGCCGGACGAGTCCTGCGACGGGATGCGTGGAGGGCGGTCCGGTGGCGGCCAGGACATGCCGCATGTCGGCCAGCGAGGCGCGGCCCGTCTCGACGATCGTGTCGAGCGCGGCGATCGTGTCCTGCGGGCGCCTGGCGAACGCGGCCGCGCCACCTTGCGCCTGCATGACGATCACCGACAGGCCGTGGGCGACCACGTCGTGCAGTTCACGGGTGATCCGGCCGCGCTCGGCGGCCGCGGACAGGGCCGCCTGCTGGTCGCGCTCGCGTTCGAGGTCATGGGCGCGCGCGGTGAGCTCGTCCAGGTAGTCGCGGCGGTTACGGGCTCCCGCTCCCATCGCCCATCCGGCCACCAGCACGGGCAGAAGGATGGGGAAGCCGCCCCAGTCCGTCGGCCCGATCGGCGGCCGGTGCCGCTCGTCGGGAACCGGCACGGCCTGCTGCTTGCCGGGTGGCAGCCGTACGACGAGCTCAGCCTCGGCTCCGGGCGACTCGCCGAAGGACCAGCCGTCCGTCCGGCCGTCCAGCGCCACGAACGCCGACCATCCGCTCGCCACGAGCAACGTGGCGCCGAACAGGGCCAGCGGCACCCTGCGGCGATGAAGCTGCGCGACGGCGTGGAGCGTGATCGGGACGGCCAGGTCCGCCGGCGTGGGCCCGGCGATCACGGCCATGTGCGCCACGGTCGCGAGACAGGCTGCGACCAGCGCGGTGATCGGCCATCGGCGGCGGACGGCCACGGCCACCACGCAGACCGCGGTCGCGATCCACCAGATCGTCAGCGCGGCGGGCCACTCCGCGTCCACCGGCAGACCGGCGCCTCTACGCACGCCGGTGCCCGCGTCGTTCAGCACGATCGTGGCGATCAGCAGGGCGACGGCCAGGCCGCCATCCTGGATCGCCGCCTTGCGCAGAAGAGTGTCCATACCCTCGCGAGCCTAGGAGCTGACACGTAGGGCGCCCATATGCCTGAAGTCAGGGTTCAGAGCATGACCGTGGGCAGATGCGCGGCCGGCTCGGCCTCTTCCAGCCTTGGCGCATGAACCTACGCTCACTCCTCGCGGCGGCCCTCGTGCCCCTGGTCACCCTCGGCTGCATGGCCACGCCGGCACCGGCGGCCCCGGCCGTCGCGGCGCCGTGCGCGCCCGCCCCCATGGGCGAGCCGCCACCGCTCAAGCCGACCACCGCCGGCACGCTCGCCCAGGCCTACCACTGCATCTTCGCCAAGTACGCCGGCGGACCCGTACTGAACCATCAGGTGCTGCTGACCGCGGCCTTCGCCGGGCTCACCCAGGAGCTCCAGCGCCGGGGCAGGGACCGGCCGGACGCCATGCTGCCCCCGCTCACCGGTGATCGCACCGCCGACTGGACCGCCTTCGGCACCGTCTACCAGCGGATCGCCGACCGGCTGCCCAGCGACCCCGACCTGCGCCAAGCCCTCGCGGCGGCCACGATGAAGGCCATGGTCTCCGCCCTCCACGACAACCACGCGGCCTGGGTACGGGAGGAACCCGGCCCGCCCCCGGTGAAGGAGAAGGTCAAGCCGGGCCGGATGATCGAGTTCGGCACGGGCATCGCCGGCCACTCACCCGCCGAGGACGATCCGGCCGGCGAGCCGCCGCTGTTCATCACCATGGTGCGAGCCGGGAGCCCGGCCGCCCGGCTGGGCGTGCGTCCCGGCGACGTCATCCGCACCGTCAACGGCACCCCGGCGCTGACCGACGGGATCCTGCCGCGTAAGACCGTGAACGTCCTCATCGGCGATCCGGCCACGAAGGCGCCGGTACGGCTGACGCTGCACCGGCCCGCCACCGGTCGCACCTGGTCCGTGACGATCAAGCCCGCCGCGTACGAGGGATCCCCGCTGGGCTTCTCCAAGCGCCTGGAGGGCGGCGTCGCCTACGTCAAACTGGCCGGCTTCATCCCCGGTGGCGAGAAAAGGGTCTTCGAGGACATCGCACGCATGCGCCACGAAGGCCCGCTGCGCGGCGTTGTCCTCGACCTGCGCGGGAACGGCGGCGGCTTTCCCGGCACCGCCAACAAGCTCGTGAGCGCCTTCGCCCACGGCAAGACCATCGGCTACCTGTGCGATGCGAAGAACACCTGTCAGCCCAAGGTCACCGACGACACGGTCCCCTTGCTGAATCTGCCGCTCGTCGTCCTGACCGACCGGGGCTGCGCGTCGGCCTGCGACGCCTTCAGCGCCGCGGTCAAGGACCTCGGCCTGGGCACGCTCGTCGGCACCCGCACCGCCGGCCTCGTCTCCGGTCCCGCCGGCGGGTTCCTCCTCGACGACGGCAGCGTTCTGGAACTGCCCATGCAGTACGGCCTCGGCCCGAACAAGGAGATCATCAACACGATCGGCGTCCCGCCGGACCACCACGCCCCCCTCACCGCGAAGGACCTCTCGAACGGCCGCGACCCCGGCCTCGCCAAGGCACTCGGCTTGCTGCCCTGACGGCACGCCCGGTTCACAGCGGTCTGGCCAAGACGACGGCGCGTACGCCCACGAACGCGCCCAGCTCACCGGCCGCGACCCGCAGCGCGGCGCCGTCAACTCCAGCAGCCGACGCAGGTCGGCGCGGGCCACGAAGTGCCACGTCGGCCGCGACACGTGCGTCCGCAGGATCACACCGTCACGACCTCGTTGAGCGCCCCCATCGTCAATGCCCCTATGCCTTCCGCTCGGGCGGCCGCTTCAAAACGATCATGAGGACTACCGGGACGGCAGCGTGCCGCCGGGACCTTGGCTCCTACGGGCACACCCGCCGGAAGGACTCGCTGGGCAGGTGGAGGCTCCACTCCTCGACCGTCAGGGAGCGCCCGGCGATCCCGCATACGGCAGCGAGGGGGTCGCTGGGCACCGCCACCTTCCACAGCCGGGCGGTGCGGTCGAAGCCCGCCGTGATCAGGAGGGTCCCACCAGGCACGAAGGCGGCTCCGGAGACGGCGGCGGTGTGTCCGGTGAGCGGTTCGCCGACCTGCCGCCGGCTTGAGACCTCCCACAGCCTCACGGTGGCGTCCTCGCTTCCCGTCACCAGGACATCCGCGGAGGAGAAGGCCACAACGCGCACCGTTTCGGTATGTCCCGCCAGCGGCTGACCGAGGAGGCTCTGATCAGCCGTGTTCCACAGCAGGACCTCGCCCCTGTCCCCACCGGTCGCCAGCGTGGCGCCGTCAGGGCCGAAGGCCAGGGCCCGGACGGTGCCCCGCGCCTTCAGCGGCTGGCCCACGGGGGTACGGCCGGCGGCATTCCACAGCCTGACGGTGTCCGCCGTGGCCACGGCAAGGAGCGAACCGTCCGGGCTGAAGGCGACCTCGGTCCCCGGGCCACCGGGGAAGGCCGGGCCGAGCCGGCGCAGCGTAGGAACGTCCCACTGCTGGATCTCTCCCTGCCTGGTCGCCGTCACCAGCTGACGCCCGTCGGGACTGAAGGTCATGTCGGCCAGGCCCTCGTTCCCCGCCACCAGCCGCCCGACGAGGAGGCGGTCGGTGAGTCGCCAGAGCTTGACGCTCCCGTCGATCTCGGCGACGGCCAGGATGTCGTCGGCCGGGCTGAAGGTCACGTGGGTGAACCAGGTTCCGCGATCAAGGGGTGCTCCGAGGAGACGGCGCTTCGGCAGGTCCCACAACCGCACGCTGCCGTCGGTGCTGGCCGTGGCCAGCGTCCGGCCGTCCGGGGAGACGGCCGAACCGGTGATCTCGCGAGAGTGTCCTCGCAGTGGCTGCCCCAGGGCCCGGTGGACGCTGGTGTCCCGCAGATGGATGGACCCGTCGGTGGCGGCGGCGGCCAGTGTCGTGCCGTCCGGGCTGAAAGCCAGGCTGGAGACGCCCCCGACGGGTCCCGGCAGCGGGTGGCCGATCGGGGCGTGGGCGGCGGTGTCCCACAACTGGACGGATCCGGCGGCGTCCGCGAGTGCCAGGACCGCTCCGCCGGGACTGAACGCCATGGCGACAGCGCCCGCGGTGGACAGGTTCCGGCCCAGGCTACGCCGGGTGACCCGATCCACGAGGCTGACCGCGCCGTCCCTTGTCAGGACGGCGACCGTGCTCCCCTCGGGGCTCATCCGTGCCCGCGTGACGGCGATCCGCGGCTCGGTCAGCGAACGGCTGGCCTGCGGCGGGCCGCCCACCTTCCACCATCGGGCGGTACGGCTGTCGCCGACGGCGAGAATGGCCGACCCGTCGGGACTGAAGGCCAAGGAATCAAGGTACTTGTCAATGTTCGTCCGGACGGTGCCGGCGGGCCGGCGGGTTCTGAGGTCCCACAGCTGGAGGGTGGCATCCAGTTGATCACCGGTGACCAGGAGCCGCCCGTCCGGGCTGAACGCCAGCGGTCCGCCGGTGTGACGCGTAAGGGCGCGGCCGAGAGGGCGCCGGGTCGAGGTGGTCCACAGGCGTACCGTTCCGTCCTCGCTCGCCGAGGCAAGGACCTGCCCGTCGGGACTGAAGGCAAGGTGCCTGACGTGATCGGTGTGTCCCGTGAAGGGATCACCGATCTGACGCCGGGTGGCCGGATCCCACAACCGGAACGTGCCGTTGTCGTCGGCGGAGGCCAGGACCTTCCCGTCGGGGCTGAAGGCCATGGCGGGTGCGGTCGGGCCGAGATGCTTAACGGGATTCACGCCACCGTAGCTGCTGATCGCGCCCCGGCCGGCCGATGCCAGCACCGCCAGCAGGCTGTGCCGTGCGTCCGGGGTGGGCCGGACCCGCCACGCGGCGACGGCGAGGAGCTGCGCCGTCGTGGGGTCGATCTGGTGCAGCGACTCACTCTGGGCGGCCAGTTGACGGGACAGAGCGATCGCGCTTCGCGAGGTGGCCGCGGTCGCCAGGCTGACGGCCACACCCGCGGCCGCGACGGCGACGACCAGCAGACCGGCCAGCGTGCCGACCATGGCCCGCCGCCGTCGCGCCGAGCGGCTACTCGCCCGTTCCGCGGCCTCCAGAAACTCCTCGCACGTGCGCGTGAGGGCCGGGTAGCGGTCGTGATCCGCCTCCCACAGCGGCCGAACCTGCCGGACGGAGGCCAGCCGGGCGCCCCGATACAGGAAGGAGGGATCTCTGCCATGGGCATCCCAGGACTGCGCGTCGTCGAGCAGCCTGGTGTAGACGATCAAGCTCGCCCGCAGGTCCTCGATCCAGCCCTGCAGGCGTGGCCACGTCTGCGGCAGCACGTCGTGGGCGATCTCCACGCTCCTGTCCTGGAGCACGAGCAGGCGGCGCCGGGCGAACGCGTCGAGCACGGCGGTGTGATCCCCGATGGGCAGATCGTCCAGCGCCAGGCGGCGGCGCGCGAGGTGGCCATCGCGGCCGACCACGATCAGGTGCTGGAAGATACGCCGGGCGGCTGCCGCCTCGCTCGCCGAGAGGGTGGAGTACGCGGCTTCCGCGCCGGTGCCGACCGCCGCGCTGACGCCGCCGAACCGTTCGTAGCCGCGCAGTGTCAGCCGTTCCCCCTCCCGATTCTCCCAGGTGAGGAGCATCGCCTGGGACAGCAGGGGAAGGGTGCCCGCAGCGGTGTCCGCGCCGAGGATCGGCGCCCCCAGCTCGTCCAGGATGTGGTCGGCCAGACCTGGCTCAAGGGTGAGGCCGGCGACCGAGGCCGGACCCGTGATCGCGAGCCGCAGGTCGGCGCGGTTCATCGGGCCGACCACGAACTGGCCCTCCTCCAGGGCCGAAGCGAGCCCCGGGTCGGCGGCGCACCTGTGCAGGAAGTCTCCGCGGATCCCCAGGATCACCAGTGCGTTCGGTTCGCGACGAGCCTCGGCGAACCCGCCACCGGCGGCGGCCAGCAGCGCCCTGGCGAAAGCCGCGCCCTCCTCGGCGGGCGCGAGAGTGAAGATCTCCTCGAACTGGTCGACGACGAGGACGAGCCGTTCAGGTCGTGGCGGCCGGGCTCGGTCTTCGGATTCGTGACGGGCGGCATCGGTCAGCAGCACATGCTGAACGATCATGTGGGTGCGGTGCGGGTCCTGTGCGAGGGCTCCGGACACCGCGAGCGGATCCAGCCCCGCGTGGGCGGCCAGGTGACTGGCCAGTTCGTGGAGAGGCGCCCGCGTGGGCGTCATGAACAGCCGCGGCCAGCGCCGGCTGTCCGGGGCCCCCGGCAGCAATCCTCTGGCCAGCGCGGGCATCAGCCCGGCGCGTAACAGGGACGACTTGCCGGACCCCGAGGCGCCGGTGACGACCAGCATCCCGAGACCGGTCAGCCGCTCCGACAGCCTGGCCAGGAGGCGCGCCGTGGCGTGCTCCCTGCCGTAGAAGACGTCCAGGTCACGCTCGTCGAAGGCGGAGAGCCCTCGATACGGGCAGCCGCCCGGCCAGGGCCGCCCCTCGCTGTGCTGTCCGGGCCGCCTGGTTCGCTGCTCGATGACGGAGAGCTCTTCCCGCAGGAGCGTCAGCTGCATGCTCTGCTCGCGGATCCGATCACGGTCATGGCGGTGTTCGGCTTCCTGACGGTGAAGCATGGTCTGGATGTCGGCGGCCCGCTCCCCGATCCCGGCGATCAGACCGGCGAAGACCGTGAACTCCTGACCCAGGCGCGTCATCGTCTGGGCGACGTGAACCTGGGTCTCGAGGTCCGCGTGATCGATCAGCGTCTCCATGGCCACATTGGCGGCATCGGCACGCTCCAGCAGCAGGGCCATCTCGGCGCGCAGTTCGTTCGCGTCGGTGTCGTGCCGGTCAAGGACCCGCGTGATCCGCAGGGACAGCTCTCGCTCCACGTCGTCAAGAGACGGTCGCCGCGCGTCGGAGCGGCGGCGAAGCGCGTCGAGCGACCTGCTGATCAGCTCACTGAGCATGTTGGCGCCGACGGAGCCCACGACCCCGCCTACCGCGACGGCGCCGCCCAAGGGGATGAGCGGCGCCAGGGCGCTGGTGCACAGCAGGACCAGCAGTGCGTTCGGCGCCATGGCGAGCAGACCGCCGCGTGCCTGACCCGCCATCGCCGTCATCCGGGCGCGAATGCCGCCGCGCATCCGCAGGACCTCGTCCGTTCGGGATCGGTCCACATCCGCCATACAGATCACCGGGCAAGCCCTCGTGAACACGGGAACGCCGTGCCTTACACGGCTACCTGGAATGTGCCCATAGGTCCACGGGAGACGCAAGCAGGTTCCGGGTCAGGTCCACGGACGCGACCCGGCCTCATCGCGCGGGTTCTCCGGCCGGTGCGGGTCAGCCCGTGTTCGATGTGGTCCGTTCCGCGTCGACGGTGAGCACGTGGGTGAAGAAGTCCTTCACTTTGCTCACCACACCGGGACCGTAGTGACCGACGCCCGGCACGACGTCGTAACGGACCGGGATGCCGTGCCGTTCCAGGCTGCGCCGCAGCGCCCGCAGCCGCGTGGTGCGCGGAACCCCCTCGTCGTTGACGCCGGGGATCCAGGCGGGATGGCCCGCGGGCACGCTGTTCGTCTGGGTTCCCGTGTCGTCGGCGCCGATCACCAGGTGCATGGCCGTACCGCTGAGCGCGGCCGGATCCACGTTCCTGCCCAGTGCCGCCTCGGCCCCGGCGAAGCCCGCGGGCCAGGGCAGGTCCTCGTCGAGCAGGGTCACCGCGCCCGGCGCGCCGATCGAGGCCGCGCGGACCCGCTCGGGATACAGGTAGACGAACCGGTGCGCGAACTGCCCGCCGCCCGAGTAGCCGAACAGCAGGAACCTGGCCCCCTCGACCCGGTAGCAGGCGGAGATCTCCTCGACCATGGAGAGCAGGATCTCGTCGAAGCGGATGCCCCGGTGTTCGAGATACTTGTAGCCGTCGAGCTCGCCGGGGTCGGGGATGCCCGCGGGGAACAGCGGGGCGAGCACGATGCAGTCGTTGGCCCTGCCGAAGTCCTCGAAGCTGTCCCGGTACGACTGGACGTCCCGTTCGGTGCCGTGGACGAGCACGACGAGCGAGTAGACCTTGTCGCCCTCCGGCGCGTAGTCGTCGGGGACGTACAGGCAGTAGGAGAAACGCTGGTCGTACTGGCACGCGTACAGCGGAGTGCGGCCTATGTCCCAAACGGAGAGTTTGCGCGATCGGTGCATGATGCCTCGTATCAGGAAGTGACGTAGCGAGGTACGGCCGCGTGGACTGACGACCAGCCGCCGTGCACGCACTGGTTCACGGTGACCTCCGCGACCGCGCCGAGCAGCTCGTACGCCTCACCGGGAAGGTAGCCGCACTCCTCGACCAGCCTGCGCCGGAGTTCGGTCATCGCCGAGCGGAGGTTGTGGTCGACGCTCACGCCGTGGGCACAGCCCACGGCGCCGATCCGATGGGGTTCGTCGAGGTACGGCCCCGCCATCGCCCGGCCCAGCCCCGGCAGCAGCTCGACCGTCACGGTGACCTCGGCCGGGGCCTCCAGCGCTGTGCCGGTGATCTCGGCGTCGCCCATGAGCGCGTGCACGTCCCCGAGCGAGACCAGCCCGCCCGGCACCTCGACCGGCAGCACGAGCACGCTTCCCGGCCGCAGCGCCTGGCAGTCCATGTTGCCGCCGCAGCGGCCGTGCGACAGCAGCGAGGGGAACGCGGGACCCGCGGGGGCCACGCCGAGCGTGCCGATCATGGGTCTGGCCGGCAGCGCCAGGCGCCCCCGCGAGGTCGGGAACCACACCGTGTCGCCCTCGATGGGGCAGACGCGGGTGTCACCGTACGGCAGGTCGAGTTCGGGGTCGGCGTGGAGCACCGTCACGGCCCGCGCGCCGAGGCTGACGCGCTCGACGGTGATCGCCAGCGCGTCCCCGGGTACGGCGCCGCGGACGGCCACGGGGCCGGAGACCGGGTTGAACGCGCCGACCAGCTCGATCAGCTCGGCCTCGGTGCGGAAGCGCTGCTCGGGCGAGGTCAGCAGGTTGGAGAAGCAGTCGAGAGTCTCGAAGACGAGGCTGGTCCCGCTGGCGACCTCGGCCACGGCGGGCTCGCCGCTGTCGTAGGCGAACCGGCGTGGGCCGGCCGGCACCCGCACCGCCTCCACCGTCTCACCCATGGACCGGCTCCTGCGCGACCGGCCCGCCGTACACGGAAGGGACTGTCTCGTACGGCGCGTTGAGCGCGCCGCGAGCCTGGTCGAGCGCGCCGCGGTCGAGCTCGACCATGACCAGCCCTGCGCCGTCCCGGGCGCAGGCGAGCACGCGGCCCCAGGGGTCGGCGGCCAGGCTGTGACCGTGGGTGACGAACCCGTCGGGGCTGACGCCCTCCTGGGCCGGGGCCAGGACGTAGCAGAGGTTCTCGATCGCCCGGGCGCGCAGCAGTGGCTCCCAGTGGACGGCGCCGGTGACGGCGGAGAAGTTCGACGGCACGCACAGCACGTCCGCGCCGGAGCGGGCCAGCGCCCGGTACAGCTCGGGGAAGCGCAGGTCGTAACAGATCGAGAGGCCGAAGCTGAACCCCCGGTAGGAGACGTTGACCAGGCGCTCGCCCGGGGTGGTGTAGGCGCCCTCGTCCTCGTTCACGTCGGCGGCCCGCAGCCGGAACAGGTGCACCTTGCGGTACTCCGCGGCGAGCTCGCCGCCGGGTCCGACGAAGACGCAGGCGTTGTACGGCCGGCCCGGATCGCCGGAGGTGAGCCAGAGCCCCCCGGCCAAAACGGCGATCCCGAGACCCGCGGCCTTCTCCGACAGCAGCGACAGCGTGGGCCCCGTCCTGTCCTCGACGTGCTCGGCCGCGAGTTCGCCCCGGTAGGAGCACGCCTCGGGGAACAGGACGAGCTCCGCCCCCTCGCCGGCCGCCCGGTCGAGCGTGGCCGCCATCCGGCGGAGGTTGTCGGCCCGGTCGTCCCCCGACGACATCTGGACCATGGCGATGCGCATGGATCTCCGTTCTTGACCTGGCTTCACGGGCGGCCGAGGTCCGGCGTGGCCGCGAGGAGCGCACGGGTGTAGTCGTGGGCGGGTTCCGCCGTCACCCGCCTGGCCGGGCCTTCTTCCACGATCTTTCCCCGGTGCATGACCACGATCCGGTCGGCGACGTGGACGGCGGTGGCCAGGTCGTGGGTGATGAGCAGAATGCCCAGTTCCCTGGTGCGGCGCAGGTCGCCGAACAAGCTGAGCACACCCGCCCTGACCGAGACGTCCAGCATCGAGACCGGCTCGTCGGCGATCAGGTACGCGGGTTCGAGCACGAGGCTCCCGGCGATGGCGACGCGTTGCCGCTGCCCGCCGGACAGCTCGAACGGCCGGCGGTCGAGGAAGGACTCGACCGGGGTGAGCCCGACGGCCATCAGCGCCTCGCGGACCCGCCCGTCCCGTTCGCCCTTCGGGACACCGTGGATGGCCAGGCCCTCGGCGACGATGTCGCGGACCCGCTGGCGTGGGATCAGCGACTCGTAGGGGTCCTGGTAGATCATCTGGACGCGGCGGCGGAAGGCCTTGAGCCGCCTGCCCCGCAGGGTGAGCAGGTCGGTGCCGTCCAGGCTGACCCGGCCGGCGGCCGGCTCCCGCATGCGGACGAGGCAGCGGGCCAGTGTGCTCTTGCCCGAGCCCGACTCGCCGACCAGCGCGACGATGGACCCCTTGCCGAGGGTGAGTCCGACCCCGTCAAGTGCCGGGGCGCTCCCCTTGCGGCCGTAGGTGACGACGACGTCGTCGGCGACGAGGCTCACGCGGGCACCTCCGTCAGGTGGCAGGCGCAGGATCTGCCGCCGGCCAGTTGGAGCAGCGGCGGCGCGGCGGTAGCGCACCGCTCCAGCGCCTCCCCGCAGCGGGGCTGGAAGGCGCAGCCGGGCAGCGGCCCGTCGAGCCTGGGCGGCGCGCCGGGGATGGAGGTCAGCGGGCGCTCACCGGCCAGGTCGGGGGTCGCCTCGATCAGGCGTCTGGTGTACGGATGGCGCGGGCCGCGTACGAGGTCGGCGCACGGCGCGTTCTCCACGATCGAGCCCGCGTACATCACGGCGGCCCGGTCGCACAGGCGAGGGACCAGCGCCAGGTCGTGGGTGACGAGGACGACCGCCAGCCCGAGCGAGTCGCTCAGCTCCTTCAGCAGGGTGACGATCTGGTCCTGCACGATCACGTCGAGCGCGGTGGTCGGCTCGTCGGCCAGCAGGATCCTGGGCCGGCACGACAGCGCGAGCGCGATGACCGCCCGCTGCCGCTGGCCGCCCGACAGCTCGTGCGGGTAGCGGGACACGGCGTCCGGCGGCAGGCCGACCAGGTCGAGCACCTCGCGGGCGCGCAGCCTGCCCTCCTGCCGGGAGCCGCCGTGGATGCGGACCGCCTCGACGATCTGGGCGCCCACCCGGCGGACCGGGTTGAGCGCGTTCATCGCGCCCTGGAAGACCATCGCGATGTCGCTCCAGCGGTGCGGCCGCATCGTGCTCTCGCCGCCGGCCAGGATGTCCGTGCCGTCGAGCAGCACCTGCCCGGAGACGGTGGCGCTCGCGGGCAGCAGGCCCATCATGGCCAGCATGGCCGAGGTCTTGCCGCAGCCCGACTCCCCGACGAGGGCGATCCGCTCGCCGGGGGCGAGGTCGAGGCTGACCGCGCGCACCGCGCGCACCTGCGCGCCGCCGGTGGAGAAGGTGACCTCCAGGTCGCGGATGCCGAGCAGGCTCATCTGTTCACCACCTGGAAGTACGTCCGGGACGCGTGCGCGACCTTGAGCCGGGGGTTGAGGGTGTCCTCGATCGACTGCGACACCCAGTAGCAGCACATGACGACGAGCGAGATGGCGATGCCGGGCGGCGCGAAGGCCCACCAGGCGCCCTGTGTCATCGCCGTCCGCTGGAACGCGAAGCGGATCATGGTCCCCCAGGTGACGGTGTCGGGGTCGCCGAGGCCGAGGAAGGTGAGCGCGGTCTCGGTGAAGACGGCCAGCGCGATGGTGAGCGCGGCCATCGCGCTGAGCAGCGGCGCGAGCTGCGGCACCAGGAAGCGGACGATGACGCGGAGATGGCTCGCGCCGAGCCCGAGTACACGCTGGATGGCGGGCCGGTTCCTGAGGGAGGCGGTCTCCGCCCTGATGACGCGGGCGGTGGTCGTCCACAGCAGCAGCGCGATCACCACCACGAGATGGCCGATGCTGCTGCCCCACACCGCCGCGATGACGATGCCGAGCGGCAGGGCGGGGATCACGATGGCGTAGTCGGTGATCCTCATGAGCAGCCCGTCGATCCAGCCGCCGAAGTATCCGGCGACCACGCCGATGACGCCGCCGACCAGGATGGCGACCAGGGCCGCCGCCGCGCCGACGAACAGCGTGGGGCGGGTGCCGTACAGCAGGAGGCTGAGGACGTCGTGGCCGCCGTCGTCCAGACCCAGCGGGTGGGCGGGCTCCGGCGGGCCGAAGACGGGGCCGACCTGCTCGGCCGGGCCGTACGGCGCGAGCCATCCCGCCAGCAGGGCGATGGCGGTGAGCAGCAGCAGGACGGCCACGCCCGCCGTGGCCCTGGGGTTGGCGCGCAGGCGTCTCATCGGGCCACCCGCGGGTCGAGCCGGACGTAGAGCAGGTCGGCCAGCAGGTTGAGGGTGACCACGGAGACGGTGAGCACGAGGAAGACTCCCTGCAGCATCGGGTAGTCGCGCTGGACCACCGCTTCGTACATGGCCCGGCCGACGCCCGGCCAGGAGAACACGCTCTCCACCAGGATCGAGCCGCCGATGAGGCCGCCGAGTGAGAGCGCGACGAGGGTGGTGATGGGGAGCATGGCGTTGGGCAGCACGTGCCTGGCCAGCATGCGGACGGGTCCGGCGCCGAGCGCCCGCGCCGTCAGCACGTGGTCGTCGCCGAGCGTCTCCATCATCGAGGAGCGCACCACGAGCGTGTACTGGCCGAACACGATGAGCGCGATGGTCATGGCCGGCAGCGTCATGTGCTTGACCAGGTCGGCCACGAGTTCGGCCCCGGACGGGTCGATCAGGAACTCGTCGCGCATCCCCTGCGCGGGCAGGTAACCGCCGAACATCATGATCAGCAGCAGTCCCAGGAAGTGCGTCGGGACCGAGTAGAAGGCGATCGCGGTGTTGGTACTGAGCTTGTCCACCCACCCGCCCCGGTACCAGGCCGCCAGCGCGCCGCTGACCAGGCCGAGCACCAGGGCCAGCAGCAGCCCGGCGGTGACCAGGGGCAGCGTGTTGGCGAACGCCTCCGCCAGGCGCACGCCGACCGGTTCCTGCGTGGCGAAGGAGACGCCGAGGTCGCCGCCCGCCAGGCGGCCGAGATAGATCCAGTACTGGTCCCAGAGCGGCAGGTCGAGCCCGAACTGCCGGCGCAGCGCGGCGGTCAGCTCCGGCGAACCGCCGGGGACGCGTGACATGTTCGCCACGGCGTCCCCCGGCAGCACGCGGAAGAGCAGGAAGTTCAGCGTCACCACCGCGTAGACGGTTACCAGGGCCGCCAGCAGGCGCCTGATCAGATGGCTGGTACGCGACACGGGCGATCCTCAGGATCCGGAGCTCGACGACAGCAGGCCGAAGCGGGACTGCGAGTCGAGGATGCCGAGCGCGGAGGTGGCGAACCCGCTCCAGCTCCTGGTGTGGGCCTCCACGACGTCGTCGTAGTGGGTGACGACGTACGGCCGGGCGTCCTTGACCGTCTTCTGCATCTCCCAGACGAGCTTCTTGCGCGCTCCGTCCTCGACCGTGCTCGCCTGCCGCTCGTACATCTCGTCGTACTTCTTGTCGCAGTAGGCGCTGTCGTTCCAGCTTCCCCACTGGTCGCAGGTCATGGCGTTGAGCAGGAAGTCGGGGTCGCGCTGGGCGATCCAGCCCCACTGCGCGACGGTGTACTGGTCGTACTTCTTGTCCGTGCCGGTCATCTGGTCGAAGGCGGTGGCGTTGTCGGCGGGTCGCGGCTTGAGCTGGACGCCGATCTTCTTGAAGTCCTCAGTGACGATCTGCAGGGCGCGTTCTCCCTCGCCGCCCTCGACGTCCGGAATGATCACCTCGTACGACATGGTCGCGCCGCCGGCGACGCGGATGCCGTCCGGACCCGGCTTGTATCCGGCCTCGTCGAGCAGGGCGGCGGCGCGGGTGAGGTCGAAGGCGTCGGGCTTGACCGACGGGTCGTACCACTCGCCGCTCACCGGCGGGATGATGGAGCTGCCGGGCGTGCCGAAGCCGAGGTAGGCGACCTCGATGATGCGCTTCCTGTCGACCGCGGCCTCGAACGCCTCACGCACCTTCGGCTCGCGCAGCTCGGGGTGGGCCTTCTGGTGGGGTGACTGGTTGATGATCAGGTTGTGCATGCGGAAGCCGGGCTGCCGGGTCACGGTGAAGCCCGCCTGTTCGACGGGCTTGGCCGCGGTGATGGGCAACGGCGCGGCGTAGTCGATCCTGTTGGTCTTGAGCGCGTTCACCATGGCGTCGGGGCTGCTGAAGAACTGCAGGCCGAAGCCGGCCGGCTTGGGCTTGTCGCCGTACCAGTGGGGGTTGGGCTCCATGAGCGCGATCTGGTCCTTGGTGTACTTGGCCAGCCGGAACGGTCCACCGGCGACCAGGGGCGCGGCGTTCGGGGTCTGCTTGAGCCGCATCCCGTCGCCGGTGGCGTACTGCTGCCACACGTGGGCGGGGAGCACGGGGATCTTTACCAGGCGGCCGAGCACGTTGGCGGTCGGCTTGTCGTAGGTGATGGCCACCTGGGCCGGGCTGGTGGCGGAGGCGCTCTTGACGTTCTTCACCGACGCGGCTTCCGAGGCGGTCGCGCCCTTGCGGTATTTCACGATCGTGTTGATGGTGAAGGCCACGTCGGCGGCGGTGAGGGGCTCGCCGTCGGACCACTTCGTGCCCGGACGCAGGTCGAACGTCCATGTGAGGCCGTCGGGTGACGTGGTCCACTTCGTCGCCAGGTCGCCTTCCACGGCACCGGAACTGATGTACTGGACAAGGAACGGGTAGTTGTACCGGAAGATCATCGCGCAGGTGGTCCCCGTGGACGCGAACGGGTTGATCGAGTTACAGGTGAACGTGGTGCCGATCCGCAGCACGCCGCCCCCCTTCCCCGCAGCGGGGGAAGCCGTGCCCTGACCACTTGAGCACCCCGCGGCCAGCAGACCGACCAGGGACAACGCGGCGATCCGAGTCTGAGGTTTCACCGGCTTGCCTTCTTTCTCCGTGCCCACACGAGGCTCTGGCCACACGCGGGTTCACGGGCGTGGGCCAGGCCGCGCCCCGGCGGTGGCCGTGCCGACCTGGGGGATCACCGGGGTTCGTCGCGGAATGGCGGCCAGTATATCGGTCAGCCAAATTAGGACAAGACCCTGGTTATGTGCCGCACATCGCGCACATTCGGCCCGGGGATCGCGGCCGGCGCCAAGAACCGATATATTTGAGCGGTGCCCCTCCCGCTAGTGAAGTCAGCAAGGCGCTACACGAGCGCTCAGCAGTTCGCCTACGAGGAGCTGCGCAGCTGGATACTCAACGCAGTCCTGCAGCCCCACGAGGTCGTGCGCGACGTCGAGATCGCGCAGTTCCTCGGCGTGAGCCGTACGCCCGTGCGCGAAGCGCTCATCAGGCTCGGCCAGGAAGGACTCATCGAGGCCAGTGCCAGCCGGATGACCCGGGTCGCCGGGCTGCCTCTCGACCGGGCGCCGCACCTGTTCCAGGCCGGCGCGCCACTCGACGCGCTGGCCGCCGAGCTGGCCACGCCGCTGATGACCGAAGCCGATCTGAACCTCATGCAGGGCCTGCTCGACTCGATGGCCCGCACCTCGGCTCCCGACCGGCTCAGCGCCCTCGACGAGGAGTTCCACCGGGTCTACTACCGAAGAGCCGGCAACCCGGTACTGATCGAGCTGCTCGAATCACTCGACGAACAACTGCGCCGCATAGAGCGGCACATCTGGGGCTACGTCCCCGTTCACGAGGAGGCCTACGAGGAGCACCGCGTCCTGCTCGCCGCGTTGCGCGCCGGCGACGCCAAGGCCGCGGCCGAAGCGGCCCGCGCCAACTGGCTGCGTTCCCTGCGGCGCGGCGAGGAACTGCTGAAACCGGCACCTCTGGAGGCGTGAGGCAGGCGCGCCTGCCGGCGGTGACCGCTTCAACCGGCGTGCCCGCCCGCCCAGCTCCTCCACGGTCCCTTGCCGGCCGGGGACGCCTTCCCCGGCGACGAACGGCTTGGAGCGGGGTCCGGCTATCGCCTGGGGTGGCGCACCTGTCGTACCTCGCGGTCGATTTCCCAGGCGTCCGCCACCGGGCCCATGTGCCCGAGCTTGTCGGGGTTGATCACCGCGCGGATCGTCTGGACGCGCCCGTCGAGCACGTCGAGCGCCAGGGTGTGCAGCACCTTGCCGTCCCGGTCGCGGAAGATCGCGCCGGGCTGGCCGTTGAGCTCGCGCGGCTCGCTCGTCACGCCGACCAGTGCCATCTGGGGGAAGATGGAGGCGAGCAGCCGGGCCACGTTCTGGGCGCCGATGACGGCCTTGGCCAGCTGCGGAGCCTTGCCGCCGCCGTCGCCGACCATCGACACGTCGGCAGCCAGCAGGTGCCGCAGACCGGCGACGTCGCCTTCGCGAAGTGCGTCGAAGAACCGCGACGCCAGTTCCCGCCGCTCTTCGCGGTCCGCCTCGAAGCGGGGCCGGCCCGCGGCCACATGGCGCCGCGCCCGCACCGCCAGCTGGCGGCACGCCGCCTCCGAGCGCCCCACAGCCGACGCGACCTCGGGAAAGCCGAAGTCGAACACCTCCCGGAGCACGAAGACGGCCCGCTCAAGCGGGGACAGTCGCTCCAGCAACACCAAGGCCGCCATCGACAACGAGTCAGCCAGCTCCGCCGAGCGCTCCGGGTCCTCGTAGGGGTCGGCGAGGAGCGGCTCGGGGAGCCACGGCCCGACGTACTCCTCCCGCCTGACGCGGGCCGAGCGCAGCACGTCGATCGAGATCCGGGTCACCGTCGCCGACAGGAACGCCTTGACCGACCTGGGCTCGGTCGGGGTGGCCTCGAAGCGCAGCCAGGTCTCCTGGACCGCGTCCTCGGCCTCGCTCACGCTGCCCAGGATCCGGTAGGAGATCGAGAACAACAGTGGCCGGAGCTCCTGAAACTCCTCGGCACCGCTCATGTCAGCTCCTCCTTGAACCCTGCCGCCAGACCCGGACACGGCGCTCGCAGGGCCGTACAGACGCACCCGGGAAGAGTAGCCACTCAGCCGGTGAAGGGCTCGACGACGAAGCGGCCCCACGCGATGAACGCCGCGAGCGCGAGATAGATCAGGTTCAGCGCCACGAACGCGGATTCGCCCCGCCGCCCATGGGTGATCATCGCGCCGACCATCAGCAGGACCCAGCAGACCGCGGTCACCGGCACCAGAACCGGCGCGATGCCCAGCGCGGCAGGCAGGACCAGGCCCGCCGCGGCCAGGAGCTCCAGGACACCGAGGGTTTTGACGAAGCCCACGCCGAAGTCCGCGGTCCAGCCACCACCCGGCGCCGCGGCCAGCTTCTGCGGGGGTACGAACACCTTGATGACGCCGCCACCCAAGGCCACCACGGCCAGCAGTCCGGCGGCGATCCACAGCGCGATGTTCACCATCTGCTCCTTGACGGACGATTGCCTACACCCCTTTAGACGAGACAGCACCTCCGCCTGTGACAGTGACCGGGTGTGTCACAGCCGGGCGGGGCATCTCGTCTCAGAGGGCATGACGAAACCGGAACAGACTTCGGTGCTGATCACCGGAGGAAACAAAGGACTCGGTCTCGAAACGGCCCGGCGGCTCGGGGAACTCGGATGGACGATCTTCCTCGGCTCACGCGACCCGGGGCGAGGAAGGGCGGCCGCCGCCAAGCTGACCGACGGCGGCGCCAACGTCGTCATGGTCCCGCTGGACGTGACCTCGGACGAGTCGGTGAGCGACGCCCAGCGGCTTGTGCGCGAGCACACCGACCGGCTGGACGTGCTGATCAACAACGCCGGCGCGACCGGGCGGGCCATCGCTCCCGCCGACGCGACGGCAGAAGAGATGCATTCCGTCTACGACACCAACGTGTACGGACCGGTCAGGGTCACACACGCGTTCCTTCCCCTGCTGCGGGCGGCGGACCATCCGCGGGTGGTGATGGTGTCCAGCGCCGTCGGCACCTTCGCGGTCGTGACCGATCCGGACCAGCCCGCCTCGAAGATGCACGAGCTCGCCTACAGCTCGTCGAAAACGGCGCTGAACATGATCACCGTCAGGTACGCCCAAGCGCTCCCGGACATCAAGTTCAACATGATCACTCCCGGCGAGGTGGCCAACCACAAGTTCACCGCCACCGACATGAACCACCACACCGGCCAGCTCACCGTCACCGAGGGCACCGACCCGATCGTCGAACTCGCGACGATCGACGCCGACGGACCGACCGGGATCTTCATCGATCGCCTCGGCCCCATCGCCTGGTAACCGCCCCTCGGGCCTTCGCCCACGACCGCGAAGGCCCGAGACGACACCTCCCGCGGCCATCCCGCCCGGCCATCATGCGTGAACTCGATCAGGAGCGGCTCGACGCTCCCCGCCCACGACCCAGATGCACAGGTCACGTATGGAGAAGGCGATCGCGCACGGCCTGGATGTCCTGCGTGGAGAGTCCCACCGCCCGTAGATGGTCTTCGTCTCGACATGTGCCTGCCCACCGTGCCGAGTACCGAACGGCGGAAGGGCCGTCCTCAGGCGAGGCCATGGCATCACCGCTGCTTGTCATCATGCGTCCCAGGCGACCGGGAGGCTCTTGACGCCGTAGATGTCCGCGGTCTCCGGCCGCAGCGCGACCTCTTCAGCCGGTACGGCCAGCCGCAGCGTGGGGAAACGCTTGACCAGGGCGGTGAACGCGACCCGCATTTCCACGCGGGCCAGTTGCTGACCGAGGCACTGGTGGATGCCGTGGCCGAAGCCCAGGTGACCGCCGTCCTGCCGCCGGAGGTCGAGTATGTGCGGATCGGCGAAGCGCCTGGGGTCCCGGTTGGCGGTGTTGTAGGACAGGAGCACCGTCGTCCCGGCCTTGATGGTCTGGCCGCCCAGCTCGACGTCCTCCAGCGCGACCCTCCCGACGCCTTTGGCGACGCTGAGGTAGCGCATCAGTTCCTCGACGGCGCTGTCGATGAGCTCGGGGCCGGCGCGCAGCGCGGCCAGCTGGGCCGGGTTCCGCAGCAGGGCGAAGGTGCCCAGCGCGAGCATGTTCGTGGTGGTGTCGAGCCCGGCCGCCAGCAGTATCAGGCTCATCCCCTTCAGCTCCTCGTCGGTGAGGTCGCTGTCGGTGAGCTCGCTGAGGATGTCGTCGGTGGGGTCGGCACGCTTGGCGGCCACCAGTTCGGCGAGGTAGTCCTGGACCGCGGTGTAGGCCGCGATCAGCTCCTCGTCGCTGGTCTCCCCGCTCATGAACTTGTCGATGTTCTCCTGGAAAGAGCCCCGGTCCTCGTACGGCACGCCCAGCAGCTCGCAGATCATGACGGCCGGGATGGGCTTGGCGAACGCGGTGACCAGGTCCGCCGTGGTTCCGGCCCGCTCCATCGCGTCCAGGTGCTCGGCGGTGACCTGCTCGACCCGCTCGGTGAGCCGGCGCATCCGCCGTACCGTGAACCTGCCCACCAGCGACTTGCGATAGCGGCTGTGCTGCGGATCGTCCATCAGCAGGAACTCACCCGGCGGCGCCGGCGGCACCTCGATGTCGCCGAAGTCGATGGTCGGGTGGTGGCGCATGAGCTCCTTGCGCGAGCTGAACCGCTTGTCCGCCAGCGCCGTCCGGACCAGGTCGTACCCGGTGACCAGCCAGCCCTGGTGCCCGTCAGGGAAGGAGAAGCGGGCGATGGGGCCGCGCTCGCGGATGTCGAGCAGTTCCTTGGGCGGGTCGAAGGGACAGCCGGGCTGACGGGCAGCCGGCATCGTCGTGACGGTGTGGAGGGATTCACTCATGGCACTTCCCATCTCGCGTTATGACGTGTTCGAGGAGGTTCGGGTGCCGTGCGGACTTTCCGCGACCCCAGGCTCTTAGGCGATCTTGCGGCGGTAGGTGTTCATGGCGAGGAGGTAGGCGGCGATGAGGATGCCCGCGCACCAGGCCAGGGCGGTCCAGATGTCGGTGCCG